>NZ_CANLXP010000001.1 GCF_947495145.1 uncultured Arthrobacter sp.
ATCGGGTACTTCCGCTGTGCTGCCATGAAATCATCCTCCGGGTAATCGATGTCTCCATCAAACCCGGTGCGGTTCACTTCACCATCACGGCGTGGAAAGATTGGCGAGGTGACCGACTCCAAGCCATCCTCCTCCGAACCGCCCACTGCAGAGGACGGCCTCAGCGCCGCCGAACTGCTCGCCCGCCGACTCGACCGGCCGATGGGCGTGCTCGGACTGGTCTTCCTCTTCGTGGTCCTGGGCCAGCTCCTGGCAACCAACCCGACACTGGTCCTTGCCCTCAGCATCGCCGGCTGGGTCTTCTGGGCGGTGTTTGTCGCCGAGTTCCTTCTGCGTGCCTACATCGCTGGGTGCAGCAAGGCGTTCTGGAAGAAGAACTGGTGGCAGGTGATCTTCCTGCTCGTGCCGTTCCTCCGGTTCTTCCGCGCGCTGCAGGCGGTACGTCTTCTGCGTCTGACACGAGTGGCGCGGGTGGGCGGAATCCTCTCTGCCGGTATCCGGGGATCGCGGTCGGCAGGTCGGCTGCTCTCCAGCCGCATTGGCTGGATGGCGGCGGTGACCGCCGTCGTTATTCTCGCGACGAGCCAGCTGTTTTATGCGACCGGAACCCATACCAGCTATGGCCAGGCTCTCTTCGAAACTGCGATGGCCACCATCACCGGCAGCGGTATCACGCCACAGACCGGCTTCGCCCGCGTCATGCAGGTTGTGCTCGCAATCTACTCGATCGGCGTCTTCGCTACCCTGGCGGGTTCGCTGGGCGCATTCTTCCTTCGCGAGGACGACCGGCGGCGCACCGATCCGCACGGCGCGACCGCGGCCGAGACGACGCCGGCTACGCAGCGCAACTAAAGTTGAGTCCTATGACCCCACGCCGTGTTGCTCTCTGCTTTCTGTTCCGGCAAACTCCCGCCGGCCGCGAAGTGCTGCTCGGCATGAAGCGCTCCGGTTTCGGTACGGGCCGGATTGTTGCCCTCGGCGGCGGCATCGAACCGGGAGAATCCGCAGGAGAAGCTGCTGCACGTGAAGTCCGGGAAGAATCAGGCATGCTGGTTGACGTCGGGGACCTTGTGGAACTGGGCCCGGTGCGGTGGCGTTTCCCGGTGAAGCCCGTGCTTGATATGGACGCGATTGTCTTCTCCACCGACCGCTTTCATGGCGAACCGGCCGTCACGGATGAGATCGACCCCTGCTGGTATCCAGTGGAGCAGGTGCCCTGGGACGGGATGTGGGACGACGCCAGGCACTGGCTCGGTCACGTGCTTCGCAGCCAGCCGCTGGACGTGACCGTCACCCTCAATACCGACAACGAGACCGTGCGGACTGCGGACTTCGCCTAGCCCACTACAGCCCGCCGTGGGCCGTCCACGGCAGCCAGAATCACTTCGGCGAGCTCTTGGGGCCGTGTGAACTGCGGCCAGTGCCCGGTTGGTAGATCGACGTACTCCACGTCTCTCATCCGGCTGAGCTCCGCCACGTACGGATGGCCCTGGGCAACCCACTCCTGCAACTGGGCCGACGGGAACTCACACGCGATGACGGTGGCCGGCACGTCGTAGCGCTGCTCGTTGCCAAGCTCTTGAGGATCAGCGGCGACACCGCGCGGCTGAGGGATGGCCCGCCGACGGAAGTCAGCCCGCAGGTCATCGTCCAGATCGACGAGATCCTCCTCATCGAACATCTCCCACGGCGGCAGCGGTATCCCGTCACCTTCCGCGGGAAGCTCGTCGTTGATCACGCCGCCTTCGCCGAGGGGGCCGCTGTCCACATAGATAGCCCGCGCAACACGATCCGGGCGGGCGTCGGCCACGCCGTGGATGATTGCACCGCCGCCGGAGTGCCCCACAAGCACCACCGGATCAGCCAGACCATCCACTACAGAGACGACGGCGTCAATGTGGGTTTGCAGACCGATGCCGGCCCGCGGTGCATCCGCACCTTCCAATCCGGGAAGAGTCAACGGATGGACGCGGTGGCCGGCAGCGCTGAGCGGCGGTGTGACCTCGGACCACGACGAAGCATCCAACCAAAAACCGGGAACCAGGATGATGTCCATGCCTCGGAACCCTACCCGTTCATCGGTTTCGGGTGAACGGTTGAAACGGACATTCAGGACAGATTCGGTCCGCGGCTCAGGAGAGGTGGCGTTCCTCCGGGCCGTTGTACGCGGCCAGCGGCCGGATCAGCGAGTTTGCCGCACGCTGCTCCATTATGTGTGCAGTCCAGCCGGTGATACGAGCGGCGATGAAGAGCGGGGTGAACATCTCGGTGTCGAAGCCCATGAGGTGGTAGACGGGACCGCCCGGGTAGTCGAGGTTCGGCTTGATTCCCTTGGCCTCCTGCATGGCCGTCTCAAGCCCCTCGTACAGCCCGAGGATTTCCGGCCGTCCGTAATGCTTGATCATGCCATCGAGGGCCGCTTTCATGGTGGGCACCCGTGAGTCACCGTTCTTGTAGACGCGGTGCCCGAAGCCCATGATCTTCTTCTTTTGGGCGAGGGCATCATTCATCCACGCCCTGGCACGCGCCGTTGCCTCCTCGGCGGTCTCCTCTTCGCGGATGCCGATCTCCTCGAAGGTATGCATGACGGCCTCGTTTGCACCGCCGTGCAGCGGACCCTTGAGCGCTCCGATTGCTCCGGTGACCGCGGAGTGCAGGTCAGCCAGCGTGGAGGTGATGACGCGCGCGGTGAAGGTCGAGGCGTTGAAGGAGTGTTCTGCGTACAGGATCATCGAGGTATTGAAGGCCTCCACCACCTCCGGCGCGGCCTCCTCACCGAAAGTCATCCACAGGAAGTTGGCCGAGTAGTCCAGATCATTCCGGGGTTCTACCGGTTCCAGCCCGCGGCGGCGCCGCTGGTCATACGCGACGACGGCGGGGAAGGCAGCGAACAGCTCCACCGCTTTCTCAAGCTCGGCTTCCGGTGACGAATCCCCGGCTTTCGGGTGGTTTGCGCCGATGACCGAGACAGCGGTGCGGCCGACATCCATCGGGTGGCAGCTGAGCGGCAGCAGGTCGATCGCTGCCTTCACATTGGCTGCGAGGGCGCGGGACGAGCGTTCGCGCGTGCGGAATTCACGTGCCTCCGACTCGGTGGGGAGCTCGCCGTGCCACAACAGCCAGGCAACGTCCTCGAAACCCACTGCAGCAGCCAGCTCCTGGACAGGGTAGCCGCGGTAGAGCAGCGAGTTGGTGTCGGGGTTGACCTTCGAGATTGCGGTGGTGTCTGCGGTGACGCCGGCGAGGCCCTTGTAGATCTGAGGTTCGGTCATGCCTTTGACTCCTTCGTCGGTGGTGGTTCGTCGGGTGCCGTTTCGGGCCGGGTGCCGGGATCGGTTCAGTGTTCGCCGGGCACCCGGAAGTTGAACACTGAGGTGTCGAACTGGTTATACGCTTCGTAGTCGACCAGCTCATAAAGTCGCGCGCGCGTCTGCATGGATGTAACGGCGCCCTGTTGGGTGCCGTCGGCCTTGATCGTTTCCAGCGTACGCTCCGCCGCCCCCATCGCACTACGCAGCAGCGTTACGGGGTAGATCACCATGTTGACGCCGACGGATTCGAGGTCGGCGATGGAGAAAAGCTCGCTCTTCCCGAACTCGGTCATGTTCGCCAGGATCGGCACCCCGACGGCCTTGCGGATGGCATCGAACTCCGACAGGTCCCTCATGGCTTCCGGGAAAATGGCGTCCGCACCGGCGTCGACCAGCGCTTTCGCCCGGTCCTGGGCGGCATCGAGGGAGTCCGTACCGCGGATGTCCGTCCTCGCCATGATCAGAAAATTCCGGTCCCGTCGTGCATCGGCAGCTGCCCGGATGCGTTTGGTGGCAGTGTCCGTGTCAACCACGTTCTTGCCGTCGAGATGACCGCAGCGTTTCGGGTTGAATTGATCTTCTATGTGGCAGCCGGCCAAGCCTGCGTTTTCGAGCTCCTGGACCGTCCTCGCGACGTTCATGGGTTCACCGAAGCCCGTGTCGGCGTCAACCAGCGCCGGTAAATCCGTCATGCGGGCTATCTGGCCGGCGCGCGTGGCAACTTCGGTCAGTGTTGTGAGCCCGATATCGGGCAACCCGAGGTCGTTGGCGAGGACAGCTCCGGAGATATAGACGCCGTCGAACGCCTTGTCTTCGATCAGGCGGGCAGACAGCGGATTGAACGCCCCCGGGAACTGTTGGATGCGGCCTGAGGCCAAGCCTGCGCGAAGTGCCTCGCGCTTCTTTTCGGGTGTGATGGCCGAATACAACATCTAGAACAGCCCCTTCGGTGCTTCTGCGGAAAGGACGCCGACGGCGGCAGCCAGGTTCAGCTGGTCAAGCTCGCCCGAGGCGAGGTGAGGGAGCCGCTGGACGGCATCGAGGAACCGGTCCACCTCTGCGTCCTCCACTACGCCAGCAGCCAAGGTGCGCAACTTGCCGATGTACTGCTCGCGGGCGAACGGGCGCGCTCCCAATGGGTGGGCGTCAGCGACGGCAATCTCATCCGTAATGACGGTTCCGTCGGTGAGGGTGATTTCTACTCGACCGCCGAACGCCTTCTCGTTGATGTCCAGGGAGTGATAGCGGCGCGTCCATTCGGCGTCCTCAACCGTGGTGACTTTGTGCCAGAGCTGAACGGTGTCGGCGCGCGAAGCGCGTTCCGGCGTATAGGAGTCGACGTGGTGCCAGCGCCCGTCCTGCAGTGCGACGGTGAAAATGTACGGGATCGAGTGGTCGAGCGTCTCACGGGACGCCGTTGGATCGTACTTCTGCGGGTCATTCGCACCCGAGCCGATCACGTAATGCGTGTGGTGCGAGGTGTGGATCCGGACGGACTCAACCTTCCCAGGATCGGTTACTTCAGGGTGGGCGCCATGCAGTCGGCGCGCCAGATCGATCCACGCCTGCGCCTGGTACTCGGCCGAGTGCTCCTTGGTGTACGTGTCCAGGATGGCGCGCTTCGGCTCATCAGCGTGCGGCAGCGGTACTTCGTACCTCGCGTCCGGGCCGTCGAGCATCCACGCGATCACGCCGTCCTCACCCTCGTAGATCGGCGTGGGGGAGGTCTGTCCCCGCATAGCCCGGTCCACGGCTTCGACGGCCATCTTGCCAGCGAAGGCCGGTGCGTGTGCCTTCCACGTCGAGATCTCACCCTTGCGTGACTGGCGGGTTGCCGTCGTCGTATGCAGCGCCTGCCCTATCGCCTGGAAGATCGTCTCGACATCGAGGCTGAGCAGGGTGCCGATCCCGGCGGCTGCGGACGGACCGAGGTGTGCAACGTGGTCGATCTTGTGCTTGTGCAGGCAGATAGCCTTCACCAGGTCCACCTGGATCTCGTATCCGGTGGCGATGCCGCGCAGCAGGTCAGCGCCTGTTGCCCCTGTGTGCTGCGCGACGGCGAGAATCGGCGGGATGTTGTCTCCTGGATGGGAGTAGTCGGCGGCGAGGAAGGTGTCGTGATAATCCAGCTCGCGGACGGCGACTCCGTTGGCCCAGGCGGCCCACTCGGGCGAGGATTTTCCGTCGATCCCGAAGATCGTTGCACCGCGTCCGTTGACTGAGACGGGGTGGCTCAGCGCCTGGGCACGGGCGGCCACGATGGGCGCGCGGGAAAGGGACGCGACGGCAACCGAGGCGTTGTCGATGATGCGGTTGATCACCATGTCGGTCACGTCACCGTCGACTCCGACGGGATCGGCGGCCACCTCGGCGATTTTCCACGCGAGCTGACCGGTTCGAGGCAGGTTTTCCTCGCTGCGGTGCACTCGGACGGGGTGTAGTTCAACCATTGGGTACTTCCTCTCGGGTAATTCTCGCGTTGCTGTTTGCTCGGGCAGCCAACAGGTACTGCAGGCTGTTGTGAAGGTGAACCTTGGTGGACGCAACGGCCAGGTCAGCGTTGGCCTGCGCGATGGACCGGGCTATCTGCGCATGCTCGGCGGCCGATGCCGTCAGGCGCGCCACGTCATCCTGGGCCAACCGGCGCACCCGGCTCAGGTGCGTGCGCAACTGCCGCTGGGCTTGAAGGAGGTATGGGTTCGCGGCGGCTTCGTCGATTGCTGCGTCCAGTTCGGCGACCAGTTCGTAGTACTCGTGTTGGCAGCCGTCGGACTCCCGAATCAGCGAGGACGCCGATTCAAAACGGCGGGTCAATTGCTGGAAGGTCCGCTGGTCCGGATGCGCCGCAGCGAGGGCGGCAGCCGTGCAGTCGAGCGAGATGCGCACATCGAACAATCCGGTGATCTTCTCGAGCGTCACCTCACTGACGATGACGCCGCGCCCGGGCTGCGGGGCCGTCAGCCCTTCAGCGGTCAACCGTGAAAGGGCTTCGCGCAGGGGTGTTCGGGAGATACCGAGCCGGGCTGACTGTTCGACTTCACCGAGTACCGTGCCCGGCCCCAACCGCCATTCGATGATGTCAGCGCGCAAAGCCTGATAGGCGCGGTCACTTGCCCGCATCCGCCTGCTCCCTCGCTTTTCGCACCATCCCAATGTATACAGAACCGGACCTTCGGGCAATGTTCCGGCTCCTTGGAGCGTCTTCTGTATACAAACAACGACGACGGCGGTACCTGGCCAGGTGCCCCCGTCGTCATTTCGGATGTGGCTCGCTCAGGCCTGCTGCGGGTACTTCTCCTGCACCGCAGCCCAATCGCCGGTCTCGGCAATCGGGTCCATCCAAAGCACCTCCCACGAGTGACCGTCCGGATCCGAGAAGGTACGGGACCGCATGAAGCCGTAGTCCTGCGGGTTACCCTCGGTGGCTCCGGCGGCCAGCGCCTGGTCGACGAGCTGGTCAATCTCCTCGGGCGAGTCCACGCTGATCGCGTTCAGAACCGCCGACGTGGTCGAGGTGTCGGCGATCTGCTTGTCAGTGAACTGCTTGTAGTGATCGTGGGTCAGCAGCATGACGTAAATCGTGTCGCTGATGACGATCGAGCCGGCGTTGTCGTCGCTGAACGCCGGGTTCAGGGTCCATCCAAAGCTGGTGTAGAAATCCTTGGACTTTTGCAGGTCCTTGACGGGAAGGTTGATGAAGACGCTGGTCACGGTGCTCTCCTTCTAGCGGGTTTTCAGCGGCAGGAAATGCTCGCATACCCAGTAGACGTGGCAACTGCCCGAGAATCATCGGTTCCAAAGGAAAGATGGTGAAAATTTTCGGCTAACTTGGCGCCGCAACCAACCGGGCCGCCGGTACGCTTTTGTGCCATGCACTCCGCAATGGAAACGGAACGGACGGACCAGTCCAACGAGGTGACGGCGCAGGGTCTCGAAGCGTACCGACGGGAGCTGACCGGCTACTGCTACCGAATGCTGGGTTCCGGATCCGAAGCGGAGGATGCGGTCCAGGAAACAATGATCAAGGCCTGGAACGGCCGCCGGGACTTCAACAGACGGTCCTCAGCCCGGACCTGGCTGTACAAGATCGCGCACAACGTCTGCATCGACATGCTCCGCAGCCCGCAGCGGCGTGCGCGGCCGATGGAACTGGGGCCGGCGACGCCGACCTCCGAAGCAGTACTCGGGGCGCCGCTTCCCGAGAACGCGTTTGTGCAACCCATCGCGGATAGCAAGGTCATCGACCTCACCGCAGACCCTGCCGACGTCGCGCTCGCGAGGGAATCCATTCGGCTTGCCTTCGTGGCGGCTCTGCAGCACTTGCCGCCTCTGCAGCGCTCCGTCCTCATCCTCTGCGAAGTGCTCGCGTGGAAGGCGAGCGAAGCCGCCGCGCTGCTGGAACAGACCGTGGCAGCTGTGAACAGCGCGCTGCAGCGGGCGCGGAAGACGCTTGCCGCACGTAGGGAACCGGCGCTCATGTCCACCATGGACAGCAGGCATACCGCTCTTCTTGAGCAGTACGTCGAAGCGTTCGAAAGCTACAACATCGACCGGCTGGTCTCGCTGCTGCGCCAGGACGTTGTCCTCTCGATGCCGCCGTTCAACCTCTGGCTAACCGGCCCGGACAACTGCGCGGCGTGGTTTCTGGGCCAGGGGATCGTGTGCAAGGACAGCCGCCTTATCCCGGTGATGGTGAACGGAACAGCCGGCTTCGGCGCGTACCACTCGGTGGCGCCCGGGGTATGGGAGCCGTTCGCCATCCAGGTCATCGAAACTCGGGATGGCCGCATCGTAGGGCATCACAACTTCCTCTACCCGGAGCTCTTCAACGCCTTCGGTCTCCCGGACAGGGTTGACGAACGGTAAGTCCCGTTAACGGTTCCAGGTGTACTCGAGCTCAGGCCGACCGCGCGTGCCATAGCGGGGCATCCGGCGGGCTGAGCCGCTGTCCGCGAGGTGCTCCAGGTACCGCCGTGCGGTGACCCGGGACAGTTCCAGCGAAGACGCAACCTCCACCGCCGAGACCGGTGCCGGTGCGGCAGACAGGAACGAAACGACGGCGCGAAGTGTCTCCTCGGACAGACCCTTCGGCAAACTACCCTGCGAAGGCGGACGAAGGGCAGCGAAAGCGTTGTCCACCTCCGATTGGGTTGTGGAGGAGGCCTGCGCATGCAGGTTTTCACGAAAATGCCGGTAGTTGTTCATCTTCTCGCTGAACGCCGAGTAGGTGAACGGCTTGATCAGGTACTGCACAATGCCGGACGAGATCGCGGAGCGGACCACACCCAGTTCCCGGACCGCCGTAATGGCAATGATGTCCACGCTGCTGCCCGAACCGCGGATCCTGCGGATGATGTCCAGGCCGTGCAGGTCGGGCAGGTTCATGTCGAGCAATACCAGATCGACGACGCCGCCTCCTGAATCCGACTGCCGGCGCAGTATGGAGAGCGCATCGGATCCGGTGCCGGCAATGCCGGCGAGTTCGAACCCGTCGAGGCGCTTCACATACAGCGCGTGCGCTTCGGCGGCGATGGGGTCATCCTCCACCACCAGTACCCGGATGGGCCGGTTGCCCGATTCATCAGCCACGGAAGGTCTCCCCGTGCGCTCGCAGGCCGTCAATGTGCGCGTCTTCCGGTGAGGACGGACCTGCCGGGAGGCGTACGGTGAAGCGCGCGCCGCCGTCGTTGGCGACGGCGATGGTGCCGCCAAGGCGGTGCACTGCCTGACGGACCAGTGCCAGCCCGAGGCCGCGGGTGCCTGCTGCGCCCTTTGAGCTGGTGCCCAGGGTGAAGACACTGCCAAGCTGTGTGTCGCTCAGCCCTGGTCCGCTGTCGCTGACCTCGATGACAACGGCGTCGCCGTTGTCGCTCGCCGGGTGAATGGACAGACCGACGTGTCGATCCGCAGAGGGGACAGCGGCGTCGAACGCGTTGTCCAGCAGGTTCCCGATGATCGTGACGAGATCCCTCGGATCCATACCGCGGGTCTCGAGAGTGCCGGCTACATCGATCTGCAGGTGCAGCCCGCGTTCATGGGCCTGCGCCGCCTTACCGATCAGGAGCGCCGTAATGAACGGTTCATCGATGGCCGCCACTACCTCATCGGTGAGTTGCTGCGACTGCTGGAGGTCACGGGTTGCGAATTCAAGCGCTTCGGAGCGGCGGTCGAGTTCGATCAGGGACACGATTGTGTGCAGCCGGTTAGCATGCTCGTGCGTCTGTGCCCGCAGCGCTTCGGTCAGCGTACGCATGGTCTGGACTTCATCCGAGAGTGCCTCGAGTTCCGTGTGGTCGCGGATCGTGGTTACCGTGCCCAAGGCTTTGGTGCCCGACGCCGGTATGGCTGGCTCCTGATTGACCACCAGTACGCGATCATCCGTGACATGGATCTCGTCGACTGCCCGGCGGCCGCCTGCCAACAGCTCCCTGACGGAGGGGGAGAGACCGACGTCGGAAGCCGGCTTCGGCTCGCCCGGCGCCGACGGCGGGAGATTGAGCAGCGCTGCTGCCTGGTCGTTGTACAGCACAAGGTCGCCCCGGAGGTTGGTCAGCACAAGACCGTCACGCACAGAGTGCAGCACCGAGTCGTAGAACACGAACATCCGGGAGAGCTCCTCCGTGCCCAGGCCGAGTGTCGCCCGGCGGAGGTGGCGGCTCAGCACCAGGGAAACAATCGTGCCTGCCGTAAGTGCACCGGCAGCGATGAGCCAGACGAGCGGCAGCTGCGCATTGCGGGCAATGGATACCGTATCAACGGTGACGCCGGCCGAGACCAGGGCTGTAACGTCGTCGTCCGCTGTAAACACCGGCACGATTGCACGTACCGACGGCCCCAGCGTCCCGGTGAACACCTCCACGTGCGGTTCCCCGGCGAGGGCGCGCTCAGTTGAGCCGATGTACTGGCCACCGATCTCGCTGGTGTTCCGATGCGTATACCGCGTGCGGTCGGTGTCCATGATCGTCACGAAATCGACCCCGAGCTCATCCATCACTTCCGCCGCATAGGGCTGCAGCAGTGCGGTGGGGTCGGGCGACTGGACTGCTTCAAGGACATAGGGATCGTTCGCGAAAGTCGTGGCGACCGCGAGCATGCGCTGGGAAGCGGAGTCGAAGGTGTTGTCCTCGGCATCCAGATAGAGCACCCAGGAGATGGTGGAGGTCAGCGCGAGGACGAAAACCAGCTGGCCGACGAAGAACTGGCGTGCCAGACTCCAATTCCTCACTCGTCCCGCGCTCCTTTCGCCTATGGCAACGTCCTGTTCTTCAGCGGTATTACTTTCCTGCCCGAACCGGCGAACAGTATGAACGCAATGGTGACCGACATCACTGTAACGCCCACGATGGATAGGAACCCGCCATTGGGCCGCCTACCAGCATAAGGAGTAAACAGCATGGCGAAGATGCCTGCACAGTCTGCCGCTTCGGTCGACAAGCCCCGCAAGAGAGTGGACAGGACCCACTTCCTCTACATTGCGGTCATCGCCGCCGTCATCGTCGGCGCTGTCCTGGGTCTCCTTGCGCCGGAGGTGGCCAAGTCCCTCAAGCCGCTCGGCACTGCGTTCATCGGGCTGATCAAGATGATGATCGCCCCGATCATTTTCTGCACCATCGTGCTCGGCATCGGTTCCATCGCGAAGGCCGCCACGGTAGGCAAGGTCGGAGGGCTGGCGCTCGGGTACTTCATGCTCATGTCCACGTTCGCGCTGGGCATCGGCCTGGTCGTGGGAAACATCGTCAAGCCCGGTTCCGGACTCGACATCTCCGGTGCAACCTATGAGGCTGACAGCGAGAAATCCGAAGGCACCGTTGACTTCCTGCTCGGCATCATCCCGGACACACTGCTGTCCTCGCTGACCGGCACCAGCATCCTCCAGACCCTGTTCGTCGCCCTGCTGGTCGGCTTCGCCCTCCAGAAGATGGGAACCGCAGGCAAGCCGATCCTCCGCGGCATCGGCCACATCCAGGCGCTCGTCTTCCGCATCCTCATCATGATCATGTGGCTGGCTCCGGTGGGAGCGTTCGGTGCTATCGCCGCCGTCGTCGGTGAGACCGGCGTTCAGGCGATCGTGAGCATGTTCACCCTGATGGCCGCGTTCTACGTCACCTGCATCGTCTTCATCGTCGTGATCCTTGGTGGGCTTCTTAAGATCGTCACCGGCATCAACATCTTCAAGCTGATGAAGTACCTGGGCCGCGAATACCTGCTGATCTTCTCGACCTCGTCCTCCGAGGCAGCCCTGCCCCGTTTGATCGCGAAGATGGAGCACCTGGGTGTCTCCAAGCCGGTTGTCGGCGTCACGGTTCCCACCGGTTACTCGTTCAACCTCGACGGCACCGCGATCTACCTGACCATGGCATCGCTCTTCGTCGCGTCCGCCCTCGGCACTCCGCTGGCGCTCGGTGAGCAGATCTCGCTGCTGATCTTCATGATCATCGCGTCCAAGGGCGCTGCCGGTGTCACCGGCGCAGGCCTGGCCACCCTGGCCGGCGGCCTGCAGTCGCACCGCCCCGACCTGGTGGACGGCGTCGGCCTCATCGTCGGCATCGACCGATTCATGTCCGAAGCACGTGCGCTGACCAACTTCACCGGCAACGCCGTCGCCACCGTGCTGATCGGCACCTGGACCAAGGAAATCGAGCGGGGCCAGGTGGACGAGGTGCTTGCCGGTCGACTGCCCTTTGATGAGTCGACCATGACCGCCGGTCACTTCGAGGATGCCAAAGCAGACACCGCCGAGGACGGCGCAGAGACCAAGACCGACATCGCCGAAGCCCACATCACCGGCCGCGAAGAGGAAAGGGTCGGCGCCACCCGCTGATTCCCCACGTTGAGTTGGCAGGACACGCCCCTTATGCACCATCAAAAGGGGCGTGTCTTGCCATTTCAACGCCCGGGGGAGTCAACGTTGAAGCTCAGGTTGAGACTAAAGGCTCGCGGTCCGGCTACCGGGTATTTCCACTGATCAACAGGGCAGCGGTTGTAACGTTGGGAAGCAAGCGAGCAGTAACTTGTTACTGGACAAGCACTAGACGGAAGCGTGGATAGATACGTGAGTAGCGAACAGGGTTCCACAACTCTGAAGGACGCAACCGACTCAGAGATCGGCCCCACCGGACGCCCGGTCACGGAGTTTCCCGAACCGCCGGTGCTGGCCTCCCACGGGCCGGCACGCGTCATCGCCATGGTGAACCAGAAGGGCGGCGTAGGCAAGACCACGTCCACCATCAACCTGGGTGCCGCGCTCGCCGAAGCCGGCCGCCGCGTCCTCCTCGTTGACTTCGATCCGCAGGGCGCACTTTCAGCGGGCCTCGGAACCAATCCCCACGAGCTCGACGTCACCGTCTACAACGTCCTGATGGACCGCAAAGTCAATATCGAGGACGCCATCCAGCACACCGGCGTCGAGAATATCGACCTCCTGCCCGCCAACATCGACCTTTCGGCGGCTGAGGTGCAGCTGGTCAACGAGGTGGCCCGTGAGCAGGTGCTGGACCGCGCCCTTCGCAAGGTCGAGGACAACTACGACGTCATCCTCATCGACTGCCAGCCCTCGCTTGGTCTGCTGACAGTCAACGCGCTGACCGCCGCGCACGGCGTGATCATTCCGCTGATCTGCGAGTTCTTCGCGCTCCGGGCTGTTGCGCTCCTGGTCGAAACCATTGAGAAAGTGCAGGACCGCCTCAATCCGCGCCTGCAGGTGGACGGCGTGCTGGCGACCATGTATGACGCGCGGACCCTCCACAGCCGCGAAGTCATCGCCCGCCTCGTCGAAGCCTTCGGCGACAAGGTCTTCGAGACAGTCATCAAGCGCACCATCAAATTCGCTGACGCCACTGTCGCGGCTGAGCCCATCACCACCTACGCCGGCAACCACTCCGGAGCGGATGCCTACCGCAACCTCGCCCGGGAACTTATCTCCCGCGGCGGCGCGCCCTAGCAGGCATCTCGCCTGATGGCGCAGGACGCTCACGACGACGGCGGCGCCCACCTTCCGCTGCCGGAGCCCGAAAAAGCGGGACGGTTCGAAGTTCGGCTCGAGAACTTCAACGGCCCCTTCGACCTGCTGCTGAGCCTCATTTCCAAGCACGAACTGAACATCACCGAAATTGCGCTGGCCAAAGTCACAGATGAGTTCATCGCGTACATCCGTGCCTTCAGCGCTGCCGGCGACAGCTTCTCCCTGGACGAGGCGAGTGAGTTCCTGGTCATCGCCGCAACCCTGCTGGACTTGAAGGCTGCCCGCCTGCTGCCCTCGGGTGACGTGGAGGACGAGGAAGATATCGCCCTGCTCGAGGCCCGCGACCTTCTTTTCGCCCGCTTGCTGCAGTACAAGGCGTTCAAGGAAATAGCCCGCCAGCTGGATGAACGGCTCTCCGAGGAGAGCGCACGGTTCCCCCGGGAGGTCGCGCTGGAACCCCAGTTTGCCGCAATCATGCCGGAGCTCACGTGGCGGATGTCGCCGGCGGACTTCGCCGCGATCGCCGCGAAAGCGTTGGAACCCAGGGAACCGGCGCCCACGGAAGTCGGGATCGGCCACCTGCACGCTCCGGCGGTCAGTGTGCGGGAACAGGCGGACATTATCGGACACCGGCTGCAGGAACAGGGCGTCCTGTCCTTCCGGCAACTCACGGCTGATGCGGATTCACTCGTCGTCGTGGTCGCCCGCTTCCTGGCCCTGCTTGAGATGTTCCGTGACATGGTCATCACCATGGAGCAGGCTGCGCCGTTGGGTGAGCTGACCGTCCGATGGTCAGCGGGCGAACGAGAATGGACTGCCGACAGCATCAGCGAGGAATACGACGCGGCGCACGAAGGCGAGGAGCTGCCGGCTCCCGCCGGCAGCGTAGAAGGAGGTGCCCGTGGGCGAGCGAACTGAGAAGATGCACGGAAGTTTCAACGCTGCAGCGGAGGCGGCACCGGCTCCCGACGTCCCGTCAATACCCGGGGGAGTGCAGGCAGCCGTCGAGGCCGTGCTTCTTGTCGTCGAGGAACCGGTGACCGAGATGCAGTTGGCAGCTGCGCTGGAGGTCCCTCTCGATCAGGTGCAGGAAGCACTGGCGGAACTGAAGGCCGAGTATGACGGCTATACTGGTCAGGGCCCGGAAACCGGACCAACCCGGCTTAGGGGCATCGAGCTCCGAAATGTAGCCGGCGGCTGGCGGTTCTTTACGCGCAGCGAGTTCGCCGCCGTCGTCGGACGGTTTGTCCTTGACGGTCAGAGCGCGCGGCTTTCACAGGCAGCTCTGGAAACACTCGCCGTCATCGCTTATCGGCAGCCGGTTGCGCGTTCGCGGGTGTCGGCCATCCGCGGAGTGAATGTGGACTCGGTGGTCCGCACCCTCGTTCAACGTGGACTCATCGCCGATGTAGCCACAGATCCCGAGACCGGCGCAGTGCTCTACGGAACAACACCGCTTTTTCTGGAAAGATTGGGCATTGGCACCGTTGCCGACCTGCCCAGGCTTTCGCCCCACCTGCCCGGACTGGAAAACCTGCAGGACTTCGACGACACCACGTACTGACGTACAACAGCTAAGGACTATCAATGACACAGGCGCCCCGCTCCGGATCCGGAAGGAACCGCGACGGCCGTAACCCTGCTCCCGACTCTGGGGGTAGGTCCCGAAGAGATGCCGGTGACGCAAAGCCTGCCCGCGGAGGCAGGGGATACGACGGCGCCAAGGGCACGGACGGTCCCAGGAGCGCCGGCGCTCCTAAGGGCGCGGGTGCTCCTAGGGGCGCGGGTGCTCCTAGGGGCGCGGGTGCTCCCAAGGGAGCCGGCAAAGGTGCTCCCAAGGCTCCCCGCAGCGGCCAGAAGGGCGGATCCGCGGGCGCGGCACCCTTCGGCAAAGAGCGGTTCGGCCGTAACCTCGGCCCCGTGCACCGGCCCCGCCGCCCGAAGGCTCCACCCGTTGACCGGCTGGACGTGCACAATCCTGAAGGCGTCCGTCTGCAGAAGATCATGGCGTCTGCGGGCGTCGCATCGCGCCGGGTGTGCGAGGACATGATTCGTGACGGCCGCGTGGAGGTCGACGGCACAATAGTGACTGACCTTGGCGTGCGCGTCGACGCATCAACCGCAGCGATCCATGTCGACGGAATTCGTCTCCAGCTCAACGAGACCATGATGTACTACGCGTTCAACAAGCCCAAGGGAGTCGTCTCCACTATGGAGGACCCGGAGGGCCGGCCGTGCATCAGCGACTTCCTGAAGAACCGCAAGGGTGAGCGCCTCTTCCACATCGGCCGCCTGGATGTTGCCACTGAGGGTCTGCTGCTGCTGACCAACGACGGCGAACTCACCAACCGCCTCACCCACCCGTCCTTCGAGGTGCCCAAGACCTACCTCGTACAGGTGCGCGGGCCGATGGCCCAGGGCATCGGTGCGCAGATGAAGGAGGGCATCGAACTGGAGGACGGCATCGCCAGGGTCGATTCCTTCAAACTCGTAGATTCCACTCCCGGCCACGTACTCGTGGAGGTTGTCCTTCACTCCGGCCGCAACCGCGTCGTCCGCCGGTTGTTCGACGCCATCGGACACCCCGTCGAGCGCCTGGTTCGCACCCAATTCGGTCCCATCCGCGTTGGTGACCAGCGCCAGGGGAGCATCCGCGTTCTCGGCCGTCAGGAAGTTGGGCACCTCCTGGCCGCTGTGGAGATGTAGTCCATGACCGTAACCAACGGCGGCACGCACCTGTCCGGGCCCGTGCTCATAGTCGGCACCGGCCTGCTCGGAACGAGCATCGGCCTTGGTTTGCGCGCCCGGGGAATCGACGTCGTCCTTTCCGACATCTCCCCGTCCACGCAGGCTGTGGCACAGGACATCGGCGCCGGCAGGTCCCTCGACCCGGCCGATTCCGCCTTCGCTCCGGAACTCGTGGTCGTCGCGGCTCCGCCTGATGTCACCGCCGGGTTGGTCCTTGAGTCGCTGGCAACCTACCCTGCCGCCGTCGTCGTAGATATTGCAAGCGTCAAGGACGCCGTGCTGAAGTCGGTTTCGGAAACAGCGCACGACGCCGCCCTTCCGCGTTACGTGGGTACCCACCCGATGGCGGGGCGCGAGAAGTCCGGGCCGGTGGCGGCCCGCGGAGAGCTGTTCACCTCCATGCCCTGGGTGATCTGCGCATCCGAGCACAGCGCTCCGGAAGCGGTACGCATTGCGGAGGCGCTGGCGATCGATCTCGGGGCAGTCGTGTCGCGAATGTCGGCAGAGGAGCATGACCAGTCCGTTGCAGTCATCTCGCACCTGCCTCAGGTACTGTCATCCCTGCTGGCGAGCCGGTTGCAGGACACACCTGCGCATGCGCTTTCCCTCGCGGGGAACGGCCTGCGGGACGTAACGCGCATCGCCGCGAGCGATCCGCGGTTGTGGGTTCAGATCCTGTCCGCGAATGCCGGTCGGCTCGTGGAAATTCTCTACGGCGTCCGTGAAGACCTCAACCGCCTGATCGGGACGCTTGAGAACCCGCTGGGGGAGGGCGCACGCCTGGACATGGCGCAGCTGATGGCCGAGGGGAATATCGGGCAGGCACGTATTCCCGGGAAGCACGGCACACCGCCGGAGGCATTCGCGAGGCTCACTGTCCTGGTCGACGACGTCCCCGGACAAATTGCCCGGTTGCTCACGGAAATCGGAGACACCGGAATCAACCTGGAGGACCTGAGGCTGGAGCATTCGCCCGAACGCCAGGTGGGCATGGCTGAAATTTCGGTGCTGCCGGGCAAACGGCACGAGCTCACTGATTTCCTCACGACACGCGGATGGAAGGTGGTCCAGTGACTCACTCAGCGTCTCCCTTAGTGTCTCCTGTAGTGTCTGCGACTCTCGCGCAGTTCCGATTGGGCAAGTCGCTCGTAGTGGCCATTGACGGACCGTCCGGTTCGGGTAAGTCCAGCGTCAGCCGGGAGACCGCGCGCCGGCTCCACGCCGCATACCTGGACACCGGTGCAATGTACCGTGCAGTGACACTCCACTGCCTGGAGAAGGGTGTGGACTTGTCCGACGCCGGTGCAGTGGAACGCGCCTCGCGTGAACTCGATCTGTCCATCAGTACCCGGCCGGATACCGAGTCCGTACTGATCAGCGGGATTGACGTCACAGCGGCCATTCGGGAGCCTCACGTTTCGCAGGCAGTCAGCGCCGTCGCCACCACGCTCGGTGCGCGCAGCGAGCTGATTCGCCGCCAACGCCAGATCATCGCCGACTGCCACCACCGCATCGTTGCAGAGGGCAGGGACATCACCACCGTCGTCGCGCCCGATGCCGAGGTGCGCATCCTCCTGACCGCGAGCGAGGAAGCGCGGCTGCGGCGGCGCGGCGATCAGTTGGGCGGTACCCAGACCGCTGAGCAGCTGAAGCAGCAGGTCCTGGCGCGTGATGCGAAGGACTCCTCGGTGGTCAACTTTCAGCAGGCCGCGAACGGTGTGGTTACCGTTGATTCATCGGACCTGGATTTCGAGCAGACAGTGACGGCGGTGCTCGACGTTGTTCGCACTGTCGCCCACCAATAAAAACGAAGGATCGCGAATATGAGCGAGAATCAGACCGGACTTGAGGAAGAGTATGAGCCCGCGGGCGAGGACTCCGTAGCCGAGCAGATCCATGCCCTGGACGATGCGGAGGCTGAACGCCGCGCTGAATCGCTGCGGGCCGGTCTTGAGGACTATGAGCTGGACGAGGAAGACGCAGCCCTCCTCGCGCAGGAGCTTGGTGATTACGACGACGATGCACCGGTTCGGTTGGATCCGGTTCTTGCCATCATCGGACGTCCGAATGTGGGTAAGTCCACCCTGGTGAACCGCATCCTCGGGCGCCGTGAAGCAGTCGTGGAGGATACCCCCGGCGTCACACGCGACCGCGTCATGTACTCGGCCACCTGGAACGCTACCAACTTCACGCTGGTTGATACCGGCGGTTGGGAGCATGACGCCCGCGGCATCCACGCACGGGTTGCGGACCAGGCGGAGGCAGCCGTCGACCTTGCAGACGCCGTGCTGCTGGTCGTCGATGCAACAGTGGGCGCCACCGCAACCGATGAGGCTGTGGTGCGCATGCTTCGGCGCAAGAAGAAGCCGGTCATCCTCGTCGCGAACAAGGTTGACGACATCCAGAATGAGGCCGACGCCGCAGCGCTCTGGGCGCTCGGCTTCGGGGAGCCGATGCCGGTGTCGGCGCTGCACGGCCGTGGTACGGCGGACATGCTGGACCGCGCCGTCGAAATCATGCCGGAGTTTTCCGAGCATGGTGGGCTGGAACGCTCAGGAGGCCCCCGTCGCGTCGCTTTGATCGGGCGCCCGAACGTTGGAAAGTCCTCGCTGCTGAACCAGTTGGCCGGATCCGAGCGGGTTGTTGTTGACCCATTGGCCGGCACCACCCGCGACCCCGTCGACGAGATGATCGAGCTCGGCGGGCGGGTGTGGCGGTTCGTTGACACCGCAGGCATCCGTCGCCGCGTGCACATGCAGCAGGGCGCGGACTTCTACGCGTCCCTGCGTACGCAGTCAGCACTCGAGAAGGCGGAGGTCGCCGTCGTCCTCCTCGCCGTTGACGAAGTACTGAGCGAGCAGGATGTGCGCATTCTGAACCTGGCGATCGAATCCGGTCGTGCCCTGGTTCTCGCCTTCAACAAGTGGGACCTGCTCGACGACGAACGCCGCCGCTACCTGGAACGCGAAATTGAGCAGGATCTGGCGCATGTGGAGTGGGCACCGCGGGTTAACATCTCGGCGAAGACGGGTTGGCACAAGGACCGCCTGGTTCCCGCACTCGACCGTGCGCTGGAGTCTTGGGACAAGCGGATTCCCACCGGCAAGCTGAACGCGTTCCTCGGTGAACTGGTGGCAGCGCATCCGCACCCCCTGCGGGGCGGGAAGCAGCCCCGAATCCTGTTCGGTACACAGGCGTCATCACGTCCACCCCGTTTTGTCCTCTTCACGACGGGGTTCCTCGATCCCGGGTACCGCCGGTTCATCACGCGCCGGCTCCGCGAGACCTTCGGTTTCGAAGGAACGCCCATTGAGGTCAGCATGCGTGTCCGTGAGAAGCGCGGGCGCAAAAAGTAGTTCTAGCCTGTTCATTCAACCTGTCCGGCTCGCAGATCCGGTTCGCTGGTCAGGGTATCGATAGGATAGGATTCTTCAGGTGGTTCGGACGGAATGTCCGTGCCGATCGGGATGTGGCGCAGCTTGGTAGCGCACCTGACTGGGGGTCAGGGGGTCGCAGGTTCAAATCCTGTCATCCCGACAGATTAGCCCCGGTAAGAGCAGGTCTCTTGCCGGGGCTGTGCTGTTTCATTCGACGGATCACAGCCTCATCACTCTGCAGAAGTTGGAGTATATGGAAGCCACGCAACGTCCGGCCCGGCCGGCCCGGCCTCAGCTCACCTTCGTCGTTATCCGTACTGCACAGGTCACACCGCATATGGTGCGGGTGACCTTGGGAGGACCGGCCTTCGAGCAATTCCAGCCCAAAGACGCGACCGACAGCTACGTGAAGCTGCTGTTCGCGAAGCCGGAACTCGGGCTTGAGCCGCCCTACGACCTCGTAGCGCTGCGCGAGCAGTTGCCGCCCGACGATGTTCCCGTTACGCGCACCTACACCGTGCGGGGAGTCAATTCGGCTGATCGAACCATCGACATTGATTTCGTCGTGCACGGAGATGAGGGACTGGCTGGTCCCTGGGCTGCTCGCGCCAAGCCGGGAGACCGGATCGCACTCATGGGGCCGGGTGGAGCCTTCGCTCCGGATCCTTCTGCGGACTGGCATCTGCTTGCGGGCGACGAATCTGCGCTGCCTGCCATCGCTGCAGCACTTGAGGCACTGCCCGCGGAGGCAACCGGCTTCGCTTTCCTCGAGTGCGGAGGACATGACGACGTCATCGAGCTGGCCAAACCGTCGGGTGTGGAAGTTAGGTGGATTCATCGTGGCAGCCGGGATGACACAACGAAGTTGTTGCTCGCCGCCGCCGTGTCCGCCCATCAGTGGCCAACGGGCAGGGCGCAGGTTTTTGCGCACGGTGAGCGGGAGTCGATGAAGGCGCTCCGTGACGTGTTCCTGAAGGAGCGTGGATTGAGCAAGGATCAGCTCTCTCTGTCGGGTTACTGGGCTGCCGGCCGAACCGAAGACAGATTCCAGGCTGAGAAGCGGGAGCCAATCGGAATGGTTCTTCCCTCGTAAGCAGGCGTGGCGGCGTGCCGCGCCGGGTGTGGTTGTGGTTCTGCAGAGTATGTTTGGACGCATGGCATCCGAGGCGACAGTCTTATCCGTTGATGGGCCGCACGGCACCCGCGAAGTACGTATCTCGAGTCCCAGCCGCGTCATGTGGCCGGCGCTTGGGCTGACCAAGCTTGATCTGGCCAAGTATCTGGTTGATGTCGGCGATGCGTTCATCGCGGCGAACGGCGACCGGCCGCTTGCGTTGCAGCGCTTCGGAGACAACATCGACGGTGACCAGTTCTTCTCAAAGAACCCGCCGAAAGGTGCACCTGACTACATCCGTTCGGTGAAGGTGGAGTATCCGAGCGCGCGGTCTCACCCGCAGCTGGTGATTGACGAACCGGCTGCAGCTGTATGGGCCGCCCAGATGAATACGGTGGTATTTCACCCCTGGCCGTCCCGCGCCGACAATTCGGACAATCCTGACCAGTTGAGGATTGACCTTGACCCGCAGCCCGGCACAGATTTCGACGACGCCGTACCGGCTGCGATCGAGTTGCGGAAGGTGCTTGAGGAGGCAGGGCTCAACGCTTTCCTGAAGACGTCCGGTAACCGGGGTATCCATGTGTACGCACCGATCAATCCGGTGCGTGAGTTCCTGGATGTCCGGCATGCCGTGATCGCTGCTGCTCGGGAACTTGAGCGTCGCATGCCGAAACAGGTGACAACGTCCTGGTGGAAAGAGGAGCGCGGGGAACGGGTGTTCGTCGACTTCAACCAGGCGAATCGCGACCGCACTATCGCAGGTGCGTACAGTCCCCGGGCGCTGGCGCATGCGCCGGTTTCGTGCCCCATCTCATGGGAAGAACTCGAGAAGGTTCACCCGAAAGACTTTACGATCCTCACCGTGCCGGAGCGTCTGCGGACCGTCGGTGATCCGTGGGCCAACTTCCACGAGACGCCGGGGACTATCGACACCCTCCTCGAATGGTGGCAGCGTGATCTGGATTCTGGTCTTGGGGAACTGCCGTTCCCGCCTGATTATCCGAAGATGCCGGGGGAGCCGCCGAGGGTCCAGCCCAGCCGCGCAAAGAAGGACAAGTAGGCGCTACTTGCAACCCCATGCGGATGGGTTCTCGGCGCAGGTGCCGTCCACCAGTCGGTTATCGGAACGCCAGACGCTGATGAAGTGCGGTTCTGATTCGACTGCAGCTTGTCCTGCGATCGGAATCCAGGGTCCGCCATTGACTGAATAGTCGCCGTTGAAGCGCGTGGTCAGGACCACGTTGTAGTCACCGGTAGCGCCGTAAACATGGCTTGTGGGAGTTTCCACCAAGAGCCAGTCTGACTCCGGGACGGCGTTCCCTGCTGTTTGCGTGGTCCTGGTCGTGCCGTCGCCGTAGTTCCAGTCGTACGCGACGGGCCAGGCGCGGATGGTGACCTGGTCGCCCAGGGTTTCAAAGGTGAACTCCTGCTCGTCTGCCTCGGCCCAGAAGTTGTTGTGCCCGCCCAGCAGGCCGAAGTTGTTCGGCTCCGAGATCACCGAGGCGGCGATGATCGGCTGACTCTGGAAGTCCTCCAGGGTGATCACAACCGCGGGTTCTGCCGCTTCACCGCCGTTCGGCGGCTCCGGCGCGGGGGAGCCGGGGTAAAGGCAGGAAGTATCTCCTGTCGGAGTCTCAGTTGGCGGTGTGGTGGAACTGTCAATGGCAATCCACTCGACCATGACGCCATCTGGCTCAGAATCACACGCAGCGTCTATGCGTACACAGTCGCCTCGGTCCAGAAAGCTGCCGACGCCTTGCAGGCAAACGCGCTCGTAGGTATAGGTGATCGAGGTTACGGACGCTACTGCGCCGCCAGGGTCATCGCGGGGTAACGATGATGTCTGCTCATCAGCATCTTCATCACCAGTGATGTCCGAGTTCACGACGCTCGGGTCAGACCCGTCGAACCAGTCAACTCCTACTCCTTGCCCGTTAGCCGACGTAATCGGTCCGAGAAAAAAGAGCAAGCTGAATGCGAAGAACGTGAAGAGCCGGTGTGCATGAATTGGAGTCCGCATCAGGCTCAACTGCCAGTATTGGGAGAGCCAAAATCGAGCATGATCCAGCGTTCGCCGTTGTGCTCGGCGAAGGTCTGCCGGACCACTTGCTCTTCTCGCGCGGGAAGCTCCTCGATCAGATTTCCCTCTGAGCTGTAATAAGCAGACGCATCCTGAGACATAGTCACAAAGGAAGCAACGGAACCTTGCGTTGTCTCTCTAAATTTGCTGTCAAATGTCTCGACCGTGACGCTACCGCCGACCACCCATCCACCGTCTGCATGAGATCGATTCACCGAGTCGACCAAAGCGGAACAGTTTTTACAACCGGGGTCAGTTTCTGCAATCCAGGGAGCAGAGTTGCCTGTGATGACTGCATAATTGCCCAGCTCAAACCACCACTCCGTGAACGCCTCCAGCCCCTCCACCGTGTTCTCGTCGGCAAGCGCGGGCTTCTCAGGCACGGGAATGTTCACCGCCGGTCCGTCCGCGGAGGCAGGGGACGGTGTGGGGGTTGGCGTCGCTGAGGGCGGGACTGACGCCGGGGCGGATGCAGACGCTGAAGGAGAGTCCGGCGGCGTCTGGGCAGCCCCCGGGTCACCGCCGGCGCAGCCGGTTAGAGCAAGAACTGAGACGGCGGCGCCCGCTAGAGCGCACGCCAGGCGAGACTGAGCCATGAATTCCCCGACCATGTGATTACGTGTGAACTGCCAACCATCCTAACCAGAGGCGATTGCCGATCCACGAGTTATCCACAAGCCGGACGGTAACATTGCTAGGCAAGTACCTCACTGAGGTCATACGCCGCTGGGATCTCGAGCTGCTCGAACGTGCAGGACCGCGCCTCCCGGTCCGGGCGCCACCGCTCGAACTGAACGGTGTGCCGGAACCGGTCGCCTTCCATCTGGTCGTACCGCACCTCAACAACCCGACGCGGATGTAACCGGACGTATGACACGTCCTTCGCCGAAGCGAACCGGCTCCGATCCGTCTCACCGCGAACAATCTCGCCGTCCTCGTCGCGTATGACGTCGGGCTCGAGCTCATCGACCAGTTCCAGTCGCCGCTTGTCCGAGAAAGCGGAGGCGCCGCCGACATTACGCAGTTCACCGCCGTCGTCGTACAGGCCAAGCAGAAGTGAACCGACGCCCTGACCGCTCTTGTGCACCCGATAGCCCAGCACCACTGCGTCGGCAGTGCGCTTGTGCTTGACCTTGAGCATGCGCCGCTTGTTCGGCTCATACGCCGCGGCGAGCGGTTTCGCCACCACACCATCCAGGCCGGCACCCTCAAACTCAACCAGCCAGCGCCGCGCCAGTTCGACGTCGTCCGTCACCTGTGAAAGGTGCACCGGCGCCGAAAAGGTCTCAGCAATCCCTTCCAGCGCTTTCCGCCGCTCCGCAAAAGGGACCTCGAGCAGGTTGTGTTCGTCGAGACCGAGCAGATCGAACGCTATGAACGACGCCGGTGTCTCCTTGGCCAGCAGTCGCACCCTGCTGTCGGCCGGGTGGATTCGCTGCGAGAGGGCTTCCCAGTCGAGGCGCTCAGCGCCCGATTCACCCCGGCGAACGACTATCTCTCCGTCAACAACGCATCGTTCCGGAAGGTTCTCAAGCAGCGCCTCCACAAGTTCAGGGAAGTAGCGGGTGAGAGTCTTCGATCCACGGCTCCCAATCTCACACTCGCCGTTCTTCACCCGGATGACTGCCCGGAAGCCGTCCCATTTCGGTTCATAGATCAGACCGCCGGCAACGCTGTCTGCATCAGGCACTGCGTCCACGGCTTTGGCGAGCATCGGCTGGATAGGGAAAGGCAGGTCAGTCATAGGTCGATCCTGTCTCATGAGTAACCGGATTGCCATGGGCGGCACGCGGACGCCGCCCGCAGGCGAGCCGAAAACCTAGCGCCGCATGGGGTGACGCGCGGCACGGGCACTGTGCCTATACTCGTTGCTAAGGCCCCCGATCGGAAGAAAAGGGGCCGCCGCTTATTCACCGCATGCCAGGAATCATCCGTCCGGTGCCCACGAAAGGCCGACAATGAGCAACATTCCCGAAGACCTTTACTACACCGCCGAACACGAATGGGTTACAGCGCCCGACAACAATGGAGTTGTCCGTGTCGGCATCACCGACTTCGCCCAGGACGCGCTCGGCGATGTCGTATATGTCCAGATGCCGGAGGCCGGCTCGAAAGTAGGTTCTTCCGATGTCGTAGGCGAAGTGGAGTCCACCAAGAGCGTCAGCGACATCTACGCGCCGCTCACGGGCGAGGTCGTGAACCGCAACGAAGCGCTCGACGGCGATCCTGCCCTGATCAACACTGACCCGTACGGTGATGGCTGGCTCTTCGAAGTCAAGGTTGAGGACAGCTCGGTGGTCGAGGAGCTTCTCAGTTCTTCGGAATACTCACAGCAGGTAGGCTAGAGTCACCGGCCCAGGCAACCAGATGGTGGCCAGCCGGGTAACCGGTTGGCCACGTGTTTTGGGGAAGGAATTTTCAATGGTTGGCGAGAACAACGCAGCCGCGCAGGACGCTTCGGGATCGCATGTTCCTTCGCCTGAGACCACCACGATCGGACTGCCGCCGCAGACGTCCGCATCCGTTGAGCCGCGTCTGACGCGCGAGGAACTTGCGGCCGTTGCAGCGCTCCCAGCCGGGTCCGCCCTGCTGATCGCGCACTCTGGACCGAACGCTGGCGCACGTTTCCTCCTGGATGAAGACGTCACCACGGCCGGGCGCCACCCCAATGCGGATATCTTTCTCGACGACGTAACGGTGTCCCGTAAGCATGCCGAGTTCCGCCGCGGCCCCGAAGGATTCCAGGTTGTAGATGCGCGCAGCCTCAACGGGACCTATGTGAATAACGACCGCGTGGACAGCGTCGTGCTGCGAAACGGTCATGAGGTACAGATCGGAAAGTTCCGCCTCACTTTCTATGCCGCCGGGAGCGTGTCGCAGTCGCAGGGTCAGGTCTAGGCACTTTCATGCCCTCCTCCCAGCCGTCCCGGCGACCCGTGGGTGTTGTCCCGGAGCGTGTGAGCGGGAACGTCCTGAACATCGGGGAGGTCCTCACCGAGCTGACCGGGGACTTCCCGCAGATCAGCGCATCAAAAATCCGGTTTCTTGAGGAAAAAGGGCTGATCACTCCGCAGCGCACCCGGGCGGGCTATCGGAAATACACGCCGGTCGACGTCGAACGCCTGCGTTTTGTTCTTGCCCTCCAGCGGGACCAGTATCTACCGCTGAAAGTCATCAAGGACTACCTTGACGCGATCGACCGGGGAGAGCGCCCGGAGAACCTGCCCGGCGGGCTCACACTGGCTCCGCGGATGGTTTCGGACCAGCTCGCCCGTGAGCTGGGATCGCATGCCCGCCGCCTTACCCGCGAGACCCTCGCAGCCGAAGCCGGTGCACGCCCCGAACTTGTCCGCGACCTCATGGCTTTCGGCCTCATCGCCGAAGTGGAGGGTCGCTTCGACGAGCATGCCCTAAAGATCACGCGTGCGTGCGTCCAGCTGGAGTCTCACGGAATCGAGCCACGCCACCTTCGTCCCTTCCGCGCTGCAGCGGACCGTGAACTTGGTCTTGTTGAGAGCGTCGTCGCCCCGGTTGCCTCCCGCCGTGACGTTGCATCCAAGGCCCGGGCGGCAGAAACTGCTCGCGAAATCAGTGAGCTTTGCCTCAACCTGCACAGCGCCCTCGTCCAGGGCCAGATCGCACGGATGGAAAACTAGGAGGCAGACATGATCGAGATGGATGTTGTGGGCGTTCGTATCGAACTGCCGTCCAACCAGCCCCTCGTGCTGCTCAAGGAAGCCGCAGGCACCCGCCATATTCCCATCTGGATCGGCGCGCCGGAAGCAAGTGCCATCGCGTTCGTCCAGCAGGGCATTATCCCTCCGCGACCCATGACCCATGACCTCCTGGTCAGCATGGTGGCAGCACTCAACCACACCGTCACCGAGGTCCGAATCGTTCGGGTTGAGGACACGGTGTTCCATGCTGAGGTGGTGTTCGAGGACGGAACCACGGTCAGTTCCCGTGCATCAGATGCCATAGCCATCGCGCTGCGTGTGCCGTGCCCCATCTACTGCGCGCCGCAGGTCATGGAAGACACCGGCGTGGAGATTGCAGAGTCAGACGACGGCGACGCCACCTCCGCGGAAGGCCAAGCCAACGCTGAGCGTGAGTTGAAGCAGTTCCGCGAGTTCCTTGCCGACGTCGAGCCCGAAGACTTCGAGAAGTAGTTGAAGGGCGACACGCTTAGATTGTTATGGGCGGCGTCTTTGACCTCGGGTACCCGGGGATCTAACGTCGAAGCATACAGTTCCCTTTGCACTAGCTGTAAACTCAGGGCAGACATTCAATTACCCCTGTGGACCTCGGCTTGTGCCACTTCCCCCCGGGAACCAGAACGAGGAGGCAACACGTGAGTCCGAAAGGCGACGCCGGTACGGGTTCCAACGCGGCCGTTACGGGTACACCGGTACCCGCCAGCGCACAGGGCCTGCTCTTCACCGAAGACCTTCCTGTGCTGGATGAGGACGCGGGGTATCGCGGACCCACTGCCTGTAAGGCTGCAGGGATCACCTACCGTCAACTCGATTACTGGGCACGCACCGGTCTCGTTGAGCCCGCCGTTCGCGGGGCATCCGGGTCAGGGTCACAGCGGCTCTATGGTTTCCGGGACATCCTGGTGCTCAAGGTCGTCAAGCGCCTGTTGGATACCGGGGTCTCCCTTCAGCAGATCCGCAGCGCGGTGGAGCACCTGCGTGAACGCGGCGTCGAGGACCTCGCGCAAATCACTTTGATGAGCGATGGCGCCAGCGTCTATGAATGTACCTCAGCGGACGAAGTGATTGACCTTGTGCAGGGCGGTCAGGGAGTCTTTGGCATCGCCGTCGGGCGTGTATGGCGGGAAGTCGAAGGAAGTCTCGCAGCGTTGCCAAGTGAGCACGCAGCCGATCAGGATTTCCCGGATGACGAACTAAGCAAGCGACGGGCAGCACGCAAAATCAGCTGACGAGGATCGAGCATTGTGCCCCGCCCGGAGCGGGGCATTTTTGTTTCTCCGGTTTGCTCAGGTCAATGTCCGGTTTGCTCGCGCCACCCGAGAGCTAGCGGCGGGCCACGCGGTTGCGCATCCGACCGGAATCGAGCAGGGCGCGCAGCAGATCGTCGAAGTACCCCGCGGCCTGCTTTGCCGACTCGCCCGGCCAATGATGTACGGCGTGGGCGGCGCCCTGGATTTGCTGCCAGTTCGCCTGTTCCGAAATGGTGGGGCTGAGCAATAGATCGCCGAACATCTGTTTCATCTCGTTCAACCTGAAGCTGTGCTCATTTGAGCCGGTGCGCACGCGGTTGGCCACAATCCCCGCCGGCGCGAGGTCCGGCGCGAACTCATTCTTGAAAAGTTCAATGGCGCGCATGGTCCGTTCGGTGCCGGCAACGGAGAACAGGCCCGGCTCGGCAACCAGCAGCACCCGGTTGCTCGCCGTCCACGCCATGCGTGTAAGCCCGTTGAGGGAAGGCGGGCAATCGACCAGAACGAGCCGGTAGCCCTCAACCCGCTCCAGCAGCATGGCCAGGCGGCGCAGGTCACGCTTGCCAAGGTCCGGGCGATCGTAGATGCCCGAGTAGGCGGACCCCATCGCAACATCGAGCACCGGCGCAGTACTGGCGGGGCTTCGCTTGACTGCGTTACCCACCCAGCCGCTCGGCACAACGTTGGCCGCAAGGTCACCCCGGCGGGCATTCTTCAGCAGGCGGCCGATATCAATCTGGTCGTTCGCCTGCACGCCCAGCCCGGTGGTGGCGTCTGCGTGCGGATCGAGATCTACAACAAGTGTGGGTATCCCGGCAGACAACGCCGCGGATGCCAGTCCCAGGGTGACCGAGGTCTTGCCGACCCCACCTTTGAGGCTGCTGATGCTCACTACTTGCACTTGTTGAACCGATACCTAACGTTGAGAGGCCTTGGATCGCAGGGTTTTGAGTGCCCGCACACCTACTCATCATAGGTGGACCCATAGATCGAACGAACTCGGCTCGGCGGAGGGAAGCGAGACGAGAAGTTACTGCCTCGTGAACGCCAAATTACTGTGACCAGAAAGACCAAATGTAGGCTGGGCACGCTAAGTTCTCGTTCCATCGAACCCGCAAGAGCGCAGGAGAGCAATGTTCTCGAAGATTCTGGTAGCTAACCGTGGCGAAATCGCCATTCGTGCATTTCGGGCGGGTTTTGAAACCGGCGCCAAGACTGTTGCGGTTTTTCCGCACGAGGACCGGAATTCGATTCACCGGCAGAAGGCTGACGAGGCGTACCTCATCGGTGAGGAAGGCCACCCGGTTCGCGCGTATCTGGATGTGGACGAGATTGTCCGGGTTGCAAAGGAAGCTGGCTGCGACGCCATTTATCCTGGCTACGGTTTCCTTTCGGAGAACCCGAACCTGGCACGGGCAGCTGCCGACGCCGGCATCACCTTTGTTGGTCCGCCGGCTGATGTGTTGGAACTGGCTGGAAACAAGGTCCGTGCGCTGGAAGCGGCGCGCCAGGCGGGCATCCCGGTCCTGAAGTCCTCCCAGCCTTCCGCTGATCTGGAGGAGCTGGTAGCGGCGGCTGATGAGATCGGTTTCCCGATCTTCGCCAAGGCCGTGGCAGGCGGCGGTGGCCGCGGTATGCGGCGGGTTGATAGTCGTGAGGACCTGCGCCCGGCACTTGAAGCGGCGATGCGTGAGGCGGATTCGGCGTTCGGGGATCCGACGATGTTCCTTGAGCAGGCCGTGCTGCGGCCGCGGCACATTGAGGTGCAGATCCTCGCGGACGCCGAGGGCAACGTGATGCACCTGTTCGAGCGGGATTGCTCGCTGCAGCGCCGTCATCAGAAGGTCATTGAGATCGCGCCGGCACCGAATCTGGATGAGAACATCCGGCAGGCGTTGTACCGCGACGCTGTGGCGTTCGCGAAGGCTCTGAATTACGTCAACGCGGGCACGGTGGAGTTCCTCGTCGACACCGTCGGGGAGCGGGCCGGGCAGCATGTCTTCATCGAGATGAATCCCCGTATCCAGGTCGAGCATACGGTCACGGAGGAAGTCACCGACGTCGATCTGGTCCAGTCCCAGCTGCGCATCGCGGCGGGGGAGACGCTGGCGGATCTTGGCCTGTCGCAGGACTCCGTGCGGCTTCGGGGCGCCGCGCTGCAGTCCCGCATCACCACTGAGGACCCTGCGAACGGTTTCCGTCCCGACGTCGGCAAGATCACGGCGTACCGGTCGGCAGGCGGAGCCGGCGTACGCCTGGACGGCGGAACCGTCTATGCGGGTGCTGAGATCAGCCCGCACTTCGACTCAATGCTGGTCAAGCTCACCTGCCGCGGCCGGGACTACGAGTCCGCAGTCCGCCGGGCGCGCCGTGCGTTGGCGGAGTTCCGGGTGCGCGGGGTGTCCACCAACATTTCATTCCTGCAGGCGGTACTGGAGGATCCGGACTTCATCGCCGGCAACGTCGCCACCTCGTTCATCGACGAACGCCCGGAACTGCTGACCGCCCGGGTGTCCGCGGACCGCGGCACGAAGCTGCTGAACTGGCTCGCCGATGTCACGGTGAACAAACCCAATGGTGAGCTGACTGTGGAGCTTGACCCGGCGGAGAAACTTCCGGAGATTTCCGAGTCGGAGCAGGGCACGGCGCAGCGGCCGGGCAGTAGGCAGCGGCTTCAGGAGCTGGGGCCGGAGGGCTTCGCGGCGGAGCTGCGCGCCCAGACGGCGTTGGCGGTTACCGACACCACGTTCCGAGACGCGCACCAGTCGCTGCTGGCCACGCGGGTACGCACCCGTGATCTCGTGGCGGCAGGTAAGGCCGTCTCGGCGAAGATGCCGGAACTGCTCTCGGTCGAGGCCTGGGGCGGAGCGACCTACGACGTGGCTCTGCGGTTCCTGGGCGAGGACCCGTGGGAGCGGCTGGCCGCCCTGCGTGCCGAGCTGCCGAACGTGTGTCTGCAGATGCTCCTGCGTGGCCGCAACACCGTCGGCTATACCCCGTACCCCGAAGCGGTCACCGCGGCATTCGTGCAGGAAGCGGCAGCGACCGGGATCGATATCTTCCGGATCTTCGATGCCCTCAACGACGTCTCGCAGATGGAACCGGCGATCCGCGCAGTCCGGGAAACGGGCACCGCCGTTGCCGAAGTCGCCCTGTGCTACACCTCGGACATGCTGGATCCTGCGGAGACGCTTTACACCCTTGATTACTATCTGGACCTGGCGCAGCGCATCGTCGACGCCGGCGCCCACATCCTCGCGATCAAGGACATGGCAGGCCTGCTACGCCCCGCAGCGGCGGCGAAACTCGTCACCGCCTTGCGTGAACGGTTCGATCTCCCGGTCCACCTGCACACGCATGACACCGCCGGCGGCCAGCTCGCCACCCTGCTGGCGGCTTCCAACGCCGGGGTCGACGCCGTGGACGTCGCCAGCGCTTCCCTCGCCGGAACCACCAGCCAGCCCTCCGCCTCCGCCCTGGTCGCGGCCCTTGCGCACACCGAACGTGACACGGGTATGTCCCTTGAAGCAGTCAGCTCCCTCGAGCCGTACTGGGAAGCCGTGCGGCGGGTCTACGCCCCGTTCGAGTCCGGCCTGCCCGGGCCCACGGGCCGGGTTTACCGCCACGAGATCCCGGGCGGACAACTCTCGAACCTCCGTCAGCAGGCCATCGCCCTCGGCCTCGGCGAGCGGTTCGAAGCAGTTGAGGACATGTACACCGCCGCTGACCGGATGCTCGGCCGGCTGGTGAAGGTCACTCCGTCCTCCAAGGTCGTCGGGGATCTCGCACTGCAGCTCGTGGGCTCCAACGTGGACCCGGCAGCGTTCGAGGAGAACCCGCAAAGCTACGACATTCCCGATTCGGTGATCGGTTTCCTCAGCGGTGAGCTCGGCGACCCGCCCGGAGGCTGGCCTGAGCCGTTCCGCACCAAAGCGCTGCAGGGCCGCACCGTCAAGGTTCGCGACGCGGATCTGGCACCCGAGGACCAGCAAGCCCTGGGCGGTGATTCCGCTACCCGCCGCGCCACGCTGAACCGGCTGCTGTTCGCCGGGCCCACCAAGGACTTCCAGACCACCCGCGAAACCTTCGGGGATGTGTCTGTCCTGGACACCCGCGACTACCTCTACGGCCTGCAGCAGGGGAGCGAGCACGTCATCGAACTCGAGAAGGGCGTGCGCCTCATCGCCACCCTCGAAGCGGTTTCCGACGCCGACGAAAAGGGCATGCGCACCGTCATGTGTACCCTCAACGGGCAAATGCGTCCCGTCGTCGTACGTGACCGCAGCGTCCACAGCGACGTCAAAGCCGCAGAGAAAGCCGATCCCGCCCAGGCCGGGCACGTCGCCGCACCCTTCGCGGGCGCCGTCACCCTCAGCGTGGCAGAAGGCGACACGGTCCAGGCCGGTGACACCGTTGCGACCATCGAAGCGATGAAAATGGAAGCAGGCATCACCACCACCGTCGGAGGAACCATCAAACGCCTCGCCATCAGCGGCATCGGACAGGTACAGGGCGGAGACCTCCTCCTCGTCATTGACCCGTCCTGAGGCGCGCCTGCGCTAAGGTGATGCAGAATCCACCTGCAGCACCTGCTGCGGTTGTTATGCGAGCGTGAGGAATCATGGCGAACGAGAAGAACCCGGCAGCATCGTCCACGGATGAGGGCGGAGCACCGCAGGAGTCCGGCGAGGCCGTAAGCACCCACGGCCAGCCCGCCGTTGAGGTTTCCCCGAACGGGGCCGCCCCGGCGGGGCCGGATGAGTTACCAGCAGCCGAGAACCCGGACGCGGCGCCGGAAGTCGGCGGCGAGTACACGCTGAGCTCCGAGGCTGACGGGAAGGACGACGGCGGTATGCCGGGCAGCGCCGATCTGTCCGGTCCTGCCGTGGTCCAGGCTCCGCTCCCGGACCGCCTGCCGCACATCGGTGTCACGCCCGCCACAAACGGTCAGCGCCCCGGCCAGCATCCCACCGACTCGTCCGATCTCACGCTGGCAGACAGCGACATCCGGCTCGCGGATGATGAGGAGGCGAGAGGTTGGATGCCTTCAGCCGGCCGCTCGACTGAGGTACCTCAGACACCGCAGACATCGACTCCGACAGCTGCCGACCGAAGCGCCCGCCGCGTCAAGGAAGAAGGCCCTGAGCCGGCGTCGTCCCTGACAGCGGATCGGCTCCTGACTTCGCAGCAGCGCGCACCCATCGGGGGCTGGCGTCTGTGGCTGTACAAGGCGAGCTTTGGTTACCTGAACCTTGGCGATTCCGACGCGGTCCGTATCCGTCGCTCACTTGAGCATCGGGTGAGCGTCCGGCTGGGGGAACGGACCCGCTACGTCCCGGTCCTGTCCCGCAAAGGCGGAGTCGGCAAGACAACCGTGACCACCCTGCTGGGGATGGCGCTGGCAGACATCCGCGAGGACCGGATCATCGCCATGGACGCCAATCCCGATCGTGGAACCCTCTCGGACCGTTCACCCGGCAAAGCCGACTTCACCGCCCGCCAGCTGGTGCAGAACCGGTTCATGGTGGACTCCTTCGCGCAGCTGTCCAGCTACGTGGCCCGTGAAGGGTCCCGGCTTCACGTTCTTGCTTCGGACACGGACCCGGCCATCGCCCAGGCCTTCGATGACGCTGACTACCGCGCCGTCACCGACATTCTCGGCCGGTACTACTCGATTGTTCTCACCGACTCCGGCACCGGCATGGTGCACTCCGTTATGAAGGGCACCCTGGAGAAAGCCGACGCCGTTGTACTCGTTTCCGGAGGCAGTGTGGACGAGGCGCGACTCGCGTCGGAGACGCTCTCCTGGCTTGAAGCGCACGGCCGGCATGATCTGGTGGCGAAAGCGATCGTTGTCGTCAATATGTCTTCGGGGAACCGCACCGAGGTCAACGTCAATGAGATCGAGGAACACTTCCGTTCACGGGTCAGCACCGTGGTGCGCATCCCTTATGACCGGCACCTCGCCGAAGGTTCCCGGGTGGACCTCGCAAAGCTACAGCCGAAAACCCGTGACGCCGTCGTTGAGCTCGCTGCGCTCGTCGTCGACCAGCTTCACTGATCCGTGACGCACTACGACCTCGCGATCATTGGTTCGGGCTCCGGGAACACTCTCGTCACGCCCGAATGGGATGACAAAAAGATCGCAATCATCGAGGGCGGGACGTTCGGCGGAACTTGCCTGAATGTGGGCTGTATTCCAACCAAGATGCTCGTTCACCCAGCGGAACTTGCCCGCGCAGCCGACGATGCCGGCCGGCTGGGTGTCGACCTGCAGCACACCGGGACACGCTGGACGGAACTGCGGGACCGCATCTTCACCCGCATTGACAGCATCTCCGAAGCGGGGCGGGTGTACCGGGCGGACGAGCTTGAGCGCGTGGACCTCTTCGAGGACGACGTCCGTTTCAGCGATGACCGCACCCTACTCACGACAACCGGCGCGGAAATTACAGCCGATCAGGTGGTAATAGCGGCCGGCTCACGCGCAGTGGTGCCGGATATCCCCGGACTCGACCTCCCGCAGGTGCACACGTCCGATACCGTCATGCGGCTGAGCGAACAGCCCAGGCGGATGCTGATCATCGGCGGCGGTTACATTGCCGCTGAGTTTGCGCACATCTTCTCTTCGTTAGGCACCGAGGTCACTCTTGCCGTGCGGTCGGGCCAGATGCTGCGGTCCCTGGACGACACTGTGTCCGAACGCTTCACCGAGAGCGCGCGGTCGCAGTGGAACGTGCTGACCGAACACCAGGTGAGCAGACTGGACAGCAACGCCGACGGCTCGGTCACCGCCGCCCTGGCCGGGCCAGATGGAACGCAGCTGCAGGTGAGAGCCGACGTCGTTCTCGTTGCGACCGGACGAATGCCGAACAGCGACCGTGTGGGCGCGGCTGCGGCCGGGTTTGATTTGACCGACGACGGCAGGGTTGCGGTTGATGCTTTCCAGCGGGTGTTGCGGAAAGGCGAGCCGGTACCGGGCGTGTGGGCGCTTGGAGATATCTCGAGCCCTTTCCAGCTCAAGCACGTTGCCAATCATGAAGCCCGCGTCGTTTCCCACAATCTGCTTCACCCGGACGAACTGCACGCCAGCGACCACCGCTATGTCCCCGCGGCTGTCTTTACCCGGCCGCAGATCGCGACGGTCGGCCTGACGGAGGAACAGGCGCTGGAACGAGCGGAAAAGACCGGTTCACGCGTTGCAGTAGCGGTCCAGCAATACGGCTCAACGGCGTACGGCTGGGCCATGGAGGACACCACCGGGATGGTGAAAGTTATCGCGGAGGAAGACAGCGGGATTATTCTCGGCGCCCACATCATGGGGCACGAAGCCTCCAACCTGATCCAGCCAATCATTCAGGCCATGCACTTCGGGCTGGATGCGTTCACCATGGCGCGCGGCCAATACTGGATCCACCCTGCACTCAGCGAGGTGGTGGAGAACGCCCTGCTCTCGCTGAAGGCGCCCTCCACCTGATTCCGAACACCTGATCTTGAATCCGGACCCTTGATCCCGGACGCGGGACCCGCGGCGGAAACCCGTTGCTTAGCCGGCCTGTTGCACGCGAGGCTGTGAATAAATCTCCTCGACCACGGTGGAGTAGTCCGAAAGCACCTGTGCGCGCTTGATCTTCATGGACGGCGTCAGATGCCCGCTTGCCTCTGTGAAGTCCCGCTCGACGACGCGGAAGACCTTGATCGCCTCCGCCTGGGAGACCGACTCGTTCGCTGAATCCACCAGTGCCTGGATTTCGGCCTGGACCGCCGGGTGACGGGCCGCTTCGGCCATCGTGGTGGCCGCGGGAAGGTCATGCCGCTCGAGCCAGCCGGGTAGCGCTTCCTCATCCAGGGTGATCAGCGCCGAGATGAACGGCCGTTGGTCCCCGACGACAACGCACTGGGACACGAGGGCGTTCGCGCGGATGGTGTCCTCCAGCTGTGCCGGAATGACGTTCTTGCCGCTGGCCGTTACGATGATTTCCTTCTTGCGGCCGGTGATGCTCAGGAAGCCGTCCTCGTCCAGCTGACCAATGTCGCCGGTGTGGAACCAGCCGTCAGTGAAGGCTTCCTCAGTGAGATCGGGGCGCTTGAAGTAGCCCTTCAGCACACACACACCCTTGGCGAGGATCTCGCCGTCGTCAGCGATCTTGACTGCATTGCCGGGCAGCGGCGCACCCACGGTGCCGATCTTGATTCTCTGCGGCGTGCTCACAGAAATCGGTGCGGTGGTTTCGGTCAACCCGTACCCCTCGAGCACCATCAGGCCAATGCCATGGAAGAAGTGACCCAGGCGGTCGCCCAGAGGTGCGCCGCCGGACACGGCGTGCTGCACCCTGCCTCCCATGGCTGTCCGGATCTTGCCGTAGAGCAGCTTGTCGAAGATGGCGTGCTTCACCTTCAAGCCGAGACCCACCTTGCCGGCCTGCTCAGCCTTGGACCAGGCGATTGCCACGTCGGCACCGGCATGGAAGATTTTCCCCTTGCCGTTGTCTTCGGCCTTGAGCATCGAGTTGTTGTAGACCTTCTCGAAAACGCGCGGTACGGCAAGAATAAAGGTCGGCTTGTAACTCTGCAGATCCGGAAGCAGGTTCTTCACATCCGGGGTGTGCGCTACAGTGGCGCCTGCTGCGACGCAAAGCACGGAGATGAAGCGCGCGAAGACATGCGCCAGGGGGAGGAACATGATGGTCTGTGCACCCTCATGCGCCACTTCGGGCAGTGCAGCCGCGGCGTTTTCCGACAGTTCGACGAAGTTGCCATGGGTCAGTTCGCAGCCTTTCGGCTTCCCGGTTGTCCCCGAGGTGTAGATGATGGTTGCCACATCATGCAGGCCTGCGATCAAACGGCGCTCCTCGAGCGCTGCGTCTTCGATGCCGGTTCCGGCCTCCCGCAGTGCGTCTAGCCCACCGCCGTCGAACTGCCAGGCGTCGCGGAAGAAATCGAGGTTCTCCGAGGAGACAGCCTGGCGGACCACATTCTCGTGCCGGGCGGATTCAACGAAGGCAACGACAGCGCCCGAGTCGCCGAGAATCCAGGCAACCTGGGATGGGGAGGAGGTTTCATAGATGGGAACGGATACCGCGCCTGCAAACCAGACAGCAAAGTCGACCAGCGCCCACTCATAGCGTGTGCGCGCCATGATCGCTACGCGGTCGCCGGCTCCCACGCCTGAAGCCATCAAACCCTTGGCGATCCTGCGGACATCGGCGAGGAAATCCGTCGCGCGGATATCGGACCACTGCCCGGAGGCATCCTTGGTGGCAAAAAGGGCAGGATTGCTGGCCTTTTCGGCCTGCTTGACCACCAGGTGGGTGGTGTTGTTGTCCCGCGGGACCTGCACTTTGACCGGAACGCTGAATTCGCGCACGGGAATCTCCTTTGATCTTCGTCACATGCTGTGAGACGTCCCTAGCCTATAGCTTTTCCGGCAGCTCTTACTCTCAAGTAATGTACAAAACGGTAACGGTGAACCGTTGCCTCAGGGCGGCGCAGTTCCAGAACGACGGCGGGAGGCCGGCACCCATGCAGGTGGAACCCGAAGAGGGCGCGCCGGCGGGCGGTATACGCCATCCGCCGGGCACCCGCCGGCCGCTCCGCGGCGCTGCAAGCTCGGGCTCGAAGGCCAGGCCCATACGCGCCCGGGGTCTCGCGATCGGGATAGACATCGGTGGCACAAAAGTGGCTGCCGGCGTCGTCGATCCCTACGGCAGCATCATCGCCTCCGCGCGAAGGGAAACCCCCGGCCAGGACCCACGTGCCGTTGAAGCGGTCATCGTGGACCTCGTACGTGAGCTGGGACGCGGACGCCGCATCCGATCTGTGGGCATCGGCGCCGCCGGGTGGATGGATCTGACCAATGGAACCGTGCTGTTCAGTCCTCACCTTGCCTGGCGCAACGAGCCCATCAGGACGAACCTCGAGAAGGCCCTGCGCCGTCGCGTTACCGTCCTCAACGATGCTGATGCTGCCGCCTGGGCCGAATGGCGTTTTGGAACAGGGCGCGGGGAGCCGCGGCTGGTCCTCATAACGCTTGGAACCGGAATCGGCGGCGCGATGATCATGGACGGCGTGCTGGAGCGCGGCCGTCATGGGGTAGCGGGGGAGTTCGGTCACCAGATCCTGGTTCCGAACGGGCACCGCTGTGAGTGCGGCAACCGCGGCTGCTGGGAGCAGTATGCCTCGGGCAATGCGCTTGGCCGCGAGGCACGGGAGCTGGCGAGGGCGAACTCCCCGGTGGCGCAGACCCTGCTGCAGGAGGTGGATGGCGACGTCGACGCCATCACGGGGACGGTGGTCACCCGCCTCGCGCTGCAGGGTGACCCGGTGTGCCGGGAGCTGATTGACGACGTCGGCCAATGGCTTGGGCTCGGCCTCGCGAACCTCGCGGCCGCGCTGGACCCGGGTACGTTCGTCATCGGCGGGGGACTCGGCGCGGCCGGTCAACTCCTGATCGATCCGGCCCGGCGGGCATTCCAACGCAACCTGACCGGACGCGGCTTCCGGCCGGCGGCAAACATCGCCTCGGCGGCGCTGGGGGCGGATGCAGGGCTGGTCGGCGCGGCCGACCTTTCGCGTATCCGGTACCGGCCACTGCTTGGCAGGCCCTACGGCACAGCGCAGCCGGAGCGTTTCAGTGAGCGGCGCCGGACGGGAAGGCTCGGAGGCTAGACTTCCGCGCCGTCGTCGTCGTAATCGCGGGTCTTCGGAAGGCGGAAGATCAGGAAAGTCACGCTTGCAATGAAAATCGCGACGATGCCCAGCATCACTGTGGTCGAGGCTGACCTCCAGAACATCGCGATGAGCATCAGCGCAATCGGTCCGCAGACCGCACCCAGCCAGGCCAGCACCACGAGGGGGTCGCCCACGCCAAGGGGCGGAGGTTCCGGCGGCAGGTAAGTGCCGCCGTCGTCGTGATCGTCTGCCTCGTAATCCCGGGGTCCGGCAGGAGCCTGCCCGGGCTGACCGTCGAAGATGGCCCGCACGCGCTCTTCTGCGGAGGGCACAGGGTCGGCAGCCTGCCGGGCGCGGATCTCACTGCTCGGCGTATCTTCCAACCGTGCCACAAGGTCCTGCCAGACGGCGTCGTCGGTGGAATCGTTAGGGTCCTGGGCTCGGGGACTCATGCGCTGGTACCTGCCGTCACGTGCTCGATAAATGCTGTGGAGCGCTCGAAGATGAGCTCCTGATCGTGGTCCATGGTGGCCACGTGGTAGCTGTTCTCCAACCGTATTACCTCCAAGTGTGCGCTCCCGATGCGCTGCTGCAGAACTTCGAGGCTGCTTTCAGGCACAATTCTGTCCACATTGGAGCGGAACACCAGCGTGGGAGCGCTGACCTGGGGGAGCCGGTCGGTGGTGTCACGAAAGAGTTGTGAGAGCTGATGGACCGCCGCAACGGGCGTGCGCGCATAGGCACGCTCGTCCATGCCCTCTTTCCGAATGTCGTTACCGATCGAGGGAACCGACTTCAGCAGGTATTTCAGTACAGCTACGTAACGCGCGCGCGGATCCGCGATAGTGAGGCCGGGATTCACAACGACGACGCCGGCCACCTGCTCAAGCGCGGCCAGCCTCAGGGCAAGGGCACCGCCCATCGACAGGCCTGCCACCACCACCGCGTCGGTCTCCCGGGTCAATTCCTGATAAGCGGTTTCAACGCCCTCGTACCATCGCTGCCACGGCGTCCCCGCCAGTTCCTGCCAGGTAGTGCCATGGCCGGCAAGAAGTGGAAGCCGCACAGCGAACCCCTGCTCCGCCAAATGGCGAGCCCATCCGATCACGCTAGCGGGGGAACCGGTGAAGCCGTGGCTGAGGACAACCCCGATACGTGCGTTACTGCCTGAACCATTCGAAGAGAACGCTGAGAGTGCGGGATCGGCCGTCATAATTTCAATGGTGTCACCGCTCTCGGCGTACTGCCAGTGACATCCCACACACCGATCGCCCGTAGAGTAGTGTTCCAAGAAGCCCGTTTGCGGAACGCATGGTTTTTGCCTGTTTCCAGATAATCGGAACATCCACGCAGGAAGGCTGGCAGAGTGTTCTACTGGATCATGAAGCGGATCTTTATCGGTCCGCTTGTGAATCTCCTGTTCAGGCCATGGGTCAAGGGACTGGACAACATTCCGGCATCCGGTGCAGCTGTGATTGTGAGCAACCACCTGTCCTTCTCGGATTCCATCTTCCTTCCGCTGGCGGTACCGCGTCCGGTGGTCTTCCTCGCCAAATCCGAGTACTTCACGGGCAAGGGCCTCAAAGGGAAGCTGACCGCTGCCTTCTTCCGACTGACCAACCAGCTGCCCATGGACCGCTCCGGCGGCGCCGCTTCCGCGACGTCCCTCTCTGCGGGCGAAGAGATACTGAAATCCGGTCAGCTGCTGGGCATCTATCCTGAGGGCACGCGCAGCCCTGACGGCCGGCTTTATCGAGGCAAGACCGGCGTCGCCAAGCTGATCCTCGCGACAGGGGTGCCGGTTATCCCGGTCGCCATGATCGGCACAGACAAGGTGCAGCCCATCGGGCGGCGCATACCGAATATCCGCCGCATCGGCATCATTGTGGGGGAGCCGATGGATTTCCGGCGCTACGCCGGAATGAGCGACGACCGCTTCATCCAGCGCTCAGTAACGGACGAAATCATGTACGCCCTGATGAGGCTTTCGGGTCAGGAATATGTCGACGTCTACGCGAGCAGCGTCAAGGAGCGCCTCGCCAGCGCAAAAACCGGCAAGAAGGCGGGAAAGCATCCTGAGCGGCCCGCCGATCCCTCCCGCCAGGCAGCGGTTCGACTGGAGGGTTCCCCTTCGGCAGACCCGATCTCGGCAGGCGTGCCTCCGCCGTCCTCGGACACGTCGCTGCCGCCCAGCACCGAGAGTCCGCTCCCGGGCGAAGTCCGCACTATCGGGCGCGAGACCGAAGAATCGGGCGATGAGGTGCCAACTGCTCCTTCCCGCCCCCGACGGACGCGGGCGAAGCACGACGGCGGTCCCAGCAGCCAGGCTATGTGACGATTCAGGCTTCGCTGGATGACGGGCGGAGTCCGTCGCCGACAGGTGTTGCCATTAGGCTTAACCAGTGACCGAAACAACCGTGACCTCCGCGCCCCTCCCAGCAGTACCCGACCATGGGCTGGACAAATGGCGGGAGTTGACAATTTCGCAGCAGCCCAGCTGGCAGGATGCCGCGGTGCACCGGACTTCGCTCGAGGAACTTTCCACACTGCCGCCGCTCGTCTTCGCAGGAGAGGTTGATGTGCTGCGGGAGCGGTTGGCGGCCGCTGCACAGGGCAAGGCGTTCCTGCTGCAGGGAGGCGACTGTGCGGAAACGTTCGACGGTGCCACCGCTGACAGAATCAGCGCCCGCGTCAAAACCATCCTCCAGATGGCTGTGGTACTCACCTACGGCGCTTCGCTGCCGGTGATTAAGATGGGGCGTATGGCGGGCCAGTTCGCGAAGCCGCGTTCATCGAACGATGAAACCCGCGAGGGAGTGACGCTTCCCGCTTACCGCGGCGACATGGTGAACGGATACGAGTTCACCCCGGAGAGCCGCGGACACGACGCCTCCCGGATGGTACGCGCCTACCACACCTCGGCGTCGACGCTCAATCTCATCCGCGCTTTCACCCAGGGCGGTTTCGCAGACCTGCGCCTTGTCCATCATTGGAACAAGGGTTTCACAGCCAATCCGGCGCACTCGCGCTACGAATCGCTCGCGCGGGAGATCGATCGCGCGGTGCGTTTCATGGAAGCCTGCGGTGCTGATTTCGACGCGCTGACCCGTGTCGAATTCTTTGCCAGCCACGAGGCGCTGCTGCTGGAATACGAGCGGGCGCTGACCCGTACGGATTCCCGCACCGGGCTGCCCTATGACACCTCCGCGCACTTCCTCTGGATCGGGGAGCGCACCCGCGACATCGACGGTGCGCACATCGATTTCCTGTCAAGGGTGCGCAACCCGATCGGCGTGAAGCTCGGCCCGTGTACCTCGCCGGATGATGCCCTGGCGCTCATTGACAAGCTGGATCCCGACCGGGAGCCAGGCCGCCTGACGTTCATCACCCGCATGGGCGCGAAGAACATCCGCGAGAAACTGCCAAATCTCGTGTCAAAGGTCACAGATTCCGGTGCGCAGGTTCTCTGGGTCACTGATCCAATGCACGGCAATACCGTCACCTCGCCTAACGGGTACAAGACCCGCAACTTCGACGACGTCATGGATGAAGTGCGCGGATTCTTCGAGGTGCACAACGAGCTTGGTACCTTCCCCGGCGGGCTCCACGTCGAGATGACCGGTGACGACGTCGCCGAGTGTCTCGGGGGAGCAGACCCCATCGACCAGGAAGCCTTCCTGGACCGTTATGAGTCGGTCTGCGACCCGCGCCTGAACCACATGCAGTCCCTCGAGATGGCCTTCCTCGTGGCGGGTGCACTTTCCCGGCGCTGAAAATGGGTCCGCGCGTCGGGTCGACAGACGCGCGGACCGATTTGCCGCTTTGTGCCCGGTCGCTGGTCAGGTCACGGTGATGGTAACCGTTGAACCTTCGGGATGTTCTCCCGTGAGGTCCTGTCCAGCCACGAGACCGAGCACCGCGCGGCCGAACGCATAGTTCACTTCAACCACGAACCCGGCCTCTTCCAGTGTCGCAATGGCGTCTGCCTCGCGGTCGGAGAATACGTCGGGTACGGGAAGAATTCGGGGTCCCGCGGACAGCGTCAACGTCACTGTCGCGCCGGGGCGCAGCTGTCCATCTGCCGGAATCTGCGAGAGGACCGACCCCGCCGGAACGCCGACGTCGTTGACGGGCTCAGGTGCCATGGCGACCGTTAGGCCGGCATCTCCCAGTACCCTCGCAGCTTCGTCCTCCGGCAGGCCAACGACCGTAGGGACTGTAACAGGTTCAGGGCCCTGGGAAACCACCAGGCCGATCGCCGTACCGGTCGGAACTTGTTCTCCCGGTGCCGGCGCTGTGGCAATGACCTCACCATCGGCGACGGTACCGCTGAACTGGCGCGTGACTTCTCCGACCTCGAACCCGGCTGCCACGAGAGTTGCCGCTGCTGTTGCCTCCGCCAGACCGCCTACCTCGGGCACAGCAAAGAGCTCGGGTCCCAGCGACACGAGAAGCTCAATCTCTTCCCACGGCCGAACCGTTGCGGAGGCTTGCGGCTCGCTGGCGATCACAAGTCCCTCGGCGATGGAATCCGAATACACCTGTTCTGCGCTCGAGGACAATCCTGCCTGTGTAAGAAGGGCCTGCGCGGCGCTGACTGATCGGCTTGAGACATCCGGAACTGCCACCAGCGCGCCCGGTCCCACACCGAAGAACCAGCCGGCCACTGCGGCCAGCACGGCAAGCAACGCCAACAGAAGGATGAACAGGGCACTTCGGCGCCGGCCATTACCCGGCCGCAACGTTTTCTCCGGGCGCTGCGCCGCCTTCGCCTGCTCCTTCCGGTACGCCTTAAAATCCCTGGCCGCGAGCTTTTCGCGGGCGGCAGCGTCCAGTTGACGCTCCGGCACCGATCCCGCCACAGGGGTGGAACCCAGGACAGTAGTGTCGTTTGAACCGTTCCCGAACACCGTGGTGGGGAACTCTTGACCTCCGATGATCTCCGTGGAAGTCGGCTGGGATCCCACCGCCGTCGTGGCCGGGGAAGCTGTGCCGATGATTTCGGTGCGGCCGCCGTCGTCGCTAATCGACTCTGTGGCAGTATCGTTACGCGCCGCCGGGATGTGCTGTCGGTCGCTGCCGAAGTCGAGTTCCTCGTCGCTCAGGGTTGTGCGGACGTGGCGCAGCTCGCCAAGGAGCGCGTTACCGTCAATGGGACGCTTCTCGGGATCGACGGCGGTGCACCAGAGCACCAGTTCGTCGAGGTCTTCGGCCAGCCCGGGCACGAGGCTGGAGGGCGCCGGCACCCTCGAGTTCACGTGCTGGAACGCAACCTGAATGGGGGCTTCACCTGTATATGGCTGTACCCCTGTAAGGAGTTCGAACAGCATGATGCCGGCAGAGTAGATATCACTGCGCGCGTCCGCGGCATCGTTCGTCACCAGTTCCGGAGGGAGGTAGGCCGCCGTACCCACGAGCGTTCCGGTGCTGGTGGCTGCGGATACGGCGCGGGCAAGGCCGAAATCGGCAATCTTGATCCCACCGCGTTCGGCGAGCAGCACATTTTCCGGCTTGACGTCCCGGTGGATGAGCCCGGCGTCATGCGCAGCGCCAAGCCCCTCAATCACCGGATCCAGCATGGCGAGCGCCTGCCGCGGCGTCAGGCGACCGCGTTCCCTCAGGAGATCCCGAAGGGTTTTGCCGGGCACATACTCCATGACCAGATAGGCGACACTGTGCCCGGGACCATCCTCCACTCCCTGGTCCAGCACTCCGACAACATGCGGATGCGAAAGCCTGGCCGCGGACTTGGCCTCACGCTCGAACCGCTCAAGGAAACGCTGGTCCTCGGCAAGGTGCGGGTAAAGCACTTTGAGCGCCACGGAACGTTCCAGGCGCTGGTCGGTAGCAAGGTAGACGGTCGACATTCCACCTCGCGCCAGCCTCGATCGAACGTGATAACGTCCGTCGACGATGGTGTCCACCAGTGAGTCCTTCGGCCGCTCCCGCACCCTTCGATAGTAAGTGAAACAGCGGCCGGCGCCCGTACCAACACAGGTCGGTGGGGCATCGGCCGCTGTTCGGGCGTGCGAGGGGAAGGCTTCCTAGCGGAAGCTCTTCTGGTGCGCCTTGATCGCCGCGACGTAGTTCTTGGTGTCGGCAAACATGCCATGCGTCTTCACGGAGTACTGGCCCTGATAGTAGGAGGCGATCGCCGTGTCCAGGTTGGGGCTGCTACGAATGAGTGCCTTGATGATCGCCACGCCGGCGGTGGCGTTGTCATGGGGATCGAGCAGATTCAGCTTTCGTCCGACAAGGTCGGAGGCCCATTCGCCGGACATCGGAATGACCTGCATGGCGCCGATCGCATTCGCCGGGGAGACCGCGCGCTGATTGAATCCCGATTCCTGGTAGGAGAAGGCCAGGGCCAGGCTCGGATCCACTCCCATACTGCGTGCTGTGTCAGCGACAATCGCCTGCATCTGTGCCTGCGAGGGCGCCGGCAATCCGTTCAGAGTGTGCTTGTTCTTGTTGGCTTCAGCCACCACGGCATCCGGGTAGGTGTAGTGGAGGAAGGTCGACGGGACGAGATCAGCCGGCTTCTGTTCCGGCGTGGCCTTCGATGCACCGGGGAGGGTGAGCTTCTTGCCGGGATAGATGATCGTGGTGGCACTGAGATTGTTGGCCGAGAGCAGTGCACTCAGGCTGATGCCATGCTTTGCCGCGATGGCGCCCAGGGTATCGCCGGCCTTGATGGTGTAGGTGCCGCCGCTCGACGAGGCGGGCTTCGGTGCGGCGGGCTGCGGCGCTGCAGGCTTCGGGCTTGTCTGGACGGCTACGCTCGAGCCGCCGGCCAGCTTGATCTTCTGGCCCGGGTGGATGATGGAGGTCATCGACAGACCGTTTGCCTTCAGCACCGAGGAAAGGCTGACGCCGTGTCGTGCGGCAATCGCTCCGAGGGTGTCGCCTGACTTCACCGTATAGGTTTCCGACGACTCTTTGGCGGGGGCGTCCTGCTTGGCCGGTGCCGGCGCTTCCGCTGAACCGGCGAGCTTGATCTTCTTTCCCGGGTGGATGATCGAGTTGACTGTCAGCCCGTTGGCTTTGAGGACGGCGTGCATGTCCAGCCCGTGGCGGGCGGCGATTCCGCTGATCGTGTCTCCTGCGCGAACAACATACGTCGTGGGTGCGTTCTGCATGGGAGCCATCCGCGGTACCTGGGTTGCCACGAGGGCAGCGGGGATGACGGCGGAGACGGAACCGGCAGTAGCCGGGATCGTCTTCAACGGCTGGTAGGCGATGTTGCTGGACGCCGGGACCGCAGCCGCCGGTGCCGCGAGGGCAACAGAGGAAAGGACGACGGCGGGGATGGCAGCGGAGGTAACCGCGATACCTATTCCGCGGTTCTTGAAAGGCGTAGTGCAGGCGGCTGGCACGTTCAGCGGCGATGAAGGGCGCTGGGCGGTCATGGTCTGTCCTCATCTATGTTGGCGGGCTGGCCCGCGTGGCAGGGCAAGGAGCGCCAGCCGATGCCGCCGTAATTCCCCGAACCCCATGGTGCAGTTGATACACAAGTTGTTAGTGTTGCTTGTGTGACTTATGAGAATCTACACCATGAGTCGTCTACCACAACAGCCGGAAAAGGCTCAGTATTTGCGCAGGTTTGGTGTGTCGCGTGTCAAGTGCACCAGGTCGGCCTCCAGGTGGAGCCGGGCACTCAGGCATGGCACGCTTAAGGCGTGAATACACTGGAGAACCTTGTGGGCGACTGGCTCGCCCTGCCCGACGTCGCGGAAGCGCTCGATCTGTCCATCACGAAGGTACACAGCCTCATCAATGAGCGGTCCCTGGTGTCGGTGCGTGTCACTGACCGGAAAATCCGGTCGGTACCGGCCGAGTTCATATCGGAAGGGCACGTGCTTGAGAGCCTCAAGGGCACGGTTGTTGTCCTGGGCGACTCCGGATTCTCGGATGAGGAAATCATCCGTTGGCTTTTCACAGAGGACGAGTCACTGCCTGGCCGGCCCATTGACGCCCTGAAGGCGGGACGCAAGACCGAGATCCGTCGTCGTGCGCAGGCTATGGCCTGGTAGCCCTGCTCTCAGGACACCCGCGTGATCGCTGCATCAGCCAGCGAGGAGAGAGCGTCCCTGCACAGTTGGTCCAGCGGGAGTGCTTCCAGCGCTGCATAACTTGATCGGGCACGTTCCGAAATCAGCGCTTCGACCTCTTCCCGGGCCCCCGACGCATCGATGATGCTTTGAAGGTGCAGGACATCGTCCTGGCTTAGGCCGTCGCGGCCAAGGCCGGCATTGAGCTGCCTGTTCTGCTCTGCGCTGCCCGACTGCAGTGCCAGGGCAATCAGCACCGTTCGCTTTCCCTCCCGCAGGTCATCTCCTGCGGGCTTGCCGGTAAGCGCGGGATCGCCGTAGACCCCCAGAAGGTCATCCCTCAGTTGGAAAGCCTCTCCCAACGGAAGCGCAAAGGCCGAATACCCCGCAAGCAGCAACGGCGACGCCCCAGCGAGAGCACCACCGATGCACAGCGGGTGCTCGGTGGAGTACTTGGCGGACTTGAACCGTACGATGCTCAGCGCGCGCTGCGCCGCAACACCTGGCTCCCGATCCGGTCCCACCGCTTCCTCCAGCAGGTCGAGATACTGTCCGGCCATGACTTCCGTGCGCATCCTGTTGAAGATCGCGCGCGCACGAGCGGTCCTGTCCGGTGCTCCGGAAACGGAAGCGAATGCTTCTTCGCTCAGCGACAGGCACAGGTCTCCGGCAAGAATGGCAGCGCCTGTTCCGAAGTGTCCCGCATCCAGGTGCCACGCCCCGTCGTCGTGACGCTTCTCGAATTGTTTGTGCACGCTCGGCGCACCACGCCTCAGATGGGAGCGGTCGATAATGTCGTCATGGACCAGGGCGGCTGCCTGGAACAGCTCCAGTGACATGCCCGCAGTGACGACGCCGGCGTCATCGGCTGCGCCGCCGGCACCCCGCCAGCCCCAGTAGCAGAGCAGCGGACGCATCTTCTTGCCTCCGGCCGCCAGGCGTTGTATCGCGTCGATGAGGATTGTGCTGTCCGTCGAGACGGATTCGAGGATGGTGCGCTGGGCGGAGAAAAAGCTGGAAGTCGCTGCATCCAGGGACTTCCGGAACCGGTCCTGCTCGTCCTGTGCGGGGGTCGAGGGAGCAGCAATACCGTCAGTCATAGGGCAAGTCTAGGCGCTCATGGCGCCGCCCGGCCGGGCCGGCAAGGTGTGCAGCCATCCGGCTGAAGGTACACCGCACTAGGATGGACACTATGTCCGACCGTTCCGACCTCGCGGGAATCGAGGACGCGGATTGCACCATCCTCCACGTGGACATGGACGCGTTTTATGTTTCGGTGGAGCTGCTCTCACGCCCTGAGCTCAGGGGCAAGGCCGTGATCGCCGGCTCGCCGTCGGGCCGGTCGGTTGTGCTGTCCGCTTCCTACGAGGCGCGGCGGTTCGGAGTCCGCTCAGCAATGCCCATGGCCACCGCCATGCGGCTCTGTCCGCACGCCGTTATCCTCGAACCGCATCATCACCTCTATGCAGAGGTGTCGGCGTCCGTCATGAAGATTTTCGGCACCATCACGCCGATGGTTGAGCAGTTGAGCGTCGACGAGGCTTTTCTCGACGTTGCCGGATCAATCCGCCGGCTGGGCCAGCCCAGGGCGATCGGCGAGCTGATCCGAACAACGATCCATCGGGAACTCGGCATCACAGCCAGCGTGGGTATTGCCTCAACCAAGTTCGTCGCGAAAATTGCTTCCACGCGGGCCAAACCTGACGGGTTGCTTCTGATTCCGGCGGCAAGAACCGTCGAATACCTGCACACACTTCCCGTGTCGGCGTTGTGGGGAGTCGGCGCCAAGACGCAGGAGGTTCTCGCGCGCCTGGGAATTCGAACGGTCGAGGATGTCGCGAACACGCCGGTCCCGGTACTGCAGCGGACTCTCGGCGCCACCGGTGTACACGTCCACCAGCTCGCCTGGGGGAAGGACGCCCGTCCGGTTACCGTGAGCAGGCAGGAGAAGAGCATTGGTGCGGAGGAGACTTTCGCGTCCGACGTCGACGACGATGACGTCCTTCATGCCGAGCTGCTTCGCCTCGCGCATCGCACAGCTTCCCGACTCCGTTCGGCGCAGCTGCGGACCGGCGGACTGTCATTGAAGCTCCGTTATGCGGATTTCACTACGCTGAGCCGGTCGCGGCGTCTTCCCGAGCCGACTGACAGCTCGCATGCGTTATATATGGCAGCGTGCCAGCTTCTGGAATCGGTCGGCGCCCGCCCGCTCAGCGTGCGGCTCATCGGGATCCGTGCAGAGCGGCTCGAAGACGGAGCCGGCAGCTCCCATCAGCTGACTATTGATCGGCAGGACGACAACTGGCGGCTCGCCGAGCAGGCCCTCGACAGGGTGAGCGGCAAATTCGGAGCTTCCATGGTCATGCCGGCCCGGCTGCTCAGGCCCCGGACGGAGACCAGAGACGGTCACCCGTCGAGCGGGCCGTCGACGCCGTGAAATCGCCGCTGCGCACAGCCTCTCAGCCCATGACTGCGGCTTTCCCTTCGCGTGAATGCAAACTATCCTTATTACTAGGGAGCAACCAGGTGTTGACCCACTCAGATCAGCATGCTGCAGCTATCTGCAGCGGCGGCAGCCGGGAACCAGTTCCCGGCTGAACTCGTTGTTGGCTTTGAGGGATTCGGTATTAGTAGCAAGGAGGCAGTGATGGCACTCTCGGAGCACGAGCAGCGGCTGCTTGACCAGTTGGAACAACAGCTTCATGCCGACGATCCCAAGTTTGCGCACTCCATGGCGTCAAGTACCAGCCGGTCGATGTCCACGCGTCGAATCGTGCTTGGATCACTGGTGACCATCGCCGGCCTGGCGGTCCTGCTCCTTGGCATCTGGAATCAGTTCATTCCGGTGGGAGTGGCGGGATTCCTCATCATGGGCGCCGGGGTGTACTACGCCACCACCAGATCAAAGCTGGACGGAGCGGTGCCTGGTTCCGGCAAAGCAGCCAAGGCCTCCAGCTCTCCCCGGGGCAGTTTCCTCAGCAGTCTCGAAGAAAAGTGGGACGAGCGTAAACGGGATCAACCGTAGCTCCCCACTTCCTCCACTTTCCCCCACAGGGCCCGCCGAAAGGCAGGCCCTGTGGCGTTTAATCCTCCTGCGACAGCGTTCCGCGCTGTTTCCATCCGCTTTCCCCGTAAGTTCGTCCATTTCCCTCCACCGGCCCGCACCCCTCGATTCCTTACTGTTGCGCGGGTCGAAAGAGCGAAGAAGCGGCGAAACACCCGGAGCTGCATTGACGGGGGAGGATTGTGGAGTAAAGTGGAGGCTATAAGAGCGTAGTGGTGGCGCTTGGCTCTCCCGGACTGACAGGCGGTGGCGGATGTTCCTCGGAACACACTCGCCGCGGCTGGACGAGAAGGGGCGGTTGATCCTTCCGGCGAAGTTTCGCGATGAACTGAGCGACGGTCTGGTTCTGACCAGGGGGCAGGAGCGCTGCATCTACGTTTTTAGCCAGCAGGAATTCGGACGGGTTCATGAGCAATTGCGTGATGCGCCAATCTCATCGCGTCAATCTCGGGACTACATCCGGGTCTTCCTGTCCGGTGCTTCGGATGAGGTCCCGGACAAGCAAGGCAGGGTGACCATCCCACCGATGCTGCGTAGTTACGCGGGGCTTGATCGCGAGCTGGCAGTTATCGGTGCAGGAAACCGCGCCGAAATCTGGGACGCAACCGCATGGAGCACCTACCTCGAGGAGAAGGAAACCGCCTTCTCCGAAACCGACGAAGATGCGCTGCCGGGAATTCTCTGACAGTCGCTGCCAGTCACGCAGGATCAACAGCATTAGAAGAATTACGAAGTTGCAAGCGGGTCTTGGATGAGACCTCCAGCCGCCCAGCTTTCGACTTCCTGGCTCACCTTCCCCGGAGCCAGGCAGGCGGAAGCCAGGAGCGGATGGGGATCTGATCGAAGAACCAACGCAATGATTCCACTCGGGTGAGCAGCCTGAACGAGCGAGCAGGAAGGAGCGGGCGTATGGGGGAGGAGCGTCCCACTCAGGAACGACACATTCCCGTACTGCTGGGCCGCTGCATCAACCTCCTCGCTCCCGCCATCGAGGCTGCCGGTGACGGCGCCGTCGTCGTCGATGCAACTCTCGGTATGGGAGGCCACTCCGAGGCGCTGCTTCAGCGGTTCGAGGGGCTTCATCTTGTGGGAATAGACCGCGACCTGCAGGCCCTGCGGCTGGCAGGAGAGCGGCTGGCGCCGTATCAGAACCGCACTGACCTCGTGCATGCGGTGTACGACGAAATCCCTTCGGTGCTCGAGGACCTCGGCATCGGGCAGGTACACGGAATTCTGTTCGACCTCGGCGTTTCCTCTCTTCAACTGGACGAGCGGGAGCGCGGGTTCGCCTACTCCTATGACGCACCCCTCGACATGAGGATGGACACGAGCGCAGGGCAGAGCGCTGCAGACGTCGTGAACACCTACTCCGAAGACGACCTGCGGCGGATCATCCGCACCTGGGGCGAGGAGAAGTTCGCGGGGCGGATTGCGTCAGCCATCGTCTCGGCGCGTCAAACCAAACTCTTCGCCTCAACCGGTGAATTGGTCGATGTGATCCGGTCGGTTGTTCCCGCCGGAGCCGCGAGGACCGGCGGACACCCGGCCAAGCGCACTTTCCAGGCCCTGCGCATCGAGGTCAACGAAGAGCTTTCGGTACTCACCCGCGCAATCCCGGCAGCACTTGGATCGGTCGGCGTGCGGGGACGGGTGGTGGTGATGTCTTACCACTCACTCGAGGACAAGATCGTGAAAGCCGCGTTCACGGCGGGGACCCGCTCGTCTGCTCCCGTCGGATTCCCGGTGGAGCTCGAAGAACACAAGCCCTGGCTCAAAACCTTGACCAGGGGCACCGAAGCCCCCACCGACGAGGAAATCGCCGAGAACCCGCGCGCCGCATCCGCGAAGCTCAGGGCAGTCGAACGCATCAAATCCAGCACGACAGAATCCAGCACGACAGACAGGAACGCATGATGAGCCAAACAGTGCAGCAGAGGCCGTCTGCGCATCGCAGAGCTCACGCAACGGTCGGCGCAGTTGCCGGAAATACCGCCAGAGCCCTCGAACATCCGGTCATTTCGCGTCCTGACGCACAACCTGAACGCGAACGACGCCGGACCCCGCTCTCGGTGGTTCCCGCAGCACCCACGCGTGGCCGGGTACCGTTCGCCGTATTTTCGATGGCCGCGCTGATCGCCGCACTGGTGGTAGTCCTCATGCTCAACATCTCCGTCTCGAGCAGCCAGTACAAGCTGGTGTCGCTGCGTGGCGAGGAAGTAGCCCTTGCGGAGCAGAACCAGGCATTGACGCAGCAGCTGGAGAGTCTCAAGGCTCCCCAGAACCTCGCTGTGGCGGCGCACGAACTCGACATGGTCGCGTCCCCGACTTTCGGAACCATTGATGTAAATTCGTTGGCAGTCACCGGAAGCCCGGAGCCAGCCAAGGAGTCCGATGCACCGCCTGTTCTTGTACCGGCACCAGCAGTGAACGTGCCCAGTGAAGCTGTTGCGCCTGTGGCGCCCAGCGAGGCAGAAGCGTCCAGCGAAGCTGAAGCGTCCAGCGAAGCTGCTGCGCCGGCTGAAGCCGCGCCGGCAGAAGCTCCTGCGGAGGCTGAAGCCGCGCCGGCTGAAGCTCCTGCGGAGGCTGAAGCTCCCGCGGAGGCGCCGGCCAATGGCGGAACCATCCCGGCACCCGCCCAGGCCGCGCCCGGACAGTAAGAGATAAGCAGTACACAACCAGCGAGGAACCACGGTGGCACCAGCCGACAACCCCCAGCATGAAACACGACGGGTCGCGCTCGGAGCCGCGAGGCTTCGGGTCGGGCTCGCGTTCGTCCTGATTCTGCTGCTGGTTCTGGGAGTCCGCCTGTTTCAGGTTCAGGGCCTGGACCTCGGCGGAATGGCGCAGGCAGGGCTGAACAAGCGGCTGGTCACCCAGCAGGTGCCCGCGCTGCGCGGCAGCATCCTTGACGACGAAGGCAATGAACTTGCGCACACCGTGCAGCGCTTCGACATCGTGGTGGATCAGAGGCTCAGCGGCGGGGAGACCTTCGACCGGTACAACCCGGAGACAGATGAGCGTGTCGAGGACATCCCGTTGGAGCAGGGCTTCGAGGAGCTTTCCGCGATCCTCGGACAGGATGTCGCGACGCTCAAGGCTTCGGTCCTCGGTGACGCCTCATTCGCTTTTGTTGCGCGCTCCGTGACTCCCGATGTGCGGAACCGGGTGCTCGCTGTCGGGATGCCGGGGGTTTACGCCGATCCCACAACGCTGCGCACCTACCCCTCGGGAGCAGTCGCGGGATCCATTCTCGGCTTCATGAGCGGCGACCGACGCGCCCTGAGCGGCATCGAACTAACGCAGGATGAGCAGCTGACCGGAACGCCGGGCAGCCGCACCTTTGAAATCGGCGGCGACGGCATCCGCATACCGTACGCGACCAATGAGGACGTGCCCGCCCAGGACGGTCAATCGGTACGGTTGACTATCGATCAGGACCTTCAGTACTTCGCGCAGCAGACTATCGCCGCGCAGGTCGAAGACTACAACGCCGAGTGGGGCAACATAGTGGTCGTGGAAGCGAAGACGGGGGCCATCAAGGCGATGGCCGAGTCAACCACACCTGACCCGAATGATTACGCGGCTACCGACCCTACATTCTGGAAGCCCCTTTCGGTGACTGCTTCGTTCGAGCCGGGCTCCACCACCAAGCTGATTACCATGGCCGCAGCGCTTGAGGAGGGGATCATTAAACCGACCAGCAGGTTTGAAACCCCGCCTACCTACACCGTCGATGGCCAGACCTTCAAGGATGCATTCGAGCACGGAACCGAGAAGCGGACGGCGGCGGGTATCTTCGCCAAGTCAATGAACACCGGCACGGTCATGATCGGTGAACAACTGAGCAATCAGCAGCGTTATGACTGGCTGCGCAAGTTCGGAATCGGCGAGCCGCTGAACGTGGGACTCAATGGCGAGACTGCGGGCATCCTGCCCACCCCGGACTCCTGGGACGAGCGCCAGCAGTACACCGTGCTTTTCGGACAGGGCCTGGCCCAGACCGCGCTGCATACGGCCATGGTTTACCAGGCTGTGGCCAATGACGGCGTCCGGCTGCAGCCCCGGCTCATCGACGCCTATATCGACGCCGACGGCACTGAGCACGAGGTTCCCCAGGCGGAGGGCACAAGGGTGGTTTCCGAGGAAACCGCAGATGAGCTCCACACCATGCTGGAGACAGTCACGGTGGAAGGATCCGGTGCATCCGGAGCGCTTGAGGAGTACCGGGTAGGTTCCAAGACCGGCACCGCTGAAGCGCCCAGTCCGCAGGGCGGTTACGACGGCTACACGCTTTCCTATGCCGGCATGGCGCCGATGGAGGATCCGCAGTACATCGTTGTGGTGACCCTGCAGCGGCCCCAGGGAGACCTGTACTATCTGGTTCCGGGGGAGTCCTTCCAGAAGGTCATGAAGTACGTTCTCAACTCGAACAGCGTCCCGCCCTCGACCGGTAAGCCCGAAACTTACCCGGTCGTGTACTGATCCGCGTTAGCAGGCCCAACGTGTCCACAAATGAACATTCAGCTGTCGGCGCCCGCATGCGGCCGGCCTTCGTCCTTCCACGGACAATGAGCCAGGTGCTCGCCGCGCTGGGTTCCGATCTGCCCCCCGTGCAGCAGGTGGACCTGGGGAACGACGGCGGCAGCCAGGCAGCGATCACGGGCGTCACCATCGATTCACGGCAGGTCCGCACCGGGGACCTGTACATCGCTGTCCCGGGTACGGGCCGTCATGGAGCCGACTTCACCGGCCAGGCTGTGACTCGCGGAGCGGCGGCCGTGCTCACTGACGAATCGGGCCTCAAAGCCGCGACGACGGCGCTGGACGGCTCTGACGTCCCGCTCTTCCTCGCAACTCCGGTGCGGGATTATGTGGGGCCGCTCGCCGCCGTCGTTTTCAACAGCCAGCCCGCTGCTGATCGTCCGGTCCTCTATGGCGTGACCGGCACCAACGGAAAGACGACAACCACCTACTTCCTCAATGCACTGGAATCCGCGCTGGGGAAGAGCACCGGTTTGATCGGAACAATCGAGATTCGGGCCGGCGAGACGGCCATTCCGTCCACGCTGACCACGCCGGAATCTCCGCAGGTGCACGGCATCCTCGCTCTCATGCGGGAGCACGGCATCGATGCGGCCGCGATGGAGGTCTCCTCACACGCAATCGAGTACCGCCGTGTCGACGGAGTCCGTTTCGACGTTGCGGGCTTCACCAACCTGACCCAGGATCATCTGGACCTCCACGGGAGTATGGAGGAATACTTTGCTGCCAAGGCCGCGCTCTTCCGGCCGGAACGTACCTCCCGCGCGGTGCTCATGGTGGATGATGAGTGGGGCCGCCGAATGGCCGATGAAGCCGGGGTGGAAACCATCACGGTGTCGGCATCGGGCCTGGCTGGGGCGCACTGGCGCGTCTCGCAGGTCGAGCGGACCGGTCTTGGGCACACCTTCACGCTTACAGGTCCGGAGCACGAACAGTTGCGCCTCCGTTGCGGCCTCCCGGGCACCTTCAATGTGGCCAACGCCGCCCTGGCCGCTGTCATGGTTCTCGCTTCGGGTATAACTGCGGCCGACCTGCAGCGGGCGGCCGACGAGCACGACCCTTTCACCACCCAGGTGCCCGGACGCATGCAGTTGATCGGCGAGAGCCCGGCGGCGATCGTGGACTTCGCACACAACCCGGACGCGCTGGCCCTGACACTCGATTCGGTTCGGGTGCCGGGCACCGACTCCCGGGTGCTTGTCGTCTTCGGTGCCACCGGCCAGCGGGACGTCTCCAAACGCCCGATCATGGGCGCCACGGCCGCACGTCGGGCCGACGTCGTGATCGTTACCGATGACGACCCCCATGATGAGGACGAGGCGGGTATCCGGGCGAGCGTGCTTGAGGGTGCCCGCGCGGCACGCGAAGCTGAAAATCTGGAGTGCGAGATCATGGAGGTATTTCCGCGTGCAAAGGCGATCGATCGTGCAGTGTCCCTTGCCCGCAGGGGCGATGTGGTGCTGGTCGCGGGGCGGGGGCACGAAGTGTGGCAGGAGGTCAAGGGTGTGAATCTGCCCCTCGATGACCGGGTTGAGCTGGCCGCCGCGTTGACACGCCATGGATTCTCTGTGCTTTCCGGCAACAGGATAGAGTCCTAGATCGTCATGATTGAATTCAGCGCAGCCGACATCGCGGCAGTTACGGGCGGAACGCTTTCGGAGTCGGCCCGGCAGGCTTCGTCGCTGGTCGTCCATTCGGCCACCACCGATTCCCGCGAGAGCCGCCCGGGCGGGCTCTTCATCGCCAAGCCGGGAGAGTCCACCGACGGCCATCACTTCCTTGGCAGCGCCTTTGCCAACGGCGCGGTTCTCGCCCTGGTTGAACGGATTGTCACCGACGACGGCGGAAGAGACTTTCCTGCGGTGGTGGTATCTGACGTTGTGGAAGCTATGGGCAAGCTTGCCGGTGAGGTGGTACGCCGCCTCCGCGCCCATTCACCGCTCACGGTCATCGGCATTACCGGTTCTGCCGGCAAGACCACGACGAAGGACGTACTGGCGCAAGTGTTGCGGCAAGAAGGTCCTACTGTCGCTCCAATCGGCTCATACAACGGCGAGATCGGCGTTCCCCTCACTGTTTTCTCAGCCGAGTACGGCACCCGTTATCTGATCATCGAGATGGGAGCCACCGGCGTCGGGCATATCGAATACCTTGCGTCGATGGTGAAGCCCGACATCGGAATTGTTCTCTGTGTGGGCTCCGCGCATGCCGGGGAGTTCGGCGGCGTGGAGATGATCGCGAAGGCCAAGGGAGAACTGCCGCGGTCCCTGGAGGATGGGGGTGTCGCCATTCTCAACGGTGACGATGCGCGAGTGACGGCTATGGCCGACCACACCAGGGCGCGGGTGACCTTCTTCACTGAGGACTCGACCTTCCACCGCGCCGGCAGCGCCGCCGTCCGGGCCGAGGACGTGGCGCTCTCCGTCGAGGGCAACCCCTGTTTCTCGCTGGTCCTTTCCGACGGCGGCCGTCATGAGGTCCGGCCGCTGCTGATCGGGCGGCATCACGTTGCCAACCTTCTTGCGGCGGCCTCGGCTGCCCATGCGCTCGGGATTCCCGGGGAGCGGATCGCTTCCGGGCTCTGCAGTGCCCGCGCGGTCAGCCGGTGGCGCATGGAGCGCACTGACAGGCAGGACGGGGTGACGGTCATCAACGACGCTTACAACGCCAATCCCGAGTCGATGCGCGCAGCGCTTGCAACGCTCGCCGAGCTCGGCCGCGGCCGCCGCACCTGGGCTGTGCTGGGCGAGATGCTTGAGCTGGGCGAGGACTCCATCGCTGCCCATGACGCGCTGGGAAGAGTTGCTGTCCGGCTCAACATCTCAAAACTGCTCGTCGTCGGAGACGGCGCCAAGGCGCTTCACACCGGCGCCGTACTGGAAGGATCCTGGGGCGACGAAGCGATCTTCGTGAAGGACGTCGCCGAGGCCGAGGGGATCCTTGAACGTGAACTGCAGCCGGGAGATCTCGTCCTGGTGAAGTCCTCCAACGGCGCCGGGCTCCGGCATCTGGGTGATCGGTTAGCATTAGCGTCAGACAAGTCCACGGCGGTGCCCGTAGCTGATCCTGGGTCACAGGCTGATTCGTTTGGACCCGGTCCGAAAAACCAAGGGGGCCCCTCGCTGTGATTTCGCTGCTGATTGCCTCAGCTTCCGCCCTCCTCCTCGCCCTGGTCGGAACCCCGCTGTTCATCAGGCTCCTGGTACGCAAGAGTTACGGCCAGTTCATCCGTGATGACGGACCCACAGCACATCACACCAAACGCGGAACACCCACCATGGGCGGCGCCGTCATTGTCGGCTCGGTCGTCCTGGCTTACTTCGCCACGCACGTGATCATGATGGCCGCGGGAGCGTCGGACGGACCGACGGTCTCCGGTCTCCTTCTGCTCTTGGTCACCGTCGGCATGGGCGTGGTGGGATTCTTCGACGATTACATCAAGATATCCAAGCAGCGCAGCCTCGGCCTCAGCGCACCGGCGAAGATCATCGGGCAGACGGTGGTGGGTATCCTGTTCGCCGTCCTTGCCCTGAACTTCCCCGACGAAAACGGCCGTACCCCTGCATCGACCGCCATTTCGTTTGTCCGGGACACCGCATTCGACCTGGCATTCGCCGGATCGATTCTCGGCGCCATCCTCTTCGTGCTGTGGTCCAATCTGATAATCACGGCTGCCACCAACGGCGTGAACCTCGCCGACGGCCTCGACGGTTTGGCCACCGGGGCTTCCGTCTTCGTCTTTGGTGCCTACATGCTCATGGGCATCTGGCAGTTCAACCAGCGGTGCGCGTCACCCGACGTGCCGACCAATATCTGCTACGAGGTTCGCGATCCGCTGGATCTCGCGCTGATTGCCGGGGCCATGTGTGGTGCGCTGGTGGGGTTCCTCTGGTGGAACACCTCGCCGGCCAAGATCTTCATGGGCGACACCGGCTCGCTCGCGATCGGCGGAGCAATCGCCGGCTTCGCGATCCTGTCCCGTACGCAGCTCCTTCTCGTCATCATGGCGGGCCTGTTCGTCATGATCACGCTTTCCGTGATCATCCAGGTGGGCTTCTTCAAACTGTCGGGCGGCAAACGAGTCTTCAAAATGGCCCCGCTGCAGCACCACTTCGAACTGAAGGGCTGGCAGGAGGTCACGGTGGTCGTGCGCTTCTGGATCCTCGCCGGCCTGTTCGTGGCCGTCGCGCTCGGGATCTTCTACGCTGAATGGGTTGTACTTCTGTGAGCAATGCCGGTGACCAGAGCCAATTGAATATCTCTGACCGTTTGGGAAACCTGACTACCTGGGACTCCGACTGGTCTGGACTGCGCGTGGTGGTGACAGGGATCGGCCTGTCAGGGTTTTCCGCCGCTGACACCCTGATCGAACTCGGCGCACGCGTCGTAGTGTGTGATGCCACCGATTCGGAGGAAAACAGGGCAAAGGCCGACACCCTCCGGATCGTCGGGGCGGTGGATGTTCTGCTCGGCGCCGATGCGGCGGCCGCACTCCCATCGATCGAGGGGGAGGCACCCGAGCTGGTTGTGACTTCTCCCGGCTGGCGCCCCGACCAGCCGCTGCTGGCAGCCGCCGCCAGCGCCGGCATCCCGGTCTGGGGCGATGTCGAGCTCGCATGGCGGGTACGTGTCCGCCAGGGCAGACCGACTGCGGAGTGGTTGACCATTACCGGAACCAACGGCAAAACCACCACCGTCACCCTTGCCGAATCGATGCTGCGCGCGGCCGGCCTTCGCGCCATCGCGGCGGGAAATGTAGGAACTCCGCTGCTTGACGCTATTCGTGATCCGCAGGGTTACGACGTCATCGCCGTCGAGCTTTCAAGTTTCCAGCTTCACTGGAGCTTCAGCCTTGCCCCGCTCGCCAGCGTTTGCCTCAATCTTGCCGAAGACCATGTGGATTGGCACGGCGGTTTCGAGGGCTACCGCGCCGACAAGGCGAAAATCTACGAGAACACGCGTCTTGCCTGCGTCTACAACGCGGAAGATGGCGCTACGGAGCGGATGGTGGAGGAAGCCGACGTCCAGGAAGGCTGCCGAGCCATCGGCTTCACCACCGACACCCCTGCCGTCAGCATGCTCGGCGTCGTCGACGGGCTGCTGGTGGACCGGGCCTACATCGAACAGCGCAAGGATTCAGCCGCCGAGCTCGCCTCAGTGACGGATCTTGGCGAGGTTGTTCCCCGTCACCTCGTGGCGAATGCCCTTGCAGCGGCCGCGCTGGCCCGGGCCGCAGGCGTTCCAGCGGCTGCAGTGCGGGACGGACTGCTCAATTACGAACCTTCCGGGCATCGCATCGAGCTGGTTGCCGCCAGGGACGGCGTTCTCTGGATCAACGATTCCAAAGCGACCAACCCGCATGCCGCGCACGCCGCCCTGTCTTCGTTCTCCAGCGTCGTCTGGATCGCGGGTGGGCTCTCCAAGGGGGTGGACTACAACCTCCTCGTCCGGGACAACGCGGCCCGCTTCAAGGCAGCCGTCCTTATCGGACGCGACAGCTCTGATCTCGCTTCCGCCCTACGCCGACACGCGCCGGATGTTCCGGTGATCGACCTCGCCGCGGGTCACACTGGTAAGGACGAGTTGCCGTCCCAGCACTCGAGTTCAGACGGCGTCCAGGCCATGCGCGCGGCAGTAACCGAAGCGCTGCGGATCGCCGCGGACGGCGACACTGTTCTCATGGCGCCGGCAGCAGCGTCGATGGACCAGTTTCCTTCCTACGCTCACCGCGGCGCCGCTTTCATCGAGGCGGTCCGCGGGATTGTGGAGGGGCAGGGATTCACCGCTAAGGAGTTGTAAATGGTCAGCACGCCCACCCGGCCAACACGCCGGAAGCCGGCGGTGCGGCAGCACTCCAGCGGTGGTAACAGCACCCCGGTGCATTCGCGCACCGAACCTCCGGCTACCGCAGCGGCAGCGCGCACCGAGCGCAAGGGGGTCCTGGGAGCCTTCGGACGCATGTGGCGCTTCCTTGAGGGTTCCGACCGGCAGACCAGCGGTTCAAGCTACTACATGATTCTCGGCGCCACGCTCGCTCTGACGGCCATCGGGCTCATGATGGTGCTGTCGGCGTCGTCCGTTGAGTCGATTGCCAACGCAGCTTCCACGGTTGAGCCTACAGACGAGGGCGCAATCGTCTTCGACTTCTTTTTCAAGCAGAGCATGTACGCGGTGCTCGGAGTCGTGCTGATGCTTGTCCTGTCGAGATTCGGGCCGAGGGTCTTCAAGTTCCTCGCCTGGCCTGGTCTCGGGGTGGCCATTGTCCTGCTGGTCCTGGTGCTGCTGATCGGTGAAAACATCAACGGCAACCAGAACTGGATCCGGATCGGCAACCAGTCGCTCCAACCGTCCGAACCTGCGAAGCTTGCACTTGCCCTGTGGTGCGCTACGGTTCTGGAGCGCAAACGCGGCCTGATCCGGGACTGGAAGCACGCGCTTGTACCGGTGGCGCCGCTCGGTGGAATCATCCTCCTGCTCGTGATGCTGGGCGGTGACCTGGGAACAGCGATAATCCTCGGCATGATCATCGCGGCCGCACTGTTCTTTGCCGGCGCGCCGATCAAAATGTTCACCGTGGTAGGCCTCCTCGGGATCGCCGGCGCTTTCGGCGCCATCCTGCTGAACAGCACCCGGAGTACCCGCATCCAGGCCTGGCTGCGGTTGAACTGTGACAGCGCGACAGACCCGTGCTTCCAGACCAACCAGGGTCTTTTCGCCTTGGCCTCAGGCGGCTGGTGGGGAGTTGGAATCGGACAGAGCCGGCAGAAATGGAACTGGATCCCCGAAGCGCACAACGACTTCATCTTCGCCATCATCGGTGAGGAGTTCGGCTTGATCGGCACGCTGGTGGTCGTCACGCTGTTCGGTATCCTGGCCGTGGCCACCCTGCGCGTGGCCCGCCGTTACACCGACCCCTTCGTTCGCATCCTCATGGGTTCCATCCTCGTGTGGCTGATCGGCCAGGCGTTCGTGAACATCGGCATGGTGACCGGGGTGCTGCCGGTCATCGGTGTGCCGCTGCCGTTCATTTCCTACGGCGGCTCGGCACTGACGTTCACGCTCGCCGCAGTGGGAGTGCTCCTTGCCTTTGCCCGACGCATGCCGCCCGCCGTGCCGGGTACCGCCGGATCGGCACCCAGTCCCGGGACGGACTCCGTGAAGACCAAATGAAAGACCAAGAGAATACAGTGACAAAATCCGCTGCCCTGTCGTTTGTCCTTGCCGGCGGAGGAACTGCCGGGCATATCAGCCCACTGCTCGCCATTGCGCGTGCGCTGGTCGAAGCGAACCCCGCCGCCCGTGTAATCGCCGTCGGAACACCAGCGGGGATGGAGACGCGGCTGGTACCTGCGGCAGGATTCCGGCTGGAAACCATCGAGCGGGTTCCGATGCCGCGCCGACTGTCCGTCGATCTGATCAAACTGCCCGTACGTCTCGTTCGGGCGGTGCGGCAGGCACTGAAGATCATCGACTCGGCGGGCGCCGACGTCGTCGTCGGGGTTGGCGGCTATGTGTCCACGCCGCTTTATCTTGCGGCCTGGATTCGCCGCCTTCCCGTGGTCATCCACGAAGCTAATGCCCGCCCCGGACTGGCCAACCGGTTGGGAGCCCGCATCGCAAAGACCGTCGCGGTGGCCTTCCGTGATACCGGTCTGCCCGAGGAGCAGTGGGTAGGCATGCCCATGCGCCGCGAAATCTCGACGCTGGACCGGTCGGCCGCGCGCCATCAAGCACGCGTCGACCTGGGCCTGGATCCAGACCTCCCCACGCTCATCGTCACCGGCGGATCCTCCGGTGCAGCGAGCATCAACCGGGCGGTGGCCGCCGCGGCGCCCAAAATCCCCGCCGACGGTACCGGGGTCCAGGTACTCCATATCACCGGCCGTGGAAAGCAAGTTGCAGGGCCCGACGGCGCCCTGCTCGCCACGGACGGCTACCGCCAGGTCGAGTACGTGGACGGCATGGAGAAGGTGTACGCCGCGGCGGATTTGTTGCTCGCCCGCGCGGGCGCCGCAACTGTCTGTGAAGTCGCGGCAGTCGGGCTGCCCACTGTGTTCGTGCCCCTGCCGCACGGAAACGGTGAGCAGCGTCGGAATGCTTCGGAGCTGGTGGACGCCGGCGCCGGCCTCATGGTCGAGGATGCGCAGCTGACCGGTGACTGGCTGTTAACCGAGGCACTCCTACTCGTGCAGGACGCCGGACGGCTGGAACGGATGTCGCTGGCCGCGGCGCCGCTCGGCGTACGCGACGCGGACGTCCGCATGGCGGAGCTCATCATCGACGCCGCGGGAGGCCGCTCATGAGTACGGTTATCCGGGATCTGGGCCGTGTCCACTTCATCGGTCTCGGCGGAGCGGGCATGTCCGCTGTGGCGCGTGTCCTGCTTGGCCGCTCAGTAGCCGTCTCCGGATCGGATGCGGCCGACTCGCGTGGCCTGCAGGCTCTTGCAGCCCTCGGAGCGCGGGTGCATGTCGGCCACGAGAAAGCGAACGTGGGCGCCGCAGATACCGTGGTGGTATCCAGCGCAATCCGGGATACCAACCCCGAGCTCGTCGAGGCAAAGGCGCGCGGGCTGCGCATCCTGCATCGTTCGGAGGCGCTTGCCGCCGCGATGGACGGGCGGGAGGTGGTTGCTGTTGCCGGCACCCATGGCAAGACCACGACGACGGCGATGATCACCGTCATGCTGCAGGCCGCCGGAACTCGTCCGTCGTTCGCGATCGGCGGGGACGTTGCCGCGCTCGGGGTCAATGCCGAATGGGCGGACGGGGACGTTTTCGTTGCGGAGGCGGACGAGTCCGACGGTTCATTCCTCAATTACCGTCCCCGCATCGGCGTTGTCACCAATGTTGAAGCGGACCATTTGGACCATTACGGATCGGCCGAGGCGGTGTACGAGTCCTTCGACCGGTTCGCTCAGCTGTTGCCCGCCGACGACGGGGTGCTGGTCGCGTGCCATGACGACGACGGTGCTGCCGCCCTGGCGGCGCGAACCACCGGCGCACGGCGTGTGCGGACCTACGGTTACACCCCGGGTGCGGACGTTCGGATCAGCAACACGCGCGCCCTCGGCAGCACGTCGAACAGCCTGCTCTCTTTCACTGTTGACGGCCTCGACAGTCAGCAGGAACTCCAGTTGGCGGTTCCTGGCCGCCACAATGTCCTGAACGCCGCCGCTGCATTCGCCGTGGGACTTGAACTCGGCGTGGACCCTGCTGCAGCCGCGGCGGGCCTGGCTTCCTTCTCCGGTGCCGCACGGCGTTTCGAGACCAAGGGCGAGGCCGGCGGCGTGCGCGTGTTCGATGATTATGCCCACCACCCCACTGAGGTTGCGGCGGCGCTCAGCGCCGCCCGGACGGTTGCGGGTGAGCATCGGGTCCACGTCCTGTTCCAGCCGCACCTGTTCTCACGCACGCAGGAGTTCGCTGAGCAGTTCGCTGTCGCACTTTCGCTCGCAGACACGGTGAGGATACTCGACATCTATGCCGCCCGGGAGGACCCGGTGGAGGGGGTGACCAGCCGGCTCATCAGCGAGCGGCTCACCGTTCCCGGCGGGTACGCCCCTGACGCGGATGCTGCGCTGCAGGAGATCGCCCGTGGCGCCGATACCGGCGACATCATCCTTACCATTGGTGCGGGGGACGTCACCCGCTTCGGTCCGCTGATCGTCGACCTCCTTGCTGGGAAGGGGAGTGTGCAGTGACAACCCGTCCGCCGCGCAGACCAGGCAAGCCGGCGAAACAGGGTGGCACCGCGCACGGCAGCGAAACCATCACGGCCGAAAAGCAGGTATACCCCCGGCAGCCCCGGACTCCGGGGCCGGAGCGCGTCTCGGCGTCCAGGGAAGCTCCGGTTGCGCTGCTGGACCGCGAGGATGAAAGCGCCACGGTCATTGCCTTCCCGGAGCCAAGAGGCCGGCGGCGCAGGAGGTGGTGGCTTGCTGCTGCCATCTCAGCCGTGCTGTTGGTTGCAGGCGTGATTGCCTACCTGGTCTTTTCGCCCGCGCTGGCTGTGCGCACTCTCGATATACAGGGGAACCGGCTGGTACCGGAAGACCAGATCACTGCGGCGTTGGAACCTCTTATGGGCAGGTCGCTTACCCGCATAGGCGACGACGACGTCCGCGCCCTGCTCGATGCCTTCCCACCCATCGAGGATGTGTCAGTGGCAGCGGCGCCGCCGTCGACCCTCAGCGTCACCGTTATGGAGCGCACTCCTGTCGCGATCCTGGAGAGCGGCGAAAGTTTCACATTGATCGACTCCGAAGGCCGGCAACTCACCACCGTTGCGGATCGGGAATCCGTTGCGCTACCGCTGATTGACGGGGGTACAAACGCAGTCAACAGTTCGGTGTTCTCCTCGATTGCGGATGTACTCGCAGCTCTACCGGAAGATATTCGGAAGCGACTCGTGCATGCGTCGGCTGATTCGATTGACTCGGTCGAGCTGAAGCTGACCGATGGCAAGACCATCTTCTGGGGGAGTGCAGAGGAGAACGCGGCGAAGGCTCAGGTCATCGCCGCCCTGCTGGCTCAACCGGAGCAGGAGCCGCCTGTGAATGTCTACGACGTGAGTACACCCTCGAGGCCCGTAACCCGATGACTTTTCCGACACGCTGGACAGGTCATTGCATGCGGGCGACCGGACACCTAGCGTCTCAGTAAGAAACTACTTGACATAACATTAACCCTCAACCTGAGAGTGAACGTTATCCAAGTTGAAGGTTGGAATCACCAGCCACCAAGACCAACCAGCGCACAGATCGAACAAGGGACACAGGACGTGGCAGCACCGCAGAATTACTTGGCCGTCATCAAGGTCGTCGGCATCGGCGGCGGTGGCGTGAACGCCGTCAACCGAATGATTGAAGTTGGCCTGCGCGGCGTGGAATTTATCGCCATCAACACGGACGCACAGGCACTGCTCATGAGCGATGCCGATGTGAAGCTCGACGTCGGTCGCGAACTGACGCGCGGACTGGGCGCCGGAGCCGATCCGGAAGTTGGCCGCAAGGCTGCAGAAGACCATGCCGAGGAGATTGAGGAAGTCATCCGCGGGGCAGACATGGTGTTCGTGACTGCCGGTGAAGGCGGCGGTACGGGCACCGGTGGTGCACCCGTCGTCGCGCGAATCGCGCGCTCGCTTGGTGCGCTGACCATCGGTGTGGTGACACGACCGTTCACGTTCGAGGGCCGCCGTCGTTCCAATCAGGCGGAAACCGGTATCGACACTCTTCGCGACGAAGTCGACACCCTTATCGTCATCCCCAATGACCGCCTGCTGTCCATCAGCGACCGCAACGTCTCCATGCTCGACGCATTCCGCTCAGCTGATCAGGTGCTGCTCTCCGGTGTACAGGGCATCACAGACCTCATCACCACCCCGGGCCTGATCAACCTTGACTTCGCGGACGTGAAATCGGTCATGCAGGGCGCGGGTTCGGCTCTCATGGGTATCGGCTCCGCCCGCGGCGAGGACCGCGCGGTCAAAGCTGCGGAACTGGCGATCGCCTCTCCACTCCTGGAGGCTTCCATCGACGGCGCCCACGGCGTCCTGCTGTCGATTCAGGGCGGTTCCGATCTCGGCCTGTTCGAGATCAACGAGGCCGCCCGCCTTGTGCAGGAAGTCGCGCACCCGGAAGCAAACATCATCTTCGGTGCAGTGATCGACGACGCACTGGGCGACGAAGCACGGGTTACCGTCATTGCCGCAGGCTTCGACCAGGTCGACGCGACCTCCCAGCCTGCCGCGCCTGCGGCCAAGCCGGCGTCGGCTCCCGCTATCGGACGCGAGGCGGCGCCTGCTCCGCAGACCGTTGCCGCAGGGGCCGGCTACGGTTCCTGGTCCCACCACTCGTCCAACGGACGCGGGAATGACGTGCCGGGCGATGCGGGGTTTGACGTCGACCTGCCGGCCGTCGTGGAACCCGACTACTCGACCGGACGCTCCGATGACCTGGACGTTCCCGACTTCCTGAAGTAACCGTTGTTTTTCTGGACATCAGACGTAGCGCCCGGCATCCGGATCGCCTTCACCGATCTGAGTGCGGGGAACCTGGCTCCCCGGGTCGGAGGTAATCCGGATGCCGTCGTTCGGTCCAGACGAACACTGGAGGCTCAACTGGGGATTCCCACGGGTTCCCTCCGGTTCATGAACCAGACGCACTCAACTACTGTTGTGGAGGCGGGACCGGACGCCGTGCCGGACGCTGACGCCCTGTTGAGCCCGACGGGAACCGATGCCCTGGCCGTACTGGTTGCGGACTGCGTGCCCGTGGTGCTCGTTGGATCCACTGCACGCGGCGACCATGTCACCGCCGTCGTTCATGCCGGCCGCAAAGGGGTTGAAGGCGACATCGCGGGTCGGACAGTTGAAGAGCTGCGTCAGCGCGGCGCCCTGACCACTTCTGCCTGGATAGGCCCGTCGATCTGCGGCCGCTGCTATGAGGTGCCCGAGGACATGCGCGAGCAGGTCGCGGGCGTTGTTCCCTCGGCCCTGAGCACCACGAGCTGGGGGACGCCTGCACTCGACCTGCCAGCCGGTGTCCGCAGTCAGCTCGAAGCGGCCGGGGTCTCCGTGCACAATGCCGGCGGCAGCAAGAATCCATGCACCCTCGAGAACGATGGGCTGTTTTCCCATCGCGCCGTCGGGAAGGGACGTCCGGAGGGGCGGCTGGCAGGACTGGTCTGGCGGCATGGCTGAACCGGGCAGGCTCGGTGTACTCGAGGCCAATCTGCGGCAGGTCAACAACCGGATTGATGAGGCGATGGCGGCTTGCGGCCGCCGGGACCGGCCGACGCTCATTGTGGTGACGAAGTTCTTTCCACCTGAGGACGTGATGCTGTTGAGTCGGCTCGGGATACGGGACGTGGGGGAGAATCGGGACCAGGAGGCGGCCGCCAAAGCGGAAGCAGTGTCCAGCGCGGAGCTGCGCTGGCACTTCATCGGCCAGCTGCAGACAAACAAGGCCCGGTCAGTCGTGGGTTACGCACACGCTGTGCACTCCGTTGACCGTACTTCTCTGGTTAGCGCACTTGAGAAGGCAATGCGGCGGGCGAACCGGCCCCCTGCAATCGAATCAGTTGGCACAGTCGCGCGTTCTGCTGTTTTGGACTGCTTCGTCCAAGTGAACCTGTCGGTGGAAGACCGCGGTCGTGGGGGAGCCCGTCCTTCCGATGTGCTCGAGGTTGCCGCAGCGATCCATGCTGCTGACGGCTTGCGGCTGGCCGGAGTGATGGCCGTAGCGCCACTCGATGAAGACCCCCGCGAAGCATTCAGCCGGCTGACTGACATCTCGACGGACGTCGTCGCACAATATCCCGATGCCCGCGGTATCTCCGCCGGCATGAGCGGGGATCTGGAACAGGCAATCGCAGCCGGAGCGACACACCTGCGCGTCGGTTCAGATATCCTCGGTGCCCGCCCTCCGGTGGGGTAGCGTCGGGGCTGTAACCGGGGGTGTCAAAGGGCGTCCTGGACCATCTTGAATGACATCTTGCATCGCAGCTTGTATGACAGGTGCATGACGAAGGAATGACAGGAGCTACCATGGCTGGCGCACTGCGCAAGACAATGATCTACCTTGGGCTCGCCGACGGGGACGAGCACTATGAGCCCGAGCCCAAGACATCTCACAGCAGGAATGAGGACTACTCCGTGGACTACGACCGTGAAGAGCGCCATGTCGAAGCCGCTCCGGTAGCAAAGGCAGCTCCGGAGGAGTACCGCGCCCCGGTCACCCCCATCAAGCGTGCGCAGTCGGCACGTGAGGACGCTTCATCGCTCCGCCAGATCACGACCGTACACCCGCGCTCCTACAATGACGCCAAGATCATCGGAGAAAGCTTCCGCGACGGCATACCAGTCATCATGAACGTCACGGATATGGGTGAGGCAGACGCGAAGCGGCTCGTCGACTTTTCGGCCGGACTGGTCTTCGGTCTCCACGGCTCGATTGAACGAGTCACGAACAAGGTGTTCCTGCTCTCCCCCTCCTACATCGAGGTGCTTGGTGAGGACCAGAAGGCCAGCGATGGTCAGGCCAGTTTCTTCAATCAAAGCTGACGCGGTTTACTGTTACTCGTAACTATTCCGTTCATGCCAGAGGACTGTGACTGACACGTGAGCTTGGTCTTCGCCCTGATCTACCTGGTGCTGATGCTGTTCCAGCTCGCGCTTATCATTCGCATTGTTTATGACGCTGTACAGATGTTCGCCCGCAGCTGGCGTCCGCGCAGGTTGGCGCTCATCCTCGCCTCCATGGTGTATGCCGTGACAGATCCGCCCATCCGTCTGTTTCGCCGACTGATCCCGCCGTTGCGATTGGGCGGCGTGTCGCTCGACCTGGCATTCATCGTGGTGTTCCTGGGGGCTACTATCCTCAAGGCCATCGCGGGTTCCCTGGCAATGGCCTGATCGGGTTAGTTTTCGAGACCTAAAAGATATACGCTGAATCACATATTGGTGTGAAGCAGGAGATTACCTCCACTAGCACGTCCACAATTCGGTACCGTTGTCAGGTCTGCTCGACAGGCGGCTTCGACTAAATCCATATGAGGTGACCAGATGGCCCTGACGCCAGAAGATGTTGTCAACAAGCGGTTTCAGCCCACTAAGTTCCGTGAGGGCTACGACCAGGACGAGGTGGATGACTTCCTCGACGAGATCGTCGTCGAGCTGCGTCGCCTGAACCAGGAGAATGACGATCTTCGCCGCCAGCTTTCGGAAGTTTCCACGGGCACGGCGCAGAACGCTGCTGTCCCCGCCCCGGTGGCCGCCAGCACCAAGACCGAAGAGGTCCGTGAAGAAGAAAAGCCTGAGGAGCCGAAGGTAGAGGCGCCGAAGGTGGAGGAGCGTCCCGCCCCCCAGCCGGCTGCTGCTGCCCCGGTTCAGCAGAGCGGTACCGCCGAGTCCGCGGCGGGCGTTCTGGCAATGGCGCAGAAGCTTCACGATGAGTACGTCAATGCAGGTGTTGAGCAGCGCGACAAGATCATTGCCGAAGCGCAGATTGAAGCCAGCGGGCTAGTCAATGACGCCCAGGAGAAGAGCCGCAAGGTACTCGGCGCCCTCGAACAGCAGAAGTCAGTCCTTGAGCGTAAGGTGGAGCAGCTCCGCAGCTTCGAGCGCGACTACCGCTCCCGCCTCAAGGCGTACATCGAGGGACAGCTTCGCGACCTCGATTCCCGCGGGTCAGTCGCGTCGGAAACTGCTGACGCCTAACCCGGAGTCAAGTTTGCAGAGGCCAGCCGCCGGTTTATCCGGCGGCTGGCCTCTGCCGTACTCTGGATGGTGAGCTAAGCGTCCATTGCCGCCGCCTTCGGCGCGTACTACTGAAAGCACCATGACCGAGCATCAGCCCGCCTCAGGCCACGATTCCGGCCGCCCCCATCGCAAGCATGGTAAACGGATCGGAGTACGTTATGCCCTGCTTCTGGTTGCCTTCGCGCTGGTTGCCTACATCTTCGATCAGCTCACCAAGATCTGGGTGGTCGCCACCATGGCGGAGGGCCAGATCACTGAGGTGCTGCCGCCCGTGTTGAGCTGGCACTTCATTCGCAATCCCGGTGCGGCGTTCTCCATCGGGACGGAAATCACCTGGGTCTTCACGATCATTCAGGGACTCGTTTCCCTCGCCATCATCTCCCAGATCGGGAAGGTCGCCTCGAAAGGCTGGGCCGTCGCGCTGGGGCTGGTGCTGGGCGGCGCCCTCGGAAACTTCACCGACCGAGTGCTTCGCGAACCCGCCTTCGGGCAGGGGCACGTCGTCGATTTCATTGCGCTGCCCAACTTCGCGATCTTCAACATCGCCGACACGGCCGTCGTCAGCGGTGTCATTCTCATCTGTCTCCTGACGCTGCGCGGCATCGGCATGGACGGGCGGCGCAGCAATGAGGAGCAGGAGCACACAGACGGATCCGAGGTGGCGGAAGATGAGCGTCCCTAACGCATTCGATATTCCGGAATCGGCGGAGGGCCAGCGCATGGATGCTGTCCTGGCCTCGCTGACCGGAGCCTCCCGTTCAGTCGCTGCGACGTGGTGCAGCGCCGGGTACGTCACACTGGATGGCGCTACCGTGCAGAAGTCGGCGCGCGCGGTGCCGGGAAGCCGCCTCATCGTGACTGTGCCGGACCAACCGGACCCCCTGCAGATTGTGGCCGAGCCCGTCGAGGGGATGGAAATCCTGCTTGACGACGAAGACTTCGTGGTCATCGACAAACCGGTCGGCGTCGCTGCACATCCGTCGCCGGGTTGGGTGGGTCCCACGGTAGTTGGAGCGCTGGCGGCCGCGGGTTACCGGATCTCCACCTCGGGCGCCCCGGAGCGGGTAGGCATCGTCCACCGGCTCGACGTCGGGACCTCCGGAGCCATGGTGGTTGCCAAGAGCGAGCATGCCTATACCGCCCTCAAACAAGCTTTCCGAGAGCGGACGGTCGACAAGCAGTACCATGCGCTTGTCCAGGGCCTGCCGGATCCGCTTGAAGGAACGATCGAGGCCCCGATCGGCCGTCACCCCGCGCATGACTGGAAGTTTGCCGTCATGGAGGACGGGCGCCCGTCCGTCACCCACTACTGGGTTGAGGAAGCTTTCGGCAAGGCGACGCTGGTCAAAGTGCGGCTGGAAACGGGACGTACCCATCAGATCCGCGTTCACTTCTCGGCGCTCCGGCACCCGTGTGCCGGTGATCTCACCTATGGCGCAGATCCGAAGCTGGCGGCCGAGCTGGGCCTCACCCGCCAGTGGCTGCATGCCAGCATGCTTTCCTTCGCCCACCCGCGCAGCGGTGAGCGGGTGGCCGTCGAGAGCAAGTTCCCCATGGACCTGCAGTACGCCCTCGACGCGCTGGCCACCGGGATGGTCTAAAACCGACACTCGCGCAGCGGCAACCCGGAAGGGTCCCGGGCGCTCGCTAGAATGAGTTGGTGGTTTCCTCAGCTCCGTCCTCATCCCGAGTTGCCCAGGCTCCGTCCCGCGACTCATTTGTCCACCTACACAACCACACCGAGTACTCGATGCTCGATGGCGCCGCCCGCCTGAATGACCTGTTCAGCCACACAGCCGAGCTCGGAATGAACGCGCTGGCCACCACAGACCATGGGTTCGTGTTCGGGGCCTTCGACTTCTGGAACAAGGCCCGCAACGCCGGCATCAAGCCCATCGTCGGCGTCGAGGCATACCTCACGCCGGGAACCGCCCGCGCAGACAAGACCCGTGTCAAGTGGGGCGGCGGCGGACGCGACGACGTCTCCGGCGCAGGCGCGTACACCCACATGACGCTCTGGTCCGAGACGACCGAGGGGATGCATAATCTCTTCCGGATGTCCTCCCTGGCATCGCTGGAGGGCTACCTGTACAAGCCCCGCATGGACCGTGATCTGCTGCAGACCTACGGCAAAGGGTTGATTGGCACCACCGGCTGCCCGTCCGGTGAGGTGCAAACCAAGCTGCGCCTCGGCCTGTACCGCGAGGCACTGCAGGCCGCATCCGACTTCCGGGACATCTTCGGTCCCGACAACTTCTTCTGTGAGCTCATGGATCACGGGCTCGATATCGAGCGGAACGTTCACGCCGACCTCATCAAGCTCGCCCGGGAACTGGGCCTGCCCCTCGTGGCAACCAATGACCTGCACTACACCCACGCGGAGGACGCCAAAGCCCACGCGGCGCTGCTCTGCGTGCAGTCGGGCTCCTCCATGGCGGATCCGAAGCGGTTCAAATTCGACGCTGACGAGTTCTATCTCAAGTCTCCGGCGGAGATGCGGGCGGTGTTCCGCGACTTCCCTGAGGCCTGTGACAACACCCTGCTCATCGCTGAACGCTGTGACGTCGAATTCAATACCAATGCCAACTACATGCCGCGGTTCCCCGTCCCGGAAGGGGAGAACGAGCAATCGTGGTTCGTCAAGGAGGTGGAGAAGGGCCTTCACTACCGCTACCCGGAGGGCATCCCGGACGACGTCCGCAAACAGGCGGACTACGAGGTCGGGGTTATTTCCCAGATGGGCTTCCCGGGATATTTCCTCGTGGTCGCCGACTTCATCAACTGGGCCAAGAACAACGGCATCCGGGTAGGCCCGGGCCGCGGCTCCGGCGCCGGTTCAATGGCCGCTTACGCCATGCGCATCACCGATCTTGATCCCTTGCGCCACGGCCTCATCTTCGAACGTTTCCTCAACCCGGACCGCGTGTCCATGCCCGACTTCGATGTCGACTTCGATGATCGCCGCCGCGCGGAAGTGATCCGTTACGTCACCGAGAAGTACGGCGACGAGCGCGTCGCGATGATCGTTACCTACGGCACCATCAAAGCCAAGCAGGCACTGAAGGACTCCTCGCGCGTCATGGGCTATCCGTTCTCCATGGGGGAGCGGCTCACAAAGGCCATGCCGCCGGACGTGATGGGCAAGGGCATCGCCCTGGCGGACGTCCACAATAAGGAGGGCAAGCGCTACTCCGAGGCGGAGGAGCTTCGGGAACTCCTGAAATCCGACGCCGGCGCTCAGAAGGTCTTTGAGACCGCGCTGGGACTTGAGGGCCTGAAGCGGCAGTGGGGCGTTCATGCCGCCGGTGTGATCATGTCGTCAGAGCCGCTGATCGACATCATCCCGATCATGCGCCGTGACCAGGACGGGCAGATAATCACGCAGTTCGACTATCCAACCTGTGAGGGCCTCGGCCTGATCAAGATGGACTTTTTGGGCCTGCGAAACCTGACGATCATGACCGACGCGCTTGAGAACATCAAGTTCAACCGCAACTTCGACCTGGACCTTGAAACCCTGCCGCTGGAGGACAAGGAATCCTACGAGCTGTTGGCCCGCGGTGACACGCTGGGCGTGTTCCAGCTCGACGGCGGGCCCATGCGGTCGCTGCTGAAGCTTATGCGCCCGGACAACTTCGAGGACATCTCGGCCGTCATCGCGCTTTACCGGCCCGGCCCCATGGGCGCCAATTCGCACACGAACTACGCGCTGCGAAAGACCGGCATGCAGGAGATCACTCCAATCCATCCGGAGCTGGAGGAGCCGCTTGCCGAGATCCTGAACACCACCTACGGCCTGATCGTGTATCAGGAGCAGGTGATGGCCATCGCGCAGAAGGTCGCGGGCTACTCCCTCGGTCAGGCGGACATTCTCCGGCGCGCCATGGGCAAAAAGAAGAAAGAGGAGCTGGACAAGCAGTTTGCCGGCTTCTCGCAGGGCATGAAGGACAGCGGCTACTCCGACGCCGCGGTCAAGACGCTCTGGGACATCCTCCTGCCGTTCTCGGACTACGCCTTCAACAAGGCGCACTCCGCAGCGTATGGCGTGGTCGCCTACTGGACGGCTTACCTTAAGGCGCATTTCCCTTCCGAGTACATGGCAGCGCTGCTGACGAGCGTCGGAGACGACAAGGACAAGCTCGCGCTCTACCTGAACGAGTGCCGCCGCATGGGCATCACTGTGCTGCCGCCGGACGTCAATGAGTCGAGCGTTAACTTCACTCCGGTCGGTACCGATATCCGCTTCGGCATGGGTGCGATCCGAAACGTCGGCGCCAACGTGGTCGGTGCAATGGTGGCCGCACGGGAGGAAAAGGGTGCGTTTGAATCCTTCTCGGACTTCCTGCAGAAGGTTCCGGCCGTGGTCTGCAACAAGCGGACCATCGAGTCGCTGATCAAGGCCGGGGCCTTCGACTCATTGGGCCACCCGCGCCGCGCCCTGGCGATGATCCATGAGGAAGCGGTCGATTCCGTCGTCGTACTCAAACGGAACGAAGCCGCCAACCAGTTCGATCTCTTCAGCGCATTCGATGATCCGGCCGCCGGTACCGGCCTTTCCGTTGAGGTCCCGGACCTGCCGGAGTGGGCAAAGAAGGACAAGCTCGCATTCGAGCGCGACATGCTGGGTCTGTATGTATCGGACCACCCACTCCAGGGCCTGGAAGGGCTTCTCAGCCAGCACGCGGACTCGGCCATCACCTCGATCATCGGTGAGGAAGGCCCGGCCGACGGCGCCTCAGTCACGATTGCGGGAATGATTACCAACCTGCAGCGCCGGATCGCTAAAAACAGCGGAAACGCGTATGCGAGGGCCGAGATTGAGGATCTGGGCGGATCAATGGAGGTCATGTTCTTCGGTCAGGTGTATGGCCCGATCGCCTCGGTGCTCGCCGAGGACCTAATTGTGGTGGTCCGCGGACGGCTGCAGCGGCGCGACGATGGCACAGTGACCCTGAACGCGCAGGAATTGTCGGTTCCTGACCTGACCGAGGGACACTCCGGCCCAGTGGTTATTTCCATGCTTCACCACAGGGCCACCGAACCCGTGATCAACGAACTCGGCTCGGTACTGCGGCAGCACCGTGGCAATTCCGAGGTGCGGTTGCATGTGCGGAAGGAACGCCAGATGTCGGTGCTTTCACTGCCGGTGGAACTTCGCGTGAACCCCACGCCGGCTCTGTTCGGGGACCTCAAGGTGCTGCTTGGACCGACGTGCCTCGATGCATGAGTAGCGACAGTCAGGACCGGTTAGATTAGACGGATGCAGGATTCAGCAGCGCAGCCCGGTACGTACCCACCCCCGGTCTATGCCGGTCCCGCTGCCCGGACACCGGTGCCGCCGTCGTCGCTGCTTTGGTGGGCCGCAGCCATGGCACTGCTGGGACCTGTGCTTGGTGTCATCTGGTGGTTCGCCTCGCCGGGCGGTGGACTGTACGGCGATCGTGCAACGGCCGAGACCTGGCTGATTCGCGATCTAGTGCTCGGAGGCCTTGAGCTGATCGCCGGCGTCGTCGTCGGTTGGCTGCTCACCAATCGGCTGGATCTGCCCGGCGCGTGGCAGCGCGTGTGCACCGCAGTGTCAGGAAGCCTCCTGGGTTCCGTCCTTGCTGTTGCGGTGGGGCAGGGACTCGGGTCCCTGTTCTCCGGAGGCGATACGGAGTTTCCGTTTGTCCTGCGGTCCCTGGGAGTGGCACTGATCTGGCCGGCAGCAACCGCGCTCGTGGTGTTCCTGGCCTCGCTGCTCGGCCTGCTGCTTGTCAGGCAGAAGCGCTAGCGCTTCAGAGCCGAAAAGGAAAGTGGGCAGGGGCCAGCCCGGCCGCCGGTAGAATTGCGGCTGTGACTGCTCAGACCGCACCCGCTTCCTTTGACGCCTTCCGCACCATTGACCTGCGCGGAACGCAGCTGTCCACAGCTGAATTACGCGCAGCGATGCCACGAAGCACCGCAGCATCTTTCGATTCGGTTGCCTCACGTGTCGAAAGCATCATTACGGACGTCCGGACGCGCGGTTTCGGTGCGCTCAGCGAACTGGCACAGCGGTTCGACGGCGTGGAACAGTCCCATCCGCGGGTGCCCGCTGAGGCGCTGCGCGAGGCTCTCCGTACCCTGGCTCCGGAGGTGCGCGCCGCGCTGGAGGAATCCATCGACCGCGCTCGCACATTTGCGCAAAAACAGCTGCCTCAGGACACCGTCGTCGACATCCGCCCCGGCGCGGCGCTGACCCAGCGCTGGGTGCCTGTGGGCAGGGTAGGGCTGTACGTGCCCGGTGGGCTCGCGGTTCTGGCCTCGTCGGTCGTGATGAACGTCGTGCCAGCGCAGGCCGCAGGTGTCGAATCCATTGCGCTGGCATCGCCGCCGCACAAGGATTTCGGCGGGCTGCCGCACCCGGTAATTCTCGCAGCCGCCGAACTTCTGGGGGTCACCGAGGTGTACGGGATCGGGGGTGCCCAGGCAATTGCCGCCTTCGCCTACGGCGTGTCCGGCGAGGAGGGCCGGGATGCAATTGAGCCCGTCGACGTCGTTACCGGCCCGGGAAATATCTACGTAGCAACCGCCAAGCGTCTCGTCAAGGGCGTGGTCGGCATCGACGCTGAGGCCGGCACCACCGAGATCGCGGTGCTGGCGGACGCCACCGCGCGGCCGCGGCTGGTTGCCGCCGATCTCATCAGCCAGGCGGAACACGACCCGAATGCCGCTTCGGTCCTCATCACGCCCTCAACCGAGCTCGCGGCGGCGGTTCGAGCAGAACTGTCGATACAACTTAAATCCGCCCGGCACCAGGAACGCGTGGGAACAGCACTGTCGGGACCCCAGTCCGGGACAATCCTGGTAGACGATATCGATCATGGCGTTGCCGTTTGCGACGCCTACGCCGCCGAGCACCTCGAAGTGCACACCGAACGGGCGTCCGAAGTTGCTGCCCGCATCAGGAATGCCGGGGCTATTTTCGTGGGCGACTACAGTCCCGTAAGCCTCGGGGACTACTGCGCCGGCTCCAACCACGTTCTGCCTACAGCAGGTACGGCCGCCTTCGCCTCAGGGCTGAGCGTTTTCACCTTTCTGCGCGCGATGCAGGTCATCGATTACAGTGCCGAGGCACTACGCGAAGTCAGCGAACACGTCGTTCACCTCGCCCAGGCAGAGGATCTCCCAGGGCACGGCGACGCGGTGCGGGTGCGCTTCTCCTGACGCACCGCCGCCGTAACTGTATCCGGTCGTTGTTCCGGTCCAACCACTACATCTGGTAATCACACTGTTGTAGTTTCACTACATCTAGTTCTAGAATGGTGGAATGTACTGTCCGTTCTGCCGCAGTTCCGACTCACGGGTCGTTGACAGCAGGCTCACTGACGATGGATCGGCGATTCGCCGTCGGCGGCAGTGTCCCGAGTGCGGCAAGCGGTTCACAACCGTGGAAACCACCAGCCTGTCGGTCATCAAACGCTCCGGAGTGGCTGAGCCGTTCAGCCGCAGCAAGGTAATCAGCGGAGTACGCAAAGCATGCCAGGGCCGTCCCGTCACTGAGGATGACCTCGCACTGCTTGCACAGGACGTGGAGGAATCCATCCGCGCCAGCGGTGTCGCCGAGATCGATGCCCACGAGGTGGGTCTTGCTATCCTCGGACCGCTTCAGAAGCTGGACCAGGTAGCGTATCTTCGCTTCGCCAGCGTGTACCAGGGCTTCGAATCGCTCGAGGACTTCGAGAAAGCCATCGGAAAACTCCGCCACGAAGCGGAGACCGGCGCCGGCAAGGTTCCCGCCGGTAACCAACGGCCGCTCACGGCCACCTGATCTCCGGTGGTGGCAGCGGAGGGGAAGCCGCCGCCACCACCGGCACCAAACAGCATTCACGCAACCGCGTTTGCTATGTCGTCGCGATGGCCGCGGTCGCTATGGCCGCGTCGATTCCGCGGATGGCCCCGGCATGGCGGTCGCCCGGGTTACCGTGCTTCGACGGGCTCGCTCTTGAAGTGCAGGGCTGCCTGCAGTGCCGCTCCCACAATGCCGGCGTGATTCCGCAGCTCGGCTGGGATGATAGGTGTGCGCAGCGACAGGTTGGGAAGGAAGTCCTTGCTCCGCTTGGAGATGCCTCCGCCCACGATGAAAAGTTCGGGGCTGAACAGGAATTCGAGGTGGGAGAAGTACCGCTGCAGTTTGACGGAGTACTCATCCCAATTCAGGCCCAGCCGTTCGCGAGCTACGGCCGAAGCCTGAGTTTCGGCGTCGTGCCCGTCGATCTCAAGATGCCCAAGCTCTGCGTTCGGCACCAGCTTGCCGTCGAAGAGGAAAGCTGAGCCGATTCCCGTGCCGAGGGTGATTACCAGGACCGTGCCGTTGGCGCCCTTACCGGCACCGTACTGAACTTCCGCGAGGCCGGCTGCATCGGCGTCATTGATGACGTGCACATCCCGGCCGAGCACCCTGGTGAACAGGGCATCCACGTCCGTGTCGATCCAGCTTTCGTCGACGTTGGCTGCTGAGCGGGCTACGCCATGCTGGATGATGGCGGGGAACGTCACACCGATCGGCAGGGATTCGGACGGCGCGCCCTCCCTGGTGGACAGCTCAGCGACGATGTCGGCGACGACGACGGCGACTGCCTCCGGTGTGGCCGGTTGCGGTGTTTCGACGCGAAACCGGTCGCCCACAATTGCGCCGGCGGCCAGATCCACTATGCCGCCCTTGATCCCGGTGCCGCCGATATCAATACCGATGACCGTGCCGGGCAGGTGCCTGCCGTCTTTCAACTTGCCGCTGTTCTTGCCCATGATTCTCCAGGGATCGCTTCGGGTGTATTACCCGCGCTACTCATTTCGACGCGCGGGGTGCTGCTGGTCTTGCTAGGGGAGTGTCAGAACCTCGGCGCCGGTTTCGGTCACCACGAGTGTGTGCTCAAACTGGGCCGTGCGCTTCCGGTCTTTGGTGACCACCGTCCAGTCATCAGGCCACATGTCCCACTCAATGGTTCCGAGGGTAAGCATGGGCTCAATGGTGAACACCATTCCCGGTTCAATCACCCGGTTGTAGGCGGGCGCAGCATCGTAATGCGGGATGATCAATCCAGTGTGAAATGCTTCGCCCACTCCATGACCTGTGAAGTCCCGCACAACACCGTAGCCGAACCTCCTTGCATACGACTCAATGGCACGGCCGATTACGTTTATTTCCCGCCCGGGCGCAACTACTTTGATAGCGCGGTTCAGAGACTCCTGGGTGCGTTCCACCAGTAGCCGCGACTCTTCGTCGACCTCGCCCACAAGGAATGTGTAGTTCGTGTCCCCGTGGACTCCGTCAAGGTACGCGGTTATGTCGATATTGATGATGTCGCCGTCGCGGAGCACGGTCGAGTCAGGGATGCCGTGGCAGATTACCTCATTGAGCGAGGAACACAGCGATTTGGGAAATCCGCGGTAGCCCAGCGTGGACGGATAGGCGCCGTGGTCCACGAGAAATCCGTGCCCTACCGCGTCCAGTTCATCGGTTGTCACGCCCGGCCGGATATGGCGGCCGACTTCCTGAATGGCCTGTGCGGCGAGCCTGCCGGCGCGGCGGATCCGCTCGATCGTCTCAGAAGACTTCACCTCGGATCCCTCAAACCGGGCAGGACCGGGGCGGCCCACATACTCCGGGCGCTGGATCGAAGACGGCACCTTGCGTGGAGGACTGAGAGTCCCACTGGTCAGCGTGCCGACGGGTGCGGTAGGGGAATGGTGGGGCATACCCTTGATCCTATCGGTGACAAACCGCCGTAGCCGAAAAGTAGAAAGCAACACTAAGGGAGGCCGGCATGGTGCAGTACTGGTACAACGTTCAGACCCACGAGGTTGAAGAAGACGCTCAGTCTGACTGGAGCCAGCTCATCGGCCCATACCCCACCCGTGCGGAAGCGGAGCGCGCACTGGAAAAAGTCCAGGAACGCAACCGCGCATGGGACGCACAGGACGAGGAATAGCTCCTCTAGAAACTATGCTCTGGTCCCGGGAAGCTCCCGTCCCGCACCTGGTCCCCATAGGTCCGGGCAGCATCAGAGAGAACCGAGCGGACGTCTGCAAACTGCTTGACGAACTTGGCCTGCTTGCCGGAGCGAAGACCAGCCATGTCCTGCCATACCAGTACCTGACCGGTGGTTGCCGACCCCGCCCCGATACCGATGGTCGGCACGCTGACCGCGCGGTCCACCTCGGCGGCAACATCTGCCGGCACCATTTCCATCAGGACGCAGAAGGCCCCCGCCTCGGCGAGTGTTACGGCGTCGTCGATAACCTGCCGGCCTGCCTCGCCCCTGCCCTGCACACGGTAGCCCCCGAGGGAATGTTCGCTCTGCGGGGTGAAGCCGACATGAGCCATGACGGGAATGCCTGCGCGGACAACCGCCCGGACGGTTTCGGCATAGTGCGCTCCGCCCTCCATCTTCACGGCGTGAACCAGCCCTTCCTTCATCAGCCGGACGGATGATTCCACTGCCTGCGCCGGCGAAACCTCGTAGCTGCCGAAAGGCAGGTCGGCGACCACAAGTGCGCGGCTTGACCCTCGTGTCACTGCGCGGGAGAACAGGATCATCTCATCAAGCGTGATAGGCAGCGTAGTGGCGTGGCCGAGCACGTTATTGGCGGCGGAATCCCCAATGAGCAGCACCTCAATTCCCGCCGCGTCGAAAATCTCCGCCGCATACTGGTCATAGGCGGTGAGCATTGCGAACCGGTGGCCGTTATCTTTTGCCGCCTGAAGGTGATGTGTACGGATCCGCGGTACCGGCGGGGACGACGGCGCGCCGCCGGGCTGAGATCCGGTTCCATAAGGGGCTGGAGTTTCCGCGGAATTCATGACCATGAGCCTACTTCACGGGTAACGCCGGCGTAACACAAGCGCCGCATACCGGCTGGGCTCCGTTCCGGAAACAGAATGCCCGCGTGAGCCCGGCATTGTCAGTAAAGTGGGCAGCGGACAGGGAGCAGACGGAAAGAGGTTGGAATGGATCGGCAGCAGGAGTTCGTCCTACGCACCATCGAGGAACGGGACGTCCGTTTTGTCCGGCTGTGGTTCACCGACGTCGTCGGCTCGCTGAAGTCGGTAGCGCTGGCGCCGGCGGAGGTCGAAGGCGCATTCGAGGAGGGCCTCGGCTTTGACGGGTCGTCGATCGAAGGACTCGCCCGGGTCTTCGAGTCCGACATGCTTGCCCAGCCTGACCCGTCCACCTTCCAGATCCTGCCGTGGCGCGGCGAGAAGGAGCAGACCTCAAGGATGTTCTGCGACATCCTCACACCCGACGGCCAGCCGTCCTCGGCTGATCCGCGGGGCGTCCTCAAGCGCACACTGGCAAAAGCCGCTGACATGGGCTTCACCTGCTACACGCACCCCGAGATCGAGTTCTACCTGCTCAAGTCCGATGAGCTCGGCGCCGACGGCCAGCCCATCCCGGTGGACCAGGCGGGTTACTTCGACCATGTGCCCGGCGGTGTTGCGCAGGACTTCCGACGGACCGCCGTCGCAATGCTCGAATCGGTGGGCATCTCTGTTGAGTTCAGTCACCACGAGGCGGGCCCCGGGCAGAACGAGATAGACCTGCGTTACGCCGACGCGCTGCAGACCGCTGACAACATCATGACGTTCCGCACCGTGATCAAAGAGGTGGCGCTGACACAGAACAGCTACGCCACCTTCATGCCGAAGCCCTTTTCGGATCATCCCGGCTCGGGTATGCATACGCACTTTTCACTCTTCGAGGGTGACAGCAACGCTTTCTTCGAAGCCGGCGCGGAGTTCCAGCTCTCGAAGACAGCGCGCCAGTTCATCGCGGGGATCCTGCACCACGCACCGGAATTCACGGCCGTCACCAACCAGTTCGTCAATTCCTACAAGCGGCTGTGGGGCGGCGGCGAAGCGCCGAGCTATCTGTCCTGGGGGCACAACAACCGTTCAGCGCTGGTGCGCGTCCCCCTCTACAAACCGAACAAGGGGCAGTCAGCCCGGATTGAATACCGCGGCATAGATTCCGCCACCAACCCCTATCTCGCCTACTCGGTGCTGCTTGGTGCCGGATTGAAAGGTATCGAGGAAGGCTACGATCTTCCGCCCGGAGCCGAAGACGACGTCTGGAGCCTGACGGCCGCTGAACGGCGCGCCATGGGCCATGATCCGCTGCCGGCCAGCCTCCACGATGCCGTTCGCGCGATGGAGGATTCGGAACTGGTTGCCGAGATCCTCGGCGAGCAGGTGTATGAGAACTTTCTCCGCAACAAGCGTGCAGAGTGGCATGATTACCGTATCCAGGTCACTCCCTACGAACTCAGGCGCAACCTCGGGATCCTCTAGTCGAGAAAGAGCCGGTACATGAGTCTGAACAGGCAACTGATCAGCAGGGGATTCACTGACCTCGAGAAGAGCACCCGTTTCCTTGCCGCTGCCGAGCTGACCGATATACCGGAAGATCGGCTTTTTGCGGGACTGACTCTTGCGGCAAATCCGGATCTGGCTCTGCAATCCCTGGTGCGTCTGCTCGCCGTTCAGCCGGAACTGGGTGAGCTGCTACGCAAGGAGGACGCCGATCCGGAAGCCCTTTTCCGTCTGTTGGGAGCTTCGGAAGCACTCGCAGAGTTCCTCATGCGCCATCCGGAGCACTCCGAGGTGGTCCGTGTCCGGCCCAGTGCCGAGCCGGGAACCGTTGACGCGACCTTGTTGCGCTCCTCCCTTCTGGAGTCTGTAGGTGCGCGCGCGAGTGACAGGCTGCCCGTGGCAGCAGCGACGGGGGAGGAAGCATACCGCGCACTGCGCACACGCTACCGCCGGCATCTCACCGAACTGGCAATCCGCGACTTGAGCGCTGCTTCACCGACCGATTTCCTTCCCGCGGTCGGCCAGGAACTGTCCGACCTTGCTGCCGCAGCCCTTGAAGCAGCGCTGGCTGTAGCGCGGGCGGAGCTGGCGGCCACGTTGCCGGCCGCGGACATCGAGGCCGTGCGGCTTTCCGTGATCGGAATGGGCAAGTGCGGAGCCGGAGAGCTGAACTACATCTCGGACGTCGACGTCATTTATGTGATCGAGGCAGACGATCTGGCAGAGGACTCCGCCGTGCGTATCGGGACGGCCCTCGCCGCGGGCATCTCGCGGGCAGTCACGTCTGCGGGACGGGAACCCGGGTTGTGGGAGGTTGACGCCAACCTTCGCCCTGAGGGCAAGGACGGGCCCCTTGTCCGTACCCTTGAATCCCATCTCACCTACTACTCGCGCTGGGCACAAACCTGGGAGTTCCAGGCGCTGCTCAAGGCTCGGCCGATTGCGGGGGACCCTGATCTGGGCGCGCGCTATTCCGACGCGGTGTCCGGCCTTGTCTGGACCTCTTCCGAGCGCGACGGGTTTGTTGAATCCGTGCAGGCAATGCGGAGGCGCGTGACCGAAAACATCCCATCCCATGAGGTGAACCGGCAGCTGAAGCTTGGTGCAGGCGGACTCCGGGACGTGGAGTTCACTGTGCAGCTACTGCAGCTGGTTCACGGAAAAGTCGACGAAACCCTCAGGACCCGCGCCACCACCGCAGCTATAGCCGCGCTCAGTTCGGCGGGGTATATCGGCCGGCGTGATGCCCAGGAGTTCGACCAGGCATATCGCTTCCTGCGTGTTCTCGAACATCGCATCCAGCTGGTTCAGATGCGCCGCACCCACCTGATGCCGGAAGATGAAGCAAACCTGAAGGCCCTCGCGAAATCGTCAGCGAGTGCGCTACTGGAGACCCGCCCCACTGCAGCAGCGCTCACCGAACAGTGGCAACAGACCAAGCGCCTCGTGCGACGTCTGCACGAGGCCATCTTCTATCGGCCACTGCTCAACGCCGCGGCGAACCTCAGCGCTGACGAGGTCAGGTTGACGCCGGAGGCAGCACGTGCGCGGCTCGCCGCGCTCGGTTACCTCGACCCGCGTGGTGCCCTGCGCCATATCGAAGCTCTGACGTCGGGGATCAGCCGTCGATCATCCCTGCAGCGACAGCTGCTGCCGGTCCTGCTTGACTGGCTCGCTGACGGTGTGGACCCGGACGCAGGGTTACTCGGTTTCCGGCGGCTGAGCGAGTCGCTTGGCGAGACGCATTGGTACCTGGGAATGCTCCGGGACTCCAAGGCGGCCGCGGAGCGGCTGTGCCACATCTTGTCGTCCAGTCGATTCATCACGGATTTGTTGGAGGTTTCTCCGGAATCGACGAAGTGGCTGGGATCGGACAAGGAGCTGATTCCTCTGCCGTTTGCAGCGCTCTGGCAGGAGATCCAGTCGAAGATGTCCCGCCATCCCGCTCCCAGGGAGGCCATGCGGCTCATCCGGTTGATGCGGCGTCGTGAGATCCTCCGAATTGCTATCGCGGACAGCTCCGGGCTGCTGCAGCAGGAGGATGTTGGCCCTGCGTTGGCCGATGTGGACCGGGCTGCCGTCCTCGGCGCGCTCAACGTCGCTGAAGCGGAGGTGTACGCCGGAGAGCAGGCGCTGACCGACGTCGTCGTCATCGCCATGGGACGCCAGGGCGGGCGTGAGATTACCTACGGTTCGGATGCCGATGTCATCTATGTCCATCGCCCGCGGGACGGGGCGGATCCCGCTATTGCTCAAACCCAGGCTGAAAAGATCGTCGGGCGGCTGAGACAGCTCCTCCAGCAGCCCTGTACGCCGCCCATTCTGGCCGAACGGATCCTGGAGATAGACGCGGACCTGCGTCCAGAGGGCAAGCAGGGTCCCATGGTGCGCTCCCTTGACTCGTTCCGGGAGTACTACCGCCGATGGTCCCTCGTGTGGGAATCACAGGCGCTACTGCGCGCCTCGCCGATGGCGGGTAACGACGGGCTTGCGTCGGACTTCCTGGAACTCGTCAGGCCCCTGCGCTACGAACGCGACGTGACTGAGAGCGACCTTCGTGAGATCCGCCGCCTCAAAGCCCGAATGGAGGCGGAGCGGCTGCCGCGCGGCGCCGACCCGTCGCGTCATGTGAAGCTTGGGAGGGGCGGGCTCAGTGACGTCGAATGGCTCATCCAGCTGCTGCAACTGCAGCACGCCCGTAGCATACCGTCGCTGAGGACAACCTCGACCCTTGAAGCGATGGATGCAGTCGAGGAGCACGGACTCCTGCCGGCCGACGACGTCGCCACCCTGCGAGCGAGTTGGCGGCTTGCCTCCCGGGTGAGGGCCGCGAACACGGTGTGGGGAGGCAGACAGGCTGACCTTTTGCCCTCCTCCCGCAGAGACCTTGAAGCGGTGGCACGCTGGTGCGGCTACGGTCCTGGACATGGCACGCAGCTGGAGGAGGACTATCTGCGGCTTACCCGGCGAAGCCGTGCGATTTTCGAGCGCTATTTCTATGGCTACGGCGACTGACGCGCTCATCGCGTTGAATAGAACTCATCGCCTTAAACGGAAACAGGGCCGCACGTGAGTGCGGCCCTGTTCTCTCAAACTCCTAGACGCCGTAGTACAACTCGAACTCGTAGGGATTCGGGCGTGCTGCAAGCGGGGTGATTTCCACTTCACGCTTGTAAGCAATCCAGGTGTCGATCAGGTCCTGTGTGAATACGCCGCCGGCCTGCAGGAATTCGTTGTCGGCTTCCAAAGCCAGCAGCGCTTCCTCCAGGGACCCGGGGGCCTTCTGGATATCCTTGGCTTCCTCCGCGGGAAGCTCGTAGAGGTCTTTATCGATCGGGTCTGCCGGCTCGATCCGATTCTTGATTCCGTCAAGACCGGCCATGAGCTGCGCCGCAAACGCCAGGTACGGGTTGGACGACGGGTCCGGAGCGCGGAACTCGATTCGCTTTGCCTTCGGGTTGGATCCGGTGATCGGGATGCGGATTCCGGCCGAGCGGTTACCCTGCGAGTACACCATGTTCACTGGAGCCTCGAAGCCCTTCACCAGGCGGCGGTATGAGTTCACCGTCGGGTTGGTGAAAGCGAGGACCGCCGAAGCGTGCTTGAGAACGCCGCCGATGTACCAGCGGGCAAGGTCAGACAGGCCGGCGTAGCCACGCTCGTCGTAGAACAGGGGCTCACCGTTGCTCCACAGCGACTGGTGGCAGTGCATGCCGGAACCGTTGTCACCGAAAATCGGCTTGGGCATGAAAGTTGCAGACTTCCCCCAGGCATTGGCAACGTTCTTGACGATGTACTTGAACTTCTGCAGGTCATCTGCAGCATGGACCATCGTGGTGAACTTGTAATTGATCTCCGCCTGTCCGGCACCGCCGACTTCGTGGTGCGAACGCTCAACCTCGAGACCGACAGCGTCGAGCTCAACACAGATTGCGTCACGGAGGTCCGCCTGCTTGTCCACGGGGGCAACAGGGAAATAGCCGCCCTTGAACGGCGTCTTGTTGCCAAGGTTCCCGCCGACTTCCTCACGGCCGCTGTTCCACGGGGCTTCGATCGAGTCAACCTTGTAGAAGCTGCCCTGAGGGCTGGATTCGTACTGAATGTTCTCGAAGATGTAGAACTCCGCCTCAGAAGCGAAGAACGCGGTGTCTGCGATGCCCGTAGAGGACAGGTAAGCTTCAGCTCGCTCCGCTACGCCACGCGGATCCCGGTGGTACGGATCGCCTGTGCGGGGATTCACAATGGAGAAGTTCAGCGCCAGCGTCTTTTCGATCCGGAACGGGTCGATGAATGCGGTGGTGACATCGGGAATCAGCTGCATGTCGGATTCGGCAATGCCCTGAAATCCACGGATGGAAGATCCGTCGAACAGCTGGCCGTGGACGAAGAAATCGGCGTCGACCGACTTGGCCGGGACGTTGAAGTGCTGCTGCACTCCCGGGAGGTCGGTGAATCGGACGTCGACGAACTTCACATCTTCGTCGGCGATGTACTTGAGGACTTCGTCCGCATTCTTGAACATCGGATTATGCTCCTTACGCATATTCGGGGAGAGCGACCGGGGCCGGTAGCGCGGGGGAGATGCCACACGGCTCGACCTGCTGCGGTCGCAACAGCCTCCACACTATGAATGCGCAGTTACCCACTGGTGTCGCAATTGTTTCCGGCGTGTAACTTAAGCCGGCAGCTACGCATACGTTCTCTGGGTTCCACCTTATCGGTCTCTCCTGGTTCCTTGCGCGGCCGTTGCTTGTGGGCCGCCGGGGCTGGACGCGGCAGCAGTTTCCCGTCGGTCAGGCGCCGGAGCCTGCAGGATAGAGTGGGACGGTGGTTGACCGCAGAGACATCAGTTCGTGGCTGGAAGGGCCGCCGTCGCGCGGCGAGAATCATTGGCCGGGACAACGACTCGGCAGGCCAAGGGACGGCGCTGGTTCAATCGCCCGCCCTGGACGCCGGTTGGGTGCGCTGGCCATCGACTGGGCCTTGTGCAGCCTGATCTCCGCGGCGTTCTTCGGCTACGACGGCACAGCAACACTTGGCATTTTCGCGCTCGAGCAGATGCTGCTGGTCGGAACACTCGGTTACAGCATCGGTCACCGCGTGTTCGGCATGCAGGTGCAGCGGCTGGAGGGCAGGCCGGCTGGATTTGGCGCCGCCATAGTCCGGGCACTGCTGATCTGCCTGGTGATTCCAGCAGTGGTTTTCGACGAGGATCAGCGCGGTTTGCACGACCGCGCCGTTGGCACATTGCTCGTGCGGATCAGCTGATTGCTGGTACGGTTAGCGGCCCCGCATGGCTTTCCGATCGGGGCGAGCCTTGAACGGGTCAACGCCCTTGGGGATCGGCATCCGTGTGCTCAAAGCGCTCAGGCGCTTGTCAACGGCGGAAACTTCCTGACGGGTGAGGTTCTTCTTCATCTTCTGAAGCGTCTTTGAAACGCGCTGCAGCGGAACCTGCCCTTCGCCCTTTCCTGCGTGCACCACGTGGACCGGCACACCGGGCACGATCCTGTTCATCTTGACCCGTTCGGCATTGACGAGTTGCTTGACGCGGGCCACCGGACCTTCAGCCACAAGAACGATGCCGGGGCGTCCGATGGCACGAAAGACAGCGTCCTGCGTACGAGCGTTGACGGCCACCGGCTCGTCCTTCAAAATCCAGCCACGGCGTAACACACTGAGCGCCGCTCCGGCGGCGCCGGGCTTCCCCTCGATCTGAGCAAACGCTGCGCGTTCGGCACGCCGGGACAGGATGAAGAGTGCAGCGAGAAAGGCCAGCGGGATCGCAATGATCAGCATGGTCACCACATTGCGAATCAGGAACCCGATGAGAAGCCCAACGGCCACTACGGCCAGGAAGGCGAGCACCATGATCCAGATAACATTCGGATCGTTGCGCCGGGTCATCGAGAAGACCTCGCCGATGCGCTTCAGCGTCCCCTGCTTCTTTGGGGCCTTGCCTTCCTTCGGTTTACGTGAAAAGAGGCGGCGCCGTGGGCTCGTTCCGTCAGCGTTGGAGGTGTTGTTGGAGCTGTTGTCAGTGCTGTTGGCCATAGTGTCTTAAGTCTACGTGATGCACAACGCGCACCGGACGCCCACGGCGATCCGCGAGCGTCCGGTACGGGCACCAATCGGTGGCGGTCTGCTAACCGACCATCAGGCTTTTCGCCTCCTGCAATGTGGTTCCCGAGTCCTCGATATGTGCAAGCTGGGGCGGGAGCTCGAGGCCCTTCTTCCGCATTGCCCGTGCCCAGAGCCGTCCCGCGCGATAGGACGAGCGGACAAGCGGGCCGCTCATGACGCCGAGAAAACCAATCTCGTCGGCCTCCTGCTGGAGCTCGACGAACTCCTGCGGCTTGACCCAGCGATCCACCGGAAGGTGGCGTTCGCTTGGGCGCAGGTACTGAGTGATCGTGATCAAATCGCAGCCGGCAGCATGAAGGTCGCGGAGCGCCTCCGAGATTTCGGCGCGCGTCTCACCCATTCCGAGGATCAGGTTGGATTTCGTGACCATGCCCTGGTCTCTGCCCTGGGTGATGACGTCGAGGGACCGCTCGTAGCGGAACGCGGGACGGATGCGCTTGAAGATGCGCGGAACCGTCTCTACGTTGTGAGCAAACACCTCTGGTTGTGCGGCGCAGATCTCGGTGATGTGCTCCGGCTTGCCGGAGAAATCCGGAATAAGGATTTCGACGCCGGTTCCCGGGTTGAGGGCGTGAATCTGGCGGATGGTTTCGGCATAGAGCCAGACTCCCTCATCTTCCAGGTCGTCACGGGCCACGCCCGTCACCGTCGCATAACGCAGATTCATCGATTGAACCGACTGCGCAACCTTGAACGGCTCACTGCGGTCAAGCGGTGCAGGGCGCCCAGTATCGATCTGACAGAAGTCGCAGCGGCGGGTGCATTCGGAGCCGCCGATCAGGAACGTTGCTTCCCGGTCCTCCCAGCACTCGAAAATGTTGGGACATCCTGCTTCTTCGCAGACGGTGTGCAGCCCTTCCTTCTTTACCAGGTTCTTCATCGCCACAAATTCGGGGCCGATGTTCACCTTGGCCTTGATCCAGTCCGGTTTACGTTCGACGGGAACCGCCGCGTTCCGTGCTTCGACGCGCAGAAGGCGCCTTCCCTCGGGTGCCAGGCTCAAAGTAAAGCTCCTTCCGACCGGTCGTTGCCGACGGTCTGGTCTGTCTCGGTAACCGGGGCACTCTCCTCGGGATCGAGCACCAGTGACGTCTCATTGTTGCGCAGCTGCTCTTCGACGCGCGAAACGATGTCAGCTGGAGCTACGGTTCGGCCGATCTCTTCCGAAATGCTCGTGACTCCTGCATCCGTAATGCCGCAGGGCACGATCTGGGCGAATGGCGCGAGATTATTGCTGCAGTTGATAGCGAAGCCGTGCATCGTTACGCGCCGGTTGATGCGGATACCGATCGCAGCAATTTTCCGGGCGGGTCCACGGTGGTCCGCTGCCAGCCAGACACCGGATCTCCCGTCGATACGGATGCCCGCGATGCCGTAATCGGACAGGACAGCGATGATGACGTCTTCGAGTATTGCAACGTAGTCGACAACCCGCGTGGGTTGGGGTAGGGCAAGGATCGGATAGCCCACCAACTGGCCCGGACCATGCCAGGTGAGCTTGCCGCCCCGATCGACGGGTACAACAGGGGTGCCGTCAAACGGCTTCTCGTGCTCTTCGGTCCGTTTCCCCGCGGTGTAGACAGGAGAGTGCTCGAGGAGGAGGACGGTGCTCGGCGCGGTTCCGGCGACGACTGATTCATGCAGAACCTTTTGCCGGTCCCATCCTTCGAGGTAATCAACGAAGTGGGGATCGAATCCGATTCGGGAGAACTCCAGCGTCATTCCTCCAGCGTAGACCCGCCTGCTGGGATCTCCCATTCGGATGGGAGGTGTGGGTGTGGATAACTTCTGCAGAGTTTTCACGATTGACGAAGACTGGTCGCCATGGACAATTTCCTTCGCCAGACCGCGGCCGCACGGGCAGCGACGTCCACGGGTGGTTCCGAGGTGCACCGACCTCCCATCGTGAACGGCTTCCGCACGGAAAGGCTGCTCGGCGTCGGCAGCAGCTCATGTGTGTGGCTGGTTGAGGATCGAAACACCGGTGCCCCGAGGGCACTCAAGGTGCCCCACACATCCGCTTCCAGCGCCGAAGCCGGTCCGGCGGAAGGCTCAGAAGGCTCGGAAGGCTCAGAAGGCGCAGAAAGCTCGGAGGGGCTGTCGAAGCTGCGACGGGAGATGGCCGTCCTGGGGACGCTGGAACATGCTCATCTCCTCGGCGTCCATGGCATCGTATCGACTGACCTCGGCCCTGCAATCCTGCTGGAGCATGCCGGCGGCGGGTCGCTGCTGAACCTGGTGACCGCTCGTGGACGGCTGAGCGTGGGTGAGTGTATTACCGTCCTTGCGCCGATCGCACAGGCACTGGCCTACCTTCACTCCGCTTCGGTCCAGCACGGCGATGTGTCGCCCGGCAATGTCCTGTTCAGCGCCGAAGGGAAGCCGCTGCTCGCAGATCTTGGTGTAGGGCGGCTTCTCGGCGAGGCAAACTCCCGGACGCATGGCACGGACGGGTTCTCGCAATCCGTTCTGGAAAGCGGGTTGCCGGCCGGTTTCGCCTCAGATGTTTACTCGATCGCCGCGATCGGCTGGTACTCACTCACCGGTCGCCCACCCGGTCCGGCAAGGGAAAGGGTGCCGCTGCCGCTGCTCGTGCCTGACGTACCTGTCGAACTGCTCAATATTCTTGAAGCTGCGCTGCACGACGATCCGCAGAAACGTCCCACGGCCGGTGAGGTGGCAGACGCTGTGCTGCATTCTGCCCCGCCGCAACCCCTGGACCTCGTCGCAGCTGTTCATCCGTCCGTGCTGCCGCAGCTCCTGACACGGCGGGCGCCTGGTGACGAGTTACGTGTCCGACGGGGTCGGTTCTTCGTAGACTTCACAGCGTTGCCCGCGTTGAAGCCGCGCCGGCGCCGAGCTACCCGGAGCACGAATGCTTCGAAGGACGGGCGTCGAAGTGCACGGCGCCGGAAGGGTTCCCGGGCCGGATGGGTTTCGGTCATGTTCCGCGTCGTTCCCTTTCTACTCGTGCTCTGTGGAGCTCTGCTGGTCGGTCCGCAGCTGTTGGACATGATCGGCAGCGAAACGAACGACGCCGGGCAGGAAGCAGCCGCTGTTGAGGATTCCATTGGAACCGGCGCGCAGGTCGGTTCGGAAAAGAGGGCGTCGCGGCCGGAGGCTCCGGACACGACGAGCGGCACCGGCCAGAGCATGGGACTCTCCGCAGAAATGCGGCAAAGACTGGCTGATGCGGATCCAGTGAAAGCACTGTCCGCACTCGTAGCCGTGCGAGCCATGGCGCTGGCAACCGGAGAGGCGGACCTGTTGTCCCACGTGAACGTCGAGGATTCAGCCGTGATGAGCGCCGACCGGGAGATAGCGATGGGGCTCCAGGAACGCGGCCACGTTTTTCACGGCCTGAGCATCCGTCTTCAGGAGACGGCGCTGACAGACGCCGTCGCCATTCCGGAGGGCGCGGCTGCGGTCGCCGCCACGGCCATCATGTCGGGGTACACCGAGATGGACGGCTCGGGAGCCGCTGTGCGGGAGGTAGAGGAATCGACGCCCCAGGACCTTGTTTTCGTTCTGGTCAGGCAGGAGGATGCCTGGAAAATCGCAAGTGTGCACAATTCGGGCTCCGGCTGAGAGTGGGGGACCTGTGGTTATGATCGGACAATGGCTCCCTCTCACTACCTGCGCTATCCGCATCTGTCCGGAGATCTCGTCACGTTCGCAGCCGAGAACGATGTCTGGGTTGCTCCCGTCTCAGGAGGACGCGCCTGGCGGATATCGGCGCTTCAGCAACCCGTGCGAAACCCGCGTTTATCACCGGATGGCTCCACCATCGCCTGGACCGTCGTGCAGGGCTCCGCGCCCGAAGTCGTTGCCGCGGACACGGACGGCGGAAATTTCCGACGGCTGACCTACTGGGGGCATCAAAGCACCAGGGTGAAGGGGTTCACCGCGGACGGCCGAATCATCGCAACGAGCGCGTTCCGCCACGAGGATCCCAGGCACACCTGGGCCTACACGCTGCCGGTGGATGGATCACCCGGCAGCCTGGTGCCCTACGGACCGCTCGATGCGATTGTCCACGGAGAAGCGGTGGGGGACGAGCGTCCCATTGTCATCGGCAGCGTCATGACCCGGGAGCAGGCCTGGTGGAAGCGTTACCGAGGGGGTACCGCGGGCAAGCTCTGGATGGACCCGGACGGTTCCGGCGACTTCAGCCGCTTCCTTCCGGAGCTCGACGGCAATCTGGCGGATCCGATGTGGGTTGGCGGCCGGCTGGCGTTCCTTTCTGATCACGAGGGATACGGCAATCTGTATTCCGTGACAGCGAATGGGCAGGATCTTCGGCGCCACACAGACAGTGAGGCGTTCTATGTGAGGCATGCCAGCACCGACGGAAGCCGCGTTGTGTACGAGTCCGCCGGCAAGCTCTGGCTACTCGACAGCCTGGATGCTGAGCCGCGGGGTCTGGATATCGGACTGGGCTCGGCGTCTACGGGCCGTCGCCCACAGCCGCTCAATGTCGCGCGGCACCTTGCGGCGGCAGTGCCGGTCACGAACGGTGGTGCAAGCGTCGTCGAGTCGCACGGCACGCTGCATCTGCTGACCCACCGTGACGGACCATCCCGGGTTGTGGACGCGACCGCCGGTGTCCGTGCGCGGCTTGGTCGCCCAGTCGGCGACGACCGCGTTGCGTACGTAGCGGATCACGGTGGCGAGGAGGCCCTCTACATACGCAACGCGTTCGAGGTAGACATTCCCGCCAACAATGAAGCCTTACGACCGGAACCCGCGGCAGCGGATGACGGTCTGCCCGCGCCGGTGCCGGCAACACAGCCGGACGGCTCCAGCACGCAGCAGGAGACGGGTGATGCAGGGGATGCAGACCGCGCCGCCGACGCCGTCGTGGTCGTCGCGCAGGATCATGCGGGCGGTACAGCCCTTTCGCGCGTTGCATTCGAGGGTCGGTTCAGGGCGGGCAATCTCGCGGTCAGTCCGGATGGGAAGACCATCGCTCTTGCCGGCGAGATGGGTGAAATCCTCATTCATGAGGTGGGTACCGAGGAGATCTTCACACTGTCCACGACGTCCCACGGCGCCATCGACGACCTGGCGTTCTCGCCCGACTCGTCCTGGCTTGTCTGGACGGAACCGGTCACAGGCGAGGGCGCACGCACACGCATCCGGCTTGCCCGGACGACACGTGAGCCGGAAATCTTGGACGTCACGGACGGGCGCTTCCGCGACCACGCGCCGTCGTTCACTCCTGACTGCAGGTTCATCGCCTTCCTGTCTGACCGAAGCTTCGACCCGGTGTATGACACCCACCGCTTCGACCTCAGCTTCCCTGCCTCGACCAAACCGTTCCTGGTTGCACTTTCAGCCGGTACGGCCTCCCCGTTTGGCCCCACCGTGCACGACCGGCCAACCCGGGTTGAGGACGGGGAGGCTTCCACGCCGGCTGTTGAAGTGACGGCGGAACGCCTGGCCGAACGGATCATTCCCGTGCCGGTGACGCAGGGGTCCTATGAGGGCCTCCGCGCGGTTGAGAACGCTTTGCTCTGGGTGGCAGCGGACACAATTGGAATCACCGGAGACGGCCGCGCCACTACGGATGCGAAAGAACCCGCGAAACGACTTGAACGCTTCGACCTGACCAAGCGCGAAACCGCCACCCTGGTGCAGGAGGTTGACTCCTTCGAGATCAGCGGAGACGGCAAGAGGGCTGTGGTCCTCCACGCGGGCACTGTCACTGCGGTACCGACCTCCGGTCCGGCAGACGCTGATTCTGCTGAGCGGGTCAGCGTGGACCTTAACCGGATCCGCGTTCTGCTCAATCCTCCGAGCGTGTGGCGCCAGGCGTTCGAGGATGCATGGCGCCTTCAGCGCGATTTCTTCTGGGCGGAAGACATGGGCGGCCTGGACTGGCTGGCAATTCGTGAGCGCTACCGGCCGCTGCTGGACCGAATCGGGTCCCACGATGACCTTGTGGACGTCCTGTGGGAACTCCACGGTGAACTCGGTACCTCCCATGCCTACATCACCCCCGCGCAGGCCAGCGAGCCGGGAGCGGGTGCTCAGGGATTCCTCGGGGCCGAGCTCAGCCGGTCCGATCGGGGATGGAGGGTGGACCGAATCTTCGCCGGTGAATCATCGGATCCGCAGGCGGCCGCACCGTTGGCTGCGCCGGGAGTTGCGGTGGAGCCCGGGGACATCATCCAGGCGGTCGACGGGGTACCTGTACCACCCGAACTTGGTCCGGCTGTGCTGCTTACCGGAGCAGGCGGGCGGGCTGTGGAGCTTACAGTCGCAAGGCACGACGACGGCGGCGGGCAGCCTGCGGTGCGTCGGGTGGCAGTTGTACCGCTACGAAGCGAGGAGCGGTTGCGTTATCAGAACTGGGTCAACGCGAATCGCACCATCGTCCATGAAGCCTCGGACCAGCGCTTCGGCTACCTGCATATTCCGGACATGGTGGCTCGTGGATGGGCTCAGCTCCACAGAGACCTCGACCGCGAAACCGCCAAGGACGGACTCATCATCGACGTGCGACGCAACCGCGGCGGGCATACGTCGCAACTGGTTGCCGAACTGATCGGCCGGAAGGTCACCGCCTGGTCGCTTCCGCGGGGCGAGCAGCCCGGCACGTACCCGGCGCATGCACCCCGTGGTCCGGTGGTCGTGCTCACTGACGAATTTGCAGGCTCTGACGGCGACATCATCACCCAGGTCGCGAAACTTCGAGGTATCGGCCCAGTTATCGGGACGAGGACGTGGGGCGGCGTCGTCGGAATCGACGGCCGGTTCAGTCTCGCTGACGGTACCGGTGTCACGCAGCCGCGCTACGCCTTCTGGATGACCGGCGGCATCGAGTGGGGAGTGGAGAACTACGGGGTGGACCCTGATATCGAGGTGCCTTTCCCGCCGCACGCCTATGCCTCGCTTCAGGACCCGCAGCTGGAGCACGCCGTGGGTATCCTTCGCGAGATGCTGGAGGAATTACCGACGGACGTGCCGCCGGTCCTGGAAAACCATCCGCAGCTGGCACCGCCGCCGCTGCCTCCGCGTCGCTGATTTCTGATATCAGCACTGCGCCCCGGCACCTTTGAAGGTGCCGGGGCGCAGTGCCTTGCGTCAAGACGCGTGGGGTCAGGACTCGAGAGTCGCATCCAGCGAGATGCTCTTCACGCCGGCAAGGGCCTGGGAAACCGGGCACCCCGTCTTCGCCTCGTTTGCGAGACGCTGGAAGTCTTCCTCGCTCAGGTCCGGTACGGTCGCCTTCAGAGTTAGCCGGATGGCGGTGATTCCTTCGCCTGGCTGGAAGTCAACCTCTGCCTTCGTCTCGACCCGGTCCGGAGTCTTTCCTTCGCCGCCGAGCGCGTGGCTGAAAGCCATGGAGAAGCATGCCGAGTGTGCTGCTGCAATGAGCTCCTCCGGGCTGGTCTTGCCTTCAGCCTGCTCTGCCCGCGCCTTCCACGTGACGTCGTAGGTGCCAAGCCCGGAGGTGTCCAGTGATACCTGACCCGATCCCGTCGGCAGATCGCCGGTCCAGATGGTGTGTGCTGAGCGTACGGTAGCCATGAGTTCTCCTGTTCGATGGTTGGATCATGTGCACCGGACAGGGAGTCCGGTGTTTCGGTTACAGGCCGAGATCTGCCTCGAATGCCCCATCCTCAAGGCGGGACTTCAGCGACTGCAGGAACCTGCCCGCGTCAGCGCCGTCTACGAGACGGTGATCGTAGGTGAGGCACAGGTACATCATTGACCGGATGGCGATGGTGTCCTCGCCGTCAGCGTCGGTGACAACCACCGGACGCTTGACGATGGCTCCGGTTCCCAGGATGCCGACCTGGGGCTGGTTGATGATCGGGGTGTCGAACAGGGCTCCGACTGAGCCGATGTTCGTGATGGTGAAGGTTCCACCGGAGAGCTCGTCCGGACCGATCTGACCATTGCGGGTGCGCGCACCGACATCGGCAATCTTCTTGGCGAGACCAGCGAGGTTCAGGTTTCCGGCATCGCTGATGACCGGGACCAACAGTCCCTTCTCGGTGTCCACAGCGATGGCCAGGTGCTCAGCATCGTGGTAAGTGACTTCCTTTGCCTCTTCGTCGAAGGAGGCATTGAGTTTGGCATGCTGCTTCAGTGCCTCTGTCACAGCCTTCGCGATGAACGGCAGGAAGGTCAGCTTCGCGCCATTCTGTGCCTGGAAAGTCTCCTTCGCCTTCGAACGCAGGCGGGCGACGCGCGTCATATCGACTTCAATGACCTGCGTGAGCTGTGCTGATACTTCCAGGGACTCGCGCATACGGCGCGCGATAGTCTGCCGGATGCGGGGAGCCTTCTCTACTGTGCCCCGCAGTTTCGAAGCTGCCGGGGCGGCGGCAGGTGCGGGCGATGCAGCGGCAGGAGCAGCGCTCGAGGGAGCGTCCTGCTGGGGAGCCTTGGCGGACTCGGCTGCCTCGAGTACATCCTGCTTCCGGATGCGTCCACCGACTCCGGTGCCCCTGATCGAGCCCAGATCCACTCCATGCTGATTGGCGAGCTTGCGGACCAGGGGAGTGACGTACACAGAATCTGAGCTCGATGCCTGTCCCGCGGATGCCTGGGCGGGCGCGGGAGCTTCCTTGGCAGGAGCAGCCTGAGCGGGTTCGGCGGGTTCCGGCTTCGACTCGGGTTCGGATTTCGTTTCCGCCTCCGCTGGTTCCGCGGTGGGCTCTTCACGCTCGGTCGACGCTGCGGCGGCCACCGGTTCCGCTGCTTTGGGTTCTGCCTGCGCGGGGGCAGCACTGCCGGATCCGATGACGGCGAGTACGGAGCCGACTTCAGCGGTCTCGTCTTCACTGACCCGAATTTCCTGCAGCGTCCCGGCAACAGGCGACGGGATTTCCGTGTCGACCTTGTCGGTGGAAACCTCAAGCAGGGGCTCATCCACCTCCACCTCGTCGCCGACTGCCTTGAGCCAACGAGTGACGGTTCCCTCGGTCACACTTTCTCCGAGGGCCGGGAGTGTGACTTCAGTTCCCTCTCCTCCGCCCTGGTCGCCGCCCGATTCCGCAGGTTCCTCAGCGGCAGGGGCTTCAGCGGGCTCGTCGGCCTGTTGTGCAGGCTCCGAGGACTGGTCGTCTCCGGAATCCTCAGCAGGGGCTTCGGCTCCTGAGCTGTCGCTGTCCGATTCGTCCGAACCGCCCGTGCCGTCGCCGATCCGCACCAGGGGAGCACCGACTTCGGCGGTCTCGTCTTCAGCGACAAGGATTTCCTCGATGACCCCGGCTATCGGGGAAGGTATTTCGGTGTCGACCTTGTCAGTCGATACCTCGAGCAGGGGCTCGTCGACCTCGACGCGGTCGCCGACCTGCTTGAGCCAACGGGTAACGGTACCCTCAGTGACGCTTTCGCCCAGGGCCGGTAAGTTCACGGATTCAGACATGGTGTCCGGTTCTCCTTGTTCGTTCTACCTTCGACCGCCGGTACCGGGAACAGCCGGTCGGTGTGAGGTTGCCAGTGATGCTTTATATGGAGTGTGGTGCCGCTGTAGGCGGCGGAAGTTACGTCAGCCGTGAAGCGGTTTGCCGGCGAGCGCCAGGTGCGCTTCACCCAGCGACTCGTTCTGGGTGGGATGCGCGTGGACCAGTTGGGCTACGTCCTCGGGGTAGGCTTCCCAGTTCACGATGAGCTGTGCCTCGCCGATCTGCTCGCCCATCCGGGTACCGATCATGTGAACGCCGACAACCGGGCCGTCTTTCTCCCGGACCAGTTTTACGAGGCCGCCGGTGCCGAGGATGGAACTCTTGCCGTTGCCCGCAAGGTTGTATTCCTGCGTTTCAACCCTGTCATCGCCCAGCTTTTCCCTGGCAGCCTTCTCGGTTAGGCCCACTGAGGCAATCTCCGGTTCGCAGTAGGTGACCTTCGGGATGTTGACGTCTTCTACGATGACGGGCTTCAGCCCAGCAATCTCCTCCGCAACGAAGATGCCCTGCTGGTACCCGCGGTGAGCGAGCTGGAGCCCGGGAACAATGTCACCGACTGCGTAGATATTGCCGACGCCGGTGTGCAGCCGCTCGTTGGTAATGACGAAACCACGGTCGAGCGTGATGCCGGCATCTTCGTAGCCCAGGCCGTCAGTGACGGGACCGCGGCCTACCGCGACCAGCAGCAGATCTGCTTCGAACGTCTTTCCGTCGGCGAGGGTGACCTTCACGCCGTCGTCGCTCTGCTCGACCTTTTCAAAGAAGGTGCCGGTATTGAACTTGATGCCGCGCTTCTTGAAGGCGCGTTCAAGGTTCTTGACGATGACAGCATCCTCATTGGGAACCAGCGAGGGCAGGCCCTCAATGATCGTGACGTCAACTCCGAACGACTTCCAGACTGACGCAAACTCACAACCGATAACGCCGCCGCCCAGCACGATGGCGCTGGAGGGAATAGTGTCCATGGTCAGCGCGTGATCGGAGGTGATGACCTTGCCGCCGATTTCCAGTCCCGGCAGGGAACGCGAGTACGAACCGGTGGCAAGGACGATGTTCTTGCCGGTGTAGGTAGTGCCGTCAACCTCAATGGTGTTGTGGCCGGTCAACTTGCCTGCACCCTCGATGACGGTGATGCCCTTGGCCTTGATCAGCCCCTGCAGGCCCTTGTACTTGCCGGCGATGATGCCATCCTTGTAGGCGTTCACGGCCGTCATGTCGATCGACTCGAACGTCGCCTTGATGCCGTACTTCTCGGCGGACCGCGCACTGTCTGCGACCTCGGCCGAGTGCAGGAGGGCCTTGGTGGGGATGCATCCGTTGTGAAGGCAGGTCCCTCCGAGCTTGGCCTTTTCAACCAGCCCGACCGTAAAGCCGAGCTGGACGGCGCGAAGAGCGGCGGCATAACCTCCGCTGCCTCCGCCCAGTACCAGGATGTCGAATTCTTGCGCAGTTGCCGTATCGGCCACTTGGACGCTCCCTCGCGTGATCGGTGACGCACTTAGGTTCGCGCGTCGGATGATGTCTGGCGGAATGCTTGGTGTGATCTGGGTTTACCCTATCGCCAGATCACACCATCAGCCACTTGGTGAAGGGCGAAGCACACCCTCGTGTGTCGAGTCTCACCCCGGGGGGAGTACCGGTTCAGACCGACTGTTTCCCGGCACGTTCGACAACGTCCTCCACGTAGGCCACGAGAGTTCGCACCCCAACACCGGTTGCGCCCTTGTGGGTGTAACCGTAGGCACCGCCTTCGTTGAAAGCGGGACCGGCAATGTCGAGATGGGCCCACGGGATCTTTTCGCCATTCACTTCTCCGACGAATTCGCGGAGGAAGACAGCGGCGGTCATCATGCCGCCGAACTTCTCACCGACATTTGCGATATCCGCAACCGTCGAATCCAGGGTCGGGCGCAGCTCCTCGGGCAGCGGCATGGGCCAGAACTGCTCGCCTACCCGGTCCGCTGCAGCTTTCACAGCGTCCCGCACGCCGTCGTCGCCCATCACGCCGGAAACGCGTTTGCCGAGGGCGACCATCTGGGCGCCGGTGAGGGTCGCTACGTCGATGATCGCATCGGGGAATTCACAACTCGCTGCGGCGAGTGCGTCGGCCATGACAAGACGTCCCTCGGCATCGGTGTTGAGCACCTCGACGGTGCGGCCGCCAAAGGTAGTAAGCACATCGGAGGGGCGCTGTGCCGTGCCTGAAGGCATGTTTTCCGCCAGGCATAGCCAGCCGCTGACGCTGACCGGCAGACCAAGCTGCGCGACGGCCGCAACGGCGGCAAGCACGACGGCGGCGCCCGCCATGTCCAGTTTCATGGTCTGCATCCCGGCGCCCGGCTTAAGGGACAAGCCGCCCGAGTCGAAAGTGATTCCCTTGCCCACCAGTGCGAGGTTGATTTTCGACTTGGCCGGCGTGTATTCGAGCTTCACAAGTCTCGGTGGCCGGGATGATCCTTTTCCGACCCCAAGGATTCCGCCGTAACCGTCCTTCTCAAGCTTCTTTTCGTCAAGGACAGTGACCTTGACGGGCAGCCCCTTCACATAGTCCCGAGCGAATTGGGCGAACGACTCGGGGTAGAGGTGGCTCGGCGGCTGGTTGACGAGGGTACGGGTTGCGTTAACGCCGCGCCCGATGGCCCGTGCACGCTCAAGCGCCGCATTCAGTGCGCGGTCCTGTGCGGCGGGGGTGAGGATGGTGACCCGGGACAGAGCCTTCGCCGAAGCGCGCGGTGCCTTGCCGCCTGCGGCGGAGTAGTGCTCCGTGTAGCTGTAGCTGCCAAGGAGGATCCCCTCCGCGATGGCAGCGGCCTGCTCAACTGTGGCCGCGGGCAGGGCCACAGCGATACTCTCCACGCCGCCCAGTTGGCGCGCGGCGGCTCCGGCAGCCCGACGCAGTCTCTCGTCGGATAGCGGAATTCCTGCGGTGGTGCGCCCGGTGCCGGCAAGAACCAGCACATCAGCGCCGGTTTCCGCCAACCCGGGGAAGCGGCGTACTTCGTCGGCAGCGCCCGTAACTCCCAGGGAGGGAAGGGTGTCGGTGAGCGCCCGGGCGGCCTTGGCCGAGAGCGGGTTGTCCAGCAAGACCGGACCGTCCGGGCTCTGGGCTGTTCCTATCACTAGGACCTCGCACGCGGATTTCTTGATGTCCCGCGAGATTGCGGTCAGGTGAATATCGCTGGTGTTGCTCACGAAGGTTCGTCCTCGCTTCCGATGGCTGGAGGTTACGTCAACGGTCGTGCGGGTTCCGCCGCGTCCGTTTGTTCCTATCGATCGTAGTCGCACCCTGTGACATGCGTCCTACCGGCGGGGGATGGGAATGACCGGAGCCTGCGGGCGCGTTACACGAACCGGGATCACCAGGCGCATCAACTAGGGTTGAAACGCACTGGAAAGAAGGCTCGCGGCGTTTGCCGCTTTCGCCTGGAGATGAGCTGAGGAGGAAGCAATGTTGGAGCCGCAAAGCCTGTACAACGTAAGCAACTCGATCAGTGATGACCCTTCGCTGCGGGGACTTCCGCTCATTGCAGGTTTCACCGGTTTCGTCGACGCCGGTCAGGTTGTTGCGCAGGTGCGCGATGAGTTGCTCGGGTCGCTGGACAACGAGGTTCTTGCGGTTTTCGATACCGATCAACTCATCGACTACCGCAGCCGCCGGCCGCGCGTCACGTTCGAACAGGATCATTTGAGGGACTATCAGCCGCCTTCGCTTGAACTCCTGGTCCTTCGCGACGGACTGGGCGAGAAGTTCCTCCTTCTCAGCGGGATGGAACCGGACCTGCAGTGGGAACGGTTCTGCGCCGCCGTCGCGCAGCTCGTTTCGCTCCTCGAGGTGCCCCTGGTCTCCTGGGTCCACTCGCTTCCCATGCCCGTTCCCCACACGCGGCCGCTCGGAGTTACCGTGCACGGCAACCGTGGCGACCTCATCGAGGGGATGGGGTCGGGGTGGAGGCCCACCGCGGAGCTGCAGGCGTCCATCGGGCATTTGCTGGAGCTGCGCCTCACGGAGTCGGGCAACGACGTCGTCGGTTATGTAGTGCATGTTCCGCACTATCTGGCCGAAGCCGAGTACCCGCCGGCCGCCGTCACTGCACTGGAATACCTCGGCGCCTCCATTGGTCGCGTGCTGCCCACCGACCGGTTGCGCGAAGCAGGCCGCGACGTGGAGCGGCAGATCGCGCGGCAGGTGGACAACTCTGCCGAAGTGCAGGGCGTCGTGTCCTCATTGGAGAAGCGCTATGACGAGCATTCAGACGGCTCGCGCCGGTCGCTGCTGGTCAAGCAGAACATGGAACTGGCCAGTGCCGACGAGCTCGGCGCCGCTGTAGAGGCGTATTTGTCGGGACCGCGCGCGGCTGACGAACTCGCCGAGACACTTGATAGCGCAGCCGACACACTTGATAGCGCAGCCGACGACGAAGACCCGCAAGCGGAAAGCACCGCGGCAGAGCCGGACGGCGACGGCCCCGCGGCACAGACCAATGACGGAGGCGAAACGACTGGCGACTGATCCCGCTGCAGGAACGGACCGGCGGGCCTGGCTGGTCTGGGGCGCCGGCGTCCTGGCGTACCTGATAGCAGTCACCCAGCGCACCTCATTCGGGGTTGCAGGAATCGAGGCAACTGAACGGTTCGACGCCACAGCTTCCGCGCTGGCGATCTTCACCGTGGCGCAGCTCGTGGTGTACGCAGGACTGCAGATTCCGGTCGGCGTCCTGGTCGACCGCTTCGGCCCGCGCATCATGATTGTCAGCGGTGCCGTTCTGATGACCCTCGGCCAGGTCCAGCTCGCGTTTGCCGAGTCAATCACGGCCGGCATCGTTGGCCGGCTGTTGGTCGGCGCCGGTGACGCGATGACTTTCGTCGCTGTGCTCCGGCTGCTTCCCGCCTGGTTCGAAACCAGGAGAATTCCCGTGCTGACTCAGCTCACCGGCATACTCGGCCAGCTCGGCCAGATCCTTAGCGTCGTCCCCTTCCTGGCCGTCCTGCAACTCGCGGGTTGGAGCACGGCCTTCCTCTCCGCCGCCGGCCTGGGCGTCCTCTCGGCTGTCCTGGGTGTGGCGCTGATCCGCGATCACCCGGAAGGGAATGACCAGCGGAGCCGCGCGACCCTGCGGCAGACAGGGGTCTCCCTCAGCGAGGCATGGAAGCAGCCCGGCACGCGCCTCGGCCTCTGGTGCCACTTCACGACGCAGTTTTCGGGCACGGTCTTCGTGCTTATCTGGGGCTATCCCTACCTGGTGAGCGCACAAAAGCTCGCCGCACCGACGGCCTCACTGCTGATGACTCTCTTCGTGGTGGTGGGAATGGTTTGCGGGCCGCTGCTCGGCGTGTACGTTGCCCGGCACCCGCTGCGCCGCTCGACCATGGTCCTGGCCATTACCGCGGCCACCGCCCTGGCCTGGCTGGTGGTTCTCACCTACCCGGGAACGGCTCCGGTCTGGCTGCTGGTCCTGCTGGTCGTGACGCTGGCCGTCGGGGGACCGGGGTCCATGATCGGTTTTGACTTTGCCCGCACATTCAATCCTGCTTCCAGACTCGGCACCGCGACCGGCATCGTCAACATCGGCGGATTCACGGCAGCGCTTCTCACGATGTTTGCCGTGGGACTGATTCTCGACCTCCTCCTCGCGAGCGGTTTCTCGAACGGCGACCTTTACGCGCTGGATTCGTTCAGAATCGCTTTCGCCGTGCAGTTCGTCGTGCTGGGAATCGGTACTGTCGCAATCCTGGTTCTGCGGCGCCGGGTGCGGGCCCAGCTGGCGCGCCAATCGATCATCGTGCCGCCGATCCGTGAGGCAATAGCAAGGGAATTACGACGGCGGCGCGAAGCCCGCCGGTAGCCACCTCCGCTCCACAACTCTCGAATCCACGGGATTTACCCACATAGTGTCGTTAGCAGGACGCAGGGCGGAGCTTTGGCGTCACAGTCGTATGCATGACAGCAAACGCACCTCAATCCGATGCCCCCATCAAGGTCAGCACGCCCGCTGACATCCTCAGTTACGTCCCCCATATTCTTGGCTTCCAGCCGCGCGAGAGCCTCGTTTTCCTCACGATGTCGGGTAAGCGCGTAGGCGCCACCCTTCGTCTCGATCTGCCGCCGGCGGAATCGGATCCGCTGGAGTACGCGGAGACGGTAAGGGACTACCTGGAATCTGATACCTCCGCTGACGGGGTGTTGATGGTCGTTTACACCGACAGCGAGTGGGAGGAGCCGGGGGCGCCGCCGCACGCGCCGCTGATCCACTGCCTCGATCTGGTGCTTGACGCCGCCGGCCTGACGCTTCTGGATGGCTGGCTTGTGAGCTCCCGGCACTGGCGGGACTACTTCTGCGAAGATGCGTCGTGCTGTCCCTGGCCGGGACACCCTCTCGCCCGCATCACCGAAAGCATTCTCAACGCCGAGCTTGTCTACCAGGGAAGCACCTACGCCGAATCGTTGGAGGCGGCTGTGGGAACGGGTGATATTGACCGCAACGATGAAATTCACAAGCTGACGGACGCCTATATTGCCGAATGGACCGGCAGATGGGACAGGACCAGCCTTGGCCGCGACAGCCTCATTCTCTGGGATGCGCTCATCTCCAACCCTCTGGACCGAACGGAATCGCGGAGGTCTCCCGAACTCATTGCTTTTCTCCTGGCGGGCCTGACCAGCGCGCCGGTGCGGGACAGCGTCATCGTCCTGGCGGCAGTCGGAGCGGGCGCTGCCCAGGATGCAGCCGAGGCTGCTTCTGTACTTCCCGTTGAGCCGGAGGAAGTGGATCTTCCACATCCGTGCGTGGCGCTGAAGGAGAGTAGCCAGTCCGTGCAGCAGGTCGATGGCTCCGCCCATCTGAACGCTGGGCCAAGTGCCGCCGGCAGCCCTGCCGTCCTCTTCCGGGAGGTCTTCCTGGCTACGCTCAGTGCACCGGACTGGGAGCGTCTCGATGCAGCACACGCACTCTTCCTGAACCTGACAGCCGTGGCAAGCGGACAACCACGCTCAGCGTTGTTCAGTATCCTCGGTTGGCTTGAGTGGGCGCGCGGCAGGGGGTCCCGCGCCCACTCCTATTTGCAGGAGGCGCTTGCTGAAACACCCGACTACACGCTGGCGGAACTGTTGCTGACGCTTGTCGGGACTGGATCTCTCGCACCCTGGGCCCGAAAGCGTGAGACTGCCTGGACGTCGGATTCCCGTCGGGCTGCCTGAGGGGGCGGGTCCGCCTGTACCCGATTCAGCAATTACGTGCCGCCTCCAAAGCGTGCGACAATGGAACCGAGACCCGGTTGGGTTCGTGTTTCAGATTGAGGCGCCGCAAACCTCGCGGATGTGGGTGGTCACACCACCGCACGTCGGTGAGGGAATAGCGCACCTGGCGGAGCTGTTCTATGTACGGACAGTTGCCGCTGACAGGTCTGAATTCAAACACGGACTTGACAGGGTCATAGTGGTGTTGCCCCCTTGGCGGCGCCGCAAACCGCCGTATGAAAGGTTCTTGAGTGTCGGCCAAGAAGACAACAGCACCGGTGTTAACAGAACCCGGTACAACTGCAACCAAGCGCAAAACCTCCGCCGCGAAGCCGGCGTCGAAGGCTGCCGCCGCGCGCGGTGCCAAGCGCGCGGCCAACGAGAGCGGTGCAGACACGAAGGCTTCCGAGGCCACTGCCGCAGTGAAACTTCCCGAGCAGGAGTCCGCTGCCACTGCAGCGGATGTCGACACTGCTGATACCGAGACCGCAGAGCCGGGGGCCGCGGAAGCCACCACCGGCAGCGGGTTCGTCTATTCAGACGCTGACGACGACGACGCGCCTGCCCAGCAGGTCGTTTCTGCCGGCGCCACGGCTGATCCGGTCAAGGATTACCTGAAGCAGATCGGCAAGGTCGCTCTGCTCAACGCTGAACAGGAAGTCGATCTCGCGCTGCGTATCGAGGCGGGCCTGTTTGCCGAAGAGAAGCTGGCGGCTAACGGGAACATCGATCCGAAGCTGCGCCGGGAACTCGAATGGGTTATCCATGATGGAAAGCGCGCCAAGAATCACCTTCTCGAGGCGAACCTCCGGCTCGTAGTCTCGCTCGCCAAGCGCTACACCGGCCGCGGCATGCTCTTCCTGGACCTGATCCAGGAAGGAAACCTCGGCCTCATTCGCGCTGTGGAGAAGTTCGACTACACCAAGGGCTTCAAGTTCTCCACCTACGCAACATGGTGGATCCGACAGGCCATTACCCGCGCCATGGCTGACCAGGCCCGCACCATCCGTATCCCGGTGCACATGGTTGAAGTCATCAACAAGCTCGCCCGCGTTCAGCGGCAGATGCTGCAGGACCTCGGCCGGGAACCCACGCCGGAGGAGCTTGCACTCGAACTGGATATGACGCCTGAGAAGGTTGTCGAAGTGCAGAAATACGGCCGCGAGCCGATTTCACTGCACACTCCTCTCGGTGAGGACGGCGACTCGGAGTTCGGTGACCTGATTGAGGACTCCGAAGCTGTTGTACCAGCGGACGCCGTGAGTTTCACACTCCTTCAGGAACAGCTTCATTCCGTCCTGGACACCCTGTCGGAGCGGGAAGCCGGCGTCGTAGCCATGCGGTTCGGGCTGACGGACGGCCAACCGAAAACTCTCGACGAAATCGGAAAAGTTTACGGCGTCACCCGTGAGCGCATCCGCCAGATAGAGTCCAAGACCATGTCAAAGCTGCGGCATCCGTCGCGGTCCCAGGTGTTGCGGGACTACCTGGACTAATGCAGTAGGCATATATACAGAACGAACCCCCTCCTTGGAGGGGGTTCGTTCTGTATATATGCCATCCGGTCAGGAGGCTCCCATCGCGATGCGCTGCGGCGGACGGCCGATGCGCGGCTACGCTTCTACGGCAGCGTTCTGCGCCTTCTCGGTCAACCGGGCAGTTTCATCCTGCCACTCCGACGTCTGGGGCCGGAGGGTGCTCTCCACGGCTCGGGCGTGGTGCCCGCAGAAGAGAAGCTCACCACCGGAGGACGAAAGGACTGCGCGCACATAGGCCTGGGCTCCGCACCGGTCACAACGATGCAGTGCGGTCAGCTCGCGGGTTGCTGTAGCTGTTGTCATGGATGCCTCCTTAGTGGTTCCTGTAGTTCATATAACCACTATTCGTCGCCGTTTCTTCGCAAGCTTGGTGTCCTTTCGCTCAGCGCGTACGCCTGCGGACGGACAATAAGGGCAGGGGAGAGAGCCGCGGCACGCCTGCCGTCCTTAGTGCGGACAAGGGAATATGCTTGATGCGGTGCCGCTCCCGGCTCCGCAGATCGAGACCGCGAACGCCCGTCATCCCAAGGAGTTTCCAAGGAAGTGGCCCCCAGCTCTGAATACACAGCCCGCCATCTTTCCGTACTCGAGGGCCTTGAGGCGGTACGCAAGCGCCCGGGTATGTATATCGGCTCCACCGATTCCCGCGGCCTCATGCACTGCCTTTGGGAGATCATCGACAATTCGGTCGATGAAGCCCTGGCCGGCCACGGACAAAGCATCAAGGTCATACTCCACGCTGACGGCTCAGTGGAGGTGCACGACGACGGCCGAGGAATCCCGGTCGATGCGGAACCCAAAACCGGACTGAGCGGCGTCGAAGTAGTCTTCACGAAGTTGCACGCCGGCGGAAAGTTCGGCGGCGGCTCCTACACCGCTTCGGGAGGTCTCCACGGCGTTGGCGCCAGCGTGGTGAACGCACTCTCAGCACGGCTGGACGTGCAGGTGGACCGTGGCAGCAAGACCTACCAGATGTCCTTTCGGCGGGGGGAGCCGGGGCGTTTCGCCGATGAGCGCAAACCCCTGCCGACGGCGAAGTTCGCCCCATTTGTCGACAGCTCCCGCCTCGAGGTTGTCGGCACCGCCAAACGCGGAGTCACCGGAACGAGGATCAGGTACTGGGCTGACCGTCAGATCTTCACCCCTGACGCGAAGTTCTCCTATGAGGAATTGCAGGCGCGTGCACGGCAGACCTCGTTCCTTGTACCAGGGCTGCGCATCACTCTGCGCGACGAACGCGGCCTTCCCGGCACTGACGGCGTGGTTGAGGAAGTCTTCCACCACGACGGCGGCATCGCGGAGTTCGTGGAATTCCTCGCCATCGACCACGCCGTCACAGACGTGTGGCGGTTGCACGGTTCAGGCCGGTTCAAGGAATCAGTTCCCGTTCTCGATGACTCCGGCCACAGCCGGATTGCTGAAATCGAACGTGACTGCGAGGTGGACATCGCGCTGCGCTGGGGGATTGGCTACGACACATCCGTCAAGAGCTTCGTGAACATCATCGCCACGCCAAAGGGTGGAACGCACCAGGCGGGATTCGAACAGGCCCTGCTGAAAACCTTCCGCAAGGTCGTTGAAGCGAACGCCCGCAAGCTCAAGGCCGGCAACGACAAGTTGGAGAAGGACGACGTCTTCGCCGGTCTCACCGCCGTGCTGACCGTGCGGCTGGCCGAACCCCAGTTCGAAGGGCAGACCAAGGAAATCCTCGGAACCTCTGCCGTCCGGGCCATCGTGGCAAAGGTCGTCGAAACCCAGATCCTCGCCAGGCTGAATTCCACGGCGCGCGCAGACAAGGCACAGTCCGCCCTCCTGCTCGAGAAGGTCGTCGCAGAAATGAAGTCGCGCGTGTCGGCACGCGTGCACAAAGAGACACAGCGACGGAAGAATGCACTGGAGACGTCCACCATGCCGTCCAAGCTCGCAGACTGCCGTATCGACGACTCCGAGCGCTCCGAACTGTTCATCGTTGAGGGCGACAGTGCGCTGGGAACCGCCAAGCTCGCCCGGTCCTCCGATTACCAGGCATTGCTGCCCATCCGGGGAAAGATCCTCAACGTGCAGAAGGCGTCGGTGGGCGACATGCTCTCGAACGCCGAATGCGCTGCGCTGATCCAGGTTGTGGGAGCAGGGTCGGGCCGCAGCTTCTCACTCGATGCCGCCCGTTACGGCAAGGTCATCCTGATGACGGATGCCGATGTCGACGGCGCCCATATCCGAACCCTGCTGCTTACCCTGTTCTTCCGGTACATGCGTCCGCTCGTTGACGCGGGCCGGGTTTTCGCGGCCGTACCGCCTCTGCACCGGGTGGAGATCCTCAATCCCGGCAGCAAGGCGAACGAGACGGTTTATACCTATTCCGACCAGGAGCTGCATCGGCTGCTGGCCGCTCTCGAGCGTGAGAGCAAGCGGTACAAGGAACCCATTCAGCGTTACAAGGGTCTCGGAGAGATGGACGCCGGGCAACTGGCGGAAACCACCATGGACCCGCGCCACCGGACGCTGCGCAGGGTCCGGATCCAGGAAGCCGAGGCGGCTGAACGGGTCTTCGACCTGCTGATGGGCAGCGACGTTGCGCCGCGGAAGGACTTCATCATTGCCGGGGCTGCGTCACTGGATCGCGAACGAATCGACGCTTAGCCCGGGCACTGTCTGGCCCGCGTGCTTCTGCAGGTACGCTACGGAGGCCGCAGGCGAAGAGATCAGCCCAGGAAGCCGGGCGCGATCAACAGGACTGTCGGGACGGTGAGCAGCAGTGCGGATGCAGCCAGTGCTGTGAAGGACTGGGCGCCGGAGAGCGGCCGCTGCGGTTCCAGCAGGCGGCGTACCCGATGGACGGTCGACAGCGAGGCCTCGTCCGGATCTGCGTCCGGCTCCATGCCGCCGTCGGGCAGGGACTGGCTCCGCTCCGCTGAAAGACCGTGAGGGGTTGACGGCCCATGGGAGCCGGTGGCCACAATCGCGATAGCGCCGACAAGGGTCTCGTGATCTACCTGCTTGACAGCCTCGTCGTCGGCCAGCATCTCGATGAGCTCGTTGACTGCCCGCTGCGCCAGCCGCGATGTCGGCAGCCAGGGGAGCGCCGAGCGCCACGCCGCGAAAGCCCACAGCAACAGATGGTGCCGCTGGCTCAGATGTGCGCGCTCATGGACCAGCACAGCCCGTAGCTCATCCTCGGAGAGCAGCCCCATCAGGCCGTCCGAAAGGACCGTCACGGAGCGCGCACCGCCGGGAAGGCAGTAGGCGACGGGAGCCGGGTGCTTGATGACGAGGGTGGCCGGATTCGTCTGCGACGGCGAACTGAGCAGGTTCAGCAGGTTGCGGTGCCGTCGTCGTTGTCCCTTGATGCGCGCATACGTGATGAACAGCGTGAATACGAGGTGCGCGGTGAGCAGGCTGGCGGCGCTGAGGGCAAACACGTGAACCAGGCCAAGGGTGTCTGCCGGGCGGTCGTTCGCGAAAATATCCCAGAGCCCGCGCAGCGCTTCGAGCAGGTTGTCTCCGAGGGGCTCGAGGCCCCAGACCAGCATCGCGCCGATCATTGAGAGACCGCCGGCGAGGGCGATGGCCTGCCACAGGACCATCGCCGTGAACGGCGAGCGCGACGGCCATTGCGCCCGGGAAAGGACAATCGGCGCAGGCCACGCCAAGACCACGGCAAGCGCGGCCAGAAAGTGGGAGGCCCAGAACATGGAGGTTAGCTGCTGCCCAGGAGCCGCCGGAGTGTGCTGGCCTCGCTCTCCGAGACGCTGCCGATGAAGCGTGCCAGCACGGCCTCGCGGTCGGGGGCTGTCACCAGGACCTCGTGCATGAGTTCGGCTGTATGGTCCTCGCGGCTGGTGACCGCGCGGTAACGGTGCGGACGGGTGTCGCGTTCGCGCTCCACCAGGCCCTTCTTCTCAAGCCGGGACAGGACGGTCAACACTGTGGTGACCGCGAGTTCCTTGCCCTCCGACGTGCCTTCCGGGGCAAGCGCCAATGCATCACGAAGAGTATTCGCGGTCATGGCCTCCTGGGTGCCCCACAGCAGGTCCATCACTGTGCGTTCGAGTTCACCGAGCGTGGCCATTCTTATTCCTTTGTCGATCCTGATGTGCTGATCCTGGTGTGCCGCCGGACGGGCGGTCTGCGGTTGAAACGCCAAATCCGGCTCTCTAAATCTACAGCTTTTTCGCGCAAGGTTCTACGCCATGTAGAACTCTTCCGCGAAGTTGTTCTACGATGTGTAGAAGAATATTTCTACACGACGTAGAAGAAGCACTTCATCCCCTCGTGCCTGATGAATTGAGGACCTGTGGAAGCACTCGAGATCGCACGGTGGCAGTTCGGTATCACCACCGTCTACCACTTCCTGATGGTGCCGCTGACAATCGGGCTTGGCCTCGTCGTGGCCGTCATGCAGACCCTCTGGTACCGCACCGGCGAAGAGCACTACCTGCGGATGACGAAGTTCTGGGGGAAGCTCTTCCTCATCAACTTCATCATGGGAGTGGCTACCGGGCTGGTGCAGGAGTTCCAGTTCGGATTGGCCTGGAGCGAATACAGCCGGTTCGTCGGCGATGTGTTCGGGGCGCCGCTTGCCATGGAGGCGCTGCTCGCGTTCTTCGTGGAGTCGACTTTCCTTGGCCTCTGGATCTTCGGCTGGCAGCGGCTGCCAAAGGTACTTCACCTGGGTGCACTGTGGGCCGCAGTGCTGGCGTCCGTGTTCTCCGCCTACTTCATCATTGTCGCCAACTCGTGGATGCAGCACCCCGTCGGTGTGGAACTCGTGGACGGACGCGCCCGCATGGTGGACGCCTGGGCCGTGTTTACCAACAACACGGCGCTCGTCGCCTTCACGCATACGGTCTTCGGTGCCCTCGCCGTGGCCGGCGGCTTTCTCCTGGGTATTGCCTGGTACCACCTCTGGAAGCGGCGCCATGACGGTCTGGACACGGTCGACGGCGATGGGAAAGTTCTCGTCGGGACGGATGACTCCCGCTCCCGCGGGGTGACTGACCACCAGGTGTGGCTGCGCTCAGCGCGGATCGGCGCCGTCGTCGCCCTCATTTCGTTCGCCGGAACCGCCGTATCAGGTGACTTCCAGGCGAAGCTGATGTTCGAACAGCAGCCCATGAAGATGGCGGCAGCGGAAGCAGCCTGCCACGACGGGACCGGCTTCTCAGTGCTCTCGGTGGGCAATCTGGGATCGCAGGACTGCGACGACATTGTCGCGGTCTTCGAAGTTCCGGGCCTGCTGTCCTTCCTTGCGAACGGGGACTTCACCACCGAGGTCAAGGGTGTGAACACCCTCCTGCCGGAGTACAAGGAGCAGTACGGGCAGACCCTGCCGGACGATCCCATGTACGGCGAGCGCGCCGGAATGACCATCGACTATCTCCCCGTCATGGAGGTCACGTACTGGGGCTTCCGCATCATGATCGGTTTCGGCGCAGTCGCCGCCTTCGCCGCGCTGGTTGCAATGTGGATCCTGCGGAAGGGGACTGTCCCCGAATCCCGCTGGCTCATGCGGCTTGCCGTGTTCGGCATCCTTGCTCCTTTCGGAGCCAACTCCGCCGGCTGGATCTTCACCGAGATGGGTCGTCAGCCGTTCGTCGTGGCGCCCAACCCGGACCCCAGCGGCATCGACGGCGTCTTCATGTTTACGGCGGCGGCAGTGTCACCCGGGGTGTCACTATCCGAGCTGGTCTTTTCGCTGGTGGCGCTGACCTCCATTTACGCCGTGCTGCTGGTGGTCGAAGTGAGGTTGCTCTTCACCTACGTGCGCGGCGGGGTCGCTTCCGCCATGCCGGAACTGGCCGGAAAGCACGACGACGACGCCTCCTCCCGCGGAAAGGACGACGACGATGTCCTCGCCTTCGCCTACTGACGCGCCGAATCCGATTTCGTTCCGCCGAAGGGAACCCCGCGCATGACCGAGCTGCTGCCCACCATCTGGTTTCTTCTCATCGCTGTGCTGTGGACCGGCTTCCTCTTCCTTGAGGGCTTCGATCTGGGCGTGGGCATGCTGATGAAGCTGTTCGCCCGAACGGACCGGGAACGCAGGGTACTGCTCAACACGGTGGGCCCGGTCTGGGACGGCAACGAGGTCTGGCTCGTCACCGCCATCGGCGCCACGCTGGCTGCCTTCCCGCTCTGGTACGCCTCACTGCTGTCCACGCTCTACCTGCCGTTTGTCCTGGTGCTGCTGGCGCTCATCCTCCGTGCCGTTGCGTTCGAGTATCGCGGAAAGATGAACAGCGACTCATGGCGCCGCCGCTGGGACCTGGCGATTTTTCTTGGCTCATTCACCTCGGCGGCCGGACTCGGAGCCGCTCTGGCACTGACGACCTCGGGCCTGCCGATCAATGAAAACGGCGACCGGGTGGGTGGACCGTTCGTCTGGCTGACGTTCGATGCCCTCCTCGGCGCGGCCGCCGTCGTCCTGTTCTGCCTTGCCCACGCGCTGGCGTTCCTGGTGCTGAAGACGGACGGTCCCATCCGGGAACGCGCGCGAAGGGCTCTGATCAAACTCCTGCCCGTCGCCGTCGTGCCATTGCTGGCTTGGGCAGCGAAGGTGTACCTCGCGGAAGGAACAGGCTGGGCCGGTCTCGCGCTTCTGCTCGCCGTCGCCGCTGCCGCCGCATCCTGGTTCGCAGAACGGTCTTCGCGCGACGGCTGGGGCTTCATCTGGCTGGGCGGAACGCTTGCGGCGTCACTGGCCTGCATCTTCGGCTCCGCCTATCCCGTGGTGCTGCCGTCAACCCTCAATGACGCGTTCAGCCTCACGGTCGATAACGCCGCCAGTTCGCCCTACACGCTCGGTTTGATGAGCATCATCGCGGCCTTCGGGGTTCCACTGGTGCTTGTCTACCAGGGGTGGACCTACTGGGTCTTCCGGAAGCGTGTCACAGAACAGAGCATCCCCGAGGCGCACACAGTGAGCCCGCTGTGATCGATCGGCTCCTTGCCCGCGGGCCCGCGGGCACTTCCGTTCCGGCCGGACCGATCTACACCCTGGGTTTCCTTGCGGCTCTCAAAGCGACGGGCCTGGTCCTCGTTGCTGAAGCGATCGCGCGCGGAATCGCGGCGCTGGCGGGCGGTGCTGTTCCGGCACGGGACCTGCTGTGGCTCGGCCTTGCAGGCGCCGTCCTTCGCGCCGGCGCAGCCTGGGCACAGCAGGGTACCGCGCAGCGCCTCGCTCAAGGGGTCAAGGAACAGCTTCGACGCGAAGCGCTTGCGAGGGTACTCGCCGACGGCGGCGTCTCGAATGCCAAGCAGGGCACCGGAGCGCTCAGCGTGCTCCTCAGCCGCGGACTGGACGGACTGGACAAGTACCACACCCAGTACCTGCCGGCACTGATCACCTGCGCGGTCCTGCCGCTTCTGGTCGGCGCACGCATCCTCACCGCAGACTGGGTGAGCGCCGTCGTCATAGTCGTCACCATTCCGCTGATCCCGGTATTCATGGTGCTGATCGGATGGCATACGCAGGACCGGACAGCTGAGGCCCGCGCATCGCTGGACCGCCTCTCGGACCACCTGCTGGAGCTGGCCAAGGGCCTGCCCGCGCTGGTGGGCCTCGGCCGGGCCAGCGCACAGACGCGTGCACTCCAGGACATCGGTGCCGGTTACTCCCGCCGCACCATGGAGACATTGCGTATTGCGTTCCTGTCCTCCCTGGCACTCGAGCTGATCAGCACCATCTCGGTTGCCGTGGTGGCTGTTTTCGTCGGCGTGCGGCTCATTCACGGCGACGTGGGGCTCGAGGTTGGCCTGCTCGCGCTCATCCTCGCCCCCGAGTGTTACCTGCCGCTGCGGGATCTCGGCGCCGCCCACCACGCCAGCGACGACGGGCTCGAAGCTGGACGCAACGTGCGTGCCATCATCGACGCCCCACGATCTCATATCGCTGTGCAGGGCAACAGGCGGGCAGGGAACGACGGCGCATCTGCCGGCGCGGAGCACCTTACCCTCCGCTTCGACGACTCGGAGGTCCCCGTCGTGGAGGACTTCACCTTCACGGTGGTCCCGGGAGCCATCACTGCGCTGCGGGGCCGCAGCGGCTCGGGGAAGTCAACGCTGATGGGGCTGCTCGCGGGAATGCCGCAGCCCGGGCTCAAAATCGACGGCGCGGTGACGCCGGTCGAAGGTCCGCTCGCCTGGGTGCCGCAGCACCCTGAGCCGTTGACGGACACGGTTCGGGAGGAGCTGAGGTTCTACGCGGACTCGCCGCTGGACGACGAGGCCATTCTGGCAGCCCTCGACGCGGTCGGCGGCGCTCATTTGCTGGACCGCGCGACGGGTGAGTTGAGCCCCGGCGAACTCCGGCGGCTTGCGCTCGCCAGGGCACTGCTGCGCGTCGGACATTCCGGAGGGACACTGCTGCTCGACGAACCGACCGCCCATGTGGACGAGACGACCTCCGACCTGATCCGCAGCACCCTTGGGAACCTGCGCGGAGCCGTGACGGTTGTGCTCATCGCGCACGACGACGAGACCGCGCGCCTCGCCGATTACACGATCAACCTCGGGTTCCCCGCTGAAACCGCGATGCGGGCGGGCACGCCATTTCCTGGGCACAATGCTGATCGAACGGGCGAACATAGCCCCACCTCCGATCGAACGCGCGAAACGCAGCCATTTCCGCCCGCTCGATCGGAGCCGGCCGATGCGGACCCCAACCACAGCCGTGTGCAGAGTGCCCTGCAGGCACTCGCGCTGGTGCGCCCCTGGTCCCCGCGGTTCCTCGCAGCGCTCGCGTTCGGTACGGGCTCGTCGGCTTTCGCCGTGGCGCTCACGGCGCTCTCCGGCTGGCTGATCGTCCGTGCCTCGGAGCAGCCGCCGATCCTCTACCTGCTCGCCGCGATCGTCGGTGTACGGTTCTTCGGCATCGGACGCTCCCTGCTGCGCTATTGCGAACGGCTGTGGCTCCACGAGAGCATCCTCAGCACCGCTGACGCTATCCGGCTGCGCCTCTGGAAAGCACTGCTTGGACGTACGGAATCGTGGCGCTCGCTGTCCCGCGGCTCCGGCGGCATCGAGCTTCTTGTGGGCGACATCGACGAGTTGCGGGACACCGCAGCACGGGCCGTCTTCCCACCGCTCACGGCGCTCCTGACCGGGCTGGCCGCCATTGCGACGACGGCGCTCCTTCTACCCGCCGCGATCGGTTGGCAGGTGTTCGCGGTCGCTGTTGGACTCCTGGCAGCCCCGGCCGCTGCGTTGCTCGCCGAGCGTTCGGCGGGAGCAGCGGGTATCCAGTTGCGCGCCGCCTCCCTTGCACAAACCACGGGCCTGGTGCGCGCATCGCGGGATGTCGCCGTCAACGGGCTGACCGGCCGCGCGCTGGATCGCCTCGCACGCCTGGAAGCCCGCGCAGCGCGGGGCCTGCACCGCAGCTCGTGGGCTGCGGGAGTTGGGCAGGCCCTCGTCATCCTCGGGTGCACCACAGCAGCAATCGCCATTCTCGCCGGCTCGGGCGGACAGTCCGCGGAAGTGGTGGCGGTCGTCGTACTTTTGCAACTCGGGCTCATCGAGCCGCTCGCGCTGGGCGTAACCGCCGTGCAGCAGTGGGCCCCGCTCGGCACTGTAACCAGGAGGCTCGGCGTCCATCTGGTGCCCGGGGAGGCCGCAGTGCACCCGGCGATCCCGGAGATCGTGTCTGGCTCCGATGCGCCTGCTCTCGCCCTGGTGGATGCAGCCGTGGGCTACGAGCCGGGCACCACCGTGATTGAGGGAGTCAGTCTCGAAGTACGCAGCGGGTCCTGGACCGCGCTCACGGGCCCCTCGGGCAGCGGCAAATCCACCCTCATCGGAGCGCTGCTCGGATTCCTGCCGCTCAGCCGCGGCCGGTATCTCGTCGGTGCGTTGGCGGACCTCGATGGCGGCAGCGATAGGGATAGGAGCAGCGAGCTGCTCCCGGCCGCGTGGTGTCCGCAGGAAGGCCACCTCTTCGATTCCTCCGTGCGGGCCAACCTCCTGCTGGCATGTGACCCGCAGGCGCCGGCCGACGACGATCAACTTTGGCGGGTTCTGGACTCCGTGGGACTGGCGGACACCGTGCGGGCGCGCGCTGGGGGACTGGATGCCCGGATCGGCGCCGGGGGAAGCCGGCTCTCCGGGGGCGAGAGGCAACGCCTCGCCGTTGCCCGGGCGTTGTTGACCCGCGCTCCGGTACTGGTTCTCGATGAACCCACGGCTCATCTGGATTCCGACGGCGCTGCCCGGCTTCTGCGCGACCTGCGCCTGGGCCTGCGGGATAGGCCGGTGTTGCTCGTTACCCACGATCGGGCGGAGGCCCTCAGCTGTGACACCGGCGTCGAACTTGCTCCCGGCAGCGGGGGCGATCACCTACGCTGGGAGCATGCCTACGCCTGAGCTAAAACCTGCCGACCAGCAGCTGGACTGGCGCGCGATCACAGACGCGGACATCGACGGCTGGGAGGCGCTGCTGCGCCGGATGGCCGTCGAGGACAAGCCCGACTGGATCGAACAGCGTGCCGACCTCGAGGAAGTCCTCGAGGCATCGAAAAACGACCCGGTGCTGGACACCATCATGGGGTTCGATGACCAAGGAATCCCGAGAGCCTTCGGACGTATCAGTGCCAACACCGGTTCAAATCTCGTGCACGTCTTCGGTGGGGTCGATCCGGACTGGCGGCGCCGGGGGATCGGCCGTGCAATTCACGATTGGCACCTGTCGCGCGCCCGCAAACGCCTGGCGGATGCAGGGGTGCAGGGAGGGTTCATCCGCTCGTACGTGGAGGAGATGAACCCGGGGCACCGGGCGTTATTGGAATCGTCGGGCAGCACCATCACCCGGTGGTTCACGGAGATGACGCGGGACCTGTCGGAGAACATCCCGGAAGTCGACCTTGACCCCGAATTCGAAATTGTCACCTTCAGCGACGACCTGTCCGAAGCGGTGCGCCTGGCGCACAATGAAGCATTCCAGGATCACTGGGGAAGCGAGCCGCGAGATGAGGAAAGCTGGCGGTTCACCGTCACGCATCCGGAGTTCCGCGCGGAGTGGAGCCTCGCGGTAGTCGACAACTCATCCGGCGAGGTAGCCGCCTACGAGATCGCCAGCTATGACCCCGAGTCGAAGGAACTGGTCGGCCATGACGAGGGCTACACCGAGCTGCTGGGCGTGAGGCGCGACTGGCGTGGGCGCCGTCTCGCGCCTGCGCTCCTTGCCGAAGTCATGCGCAGGTTCAAGGCAGACGGCATGGAGAACGCCGGCCTCGGCGTGGATACCGAGAACCCCTCCGGCGCCCTCGGGCTGTACGAGCGCATGGGGTACACGCCCACCCGCAGATCCATGGCCTTCGAAAAGCAGCTCGAGCAGCCCGAATAGCCGCGCCCCCGCCGGCCGCTACGCGGGGTTCGGCCCGATCGCATCCACCGACTGGGACAACGCCACACCCGAGCCGTCACGGCGGCCGTGCTCCGTCGGCAGCGCGCGGGCGACGCCCGTCGCTGACACAGCCCGCGCCGGCCCATGCCCGGCCCAGGCAAGCACCAGATGGTCCTCTCCCTTCAGGAAGCGGTGGCAGCGCACGCCTCCGGTCGCGCGGCCCTTGACGGGATATTCGGCGAACTCGGTCACTTTCACCGAACCCGGGGTGGTTCCGGGTAGTGCCTCGCTGCCCGCCGCGATAGTCACGACGACGGCGGCGGGATCGTCCGCCGCCACCGCACCGAAGGAGAGGACGACGTCGTCGGGGCCCAGCTTGATACCGGCTACGCCGCCGGCCATGCGGCCCTGCGGTCGCACCGCTGCGGCGGAGAAGCGCAGCAGCTGCGCCTCCCGGGTGATGAAGACGAGGTCGTCGGCGTCGGCAGCGGCTGCGAGGCCAACCACGCTGTCCTTGGGCTTGAGAGTGATTGCCTCCCAATCGTCCCGGTTGAGCGGGTAATCGGGCAGCACGCGCTTTACGACCCCCTGGGCAGTGCCCAGGGCAAATGGCTTGTCCAGCGGCACAAGGCCGATAAGGGTCTCGCCGCGCTCAAGCGTAATGAACTCCTTGACCGATACGCCGCCCGCCAGATTGGGAGAGCCGCTCGTGGGAGGAAGCGCGGGCATATCCACCACCTGCAGCCGCAGCATGCGGCCGGAGGAAGTCAGGGCACCGATCTCCGCGCGCGCTGTGGTGGCGATGACGGAGGTGAAAGCGTCGTGCTTCACCCGCTGGCCGACGTCGGACATAGGCTCCTGGCCAGTGGTGCGCGCAAGCTGTCCGGAGGTCGAGAGAACAACCCAGCAGGGGTCGTCAGCAATCTCCAGGGCAAGCGGCGCCTTGGCCCCGTTACCGGCCGGCGTCGGCATCACGGTGCCCTTCAGCGGCGCGCTCGCCTCGGATTCCAGCAGCACGGTGCGCCTCGGGGTGGCGAACTGTTCCGCCACCGCGGCAAGCTCGTCCGAAACGAGACCGCGCAGCCTCTGCTCGGAACCGAGAATCTCCTCGAGCTCAGCGATCTCCCTGCGCAGCTCGTCCTGCTCTTTCTCCAGCTCGATGCGGGAGTACTTGGTCAGCTGGCGCAGCCGGAGCTCGAGGATGTAGTTGGCCTGGATTTCGGTCAGGTCATAGATGGCCATGAGGCGCTCCCGCGCGGCGGCCGCCTCATCCGAGGAACGGATGATCTGGATGACCTCGTCGATATCCACGATGGCGATCAGCAGGCCCTCCACCAGGTGGAGTCGGTCCTTCTTCTTTCCGAGCCGGTAGGAGGTGCGGCGCCTCACCACGGAGATGCGGTGGCTGACGTACACCTGCAGCAGTTCCACGAGTCCGAGCGTGCGGGGCTGGCCATCCACCAGGGTGACGTTGTTGATGCCGAAGGAATCCTCCATCGGCGAGTACCGGTAGAGCTGGGCAAGCACCGCATTCGGGTTGAAGCCGTTTTTCAGCTCGATAACCAACCGCAGCCCGTGGGTGCGGTCCGTCAGGTCCACGATGTCGGAGATGCCCTGCAGCTTCTTCGCTGTGACCGCATCCTTGATCTTTTCAATCACCTTCTCCGGGCCCACCATGTACGGCAGCTCAGTGACCACCAGGCCGGTGCGGCGGGCCGAAAGCTGCTCAACGTCCACCGTGGCTCGGGTCTTGAAGGATCCGCGGCCGGTTGCATACGCATCGCGGACGCCGTCCAGACCGACGATTTTGCCGCCGCTGGGGAGGTCGGGGCCGGGAACGAAGCGCATGATGTCGTCCAGCGGCGCATCCGGGTTGTCGATCAGGTGCCGGGCCGCGGCAATGACCTCACCGAGGTTGTGCGGAGCCATGTTGGTGGCCATCCCGACAGCGATCCCAGTAGCTCCGTTGACGAGGAGATTCGGGAAGGCAGCGGGCAGGACCTCGGGCTGAGTGAGCTGGTTGTCGTAGTTCGGGATGAAGTCAACCACGTCTTCACCAAGGTGGTCCGTCATGGTCAGGGCCGCTGCGGCGAGCCGTGCCTCGGTGTAACGGGCAGCAGCGGGACCGTCGTCGAGCGATCCGAAGTTCCCGTGCCCGTCGATCAGGGGCAGACGGAGGGAGAAGTTCTGCGCCATGCGCACCATGGCGTCATAGATGGCGGCGTCGCCATGAGGGTGGAGCTTGCCCATGACCTCGCCGACGACGCGCGCCGACTTCACGTGCCCGCGGTCGGGGCGCAGGCCCATGTCCGTCATCATGTAGAGGATCCGGCGCTGCACCGGCTTCAGCCCGTCACGGGCGTCAGGAAGCGCGCGCGAGTAGATCACCGAGTAGGCGTACTCAAGAAAGGAGCCTTCCATTTCGGAGGTCACATCGATATCGATGATCTTCTCGGTGTAGTCGGTCTCCGGTGGTGTTGCTTGGCGCCTGGCCATGATGTGTCGGGTCCTTCGGCAGCTGATTTCGTACTCTGTGGGTGATGACGACGCAGCGTCTGGAATGACTGCAACCGTTTTGGCTGACGCCGGCCGCAGCCGCCCACTACTGTGAGTCTATGGCGGCTGACGGACTATACCCCGAATATTGGGAGGCAGACGTCGTGTTGCGGGACGGCTCCACCGGGCATCTGAGGCCCATTTCGCCCCTGGACGCAGACGCTGTCCAGGCGTTCCACATGAGGCAGTCCCAGAACTCCATCTACCTGAGGTTCTTCACCTACAAGTCCTCGCTCAGCGCCAAGGAACTTAAACGGTTCACCGAAGTGGACCACGTGGGCAGGGTGGCTTTCGTCGTGACCCGCGGCCAGGACATCATCGGCATCGGCCGCTATGACCGCTTGGATGATCCCGATGAGGCTGAGGTCGCATTCAATGTGTCGGACGCGTACCAGGGCAGGGGGCTGGGGTCGATCCTGCTCGAACACCTTGCGGCTGCGGCGAGGGAGAACGGAATCCGGCGATTCACCGCCGAGGTGCTCCCCGAGAACCGGAAGATGATTACGGTTTTCGCCGAGGCGGGCTACGAGGTGGACCGCCGGTTCGATGACGGTGTGGTGGAGCTGACCTTCAACATCGATCCGACTGACAGGTCGCGCGCGGTCATGGAAGCGCGGGAGCACCGCGCGGAGGCACGCAGCATGCAAACCCTCCTGACGCCGTCGTCCATAGCGGTGATCGGAGCCAGCCGCAGCTGGGGCAGCGTGGGCTATTCCCTTCTCGAACACATCGTCGGCGGCGGATTCACCGGACCTGTCGCGGGGGTAAACCCGGAAGCCTTCGAACTGAACGGAATGATCGCCTACGGCTCCATCGCCGAGGTGCCGGGGCCAGTGGATCTCGCCGTCATCGCCGTGCCCTACGATCAGGTGCTCTCGGTGGTCGAGGAGTGCGGACGGGCAGGCGTGAAAAGCCTGCTTGTAGCGACGGCGGGCTTCGCCGACGACGACGGCGACGGGCTCGCGCGCCAGCGCGCGCTCGTGCACAGCGCCCGCTCCTACGGCATGCGCGTAGTGGGGCCGGCCTCGCTTGGCATCATCAACACGGATCCCGGGGTCCGGCTGAATGCTTCGATGGCGCCGGAACTCCCGCAGCGCGGCGGACTGGGCCTCTTCAGCCAGTCAGCCGCGATCGGCGTCATGCTCCATGCTGCCGCCAGCCGGCGCTCGCTGGGGTTGTCCTCGGCGCTCTCGGCCGGAAACCGGGCGGACGTATCCGGCAACGACGCCATGCAGTACTGGGAGGATGACCCAGCCACCCGCGCCGTTGCGCTGTACCTGGAGTCCATCGGCAACCCGCGTAAATTTTCCCGGATCGCTCGCCGGCTCTCCCGGATGAAGCCGGTGATCGTCGCCAAATCGGATGTCATGGGCCTGCAACTGCCGCCCGGCCATGCAGTGCGCACCACGCAGGCGCCCAGCGGTGCCCTGGATGCGATGCTGCGGCAGTCCGGCGTAATCCGGGTCGAGACCACTGAGCAGTTGATGGACGTGGCACAGATTGTTGTCGGGCAACCCATTCCGGCGGGAGCGGGAGTTGCTGTCTTCAGCAACTCTTTGGCCCTGGGAAAAGTCGTCGCGGACGCCGCCCTGGCGCAGGAGCTCGACGTCGTCCGGCTGAATGCCCAGCTCGAACTGGACGCCGGGCAGTCCATTGCGCTGCCCGCCCTGAAAGCGGCGCTCGACGACGCACTCGGTGATCCAGCCGTCCACGCGCTGATCCTCACCCTCATTCCCGCCGTCGGACTTGCTCCCGAGGCAATCCTGCCGGTGCTGCAGGAGTGCGGCCGCGCGGCAGGAAAACCAGTGGTCGCCTGCTTCACCGGGGTGCTGGACCCAACCGCGCAGCTGGAGGGGGTGCGGTTCGCCGCCGGCAGCCTCTCCGCGGTAGAGGCGGACGCCGACGTCGGAAGGGATTCCGGCGAGGGCGCAGGGGTACCCTGCTTCGCCAGTCCCGGGTCGGCAGTGTCGGCGCTTGGCGCCGTCGTGCGCTACAGCCGGTGGCGCAATGCACAGCAGGGCGGCGGGATTGTGTTCGCCGAGCTGCCCGATGTCACCGAAGAGGCCGCCGCCGCCCTGCTGGGCAGTATCCTGTCCGAGGTGAGGGACGTGGGGCTGCGCCGTCTCGACAGCGACCAGATTCGCCTGCTCCTCGGCTGCTACGGGATTGCAATACTGCCCTCGATCCCTTTCGACTCCGCCGACGAGGCGGTTGAGGCCGCCGAGCGCCTGGGGTGGCCGGTCGCGCTCAAGACGGTCGAGGAGAACCTTCGGCACCGCCTGGATTTCGGCGGCGTACGCCTCAACATCCCAAACGCCTCCGGCCTGCGTGCCGGCATCGAGGCCATGCGTGCCGAATTATGTCCGTTCGGGAGCCCGGGGCTGGAAGTGCAGACGATGGCACCGGCCGGCCAGGCCTGCGTGATCAGGGCGATCGAGGACCCCCTCCTCGGGCCGGTGGTGTCTTTCGGCATGGCCGGAGATGCGGTCAACCTGCTCGATGACTGGGCTCACGGCATTCCGCCGCTTACAACCCTGGACGCTGCAGACCTGGTCCGGACGCCCCGGGCCAGCCGGCGGCTGTTCGGGTATCAGGGGCTGCCCCCGGTGAACGTTCCCGCCGTCGAAGACCTCCTCCTCCGGGTCGCCCTGCTCAAGGACCGGCACCCGGAGATCGCGCTGCTGCGTTTCAACCCGGTTCTGGTCTCAGCTGAGGGGCTCGCCGTTCTCAGCGCGGACATCAGTGTTGGAAACCCGCAGCAGCGCACCGACAGCGCCCGCCGCGCAATGCGCGACTGAGCGGCGCGGGTAGCCCGGCAGCCGCCCGCGCCGGTTAGGCGTGCGCCGCCGCCATAAGTCACACTGGAACTATGACTCCATCGCTGTCGGCAGAACGCCGCGACCTGGATGCCTCCCTCGAACGAGCCGGCTTCTACCCTCGCCTGGTGGCCGACGTCGTCCACGACGCTCTGGACGGCAGGGAACCGCTCTCCCACGTGGTCCATCTCGAGACCCACTTCGAGCGCACGGAGGTGCGCCGGCACATCACCGTTCTCGTCCTGACGGAGGACATGCTGGTCGTTACCCACGTCGATGACCAGCAGCTGGACGACGCCGGGGAACAGGTAACGGCGCAGGTTTCCACCGAGTCGGTCCCGGTCAGCCAGATCCGCTCGGTGGTGCTCAGCTACCTGTATTCACAGCCCCAGAACTACAAGCCTTCCGATCCTGCACGCGAGCTCACCCTCGGGATCGCATGGTCCGGCGGGCAGCGTCTCGATATGGGGCCGGCCAGCTGCGGCGATCCGCAATGCGATGCCGACCACGGATACACCGGCACCATCGCCCAGGAAGACATCGTGCTGCGGGTCAGCGCCGAAGCAGACGGCCTGCAGGCTGTCGAAAACGCCAAATCCTTCGCGCGGGAACTGCGCACGGTCAGCACCGCGAACCCGACTGTGGCCGGAGTCGTCGTAAACCAGCCGGGCCCCAACCGGAGGCAGCCCGGGCTGGCCACCCGTTTCAGCCGCGCCCATCACGGGCGGTAACCCGGCACGTGACAGCCCCGCCGCTCCATCAGGAGCCTCTTCCAGCCGCGCCCGCCTACGGCCGATCGACCATTGCCGAGGTCTTCACCAGTTCCGCCGCGGCGCTCGGGCTGCCCGGATTCTCCAATCCGTTGGACCTGCCGCCCGCCCGGAGGGTCTGCGTGGTACTGGTGGACGGACTCGGAGCAGCACTGCTGCGGCAGCGGTCCGGTCATGCACCCTTCCTGCGCCAGTTCCTCGATTCCTCCCGCAAGCTGGGAACTGTCTTTCCGAGCACGACGGCGGCGGCCCTCGCCTCACTCGGTACCGGCCTGGCTCCCGGCCAGCACGGCCTTGTGGGCTACGACGTGCTGGACCCTGCACAGGGCAAGGTGGTCAATATGCTCGGTGGGTGGGATGCCGCGGTGCAGCCCGAAAGCTGGCAGCCGCACCCCACGGTCTTCGAGCGGGTCGCAGCCGAGGTGCCGGTAACGAGCGTCGGACTCGCCCGGTTTGACGGGTCAGGGCTCACCCGGGCTGCACTGCGCGGCGGCACCTATGCGGCCGGAGGCACTCCCGAGGTCCGGGTGCAGGCGGTATGCAAGGCGTTGGCAGCCAGCGATCAGGGACTCGTATACCTGTACCTGAACGAGCTTGACAAGACCGGACACCGTTCCGGATGCGCCTCGGGTGACTGGACAGACCGGCTGGAAGATCTGGACCGCAGCATGCGGTCCCTCGCCGCCAGACTTCCCCCGCACACGCTGCTTCTGCTGACAGCCGACCACGGAATGGTGGACGTTGCGCCTGCCCAACACGTCGACTTTGCCGCTGATCAGACCCTGATCGACGGGGTGGCGCACACGGGGGGCGAGCCGCGGATGCTTCACCTCTATACAGAACCGGATCTGACCGACGCCGGCGCGGAACGCCTCCTGGATTCCTGGCGGAGAGCACACGGTGCGCGGGCCTGGGTCCTTACCCGGGCAGAGGCGATATCCGCAGGTTTGTTCGGGGTTGTTTCGCCGGAGGTCGAGCCGCGGATCGGCGATATTCTGGTTGCGGCCCGGGAACCCGTCGCCTTCTACGACACGCGCCGGGTCCCCGCCTCAGCGCTGGAAGTTGTCGGGCAGCATGGATCCGTTACGCGTGCCGAACGTGAGGTACCGCTGTTGACGCTGGTGAAACCGGGGCCCGGGCCGGCACAGGCGGCCAGGCGCTGACCCATGGCAGAACTCGTCTTCTTTTCCGGAACCATGGACTGCGGGAAGTCCACCCTGGCGCTGCAGATGGACCACAACCACAGTGCGCGCGGACGCGCCGGCCTGCTCTTCAGCTCCCACGATCGTGCAGGGGAGTCAACTATTTCCAGCAGGCTGGGCCTGATGACGCAGGCCATAGAGGTTCGCCCCGACACGAACTTCTGGGAAGAACTCGTCCGCCGGCGAACCCATGGAACGCGTGTTGACTACCTCATCTGCGATGAAGCCCAGTTCTATACTCCCGAGCAGATCGAGCAGCTCGCGCGCGTCGTCGATGACATGGATATCGACGTCTTCGCGTTCGGTATCACATCTGATTTCCGGACCCGGCTTTTCCCCGGATCGCATCGGCTGATCGAACTCGCGGACAGGACGCAGGTCCTGCAGGTGGAGGCGCTGTGCTGGTGCGGCCGCCGCGCCACCCACAATGCGCGTACCGCGGACGGGATCATGGTCGTGGAAGGCGAACAGATGGTGGTCGGCGATGTGGAGCCCCCCGCCGTTGAGGGCGACCCGGGCCAGGCTCAACTGACCGGCGGCGGCCTGGACGAACTCGATGTACCAGTGGGCCCCGTCATCGGTTACGAAACCCTCTGCCGCCGGCATCACATGCGCCGGGTGACCGCCCATACCGCGCGCAGGCACGCGGGTAGCGACGTGCCGCTGCCGTTCGATCCAGCGGCGGCACGGCTCTAGCTCCTACTGCTAGTCGCCCTTGGTTCCGAAGACGATCTCATCCCAGCTTGGCACGCTGGAGCGTCGCGGGCGCATCTTCCGGTCGGCCTGGTGATCCGGCGCTTTGACCGCCGCATCATCGGACTCTGATTCGGCTGCGCGCTCGGGGGCCCGCTCGGTGCGGCGGCTGTCCTCCCCGCCAGGAGCAGAGACGCGGTCCTCGTCACTGGTTCGCGCCGGCCTCGCAATGACGCTGACCTCCCGCGTGTCTGTGCTGACGCCCTCGAACAGACGGGGCGTACCGTCGTCGTACGTGTGCTCAGGCTGCTCTTCCGCAAAAATGGAGGGAGCCAGGCTCAGACCGGGGAAGGGCCGCGGGTCCGCGGCGGCCGGTTCGTCCGATGCGTCTGCGGTGCCATCATGCCCCTGGCGGGGATGAGCGGCAGGAACGTGTCCTTTCGCCAGCATGAGTGCCAGCGCGTCATCGCCGTCCTCATCCGTGCCCAGCCGCTGGCCGCGGCGGGACCGCAGCACTTCGAGCAGCTCGTCCGAGTCCTCCGGCTCTGTCTCAGCAGCATCAGTTTCGAAGTCGAATACCCGGTCCGCTACCGCGCTCAGCCGCCGGGAGGGGAGCGGTCCGTCGAGCGGCTCGAGTTCACTGAGTACCTGGGCCCACCGGTTCGCGTTGAGGACTGTGCGGCGGGATGGATTGAACGTCCACTGCGCGGGCGGTTCCTCACCTACGGAAGCGGCGGACCCGGATGGAAGTTCGAAGCGTACGACGACGTTCCACAGGCCATCCGGCTTGCGCCAGGCATCCCATTCAGCGGTTTCGGGATCCACGCCGAAGGCCTGGAGGCGGTAGCGGACCATGTCATCAAGCTGCGCCGGATTGTCACCGAAAGCGGAACGGTAACCGTCGTTGGAAGGGAGCGGGGAGGCAACCTCCACACGCTGGGCCAGCTGCGCCATGTAATCGCGCTCAGCACGGACCGGACCCTCGTAACGGAGTACATGCTGCAGCTCCACGCCGGTCTCGTCCACGATTTCCTGTGCGCTCGCGCCGCCCCGGATCCTCGCCTGGATATCCCGAGGAGTAAGGGGGGCTCGTTTACGTTCGCCCACCGGAGTCTGAGAACCTGCGGTTGCTTCCAGTCGTGCCGCCGGACGTGTGGACGGCCTGGTGCTCGCCATCCGCAGCGCCTCGTTGATAGGCAGACGGAACGACGCTCCACCCTCACCGCCAAGCAGCAGATGACCTCCGCCCTCATCCACGCCTACCAGCCGTAGCTCCTGCATGAAAAACCCTCCAGCCGATGTACCTTACTTTCGGTGAAACTCTGCCATTCAAAGGTGCTCGTTCCTACTTCATCCCTGGTGTGGCGCGGAACTTGTGCACGGATTCGCTTTTAAAGGGACGATCCGCAACAATCTCTGCGGTACGGGCACAAATTTGACCTTCTCAGCGTTGTGCCACGGACAGGAGCTTGCGCTTTACGGCACTCATCCTGTATTACCGGTTCGACCGTCGCACTCACCGGCGTCGAACCTCCACCGATAGACCACTTACATCCACCGGAGCGTGAACTACTAACTATGGCGACTGACTACGATGCGCCGCGGAAGACCGACGACGAACTCAGCGAAGACTCGATTGAAGAGCTGAAGTCCCGCCGCACTGACAAGCAGTCCGCGGTCGTCGACGAGGATGAAACCGATGCAGCGGAAGGATTCGAACTTCCGGGCGCCGACCTCTCCGGCGAGGAACTGCTTGTGCGGGTGCTCCCCGCCCAGGCCGACGAATTTACCTGCGCGTCCTGCTTCCTGGTACGCCACCGTTCGCAGATTGCGAAGGAGAAGGACGGGCTCGCCTACTGCAAGGATTGCGAAGGCTGACTTCAGTCGGGCGAAGGGAGTTGAAGCGTTCGCGGTAGCGGGCGCTTCACGCTCCTTGCGAAGGGGCGGTCAGGGCAGCTGTAAGCTGCTCGGGCCGCCTCGTTGAGGTTAACCAGTAAGGTGTCGGATCTTCGGCATCATCGATTTCGATTCTCACAACGGGAGAGATCCATCCCCGAATACAAAGGTAGGCCTTCCCATGCAGCTCCGTTCCACGCTGGGCGGTGGCGTCGGCGCCGGTGAAAGCCGCTACCTCCCCGAGATACTTCCGTTCAATCTGCGCCTTGCCGACCTGCAGCTCCGTGTCCGTGACCCTAATCTGCGGCGTGGACAGAACAAGCAGCGTGGTCAGAATGGCGGCCACGACGACGGCTGCCACAACACCTGCTGCGATGCTGATGGGAATGAAAGTGAACACTGAGGCAAGCGCCGTGCCCGCCACCACAATCCAAATCCACGGTGCCGGCCACAGCTTCTCTTCGTATAGAACCGATTGACCGGCAGATCCTGTAGACATATCGCTAGCTAAGCACCTTTCGGACCGCTTTTCATCCCGGCGCGAAGGCAGAGGCCCACGGCTGGAAGCGCTACAGTAAATGGAGAAAAGGGCTCCGGTGCGTTCAGCACTTCCGGCGCGTCGCGCCAATGGGCAGCGCGTGCTGTGCCCGCCACCAAAAGAACCGTGCAGGAGAAGACGTGCTTGATACCACTGAAGCATTGTCCGTGCAGATCAGAATGCTCGACGACGGCCTGGAATTGCCTGCCTACGCGCACCCGGGCGACGCCGGCGCTGATCTTTGTACCCGCGTTGACTTCGAACTTGGACCCGGCGAGCGGGCGCTGGTTCCCACCGGCGTCTCACTGGCTCTGCCGGTCGGATATGCAGCATTCGTCCACCCCCGGTCCGGACTCGCCACCAGACATGGCATCACCGTTGTCAACGCTCCGGGCACCGTGGACGCGGGTTACCGCGGAGAGATCTCCGTGACGCTGCTGAACACTGATGCCTCCACCGCGTTGTCCTTCCGCCGGGGGGACCGGATTGCCCAATTGGTCATCCAGAAGGTGGAGCAAGCAAGGTTCATTCCGGTGGAGGAACTGCCTGACTCCGTCCGAGGAGCCGGCGGGTTCGGATCCACTGGAGGATTCGCACCGGCCGCCGACGCTGCACACTGACGTAATTGACTGGCAGCACCGGCTGCCGACGACCACCGAAGGAGGAACCCGATCATGATCTTCGGGCGCCGAAAGAAAAGCCAGCAACACAGCGAAACACCAGACACAGATTCAAGCACACCGCCAAGCTCCGCCGGCGAGGCTGTTCAGGTCGGCGACGAAGCTGACAAAACGGGTGCACCGGCTGAGGGCACAACGGCTCCCGGGCGCGCCGCCGGGGGACCGTTCGATGAGTCAGAGAAAGACACAACCGAGGGCTATATAGATCTCGGCGCCCTGCGCATCGCTGCTGCCGAGAACCTGCAGCTCCGCCTCGAAGTCGAGGAACGGACCAAACGCGTCATCGCGGTGACGCTGGACATCAAGGGTTCGAACCTGCAGCTTCAGGCATTCGCCGCTCCGCGTTCTGAAGGTCTCTGGGACGAAATCCGCGGACAGATCGCAGCATCGGTAGGTTCGCAGGGAGGAACCGTCGAGGAACGCCAGGGCGAGTTCGGAACTGAACTTATTGCGAAGCTCCCGGCTCAGACCCCGGACGGCCGCGCCGGATTCCGGGTGGCCAGATTCGTGGGGGTTGATGGTCCACGCTGGTTCCTCCGGGGCGTGTTCGGCGGGCCGGCGGCAATGGACCCTGCTGTAGCCGAACCGATGGAGAAACTCTTCCGCAATGTCGTGGTGGTTCGCGGGGACCATCCGCTTCCTCCCCGGGAACTCCTGCCGCTGAGGCTGCCCAAGGACGCCGGAGCTCCGAAGCAGCCCGAGCAGCAAGAGCAGCCTAAGGCGACGCCGGATGACCCGTTGGAGCGGGGCCCCGAGATCACCCACATTGGCTGACCAGGGTCAGGCAAGCCATGCAGCAGGGGGGCCGATCCCCCTGCCGAGGCGCGGACGGGTTGCCGGCAGCGGTTTCGTTGAACGGGTGACTATTCTGCCCCGTAGCGTTGCTCCCCAATTTTCAGCAACGCTCGCCTTGCACGGGCGGAGCGAGACCTATGTCCGCCTCGTCTGGACCGGCCAGCGCAGAATTGCCGGGATTGAACCCGGCGTCGACCTCGCCTTCGAAGGAATGGTCAGTGAAGTCGACGGAACCGCCACTATCCACAACCCGCGGTACGAGATCGTCGGGCGTCCTGAGGAGTCACCGTGAACCAGTCCGCTGAGGATCCCACCGGCGAAGACGCGTCAAGGAAATCGGAGCCGGCCGCCAACCCGGGAATGGGATCCCTCGCCGATCAGTACGCTGCGAAAGCGGGAGTTCGTCAGGATGAGAGCGGACGTATCGACGTCCTGCAGTCCATCGGGGGAGTGCGCGGCCTCGCCGAAAGCATTCTTCCGGGTCTGTTGTTTACCGTTGTCTTCACCATCCTGCGTGACCTGCAGATTTCCCTCATCGTTGCCCTCGCCGTCTCGGCTGTCTTCACCATCGTCAGGCTGCTGACCAAGACACCCCTTACCCAGGCGCTGTCCGGGCTGATCGGCGTTGGAATCTGCGCGTTCGTGGCCAACAGGACAGGCAACGCTGAGGACTTTTTCCTTCCCGGATTCTTCACCAACGCCGCTTATATCGTGGGCATGATTGTCTCCATCGCCGTCCGGTGGCCGCTGGCAGGGCTGCTTTTCGGCTTCATCCGCGGCGAGGGTACCGAGTGGCGGAAGCAGGCATCAAGAATCCGGGCCTACTCGCTCGCAACCTGGCTGATCATTGCTGTGCTTGCGCTCCGGCTCATCGTGCAGGTGCCGCTGTACCTCGCGGACAACATCGCAGCGCTTGGCACCACGCGGGTTGCCATGGGCGTCCCGCTTTACGCGCTCGGACTGTGGTTCGCCTGGCTGGTCTCCCGGCCGGCGCTCGAGAAACAACAGCACCCGCCGGCATAGTGCCCTACTGGAACGGCACAGTGCCCGGTCAGGACTCGGGCCGCAGGGCCGCCCGGAGAGCATCCTCGGCGGCGATCGCAGCTACGAAGAACAACTCATCGCCGGCTTCGACAACGTCATCTGGGCTGGGCGTGATGGGAGCATCGTCGCGGAGGATCGCCACTGCCGCGCAGTCCGCTGGCAGCCCGATCGAGCCCAGAGTGCGTCCGATCAGGGGTGAATCCTGCGGAACCGTAAACTCGACAATTGCTGACACCCCGGTCTGCAGCGTCAACAGACGCACGAGGTCACCGATCTCAACTGCTTCTTCCACCAGGGCGGTCATGAGGCGGGGTGTGTTCACGGCGACGTCCACGCCCCAGGAGTCATCGAACATCCAGTCGTTCTTCGGATTGTTGACCCGGCCAACGGTGCGACCCACGCCGAACTCGCTCTTGGCGAGCAGGGACACCACCAGGTTCACCTTGTCGTCTCCGGTGGCTGAGACGACGACGTCGGCCTCTTCCAGCCGGGCGTCTTTCAGCGTGGTCAGCTCGCAGGCATCGCCGATCAGCCAGCGTGCTCCCTTCAAACCGCTGCGGCCGACCACCTCGGGCTTCTCGTCGATGAGAAGGATGTCGTGGTTGTTCGACAGCAGTTCCCGGGCGATGGAGGACCCGACACTGCCCGCTCCGGCGATGACAACCTTCATTCCTGATCCTCCTGCGGCTGTTTGGACAGCACTCGAGCCACTTCATCCGTAGCGGCGGTTTCCATCATGGCGTGCACCACATCACCTTCCTGGTAACTGGTACCGGTTCCCGGCAGCATTCCCTCACCGAACCGGGTGAGGTAGGCCACGCGAACGCCCGCCGCTGCCTCGATGTCCTTGATTGAGCGGCCAAGCCAACCGTCATGCAGGGCAAGCTCGCCGAGGATCAGCCTCCCGGAGGATTCCCGGAAATCACCGTTGATGCTCTGTTCGGGGAGTATCCGGCGCAGGACCTGATCCGCGCTCCACCGCACCGCAGCCACGGTGGGAATGCCCAACCGCTGGTAGATCTCAGCGCGTCCGGGATCGTAGATTCTGGCTACGACGTGGGGCACATGGAAAATCTCGCGGGCCACCCGGGTGGCGAGGATGTTGGAGTTGTCTCCGCTGGAGACGGCGGCGAAGGCATAGGCGTTCTCGATTTCCGCATACTTCAGCGTGTCCCGATCGAAGCCCACCCCTGTCACCTTGCGGCCGCCGAAGGAGTTCCGCAGCCTGCGGAAGGCGCGGTCATCCTGATCAATGATCGCCACGCTGTGACCGGACTCATCCAGCGTGTGCGCCAGGCTGACTCCAACCCGGCCGCAGCCCATGATTACAAAATGCGCCACCGCGCCACCCCTGGTCGTCTGCTTCTATTGACAGGCCCAAGCTTAGTGGGCGAGCGGCCGCGGTAGTGGAGGCGGTCGGGTGTAAACGCGCTAGTCTGTGGGCTGTGCTGACTTTCTTCGAGGCCGCCAAGCGGGTACTGGTGGGCAAGCCGTTCCGCAACGATCGGCTCCGGCATGAGACGCTGCCCAAGAAGATCGCCATGCCCCTGTTCTCGACCAGTGCGTTGTCGTCGGCAGCGTACTCGCCCGACGAGATCCTGCTCACCCTCGCACTGGCTGGCGTATCTGCCGTCGCTGTATCGCCCTGGGTTGGACTTGCCGTCGTGGTGGTCCTCCTGGTGGTCATTGCGTCCTACCGGCAGTCGGTCCACGCGTATCCTTCCGGCGGTGGCGATTACGAGATCGCACGCCGCAACCTCGGCGACGGCGCAGGCGTAACCGTTGCCGCGGCGCTCATGGTGGACTACGTCCTCACTGTGGCGGTGTCGGTCTCGGCCGCCGCACACTATCTCATTTCGCTGGGACCCGTACTGGCCGGCGCCCAGACGGCTTTGGCGGTGGGCGCCGTCGTCGTTCTGGTGTTTGTGAACCTGCGTGGGTTCACGCGTGACGCACGCGTCCTCGCCGTTCCGTCCTATGTCTTCATGGCGGCAATCTTCGTGCTGTGCATTGCCGGCATCGTCCAGCGGCTCACCGGGACGCTGGGGGAGGCACCGAGCGCGCGCTTCGAGATCATCCCTGACCCTGCTTTCGAAAGCGGGCTGGTGGGGCTCGCCGGCGCGCTGCTCATCCTGCGGGCGTTCTCCTCGGGGGCGGCGGCGCTGACCGGTGTTGAAGCCCCGAGCGCGAACGTGCCGAGCTTCGAGCCGCCGCGGGCCAGGAACGCAGCTGGCACCCTGCTCATTCTGGGGGTGGTCGCGTCCCTCATGACTGCCGGGGTTATCTATCTCGCCAACGCCACGCGCGTGCATGTAGTGCAGAGTCCCTCCGAACAGCTGCTGCTGGCGGGAGAGCCGGTGAGCGGGTCCTACATTCAGAACCCGGTCATCAGCCAGCTCGCCGGGACCATCTTCAATAGCGGAAGCCTCCCGTTCATCATCGTTGTTGCAGCGACCGCGCTCATTCTCCTGCTCGCGGCGCACAGTGCGTTCAACGGCTTCCCGGTGCTGGCCTCGATTCTCGCCAAGGACGGGTACCTGCCCCGCCAACTGCGCACGCGCGGTGACCGGCTCACTTTCAGCAACGGCATCATGGCGCTCGGTCTTGGAGCAATCCTGCTGATCTTCGTGTTCAGAGCTGATGTCACGCAGTTGGTGCAGCTCTATATCGTCGGCGTTTTCGTTTCATTCACCGCCACCCAGCTTGCACTGATCAAGCACTGGAGCCGCCAGCTGCGCAGCACGGTGGACAAGAAGCTCCGCTGGCAGATGAACAAATCGCGCGCCATCAACTCGGTCGGATTCGTGCTCACAGCCGCAGTGCTCGTGGTGGTCCTCGTGACCAAGTTCGAATTCGGTGCCTGGATCGCGGTCCTGGCCATGGTTGTCCTCTTTGCGGTCATGCTCAGTATCAAGCGGCACTATGACCAGGTGGCCCGCGAGCTGGCCATCGACGACGCGGCTTCGGCCCGGGCGCTACCCTCACGGGTGCACGCCGTCATCCTCGTCTCGCATGTGCGCAAGCCGGTGCTGCGTGCCCTTGCCTTTGCACGCGCGTCCCGCCCCTCACGCCTCGATGCGATTGTGGTTGATGTGGACCCCGAGGAGACCCGGCGCACCCTTGCGGACTGGGACAGGCTCGAGGTTCCGGTGCCGATCACAGTGCTCGCCTCGCCCTACCGCGACACCATCCAACCGATCATGGATTACATCAAATCCATGCGCCGGGACTCACCGCGAGACCTCATCGTTGTCTACATCCCCGAATACGTCGTCGGTAAATGGTGGGAGCAACTGGTCCACAATCAGACTGCGCTGCGCATCAAGACCCGGCTGCATTTCGAACCGGGGGTTATGGTGGCAAGCGTGCCATGGCAGCTGGCGTCCTCCGACGCCGCCCGAAAATTCCAGGACCTCAGGTGACCCACACTCCAGAACTCGAACTGACTATCGGCCCGCCCGCGCACGGCGGGCACTGCGTTGCCCGCCACCAGGGCAGGGTGATCTTCGTACGCCATGCGTTGCCCGGCGAGGTGGTGAGGGCACGGTTGACCGAGCACGACGACGACGCCCGCTTCTGGCGGGCAGACGCCACCGACATTGTGCAGCCGTCCCCGGACCGGGTGAACCATCCGTGGCCGCTGGCCGACGCGGTCCTCGCCGGGATGCGCGGCATCCGGCCGGTGGGCGGGGCAGAGTTCGGCCACATTGAGTTATCCGCGCAGCGCCGTCTGAAGGCTGACATCTTCTCCGAGCAGCTTGCGCGGCTGGGTAAAGTCGACCGCGCTGTGACAGTGGAGCCCGTGCCGGATGAGTCTTCCGACGGGTTGGGCTGGCGGACGCGCGTCGGATTCGCGGTTGATGCTGACGGCCACCTGTCGATGCATGAGCACCGTTCAGCCACGCTGATTCCGGTGGCGGATATGCCGCTGGCCGTGCCGGTGATCAACCGGCTGGCTCTATGGAAGCTGAAGTTCGAGGGTGTGGAGGGCGTGGAAGTTGCAGCGGGATCGGGCGACGATGAACCGCTTGTGCTGCTCAGGACACAGCAGGATCCGCCGGGGGGCCTGATCAGGGCGCTGGCAGACGGGATTCCGGGCGTCTCAGTGGCGGCCTGGAATCCGGAGACTGGTTCACTGACGCAGCTGCGCGGCCGTACCTGGGTGCGCGAGGTTGTGGGTGGGCACAGCTTCCGTGTGACGGGAGAGGGTTTCTGGCAGATTCACCGCAGTGCACCCCAGGTGCTGACGGACGCGGTTCTGGAGGGTCTCGACACCAGACCGGGTCAGCGGGTCGCGGACCTGTACGCCGGAGCCGGGCTGTTCACCGCTGCCCTCGCTGAACGTGGAGGGGAGACCGGTTCGGTGCTCTCCGTCGAAGGGTCACCCGCAGCCAGTCGCGATGCGCGGAGGAACCTGCACGGGCAGTCGCAGGTGGACATTGTGCAGGGCAGGGTTGAGAAGGTGCTGCGTGAGCGCCGTCCGCACCTGGACGCCGTGGTCCTGGATCCGCCCCGGGCAGGCGCCGGCAAGGATGTCGTCCGGGCAATCACCGGCACCGGCGCGAAGGCCGCGGTCTACGTGTCCTGCGATCCGGCGTCCTTCGCGCGGGATGTCGCCTACTTCGCCGCGGCAGGGTGGCGCCTTGGTTCCCTCCGGGTGTTCGACCTCTACCCGCACACCCATCACATGGAGTCCGTGGCAGTCCTGCAACCGGCATGACGCCCGCTGTTGCTGCAAACCGATAGGATGAAAAAGGTTGTTCCGCGTGGACTTCGCAGCCTTTCATTCGCCGCGAAAACCGATCTCTGCTCCGGCTGGAGTCTTAGGTGCTCCTAACTAGCAGCCCGCGCCCACCGGAACAAGGATAGAAGAAGGCGAGAGGAGTCCTGACATGAGTAGTGTGGACAGCTTCGGTTCCAAAGGCGTACTAGATGTCGCCGGTGCCGAATACGAGATTTTCCGGTTGAATGCAGTTGAAGGTGCGCAGAGCCTTCCGTACAGCCTCAAGGTTCTGCTCGAGAATCTGCTGCGCACCGAGGACGGCGCAAATATCACTGCGGATCACATTCGCGCCCTCGCGAACTGGGACTCCGACGCCCAGCCGAATACCGAAATTCAGTTCACCCCGGCGCGCGTCCTGATGCAGGACTTCACCGGTGTGCCCTGCGTAGTGGACCTGGCAACCATGCGGGAGGCCGTGAAGGAGCTCGGCGGGGACCCGGCACGCGTTAACCCGCTTGCTCCCGCCGAAATGGTCATCGACCACTCTGTTCAGATTGACGTCTTCGGAAACTCGGACGCCATTGAGCGCAACATGGAGATCGAGTACGAGCGCAATGGCGAGCGTTACCAGTTCCTGCGCTGGGGTCAGACTGCGTTCGACGACTTCAAGGTGGTTCCCCCGGGAACCGGCATTGTGCACCAGGTGAACATTGAGTACCTGGCGCGGACGGTCATGACCCGTGAAATTGACGGCAAGCTCCGTGCCTATCCGGACACCTGCGTAGGCACCGACTCGCACACGACCATGGTCAACGGCCTCGGTGTGCTCGGTTGGGGTGTCGGCGGTATCGAGGCTGAGGCGGCGATGCTCGGACAGCCTGTATCGATGCTGATTCCGCGCGTTGTCGGATTCAAACTCACCGGCGCAATCCCTGCGGGTGCCACGGCAACCGACGTCGTACTGACCATCACCGAGATGCTGCGCAAGCACGGCGTCGTCGGAAAGTTCGTCGAGTTCTACGGCGACGGCGTGGCGGAAGTACCGCTGGCGAACCGCGCCACGATCGGCAACATGAGTCCGGAATTCGGCTCGACGGCAGCCATGTTCCCCATCGACGACGTCACTCTCGAGTACCTGCGCCTCACGGGGCGCTCGGAAGAGAGCGTTGCGCTGGTTGAGGCCTACACCAAGGAGCAGGGCCTCTGGCACGATCCCTCCCGCGAGATCCGTTTCTCCGAGTTCATCGAGCTCGACCTTTCGACGGTTGTTCCGTCGATCGCCGGCCCGAAACGGCCCCAGGACCGCATCGCGCTGACCGACGCCAAGGAACAGTTCCGCAAGGACATTCACAACTACACCGGCAACGCCGATGACGCAGCGTTGGACGAGGCCCTCGAAGAATCCTTCCCGGCCTCGGACGTACCCGCAATGACGTCCACGCTCAAGCACTCCGCCGCGGCGTCGGCGACAGGGCGGCCATCCCGGCCGGTCAAGGTCAACATGAGCGATGGTCGTGAGTTCATCCTCGATCACGGTGCAGTGAGCATCGCGTCGATCACCTCATGCACCAACACCTCGAACCCCTCGGTCATGCTTGCTGCTGCTCTGCTTGCACGGAATGCCGTCGAAAAGGGCCTGGCCTCGAAGCCGTGGGTGAAAACCTCGGTCGCGCCCGGGTCGAAGGTCGTCACCGACTACTACGACAAGTCCGGCCTCACCCCGTACCTGGAGAAGCTCGGCTTCTTCATTGTCGGCTACGGCTGCGCCACGTGTATCGGCAACTCGGGTCCGCTGGAGGAAGAGATCTCCAGTGCCATCCAGAACAACGACCTCTCGGTCGCTGCCGTGCTTTCCGGCAACCGCAACTTCGAAGGCCGGATCAACCCGGACGTGAAGATGAACTATCTTGCGTCGCCTCCATTGGTTATCGCGTATGCACTTGCGGGGACCATGGACTTCGATTTCGAGAGCGATCCGCTGGGTCAGGACGAGTCGGGTAACGATATCTTCCTCCGCGACATCTGGCCGAGCCCCACCGAGGTACAGCAGGTAATCGATTCCTCCATCGACGAGGCAATGTTCTCCAAGGGCTACGAGGGCGTGTTCGACGGCGACGATCGCTGGAAGTCGCTTGATACTCCCGAGGGCGACACCTTCGCCTGGAGCGATGACTCCACCTATGTGCGCAAGCCCCCATACTTCGAGGGAATGCAGGCACAGCCGGAGCCGGTTTCGGATATCGAGGGAGCCCGGGTGCTCGCCAAGCTCGGCGATTCGGTGACCACCGACCACATCAGCCCCGCTGGTTCGTTCAAGTCGGACAGTCCGGCCGGACGCTATCTTCTGGAGCACGGTGTTGCCCGCAAGGATTTCAACTCCTACGGGTCCCGCCGTGGCAACCACGAAGTGATGATCCGAGGTACCTTCGCGAACATCCGGCTGCGTAACATGCTGCTCGACGGAGTCGAAGGCGGATTCACCAGGGACTTCACCCAGACGGGTGGCCCGCAGGCCTACATCTACGATGCCGCGATGAACTACCAGGCCACAGGTACACCGCTGGTTGTCCTGGCGGGCAAGGAATACGGTTCGGGTTCGTCCCGTGACTGGGCCGCCAAGGGTACCGCGCTGCTCGGTGTCAAGGCCGTCATCGCCGAAAGCTACGAGCGTATCCACCGGTCCAACCTGATCGGCATGGGGGTGCTGCCGCTGCAGTTCCCTGCCGGAGAGAACGCTGCGACGCTCAAGCTCACCGGTACCGAGACCTTCTCCATCGAGAAAGTCACGGAGCTGAATAACGGCAGCTCCCCGGCAACCGTCAAGGTGACAGCCACCCCGGAAGAGGAGGGCGCCCCCGTAACGTTCGATGCTGTTCTTCGCATCGATACGCCGGGCGAAGCCGACTACTACCGCAACGGCGGAATCCTGCAGTACGTGCTGCGTCAGTTGGCAGCAGCATCCTGACGCTGTCTTCCCCCAACGCAGACACACGCCGCCTCCGGAAACGGAGGGGGCGTGTTCTGCGTTGAGGGAAGACGCGCGCTCGCATCGGGCACGGTGGTGCAGTGGGCCGCGTTAGAGTTAACAGCGTGTGAGAACGCACCGGTGCCGTAGATCACAAAATGAGAAGGAGGCGCGATGGGACTCCTGGAGACCATCCACAGCCCACAAGACCTCACCAGGTTGTCAGGACAGCAGCTTTCCCGCCTGGCCGCGGAAATCCGAGCCTTCCTCATCCGCACGGTCTCCCGCACGGGCGGCCATCTCGGGCCCAACCTGGGTGTTGTCGAATTGACGATCGGCATCCACCGGGTGTTTGACTCGCCCCGCGACAGCATCGTCTTCGACACCGGACATCAGTCCTACGTGCACAAGTTGCTCACCGGCCGCCAGAATTTCGATTCGCTCCGTCAACAGGGCGGCCTGTCGGGCTACCCATCGCGGGCTGAATCGGTGCACGACGTCGTCGAGAGCTCACATGCCTCGGCCTCGCTCTCGTGGGCAGACGGCATCTCCCGCGCACGGGTGCTGAACGGTGAGGAAGACCGCTCCGCCGTCGTCCTCATTGGTGACGGCGCGCTCACCGGCGGCATGGCCTGGGAAGCCATCAACAACATCGCCGCGGACAAGCGTCGCCGCGTGGTCATCGTGGTGAACGACAACGGGCGGTCCTACGCGCCTACTATCGGCGGGGTTGCCGACTATCTTGCGTCGCTGCGCCCCACCCTGGATTCCGTCCGCACGCACCGTGTGTATGAAGGCACGCTCGATTGGTGGAAACGGAAGCTGCAGAACGGCGGCACGGTCGGCCGCTTCGCTTACCGGAGCCTGCACGCGACCAAAAAGGGCGTGAAGGATTGGTGGGCGCCCCAGGGATTGTTCGAAGACCTCGGGATGAAGTACATCGGTCCCATCAACGGCCACGACCTGGCGGCGGTGGAGCACGCACTGACGCAGGCCAAGAACTACGGCGGTCCGGTCATCGTCCATGCCATCACGGAAAAGGGCCACGGCTATGCGCCGGCCCGTGCTGATGAAGCGGACCAATTCCACGCCGTCGGAATCATCGACCCCGAAACCGGGGAGCCGATCGGGGCTGGGGGAGTCCAGTCGTGGACCTCGGTCTTCGCGGAGGAAATCGCAGACATTGCAGATGAGCGCAAGGACATCGTCGGCATCACCGGCGCCATGCTAATCCCGGTCGGGCTTCACAAGTTCGCTGCGAAGCACCCCGACCGCGTGTTCGACGTGGGAATAGCCGAGCAGCACGCCCTCACCAGTGCTGCCGGCATGGCTTTCGGCGGGCTTCACCCGGTCATCGCCCTCTACGCCACCTTCCTCAACCGCGCCTTCGATCAGCTCCTGATGGACATCGCCCTCCATAAAGCGGGGGTGACCATTGTGCTCGACCGTTCCGGAGTCACCGGGCCGGACGGCGCCAGTCACCACGGCATGTGGGACCTGTCGATGCTGCAGATAGTTCCCGGGCTGCACCTGGCCGCGCCGCGCGATGCAACCAGGCTCCGCGAGGAATTGCGTGAAGCGGTTGCGATCAACAATGCTCCGTCGGTGGTGCGTTACTCGAAGGGCAACGTCGGCGCTGAGGTCGAGGCCATCGAGCGACTCTCCGACGGCGTGGATGTCCTCTGCCGCAGGCCGGCGGGATCGCGCCAGAACGACGTCCTCATTGTGAGCGTCGGCGCCATGAGCGAACTTGCCCTCGATGTGTCGAACAGACTGGGGGCGCAGGGAATCAGCTCGACGGTCATTGATCCGCGGTGGGTGCTGCCCGTAGCGCGCTCAGTCGTCCGAATGGCAGCAGAGCACCGCATCGTCGTCGTCATCGAAGATGGTGTGCGCGCCGGCGGCGTAGGCTCACGCATCCGTCAGGAAATGCGCTCTGCCGGTGTCGATACCGCACTTAACGAAGTAGGCCTCCCGGTGGAATTCCTCGATCACGGGTCCCGCAGTGAAGTGATGGAGCGGGTTGGACTTACTGCCCGGAAGGTTGCCCAGGACATCGTGGAACAGGTACTCGGCACCAAGGTGCCTGTCGCCCGGCCGTTGCCCGGAGAGGTTCCGTCGGCCACAGGCCAACTGCCCAAGCTCTGACATCGCCCGCGCGGAAACCTCAGCCAAGGAAGGCGCGGGAGAAGCTGAAGAACACCGAAGCGGCGGCTGCCACCAGCAGCAGGACGCTAAGCGGCCACGCCCATTCGGCAAGGAACCGGCGCACGACTGAGGGGACCGGTAGGTCCCCATGGATTGCGTTCCGCGCGGTCAGCAGCACAGTGAGCACGATCATGACCGCCCAGACCGCCATGCAATACAGGCACAGAATGTGGATCGCGAACAAAGCCTGGCTCCACAACCAGACGATGAACACGAATCCCAGGGTCACGCCGGCCTGGAGCCCCCGCCAGTACCAGCGTGCCGGACGGGCTCCCGAGAACAGAACCATGGCCGTCGTCAGTATGACTGCGAACGCGACTATCCCGATGAGCGGATTCGGGAATCCGAAAAGCGCGGCCTGCCAGGTGCGGAACACCTCGCCGCAGGAGACGAAGGGGCTGATGTCGCAGGACGTCACGTAGTTCGGATCCTCGTACAGCGCGAGCCGTTCGAGAACGAGCTGGCCTGAGGCCAGGAAACCGACGACGCCGCAGGCGGCAAACACCCATGCCATGCCCCGGTCAGTGGCGAAGCCGGGTGCGCTGATATTCCCCTCCGCCGCGGGTCCCGTCCGCCGGTCTGGCGCATCCTCTTGCATAGACCCTCCTGTGATCAACATCAGCGAGTCTAACGGGCAGTACAGCCGGTAGTGATGGGCGTGTGAGACAATGAACGTGGCTGGCGCAGGAACCACATTCCGGTGCCGGTCCAGTGACAGGCTTCCGGTTCTGCCGGCGACGCTCCCGCGGATTTGGCACCACCATGGTGAACCCCGCAGAATCCGCCGGGCAGAACCCGTGCTGGTTTCAGCGACGGGCAGGAAAAGCGCCACTGGTCTTCGAGTGATGCCGCGCCCCATGGTTGGCGCGACCTCGAACGACACAATAACGACTTCCGGGTGACGCGTGCACTAGCGCCGCGGACACCCGACCAAGCGCCTCGCGGCGCCGGAATGTGGACGGCGTTCGTGAGGGTGGAGCACAGCCGAATATGGACACAAACGCATCAGATACCTCAGAAGTACAGACCGATGCTGGCCTGCAGGAGGCGCCTGCACGTAAGGCGCCGCGTACCCGTCGCAAGAAGAATGACGACGACGCCGCAGAGCGAGCAGAAGCGTCACCGGACGCTGGCGGAAGTGAAACCGCGCCGCAGCCGACCCGCCGTCGGGCTCCCCGTCGGGCATCACAGCCGGAGCTGACCCTGCCGGAATCCCCGTCCCAGCCGCCGTCGATCGGATCCGACCCGGCCGACGCTTCCACTAACGCCGCGTCCAGCGAGGAAGCAGCGGAGTCGAGTTCGCCAGCCAGCGAAGATGCCGCGGCCGAACGCAAGCCGGCGCGCGCCCGCCGCACCCGCAAGCCCGCGGCCGCTGTGAGTGCCGAGGCGGCAGAGGCAACGGTTGACGCTCCAGCCGGGGAAGCCGCAGCAGCTTCTGATTCGATTGCGCCTGAGGTGACGGCACCTGCCGCAGCTGACGCCCCCACTGCCGAGGCACCCGCGGCTGAGGAGGCAGCTCCGCAGCGGCCCGCACGCCGTCGTCGCGTGAGCACGAAGGCCGCGACCGTCAAAGAGCCGGCCGGCGAGTCGGACAGCCCTGAGCCGGCAGCGAGCGAACCCTCCCCAGCTGAACCTGCCGACGACTCTTCCGCCGCCGCTGAAGACCAGGACAGTGCCGGACTGGACCCGTTCGCCGTTCCCGACTCGCCTGTCTCGCTGCTTTTCCACGCGCCTGATCTCACCGCGGTGGTACCGCGGACTCCGCCGAAGATCGCTCCCCAGAATGACCGCGACAGCGACGTGGAGGACGACACCGAGAGCGACGACGGCGGTGGAAGCGGACGGCGCCGCAGCCGGCGAAGCAGGAGCCGCAACCGAACTGCTGAGGGCGAAGCGTCCGAATCCGAATCGCGCGGCGCGTCTGCTTCGGGCCAGGGCCCAACGGAGCCCGGCGAGGAGAGCGAGCCGACTTCACGCCGTCGTCGCCGTCGTCGTCGTGGTGATGAGGACCTGGAACTCACCGGCGGCTCCGATGACGATCCGCCGAACACCATCACCCGGGTGCGCGCGCCGCGCCAGAGCCAGGATGCTCCTTCCGACCGCGTGACCAGCGTGAAGGGTTCCACGCGCCTGGAAGCCAAGAAGCAGCGTCGGCGGGAATCACGGGATTCCGGCAGGCGCCGCCATGTCATCACCGAAGCGGAGTTCCTTGCCCGCCGGGAATCCGTCGACCGCGAGATGGTGGTTCGCCAGCGCGATGACAGGATCCAGATCGCCGTCATGGAAGACGGGGTTCTCGCTGAACACTTCGTGTCCAAGACCCAGCAGGATTCGCTGATCGGGAACGTGTACCTCGGCAAGGTGCAGAACGTCCTGCCGAGCATGGAAGCTGCCTTCATCGACATCGGCCGGGGACGCAACGCCGTGCTGTACGCCGGTGAGGTCAACTGGGACGCCGCAGGCCTCGACGGCCAGCCGCGCCGCATTGAGCTGGCCCTCAAGTCCGGCGATTCCGTGCTGGTGCAGGTCACTAAGGATCCGGTAGGCCACAAGGGCGCACGCCTGACCAGCCAGATCTCCTTGCCCGGGCGCTACCTGGTGTACGTGCCGGGCGGTTCGATGACGGGCATCTCCCGGAAGCTTCCCGACGTCGAACGCAACCGGTTGAAGCGCATCCTCAAGGACCGGCTGCCGGAAAACGCCGGCGTCATCGTCCGCACCGCGGCTGAGGGCGCCAGCGAAGAGGAACTGACGCACGACATCAACCGCCTCCGCTCCCAGTGGGAGACGATCGAGGGCAAGGCTGCGTCCACCAAGACGCTCGCGCCGGAACTGCTCTACGGGGAGCCGGACCTGACCATCAAGGTGGTCCGGGACGTCTTCAACGAGGACTTTTCCAAGCTGATCGTCTCCGGCGAGGAGGCGTGGGACACCATCGAGGCGTACGTCATGTATGTTGCTCCGGACCTCGTGGGCAGGCTTGAGAAGTGGACGAAAGACGAGGACATTTTCGCTGCCCGGCGGATTGACGAGCAGATCCACAAGGCACTGGACCGCAAGGTATTCCTGCCGTCAGGCGGCTCCCTGGTGATCGACCGCACCGAAGCGATGACCGTGGTCGACGTGAACACCGGCAAGTTCACCGGTAGCGGCGGCAACCTCGAGGAAACCGTCACCAAGAACAACCTCGAAGCGGCCGAGGAAGTCGTCCGGCAGCTTCGCCTGCGTGACATCGGCGGAATCATCGTCATCGACTTCATCGACATGGTGCTGGAAGCGAACCGGGACCTCGTGCTGCGGCGGCTCGTCGAATGCCTGGGACGCGACCGGACCAAGCACCAGGTTGCTGAGGTCACCTCGCTTGGTCTTGTCCAGATGACCCGCAAGCGCATGGGTACCGGGTTGCTTGAAGTGTTCGGCGAGAACTGCGAGCACTGTGCCGGGCGCGGTGTGGTTACCCACGACGAACCTGTGGAACACCGCAGGCACGCCGTCTCCACCGAAAACCACCAGCAGCACCTGCGGCAGGAGAAGATGTCCCGCAGCGAGCGCAAGCGGCGGGCGAAGACCCAGCAAGTGGAGGAGCAGGCTCCGGCCCCGGAACCGAAGGCTGACGACGCCGAGCGCCAGGCGCGTGCCGAGGCCGCGCGGGCAGCGCTGGCGAACATCGCCGCGGCCACCCAGGCGGCTCATGAACACGATCATGAGACCGAACAGGACCACCGTGAGGCCCGGCCGGTGGAATCGCCGTCGTTGGCCCCGGTGCTGACAATAAATGGTGAGAAGGTGACCCTCCCGCGCGCGGAAAATGCACCCGTATCGGTCCGCCCGGAGCCGCGCCTGACGCTGGAGAGCCTGACGGAGGCCTTCAACCGCTTCCCGTCCGCCGGCCAGGGTGAGGGCGCCGCAGCGACGCCTGACGAGCCTGTGGAGCCCGGAAAGCCTGAGAATCCCTCCCAGACCGAAGCACCGGTGCAGGTGATTCCTGACCGGGACGCAGGCGGGCTGGAAGGCCCCTCGAGTCCGGAGACGGTGCAACAGCAGAACGTTCCTGCGACCGACGCCGGTGCGGCGCCGCCGTCGGGCCGCCGTAACCGGCGCCACCGCGCGGCCAGCAGCGCGCAGGGTTCGGCAGCGAATGCCACGATCGAGCGGGCGGCCGGCGAGACCGTCGCAGCCTCCGCCGGCGCACAGCATGTCGCTCGGGTTGAGAAGCCCGAGTCGAAACCCCGGCAGACGGAAGAGCCGATGATCCTCGGAGTTGGGGTGCCTGCCTCCGAGCTCTAGCGGTTTCCGGCCCAACAGAACACGCCGTTCCCCTCGCCAAGGGGTGCGGCGTGTTTTGTTCGGTAGGCTGAGATGCAGTGACACGCGGTGCCCGCTCCGGGCTGAGATGAAACGCGTTGAACCTGATCTAGAGATGGCCGCCAAGAGGCGGCCTTTGGCCTAGCGGAGGGATGTCGCGGATGAGTATTCGCACGCTCGTGGAACCAGTCGAACACACCGAAACACTGTCGGTCCCAGCCCGGATGCGGACCATTCCGCGCGTGCTGAGCATTGCCGGAACAGATCCGACCGGGGGAGCCGGTATTCAGGCGGATCTCAAGAGTATCGGCGCGCTGGGCGGATACGGCATGGCCGTGGTCACGTCCCTCGTCGCACAGAATACGTGCGGAGTGCGCAGTGTGCATACGCCCCCATCGGCGTTCCTCGTGGAGCAACTGCGCGCTGTCAGCGATGACGTAGCCATCGACGCGGTCAAGATCGGCATGCTGGGGGACGCGGAGACCATCCGCTGCGTGCGTGAGTGGCTGCCGCGGGCTTCGGGCGCCGTCGTCGTCCTTGATCCGGTCATGGTGGCAACAAGCGGGGACAGGTTGCTTGCAGCGGAGGCGGAGGATGAGTTGAGGGAACTGGTGCCCCTCGCGGACCTTGTCACCCCGAACCTGCCCGAGCTGGCGGTCCTTCTGCGTGAGCCGGTTGCGCAGAGCTGGGAGGAAGCCCTGAACCAGGGGAAGCGGCTGGCGGGTTCCACGGGCACCTCGGTGCTGGTCAAGGGCGGCCACCTGGACGCGCTTGCCGGTGGCGGGAATGGTTCGAGCTGTCCCGATGCGCTCGTTGATGCGTCCGACGGCACGGTTACGGTGGAGACCGGCGCACGCATCAACACACGAAACACTCATGGCACCGGCTGCTCGCTCTCCGCGGCGCTGGCTACCGTCCAGGCGCGTACCGGGGACTGGAACGGGTCACTGCAAGTCGTGAAGAAGTGGCTTCGTGGCGCCCTTGAGCGGGCAGGCGAGCTGAACGTGGGTGAGGGTAACGGTCCTATTCATCATTTCCATGAGTTCCTGCCTGGCGCCGCTGGGGGAGCTACCCGGGAAAAGGGTCCGTTCAGCGAGCAGGTCTGGGAGCTCACGGCGCATCAACGTGCGTCGATCGATTCGCTGGATTTTGTGCGGGCGCTCGGCGACGGAAGCCTGCCCGCTGAGCAGTTTGCCTACTATCTTGCGCAGGACGCGCTCTACCTGAGGGGCTACTCCCGTGTGCTGTCCAGAGCCAGCTCGCTTGCACCCACGGAAGCTGAGCAGCTGTTCTGGGCGCAAGCTGCGCTGAATTGTCTCGAGGTCGAGTCAGAGCTCCATCGGACGTGGCTCTCGAAGGGCGTAGAACCCGTGGGTCCGGGTCCGGTGACGAAAGCGTATGTGGATCACCTGCTGGCGGCATCCGCGCATGCGGGTTATGCCGTTCTGGTGGCGGCAGTGCTACCGTGCTTCTGGCTCTACGCACATGTCGGCAACGCCCTGCATACGCAATGGACCGGCTCAGGTGCAGACCGGGACCATCCGTATGCGGACTGGATCCAGACGTACGCGGATCCGGCGTTCGCCGAGGCGACTGCGCGGGCTGTCGCCTATGCCGACGCAGCGTTTGCCGGTGCATCGGCTACCGACAGGACGGCGATGATCGAAGCTTTCGAGGCCTCTGCCTGGTACGAACATGAGTTCTTCGACGCGCCGATGCGCCTTGATTTGCGGGAATCCGCGGAATTGCCGTAATCTTGATCTTCGGTGCTGCGCCCTCGTGTGACTATTTTCGGGGCGTGATTGTGCCGTGAGTGCACAAGCACCCCTCCGGCTGCGCTAAGTACAGCGTACGGTCCCGGAACAGTATGCAAACAGTTAGATCGTCGAGAGAAGTGAGTTCCCAAGTGGTGTACGCGATTGTCCGCGCAGGCGGCCGCCAAGAAAAGGTTTCCGTGGGAGACCTCGTAACCCTTGACCGCGTCCCCGGTGAGGCCGGCAGCAGCTTTCAGCTGCCTGCTCTCCTTCTGGTCGACGGCGACAAGGTGACCTCAGCAGCACAGGACCTGGCAAAGGTTACTGTCACTGCCGAGATCGTCGAGAATCTTCGGGGCCCGAAGATTGTTATCCAGAAGTTCAAGAACAAGACCGGCTACAAGAAGCGCCAGGGTCACCGTTCAGAGCTCACCAAGGTCAAAATCACGGGCATCAAGTAACCTCTTCACGGTTACTTGAATCCAGGATTCTGTTTCAGAAAAAGGCAGGCATAACAGATGGCACATAAGAAGGGTGCGAGTTCCACTCGCAACGGTCGCGACTCCAACGCCCAGTACCTCGGCGTGAAGCGCTTCGGCGGACAGGTCGTCAAGGCAGGCGAAATCATCGTCCGCCAGCGCGGAACCCACTTCCACCCCGGCGCCAACGTTGGCCGTGGCGGCGATGACACGCTGTTCGCCCTCGAAGCCGGTGCCGTTGAATTTGGTACCCGTCGTGGACGTCGCGTGGTCAATATCGTGGGTGCGGCTGCCGAGTAATACTCGGAACCGCACACCATAGCAGCGTTACACAAAGCACTAGGTGGGGTGAGCCAGTCAGGCTCGCCCCACTTTGTTTTAAGCCGATAAACTCGGCAAAAATGAGAATTCTCAAGAGGAGTACACCGTGGCAAGCTTCGTTGACCGGGTAGTTCTGCACGTCTCGGGCGGCACCGGCGGACACGGTTGCGTCTCGGTCAAGCGGGAAAAGTTCAAGCCGCTGGGCGGGCCTGACGGCGGAAACGGCGGAGACGGCGGCGCGGTCATCCTACGCGTTGATCCGCAGACCACCACCCTCCTCGACTACCACCACGCTCCGCACCGCCATGCCACCAACGGTGGAAACGGAATGGGCGACTGGCGCGAGGGCAAGAAGGGCGAAACTCTTATCCTTCCCGTTCCGGACGGCACGGTGGTGAAATCGCGCGACGGTGATGTGCTGGCTGACCTGGTCGGCCCGGGCACGGAATACGTGGCGGCTGCCGGGGGACAGGGCGGCCTGGGTAACTCCTCCCTTTCTTCACAAAAGCGAAAGGCACCCGGCTTTGCTCTGCTGGGGATTCCCGGGGACGCCCGCGACGTTGTCCTCGAGCTCAAGTCGATTGCCGACATCGCGCTCGTCGGATTCCCGTCGGCGGGCAAGTCCAGTTTGATCGCCGCCATGTCGGCCGCCCGTCCCAAGATCGCGGATTACCCCTTCACCACTCTGCGCCCCAACCTGGGCGTTGTGCAGGCCGGTGATGTGCGTTTCACCATCGCTGACGTTCCCGGACTCATTGAGGGCGCAAGCGAGGGCAGGGGATTGGGACACGATTTCCTGCGCCACGTCGAGCGCTGTGCGGCGCTCGTCCATGTACTCGACTGCGCCGCCCTCGAATCGGACAGGGACCCGCTGAAAGACCTCGCGATCATCGAGAGCGAGCTGGACCGCTACGCCGTCGATATGAGCTACGCCGGTCCCGGCGGTGAGGTGGTGCCGCTGAACGAGCGGCCGCGTCTCGTAGCCCTGAACAAGGTCGATGTTCCCGATGGCCGTGACATGGCGGAGTTCGTTCGCCCCGACCTCGAAGCCCGCGGATATCGGGTCTTCGACGTGTCCGCCGCAAGCCATGAGGGGCTGCGGCAGCTTGGGTTCGCGATGGCGGAGATCGTACGCGAGGCGCGCGAGAAGCTGGAGGCAACGCCTCCCGTCGTCGCGCCCCCCGTGCTGCGGCCGCGCGGGGTCAACGAGAAGGGCTTCACCATCCGGCGCGAGGAAAAGAACCTCGAACCGCTCTTCCGCGTGTTGGGTGACAAGCCCGAGCGCTGGGTGAAGCAGACGGACTTCACAAATGACGAGGCGGTTGGCTACCTTGCGGACAGGCTCGCTAAGTTGGGTGTCGAGGAGCAGCTCTTCAGGAGTGGAGCCAAACCCGGAGACACCGTGGTGATCGGCGAGGGCGACGGCGTCGTCTTCGACTGGGAGCCGACCATGATGGGTGGAGCTGAACTTCTCGCCTCACCGCGTGGAACTGACATCCGTCTTGCCGAGTTCGTGCGCCCCACACGGGACCAGAAGCGCGAGGATTACCAGGGCCGCAAGGAGGCCCGGGCTGCCGCACGCGAGGAGCTGGAGGCGGAGCGGAAGGCCGGCATCTGGACGGAGTCGGTCAACTATCGGAATTCCGGTTCCAAGAACACAGGGAACAAAGAGCACGACAGCGGCGGTGACGTCGACGCTGACGGCGGCACCGATTCAGACGAGGGCTGACGCCCTCGAAGCACAGAGACGTAGAAACCGACCGAAGGAATAGATGACCGTAAAGCGCCCGCTCAAGACCCGTTCCGGACTGGCGAAAGCCAAGAGAATTGTTGTCAAGGTAGGTTCGTCCTCTCTCACCTCACTCTCCGGAGGACTCTCGGACGAGGCGCTCTTCGCTCTTTCCGATGTGCTTGCCGCGCGCCACAACGAGGGAACTGAGGTCATCCTCGTGTCCTCGGGCGCGATCGCAGCAGGACTGGCCCCCCTGGGGCTGGCCCGGCGGCCAAACCAGCTATCGTCCCAGCAGGCCGCCGCCAGTGTGGGACAGGGCCTGCTCATGGCCCGTTACACCCACGCCTTCGGCGCACACGGAGTCACCGTCAGCCAGGTGCTTCTCACGCTCGATGACCTGATCCGGCGAAGCCACTACGCCAATGCCCACCGGGCGATGGAGCGTCTGTTGAACTTCGGTGTCGTTCCCATCGTCAATGAGAACGACACGGTGGCAAGCTCTGAAATCCGTTTCGGCGACAATGACCGCCTGGCCGCACTGGTGGCGCACCTGGTCAAGGCCGACGCACTCGTCCTGCTCTCCGACGTCGACTCCCTCTACGACGGACCGCCCAAGGACGGCGCGAAGCGCATCCCTGAGGTCCGCGGTCCTCAAGACCTTGAGGGCGTGAACATCGGCAAGACCGGAAAGGCCGGCGTAGGCACCGGCGGCATGGTTACGAAAGTTGAAGCCGCCACCATCGCTGCTTCCTCCGGTATCCCCGCACTGGTCACGTCCGCCGACAATGCCGGCGCGGCTCTGGCAGGCGAAGACGTTGGTACCTGGTTCAGTACCAACGGGCGCCGTCAGCCGATCCGCCTGCTGTGGCTCGCTCACCTCGCCCGGATCCAGGGCACCCTTATGCTTGACGACGGCGCGGCCAAGGCCATAGGGGAACGGCGTCGGTCGCTCCTGCCGGCAGGGATAGTTTCCGTGGGCGGGGAATTCGAGGCCGGCGATCCGGTGGAGATGGTGGACCGTGCCGGATTGGTCATCGCCCGCGGTCTCGTCAACTACAGCTCCTTCGAGCTGCCGCGGATGCTTGGCAGGTCCACCCGGGAGCTCTCAAAGGAACTCGGCAGGGAATACGAGCGCTCTGTTGTGCACGTCAATGACCTCGTGGTCCTGAAGGCCCTCGCGCAGGCCTAGGGCCGGCTGGGGTTGTGCGGACCCGCTCGTTAGACTGGGGGAATGACTGACGTGACCACACAGCAGACTGCCCACCTGACCACCGACCAAGCAGACGGCGAGCAGCCGGCCACGCCGGTGGACGTCCAGCAGGCTGTGCACGCCATCGCAGACCGCGCCAGGACCGCCTCCCGCATCATCGCCCGGGCCAACCGGTCCCACAAGGACAAGGCGCTTGAGGCAATCGGTGAGGCACTCGTAGCCAATCAGGGCGCCATCCTGCGCGCAAACCAACAGGACCTGGAGTCGGGGCGCGCCAAGGGTACCTCAGCCGCCCTGCTGGACCGGTTGAGCCTGAGTGAAGAGCGGATTGCCGGCCTGGCCGCAGCGCTCGAAAACCTTGCCGGCCTGCCGGATCCCGTCGGTACGATCGACCGCGGGCAAACACTGCCCAACGGCGTTCGCCTCCGGCAGGTCCATGTTCCCCTTGGGGTGGTGGCGGCAATCTATGAAGCCCGGCCCAACGTGACCGTGGACATCGCCGGTCTCGCGCTCAAGAGCGGCAACGCCGTGATCCTGCGCGGGGGCAGCGCAGCCGCCCATACCAATGCCGCACTCCTCGGCATCATCCGGGACGCCCTCGATCGGACAGGGCTGCCTGCGGACGCCGTTCAGACCGTCGACGAGTTCGGTCGCGAGGGTGCCAACATCCTGATGAAGGCCCGCGGGAAGGTGGATGTCCTCATTCCCCGCGGCGGCCGCGACCTGATCCAGACTGTAGTTAAGAACGCTGCCGTACCCGTCATCGAAACCGGTGAGGGCAACGTCCACATCTTCCTGGACGAGAGCGCAGACGAGGAGATGGCGGTGGACATCCTTCTCAACGCGAAGACCCACCGCCCCAGTGTCTGCAACACGGTTGAGACCCTCCTGGTGCACAAGGATGCACAAGCGGCTCCGGCAGTCCTGGAAGCACTGTCCAGGGCCGGTGTGCGCATCCACGCGGACAGCCGGATCCAGGGCATCCTTCCCCAGGGCGTCACGGCGGACACCGCCAGCGACGACGACTGGGCGCGCGAGTACATGGATCTGGATATAGCGGTTGCCATGGTGGATACCGTGGATGACGCGCTTGAGCACATCCGGACGTGGAGCACCGGGCACACCGAAGCCATCATCACCAACAATCTGGCGCGGTCTGAGCAGTTCATCGCCGGTGTGGATTCAGCCGCTGTGATCGTCAACGCCTCCACACGCTTCACGGACGGCGGCGAGCTGGGTCTGGGCGCGGAGGTGGGCATCTCCACGCAGAAGATGCATGCACGCGGACCGATGGGCCTGCGTGAACTGACCACCACGAAGTGGATTATCCAGGGGGACGGGCAGATCCGCCGCTAGCAGTGCACCGGCAGGGGCCGGTGCTGCTGTGCGGGTCCCGGTGCCGCAGTTCGAGCGGTCTGCGCTTAGCGCGTAGGATGGTACGGAAACTGTCGTGAAGTTATGCGCTGACCCGCGCCCGGCCGGCGGGCGGACATCTCGTTCCCAAGGGGAGAAGAATGCTGACCCAGATCCTCAACGTTGCTGTAGTCGCAGGCGAGACTGCCGAACAGCACACCGAGCTTCCCATGCCTGCCATTGCGTACGGCGCCATCATCATGGGGCTGCTGCTGCTGCTGATGTTTGTCACCATCGCGTTCACCAGCCTGGGTCACCGCCATGAGGCGGTCCAGGAGCACGCCGATCCGCATCGCCAGCATCCGAACAAGCACGACCACGGCGAATCTTCCCAGCACTGATCTCCTTGACCGTTCCTCCGGCGTCCGCTCCCGAGCAGGGAATTCACCCGAGCGCTCTAGCATCCGGCGGCTCAGCCCGCTGGCGTCTGGGCGTGATGGGTGGAACCTTTGATCCGATTCACCACGGTCACCTTGTCGCGGCGAGCGAAGTGGCTGCGGCATTCGATCTGGACGAGGTCGTGTTTGTCCCGACCGGACAGCCATGGCAGAAGAACGCCAAGGAAGTCAGTCCCGCTGAACATCGCTACCTCATGACGGTGGTGGCCACGGCCTCCAATCCGCGGTTCACGGTGAGCCGGGTTGATATCGACCGGCCGGGGCCCACCTACACGATCGACACATTGCGGGACCTGCGGGCATCCCGCCCGGAAGCTGAGCTTTTCTTCATCACGGGCGCCGATGCCATGGCACAGATCCTGTCCTGGAAGAACGTCGATGAGCTGTGGTCACTTGCGCATTTCGTCGGGGTCACGAGGCCGGGTCATGTTCTGAGCACGCAACGCAAGGATGTCAGTCTGATGGAGGTTCCGGCCATGGCGATTTCCTCGACCGACTGTCGCCGGCGGGTCTCCGACGGGGAGCCGGTCTGGTATCTGGTTCCGGACGGCGTCGTGCAGTACATCGCAAAGCACGGGCTTTACCGCGAGGGCAGCCCTGAAACGGCAGCGCCGTTCCAACCTGAAGTATCCACAAAAACAACATGACAATCACTGGGTGAAGAAGTAATGAGTAACGGTCACGAGTCCGCACAAAGCCGGAGGTCGCTCCGGCACGCGCGCGCGACTTCTGCCGGGGACCAGGTGTCGTCCGAGGGAAGATCCGAATCCGAGGCGGCGCCGCCCTTCGGGCACGGGGCGTCCGTGCAGTCCGGCAGGCCGGCGGCTGTCAGCCTCGAGCCGGCACCACGCGAGCGGCGCAGCCGGCGGGCAGCAGACGTTCCGGTGGATGCGCCGTCGTCGTCGGCCGCTCCGTCAACGGAGCGTGCGTCGCAGGTGCGTGCCCGCGACCGCGAGATGCTCCGCAGCTACCGTGCGTTGGCAGACCAACAGGCCGAGCGGCCCTCCAGCGTGCCCACTCGGCGGCAGCTTCGATTGCAGCAGCAGGCCGCACAGGAAAAGAGACTCCAGGCGGAAGGAATCTCGCCTGCGGGTCAGACCGGGCATCAGGAAGCTGCCAATCAGAGCGAGATGACGGTGGAGCAGGCTCTCGCCACCCGGGAAGCGATCATCAACCAGGCGCAGAACCAGGTTGCGGCCATGGAGGCCGTGGCGAAGGACGATCCGTTCTCCGTGGACCTGGAACTGCTCGCTCAGCAGAAGGCGCTTGCCGAGCGGGCAGCAGTGCTCAATACGCGGGCGCAGAAAATCCAGCAGCTCACTCAGGAGAACAAGCAGCGCAAGCCGCTGCTCAATGATCCGACGACTGCACATAACCTGTCGATTGTGTCGCCGGTGGAGTTCATTCGGATGCCGATGGAGAAACCGGATGCCCCGGCGCCGACCACGTCCCATATCCCCGTTGTCACCGCACCTGCTGTGTCGAGCAGACCGCCGTCCTCGGCAATATCGCCAGACTCCACCGGACGCTCACACGTGCTGGCGCAGGCGGAAGCGATGGTGCGCGAGCAGCGTCGTCCAGGATCCGACGGCGCCACCCCCATTCGTGCGCGCAGCGCCTATGGGCTCGAGCCCCTCGACGCGATGACGGCAGGATTGGCACGTGTCCAGCGCATGCGGATAGTGCAGTATTCGGTAGTTGGTTTGGGCGCACTCGCGCTCATCACCGGAATCATGATGATTGTCGGCGGCTTCTAGCCATCGACCACACCCTAGGAGATTAGTGAGCGCATCGGAATCGTCCATTGCGATTGCCCGCACCGCGGCACGTGCAGCGACGGACAAGATTGCACAGGACATCGTGGCCATCGATGTCAGTGAACGCCTTGCGATCACTGACGTCTTTCTCGTGGCTTCGGCGCCCAGCGAACGGCAAGTCAACGCCATTGTCGACGGTATTGAGGAAGAACTCGCCAAGCAGGATCTGAAGCCCGTGCGGCGGGAAGGCCGTAGCGAAGGCCGGTGGGTGCTGCTGGACTACGCAGAGGTCGTCATTCACGTTCAGCATCAGGAAGACCGCGTCTTCTACGCACTGGAACGTCTGTGGGGTGACTGCCCGAAGGTTGACCTGCAGCTGGTTGGTGTAAACAACGAAGCTGCTGGCGCTGCATCAGTTGACGCTACAGCCACGGACGCTGCGCCGGCCGACGTTGCAGCCAACGACACAGAGTGAGCCCGCGCGCGGTAGACAGCGCGGCGGGTGATTCCGCGCCCGAGGGTCGTCGGATCATATTCTGGCGCCACGGCAGAACCGAATGGAACGCCCGCGGGCTGTTTCAGGGTCAGGAGGACATTGCGCTCGACGACCTCGGAAGACAGCAGGCCACGCAGGCAGCTTATGAGCTTAAGCATCTGGCGCCGTCGCTCATTGTGTCCTCCGATCTGGAACGGGCGCGCGACACCGCTGCAGCACTGAGCGTTGCCACGGGAATTTCAGCCGGCACCGACGAACGGTTCCGCGAGACCTACGCGGGGCGTTGGCAAGGGTTGGCTTTCGCCGAGATCGGTCGCAGATTCCCGGAAGACCAGCAGGCCTGGCACGAAGGCGACCCTCACGTAGCCGCCGGAGGCGGAGAGAGCCGGCTCGAGACGCTTGACGCCGTCGCCCAGCTGCAGCCCGGTCAGACGCTCATCGTGGTCAGCCACGGCGGAGCTATCCGCGCCGGCGTTGCCGCTTTGATGGGGATTGCACCGGAGCTCTGGGGGTCGTTGGCAGGCGTGGCGAACTGTCACTGGTCTGTGCTGGAGGAGCTGAATCCGTCGTCGTCGGCGGTGCCGCTGAGATGGCAATTGACCGGGCACAATATCGGTCTGGCGTCCATGCCCTCGGCTCCGCTGGAGGGCTGAAACCGTCTAACCGCACCGATTTTGCGGGGACCGGAAAATTGTCTAAACTGGACAAGTTGCTTCGGCCGGTTACGGCAAAATCTGAAAAGCGGGGCAACTGAGTTTGGGGCTGTGGCGCAGCTGGTAGCGCACCTGCATGGCATGCAGGGGGTCAGGGGTTCGAGTCCCCTCAGCTCCACCAATGTGAATATCGGAAATGCCTCGCCAATCGGTGGGGCATTTCCTGTGTCCGGGTGTTTACTGCAGCGAGGCGACGGTGACGGGCTGTCTGAGGATGGTGCGCAGCTTCTCCGGGGCAACCTTCCGGAAGTCGCTGAAGTAGATTTCATGGTGTCTGCCATTCATGCGGAATCCGTGGTCGGGGATGAACTCGTCGTGCATCCGTGCCAGAACGGCGCCTTCGTCGTCGAACGAGCCAACGTGCAGCGTCTGCACGCAACGCCCCTCGGTCAGCGACTGAAGGCGGACATCCCCGAGGCGTACGGGAGGGGTTTTGGCTCCGACGTTCTCAAGAGCAGCCTCAAACATGCTCTGATCGGCCCAGCCAGGGACCATGATCATTACAGTCCAGCGCCACTGGGATTTGTCACGCGACGTCGTGAAGGAGTCCATGTCGTCTGCCCACCATAGGGCCTCTAACGGCGGGACGACGTAGTCACGTCCGAGGAGTTCCTTGCTGGCGAACTTCAGCTTGTACGCCACCGGGTACAGCGCCCCGAGGGTCTCGGCATAGGCAGGTGACGTATTCGGGTCACCGTGCCCGTCGATCATCAGATACTGCATTTCGGGCACGTCCAGCACCCGGAACTCACCCCGCTTCGCCTGGTAGCTGTTGAGGGTCTTCTTGAAGTCGGTCTTGTCAGTCATCACATTCCAATGATGTTTCCGGAAGGATCAACCCCGCGCTGAGTACGCCTTCAGCACCCGATCCGCCGCTCCGCCCAAATTCCACTCAGCCGCAAGCTTTCTCAGAATGTCTTCTTGCTTGGAATCGAGCGGCCGGATTTGCGAGTCGAACGACCCGAGGTCCAGGTCCCGGACTACGCCGACAACAGTCGGAGCCACGGAGAGGTAATCGGCGGCTGCCGTGAGCTTCTGGCGCACAGACGCGGACATGGTGCTGGACTGGTCAGCCGCCGCCTCGATGATCCCGTCAAGGTCCACAAACTCCTTGAGCAGGCTTGCCGCTGTCTTGTCACCGATGCCCGGCACGCCGGGCAGCCCGTCTGATGTATCGCCCCGCAAGGCAGCGAAGTCTGCGTACTGGCCGGGAAGCACGCTGTATTTGCCTACCACCGTCACATCGGTCACGGACTCGAGCTTGCTCATTCCCCGCGCCGTGTAGAGAACGCGCACCCCGCTTCCGTCGTCGACCAGCTGGAACAGATCCCGGTCCCCGGTGACGATGTCCACCGGCATGGCGGCCTGGCTGGCCAGGCTGCCGATGACGTCGTCGGCCTCGTGGTCAGCGACGCCGATGACCGGGAGGTTCAGCGAAGCGAGAACCTCGCGGATTAGGGGGAGTTGGGCAACGAGTCCCTCGGGGGTTTCCTCGATGTCAGGGCCGCCTGTGACCTTACGGGCCACCCGATGCTCCTTGTAGCTGGGGATCAGCTCCACACGCCACTTCGGCCGCCAGTCATCATCCCAGCAGGCAACGAGATGAGTCGGCTCGTAATCGGTCACCAGCCGGGCAATCATGTCGAGCAGCCCACGCACAGCGTTGACGGGCATATCGTTGGCTGCTTTGAGACTGTCGGGCAGCCCGTAGAAGGCGCGGAAGTACAGGGACGGAGTATCAAGAAGCATCAGTCGTTCGGCCACGGTCCGATCCTCCCATGCCAAGGCCGCAGAACGACGACGGCGCACAGGGCCGGGTGATCAGGCGGTGTAGGGACAAATAAATCCATTTGGTTGAGGAAACCCCTTGAAGCTTGGAGTGATGTGCTTCACACTGGAACCGGCAACTCAAAGCACGAACGAATGATGGGGCGATCATGAGTGGATTAATGCGGTGCCGTCAGTGTCAGCGGACCTGGCTTGTTGAGAGCAAGACGGCTGAGACAGTCACTTCCCGGAATCACGCGTTTCTCAATCCCGGCCATAGAACGGTTACGGTCTGGAAACAGGTGGAGCAGCACGCTGAGGCCATCGCCTGAGAAGACCTCACGTAGACCGGCGGCCGGCCGTGCAAGACTGGTTGCATGGCATCCGACAAGGCATCTTCCGTGCCTCCTCCACCGCCGCTTCCGCCGCATGAAGACGAGGTGCGGGAGCGAACTCACCTCGGCCTGATGATCGGCGACACGTGGCACTCCCTCCAGACCCGAATCGCTGAGCAGCGCGGCCGCGTCGAGACGATCATCCCGTACACCGGTTACGGAACCACCACCTGGATCCGCGTGCTCGGCCGGGTAGTACTGTCGAATCCGCGGGATCTCAAGCCGCTCGAAGGCAAAGAGATGATGAAGCCCATCAAGGAGGGGCTGCGGGGCTGGCGCAACTTCGTCAGCGCGCCGGTCCGCTACGCCGAGGTGACCCTTGAGGTCGACGGAACCAGCGCCGTCGTCCATGCGGACCGGGGCGGCGTCATCGATGTGCACGTTGACGCATCGCTGGAACCGGGCTGGCATACCGTCCGGATCAAGTCCGGAGATTCAGTGGTGGCCGACGCGCCCGTGCGGGTCGTCGAGAACGACGTAACCTTCGGAGTCGTCTCGGATATTGACGACACAGTCATGGTGACCGCGCTGCCGAGACCATTCCTTGCGGCCTGGAACACTTTCGTCCTGGACGAGCATGCACGCACCCCGACTCCCGGCATGTCGGTTCTCATGGAGAGAATCGTCCGGAAGCATCCCGCAGCGCCGGTCCTTTATCTCTCGACCGGAGCCTGGAACGTTGCTCCTGCCCTGACCCGTTTCCTTTCCCGTAACCTTTACCCCGCCGGGCCGAAGCTCCTCACTGATTGGGGTCCCACCCGCGACCGCTGGTTCCGCAGCGGCCAGGAGCACAAGCGATCCTCGCTGGAACGCCTCGCCGAGGAGTTTCCGTCGGTCAAGTGGCTGCTGATCGGCGACGACGGTCAGCATGACGAGGCGATCTACGCCGAGTTCGCCCGAAACCACCCGGGAAACGTCCGGGCGATCGCCATCCGCCAGCTCTCCGCAAGCGAGGCGGTCCTGGCCGGCGGCCGGTCGAAGACCAGCCCTGCCGGTTCCACCCCGGGCAGCCCGTGGATCTACGCCCGCGACGGCGCCGGCATGTCGGAGCAGCTGAGCAGGCTGGGAATTGTTGAAGGCGCCGTGCGTATCGACCCGGAGGACGAAGCCTAGCCCGGACTCTGTTCGGACTCCGGCGCGATCTCCTCGTAAGGGGATGCGGAGTCGGCACGCACTGTCAGCAGAATCCGCCGCAGGTCCATGCCAAGCGCCGCCGTTGCCTGGATTCGCTGTTCCGCTGCTGCTCCGGACGCGATGTCCTGCATCAGCCGTTCCACAGCAGCCTCTGCCTCTGTCATGCTGGGTCCGTCCGGATCCCAGGCATTCAACGCTTCGGCGGTGCGCGCAATTGCGTCGCCGAGGGGTTCGACCAGCGCAGGCGGCAGGGGAGTGGACTCTGGCGATCGCCAGATGACCCCGGCAAGCACCTCGGTCATGTCCTGGACATGGAACGCTATCCGTTCCATCGCTTGCAGCCGCTGGTAATCAGCGCTCAGGTCCCGCTTGTGGCGCAGCCGTCGGGGGTTTCCGCGCCGGCTGCTGTCAGCGAGCTGGACCGCCGTACGAACTTCCCGGCCGAGGTCGGACACGCGGCTCTCACGCTCCGCCCATTCCTCGTGCTCGGGCGGCCAGGATTCGCCTAGAGCCGTACTCATGTCCGAGAGTTGCTGAGCCAACAGCTCCCGAAAATTCTGGAGACCGCGGATGGCGCCGTCGAGGTGCAGCGGCGGGAACACCAGCATGTTCACCGAGAGTCCCACAACCACGCCGACCAGCATCTGAATGAGATAGCTGAAGGAGTATTCCTCGGGGTTCTCACCGCCCACGAGGAGGACAAACAACGAGGCAATCGGAATCCAGTCACGCCCAGCGCCCAACTTCGGCAGCCCAGCCGCGAGCACCCCCACTCCGACGACGATGGCAACGGACACCACGGAGACGTCACCGATGAGGATGATCGGAAACGCCAGTGCAAACCCGACGGAGAGACCGATGAGGGTTTCGAGGCCCTGGCGGGCCGAACCCGCGACGGTCGGGTACATGCACGCGACTGCGCCGAGCGGGGCGTAGTACGGATACTGGGCGGCGACACCGGGAACCCGCAGTGCGATCCACCATGCGATTGCGGCAGCAAGGGCCGTCTTGATCGCCAGAAGCACCCTCTCGTGGGTGATCAGCTTTCTCGCGCGGGTTCCGGCCTGCGAACCGGTAAGTAGGCTTGGCATTCCTTCAGTATGGCAATTGATTATGAGAGTGGCGTAGGTATGCGCTGGGGCAGAACGACGAAATGTTGCGGCACCGTGCAACATTCTTGAAGCCGCCCGCGGCGGTGCCGTAACGTTCACGACAAGTTACTTCCGTAACGGGTCAGCGACTCCCCAATCGAGGGAGTGTGGGTGCCCCCATGTGGGCCTGACATTTGTTTCGCAGGAGTTCTGTGCCGCGCGGCCGCGCGGTCCACCGAATATTCCTCCTGCCTCCTTTCCGTATGTCATTCCGGTTCTGCCTGCACAAGCATCGTGCCTGCGTTCATCGGATGTCCTGACGACCAAGGATACGAATGTCGCAACCATCGAAATCAATTCATACCGTAGGCCCCCCGGCTTCCGAGCCGTACCCTGCACTGTCCTATGAACTCTTCCCACCGCGCAGCACCAGCGCTGCCGAAACCCTCTGGCGCACGATCCGCGAGCTGGAGCAGACCAGCCCTGACTATGTCTCGGTTACCTACGGTGCCTCCGGCTCCAACCGGGACACAGCTGTCGATCTGCTCTCACGGCTACTGGCTGAAACCTCCCTGCGCCCCCTGGCTCACCTCACCTGCGTGGGCAACACCCGCGGGTACCTGCTGGATCTCGTGGATGAACTCATCACACTCGGTGTCCGGGGCATTCTTGCCCTCCGCGGAGACACCCCGAAGGATCCCGCAGCCGGTCGGGGGGACCTTGCCTACGCCAGTGACCTGGTGGGGCTTATCCGCGAAGCTGAACGCCGGCGGACGGCCCACCTATGCGCGGGCCGTCTTGCGGTCGGCGTCGCCGCGTATGCCACGAGGCACCCGGAATCACCCAGCTTCGATCACGACATCGAGGCGCTGCTCGCCAAGCAGGCGGCAGGGGCTGATTTCGCAATCACCCAGGTGTTCTTCTTCCCCGACCACTTTCAACGACTGGTGACAGCTGCCCGTCGTGCCGGCGTCGACATCCCGATCATCCCCGGCGTCATGCCGTTGACCAGCGTGCGCAGGCTTGACCGCCTGGGCGAGCTTGCAGGCACCGAAGTGGATCACCAGTTGCGGAACCGGCTGGCAGCAGCCGACGACGACGCCGCACGACGCCGCATCGGGGTCCAGGCGACGGTGGATCTGGCCAACGCAGCCCTCGACGCCGGTGCCCCAGGGATCCACCTCTACACCTTCAACGAGCACGCCGCAGCGCTTGACGTGCTCGAACACCTTCAGCTTCGCCGTCCCCCCGTTCCGGGTGGGCTCGGACGCACCGCATAAGACCTAACGAACGCTACCAAAGGACCTCCTCATGACAACCGCATTCCCCAAGGCAACTATCGTTGGATACCCCCGCATCGGCCGCCGCCGCGAGCTGAAGAAGGCCGTCGAGGCGTACTGGGCGGGCCGCACCTCCGCTGCCGAACTGGAAGCTACGGCGGCTGAACTCCGTGCAGCTACCTACTTCCGGCTGACCGAGCTGGGCCTGGAGGCAGGCAACCAGTCTATTCCGGCGTCGTTCTCCCTTTATGACCAGGTGCTGGACACCGCGGTCACCTTCGGTGCCGTATCCGACCGCTTCAAGGACCTGTACGACGGCGACGGCTCACTGGGCCTTGACGCTTACTTCACGCTCGCCCGCGGTGACAGGGAGCGCCAGCCGCTCGAAATGACCAAGTGGTTTGACACCAACTACCACTACCTTGTGCCCGAGATCGGACCGGACACCGCGTTCTCGCTGGCGAACGACTGGATCTTGCGCGACGTGGCAGAAGCCGCCGCGGCAGGCTACTCCGTGCGGCCGACGCTCATCGGGCCTGTCTCTTTCCTGCTGCTCAGCAAGGCCGCAGACGAGGCGCCGGCCGACTTCGATCCGCTCAGCCGCCTGGACGACCTGCTTCCGCTGTACGTCGAGCTGCTCGGCAAGCTCGCTGAGGCAGGCGTGGAATGGGTCCAGCTCGAGGAGCCCTCGCTGGTGGCAGACCAGGCTATTCCGGGAACCGAGGTGGCTGCCGCCGTCGAGCGCGCCTACGCGGTGCTTGCCGGCGAGGCAAAGAGCCGGCCCGCGATCCTGGTCACCAGCCAGTACGGATCGCTCGGTTCACTCCTGCCGGTGCTCGCGGGAACCGCCATCGACGCTCTCCACATCGACGTGTTCAAGGGTGCCGTTCCCGCGGCAGATGACCTGGCGAAGCTCGGATCGACCACTCTGGTCGCCGGCGTCGTGGACGGCCACAACATCTGGAAGGCCGACCTTGGCGCCGCTGCGGCGAAGCTGGCCGAACTGGAAGTGTCAGTGCCCGCACTCGCTGTGTCCACCTCCACGTCGCTGCAGCACGTTCCGCACGACGTCAATGACGAGCAGCAGCTCGACGCCCAGTTGCGCAGCTGGCTTGCGTTCGCTGACCAGAAGGTTAAGGAGGTTGTCACCCTTTCCCGTGCGATCGGCAGCCCTGGAGCCATCGACGCTGATATCAAGGCCGCGGCGGAGGTCCTCGCCTCCCGTGCCAACGCCGCGGGCGTAAGCCGCAGCGAGGTACGCGACCGCGCCGCCGCCCTGACGCCGTCGGACTTCTCCCGGGGGGACTACGAAGCGCGGCTCGCCGCACAGGAAGAGTCACTGAACCTGCCGGCCCTTCCAACCACCACCATCGGTTCCTTCCCGCAGACCTCCGAGGTTCGGTCCGCGCGGGCGCGGGCAAACCGGGGCGAACTCACCACAGAGCAGTATCAGCAGCTCATGAAGGACGAGATCAGGCGCGTCATCGACCTGCAGGAGGAACTCGGCTTCGACGTCCTCGTGCACGGCGAACCTGAACGCAACGACATGGTGCAGTACTTCGCTGAGAACCTCGACGGCTTCGACGTGACTGTCCATGGTTGGGTCCAGTCTTACGGTTCGCGCTGCACGCGGCCGTCGATCCTGTGGGGCGATGTGAGCCGTCCTGCGCCCATCACCGTGCCGTGGGCTGAGTTCGCGCAGTCACTGACCGAGAAGCCGGTCAAGGGCATGCTGACCGGTCCGGTGACCATTCTCGCGTGGTCCTTTGTCCGCGATGATCTGCCGCTGGGAGACACCGCCAACCAGGTGGCCCTCGCCCTGCGCGATGAGGTGACCGATCTCGAAGCCGCCGGTATCAAGGTGATCCAGGTGGACGAGCCGGCGCTGCGCGAGCTCCTGCCGCTGCGCAAGGAAGACCAGCCCGAATACCTCGAGTGGTCCGTCAACTCCTTCAAGCTGTCGACGGCGTCCGCCGCGCAGGGTACGCAGGTCCATACGCACCTGTGCTACTCGGAGTTCGGCGCGATCATCGATGCCATCGACGGGCTCGACGCTGATGTCACCTCGATTGAAGCGGCTCGCTCCCGCATGGAGGTGGTACATGATCTTGAGGCGCACGGCTTTCAGCGGGGCGTGGGACCGGGTGTCTATGACATCCACTCGCCTCGCGTCCCCGGCCAGGAAGAGGTGGCTGAGTTGCTTGAGAAGGCCGTGCAGCATGTCCCCGCCCGCCAGCTCTGGGTCAATCCGGACTGCGGACTGAAGACCCGCGGCTACGCCGAGACCGAGGAATCGCTGCGGAACCTCGTCAACGCCACGGTGGCTGTCCGCTCCCAGCTGGAGGCCCCGGTCTCCTAGCACGCACCACCAACCCCTCCGCTGGGTGCGCAGATGAACAGGCTTCGCCGCTGATGAGCTCATCTGTGCACCCAGCGGTGTTTATTGCGTGAGGTTATGCGGGGCGGCTGCTCGTTCGCGGGGCAATCTGCCGGTCTTTCAGAATGTCCGCAAGCTGGTCCATGAAGAGGCGCACCTGAGTGGTCTGCTTGCCGGCGATTTGCAGGGCAAAGATGCTGCGCGCGAGGCGAATCTCGGGCACGTCGAGCGCGACAATGCCTTCAGGCGCCCGGATCATTGCCAGCTCTGGCACCAGCGCTGCGCCCATGCCCGCTGAAGCCATGGCGAGGCTGGCATTGAAGTCATCGCAGTACGCCGCGACATGCGGGTGGAGGTTGCAGCTGGCGAATAATCTTTCGATAACGGTGGCGTCAGAGGTTCCCGGGTGGTGCATGATCCACGGCATATCCGCCAACTGTCCGGCTGACACAGCCGAACCTTCTGCGATTCCCCACGCGGCCGGAAGCACAACGCGAAAATTGTCATCGCCGATCCATTGCCTGTTCACCGAGGAAGGCCAGGCCAACCCGCCCTGCCCAACCTGGAACACCAGGGCGAGATCAAGTTCCCCTCCGGTCCGCAGACCGTGAATGGTCTGCGCCGGCTCGCCGACGAAAACTTTCAGGTTGATGCCCAGCTGCTTCCACTGCGGCGTGCGGATAAGGCGGGGGAGTGCAAAGGTGGCAAGGCTGGGGAAGATCCCGAGCCGCAGTTCTTGCGTCACCGCCGCGCCGGCCTTGGCGGTAGATGCCATCAGGGTGTCCATGTCCGTCAGCACCTTGGTAGCGTGGCGCGCCATGACGACGGCGGCTTCAGTCGGCACGGCGCTTCGTGCGGACCGCGTGAACAGGGTGACGCCGGTGTCCCGTTCAAGCGCTGACATCTGCTGCGATACTGCCGAAGCCGTGTAGCCGAGCCGGGTGGCAGCAGACGCAAAGGAGCCGTGCCGGATCACTTCGAGCAGGGTCCGCAGATGAACGGGATTGACCACGTCGTCATCTTCTCACGCCTCGCCGACACGCCGGGCAGGCGCGACACGCACACGATTTTTCCTGTGTGCACAGCGCTCCACAGCCTGTGGATCAAGGCAGCCGAAACCGCGCGGTTCAGCCGTTTCCACGGCCTCCTGCATGTGGATTCCCTGTGGACTATTCGAGCGGCAAATGACATACTTGTAATACATCATCTTGGGGTCGGCGCCGCCGCGTTGCACTAGATGTAGTATCTAGATATCGAATCACCTGCTGGCGAGGCAGTTCCCGCATCCACCGTTTCGGCGGTCCAAGGAGCGGAATCAGCCCACCAACATTGGCCGAATAACAGCACTTCACAAGGGGAGTCAGGGACATGACCGTCACGGTTTACACCAAGCCAGCATGCGTACAGTGCAACGCCACGTATCGGGCCCTGGACAAGAAGGGCATTGCCTACCAGAGCGTGGACATTTCCCAGGACCCGGCAGCGCTGGAGCGGGTTCGTTCGCTTGGCTACATGCAGGCGCCCGTCGTCATCACGGAGAAGGACCACTGGTCCGGCTTCCGCCCTGACAAGATCAACGAAATCACCCAGGGATCGGTCACCTCTGTAGCCTAGGCTGCCCGTTTTACCCACTCGCGAGGGCGGATGTAGTCGACATGACAACACCAACCATCAGCCGAAGTGCCCAGCGCCGGGCAATTGGGGACCCGTTGGAAACTGACGCATCGCTCATCTACTTTTCGTCGGCGTCGGACAATACCCACCGGTTCGTCACCAAATTGCCGGTCCGAGCCGCACGCATTCCGCTCCTCACCAAGGACGACACGCTACGGGCGCTCAGCCCGTTTGTACTGGTTCTGCCCACCTATGGCGGGATCGGCGGCCAGGGCGCCGTGCCCAGGCAAGTGATCAAGTTCCTCAACGTTGAGGGCAACCGCCAACTGCTTCGCGGCGTGATCGGAGCAGGCAACACAAACTTCGGGGACACCTATTGCCTTGCCGCAGATATCGTTGCGGCAAAATGTGGTGTTCCCGTTCTGTATCGATTTGAACTTATGGGCACGTCGGAGGACGTTGGCCGGGTAACCCAAGGATTGGAAGAGTTTTGGACATGACAGTCGCTGAAACAGAAGCACCCGCACTTCCCGAGCGCTTCAAGGGCCTGGGCTATCACGAGCTCAACGCCATGCTCAACCTTTACGGTCCGAACGGCGAGATCCAGTTCGAGGCTGACCGGGAAGCCGCGCACCAGTACTTCCTGCAGCACGTCAACAACAACACGGTCTTCTTCCATGACCTCGAGGAAAAGCTCGATTACCTCGTCAAGAATGAGTACTACGAGCGGGAAACCCTCGACCAGTACACAATGAACTTCATCCGTGAGCTGTACAAGCGTGCGTACGGGAAGAAGTTCCGCTTCGAGACCTTCCTGGGCGCATTCAAGTTCTACACGTCGTACACACTGAAGACGTTTGACGGCAAGCGTTACCTGGAGCGCTACGAGGATCGAGTCTGCATGGTTGCCATGCACCTCGCCCGCGGCAACGAGGAACTCGCCACCCGCATGGTGGATGAGATCATCGAGGGCCGGTTCCAGCCGGCAACGCCGACCTTCCTCAATGCCGGCAAGCGGCAGCGCGGCGAGCTGGTGTCCTGCTTCCTGCTGCGCATCGAAGACAACATGGAGTCGATCGGGCGCTCCATCAACTCTGCACTGCAGCTGTCCAAGCGCGGCGGCGGCGTGGCATTCGCCCTGACGAACATCCGCGAGGTCGGCGCACCGATCAAGCAGATCGAGAACCAGTCCTCCGGCGTAATCCCCGTGATGAAGCTCCTCGAAGACAGCTTCTCCTACGCCAACCAGCTGGGTGCCCGCCAGGGTGCCGGTGCGGTGTACCTGCACGCGCACCATCCGGACATCAACCGCTTCCTCGACACCAAGCGTGAGAACGCCGACGAGAAGATCCGTATCAAGACGCTCTCGCTCGGCGTCGTCGTACCGGACATAACGTTTGAGCTGGCGAAGAAGGACGAGGACATGTACCTGTTCTCGCCCTACGACGTTGAGCGCGTCTACGGCATGCCGTTCTCCGACGTCTCGGTCACCGAGAAGTACTACGAGATGGTCGACGATTCCCGGATCAAGAAGACCAAGATCAAGGCCCGCGAGTTTTTCCAGACCCTCGCGGAGATCCAGTTCGAGTCCGGCTACCCGTACATCATGTTTGAAGACACCGTAAACCGGGCCAACCCGATCGACGGCAAGATCATCATGTCGAACCTGTGCTCGGAAATCCTGCAGGTTTCGCAGCCCACCACTTACAACGACGACCTGTCCTACGCCGACACCGGCAAGGACATCTCTTGTAACCTGGGCTCGCTGAACATTGCGAAGACGATGGACTCTCCCGATTTCGGCAGCACCATCGAAACTGCCATCCGTGCTCTCTCGGCGGTCTCGGACATGTCCCACATCACCTCGGTGCCGTCCATCGCCAAGGGAAACGACGCGTCGCACGCCATCGGGCTCGGTCAGATGAATCTCCACGGGTATCTCGCCCGTGAGCGTGTCCACTACGGCTCCGAAGAAGGCCTCGACTTCACGAACATCTATTTCTACTCGGTGGTCTACCACGCGGTGCGGGCATCAAACCTGCTGGCGAAGGAAACCGGGCAGACCTTCGGCGGTTTCGAGAAGTCGAAGTACGCAACAGGCGAGTTCTTCGACAAGTACACCGATCAGGAATGGGTTCCCCAGACCGATCGGGTCAAGGAACTGTTCGCGAACATGCACATCCCCACGCAGGATGACTGGCGTGAGCTCAAGGCGTCGGTCATGGAGCACGGCATCTACAACCAGAACCTGCAGGCCGTGCCGCCGACCGGCTCGATCAGCTACATCAATAACTCAACCTCGTCCATCCACCCGGTGGCGTCGAAGATCGAGATCCGGAAGGAAGGCAAGCTGGGACGCGTGTACTACCCGGCGCCGTACCTCACCAACGACAATCTGGAGTACTACCAGGACGCCTATGAGATCGGCTACGAGAAGGTCATCGACACCTACGCCGCCGCAACCCAGCACGTAGACCAGGGCCTTTCGCTGACGCTGTTCTTCAAGGACACCGCCACCACCCGCGATATTAACAGGGCGCAGATTTACGCCTGGCGCAAGGGAATCAAGACCATCTACTACATCCGTCTCCGCCAGCTCGCGCTGGAGGGCACGGAGGTGGAGGGTTGCGTTAGCTGCATGCTTTAGTGGCTAGAGGCAACTAAAAGCAACGACGACGTCGGTGGGCCGCCGCGTAAGAAGCCGGCCCGCCGTCGTCGTACATTTGTATCTGAAACTCACCGCCCTTGACGGGCAGTTCGACCGAATGGGACAAGGGGTCACGATGACCGAGAAGGTTAAGTTGCTGTCGCACGTTGAGGCGATCAACTGGAACCGTATTCAGGACGACAAAGACGTCGATGTCTGGAACCGCCTGGTGAACAACTTCTGGCTGCCGGAGAAGGTGCCGCTATCCAACGATGTCCAGTCGTGGAACACCCTGACCCCGGTGGAGCAGCAACTCACCATGCGCGTGTTCACCGGCCTGACACTCCTCGATACGATTCAGGGCACCGTAGGCGCCGTCTCACTGATCCCCGATGCGATCACCCCGCATGAAGAAGCCGTGTACACGAACATCGCATTCATGGAATCGGTGCACGCCAAGAGCTACTCCTCCATCTTCTCCACGCTGGCTTCCACCAAGGAGATCGACGAGGCGTTCCGGTGGTCCACCGAGAACGTCAACCTTCAGAAGAAGGCCCATATCGTCATGGATTACTACCAGGGTGACGATCCGTTGAAGCGCAAGGTCGCTTCCACGCTGCTGGAGAGCTTCCTGTTCTACTCCGGCTTCTACCTGCCGATGTACTGGTCCTCGCGTGCCAAGCTGACGAACACAGCCGATTTGATCCGCCTGATTATCCGCGATGAAGCCGTTCACGGGTACTACATCGGGTACAAATTCCAGAAGGGCCTCGAGAAGGTTTCTGAGGAGAAGCGCCAGGAAATCAAGGATTACACCTTCGAACTGCTCTTCGAGCTGTACGAAAACGAGGTGCAGTACACACACGACCTGTACGACGGCGTCGGCCTGGCTGAGGACGTCAAGAAGTTCCTGCACTACAACGCCAACAAGGCGCTAATGAACCTGGGCTACGAGGCGATGTTCCCGTCCTCAGTGACGGACGTGAACCCGGCGATCCTGTCGGCGCTGTCACCGAACGCGGATGAGAACCACGACTTCTTCTCCGGGTCGGGATCGTCTTACGTCATCGGAAAGGCAGTCAACACCGAAGATGAGGACTGGGACTTCTAGGTTTCGTTCGGGAGATTCGGGAGATTCGGGCGGTTCTGTTTGGTTGGACGGACCCGCTCCGTGTGTCTTTCACATGGTGTTGGTCGTGATTCCTCCACTGTGAACGGGACGGATTTCGACGCCCCCAGTACTTGTGCGTACTGCCGGGTTGAGCCGGGCGAGGGCAATTGCGGCGTCGAGGTCAGGGGCCTCGAGGACGTAGAAGCCTGCCACAAACTGGTCAGCTTGGACGAAGGGACCCATTGTCATGCCGGCCTTTCGGATGGACACTGCGGCCGCGCGGGGTGTGAGAGCGTACGCGAGGTTCATGGACCCTGAGGCTTGGAGGTCGCGGGCGTGCTGGTCGTTCTCCTCCAGTTCAGCTTCTGCTGCCTCCAGGGCGTGGAGGGACTCATCGGCGTAAATAAGAATGGCGAATTGCGGCATCGGAATCCTTCATCGAGTCAATGGGATAGGTCCAAAGGTACTGTGAAATCCCATCAGGCTCTGATGGCCGGGATACTGGCGTTGGATCTGTACGTTTGGGCGGATGCCCGTTGTAGCATTGGCCGGTGATGATGCCCCGTGACCCGCTGATACCTCTCGGCGCCGTCGTGATTGGTAGGACTGTAACCGTGCCGGACGCGGAACGGCCCGTTGCAGCGGTGATCGACGAGGATTCGACTGTCAGGTGGGTCACCTGGCCCGACGCTCCGTTGCCGGACCGCGCGATCGGCGAGGTGCAGCTCTTGCCCACATCGACAGGGGCGTGGGTGGTCTACCAGTCTGAAGAGACAGAAGGCCTTGATTATCTGGTGCAGCGTGCGGCTGTTTTCGTCACTCCGAGTGGTGTCACGGCGGCGTGTGATCTCGGGCAAGGCCGGCCGGTGGGTGTCGATGACCACGGTTTGTGGGTGGGTGACCCACGGGACGCATCGGCGTGGATGGAGTCGCCGGATTCCGAAGAGAGCGCAACGGAAGCGGCGTCCGATGAAGACACCCTGAATGATGAGCCGGGCCCGCCATTGCCGACTCCCGCAACTGAGCTCGTACGGATCTCAGCCAGCGGGGAACGGACCGTGATCCGGTTCGATCACCTCGTGCACCGCGTTAGTCTCGCCCAGGACACTCTGACGCTCCAGTACTTTTCTACCGGGCCACGGCAAGTCCCACTCGGCGACGATCGCGGGTGGAACGTCGTGTACGAGCCGGAACAGGTCGTTATCGACGTTGCCGACGGGCTGCCCGAAAAGATTGACACAGAGCAGCTCCCTTCACAACCTGCACCCGGCGACGATGAAGCGACGTGGGAACAAGAATATGAGCGGCAGCAAGCCGCCGCCGCTCAATGGCAGGACCGCCTCGAGCTAGATGGCGTTGAATGCGCTGCGTGGCCGTTGCGCAACCTCAGCGAGGAAGCGCGCGCTGGTGCTATCGCGAAGCTCCGTGAACAGTTCGAAACCCTCGCGGAACCAAACATCGTGTGGACCAGCGATCATCCGTCACCGCGCCTCGAGCCCAGCGACTACCGGAATGTGAGCGTCAGCGAAGAAGGCACCTGGCCAGCTACTGAGATCGTCGTCTCGTTCGAGCACAGCACCGTGCCGAACCTCCGCCTGCGCCGACGCTACCGCGTGTTCAACGACGTCGGGCACCCGCGCGAATGGGCGTACACCACCGTTCACCTCGAGGAGGACCTTTATACGGGAAAGGTCCCACGTCGATCCGCCGCAAGAAACGGCCTTCTCGACATCTAGGACCAGCGGAGACCCGACACGCGGTGGTAGCCTTGTCGCCGCCCTCATTGGTTTCGAATTCGAGCGAGATCCCGCTGGATGTAGCGCAGATGTGCCCACTCCTCCTCCAGGATCACGCGAATGCAGTCACCGACGCTGGGACGCCAGTCACCGCCGCCCCATGGATCCTCGCGTTCCTCCGCGAGAAGATCCGCCGTGGCCGTGGCCAGGAAATCAGTTACCTGCAGTTGTCGCTCTGCTCGAACCGCGAGGATCTCCTCGTACTTCGGCGGGTCCACACGGAAGATCGACATATCGAAACCCATCTCAGCGGCACCGGTGAATATCTGTCCGATCTCATGGAACGGTTGCTTCTTCCGCAGGATCCCTCCGCCGAGCCAAGCGTCGGTCGCCAGAATGAGGTGCCGCAGGGTTTGAGACAAAGACCACTCGTCCTCTACATGGGTGTCCACGAGGTCCGGCGGCGTGGCCTGCACAGTCTCCTGCCGCGCGGACTGCACAGCGCGCCACCCCTCCCGCAGACCTTCGGGTGTTTGCGCCTTCTGCAACTCGCGGCCCGGGAACTGCCGGTTGAGCTCGGCGTCTACGAGCGGCACCACGTCGACCCCATTGACGAACAGGCTGCCGAAGAACAGGTCGTGGCTGTCGATGTCGAGTCCGTCCACGTCGACCCCACGCATCGACACGCCGCTGACATCGGAGAATCGCAGAGTGGCGCCCCTGAAACTTGCCTTGACGAAGGCTGCGCCTTCGAATTCCTTCGTGCCGAAGTATGTCGTCATGGCCCTCATTCTGCGGTGAAGCGGCGCTGAAAGCTACGGTAGGGGACGATTCCTTGCGGTTCGTGCGTCCTTCAAAAGCTTGAGAGCCTTTGGCCCGACGCCATGAACGTTCTTCAAGTCATCGATGTTCGCGGGCAGGTCAAGCAGCGACTTATAGCCGGCCTCGATCAGGGCGCCGACGGCCGGCCGCCCGATTTTCACCCCGTCGAAGGTCGGGCCTCGGTCGCGGGACGCTTCGCTTTCGTCGGTCATACCGTCTCCTCACCCGCGTCGTAAGAGCACACTAGAACAACGGCCAGGGTACCGCCGACATTTGTCCGCTTGGGGCGGGAAACCGCCCTGCCGTGCGCAAGCGGGCGCAGCGTGCGGCGAGCGCGGCAATCTCTTCGGCTGTGAGGAGGTCAGCCAGGTCACGGCCCAGCTCACTGTGAAGTGCTTCACTGACACGATCGAGGCCTTCGATCTCCTCGGTGGTCAGCGGGTCGCCCACCCACCCCCACAGCACGGTGCGCAGCTTGTGGTCGCTGTGAAAGGTGAGCCCATGGTCCACGCCGTGTCGGCGTCCGTCGCTCATGGAAAGGATGTGGTCGCCCTTGCGGTCAGCGTTGTTGGCCACGACGTCGAACACGGCCATGCGTCTCAGCGCCGGTGTGTCCTCGTGAACGAGGGCGACCATCCGTCCCTTTTCGTCCTGACCTTCGAGGACCTGTTTCCAGCCGGTTTCCGGCACGTCGTCCGTCGGAACGAGGTCAACGGCGTTCTGGTCGGGGTCCGTCTCCTGCCAGAGCTGCACCATCCCCTCTCCGAATGGACCATCGCGAAGCCAGGTGCGCGGCACGATGTGCCAGCCGAGAGTCTCCGAAACCAGGTAGGCGGCTACCTCCCTGTGGGCCAGGGAGCCGTCGGGAAAATCCCAGAGCGGACGTTCGCCCGCCAACGGCTTGTAGACCACTGCCGCACCGCCGATGCTGCCCAGGAACGTCGCGTTCGAAGCCGTCGTGATGCGCCCGGTGAGAGTAAGTTCGGCGGTCACCAGGTCGGTTGACGGCATCAGGCCTCGGGAAGGGCGCAGGTGTGCCCGTCGGCGTCGATGGGCTGACCGCAGAGCACGCAGATTGGACGCCCTGCACCGACAATCTCCCGGGTGCGCTTGGCGAAAGCACGGGCGGTGCCGACCGGCATGCGCACCCGCAGCACTTCGGACGCGTTAACGTCGTCGCCATCAAGGACTCCGTCGTCTCCAGGATCGATGTCCGTGAGAGGGTAGGCCTCGATGACGACCTGCGCCGTCGTCGGGTCCCACCCCAGGCCCATGACACCGGTGCGGAACTGCTCCTGAACCGGCTCGAGCTGATCGTTGTCGACGAGTTCGATGGGAGTACTTGTGGGAACGCTGAAGGGGTTGCCATCGAGCGTTACGAGCTGGTCGAGGATCTCGTCGATCTTCTCGGCGAGCTGGGCCGACTGCTGCTTCTCCAGCGCGATACTCACGATTTGCTTCCCCGTGCGCACCTGCAGGTAGAACGTGCGCTGCCCCGGGACACCGATGGTTCCGACGACGACGCGGTCTGGCCAGGCGAACTCGTGCACAGTTGTAGGCATGGGACTATTTTAGGCTCATCACGCTGGTGGCGCTGTGTGCCCTGCGCCACCACCCACCGCTGCATCCTCGGACTTGACGGTGTTCGCCAGCCACGAAAGATTCCCGGCGTCGGTGTTCGTCGCGTGGACTGTCGGCCTACTGGCGCCGTAGTGCACGATCGATACCGAGGCCGGGCCCACACTGATGCGCTGGAAAAGGTCGAGGTGAATGCCGAGCGCGTCGGCGAGGATCGACTTGATGATGTCGCCGTGGCTTACCGCTACCCACACCGCCCCTGGTCCGTGTTCGGCCTCGAAAGCTGCATCGTGGCGTCGAATCGCCGCGACCGACCGCGCCTGCATGGCGGACATGGATTCGCCGCCCGGAAAAGTGACGGCGGACGGCTGCGACTGAACCGCCGACCATAGATTCTCCGTCGCGAGATCGGTGAGAGTGCGTCCTTGCCACTGGCCGTAATCGCACTCAGTGAGACAGGCATCAAGATTGATATCGAGCGGCACGTGGAAGGTACGGGGCTGGCGATCGAGGATGAACTGGGCGGTCTGCTGACAACGCTCGAGAGGGCTCGACACCACGCCGATGATCGGCACGGCCGCAATCCGGTCAGCGGTCAGCGCCGCCTGGTCGCGGCCGGTCTGGTCCAGGCTGACGCCATCGGCCCTTCCGGCCAGCAGTCCGGAAGCATTCGCTGTGGTGCGCCCGTGCCGCACGAGAAGAACTGTCGCCATCCACCCAGCTTAACCATCGCACCGACGGTGGGGTTCGCCGCCACTGGCTTAGCGATTGAAGCGCACAATTCAGGGGGTGCTGCGCGGTGGTCCTCTCAGTACACTGGACGCATGACCGAGCAGGAACCTGCTTCGCTCAGGTCCGCCGCGAATGACGACGGCATGGGTCTGCCTCCGGATGAGGGCGGCATGTCCGTGCCGGCCGAAGACGTCACGGGCACGCGTCTGGCTGATCCAGACGCAGTTGACACGTCTCTAAGGAGCCCGGAACAGCGATCCCGCACCTTCGCCGAGATCCTGGTCAACACGGCCCTAGCCAACATCACGACCAGCTACCTGTGGTTCGCGCTGACGTTCTGGGTGTATTTGGAAACCCGCAACGTCATTGCTACCGGAGTGGTCGGCGGCGCCTACATGCTGCTGATCGCAGTTTCCAGCATCAGCTTCGGCACCTTTGTAGACCGCTACCGCAAGTTGGCCGTAATGCGCTTCGCCGCGGCCTTCACACTGGTGATGTTCGCTCTGTCGGGCGCGATGTTCCTGGTCATACCGACGCCCTGGTTGCTGGACCTGACGCAGCCCTGGTTTTGGGTCTTCACCCTTGTCATCCTGATCGGGGCAGTGGTCGAGAACATGCGCAATATCGCACTGTCCACTACTGTCACCATTCTCATTGAGCCGGACCGGCGGGCCAATGCCAACGGCCTGGTGGGCATGGTTCAGGGACTCATGTTCATCGTCACTTCGGTGCTTTCGGGACTGTCGGTCGGGTTACTCGGCATGGGCTGGACTATCGCCGTGGCGCTGGTGCTCACCGCGCTGGCGTTCGCGCACCTGCTCACGCTGCGGATGCCGGAGGAGGTCCGCGCGGCAACCACCGACGCGCACGGGGGATTCGACCTCCGAGGCGCCCTCGCGGCCGTAATGGCCGTTGCCGGGCTGTTCGCCCTGGTTCTTTTTTCCACCTTCAACAATTTCATTGGCGGCGTCTATATGGCGCTGATGGATCCGTATGGCCTGGAGATGTTCCCCGTCGAGCTGTGGGGGATTCTGTTCGCGGTGGGCTCTACCGGATTCATTGTGGGCGGCGCTCTGATCGGCAAGTTCGGACTCGGGCCCAATCCGCTCCGCACCATGCTCATTGCGGTCATTATTATGGGCATCCTGGGTGCAGGGTTCACGCTGCGGGAGTGGCCGTGGCTGTATATCGCAGGCATCTGGCTTTACCTTGCCCTGGTGCCGTTCGTAGAGGCAGCCGAACAGACGGTCATCCAGCGTGTAGTGCCTCTGCAGCGTCAGGGTCGGGTGTTCGGATTTGCGATGGCGGTTGAGAGTGCGGCTGCCCCGATCACAGCTTTCCTCATCGCTCCACTGGCTCAATTCTGGATCATTCCCTATGCGCGCTCGGCGGAGGGGAGCGCACAGCTGGCACCGCTCTTGGGCGAGGGAATCTCACGGGGCATTGCGCTGGTGTTTCTGATAGCCGGCATCATCCTGATCGTGGCCGCGCTGCTCGCCTTCCTGACGCCGGTCTATCGGCGCGTCTCGGCGTCGTATGCGCGGGCAGCAGCAGAAGAACGGGAAGCAAAAGCGACAGAAGACTCCGGCGCTAAGTTGACGGAGCTTTCGTGACGCCCTGAGGTGGAGAAGCTGCTAACCGGGGAACGGCATGAACGGCACGTCCGGCTTGCCGTCACCGTCCTTGTCGCCGTAGGCGCGCATCGCCAACTCGTCTGCCTTTTTCTCACTTCCGTGGACGTGGACGTAGCCCTCGCGGAAGTCCTTTTGATGGGCAGATGCGGCAGCGGCCTGTTTGCGCTCGAACGCGGTGCCCTTTCGACGGAGGTTGAACATATCCGGCTCCTTTCCCGTACCGCTTCAACGGCTCCGGGCGGACGGCCCTCGCCGACATAGTCCCAACATACGCCCGGCCGGAGCGGAAAGCGATAACGAATAGGAGGCGGGGATCGGACATCCCGACGCAGGCACAGACACCCGGACGCAGGGAACAACCGCGGCAGAATCGCGGTTGTCCATAGGGTGAGTGTTTCTACTGCGCCAGCCATCACCCTCGATAACCACTTCGCCCGCCACCTGCCCGAGATGGGCGTGGCCTGGCAGGCTGCCGACGTGCCTGAAGCGGAACTGCTCGTGCTGAACGAGCAGCTTGCAGCGGAGCTCGGTCTGGACTCCGGCTATCTGCGCACTCCCGACGGCGCCGGTCTGCTCACCGGCAACCTTGTTCCGGCAGGAGCAACCCCCGTCGCCCAGGCCTACGCAGGGCACCAGTTCGGCGGATACAGCCCCCGGCTCGGCGACGGACGTGCCCTCCTGCTTGGCGAAGTAGCGGATTCCGATGGAGGACTTCGCGACATCCACCTCAAGGGCTCCGGCCGCACGCCGTTCGCGCGTGGCGGTGATGGGCTTGCCGCCATCGGTCCGATGCTTCGCGAATACATAGTCAGCGAAGCAATGCATGCGCTTCGCATTCCCACTACCCGTTCGCTCGCCGTCGTCGCTACCGGCCGACCCGTTCAGCGCGAGGAGCTTCTGCCCGGCGCCCTCCTGACCAGGGTTGCTGCCAGTCACCTCCGTGTCGGTACGTTCCAGTACGCCCGGGCGACCGGCGACATCGAACTCCTGCGCCAAGTCGCGGATTACGCTATCGATCGCCACTATTCCGAGGCTGCGCAGGCACCCAACCGGTACCTCGCACTGCTCGAGTCGGTCATCAGCGCGCAGGCGTCGCTGGTCGCGCAGTGGATGCTGGTGGGGTTCGTGCACGGGGTCATGAACACCGACAACATGACGATTTCCGGCGAGACGATCGACTATGGTCCCTGCGCCTTCATCGACGCCTTCAACCCCTCCGCCGTCTACAGCTCCATCGACACGATGGGCCGCTACGCCTACGCCAACCAGCCTGCCGCCGCCCATTGGAACCTCACCCGTTTCGCCGAGGCGCTGCTGCCGCTGCTTGATGAAAACCAGGACGAAGCCGTCATGCTCGCCGAAGAAGCTATCGGCACCTTTCCCTCCCAGTACAGTGCTGAATGGTCTGCCGGGATGCGGATCAAGCTGGGCCTGGAGAACGACGACGACGACGCGGCCACTTTGGCCGGGAAGCTCCTGACACTGCTGGAGGAGAGCCAGGTGGACTACACGTCCTTTCTGCGCAGCCTCAGCACTGCAGCGCGCGGAAATGCGGAGCCTGCCCGCGACTTCTTCACGGACACGGCGCGGTTCGATGCTTGGTTGGGGGAGTGGCTTGCCCTGAAGCCCTCCGCCGAGGCCATGGACCGGGTCAATCCGATTTATATCCCTCGGAACCACCTCGTGGAGGAAGCACTTGCCGCCGCCGTCGACGGTGACCTGGAACCGTTGGGCAATCTTCTCGCGGCTGTAACGGCACCGTTTGAGGAGCGAGAAGGCTTCGAGCGTTACGCCGCGGGAGCGCCCGACGACTTCGGCTCCTACCGGACCTTCTGCGGCACCTGAGTTTCGCAGCGCCCCGATTGACTTGAGGAGGAACAGTGCGCTCAGTCGTGTACCGGCTCGCCGGTGACACGGTGATCAGCATGGTTGAGGCCTTCCCTCACCAGCCGCGCAAGATGGCCGTCTGCGATGCTGTAGACCACGTTGCGTCCGTTCTTCCGGGTGGTCACCAGACCCGAGAAGCGAAGTTTGGCCAGATGCTGACTCACGGACGTTCGGGTTGCGCCGGTGCGTTCGACCAGGAAACTGACATCGCGGGATTCCTGGGAGAGCAGCCAAAGAATATTCAGGCGGGTAGGGTCGGCGAGCATCCGGAATAGGGCGGCACCGACATCGAGCCGTGCTTCATCCGGCTCGTTCGGGTGAATCAGGCTTGGGTGCGGGCCGGTCGGTTCCTCGCTCAACAGTGCACTCCTAGTCGGCAAACGACATTGCTGCCCGATCGGCCCGAGAGTCGGCAGGCCAAAGACGCAAAGCCGCGATGGCACCAAGTGTAGCGAGCGCCGCAAGGATGAAGGCTGCGGCCGGTTGGCCCGCGGCGGCGCCAACCCACCCTGCAACCGGGTAGGTGATGATGAAGCAGGCATGCGAAAGGGAAAACTGCGCGGTGAAGAGGTAGGAGCGGGTGGAATCGCTGGCCGCGCGGCGCAGCAGCCTCGCGGACGGCGTGTTGATCATCGAGGTGCCCGCACCAAGAACCGCCCACAGCAGGAGCATCAGTGCCCACGGTGGTTGCATCATCGCGACGACTCCGGCAGCGCCCATGCCCGCGGCCACCACGATGCTGCCGCCAACCATCACGGTGCGGTCCGTCAAGCGTTCCAGCAGTGCCGGCGTCGTCAATGCCACAGCCATCGATCCGGCGCCATAGCAGGCCAGTGCGATTGCCACCCCTGCGTTGGTGCCGTTGTAGAGGTCCCGGACGTAAACGACGGTATTCACGAGGACGAGCGCGGTGCCGCACGCCACAACGAGGTTCAGGGCCAGGAGCCCACGAAGCGAAGGTATCCGCAGAAAGATCCGCGATCCCAGGGCCGTGCGGTGGAGCAGGGAGCCGGTCCGGGCTGCCGGTGGGGAAGCAGGTAGCCGCGCGGCCAGCACCAGCAGGGCAGAGATGACGAACCCGACCACGGTGCCGATGAAGAGATTGGAATAGCTCATGATCACCAGCAGCGCAGCTGCGAGAACAGGGCTCACCAGCGATTCGAGGTCGTATGCCAGTCGTGAGAGGGACAACGCCTTCGTATAGTCGCGCTCCCGCGGCAGAATCACGGGAATTACCGACTGAAACGCGGGGGTGAAGGTAGCCGAAGCCGCCTGTAGCACGAAGACCAGACATAGACCTGCCACATCTGGTCGACTAACGGCAGCATCAGGGCAACTACTGCACGAATCAGGTCAGCCGTTATCAGGACGGCTTTCCTGGGAAGGTGCTCGACGACCGCGGCCATAACGGGCGCGACGAACACATAGGCCAGCATTTTGATGGTCAGTGCCGTGCCCGGGACCGCCCCGGCCCGTCCTGCAGCGAGATCGAAAGCGAGGAGGCCGAGGGCCACGGTGAGCAGACCCGTGCCAAGAAGCGCGATCACCTGCGCGGAGAAGAGAATGCGATAGGCAGCCACGCGTAGAACTGTCAGCATGAGACCAATGTAGCGCTTGAGTGCGCAAGTGTGCACACATTGCGAGTGCGCAGACGAAACATTGACAATAATCAAGCGCACGGCGCAGCTGTCTTGGCGCACCCGGACAAGGACTTCCAGCTCAGCCTCGGCATTCCTATGGGGCTCATGCATGGTAGGAAGCTTGCTGATTGAATGGGGAGATGACAGATGAGCCTGCCAAGCACGCGTCCACGCCGCTGGAGGACTACGCACTCCTGTCCGATCTGAGTACGGGGCCGCTGGTATCCCGGAACGGCAGTATCGACTGGCTATGCTTCCCCCGCTTCGATTCCCCCTCGGTTTTCGCTGCCCTGCTGGGATCCCCGGAAGACGGCAGGTGGAAGGTTTCCGCCTCGGACGGCGAGGTGGTTTCCCGACGGTATCTGCCGCGTACGTTCGTCCTGGAAACGACCTGGCGCACGCCCACCGGGAAGATGGTGGTTACCGACTTCCTGCCGCCCGGCGACGACCAGTCTGACCTGGTGCGCCGGGTGGAGTGCGTCGAGGGAACCGTGGAAGTGGAGCACGACCTGCGCATCCGATTTGACTATGCGCGGGCGAGGCCCTGGACCCGGCGGGTCGATCTCGAGAAAGTCGGCTCCTGCGGATTGCTGTCGGTTGCAGGGCCGGATGCGCTGCTGTTGACCGGACCGCTGCTGCACCCGCATGAGGCTCAACTGACAGAACCCCAGACCGGCATGGAGGACCGCCACGAAGCCTCCGCGGAGGGCCACGCAGACGATTACCAGGGTGCCGTCTCCAACCGGCTGAGCGGCGTCCTTCCGCTTGCAGCCGGAGAATCCGAAAGCTGGGTGCTTACCTGGCACCAGTCGCACGGGGGACTGCCAACGGCAGCAGACCCAGACAGAGCTCTGGAAGCGACGATTGCCTACTGGACGGAGTGGTCCTCCCGGGTTGAAGTACACGATCGACATGACGAGGCCGTACTGCGCTCGCTGATGGTGCTGCGTGCCCTCACCCACGGCAGAACCGGCGGCATCGTGGCCGCGGCCACCACATCCCTGCCTGAAGAGTTTGGCGGGTCGCGCAACTGGGACTACCGCTACACCTGGCTCCGGGACGCCGCCCTGACCATCGAGGCGCTCATTGCGCATGACTTCACCGAAGGTGCGCTGCACTGGCGCAACTGGTTGCTGCGTGCGGTGGCCGGAGATCCGGATCAGGTACAGATCATGTACGGCATCGCCGGCGAGCGCCAGCTTCCGGAAAGCGAACTGGACCACCTGCCCGGCTACGAGAATTCAAAGCCGGTAAGAATCGGGAACGGGGCCGTGGGTCAGTACCAGGCCGACGTCGTCGGGGAAGTCATGCTCGCTCTCGCCGCGCTGAGGGACGCCGGGGCGGCCGAGGGAGAGTACTCATGGGGACTGCAAAAGAATCTGCTGCGCTTCTGTGAGCAGAACCTTGACCGGAAAGGTCATGGAATCTGGGAAATGCGCGGGGAAGCAGAGTTCTTCGTCCACGGGCGTGTGATGATGTGGGCCGCCTTCGACCAGGGTATCCGGGCAGTGCGGCAGCACGGGCTGGAAGGGCCTGCAGATCGATGGGAGGAAATCCGGGACCGGCTCCGGGAAGAGATTATGGAGCGCGGATTCAACCCCGAACTCAACTCGTTCACGCAAACGTACTCGAACGATGAAGTGGACGCGTCCCTGCTGCAACTGCCTCACACGGGCTTTGTGGCCAGCGATGACCCTAAAATGCTCGGTACGGTCGCCCGCATTGAGGAGCAATTGCAGGATGCGCACGGGCTCCTGCACCGATATCGCACCGCGTCCGGCCTCGACGGCCTGGAGGGCCACGAATATCCATTCCTGATCTGCACGTTCTGGCTTGTGGAGCAGTATGCGGACAGCGGCCGTACGGAAGATGCAACGGCGTTGCTCGACCGGCTCACCGGCTACGCGAATGACCTCGGCCTGTACGCGGAAGAGTACGATCCGGTTAGCGGGCGGTTGGCAGGCAACTTCCCCCAGGCGTTCAGTCATCTAGGCTTTATCCGTGCCTCAGACGCTGTCAACAGGGCGCGGGTCCGGCCCTAAGCGACCATTTCCTTCAGGAGCGTGTTTACTCAGACCATGGCAGATTCCTATTACCGACCGCTCGGCGAAGGTCTGTTCGAAGCCACGGTTCACGCACAGGGGGCCTGGAACGCGCACGAGCAGCACATGGCGCCGGCCTCGGGACTGCTGGCTCACTGCCTTGAACAGTTCCAGCCGCGTGCAGAGCTGCAGATGGCACGGGTTTCGTACGAGATCCTCGGCCTTATCCCGCTGGATACCGTCGAGGTGGCAACCAGGATGGTACGGCCGGGGCGAACCATCGAGTTGCTTGAGGCGGAGATGAACCACGGCGGGCGGACAGCAATCCGCGCCCGCGCCTGGCGGCTGGTCACCAGTGGTACGTCCGAAGTTGCAGCGCTTGAGGATGAGTTCATGCCGGGCCCGGACGACGGCGAGGACCATGATGCCGTTGCAGAGTGGCCGGGCGGCTATATCCAGTCGATCGAAGTCCGCAAGGTCGCGGGCCATCGCCCCGGCCGGGGCAGGGTCTGGTTGCGCACGCCGCATCCATTGGTGGAGGGCGAAGCGGTATCGGATACCACGCGGCTCATCGGGCTCATCGACACGGCCAACGGCATCGCCACCCGGGTTCCTCCGGGCGCCGGCAGTTGGGCGTTCCCGAATGTCGACCTTCAGGTGCACCTTCACCGCAAGCCCACGGGAGAGTGGCTCGGTCTCGATACCCGGGTGAGTTTCGGGCGGGATGGGATCGGGCTGACGTCGTCTGTCCTCCATGACCTCGACGGACCATTTGGGCGAAGTGAGCAGATACTGACTTTGCGCAAGCTCTAACCCCCCCCCGTTGAGTTGGCAGGACACGCCCCTAATCCGCGGCCATAAGGGGCGTGTCCTGACAACTCAACGGGTGGGATGGGGGCCGCGGGGAATGGAGCGGGCACCGTCGTCGTTGGCCAACTGTGTAACCGCGCTCACAGCACATCCGGCGCTGAGCGGTCGCAGGAAGAACGAGGACATCATGCCCAAGGCAGTCTGGAACAATCAGGTAATTGCGGAATCCGACTCCACCGAGATGGTGGAGGGAAACCACTACTTCCCGAAGGGAAGCGTGAAGGACGAGTTCCTGCGACCGAGCGACATGCACACCACGTGCCCCTGGAAAGGGAAAGCGAGCTACTACACCCTCGAGGTCGACGGCCAGAGCAACCCCGACGCCGCGTGGACCTACCCGGAGCCCAAGGAAGCCGCAGCGAACATCAGGGACCACGTGGCGTTCTGGCGCGGCGTAACCGTCACCGACTGAGCAACCGAAGCAGCAGCACGTAACGATCCACAAAACTAGGGAGTACTAATGGAGTACAAAAACCTTGGCAGCAGCGGTACAGCGGTCTCGGCGTATGCGCTGGGCACGATGACGTTCGGCGCGGAGGCCGACGAAGCGACGTCGCATGCCATTCTTGACGACTACGCCGACGCGGGCGGTAACCTCATCGACACCGCAGACGTCTACACCGCCGGGGCCTCCGAGGAAATCATCGGACGCTGGCTGGCGAAGAGCTCGTTTGCTTCCGACATGATCATCGCTACCAAGGGCCGATTCCCGATGGGGAAGGGCCCCAACGATCTCGGTCTTTCCCGCAGGCACCTGCGGCTGGCGCTGGACGCCTCGCTGAAGCGCCTCAATGTGGACCACATTGATCTGTACCAGATGCACTCCTGGGATCCGCATACTCCGCTGGAGGAGACGCTCGGATTCCTGCACGACGCCGTCGGCGCCGGCAAAATCAGCTATTACGGCTTCTCCAACTACACCGGTTGGCAGCTCACCAAGGCCGTAGGTATTGCGAAGGAACGGGGTTGGGATTTGCCGGTCACCCTCCAGCCGCAGTACAGCCTGCTGGTGCGTGGAATCGAGTCGGAGATTGTCCCGGCAGCGCTCGACGCAGGTCTGGGCCTCTTGCCCTGGTCCCCGTTGGGCGGGGGCTGGCTCACCGGCAAGTACAAGCGCGATACTGCGCCCGAGGGCGCAACACGGCTCGGTGAGAACCCCGAGCGCGGCATGGAGGCGTGGAAAAAGCGGAACGGGCAGGAGCGCACCTGGGCGATTATCGACGTCGTGCTTGGGATTGCGGAAGCACGCGGGGTCAGCGCATCCCAGGTGGCGCTGGCGTGGGTTGCGCAGCAGCCCGCTGTCACCTCGGTGATCCTCGGTGCAAGGACCACCGAGCAGCTCGCCGACAACCTTCAGGCGGCGACGCTCACACTGAGCCAGGAGGAAGTGGCCCGCCTCTCCGAGGTCAGTGCCCCGGACCTCGCCGACTATCCGTACGGAACCCCCGGCGTGGAACAGCGAAGCCGCAACATCAACGGCGGCCGCTGAGGGGTCTGACGTACATGATTGCTCGTCCCTGGTCGGAGGGGCACCTGCAGATCCTGCACGAAACCTCGAACGGAGCTGCTGCGGACATGGAGCGCGGCCTCGACCTTCTCCGCGAGTCCGCTCGCGGTGATCTTGAACCCACCCTTCGGCTCTACCGGCCGCAGCCCACTGTCGCGTTCGGGCAACGGGACACCCGCCTGCCGGGTTATGAGGCAGCAACGGCCGCGGCGCGGGCCCTCGGCTTCGAACCGCTGGTCCGGAAGGCAGGAGGCCGGGCTGCTGCCTACCACCAGGGCTGCCTGATTGTGGATCACATCGAACCGCATGACGACGCCGTCGCAGCCTCCCGCGCGCGCTTCAGTGTTCTTGGCGCGCTACTTGCGGATGCGCTGCGCGGGGTCGGCGTGGATGCCCGGTTGGGGGAGATCCCGGGCGAATACTGCCCCGGTGAGTTCAGCGTGCACGGGGTGGACGGCGTCCGATCGGTGAAGCTGGTCGGCACAGCGCAGCGGGTTATCTCGGGCGCGTGGCTTTTTTCCTCGGTGATTGTGGTGGAGGACTCGCCACCGATCCGATCAGTCCTCGAAGCGACGTATTCGGCGCTGGAACTTCCGTGGGAACCGTCTACTGCAGGAGCAGCAGAAGATCTGGTGCCCGGCGTGACGGTGCAGGCCGTGGCACGCGCTGTCGTAGCCGCCTATGAGAGTGCTGCTCGTCCGGAAGCGCAATTCCCGTCTGTTAGTAAGCCTGCTTCCCTTGTGGCCACCCGCCGATCGCCGTAGCGTGGCGGTGAGCGGCGCTTCGCCGTAGTTCACCTCCAACGCAGATGGAAGGAGCAGGACCATGAAAGCAGTTGTCTGGCACTCAGAGGGCGACATCCGCCTCGACGAGGTCGCCGATCCGACGGTACAGGATCCCAATGATGCAATCGTCCGGATCACACGCAGCGCAATCTGTGGAACAGACCTCCACTTCGTGCGCGGCACTATGGCGGGTATGCAGGAAGGCACCATTCTGGGTCACGAGGCCGTCGGCGTCGTCGAGGAAACCGGCAGGGGCGTGCGCGGGTTCAGCTCAGGCGACCGGGTGATCATCTGTTCAACCATGTCCTGCGGGGTTTGCCCGCAGTGCCGCAGGGGACACACTGCCCAATGCGACGTGTCCAACCCCAACGGCCCGCAGGCCGGCACCTGTTTCTTCGGCGGACCCCAGACAACGGGACCAATCAACGGCCTGCAGGCAGAGTACGCCCGTGTTCCCTTCGCCAACAACACATTGGTTCCGATTCCTGACAACGTCTCCGACGATCAGGCAATCCTGCTCTCCGACATCTTTCCCACAGCATGGTTCGGTGCTGAGCTGGCGGGCATCCGCCGGGGGGACACCGTAGCCGTGTACGGTGCCGGCGTCGTCGGTCAGCTCGCCATTGCTTCGGCCTTCCGGCAGGGCGCGGCCCGCGTGTGGGCAATTGACGGCATCGAAACCCGTTTGGTTACCGCACTGGAACAGAACGCCGAAGTGATTGACTTCAACCGCGATGATCCGGTGCAGGTGCTGCAGGAGGCAACACTCGGCGGCGGGGTGGATGCGGTGATCGATGCGGTCGGGGTAGACGCGCAGAGCCCCTCGTCCGGTCCTGCAGTTCCGGATGATGAGGAGCGTGAGCAGTTCGAGCAGGAAGTCGGCCAGGTTGCTCCAAAAACCAACGTCCAGGGAGATAACTGGGTGCCCGGCGATGCGCCCAGCCAAGCCGCGCAGTGGGCTGTGGAGACAGTGGCCAAGAATGGCCGGATCGGCATCATCGGCGTCTATCCACCCCAGCTCAGCAGCTTTCCCATCGGGCAGGCGATGAACAAGAACCTGACTATCCGGATGGGCAACTGCAACCACAAGTCGGTGGCCCCACCGCTCGTGGACCTCGTCGCCTCCGGGGTATTCGATCCCACCCGGTTCATCACCCAGCACGAACAGGTACCCGATGCGGTGGACGCCTACCGTACCTTCGATCGCAGGGAAGAGGGCTGGCTCAAGACAGTCCTCGACGTCCGGTAGGCGACTGAATCAGTCAGTGCCCGCGAGCAATCCACTCTTCCAGGTGCGGAGCTTCCTCCCCGATGCTCGTCGAATCGCCGTGGCCTGTCCTTACCACGGTGTCGGCCGGGAGCGTCAGTAGGCGGGTTCGGATGGAATCGATGATCGTGGGGAAATCGCTGTAGGAGCGTCCGGTTGCTCCCGGCCCGCCCCGGAACAGGGTGTCGCCGCTGAACAGGGTGCCGGCGTCGGGCAGGTAGAAGCAGACCGAGCCCGGCGAGTGTCCGGGTGTATGAATCGCGTGGAGGGTAACTCCGGCGACGCTGAAGGTGTCGCCGTCGGCGATGGTCGCCCCGGGAGCGGTATTCGGGTACACATCGTCCCAGAGCATACGGTCTTCGGCGTGAAGGTGGATCGGCGCACGTACTCGGTCGAAGAGGTCTCCTACGGCACGGATGTGATCGTCATGGCCATGCGTCAGCAGGATCGCGCGGACCTGGCGTCCGTTGATCTGATCCTCGATGGCGCCGGCGTCATGGGGAGCGTCGATGACAATGCATTCGGAGTCGTCGCCGATGATCCAGACGTTGTTATCCACCTCCCACGTGCCGCCGTCCAGGGAAAATGTGCCGGAGGTGACCAAATGGTCTATACGCGCGCCCATCAGAGTTCCACCACCGAACGCAGCACCACGCCGTCGTGCATTTTGGCGAAGGCGTCCTCCACCTGGTCAAGCGCTATGCGCTCGGTGACGAAAGCGTCCAGGTCCAGATTGCCCTGCCGGTAGTGGCTGACCAGCATGGGGAAGTCGCGTGAGGGAAGGCAGTCGCCGTACCAGGAGGATTTCAGCGCTCCTCCCCGGCCGAAGACGTCCAGCAAGGGAAGTTCGAGCGTCATGTCCGGCGTGGGGACGCCGACCAGTACAACGGTGCCGGCGAGGTCGCGGGCGTAGAACGCCTGCTTGTACGTTTCGGGCCGGCCGACGGCGTCGATCACCACATTGGCGCCGTTACCGTCGGTGAGCCTGCGGATCTCCTCGACCGGATCGGTTTCCTTGGAGTTCACCAGGTCGGTGGCGCCCAGTCCGCGGGCGAGCTCCAGCTTCCAGTTGTCGATGTCCACCGCGATGATCCGGGTTGCGCCGGCCAGCTTCGAGCCGGCGATGGCGGCAATGCCCACACCGCCGCAGCCGATGACGGCTACGGAGTCTCCGCGCCGGACGTTTCCGGTATTGATGGCTGCGCCGATGCCCGCCATGATTCCGCAGCCGAGCAGGCCCACCGCCGCAGCATCAGCATCAGGATCCACCTTGGTGCACTGCCCCGAAGCCACCAGAGTCTTTTCCGCGAATGCGCCGATACCGAGGGCGGGGGAGAGTTCCGTGCCGTCCTCAAGAGTCATCTTCTGCGTGGCGTTGTGGGTGTTGAAACAGTACTGCGGCTCTCCGCGGAGGCAGGCGCGGCATTGACCGCAGACCGCGCGCCAGTTGAGGATGACGCGGTCGCCGGGTTCGACGTTGGTCACGTCGGGACCGACAGCACTGACAACCCCGGTTGCCTCATGACCGAGCAGGAACGGGTAGTCATCGCTGATGCCGCCCTGCTTGTAGTGGAGGTCGGTATGGCACACGCCGCAGGTCAGGATGTCGACAAGTGCCTCACCCGGTCCCGGATCAGGGACACTGATGGTGACGACAGTGGCGGGCGCATCCTTCTCCATTACGACGACGCCCTTGACGCTATGTGCCATTGAGACAGTCCTTATCCTTGGGGGTGGGGGAATGTCTCCACCTTATCGACATTGAAAAAGCAGGACACGCCCCTTATCCGAGCGGATAAGGGGCGTGTCCTGCCAAATGAACGAGGGGTTAGACGGCTACGCGAGCCTTGACCTCGGACGCCGACGGGTTGGTGGCCGTGCTGCCGTCGGGGAAGATGACGGTGGGTACGGTCTGGTTTCCGCCGTTGAGTGAGGCGACCAGTTCCGCGGTACCTTCCACTTCTTCGATGTTGATCTCCTGGTAGCCGATCCCCTGCGCATCAAGCTGCGACTTGAGCCTGCGGCAGTATCCGCACCAGGTGGTGCTGAACATGGTGATGGTGCCGGCAGCGGGTGTGTAATCCACAGTGCTCCTTTTGATGCTTCGCGGCCTCGACGAGCTCGCAATGGGTTCATTTCTGTCGCAGATGTAACGTCCACGCTGCGAGGTCCATTCCCGGGCGGCGCCGTAACCAACGACGCCGGAGAGCAGGCCCTCGCGTAGTCTCGGCGTATGCCAAGCCCCCAGACGCCCGAGCGCCCGAAGTCCGAATCGGTGCACGCCGAACAGCTGAAGGCCGTCCGCATCGCCATCAACGAGGTCGACGAGCAGATGGTCGGCCTTATTTCCCGGCGCGAGCGGCTCGTGCGCAGGGCCGGCTCCCTGAAGGACGACGACGAGTCGGTTCGCGCACCTGCCCGAGTGGAGCAGGTCATCGCGAATGTGCGGAGCTTCGCTGAAAAACTCGACGTGGACCCCACCGTCGTTGAGCGAACCTACCGGTCCATGATCGATGCGTTCATCGAGTTCGAACTGAAGGTCCGCAGGGAGCCGTAGGCGCTGTCCGACAGTCGGCGCGGCCTGCGGTGCGGTTGGTTGGCCGCTCGCGCAACGGATACCATCGGAAGCATCATGGCGGGAGTGTTGGACCTCAGTCTGCCCTCGTCCGCCGGTAGGGTTTGATCGATCAGTATCCAGCCAGTTCACCCTTATCAAGAGGAGACCTTAGTGTCAGCGCCCCCATCAATCACCCTCATCGTCGACGGCGAAGAGCAGCGGGCGACCACCGGCACTACGGGAGCTGACCTCTTCAAGGAGCAGCGCGACGTCGTGGTGGTTCGGGTGGACGGCGAGCTGTGGGATCTGAGCCGCGAGCTCGAGGACGGCGCGCGGGTGGAACCGGTCACCATCGATTCTCCCGATGGGTTGAATGTCCTTCGCCATTCCGCCGCCCATGTGATGGCGCAGGCGGTCCAGCAGCTGCGCCCCGATGCGAAACTGGGCATCGGACCCTACATCACCGACGGCTTCTACTTTGACTTCGACGTCAATGAGCCTTTCACCCCGGACGATCTGAAGCAGCTCGAAAAGTCGATGCTGAAGATCGTGAATGCGAACCAGTTTTTTCAGCGCCGCGTCGCGAGTGAGGACGAGGCACGCGAAGCGATGAAGGATGAGCCCTACAAGCTCGAACTGATCGGACTGAAGGGCGGCAACGGCGATATTACCGACGACGACGGCGCCTCCGTGGAGGTCGGTGCCGGCGAGCTGACCATTTACGACAATGTGGACCGCAAGTCGGGGGACATCGTCTGGAAAGACCTCTGCCGCGGACCGCACCTGCCCAATACCAAGCTGATTTCCAATGCCTATGCCCTCACGCGGTCTGCTGCCGCGTATTGGCGCGGCAGCGAGAAGAACAAGCAGCTGCAGCGCATCTACGGCACAGCCTGGCCAACGAAGGACGATCTCAAGGCTTACCAGGAGCGGCTGGCCGAGGCCGAGCGTCGTGACCACCGCAAGCTGGGCAGTGAGCTGGATCTGTTCTCATTCCCGGACGAGTTGGGCTCAGGCCTTCCCGTCTTCCACCCGCGCGGCGGCATCATCCGCAAGGCGATGGAGGACTACTCGCGCCAGCGGCACGTTGAGGCCGGCTACGAGTTCGTGTACACACCCCACATCACCAAGGGTCACCTGTACGAGGTTTCCGGCCACCTGGACTGGTACCGCGACGGCATGTTCCCGCCCATGCACGTGGACGCAGAGCTCGACGCCGACGGCAAGGTCCGTAAGCCCGGCCAGGACTACTATCTGAAGCCGATGAACTGCCCGATGCACAACCTGATTTTCCGCTCCCGCGGGCGGTCCTACCGCGAGCTGCCGCTGCGGCTGTTCGAGTTCGGTTCTGTTTACCGGTATGAGAAGTCGGGGGTTGTGCACGGACTGACCCGCGTACGCGGCATGACCCAGGATGATGCCCATATCTACTGCACCCGCGAGCAAATGAAGGATGAGCTGACCACAACACTCAACTTCGTCCTCGGGCTGCTCAAGGATTACGGACTGGACGACTTCTATCTGGAACTTTCCACCAAGGATCCCGAGAAGTATGTCGGCGAGGACGAGGCCTGGGAGGAAGCAACCCGGACTCTCGCTGAAGTTGCAGAGGCATCTGGACTGGAACTCGTTCCCGATCCGGGTGGAGCGGCCTTCTACGGCCCGAAAATCTCCGTTCAGGCCCGTGACGCGATCGGCCGCACCTGGCAGATGTCCACCATCCAGTTGGACTTCAACCTGCCCGAGCGCTTCGAGCTTGAGTACCAGGCTGCAGATGGCACGCGCCAGCGGCCGGTCATGATTCACCGTGCACTGTTCGGCTCCATCGAACGGTTCCTCGGTGTGCTGACCGAGCACTACGCGGGTGCATTCCCGGCCTGGCTGGCTCCCGTTCAGGTGCTGGCTATTCCTGTTGCCGACGCGTTCAACGACTACCTGTTCGACGTCGTCGACAAGCTGAAGGCGGAGGGCATCCGGGCGGAGGTCGACATCAGTTCCGACCGCTTCCCGAAGAAGATCCGTACCGCGAGCAAGGAGAAGGTTCCCTTCGTCCTCATCGCCGGAGGGGACGACGCCGACGCCGGCGCGGTTTCCTTCCGCTTCCGGGACGGAAGCCAGGAGAACCAGGTGCCGGTCGACGAAGCCGTGAAGCGGATCGTGGAAGCCGTCCGCAGTCGGGAACAGTAGCAGCGCATGCACGGCCACGCAGGTGCTGATGAACAGAATCGCGACGACGGGGAAGTAACGGACGGCTTCGAGCTGCCGGGAGTTCCCGATGCCTTTCAGCGCCTGTGGACGCCGCATCGGCTCGCGTATATCAAGGGCGGGCAGGGGCAGTTCAACAAGCAGGAGGACTGCCCTTTCTGCGCGGCTCCTGAGCGGTCGGACGAGGAGTCGCTCATCGTTCACCGCGGCGAAAGCGCTTACGTCGTCCTGAACCTCTTCCCGTACAACCCGGGCCACCTGTTGGTGTGTCCGTACCGGCACGTGCCCGACTACACGGACATCACTTCCCAGGAGACGGTCGAGATCGCGCGGCTGACGCAGACCGCCATGCACGCTCTGCGGAGCGTCGCCCGCCCCACCGGCTTCAACCTCGGCATGAACCAGGGCGTCACCGGGGGAGCGGGAATCGCGGCGCACCTGCACCAGCACGTCGTTCCGCGGTGGAGCGGCGACGGCAACTTCTTCCCGATCATCGCCCAGACCAAAGCGATTACCCAGACCCTTGACGAGGTGCGCACGCAGCTCGCGGCCGCTTGGGACGCGGCCGCGGTTGCCTCGACTGATTCCGGGACGAGCCATGCTGAATAAGTACGCGCGGTCATTCTTCACCTCGCTCTTCACGCCGCTGGCTACTCTGCTGCTGAGGTGGAAGGTCTCGCCCGACGCCGTCACCGTCGTCGGGACCGTGGGTGTGGCCGGTGGTGCGCTCATCTTCTACCCACTGGGAGAGCTTTTCTGGGGCACGGTCTTCATCACCCTGTTCGTTTTCTCGGACGTCGTCGACGGGATCATGGCGCGGATCCAGGGCCGTAGCGGGTCCTGGGGCAGCTTCCTCGACTCCACCCTCGACCGCATTGCGGACGGTGCTCTCTTTGCCGGTGTGGCCATCTGGTTCTTTCTCGGCGGCGGTAACAGTGCGATTGCCGTTTCTGCCCTGGCCTGCCTGGTGCTCGGCATGATCGTCTCCTATGCGCGGGCAAAGGCCGAGTCGCTGGGGTTCACCGCGAACGTCGGTATTGCAGAGCGCGCGGAGCGGCTGGTCTCGGTGCTGGTGGTGACAGGCCTGACCGGCCTCGGCCTGCCGGAGGTTGTCCTGCTGGCTGTGCTGGTCCTGCTTGCCCTGGCCAGCATCATCACCATCGTGCAGCGGATCATGACAGTACGGGTGCAGTCCGCCGCTTCCTGAGCGACGGGTGCTGGTCCATGACCCGGCAGCGGCGATGTGGATGTTGTGGAACCGCTTCGACGCTTCGCTGTAAGATCGCAGGACCGCCCCCGGGCGAGCATGTTTCGGGCCAAAGCGGCCATTCAGGGAGGACCTCTTATGGGCTTTGACCAGCAGCACCAGCCGATGAACGCATCGCCGGCTTTCGGCATCATCTCGACAGTAGTCGCGGGCGGCCTGTCTCTCATTGACGCTTCCAAGCTGGATGCACAGCCGCGCCGCGCCGTGCACGCCGTAACAGCAGTCCTGACCGGGTTCTACGTTGCCGCAACGATCGCGGGCAGCAAGAGGGGATCGGTCCCGCTGAAAACGGCGGCCGGGATCGCTGCAACCGGTATCGCACTTCGCTTCGCCGACGCCGGCGACATGATCGAACTGCGCTTTCAGGAGAAGCTGCGCGAGGCCGGGGCAAAGCATCCACGCCGCTGGATGGCAGTGGCGGCAGCAGCAGCCACGTTCGCCGGCTACTTGAGTGACCGAGCCGCCGCCCGGAAGAGCCGGTTCGAGGCTGTGCCCGGCCACCCGGCTGAGCATGAGAGGGCTCTGAACCCTGGGGTTCGAAGCATCGCCGAAGGCATTCTGGGTGCCCGGGACATCTTGGGGGCGCCGGAGCTTCTGGCGCAACTCGCCTCAGCTAGGGAAGTCTATTGGGACAGGGAGTTCACCGCCGCCGCGCACTTCAGGGTTCCAGATGAATTACCCCGCGCCGTACCCCACAACCAGATATTCCCGGTTCGTGCGCAGTTCACCGGGCAGGGCGGCACACTGCTGGAGCTACTGCTGCATATCTATGACGGCAAACTTGACATGTTGACTGTTAATGCAGCGGGCCCGGACGACAGCGATTACCTCGACGGGGTTCTTCAGGGCTGGCCGAATCCCTCCGAGGTCACACACGTGATCGAAGATTCAGGCGGATGGACTGTGCCGATCGACGAGTGACTAACCATCTTCATCGCTGACGGAGCAATGTTCGCGTGCACAACCGCCGTGCGGTTACGTACAGTTGCTGACCGGCGGCCGGAACCTGCCGGCGGGCGTATCATGGATTGTCATCTTTTCTCTACCCGAGGGGCCAATACTGTGTCCACTGTTGAAGAAGCTTCCACCACTGCGCCGGTGACCGGCAGCAGCCGCGTCAAGCGTGGAATGGCGGAAATGCTCAAGGGCGGCGTCATCATGGATGTTGTCACCGCCGAGCAGGCGCGCATCGCCGAGGACGCCGGTGCCGTGGCCGTTATGGCGCTCGAGCGCGTGCCCGCTGACATCCGTGCCCAGGGCGGGGTTTCCCGGATGTCCGATCCGGACATGATCGACAGCATCATCGAAGCCGTTTCCATTCCGGTCATGGCGAAAGCCCGCATCGGTCATTTCGTCGAGGCTCAGGTGCTGCAGTCTCTCGGCGTCGACTACATCGACGAGTCCGAGGTGCTGACTCCGGCCGACTTCACCAACCACATCGACAAGTGGAAGTTCACTGTTCCTTTCGTGTGCGGTGCCACCAACCTCGGTGAGGCGCTGCGCCGCATCAACGAGGGTGCGGCCATGATCCGCTCCAAGGGCGAGGCCGGTACCGGGGATGTCTCCAACGCCACCATGCACATGCGCAAGATCCGTGCCGAGATCGCCCGCCTCAGCTCCATGCCCGAGGATGAGCTGTACGTCGCTGCCAAGGAACTTCAGGCACCGTACGAACTCGTCAAGGAAGTTGCTGCTGCCGGCAAGCTCCCGGTGGTGCTGTTCACCGCCGGCGGCATTGCCACCCCTGCGGACGCCGCAATGATGATGCAGCTCGGCGCTGACGGCGTCTTCGTCGGCTCCGGCATCTTCAAGTCCGGCAACCCGGCTGAGCGTGCCGTGGCAATCGTGAAGGCAACTACCTTCCACGACGATCCCGACATGATCGCCAAAGTCTCCCGCGGCCTCGGTGAGGCAATGGTCGGCATCAACGTGGACGAGATCCCGCAGCCGCACCGCCTCGCTGAGCGCGGCTGGTAGATACCGACGCAGCACCTAAGGGCCGGACGGCTTTCGTCCGGCCCTTCGTCGTCTTCCAGCGAGGGCTAGGCTTGTTGCGTGAATGGGCGCGGGGCGTATAGCGGGCGAGTCTCAATTCTGGCAGTGCTTCTGCTGCTCACCGGCTGCACCGGGACCGGCACGCCTGAAGGCAATGCGCCGGCATCCCGTACCGCATCTCCTCCGCAATCATCGCCCTCGGCGCCCGGCTCGCAGTCGCCGGTGCCCGCCACTTCAGCGCCGGAAGTGTCGGCACCTCCGCCGGCGACGGAAGCGGCGGGCTGTCCGGGTGAACCCTGCACATCGGTTGTGCTCACCGGAGACCTGCTGCTTCACGAAGGACTGTGGGAACAGGCCGCGCTCGACGGCGGCGGCGACCTTGACTTCCGGCCGCTCCTGGCCGCCCAGGAGGAATACGTTGCCCCGGCGGACCTTGCCATCTGCCACCAGGAAACGCCGCTGGCCGAGTCCGGCGGCCCGTTTTCAGGGTTCCCGGCGTTCAACGCCCCTCCACAGATTGCCGACGCCGTCGCGGACCTGGGCTACGACGCCTGCACAACGGCCAGCAATCATACCCTCGACGCCGGCACTGCCGGACTGAACCGCACCCTGGACACCCTGGACAAGGCGGGGCTCGAACACACCGGTTCCTACCGCACACCCGAGGAGGCAGCCGAGCCGCTCATCGTGAACACCGGCGAAGCACGAATCGCAGTGATCACCGGAACCTATGCGCTCAACGGGATCGTGCCCGAGTTCGGCTGGCAGGTGGATCAGCTGGATCCGGCAGCGATGATCGCCAAGGCGGACAAAGCGCGCGGGGCGGGCGCCGACGTCGTACTTGCAGCGGTGCACGCCGGCGACGAGTATGCCGACTATGCCAACGCCCAGCAGCAGGAGGTAGCGCACGCACTCGTGGACAGCGGCCGCTTCGACCTGGTTTACGGCCACCACAGCCATTCGGTGCTGCCCATCGAGAAGTACAACGGCGTCTGGATCGTCTATGGACTCGGGAACACCATCGCCGCCCACCTCACGCCGAATATCCGCAACACCGAGGGACTTCTGGTGGAAGTCTCCTTCGAGCAGAACGACGACGGCGGCTGGCAGGGCGCCGGACTCCGCTGGCTTCCTGCCACCTGGAACGGGCCGGGGCACCGGTGGTGCCCGGTGGCCGCCTTCAATCTCGAGGAGATGGCCGCGTCGAAGACCTCCTGCGTCTCCAGCGCGGAGGACGCAGCGAGCAGACAGCGCAGCAAGGTCACCGTTGAGTCGATGGGTGCCGCAGAGGCCGGTGCCGTCGAGTGGCAGGAGTAACTCGGCTGGAAATCACCCGAGTTGAAGCCACCACGTCTGCCCGCGGCCAATGAGTTCGAATCCCCGGCGGGAGTAGAGCTCATACCCCTCGGGCGTGGCGTTCAACGCCAGTTCCTGCGCCCCCGCAGCCGCTGCCTCCTGGGCCACCGCTGAAAGCAGCGCAGTGCCGAAGCCGCGGCGGCGGAACTGGGGGAGCACCTCCATGTTGAAGATCCCGCCGAGTGCTTTCGCGTCAGTAGCCGCATCGTCGTAGAAGGCATACGCGGCGCCAACGGGAACTTCATCCACGCGTAGGAGTGCATGCCAGGCCTTCGGCGGATCAATGCGGGCAACGGCCAGTTCCGCGGCGAGCGGTCCGGAGTATTCGGGCACGCGCGAGGTGATTGCGGCTCCTGCGCGGCTCAGGCCGGTGAGCGCCTCGACTGGCGCGCTCATCCACCACGGTTGCCAGCCCGGTTCGAAACCGAAGCTGCTCAGCTCCTGTCCTCGGACTGCGCCGTTAAGCCACACGCCCACGGTCCGGGCACCTAGCCGGACGCCCTCAGCCAGGCCTGGGCGCAACCCTGCCGCGGATAACGTGGTGGGAAACATCAGCATGAGCTCACGCCGGGCAGGCAGCCAGATCCAGTCGGATTCGTGCGTGGAGAAGGTCCGGCCGCCGGTTGCCTGTGCCATCGCAGCGAACCAGGCGCGCTGCAGCCGCTGGCAACCGGCGATCGTGGTCATGACTGCTCAGCCAGCCCTCGACGCTCGAGGAGGGGATCGATGCTCGCCGCCCGTCCGCGGAAGGCAGCGAAGGCGTCCAGCGGATCAACGCTGTACCCGCGTGAAAGCAGCTCCTTGCGAAAATGTTCCCCGTTCTCCCGGCTCAGTCCGCCCGACTCCTTGAACCACTCGACGCTGTCCGCGTCCAGCACCTCGCTCCAGATGTAGGCGTAGTAGGCCGCTGAGTAGCCGCCCGCGAAGATGTGTTTAAAGTATCCGGTGCGGTACCGCGGCGGCACGGGCGCGTAGTCCACGCCGGCGTCGTGCAGTGCCTGCTTCTCAAAGGCGAGGGGGTCCTCCACCGTGGTGCCCGGCGGAAGCTCGTGCCATGCGAGGTCGAGCAGGGCAGCACCTAGGTATTCGGTGGTGGCGAAACCCTCGCCCCACTGCCTGGCAGCAACGAGCTTGTCGATCATTTCCTGGGGGAGCGGCTCACCCGTCTGGTGATGGCGCGCATAATTGTTCACCACTTCCGGCCAGAGCATCCACATCTCATTGACCTGAGAGGGGTATTCCACGAAGTCCCGCGGCACGCTCGTTCCGGAAAACAACGGATACGTGACATCCGAGAAAAGCCCATGGAGTGCGTGCCCGAACTCGTGGAACGTGGTCCGCACCTCGTCAAAGGTCAGCAGTGTGGGTTCACCTGCGGGTGGCCTGGACACGTTCAGGTTGTTGACGACGACAGCCCGGGTTCCGGCAAGCCGGGACTGCTCCACGAACGAGTTCATCCACGCGCCGCCGTTCTTGGTGTCGCGGGTGTAGTAGTCGCCGAGGAAGAGTCCCAGCTCGGACCCGTCCTCCTCCCGGACCTCCCAGATCCGCACCTCGGGGTGGTATCCCTGAAGATCGTCCCGTTCATGGAACGTGAGCCCGTACAGTTTGTTCGCCGCGAAGAAGACGCCGTCGTTGAGCACCCGGTCGAGTTCGAAGTAGGGGCGCAGCGCGGCGAGGTCAACGTCGTACCGTTCGGACCGCACTTTTTCGGAGTAGAACGACCAGTCCCAGGCCTCGATCGGGTGACCTGCCACTTCCTCGAGCTGCTCAGCTTCCGCGCGCGCGTTCCGGACAGCCGGCTGCGCGAGGCGGCCGAGCATTTCGTGGATGGCATCCAGCGACGGTGCGGTCTGGTCATCCGTGGCAAGCGCGGCGTGGTTGGTGAAGCCGAGGAGAGCGGCGCGCTCGGCGCGCAGCGCTGCCATCTCCGCGGCAACGCCGATGGTGTTGTCCGCGTTGTCGCGGGATCCGCGATTGACCGACGCTTCGTGCAGGCGGCGGCGGGTTTCCCGGTTGCTCAGGGACTCCAGTGCAGGTTGTGACGTCGGCAGGATCAGCGTCAGGAGGAACTTGCCCTGGTGACCGGCGGCTTGGGCGGCGTCTGCAGCAGAGGCGATGTCGTCTGCGGACAATCCGTCGAGCTCGGACGCGTCGTCGACAAGCAGCGCCGAGCTATTCGTGTCACGGAGCAGCCGCTGTCCGAACTCCGTGCTGAGCCGGGAGAGCTCGCCGTTCAGCTCCCGCAGGCGCTGTTGCGCAGCGTCGTCGAGCTGGGCCCCGGCGCGCACGAAGCGCTGCCGGTACTCGTCGGCCAGACGTGCGGACTCAGCGTCGAGACCGGACATCTCGACCACATTCACGCGCTCGAACAGCGCGGCGTTGAGGTAGATGTTGTCCTCGTGCGCGGCAAGGCGCGGGGCGATCTCTGTCTCTACCGCCTGGATTCCCTCGGTGGAGTGTGCAGACGAATTGTTGAAGAACACCAGCGCGACGCGGCGAAGCGCCTGACCGGCGCGTTCCAACGCCACGATGGTGTTGTCGAACGCTGCCGGTGCCGGCCCGGCAACGATCGCGTCGATGTCAGCGAGGTGCTCCCGAATGCCGGTTTCAAACGCCGGCAGGAAGTCCTCCTCTCGGATCTGCGCGAAAGGGGGCAACTGGTACGGCAGCGTGCTCGGATTCTGAAAAGGGTTGCTCATGGAAACCAACCTTGGCATAACCAGCGGCGCCCCTCCAGCAGGCAATCCCGATTTCATCCCGTGTTCGCCTGGCAGGTTCACCTTCGCACGTCTGCCTTCCTGCGCACCTATCATTGGAAGTCATCACCAAGGGAGGTCGTTGTGTCGGGACAGACGCGAAATCGACGCACGTGGGCAGCGCTGGGACTGGCCCTCACGCTTGCCTGCTCCGGCTGCATGGGAACAGGGGAGGGCCGGACCACCCAGGGCTCAGAACCGACGACGACGGCGCCCGCTGCCTCCTCTGCGCCCGCCGCCACCCAGACGCCTGAGGCGACCCCTGAGCCAACTGCCGAGCCGACCCCTGGCAAGGGACCTGACTGCCCCACGGACCGTTGCTTCTCCTTCATGGCCTCCGGTGATCTTCTGGTGCACCCACAGCTATGGGGCCAGGCCGCCGTCGATGCGCAGCAGACCGGCAACGGCACTCTTGATTTCGAGCCGCTCCTGGCAGGGCAGCGCCCCTACATCGAGGCGAGCGATCTTGCGGTGTGCCAAATGGAGACGCCGGTCGCCACACCGGAAGGGCCGTTCAGCGGCTACCCGCAGTTCAACGTCCCGCCGCAGATCCTTGATGCTGCCAAAGCAGTCGGGTACCGGGCGTGCACCACGGCAAGCAACCACACCATCGACGCCGGCACTGAGGGGCTGGTGCGCACCCTCGATACGCTGGATCGGCTCGGTCTGGAGCACACCGGCTCCTACCGCACTGAAGCGGATTCCCAGGAGCTGATGATCCTCGAAACGCCGGCCGCGAAGATCGCAGTCATCGAGGCTACCTACGGTCTGAACGGCCTGATTCCGGAATTCCCCTGGCAGGTGGACATGCTCGACGCGCCCACCATGATCGCAAAGGCGGAGAGGGCGCGTGAGGAGGGCGCCGACGTCGTTATCGCGGCCATTCACGCAGGAGATGAGTACGCCTCACTGCCCAACCAGCAGCAGATCGACCTCGCCCACGCGCTGGCGGACAGCGGCGCCGTCGACTTCATATACGGGCATCACACGCACTCGGTGCTGCCCATCGAGTACTACAACGACACCTGGATTGTGTACGGGCTTGGCAATGGAGTGACCGAGCTGTCACCGGTGTATGACGTCAACAATGAGGGCCTCACCATCCGGGCGCAGTTCGCGGCAGACGAATCAGGTCAGTGGACGGTCAGCGATCTGGCCTGGGTGCCGTCGGTGATAGTCCGTGACCCCTACCGCTGGTGCTCGCTGGCTCCCGACCAGGAGCCGGGCTCCTGCTCAACCCCCGAGCATGAGGCAGCAGTCAAGGCACGCACGCTGGCGACGGTGGAAACTTTTGGAGCGTCCGACGACGGTGCGCACCAGTGGCTGGTGTCGGAGGAAGACTGACGAAGCCGAACGTACCTAGCGCGGCCGGGTTGCAGCGTGCCGGCGGGCGAGGTCGGCAAGGCTGTCATCCACGTTTCCCGGTTCGAATGAGCCGTACTTCCGGGTTACGGCGTGTCGGATCAGGAAGTCGGCGATGGCCGGGTTTTTCGGCAGCAGTGAGCCATGGAGATAGCTGGCGACAATGTTGAGATGCCGGGCGCCTTCATGGTCCTCCTTCGAGTTGTTCCCCTCGCCCTTGGTCACGGTGGCAAGCGGACGGATACCCGGACCGAGGTAGGTCTGGCCGCTGTGGTTCTCGTAACCGTGGATGTCGCCGAATTCTTCGCTGCGTCCCACCACATTGCCGATTAGCCGTTCACTGCCGCCATGGGTTTCTATGTCCAGGATGCTGATTCCCGGAATGATGGTGCCGTCGTGGGTCTTGAAGAAGTTCCCGAAGAGTTGGTACAGGCCACAGATCGCAAGCATCGGGGTGCCGTCCTCGGCCAGTGCGCGAAGGTGCGCTGCGTTGGCCTGCAAGTCCTGTTGAATGACCACCTGTCCGCTGTCCTGACCGCCGCCGCCGATCAGGATGTCAACGTCCTTCTCGAACGCGTCGCCGGCATTGTGTTCGAGAATGACCGCGTCATACCCGTGCCAGGCCAGGCGCTGCTTGAGCACCAGTACGTTGCCCCAGTCGCCATAGATGTTCATGTCCCGCGGGTAAAGCTGCAGGATCCGCAGCGTGCCCTTCTTTGCCGGCGTGCCGGTCTGGGTGCCGGAAGTCATGAAACCACCTTCACATCGGTAATTCTGGAAAGATCCCTGCGGATGGCGAGCATCGCCGTGTAGGTGCAGAAGATTCGTTTCGGTTGACCCTTCGCGCTGCGAATAAAGGTGCGCAGCGCGGAACCGGTGTCGGGATCGATGTCCTGGATCGCGACGTCGTCGTACTGCAGGCGCAGTGCCATGTCATACGCACGGACGCCGCTGACCATGTCCACCCCGCTGGTTCTGAGGCTGTCGAAATCGACGTCCCAGAGCCAGGACATGTCTCTGCCGTCCGCGTAGTTGTCATTGATGGCGATCATGGTCGCGTAGCCCGCAGCGTCGAAGGACTTCAACCCAAGCCGGAAGCCGCTTGGATTCTTCACGAGGACAAGCTCCAGGGGCTGGCCGTCCACCACCAGGGACTCGCCGCGTCCGAAGGCTGGCTCAACCGCTGCGAGCGAGCGCAGCATCGTCTCGCGGTTGGCATCTCCAGCCAGGACAGTTCGCGCCATCGCCAGCGCCGCGGCGGCGTTGAAAATGTTGTAGACGCCGCGGAGGCTCAGATCGACTGTGCTTTCCTCGCCGTCCATTCGGAAAGTAGCGGTGTTGGATTCCACCGCGACAAGCACGACGTCGGCAGGCAGGGAAGAGGCGGGGGCTGTTCCGGTGGCGCCGCGAAGGTCGTCATCGCTGGGGAACGTGTCCCTGAGCGACTCGTTCAGCCCGAAGTACGCCACGGAGGCTTCGCGGACGGACGACGCGATCGAGGCGACACGCGGATCTTCCCGGTTGAGCACGACGGTGCCGGTGGTCTTCACAGCGATCTGTTCGAGCAGTCGGGTGGTCTTGTCGATTTCGCCGAATCGGTCGAGCTGATCCCGCAGGACATTGAGCAGCAGGCAGTGGGTTGGTGGAACCAGCTTCACGAAGTGGACGGCATGCGCTTCGTCCAGTTCCAGGACGGCCACATCGGCGTCCAGCCGTCCGCGCCAGTCCACTTCGCCGAGCAGCGCCGCTGCGACACCGCGCGTAAAATTGCTTCCGGTCCGGTTGGTGAAGACCTTCAGGCCCTGGCCCTCAAGGAGTTCAACCACCATTTTGGTGGTCGTGGTCTTCCCATTCGTGCCGCTGACGACGATGACGCCCCTGGGAAGGTTCCGCAGCGCACGTGCCATGAAGCCGGGATCAATGCGTTCAACCACCAGTCCGGGGAACGCCGAACCACCACCGCGCAGGCGCGAGAGTGCCCGAACTGTTTTGCCTAGGGGCACGCTCAAGCTAGACAGACCAGACATGGTGTCTAACTTATCGCGCTTTTCGGCCCGATTCGGCAGGAAGGGGCAGCGCCAAACTAGAATGGGCCGGTGACTTCCACCATTGACTCAGCGGGCTCGGCACTGCGCGTTGGCGTCCTGGCAGTGCAGGGCGACGTCCGTGAGCATATCCGGGTGATCGAATCCCTCGGCGGAGAAGCCGTACCCATCCGCCGTCCGAGCGAGCTGGAGCTTGTTGAAGGCCTCATCATTCCGGGCGGCGAGTCAACCACCATGGACAAACTCACCCGTGCGTTCGATCTTGCCGAACCGGTGCGGCAGCTTATCCGGGACGGGTTCCCGGTGTACGGGTCCTGTGCGGGAATGATCATGCTGGCGGACACCATTGCCGACCCCTCGCTGGACCTTAGGGGCGACCCGCAGCAGACGCTTGGCGGGCTGGACATCGTGGTTCGACGCAACGCCTTCGGCAGGCAACGCGAGTCCTTTGAGACGGACCTGGCGTTTACGGAGCTGCCCGGCGACGGCGCGCCGGTCCACGCAGTGTTCATCCGGGCTCCCTGGGTGGAGAAGGTCGGTGAGTCAGTGGAGATTCTGGCGCAGGTTGATGCGCCCGAGACGCCGCCCGCCGAGCACGGGGCGGTGGGATACCCCAGCAAGGGCCAGGAGCAGCCGGTCGCTAGAATTGTTGCAGTTCGCTCAGGGAACCTGCTTGCCACGAGCTTCCACCCGGAAGTGACGGGCGAGCACCGCATCCATGAGCTTTTCCTATCGTTGATTGCACAAAGAAGGGCAGAGCATGTCGGGGCACTCTAAATGGGCTACCACCAAACACAAGAAGGCCGTGATTGACGCCAAGCGCGCCAAGTCCTTCGCCAAGCTGATCAAGAATATCGAGGTGGCCGCCCGCGCCGGCGGCGCCGACATGGCGGGCAATCCGGCCCTCGAGCTCGCCGTACAGAAGGCCAAAAAGACATCCGTTCCCATCGACAACATCAACCGCGCGGTCAAGCGCGGCGCCGGACTCACCGGCGAGGTCGTCGATTACTCGGAGATCATCTATGAAGCACGTGGCCCGCAGGGATCGGCCCTGCTGATCGAGTGTCTCACTGACAACAAGAACCGTGCGGCCTCCGAGGTCCGGGTCGCGATCACCCGGAATGGTGGATCTATCGCCGATCCCGGTTCGGTCGCCTACCTGTTCGCGCGCAAGGGCGTGGTCTCGCTGCCGAAGAAGGACCTGTCCGAAGACGATGTGCTGATGGCTGTCCTGGACGCGGGTGCCGAAGAGGTGAAGGAGTCCAGCGACGCATTCGACGTCCACTCCGAACCCTCCGACCTGCGCGCCGTCGTCGCGGCTCTCGAGGACTCCGGTATCGAGTACGAGACCGACGAGGTTGAGTTTGTTCCATCCATGCAGGTGGAACTCGAGGCCGACGCCGCACGCAAGTTCCTCAAGTTGGTGGACGCTCTCGAAGAGCTTGATGACGTGCAGAACGTGTACTCGAATGCGGACCTCAGCGAGGACGTTCTGGCCCAGTTGGAGAGCGACGATTAGTTCGACTGCTGTGCAGCCGGGCGGACACCGGTGACACTGCGCGTCATGGGTGTCGATCCCGGGCTCACTCGCTGTGGACTGGCAGTGGTCGACGTCGAGCCGAACCGGCGCGCCACGCTGGTGGCGGTCGGTGTGGTTGGCACGCCGGCTGACTACAGCCTCGATCGCCGGCTGCTGATGATCGCGGAGTCGGTGGACACCTGGCTCGACACACATGCACCGGCGGTTCTCGCCGTCGAACGCGTCTTCAGCCAACTCAACGTGAGCACGGTCATGGGTACGGCTCAGGCTTCGGGGGTGGTGATTGCTGCGGCGGCGCGCCGCGGAATACCGGTTGCCCTGCACACGCCGACGGAGGTCAAGGCAGCCGTCACCGGCAACGGCCAGTCCGACAAGGCGGCAGTCACCAAGATGGTCACGAAGATCCTCCGTCTCGCGGTTGCACCCACCCCGGCCGACGCAGCGGATGCACTCGCTCTTGCCATCACGCACGCGTGGCGAACCGGATCTTCGGCTTCCGTTCGCAGCCAGGGCGGGTCCGGCCACACCGCAGCCCAACGGTTGTGGGCCGAGGCGGAAGCGAAAGCACGACGACGGCGGTGAGACACCGAACCAGAGGATGCCTCGGCTGAGCCGGTACACCGGTGTGGCAACACCGCATAGCCGATGCATCCCAGTACGCTGATTCGTAGGTATGTTCGGTGATATTCAATTCAACCCCCAGCACCTGGAGGCCACGCATGATCAGTTCTCTGACCGGGACGGTAAGCCACGTCGGCCTGCACTCGGCCGTCCTCGACGTCAGTGGGTTCGGAATGCAGGTTCAGGCCACACCCCAGACCCTCTCCACCCTCCGTCCCGGCGATCAGGCCCGGGTCTTCACCGCGATGATCGTACGTGAGGACTCCATGACATTGTTCGGATTTGTCGACGCCGAGGAGCGGGAGGTCTTCGAAACCCTGATCGGTGTCAGCGGTGTGGGCCCGCGGCTGGCGCTTGCGGTGCTGGCCGTGCACGCGCCCGCAGCCATCCGCAGAGCTGCATCATCGGGTGATGACAAGGCGTTCAGCAAGGTGCCCGGCATCGGTCCAAAGGGCGCGCGGCGCATCGTGCTTGAACTCGCTGACAAGCTCGTTCCGCTGGAGTCAGACGCACCGGCAACGGCTGCAGCAGCCTGGCAGCCCCAGGTCCTTGCGGCGATGATGGGCTTGGGTTGGTCGGAAAAGGATGCGGGTTCCGCCATTGATTCCGCGGTGAAAGAGTCTCCTGAAATAGCCGCATCCGGGAACGTAGGTTCCATCCTGAAGCTCACCCTGCGCAGGCTGGGCCAGGATGGGGCACGCAGCTCGGCGAGGGCTTCGGCGAACTGATGACAGATCAGGAACAGCCGCTCGTCTCGCCCGCCGGAGATCCGGAGGACCGGGCAGTCGAGGCAGCTCTGCGGCCGAAAAACCTCGATGACTTCGTGGGTCAGGCGAGAGTGCGACGTCAGCTGTCCCTTGTCCTCGAAGCTTCCCGGATGCGCGGACGCAGCGCCGACCACGTACTCCTGTCCGGGCCGCCCGGTCTCGGCAAGACCACCCTCGCGATGATCATTGCGGCCGAAATGAATGCGCCTCTGCGCATCAGTTCCGGACCGGCAATCCAGCACGCCGGAGACCTCGCCGCTATTCTGTCCTCGCTGACCGAGGGGGAGGTTCTCTTCCTCGACGAGATCCACCGCATGTCCCGCCCCGCCGAAGAAATGCTGTACATGGCGATGGAGGACTTCCGGGTGGACATCATCGTCGGCAAGGGCCCCGGTGCAACAGCGATTCCGCTTGACCTTCCGCCGTTCACGCTGGTCGGTGCCACTACCCGCGCCGGCCTGCTGCCTGGGCCGCTCCGTGACCGGTTCGGCTTCACCGGCCATCTCGAGTTCTACTCCACGGCGGAGCTTGAACTCGTCCTCCGGCGCTCAGCCATGATGATGGACATGCGGGTGAACTCCGCTGCCTTCGCTGAAGTGGCCGGGCGCTCCCGCGGCACGCCCAGAATCGCCAACCGGCTGCTCCGACGCGTTCGCGACTGGGCGCTCGTGCACAACGTTGACGTCATCGACGCCCGCTGTGCCGGTGCGGCGCTGGACATGTACGAGGTTGATGCCAAGGGACTCGACCGCCTCGACAGGTCTGTGCTGACCGCCTTGGTGACGAAGTTCAACGGAGGGCCGGTGGGGCTTTCCACTCTGGCCATTGCGGTGGGGGAAGAACCGGAGACGGTTGAAACAGTTGCCGAGCCGTATCTTGTGCGTGAGGGAATGCTCGGCAGAACCCCCCGCGGAAGGATCGCCACCGCGGCTGCCTGGGAGCACCTCGGGCTTGTCATGCCTGCCACTGTGGCCGCAGCCATGCCGGAAGACCTCTTTTCGGTGTACGAGGAGGATTCCCCGTCTGCCGGGCAGAGTTCGTTCGAAAGTGAAGCGGAATGGAGCCGCAACGAGGGCTAGTGCGTAAGTTGCGCTCCAGCCCCCTTAGACTGTTATGACGTGTGGCACACCGCACGCAGTTCATTGCGCCCGGCCGCGCTGACCAAATACAGAAACGGATCTTCTCTGTGCTCGCAAATGTAGTTGCCCAGACCACCGAGCCGACGGGTGGCGGATTTGATATCTTCAGCCTGCTTCTCCCGCTGGCTCTTGCCTTCCTGATCTTCACCATGTTCCGTAAGCAGCGGAAGATGAAGAAGGAAGTTGCCGAACAGCGCACCCAGATGGTGCCGGGTACCGAAGTCATGACCAACTTTGGACTTTTCGGCACCATCGTTTCCCTGGATGCCGAGAACAACAAGGCGCTCATAGAGATCTCGCCCGGCGCCACTGCCACAGTCCATACTCAGACTCTGAGCAAGGTCGTTACTCCGGAGCCGGCTGTCGAGGAAGAGCACGCGGTTCCCGACGACGCCTCCTCGCTTACCGGCCCTCAAGCGGACGCTGACGGCGTCCACCGTGAGGAGACTCCGGAAGAGGCAGTCGAGCGGCTGAACCGGGAAAACGCCCGCGATCGCAACGACAAAGACCAGTAACGTTCGACCCGGCCGCGCGTTGTCGGCCTGAAATGTCTCGAGTTCCAATACCCGAAGGATTTACGCACCATGGCACGAACCGGCCCGGGCTCCGCCGCCAGACGAACTCTCGTGTGGCTCGGCGTAGTCTTCGCACTCCTCGCGCTGCTGCTCGGCGGTGGCTCGCTGTGGAGCAACGCCAGCTGGGCGCCAAAACTTGCCCTCGACCTTGAGGGCGGCACCCAGATGATCCTTGCCCCGGAGGTTCAGGGGGGCGGCGAGGAAATTACCCCTGAGCAACTTGACCAGGCTGTCGAGATCATTCGCCAGCGCGTCGACGGCAGCGGGGTCGCGGAGGCTGAGATCAGCACGCAGTCGGGGCAGAACGTCATTGTTGCCCTCCCCGGCATCCCCGAACCGGAAACCCGGGAACTGATCCAGGCATCAGCCCAGATGGAGTTCCGGCCCGTGCTGTTCGGTGGCCCAGGGCTCGCCCCGGCTGCAGAAACGCCGACGCCGGAAGATCAGCTTCCGACACCGACGGCCGAGCCGACTGATGCCAGCGACCCGAACTGGATCACCGCCGAGGTTCTGCAGGAGTTCGAATCAACTGACTGCACGAGCCCTGAAGCCCTGCAGCCCGCGGTAGAGCCGGCGCCCGCCGACCAGCCGATGGTCGCCTGCGAACCGGATACGCAGGGGAAGTACATCCTCGGACCGGTTGAGGTCCGCGGAACCGAGATCGAATCAGCGGATTACGGTATGGCCCGGAGCGCCCAGGGCCAGACGCTGAACGAGTGGGTCGTCAACATCGACTTCAACGATGAGGCAACAGAGACTTTCCGTGAGGTGACCGAACGGCTGTTCTCCATTGGATCGGGAGACCCGCGGAACCAGTTCGCCATCGTGCTCGACGGCATTATCGTCTCGGCTCCGACCACCAACGCCGTCATCCCCGACGGTCGGCCGCAGATCAGCGGCAGCTTCACGGAAGAATCGGCAGCAGCACTGGCGGAGCAGCTGAAGTACGGCGCCCTGCCGATCAGCTTCGAGATCCAGAGCGAGCAGCAGATTTCCGCCACCCTCGGAGCCGATCAGCTGCGCCTCGGCCTGATTGCAGGTGTCATTGGACTGGTGCTTGTAGCGGTGTACTCGCTCTTCCAATACCGGATGCTCGGCCTCGTGACCATCGCCTCCCTGGTGGTGGCCGGTGCCCTTACGTACCTCGCGATCTGTATCCTCGGCTGGACCGAGAACTATCGGCTCTCCCTCGCGGGTGTGGCAGGTCTGATCGTTGCAATCGGTCAGACGGCGGACTCGTTCATCGTGTACTTCGAACGAATCCGTGATGAACTCCGTGACGGCCGCGGCCTGGTGTCCGCCGTCGAGAACGGCTGGCGGCGAGCCAAGCGAACTGTGCTGGCGTCCAAGGCAATGAACCTTCTAGCCGCCGTCGTGCTCTACTTTGTGGCTGTCGGCAACGTACGCGGTTTCGCCTTCACGCTGGGCCTGACTGCGATTGCCGACCTCGTAGTGGTGTTCCTCTTCACCCACCCCGTCATGCGTCTGCTCGCCATGACCCGTTTCTTCGGCGAGGGCCACCGCTGGTCCGGACTGGACCCATCGCGCCTCGGCGTGCTCCCGCTGTACCGAGGAGCCGGTCGGGTACGGCACAAGCCGGTGGAGCGTCCGGCGGTAGAACTGCGCGGCCGGAACAAGGCCGCTGCCGGTGAGGCGGAGCGCCGTATGACCATTGCCGAGCGCCGCCTTGCCGAACAGCGGAAAGCCGCCGAAGAACAAAAAACCGTCGGTGCCCAGGCACCGGGATCCAAGGAAGGGGACAACCGATGAGCCGTTCCAGTTTCGCCGAATTCGGAAACGAACTATATTCCGGCAAGCGGTCCTACCCCTTCGTGGGCAAACGCAACCTCTGGTTCATCATCGCGGGCGCGGCGGTTCTGCTGTCCCTGTTGATTCCGGTCATCAAGGGCGGGTTCAACCTTGGCATCGATTTCCGGGGTGGATCCGAGTTCACCGTGTCGAATGTGCAGGACACCTCCGTCACCGCGGGCGAAGAAGCTGTCACCGGGGTAGTGCCCGAAGCCGTTCCGCGGGTGACCAATATTGCGCCCGAAACGATGCGCATCCAGACCGAACGTCTGAGCGATGACCAGACCCTCAGCGTCCGCGACGCCCTGATCGGCGCCTACAGCGTTACTGAGGAGGACGTCACCTCCAACTTCGTCGGTCCTACCTGGGGAGAGGACGTAAGCCGCCAGGCGATCATCGGCCTGATCGTTTTCGTGGTTCTCGCCGCGGCGTTGATGGCGATCTACTTCAGAACGTGGAAGATGTCCGTCGCTGCAATGGCCGCACTGGTGGTTGTAATGGTGACATCTGCCGGCATCTACTCGCTCAGCGACTTCGAAGTCACGCCGTCCGCCGTCATCGGGTTCCTCACGATTTTGAGTTATTCGCTGTATGACACAGTCGTGGTCTTCGACAAGATACGCGAGAACACTGCAGATCTGGAGGTGTCCAGCAAGAGGACCTTCGGGGAGCAGGTGAACCTCGCGGTCAACCAGACCCTTGTCAGGTCCATCAACACTTCCGTTGTCGCTGTCCTGCCGGTCGCCGCGATTCTCTTCATCGGCGCGATGCTGCTCGGTGCGGGAACGCTGCGGGACCTGTCATTGGCTCTTTTCGTCGGCATCATCATCGGAACTCTGACCACCGTCTTTGTCGCCGCACCGATGTATGCGAAGCTCCGGATGAACGAACCGGAGATCCGCAAGCAGGAAAAGCGTGTCCTGCACCGTCGCTCGCTGGAAGCTGGAGAAGCAGGTACAGCGCAGGCGTAATCGGCCTCTGCGCTGCAGCGCAAACTTCGGACAATCGGCCCGGCACTTCAAAGTGCCGGGCCGTTTGCACTGGTGACCCAGCGCTCCGGGCTTACGCGCTGAGCAAAGGTGCGCGGGAGGCTACAAGCGGCGGATAAACTTGGATAGTCAACCGCGAGTGTGGGATGTTGTAGCCTTACCCGCCCGAGGTAGGTTGGTGCGGACTGCAACGGAAGTGGGGTTAGGTGGCTGAAGCCGATGGTCCCGGACGCCCGTCCGGAAGCGGACCGTCCACGGGTTCAAGTGTTGAATCGCGCGCTCAGCCAGGCCGCGCTGTAGCGCCGGCCCCAGCGCGCCCCGGGCAGCCCTCGTCGGCCCCGGTGGAAGCGCCAAGCGCACCCGGGCGCCGGGAACGCACCCGGGCACGCCTCGCCCGCCTGGCCGGGCGCGGAAGCACAGGGTATTCGCCAATCCTGGAACCCCTGCTGCGGACAGTCCGCGCAAACAATCCCAAAGAGGACCTTGAGTTCATCAAGCGTGCCTACGAGGTTGCTGAGCGCAGCCACGAGGGGCAGAAGCGCAAGAGCGGCGACCCCTACATCACCCACCCGGTAGCAGTGGCCACCATCCTCGCCGAACTGGGCATGACCGGAACCACTCTCGCTGCGGCGCTGCTGCATGACACGGTCGAGGACACCAGTTGCACGCTCGAGGACATCCGCCGCGACTTCGGCCAGGAAGTGGCGATGCTCGTGGACGGCGTCACCAAGCTGGACAAGGTTTCCTTCGGCGACGCTGCGCAGGCAGAGACAGTCCGCAAGATGGTCGTCGCCATGGCCAAGGACATCCGTGTGCTTGTGATCAAGCTGGCTGACCGTCTGCACAATGCCCGTACCTGGCGCTTTGTCTCGCCTGAGTCTTCTGCCCGGAAGGCTCGCGAGACGCTCGAAATTTTCGCTCCGCTGGCGCACCGCCTGGGTATGAACACCATCAAGTGGGAGCTGGAAGACCTTTCCTTCGCGGCGCTGCATCCGAAGGTCTACGAGGAAATTGTGCGGATGGTCGGCGACCGCACCCCTGAGCGTGAGAAGCACCTGAATTTTGTTCGGGATCTGATCGGCGAGGACCTGCGCTCAGTCAAGATCAAGGCCACCATCACCGGCCGGCCAAAGCACTATTACTCGATCTACCAGAAGATGATTGTTCGAGGCAAGGACTTCGATGACATCCATGACCTGATGGGAGTCAGGGTATTGGTGGACTCCGTGCGTGACTGTTACGCGACGCTCGGCCAGCTGCACGCACGGTGGAACCCGCTTCCCGGCCGGTTCAAGGACTACATCGCGATGCCGAAATTCAACATGTACCAATCGCTGCACACCACAGTGATCGGACCCGGCGGGCGGCCGGTAGAAATCCAGATCCGTACCCACGACATGCACCGGCGGGCGGAGTATGGTGTCGCGGCGCATTGGAAGTACAAGAACCAGGGCGGTGCCGGTACCAGCGGTGCACCGGACAACAGCGACATGGGGTGGCTGCGCAGCCTCGTTGACTGGCAGCAGGAAACCTCCGACCCCGACGAGTTCCTCGATTCGCTGCGGTTTGAAATCAACGCCCGCGAAGTCTTCGTGTTCACGCCCAAGGGTGAGGTCATGGCGCTGCCGGCTGGATCCACGCCCGTCGATTTCGCATACGCAGTACACACCGAAGTGGGTCACCGAACCATCGGTGCCCGGGTCAACGGCAAGCTGGTGCCGCTCAACAGCGAGCTCAATCACGGCGACTGGGTGGAAATTTTCACCTCGAAGGCAGAAGGTGCCGGTCCCAGCCAGGATTGGCAGGGATTCGTCAAGAGTCCGCGCGCGCGAAACAAGATTCGTCAGTGGTTCACCAAGGAACGCCGTGAAGAAGCGATTGAAAAGGGCAAGGATCAGCTGACCCGCACTATGCGGAAGCAGAATCTTCCCCTGCAGCGCATGATGACCCACGACGCCCTCATGGCCGTGGCACAGGAGCTGCGCCATGCGGATATCTCGGCGCTTTACGCGGCCGTCGGCGATGGGCACACCTCCGCCCAGAACGTCATCGAGCACCTCGTCGCGCTGATGGGAGGCCACGCCGGCGCGGAAGAGGATATCGCCGAAGCGACAGTCGCGACACAGCCGCGGCGGCCCAAGTTCTCCGATTCCGGTGTGACGGTCCGCGGCGTCGGCGATGTTTGGGTCAAGCTCGCCCGCTGCTGCACGCCGGTTCCGCCGGACCCGATCGTCGGCTTCGTCACTCGCGGCTCCGGCGTCTCCGTGCACCGCAGCGACTGCCGGAACGTCGAGGAACTGCGCGACCAGCCCGGCCGCATCACGGACGTCGAATGGGCGCCTACGCAGTCCAGCGTGTTCCTGGTGGAGATCCAGGTTGAGGCGCTGGATCGGAAGAGCCTGCTCTCCGACGTGACAAGGGTTCTGTCCGAGAACCACGTAAACATCCTGGCGGCGAGCGTGAACACCTCTACGGACCGGGTGGCGATGTCGCGGTTTGCGTTCGAGATGGGCGATCCCAAGTACCTGACCCACATTCTGAGCGCAGTACGGCGGATTGACGGTGTGTTCGACGTCTACCGCACCACGGGCTCTCAGCGACGCAACTAGCGGCCGACGCGCAAAGCTTCGCGCAGCCGGTTCAACGCGCGAGATTTGCCCGGCACCCGGGTGGAATTCTCGAGTGAGAGAATCACCAGGTGCAGCGGGCAGCGCAGCTCCGGTGCTGCAGCAATGTTCTTCAACGTCTGCACTGCCCAGGAATCCTGGCCATGGATGGCGACATCGAGCGCCGTCCGCAGGGGAGAGGTGACCTCTACGCCGCCGATGGTGGAAAGATCGAAGGGCCCTAGGGTGACCTGATGCATGACCGCTTCACTGAACGCCGGAAGAGCGGTTGTGCGGCGGCGATGATCAGTGACGAGGCTTACTACCGCCGGAGCGGGAGCACACCCGTATACCCAGGCAGCGCTCTGGCGGGCGAGGGCAACCCGCCGGTGCAGCGGGCGGGGAACGGTGTTGATTGCCGATTGAGCCCGGATTGCGGGAGTAGAGGGCTGATCGGTGCGGACGTAGGACTCGCCGCACACATGGACCATCAGGCCGTCCAGGCGCATCGCCTGCAACTCAACGTGGCTGAAGAGTGTCCCGCCGTGGAAGAGCACTCCTCCCGTGGAGTTGATGGCAAGATCCCGCCGGGCAGTTGTGTGCCCCTGCACGGAAGATCCTTGCGAAAATGGCATGCGTCAAGCTTCTCCGAACCACAGGCAAAGGGAAAGTCCCGGTCGAACCGCTGTGGATAACGGTTTGACCGGGACCTCCGTCCTGAAAACGACGGTGCTTACGAGAAGTCCTGTGCCGACTTCTGCAGCATGTCCAACCACTGCCTGCGCGCTTCGAGGGCCTCGCGTGCTTCGGAGATCCGCCGGGCGTCGCCGTTCTTTTCTGCTGCGGCAAGGTCGTCTTCAAGGGACGCAATTGTGCTCTCAAGCTGGCTGAGAGCACTATTGGTACGCGCTTTCGTCTCGGGGTTGGTGCGCTGCCAGTGTTCTTGCTCGGCGGCCTGAACAGCGTCCTCCACCTCACGCAGGCGCGCCTCCACACGGCCCATGTCAGCCCGCGGGACCTTTCCGGCATCCTCCCAGCGGTCCCTGATGGACTGCAGGGCCTTCCGGGCTGCCGTAGCGTCCCTGACCGGCAGGAGCTGCCGCGCTTCCTTGATGAGCGCTTCCTTTACCGCGAGGTTGGAGCCGTACTCCTCATCAATCGCTTCGTTCGCTGCCTTACGCGCTGCGAAGAAGACGTCCTGCGCCGCACGGAATCGGGACCAGAGCGCGTCGTCGTCCTTGCGGCTTGCACGCTTCGAGGTTTTCCACTCGTCCATGAGCCTGCGGTACTCCGCGGCAGTATGGCCCCAATCCGTCGACGTGGAGAGTTCCTCTGCACGACGGATCAATGCTTCCTTTGCCCGCTTCGCTTCGGAGTTCTCATTGTCGAGCTGCGAGAAGTAGGCCCTGCGGTGGCGGTCGAAGACAGTACGGGCAGATCGGAACCGCTTCCACAGCGCGTCTTCCGTACCGCGCCCAAGACGCATCCCCGACTTCTGCGCCGTTTTCCACTGCTCGAACAGTTCGTTCATCCGGTTACTGCTGGCCTTCCACTGCACGGTGGACGGATCACGACCGGCAATCTCCTCGGCTTCTGCAACAATCGCTTCCCGCGTTGCCCGTTCCCGGGCCCGGGCCGCATCCTGCTCCGCCTTCTCGGCAGACTCGAGCTCCGTGACGCGTTCGGTCAGTGCGTTGATCCGCGACTCAAGCGCGCGCACATCGCCCACCATCTTCCGTTCTGCCACCTGTTCGGCAAGGTGCGCAGCGGTCTTCCGCATGTCGGTAGTGGGCGCTTTGGCCTGGACGCGCTGCTCGAGCAGCGTGACCTGGCCTGCGACGTCGTCGAACTTACGCACGAAGTAGCCCAGCGCTTCCTCGCGTGAGGCGTCGGGGTACTGGCCGACAGGGAATTCCTCGCCGTCGACGATCAGGAAAACGTGGCCGTCTTCCTCCACGCGCGCAAACTTCTCCACCTCTTCCAGCGCAGTCGTGTGAATCGGGGGAGCAGCGATGACGGCGGGTGCGGCGGGGCCGTTGGGCCGCGGCGCCATGGCTGCCGGCGTGGGGCGGGGCCGTCCAGCCTTGCCTGGGCCGGGCACGGGAGTCGCTGGTCGCTCCGGAGTTTCTGCCGGCTGCTCCGGCGCAGCGGAAGGCTCCGGATCTGCTGCCTGCTCAGCAGCTGAAGCTGCCGGCTGCTCCGGCGCAGCGGAAGGCTCGGGCGCAGAAGGCTGCTCAGCAGTTGAAGCTGCCGGCTGCTCAGGCACAGAAGGCTCAGGCGCTGAAGACCCTGCCGCAGCGTCGGGCTGATTGATTTCGGTCGCTTCGGTTACAGGCGTTTCGTCGGATTGTTGACTGTTTGTCACCGCTAGAAGTCTTTCGCTCGATGGGCGGCGCAGAGGCCGGGTCCCTTTTGGTTACTGCAGAGTTAATGAGTCTATCGTCACAGGCGTAGCGGGGGCTCCGTCCTCGCCGCCGCCTTCCACGCCGGCGTCAGCGATCTCCTGAACAACGTCCAGACCCGAGGTCACCGAACCCATGATGGTGTATCCGCCGGTGTTCTGTGGAATCTGCGAGTCCTTGTAGACAATGAAGAACTGCGTGCCGTTGCTGTCCGTCGTCGCCCCGCGGGCAACCGCAATCGCGCCGGCGGGGTAGACGCCGTCCTCAGGGGTGTTCTCGACCGGCCCCCACTGGTAGCCGGGATCGCCCGCCCCATCGCCGTTGAGGGACCCGCACTGCAATACGCCCATGGTCTCCGCCGTGGTCAACCGGTGGCAGGTCTTGCCGTCGAAGAATCCCTCTTCAGCGAGGGAGGTGAAGACCGCAACCGCCTGTGGCGCTACCTCTCCGTTTAGTTGGACACCAATGTTGCCGGCGCTGGTGGCGAGGGTTCCGGCGAACACTTTCCATGCCGCGATTGACGGGTCCGGAATGTTGGAGCTGTTTTCCGTCGGATCCGCCTTGAGAGACTCGGCGACGCCGGGAGCCTCCTCCAGCACGTCCATCTGGGCTGCCGTGGGATTCGAGCTGAACCAGAACACCTGCAGTGCGACGGCGAGCGCCAGGACCACGAGCGCCGCAATTCCGGCGACGGCGCTGTCCTTCCGACGACGTTTCTCCTGCGCCCGTTTCAGCTCCCGCCTTGCTTCGATCTGGCTGATATGGCGTCGCATTTCGCGTCCGCGACGGTCAACGGCCACGTGACCTCCTGTATTCAACGGTTGTTCGGTTCCCTATGTACGAGGCCCGGTGTTACTCGTCCAAGTGCCCGGCCGAGTTAGCACGGCACAGTCCAAACCCCTAAAATGAATGCCGCAGACAGTGTAGGCATAGCTGACCACTTGCCTGACGATTCAGCGCAGGATCCCGAGCCGGCCGGTTGGGGACATCCCGTCCTCCCAAGGAGAGTTACATGGCACGAAAGTCCTCGTTGTCCGGATTTCCCGAGTGGTTGCCTCAGGAGCGCCTCGTGGAACTGCATATTCTGGACACGCTGCGGCGGACGTTCGAGCTTCATGGGTTTTCCAGTGTTGAGACTCGTGCTGTTGAAACGGTGGGTCAGCTGCTCCGCAAAGGCGAAATCGACAAAGAGGTTTACGCCGTGTCCCGCCTTCAGGACGAAGACGCAGGTGCCGGCGATGATTCGCTCGCGCTCCACTTCGATCTGACCGTGCCCTTTGCCCGCTACGTGGTTGAAAACGCCGGGCACCTCGCCTTTCCTTTCCGCCGGTACCAAATTCAGAAGGTCTGGCGCGGTGAACGCCCGCAGGAGGGCCGCGCCCGCGAATTCACGCAGGCGGACATAGATGTGGTCGGCGATGGAACTCTGCCCTTCCGTTACGACGTCGAGCTGGCGCTCGTGATCGCCGAGGCGCTCGGAGCCCTGCCCATCCCCGACTTCCAGTTGCGCATTAACAACCGCAAACTCGCCGAAGGCTTCTACCGGGGCATCGGCCTGTCCGACACTCCGGGTGTGCTGCGAAGCATCGACAAGCTGGAGAAGATCGGGGCGGCGAAGGTTGCGCAGCTGCTGAAGTCGGAGCTGGGTGCCACCGACGAGCAGGCGGAGGCGGCGCTCAGCCTTGCGGCGATCCGCTCCCGCGACACCTCCTTCGTGCAGCAGGTGCGGAGCCTCGGAGTTGAGGACCCGCTGCTGGAGGAGGGACTTGCGGAACTCGAGCAGGTCATCGCGGAGGCATCGAGGCGAGCCCCCGGTAAGGTGATCGCCGACCTCAGCATCGCGCGCGGCCTCGATTACTACACCGGCACGGTTTACGAGACAGTGCTGGTGGGCCATGAATCGCTCGGCTCTATCTGTTCAGGCGGCCGCTATGACGCGCTGGCGAGCAAGGGCAACCGGATCTTTCCCGGCGTCGGACTTTCCATCGGTGTCACCCGTCTGGTGACGCGCATCCTGAACCAGGAGTTCGCGGCTGCCTCCCGTCACGTTCCGACGGCGGTGCTGGTCACCCTCGCCGACGATGACTCCTGGTCCGCCGCCCAGGACGTCGCGGCAACGCTGCGCAGCCGCGGTATTCCGGTGGAGGTGGCAGCCTCAGCGGAGAAGTTCGGCAAGCAGATCAAGTTCGCCGACCGTCGGGGTATTCCGTTCGTCTGGTTCACCTCCGAAGACGGCACCCACGAGGTGAAAGACATTCGGTCAGGTGAGCAGGTTCCTGCTGATCCGTCGTCCTGGGCTCCGCCTGCCGAGGACCGGTGGCCCGCCGTCCTGCAGCAGAGCCGTCCCGCAGCAGAGTCCGTGGCGCCGGAACTGAACTGACGCGCTAAGCCCGGTGGCGGCGTCGTCGTAGCAGGATCACGGCGGCGCGGCCGGCCAGGCCCACCAGCACAAGGGCGGTCATGGTCAGCACGGACTGGGCCGGAAGGGTGAACGCCAGCACCAGGCAGCCCACCAGGCCGAGCAGGTTAAGCGCCCGCGGCGCGTACCAGGGCCGGGAGGTCAGGGTGAGCGCGGAGAGGTTTGCCACTGCGTAATAGAGCAGCACGCCGAAACTGGAAAAGCCCACCACCGTCAGGACGTCGGTCGCCAACAGCAGGATGATGACGACGGCGGCTGTGGCCAGCTCCGCAGCGAACGGTGTGGCCCGGCGGGCTGAGACCGCGCTGAACACCCGGGGAAGGTCACCTTCCCGGGCCATCGCAAGGGTGGTGCGGGCAATTCCGCTGATCAGGGCCAGCAAGGCGCCCAGACTTGCCAGCGCCGCGGCAACCGCAACGGCAAGTACCGGTATCGAGTCACCGTCCGGAAAGACTTCGGTCAGGGGAGCCGGCGACGCAGCGAGGGTGTCCGGCCCTACGGCGGAAAGCAGGCCGAACGCGAGCAGGAGGTACAGCGCCAGCGTGAAGCCCAGCGCGCCGAAAATCGCCCGGGGAATGTTGCGCCCGGGCTCGCGGACCTCTTCACCCATCGTGGCGATGCGCGCATAGCCCGCGAAAGCGAAGAACATCAGACCGGCCGCCTGCAGGACGCCGGTGGGTCCGACCGGCAAGGCACCGCCGTCGGCGGCCGGCTGCGCAAAAGCAGCGACGATGACGAAAGCGAGCACGGGTATCACCAGGGCCACGATGATGCGCGTCATCATCGCGGTGCGAGTGATGCCCAGCAGGTTGACAACCGTCAGGGCAACCACGGCTGCTGCTCCGGCTGCCTTCTCGAAGCCCGGAGCTGCATACAACCCGAAGGTGAGCGCCATCGCCGCGCAGGAAGCCAGCTTGCCCGTGATGAAGCTCCAGCCGGCGAGGAAACCCGGCCACTGACCGAGCTGGCGCCTTCCGTAGGTGTAGGTCCCTCCGCTCACCGGGTGCACCGTGGCAAGCTGGGCAGAGGCTGCGGCATTGGCGTAGGCGATGATTGCCGCGAGGCCGACGGCGAGGGGCAGCAGAGATCCGGCAGCTGCGGCGGCGGGGGAGAAGACCACGAAAACACCTGCGCCGATCATTGATCCGACGCCGACCGTTGTGGCATCGAACCCGCCGAGTTGTCTGTTCAGCGCCTGCGGCATGCGCGAGGGTCTCCGTCCGGTGAGAAGTGTGGCCGGGAGTGCATCTCATCCGGCGGTAAACTCGAACACTGAGATTCAACCACGATCCACAGACCTGGATGCAATTCCACCGGAAGGAATGCTGTGCTGCGCACACATGACCTTGGTTCACTACGGACCGGGCACATTGGACAGACCGTTACTCTCGCCGGATGGGTGGCCCGTCGTCGTGATCACGGTGGCGTGGCATTCCTCGATCTTCGTGACGCTTCCGGCGTCGCCCAGGTCGTGGTGCGTGAAGAGGACGTGTTTCATGGCCTGCGCAACGAGTACGTGCTGCAGATCATCGGTACCGTCGAGAAGCGCCCCGAGGGCAACGAAAACCCGGCGCTTGCAACCGGTGAGATCGAGGTCATCGCCGAGAAGGTGATAATCCTCAACACCTCGGATCCGCTGCCGTTCCAGATCGACGAGCATGTCGAGGTCGGCGAGGAGGCGCGCCTGAAGCACCGTTACCTAGACCTCCGCCGCCCAACGCCGAACGCCAACCTCCGCCTGCGCTCCGAAGCGAACCGGGTTGCACGCGAGCTCCTGCACTCCGACGGCTACGTGGAGATCGAAACGCCCACCCTCACCCGTTCGACGCCCGAGGGCGCCCGTGACTTCCTGGTTCCGGCACGCCTGGCTCCCGGCTCCTGGTATGCGCTCCCGCAGTCGCCGCAGCTCTTCAAGCAGCTCCTCCAGGTCGGCGGTTTCGAGAAGTACTACCAGATAGCCCGCTGCTACCGCGACGAGGATTTCCGGGCAGACCGGCAACCCGAGTTCACCCAGCTGGACATTGAGGCGAGCTTCGTTGAGCAGGATGACATCATCGCCCTCGGCGAGCAGCTGGTGACGTCGCTGTGGAAGCTGATCGACGTCGAAATTCCCGCGCCTATCCAGCGCATGACGTACGCGGACGCCATGGCCCGCTACGGCTCAGACAAGCCGGACCTGCGCTTCGGACTCGAGCTCACCGAGCTGACCGAGTACTTCAAGAACACCGGATTCGGGGTGTTCAAGGCTGCGTATGTCGGCGCCGTCGTCATGCCCGGCGGAGCATCCCAGCCGCGCCGGCAGCTGGACGCCTGGCAGGAGTGGGCGAAGCAGCGTGGTGCAAAGGGTCTTGCGTACGTCTTGATTGACGACGACGGCAGCCTCCGTGGCCCCGTAGCCAAGAACCTGACGGACGCCGAGCGGGACGGGCTGGCGTCCGCTGTCGGCGCCAAGCCTGGCGACTGCATCTTCTTCGCCGCCGGCGAGCAGTCCTCCTCGCGTGCGCTGCTCGGTGCCGCCCGGGTGGAGATCGGTCACCGGACCGGGCTGATTGATCCGAACGCCTGGGCCTTCGTGTGGGTCGTTGACGCGCCCATGTTCGAGCCGGCGTCGGACGCGGTGGCAGCCGGCGACGTCGCTGTCGGAACCGGTGCGTGGACCGCTGTGCACCACGCTTTCACCTCGCCAAAGCCCGAGTATCTGGACTCCTTCGACACCGATCCGGGCAGCGCCCTGGCGTACGCCTACGACATTGTCTGCAACGGCAATGAGATCGGCGGCGGTTCGATCCGTATCCACCAGCGGGACGTTCAGGAACGGGTTTTCTCGGTCATGGGTATCAGCCCCGAGGACGCACAGGAGAAGTTCGGCTTCCTGCTCGAGGGCTTCAAGTACGGCGCCCCGCCGCACGGCGGCATTGCCTTCGGCTGGGACCGCGTGGTCGCACTTCTCGCCGGTAGCGACTCCATCCGGGACGTGATCGCCTTCCCGAAGTCCGGCGGCGGCTACGACCCGCTCACCGCTGCTCCGGCACCGATCACGCCTCAGCAGCGCAAGGAAGCAGGCGTTGACGCAAGACCAGGCGCTAGGCCGGACGCAAAACCAGCCGCAAAGCTGGCAGGAAAGTCCGACGCTGCCAAAAATGTGAAAGAATAAGCGTCGTACAACGTGCTCCGGGGTCGGTGTAATTCCGAACCGGCGGTTATAGTCCGCGACCCGCGCGCAGCCTTTCGGGGCAGCAAACGGTTGAGCCGGTGAAATTCCGGCACCGACAGTTAAAGTCTGGATGGGAGAAGCACGTGCAGCTTCGGCTGTGCCCTGCCGTTGGCGTCCTTGCGCCTTCTGCAGCCGCCGGCCCCTGCCTGTCGTTCCCCGGAGCCGCAAGAGCCAGGTGAGGGAATGATATGGACTTTCAACCGTCGCCTCCGCATGGAGGCCGCCATGGGCGCTGCTGACCACGTCTTCACAGCACACGAGATGATGGCGATGGAGCACGCGCTGGTCCTTGCCGGCCAGGGCGTGCGCGGCGCCAATCCGTTGGTGGGCGCTGTCATAATCGACGACGACGGCGCCATGGTGGCCACCGGTGCTCATTTGGGTGCCGGTACCGATCACGCCGAAGTCGCAGCTTTGAAGAGCGCCGTCCTGCAGGGGGTGGACCCTGCCGGTTGCACCATGGTGGTGACGCTGGAGCCCTGTAACCACACCGGGCGCACGGGGCCCTGCACTGAAGCTATCCTGGCTGCGGGAATCACGCGCGTGGTGTACGCCGCTTCCGATCCCAACCCCGATGCCGCAGGCGGCGCCAGGGTGCTTGCCGGCCGTGGTATCGAGGTGGCCGGCGGGCTCCTGGCCGACGCGGCAACGGAGTTGAACCGCCGCTGGCTCGCTGCACTGCAGGACCAGCGTCCATTTGTAACCGTGAAGGTGGCACAGAGCCTGGATGCTCAATCCGCTGCAGCGGACGGCTCAAGCCAGTGGATCACGGGTCCGCACGCCCGCGCCGACGGGCATACCATCCGTACCCGGGTCGACGCCGTGCTGGTCGGCACCGGCACGATACTCACCGACGATCCCCGCCTCACCGCGCGCGCCCTGGACGGCTCGGACGCTGATCGCCAGCCCCTGCGCGTGGCCGTCGGGCTGCGGCCCATTCCCGAAGAGGCAGCCATGCGAGGGAATGGCTTCGTCCACCTGCAGACACACGATCCCGCAGCCGCGTTGACCGAGCTCTACCGCCGGGGCGTGCGGCATGTCCTGGTGGAAGGCGGCCCACAGCTGGTTGGCGTCTTCCTCATGGCCGATCTCGCGGACGAACTTTTCGCCTACGTTGCGCCGATGCTCCTGGGCGCCGGAGTTCCAGCCTTCCAGCGACTCGGCGTGGCCACCTTGACTGACGCCCACGTGTGGCGCCTCGATCCCGACGGCGCCGCCTCAGTAACCCAGCTCGGCGATGATGTCCGACTGCACCTCAAACCCATCGCGCCGGCTCCGGCGTCCATGAAGAAAGGCCGTTGAGTGTTTACAGGAATTGTCTCCGGACAGGGCACCATCACCTCGTTCCAGCGCACCCCGGACGGGAAGAGCGCTGTGCTGGTGTTCGACGCCGGCCCAACCGGGACGGGATTGGAGCTGGGCGGATCCATCGCAGTCGACGGAGTGTGCCTGACCGCCACCACGATCGACGGCGCACGCATCAGCGTGGACGTGATGGGGGAAACGCTGGCGCGAACGACCGTCGGACAATTGACCGAGGGCGACAGGGTGAATCTTGAACGCTGCGTTCCCGCGAACGGTCGGCTGGACGGCCACGTTGTGCAGGGCCACGTCGACGGCGTCGGCACCCTCCGCGAGCGCGAGGACCTGGGTTCCTGGGAGCGCCTGCGCTTCAGCGTTCCCGCCCCGCTGGACCGTTACACAGCAGAGAAGGGATCCGTCGCAGTGGACGGCGTATCGCTCACCGTGACCGCCGTAAGCGGGCCGGGGGACCCGGCGCCCTGGTTCGAAGTGGGACTCATCCCGACAACCCTCGCCGGCACCGGTCTGGGAGCCAAGAGCATCGGGGATCCGGTGAACCTCGAAATGGACGTCCTGGCCAAGTACGCAGAGCGGCTGCTCGCCTTCACCGCGAACGGGTCGACCGGAAATGGGGCGCAGGCATGACTTCAAGCGAGAACAGCCCAGTGTCGCCGACGGCAGACCGGACACAGGTGCTGGAAATCACTTTGGACCCCGTGGAGGCGGCCGTGGCCGCCATGGCCGCGGGCCGCGCCGTCGTCGTCGTTGATGATGCCAACCGTGAGAATGAAGGCGACATCATTTTCGCGGCGCAGTTCGCCACGGTTGAGCTGACTGCATGGACCATCCGGTACACCTCGGGCGTGCTGTGCGTGCCCGTGACCGGAGAAACCGCGGACCGGTTGGAGCTGCCCGCCATGGTGCTCAACAATCAGGACGCGAAGCAGACCGCCTACACCGTTTCCTGCGACGCGGCCGTCGGTGTCAGCACCGGCATCAGCGCGGCCGACCGGGCGCTGACCGCACGCGTTCTTGCAGCTCCGTCGTCTGCGGCGTCCGACCTCACCCGGCCGGGCCACATCTTCCCGCTGCGGGCGGTCGACGGTGGTGTGCGGGAGCGGCGCGGTCACACCGAGGCGGCGATCGACCTCTGCCGGTTGGCGGGTGTTGAGCCTGCCGCCGTCATCGCGGAGATCACTCATGACGACGGCGCCATGATGCGCCTGCCAGCGCTGCGGGACTTTGCTACCCGGCACGCTACGCCCCTGATTTCGATCGAGGATCTCGCGGCTCACCTTGCCGCAGGCGGATCGGGAGCTGCCGAATGAGCACGGTCACCGGCGGTCCCACCGTCACTATTCCGACGGCGTTCGGATCCTTCACTGCGCAGGCCTGGACGGATGCGGCAGCCGGCGTGGAGCACCTTACGATGTCCGCTCCGGGCACTTCCACAGCGGACGGCGCCCCGCTGGTCCGTATGCACTCGGAGTGCCTGACCGGCGACGTCTTCGGCTCCTACCGCTGCGATTGCGGCGAGCAGCTCGAGCAGGCGCTTGGCCTGATCCACGAGCAGGGCGGGACGGTTGTCTACCTTCGGGGGCAGGAGGGCCGTGGGATCGGCCTGGCCAATAAATTGCGCGCTTATGCCCTGCAGGAAAACGGTGCGGACACGGTCGAGGCAAACGAGCAGCTCGGATTGCCCGTCGATGCGCGTGACTACCAGGCAGCAGCGGGAATCCTTGCGGAGCTCGGCATCGCCAGGATACGGCTGCTGAGCAACAACCCCGTCAAGCGGGAACACCTTGAACGGTACGGGGTCACCGTCGTGTCCATGGTGCCTTCAGAAATTCCGTCCAGGCTGGAGAACCAGCACTACCTGGAGACGAAGCGCGACCGCCTCAACCACCAGCTGTCTCACCTTGAGGAGCGGTTCCACCAGCGCCCACAGGAAAAAATCGTCCAGCAGAGCTGACCGTTCCCTCCGCTCGACACAGCCCTCAGATCTCAGACCAGACATCCACCTTCCAGACTTCCAAACATCCCAAGGAGAACCATGGCCGGACACGGCGCCCCCAGTATCGACGTCGCCAGCCTCGCTCAGCGATCAGGACGGCAGGAGCCGGTCCGGCTCGCCGTCATCGCGGCCAGCTGGCACACCGCAATCATGGACGGACTGCTCGACGGCGCCCGACGGGCTGCCGCCGATGCCGGTATCGAACCCGACGTGGTCCGCGTCCCGGGCAGTTTCGAGCTTCCGGTTGCAGCGGCACGCTTGGCACCCCACTATGACGCCGTCGTCGCGCTCGGTGTGGTCATCCGGGGCGGGACACCCCACTTCGACTACGTTTGCCAGGCCGCGACGTCGGGACTCACCGACGTCAGTGTGCGCGCCAAGGTGCCGGTCGGCTTCGGTGTCCTGACCTGCGACACGGAAGAGCAGGGCCTGGACCGTGCCGGACTGGCCGGCTCCAGCGAGGACAAGGGATACGAGGCAACTGTCGCCGCGCTGGCAACGGCAGCCGTGCTGGGACCATGGAGCAACTGAACCGCATCGGTTCCGCAGCTGTTTCTACGCGGGAGGTTCGTCACATAAAATGGCAGGGATACGGTGGATCCCGCCGAACCCAGTAACCTAGGCAGAGTGAAATCCTTCGACATCCTCTTTGCCGAGCTGAGTGAGAAAGCCGCTGCCCGCCCAACGGGGTCACGCACCGTGGCTGAACTGGACTCAGGCGTGCACGGGATCGGCAAGAAAGTGGTCGAGGAGGCAGCCGAAGTGTGGATGGCCGCCGAGTACGAGTCCAACGAGGCCGCCGCAGAAGAAATTTCCCAGCTGCTCTACCACCTCCAGGTCATGATGATCGCCAAGGGGCTCACACTCGAGGACGTCTACAAGCATCTGTAGCCGCGCGCCGGAAACCTTCAACCGACCCGCGCGGCCAAGCGCCTGCTTTCAGGCCAGCCCCAAGGAAACCCTCTTTCCCAAAGGAAACCCATGCTTCGAGTAGCAGTCCCCAACAAGGGGTCCCTGTCAGAATCCGCCTCCGCAATGCTCAGCGAGGCGGGCTACCGCCAGCGCAGAGACACTCGCGAACTGGTGATGGTGGACCCCGAGAACGAAATCGAATTCTTCTTCCTGCGGCCGCGGGACATAGCCGTGTACGTGGGTTCAGGCACCCTCGACGTCGGAATAACCGGGCGCGATCTCTTCCTCGACGCGCAGGTGGACGCTGAGGAACTCCTGCCCCTCGGCTTCGGAGCCTCGACGTTCCGCTTCGCCGGGCCGGTCGGCCACTTCGCTTCCGTCGCCGAACTTGAGGGGCGCCGCCTGGCCACCAGCTACGACGGGCTCCTGCGCACTTTCCTGGCCGAGCAGGGCGTCAACGCGACTGTCGTCCGACTCGACGGCGCAGTGGAATCCTCCGTGCGTCTCGGCGTCGCGGATGCTATCGCCGACGTCGTCGAGACGGGGAACACCCTCAAGGCTGCTGGAATGGAAATCTTCGGCGATCCGATCCTGCGCAGTGAGGCCGTACTCATCGGCCGCAAGAACGCAACTCCCGTCGGGCTGGATATCCTCATCCGCCGTCTCCAGGGTGTGCTTGTGGCCCGCCAGTATGTGCTGCTCGACTACGACATCCGCAAGGAGCTGGTCGATCAGGCGGCCGCGCTCACACCGGGCCTCGAGTCACCCACGGTTTCGCCGCTGCGCGACTCGGAGTGGGTTGCGGTCCGCTCAATGGTGAAGCGCCACAGCACCAACCGGATTATGGATGAGCTCTACGACCTGGGGGCCCGGGCCATTCTGGTCAGCACCATCCACGCGTGCCGGATTTAGGCGGGGCTGTCTGATGAGCGTCGCTATCCGCGTCATACCCTGCCTTGACGTCGACGCCGGACGCGTAGTCAAGGGCATCAACTTCGAGGACCTCCGCGATGCCGGCGACCCGGTAGAGCTTGCGCACCGCTATGACCGCGCGGGCGCTGATGAGCTGACGTTTCTCGACGTCACCGCCTCCTCCGGCAACCGCGCCACCACCTTCGACGTGGTTGCAAAGACGGCCGAGGAAGTCTTCATCCCTCTCACTGTAGGCGGGGGCGTAAGGGAGATTTCCGACGTCGACCGGTTGCTGCGCGCGGGCGCGGACAAGGCGTCCATCAATACCGCAGCGGTTGCCCGTCCGCAGGTCATCGACGAAATCACGTCGCACTTTGGATCCCAGGTACTCGTGCTGAGCCTCGATGCCCGCCGGACCCACGACCGGTCCACGCCATCGGGATTCGAAGTAACCACGCATGGCGGCCGCAAGGGAACCGGGATCGACGCGGTGGCCTGGGCCCGCGAAGCGGCCGACCGTGGCGTGGGCGAAATCCTGCTGAACTCCATTGATGCGGACGGCACCCGGGAGGGCTTCGATCTTGAAATGATCCGGGCTGTCCGTGCTGCCGTGAAGGTTCCCCTCATCGCTTCCGGCGGTGCCGGCGAGCCGGCACACTTCCCGCCCGCTGTAGCCGCAGGCGCCGACGCGGTGCTCGCCGCATCGGTGTTCCATTTCGGGCCGGTTGACGCGATCGCCGAGGTCAAGAAGGCAATCAGGGACGCAGGCTTCCCGGTCCGGTAGGGAACCGTGCCGCTAGAGTCCTACCTCTGCGCTCTCAAGGAGTGCGACGGCGTCGGGCTGTCCTTCGAAGGTAACCAGCGCATGGCGGGTGCGGCCGTGGGCGTGCATGAGCAGCTCCCCGGGCTCGCCGACAATGGCAACCGACACGGGCGCACGCTTGGCAACGTGCCTGGGACCGTCCGGACGCACCAGAACGATGCCGAGGTCCACGCCCCGGTAGAGGATGGCGGCACGCTTGATCAGCTCGTCCCAGAGGGCATCCGAGTATTCGTCATCCAGTGCACGGGGCGCCCACCTGCTGGTTGCGCGGCGGACGTCTTCCGTATGCACGAAGTACTCGATGAGGTTGGTGCTCGTATCAAGGGACTGCACGCGCATGGGCGAGTAAAACGGATGGCCCTTGCGGAAGTCGTTGACGAGTTGCTCATAGGCGGGCGTCGACGCAGACTTTGCGGCCAGGGTGCGGGTGGCTTTCTCGGAGACGACAGATAGCGGCTTGATCAGGGCGCCGATTCCCACGCTGGGCCGGTGACCCCTCAGATACAGGTGCGCGGCCAGTTCCTTCGTCTGCCACCCGTCGCACAGCGTGGGGGAGTGAGGCCCGGCCGCGAGCAGGGTTTCGGCGAGGACTTCACGGGAAGGATCAACGAAATGCATCACTACTGAAAATAGCATGACAGGCGCCTTCCTCGCCTAGAATCAGTTGCGATGTCACAACACCCCGAATCCGCCATTTCCCCTGCCGCCGGCGATACCCCGGCGCTCGATCCTGCCGTTGCCGACGCCCTCAAGCGCGATGCCGCCGGACTTGTCGCAGCCATCATCCAGGAGCACGGCACGGGCGAGGTCCTGATGCTCGGCTGGATGGACGATGAAGCGCTGCGGCGGACCCTGACCAGCGGCCGAGTCACCTTCTACTCGCGGTCCCGGCAGGAATACTGGCGCAAGGGGGACACGTCCGGGCACGTGCAGTACGTGAAGTCGGTAGCGCTGGACTGCGACGGCGATGCGCTCCTGGTGCGGGTGCAGCAGGTCGGTGCGGCCTGCCATACCGGCACCCGGACCTGTTTTGAGGGCAGGGAACTTGCCGCCGTCGTCGGCTCCGCGTAGGACCAACGGACGCAAACCAGAAGCAGGAAACACTCAGCCCGCCCACCATCGCGGACGGGCGCAAGTATTTAGGAAACGCCTTTCATGGATGAGCTCGGAGTAATCGCCCCCGGCCTGGAGGAGTTCCGCGTCCTTGCCCGGGACCGGCGGGTCATACCTGTCCGGCTGACGGTGCTCGATGATGCGCACACGCCCATCGGAATCTACCGGAAGCTCACAGACGGGCACCCGGGCACGTTCCTGATGGAATCGGCAGCTGAGGGCGGAGTGTGGTCCCGCTACTCGTTCATCGGCGTCAACTCGCGGGCAACCCTCACCACCAAGGACGGCGAGGCCTGCTGGTTGGGGGAGCCGCCTGCGGGTGTTCCAGTGAACGGCAATCCGGTGGAGGCGCTTCGCCGGACTGTCGAGGAACTTCAGACCGCACGGTTCGATGAACTCCCGCCTTTCACCTCCGGCATGGTCGGCTTCATCGGGTGGGAGTCGGTCCGGCACTGGGAGCGGCTCACTTCCCCTCCGGAGGATGATCTCGAGTTGCCGGAACTCGCCATGAATCTGGTGACCGATATGGCTATTCATGACAACGCCGGCGGCAGGGTGACGCTGGTAGCCAACGCCATCAACTACGACAATTCCTCCGCGCGCGTCGACGAAGCCTGGCACGACGCCGTTGCCCGCCTTCGCAGTATGCTCCAGCGGCTCGCCGCGGCGTCGGAACAGCCGGTGTCGGTCCTGGCGGATAACGCGGCCGACAGTGCAACGATGATGTCCCGTGTCCGCGAACGATGGGATCGGGACCAGTACCTGGCCGCGATCGAGCGCGGCAAGGAGGCCATCGTGGACGGCGAGGTGTTCCAGGTGGTCATCTCCCGCCGGTTCGAGCTCGACTGCGACGCCTCAGCCCTGGACGTCTACCGGGTGCTGCGTACCACCAATCCGAGTCCGTATATGTACCTGTTCAGCCTCGAGGACGCGTCCGGACGCCCGTATTCAATCGTGGGATCGTCACCGGAAGCGCTCGTTACCGTCAACGGCTCGGAGGTCATCACCCACCCCATCGCCGGATCCCGGCCGCGCGGAAAGACTGCCGAACAGGACCGTGCCCTTGCCGAGGAACTCCTCGCGGACGAGAAGGAGCGGGCGGAGCACCTTATGCTCGTGGATCTGGCGCGCAACGACATCTCCAAGGTGTGCCGCCCGGGAACAGTGGACGTAACTCAGTTCATGGAGGTCGAACGGTTCAGCCACATCATGCACCTGGTGTCGACCGTCGTCGGGCAACTGGATCCGAAGCGGTCCGCCTACGATGTGCTGGCCGCGACCTTCCCCGCAGGCACGCTGTCCGGAGCTCCCAAACCGCGTGCCCTGCGGTTGCTGGACGAACTTGAACCGCACAAACGCGGCATCTACGGGGGAGTGGTGGGTTACCTCGATTTCGCCGGGGACATGGACATGGCGATCGCCATCCGGTCCGCCCTGCTGCGCGACAACCGTGCCTATGTGCAGGCAGGAGGCGGAATCGTTGCCGATTCCGAGCTGGAGGCGGAGGCACTGGAAACTGTCAACAAGGCCGCTGCGCCATTGCGGGCTGCCTTGATCGCGGCGAGTCTTCATCCCGTGACCGACACCGGCGTGGGCACCGTATGAGCCCGTCCTCACAGCCACCCGTTCCTGGGCAGTCCCGAACGCCCGCCGCGCGCCGCAAGGGCGTCGTCGTCCTGGCTACGGTGATCGCGGCGCTTGCGGCTTTCGGCAGTACCACCCAGACCTGGCTTTCAGTCACCCTGCCACAGACCGCGGTTCAGACCCCCACCATCGAAGTCCCCGGATCCGACGCCGCCACTGCCGTGACGGCGTTCGCGCTGGTGGGCCTGGCCGCAGCGCTGGCCGTATCGATCGCCGGCCGCACCGCCCGGTGGATCATCGCCGCAATCCTGACCGTGGCCGGCGCAGGCATCCTCGTCAGCAGCCTTGCCGTCGCCGGCGACCCCGCGGCCTCCGCCGCACCGGCGATCGGTGAAGCACTCGGAGTCACCAGTCAGGACGGCGTCTCAGTGACGGCAACCCCTATGCCGTGGCTCGCCGCCGTAGCGGGAATCCTGCTGGTCGCCTGCGCGGTCTGGCTGCTGATCGCCGGCCGCGGCTGGCGCGCCGCCCGGCGGTACGAAACAACAGCCGGCAGGAGGCAGGCTCCGAAGGCCGATGCGAACGCCGACGAGATAGATAACTGGGACAGTCTCAGCCGGGGTGAGGACCCCACCGGCTGAGTGCCGGATGCGAATCAGCGCCCCGCTGAATCAATGGCAGAATGGAATGAGACCACAGCACAAGGAGATATGCCATGGCTAAGACCGCGCCCGAGACCGGTACCAACGACACCCCGATGGCTGAGCATTCGGCGGCCTACGATGAAACCGTCGGACACGGCAACAGTCCCGCAGCCTGGACCTGCGTCTTTGTGATGCTTGCCGGCGCAGCGTTGTCTTCGTTCGCCTTCATCTTCGCAAGCACCGAGGGCAACAAGGACGCCGGCACCATACTCTTCTGGATTGGTGCCCTCATCATGGTGATCGGCCTCGCCCTCGGACTCGTCCTGAAGAAGGCCGGATTCGGCGTGGGCGGCCACCGTTTGAAGAACTCCGGGCACTAAGTGAGCGTTCTCGAAGACATCGTCGCCGGAGTCCGCGAAGATCTCGACGCACGCAGGCGGTCCCTCCCGCTGGAGGACGTCCGCGTGCTGGCGGAACAGGCTCCTGCCCCCCGCGACGCCTACGCCGCGCTGAGCGCAGGGACGAACGGTATGGGCGTCATCGCGGAGGTGAAACGGAAGAGCCCGTCCAAGGGTGAACTGTCGAACATCCAGGACCCCGCTGAACTTGCTGCCGCCTATGAGCGCGGCGGGGCTGCGGTGATCAGCGTCCTCACAGAAGAACGTCGCTTCGGCGGGTCGCTCGCGGACCTTGATGCTGTCCGGGCAGCCGTGAACGTCCCCATTCTGCGTAAGGACTTCACCGTTGACGAGTACCAGATCTTCGAAGCCCGCGCGCACGGCGCGGACCTGATTCTCCTTATTGTTGCCGCGCTCGATGACGCCACCCTCGCTTCCTTCCTCGAACTCACCGAGCGCCTGGGCATGCATGCGTTGGTCGAAACACATACCGCCGAGGAAGTTCAGCGCGCGGTCGCCGTCGGCGCACGGATCATCGGCGTAAATGTACGTAACCTGAAGACGCTCGAGATCGACCGTTCGGTTTTCCCTGCGCTGGCGGCACTCATCCCCTCCCATTCCGTTCTGGTGGCTGAGTCAGGTGTTCGGGACATCGCCGACGTCGAGCTCTATGCTGCAGACGGAGCTCACGCCGTCCTCGTCGGCGAGGCCCTCGTTCGCCACTCCAATCCAGAGGCAACGGTCAGGAACTTCACCCGGGTAGGCAACGCACTGCATTCCTGACGCTGTCGCCGACACGACGGACAGCCGTACACCATCACGACAGGACGACAAGGTTCATGACTGACACTGAACAGCCCCAGCCTGCAACTGACGGCCCCGCAGAGGCGTTTCTGGCCGGCGGTTCGCTGCGTCACGCACAGGGCCCATACTTCGGGGCATACGGTGGGCGCTGGATGCCCGAGTCCCTGATCGCCGCCCTGGACGAGCTGGAGGAGACCTTCGACAAGGCCAAGTCCGACCCGGACTTCCTGGCACAGGTCACCGAACTCAACCGGTCCTACTCCGGCAGGCCTTCCCTCCTGACCGAAGCCCGCCGGTTTGCCGAGCACGCCGGGGGCGTAAGGGTTTTCCTCAAGCGCGAGGACCTGAACCACACCGGCTCACACAAAATCAACAATGTGCTGGGCCAGGCACTGCTTGCCAAGCGGATGGGAAAGACCCGCGTTATTGCGGAGACGGGGGCAGGGCAGCATGGCGTTGCCAGCGCCACCGCCGCTGCCCTGCTCGGTCTCGAATGTGTGGTTTACATGGGTGCTGAGGACTGCCGCCGCCAGGCGCTCAACGTCGCGCGGATGCAGCTTCTGGGCGCGGAGGTCATTCCGGTCACCAACGGTTCACAAACCCTGAAGGACGCAATCAACGACGCACTGCGCGACTGGGTTGCCAACGTTCACACCACGCACTACCTGCTGGGCACGGCGGCCGGTGCACACCCTTTCCCGGCCATGGTCCGTTACTTCCATGAGGTTATCGGCGAGGAAGCGCGCGAGCAGATCCTCAGCGCCACCGGCCGGCTGCCCGATGCCGTCTGCGCCTGCATCGGCGGCGGCTCCAACGCCATCGGAATCTTCCACGGTTTCCTTGACGACCGCGAGGTGGCGCTGTACGGGTTCGAGGCTGGAGGCGACGGCGTCGATACCGGCCGGCACGCGGCAACGATCACGCTGGGACGGCCAGGGGTGCTCCACGGTGCCCGTTCGTACCTGATGCAGGACGACGACGGGCAGACCACGGAGTCCCACTCGATCTCCGCTGGTCTCGATTACCCCGGGGTCGGGCCGGAACACGCATTCCTCGCCGACATCGGGCGGGCGAGCTATGAGCCAATCACCGACGCTGAAGCGATGGACGCATTCCGCCTGCTCTGCCGCACGGAAGGGATCATTCCTGCCATCGAGTCCGCGCACGCGCTTGCCGGAGCACTGAAGGTTGGGCAGCGCCTTGCTGCGGAGCCAGGGAACGCCGGCGAGAAGGTCATTGTCGTGAATCTCTCGGGCCGTGGGGACAAGGACGTCGCCACCGCGGCTGAGTGGTTTGACCTGTTGCCGGAAGACAGCGCGGAAGCAGAAATCGGCGCCGAAGGAGAGCAGTTGTGAGCACCGAAACACTGAGTAAGTCCGCAGCCGCTATTGAGCGGGCACGCGCAGCAGGACGCACGGCTCTGGTCGGCTACCTTCCCGCAGGATTCCCGGACGTCCAGACCACCATCGACGCAGCGGTTGCAATGGCGGAGAACGGCGTGGACCTCATCGAGATCGGGATCCCGTACTCCGATCCGGTGATGGACGGGACAGTTATCCAGCAGGCGACCGTCGAGGCACTCCGGAACGGTTTCTCCGTCCGCCAGATCTTCGACGTCGTTGAGGGAATCACCCGCCGGACGGATGCCGCAGTCCTCGTGATGACCTACTGGAACCCGGTCATGCGCATGGGGGTCCGCGAGTTCGCCGACCGTCTGGCTGCAGCCGGTGGTGCCGGCCTGATTACACCTGACCTCATCCCGGACGAGGCAGCCGAATGGATGGCCGTCTCGGACGAGTTCGGGCTCGACCGGGTCTTCCTTGTGGCGCCCTCAAGCTCGCCGGAACGCATGCAGTCCACAGTCGATGCAACCCGGGGATTCGTCTACGCCGTATCGATCATGGGCATTACGGGCGCACGCTCCTCCGTCAGCTCTGCTGCCCAGGAGGTTGTCGCCGCTGCTCACCGTGCCGGCGCCGAGCGCGCCTGCGTCGGACTTGGGGTCTCCACTGCCGAACATGTGCAGGAGATCGGAGCTTATGCCGACGGCGTCATTGTCGGCACCGCACTGGTTGCTGCCCTGCGCGACGGCGGCGTTCCCGCCGTCGCGGCACTCGCGAAGGACCTGAGCACCGGAACCTCGAAAGGCTTAGCATGATCCCCGCCAGCATTCCCAGCCCGCCCGCTGAATGGGCAAGCTTCTCAATCGGCCCCGCCACGATTCACGCCTACGCGCTGTGCATCCTTGCCGGAATCATCGTTGCGCTGCTCCTAACCTCCGCCCGGTGGAAGCGCTACGGCGGCAACCCCGACGTCGTCTGGGACGTAGCCATTTGGGCCGTTCCGTTCGGCCTCATCGGCGGCCGGCTCTACCATGTCTTCTCCTCACCGGACGCCTACTTCGGTCCTGACGGGGACCTTTCCCGCATTCCCAGGATCTGGGAAGGCGGTCTGGGTATCTGGGGAGCGGTGGCACTCGGAGCAGTGGGTGCGTGGATCGGCTGCCGTCGCGCAGGGGTGCGGCTGTCGGCCTTCGCTGATGCTGCCGCACCCGGAGTTCTACTCGCCCAGGCAATCGGCCGGTGGGGTAACTGGTTCAACCAGGAGTTGTTCGGCGCTCCAACCGATCTGCCCTGGGGCCTGGAGATTGACGCTGACAACCCCAACTTCCCCGCAGACGCTGAGCCGGGAACGCTGTTCCATCCAACCTTCCTGTATGAGTCACTCTGGAACCTCGTGGGGGTTGCGGTCCTGCTCCTCCTGGACCGCAGGTTCAGGCTGCGCGGGGGCCGGATGTTCTGGCTGTACGCCGCCTACTACACCGCGGGCCGTGTCTGGATCGAGGCGCTGAGAATTGACGACGCCGAGATGATCACCATCCTGGGCGTAACACAAAGGCTGAATGTCTGGACAAGCGTCCTCGTGCTGGCGGTATCCCTTGCCATCTTCATCTACCTCTCGGTGAAGCAGCGGGGTTTGAAGGAACACTCTGTTTACCTGCCCGGGCGCGCGCCTCACTCCGCTGCTGACACGGACGCAAACGAGTCCGCGAAGCTCCGAACAAGCGGGTCCGCCGCGGATAACGGATCGGGCACAGTGAATCAAACTTCCGACATATCCGCTGGGACAGGGCCCGGCCGTGCTAATCTTCCAGAAATAAAAGATGCCTCAGGCACGTCCGCCTCCGCTGGACCTGCCCCCGAGGAACCCCGGGAATCAGACCCCCGAAAGTAGCGTCCGGCTGGGCCACCGCCCTACCTCAGGACACTGTCACAGCGTCGTGGCCCGCCCGATACACCAGGAAAGCTCACAGGCTTCGCCTTCGTACCGGGACATGATCAGGCCGCAGCGCCGTCAATTCATGCCCGCAAGCCATGTCGGCGTGCGGCGTGCCGGTCCTACAATGTGCACAAGAAATGAAGCGCCTCCCTGCAGGGACAAGCGCGCCTCGGGGCCGAAGCTGTCCCCTCCCAACGCTCCATCATGGGGGAAGGACACTATCTATGACTGCACCCACCAGCGGCCTGCTGCCTGAAGTAATACGCGCGGAATCGCCCTTCACACGATTCGCTTCGTACCCGGAAGCATCCGGACTGTACAACCCGGAAAACGAGAAGGACGCCTGCGGCCTTGCCGTGATTGCCACGCTCCGGGGGGAGCCGGGCCACGACATCGTCGATGCCGCGCTGACCGCCCTGCGCAATCTTGAGCATCGCGGTGCAGTCGGCGCCGATGAAGGGACGGGCGACGGCGCGGGCCTCCTTACCCAGGTACCCGACGAGTTCTTCCGCGCTGTCGTCGAATTCGAACTTCCGGCTCCCGGCAGTTACGCCGTCGGGACAGCCTTCCTGCCTGCGGAGGCAGGCGAAGAGGCAACCGCCCGCGCCGGCATTGAAAGCCTTGCCGAGTCGGAGGGGCTGACGGTCCTGGGCTGGCGGGAGGTTCCCGTGGCTGCAGACCTCGTCGGGGCTATGGCGCGGGCGTGCATGCCGCACTTCGTCCAGCTCTTCATTGCCCCCGCCGCCGGCAACAGCGAGGATCTCGACGCCCAGGCCTTCCGCCTGCGCAAGCGTACACAGAACAAGTACGGCGTCTACTTCCCCTCGCTGTCTTCGAAGACCATGGTTTACAAGGGCATGCTGACCACGGCCCAGCTCGAACCGTTCTATCCAGACCTGTCGGATCCACGGTTCAAGACCAAGCTCGGAATCGTCCATTCGCGTTTCTCCACGAATACCTTCCCGTCATGGCCGTTGGCCCAGCCTTTTCGCACCATCGCTCACAACGGCGAAATCAACACCGTCAAGGGCAACCGGAACTGGATGCGCGCACGGCAGTCGCAGCTGGCCAACGCGCTGCTCGGCGACTCGCCCGAGGAGCTTTTCCCCATCTGCACGCCCGGTGCTTCCGACTCAGCGTCCTTCGACGAGGTGGCCGAACTGCTGATGCTTGCGGGGCGTCCCATTACGCACGCGATCATGATGATGATTCCGGAGGCGTGGGAAAACCACACGTCCATGGACCCTGCGCGGCGAGCCTTCTACCAGTACCACTCCATGCTGATGGAGCCGTGGGACGGCCCGGCCGCTGTTTCCTTCACGGACGGACGGCTCGTGGGAGCTGTCCTGGACCGCAACGGTCTCAGGCCTGCGCGGTACTGGGTCATGGAGGACGGCCTCGTCGTCCTCGCCTCCGAGGTGGGCGTCATCGACGTCGAACCTTCCAAGATCGTTCGCAAGGGCCGGGTGTCGCCGGGCAAGATGTTCCTGGTCGACACCGAGGACGGCCGCATCATTGAGGATCAGGAGGTTAAGGCCGAAATTGCGGCCGCCAATCCCTGGGGCGAATGGGTCAAGGAAAACCTGATTGATCTGAAGGACCTGCCCGAGCGTGAACACGTGGTCCACACCAAGGCCTCCATCAACCGCAGGCAGCGCACCTTCGGCTACACGCAGGAGGAACTGCGCATTCTGCTGGGCCCCAGGGCGAAGGCGGGTGCTGAGCCCCTCGGCGCGATGGGTTCGGATACTCCGATCGCCGTACTCTCGAAGCGCCCGCGGCTGCTGTTCGACTACTTCGTGCAGTCCTTCGCGCAGGTCACAAACCCCCCGCTGGACGCGATCCGCGAGGAACTGGTCACTTCAATGGGCGTCACGATCGGCCCGGACGGCAACCTCCTGTCTTCCAGCCAGGTGCACTCCAAGCAGATCGCCCTGGACTTTCCGGTCATCAACAATGATGAACTCGCGAAGATCGCCAACCTAGAGTCCGACGACGGTGACCGCCTCACCGTCCGCGTACGGGGCCTTTACCGGGTCGACGGCGGGGAGGCGTCCCTGCGGGCACGGTTGGCGGAGATCTGTGAGCAGGTTTCGAGCGCGATCAATCGCGGCATCCAGTATGTTGTGCTTTCCGACCGCGACTCAAACGCGCAGTGGGCACCGATTCCGTCGCTGCTGTTGACCAGCGCTGTCCACCACCACCTGCTGAAGAGCGCGAACCGGACCAAGACGTCCCTGGTGGTCGAGGCGGGCGACGTCCGTGAAGTCCACCATGTCGCGGTCCTCATCGGCTACGGTGCTTCCGCCGTCAACCCCTACCTCGCCATGGAAAGCTGCGAGGAACTGGTTCGCAACGGGGACGTTGCGGGAGTCACCACAGAACAGGCCGTTGCGAACCTGATCAAGGGCCTCGGCAAGGGAGTCCTGAAGATCATGTCCAAGATGGGCATTTCCACGGTCAGCTCGTATTGCGGTGCGCAAACCTTCGAAGCCCTCGGTTTGGCCCAGGATTTCGTCGATGAATATTTCCACGGCACGCAGACGCAGCTCGGCGGCGTCGGCCTGGCCGTCGTTGCCGGCGAGGCAGCCGCACGCCACGAGTACGCGTACCCACAGGACGGGATCGAGGACCCGTACCGCAGCCTCGACAACGGCGGCGAGTACCAGTGGCGCCGCGAAGGTCCGCCGCACCTGTTCAACCCGGAAACGGTCTTCCGCCTGCAGCACGCTACGCGCGAACGCCGCTACGACATTTTCAAGTCCTACACCAAAGGTGTCGACGATCAGTCCCGCGAGCTCATGACCCTGCGAGGCCTTCTCGGCTTCAAGGACGGACTGCGGCCGCCGGTTCCGCTGGAGGAAGTCGAGCCTGTATCGAGCATCGTCAAGCGTTTCTCCACCGGCGCGATGAGCTACGGGTCCATTTCGCAGGAGGCCCATGAGACCCTCGCCATCGCCATGAACCGCCTGGGCGCAAAGTCCAATACCGGTGAAGGCGGCGAGGACGTGGACCGGCTGCTTGATCCCGAGCGGCGCTCGGCGATCAAGCAGGTGGCGTCGGGACGGTTCGGCGTCACCAGTCTCTATCTCACCAATGCCGACGACATCCAGATCAAGATGGCGCAGGGAGCCAAGCCCGGCGAGGGCGGCCAGCTGATGAGCCAGAAGGTTTACCCGTGGGTTGCCCGGACGCGGCACTCCACGCCGGGAGTGGCCCTCATCTCGCCGCCGCCGCACCACGACATCTACTCGATCGAGGACCTGGCGCAGCTGATCTACGATCTGAAGCGCGCCAACACCTCGGCACGCGTCCATGTGAAGCTCGTATCGGAAGTCGGGATCGGCACCGTGGCTGCCGGAGTCACGAAGGCGAAGGCCGACGTCGTACTCATCTCAGGCCATGACGGCGGAACCGGTGCCAGCCCGCTCAACTCGCTCAAGCACGCAGGCGCTCCATGGGAGCTCGGCGTCGCCGAAACGCAGCAGACGCTGATGCTCAACGGGCTGCGGGACCGCGTAGTGGTCCAGGTGGACGGCCAACTGAAGACAGGGCGCGACGTCCTGATCGCAGCGCTGCTCGGCGGCGAGGAATTCGGGTTCGCCACCGCTCCGCTGGTGGTCTCGGGTTGCATCATGATGCGCGTTTGCCACCTCGACACCTGCCCGGTAGGCGTGGCCACGCAAAACCCCGAACTACGCTCCCGCTTCACGGGCAAGCCCGAGTTCGTGGTGAACTTCTTCGAGTTCATTGCCGAGGAGGTCCGCGAGCTGCTGGCCGAGCTTGGCTTCCGTTCACTCGATGAGGCAATCGGTCACAGCGAGGTTCTGGACGTCAAGCGTGCCGTCGACCACTGGAAGGCGGACGGACTGAACCTCGAGCCGATCCTGCGTGGCAACGAGTTCGGTGAGGATGCTCCGCTGCGAAATTTGTTCGCGCAGAATCACGAGCTGGACCAACACTTCGACAACAAGCTCATCGACATGAGCAGCGACGCGCTGAACCACCGTGCGCCCGTCCGCATCACGCTCGATATCGTCAACACCGACCGCTCGGTCGGCACCATGCTCGGCTACGAGGTCACCCGCAGATTCGGCACGGAGACCCTGGCAACCGACACCATCGATGTGACGCTGACCGGCCAGGCCGGCCAGTCGCTGGGAGCCTTCCTTCCAGCGGGTATAACGCTGCGGCTCCTCGGTGACTCGAACGACTACGTCGGCAAGGGCCTGTCCGGCGGACGCATCGTCGTGCGGCCGGACCGCGCAAACGTCTTCCGCGCCGACCGCAATGTCATTGCAGGCAACGTGATCGGCTACGGCGCAACCAGCGGCGAAATCTTCCTCCGCGGGCAGGTGGGGGAGCGGTTCCTGGTACGCAACTCCGGCGCAACCGCCGTCGTTGAAGGCATCGGCGACCACGGTTGCGAGTACATGACCGGTGGGCAGGCGCTGATCCTCGGACGCACCGGCCGCAACTTCGGAGCCGGTATGTCCGGAGGCACCGCTTATGTACTGGATCTTGACCAGACGCGGGTCAATGTGCAGGCGCTGAACAGCGGTGAACTGAAGCTTGAGGAACTCGATGCCGAAGACATCGAGATTGTCCGCCAGTTGCTTCTGCGTCACCAGGAGGAAACCGAGTCGCCGCTTGCAGCCAAGATGCTCGACGATTTCGAGACAACGGTGCCTCGCCTGACCAAGGTGTTGCCACGCGACTTTGCACGAGTCCTTGACGCTCGGGCCGCAGCCATCGAAGAGGGCCTCGATCCCGATGGTGAAGAGGTCTGGAACAGAATTTTGGAGGTAACCGGTGGCTGACCCACGCGGATTCATGAAGGTGCGCGAGCGTCAGACGCAGCCGCGCAGGCCCGTTCCGGTCCGGATCATGGACTGGAAGGAAGTGTACGAGGCGCAGGAAAAAGGCGTCCTGAAGAGCCAGGCCGGCCGCTGCATGGACTGCGGCATACCGTTCTGCCACCAGGGATGCCCGCTGGGTAACCTGATCCCGGAATGGAACGACCTCACGTGGCGGGACAAGGGCCGCGAGGCTATTGACCGGCTGCACGCCACAAACAACTTTCCCGAATTCACCGGACGACTATGCCCGGCTCCGTGTGAGGCGTCCTGCGTGCTCGGGATCAACCAGCCTCCGGTGACCATCAAGCAGGTCGAGGTTTCGATCATCGACGAAGCGTTCGACAGCGACTGGGTGCACCCGCACCCACCGGAGCGACTTACCGGCAAGACCATCGCCGTCGTCGGCTCCGGCCCCGCCGGCCTGGCTGCTGCCCAGCAGCTCACCCGCGCCGGGCACACTGTGGCCGTGTATGAGCGTGACGACCGTATCGGCGGCCTCCTGCGCTACGGGATCCCGGACTTCAAGATGGAAAAAATCCAGATTGATCGCCGGCTTGAGCAGATGAAGGCCGAGGGCACCCGCTTCCGCGCCGGTGTTGAGGTAGGCCGGGATATCAGTTGGGATCAGCTGCGCCGCCGGTACGATGCCGTCGTGATCGCCACCGGCGCCACCGTGCCCCGCGACCTGCCCATTCCGGGGCGCGACCTCGATGGTGTGCACTTCGCCATGGAGTACCTCGTTGACGCCAACCGCGTGGTTGCCGGAGAGGAAATCGAAGACCAGATCCATGCGGAGGGCAAGCACGTTGTCATCCTCGGCGGCGGCGACACGGGCGCCGACTGCATCGGAACCGCCCACCGTCACAGGGCGGCGTCGGTGACCACGCTGGCAATCGGGCAGCAGCCGCCGGTCGAGCGCATGCCCAATCAGCCGTGGCCGACCTTCCCCACGCTCTTCGAAGTCGCCAGCGCACACGAGGAGGGCGGCGAGCGCACCTACCTGGCATCGACGGTCGAATTCGTCGGTGAGAACGGCAAGCTGAAGGCCGTCCGCGTTGCGGAGACCGAGTTCGTCAACGGCAAGCGCGTGCCCAAAGCCGGAACCGAGCGGGATATCCCGGCGGATCTGGTGTTCCTCGCTCTCGGCTTCACCGGACCTGAACCTGCCGGAATCGCCGAGCAGCTGGACGCCGGCTTTGACGGGCGCGGTAACGTTGAGCGCGATGGATACTACATGACCAACACGCCCGGGATCTTCGCTGCAGGCGATGCAGGGCGCGGACAGTCCCTGATCGTTTGGGCTATCGCTGAGGGACGCGCGTGCGCCGCTGCGGTTGATCAGTGGCTGATGGGCCACACCAAGCTGCCTGCGCCGGTGGCACCGACAGACCGTGCTCTCAACGTCCTCTGATCCTTCAGGGCCGGCGGAGCGCACAGCAATCCACGAATACGACAGGACAGGCAAGGTTTTATGAGACGCGCAAAGATAGTGGCCACTTTCGGCCCGGCAATCGCGAGCTATGAGAACACCCTCGCAGTACTTGAGGCCGGGGTGGACGTCGCTCGGATGAACATGAGTCACGGCGACCACACTGTGCACAACCAGACCTACGAATTCGTGCGGAAGGCTGCGGAGGAACTCGGGCGCCCGGTCGGAATCTTCGCTGACCTGCAGGGCCCCAAGATCCGCTTGGGCCGCTTCGCCGATGGTCCGCATGTACTGCTCCCGGGTGACACCTTTGTGATCACCACCGAGGACGTCGAGGGCACAGCTGAAATCTGCTCTACCACGCACAAGGGACTGCCGCAGGACGTGAACGTCGGTGACACCCTCCTGATCGACGACGGCAAGGTCGCGATGCGCGCGGTTGCTGTAGACGATGTCAGCGTCACCGCTGAGGTCACGGTCGGCGGCGCCGTCTCCAACAACAAGGGCATCAACCTGCCCGGAGTGGCGGTGAATGTTCCCGCCCTGAGCGACAAGGACGAGGAAGACCTCCGCTGGGCAATCCAGCGCGGCGTCGATATGGTGGCGCTTTCCTTCGTACGGAACGCAGCCGACGTCGACCGCGTGCACGAGATCATGGACGAGGAGGGCCGCCGCGTCCCGGTCATCGCCAAGATCGAGAAGCCGCAGGCGGTTGACGCAATCGAGGAAATCATCGATGCGTTCGACGCCATCATGGTCGCACGAGGCGATCTCGGCGTGGAGCTGCCGCTCCAGGACGTTCCCATTGTGCAGAAGCGGGCCGTTGAGCTCGCCCGCCGCTGGGCCAAGCCGGTCATTGTTGCCACGCAGGTGCTCGAGTCAATGATCGACAATCCCCGCCCCACGCGCGCTGAAGCCTCGGACTGCGCCAATGCGGTGCTCGACGGCGCCGATGCGGTCATGCTGTCCGGCGAGACCAGCGTGGGCAAGTACCCGATTGAGACGGTCCGCACCATGGCCGACATCATCGAGTCCACCGAGAAGCACGGTCTTGACCGCGTGCCGCCTCTCGGCAGCAAGCCCAAAACCCGTGGCGGCGCCATCACCCGTGCAGCTGTGGAGATCGCTGACCAGCTGGACGCGAAGTACATCTGTACCTTCACCCAGTCGGGTGATTCCGCACGCCGCCTGTCCCGCCTTCGCCCCACGAAGCCGGTCTTCGCGTTCACCCCGGTGCAGTCGACGCTCAACACCATGTCACTGATTTGGGGCGTCCAGCCGATGCTCGTGGAGTACGCCGAACACACGGACCAGATGACCGCCCAGGTTGACCGGGTGCTGTTCGAGCAGAAGCTGGTGGACCTGAACGACCTTGTGGTCATCGCTGCCGGTTCACCTCCCGGCCAGTCAGGCTCAACGAACTCGATCAAGGTCCACAAGGTAGGCGATATCGCCGACGCCGGCCAGCTGCCTGACCACTACTCACCGAGCAAGGAAAAGGTCGGTCCCTGGCCGGTCAAGAACAAGCACAAGTAGCGGTTTGCACAAACACAGCAAACTCAGCAAGCACAGCAAACTCAGCTAGCGCAGAAAGGGACCCTGCCTTCAACGGCAAGGTCCCTTTCTGTTTGCGAATAGCGGACGGGCCTAGTTGACCTGGTTGATGATGGTTTCAGCCACTTCGCGCATGCTGAGGCGGCGGTCCATTGATGTCTTCTGGATCCAGCGGAAAGCCTCGGGCTCAGTGAGACCCATCTTTGTGGTGAGCAGGCTCTTGGCGCGCTCCACCAGCTTGCGCGTGGCAAACTGCTCCTGGAGATCTGATACCTCGTTCTCGAGCGCCTTGATCTCTTCATGACGGGACAGGGCGATTTCGATTGCGGGTACCAGATCGGCGGGGGTGAAGGGCTTGACCACGTAGGCCATGGCGCCGGCGTCGCGCGCGCGCTCCACGAGTTCCTTCTGGCTGAACGCAGTCAGGAGGACGACGGGGGCGATGCGCGCTTTGACGATCTGCTCCGCGGCAGTGATCCCGTCCATGATGGGCATCTTCACGTCCATCAGCACCAGATCGGGCTTGTGCTCCTGTGCCAGCTCTACTGCCTTCTCGCCGTTGTCTGCCTCGGCAACGACTTCGTAACCTTCGCCGCGCAGGATCTCCACGATGTCGAGGCGTATGAGGGTTTCATCCTCAGCGACGATCACGCGCCGTGCCGGGCTCGAGTTAGCTGAGTCGCGGTTTTGAGACACTGGTGGCTCCTAGGTATGCGTTCAATGATTGCGGTTTTCCGGGTGCAGCAGCCCGGCCATCAGGGCGCGCTGCACCGGTTCACTGGAACAGCCTATCGGCATGTAGAGTAGATTCGCGCACCCGGAGGTCCTTGAGTCATGGATCTCACGTTGGGTGCGATGCCCGGCCCGAATGGCGGAATTGGCAGACGCGCTGCACTCAAAATGCAGTATCGAAAGGTGTGTGGGTTCGAGTCCCACTTCGGGCACTGCTGCCGGGGGTAACCCTCGGCCTGCTTCGACCTATCCCGCAACGCTTCGCACTGCATCAACCCGGGTCAGCGGGCTTCCCTGATCAGGTTGGTGATGCGGGCGGTGGAGAGCCGCCGGCCCTCCTCGTCGGTCATCACCACCTCGTGGGTTGCAAGGGTGCGGCCCAGATGTATCGCGGTGGCCGTGCCGGTGACCAGACCGGCAGAAGCTGACCGATGGTGTGTTGCCCCGATCTCTATGCCGACAGCCTGACGGCCGGGGCCGGCATGAATGCCTGCAGCAAATGAGCCCAGCGTTTCTGCGAGCACCAAATGTGCTCCGCCGTGCAGGATGCCTGCTACCTGCTGATTTCCCTCGACCGGCATGGTGGCAACCATTCGCTCAGCACCCATTTCCTGGAAAACGATGCCCATCTTCGCAGCGAGCCGGCCGATGCCGTGAGCGCGCAGCCAGTCGTGCATGTGCGCCGGAACCCCCGCCGCCGCCAGTTCTGCGAGGTAGGGGTGAGCGGCGTCGGGACCTGGGCCCGGAGTGAATTTGTCATCCATGGGAACTAGGCTGGCACCTGTGAGCCAAACAAACCAAACCGTAGTTCCGGACGTGGAGAACACCGTGCAAAGCAGAGTGCAGGGCAGCGTCCAGCCTGATACCGAGGCCGGTGCTGCGCCTGCACCGGTGAACACCCTGGAGCGCTCCCGCCTGTTGGTCGTCGACGGTCACTCAATGGCTTTTCGGGCGTTCTATGCGCTGCCGGCTGAGAACTTCTCGACGGATACGGGCCAGCACACCAACGCCGTGTACGGGTTTACCGCCATGCTGATCAACCTGCTGCGCGACCAGATGCCCACCCACGTGGCAGTGGCATTCGACCTGGATACACCCACGTTCAGGGATACCGAATACACCGAGTACAAGGGCGGGCGCTCACGTACCCCAGAGGAGTTCCACGGCCAGATCGACCTGATCATCAAGGTGCTGGAGGCTATGCGCATCCCCACCCTCTCGATGGAGGGCTTCGAAGCCGACGACGTCCTCGCCACCCTGGCTGTCGAGGCCGCAGCCCGCGGCTGGGACGTGCAGGTCGTCAGCGGCGACCGTGACGTCTTCCAGCTCGTGAACGACCGCGTGACGGTGCTGTACCCCAAACAGGGGGTCACCAACATCCCGCAAATGGATGCCAAGGCTGTGGAGGAAAAGTACTTCGTTCCCCCGCACCTCTATTCGGATCTTGCGGCGCTGGTGGGGGAAACCGCAGACAATCTTCCAGGAGTACCCGGGGTCGGTCCGAAGACTGCCGCAAAATGGATCCTGAAGTATGGCGGCCTCGAAGGCATTCTCGAGAACCTGGACGCGATCGGCGGCAAGGTCGGCAACGCGCTGCGCGAGAACATCGAAAACGTCAAGCGCAACCGACGCCTGAACCGTCTCCTCACTGACCTCGAACTGCCTGTCGATCTGCCGGCGATGGCCGTGCAGCGGCCGGACCGGGATGCCGTCGAGGACCTGTTCGACGCACTGCAGTTCAATGTGCTCAGGAAGCGGTTGTTCGATCTCGTCGGAGAGGAAGAAGCAGATACCGCCAGGGATGAGATGGCACCGCCGCAACATCAGGTCCACACAACGGCGGATGAACTGACTGGCTGGTTCAACGGAACCAACCAGGCGCCGGCAGCCGTCCAGGTCGTCACCCGGTCCACGAGCGGGGGAGAAGAGGCCATCGGCGTCGCGCTGGTGACGGCGTCGGCGGCAATGTACGTTCCGTTCGAGGAACTGGACGCTGACGCTGAGCGCGTCGTCGGCCAGTGGCTCCAGGACCTTGATGCCCCCAAAGTGGTGCATGACTTCAAGGCTGCCTACAAGCTGCTCCACGCCCGCGGCTTCACCCTGGCCGGCGAGGTGGATGACACCGCGATCTCCGGCTACCTCATTCAGCCTGACCGGCGCAGCTACGAACTCGCGGACCTCAGCCAGGTTCACCTGAAGCTCACCCTCCCGACGGCGGCCGCTGCCGCCGGCGGTCAGCAGGCGCTGGCTCTGGAAGAAGAAGACGTCGCAACTCCCGCGGTTGCCGCGGCATTCGCGGCTCTGGAGCTCAGCCGGCATTTCGCCGGCCAACTGGTGGAGCGCGGCGCGAACCAACTCCTGGCCGGGCTTGAACTGCCCCTTTCAGAGGTGCTGGCGCGCATGGAACTCACGGGAATCAGCGTCGCGGTCGACGGACTCGACCGTCTCTACGACGACTTCTCGGCGACCATGGCGAACACCAGCGCTGAAGCCTTCAGAATCATCGGAAAGGAGATCAACCTCGGATCACCGAAGCAGCTTCAGGCTGTGCTGTTCGATGAACTCGCCCTGCCGAAAACCAAAAAGATCAAGACCGGCTACTCCACCGACGCTGATGCCCTCACGGATCTGATCGTCAAGACGGGGCACCCATTCCTGGAGCAGCTGCTGGCGCACCGCGATGCGTCCAAGCTCCGCCAGACGGTGGAAGGCCTGCGCAAATCAGTGGCCGACGACGGTCGCATCCACACCACGTACGTCCAGACGATTGCGGCAACCGGCCGCCTGTCCTCGATGAACCCGAACCTGCAGAACATCCCGATCCGGTCCGACGAAGGTCGCCGGATCCGGGAGGCATTTGTGGTGGGCCCGGGTTATGAATCGCTGATGACGGCGGACTACTCGCAGATTGAAATGCGCATCATGGCGCACCTGTCCGGCGACGAGGGTTTGATTGAGGCGTTCAACGAGGGGGAGGACCTCCACCGTTTCGTCGGCTCGTCCATTTTCCATGTGGCTCCTGAGGACGTCACTAACGCGATGCGCTCGAAGGTCAAAGCCATGTCCTACGGGCTGGTGTACGGTCTGAGCTCGTTCGGCCTGTCCAAACAGCTGGCGGTTTCTGTTGACGAGGCCCGAACCCTGATGGGTGACTACTTCGACCGGTTCGGTGCGGTACGGGATTACCTGCGCGGGATCGTTGACCAGGCCCGCAAAGATGGTTTCACCTCCACCATCGAGGGCAGGCGACGGTATCTGCCGGATCTGTCGAGCGATAACCGCCAGTTGCGGGAGATGGCAGAGCGCGCAGCCCTGAACGCCCCGATCCAGGGCTCGGCAGCCGACATCATCAAGAAGGCCATGCTCGGCGTCGATGACGAGCTCCGGTCCCGCAAGCTCATATCACGGATGCTGCTGCAGGTCCACGACGAACTGGTTCTCGAGATTGCCCCCGGCGAGCGCGATGAGGTTGAGCAGCTGGTCCGGGCCGAAATGGCGGGCGCAGCGGATCTCTCGGTTCCGCTGGACGTTTCGGTGGGAACGGGCGCCAGCTGGCACGAAGCAGCGCATTAGGCACAGGCATTCCCAGGCATGGCCTGTAAGGGCCCGGAAGGTTAGGGTGGATTCTCGTGAGCACGCACACGCAGACCGGCACCACAGCACCCCGTATCGAAACCTTTTCCGTGAATGCGGATACCGACACCTCTGCTGACGGCGCACTTGCCGCCTGGTTCGAGGGCGTTAGCTTCGGCTTCCACGAGGGCAGGTTGGAGGCGGAGGATCTGCCGAAGCTCGCAGAAGCGTACAGGGCGGACGGGCGCATTCTGTGGGGAGCGTATGACGACAATCCCGGCCCGCACGCGTGGGATCCGCGCATCCCCGTGGCAACGTACGGCACCATGGTCAATTCGCTCAACGTAGGCGGCGGCAGGTTTCTGGATGCGCACCTGATCACCGCCGTCACGGTCCGGGCGACGCACCGGCGGCGGGGGCTGCTTCGCCGCATGATGACCGCCGACCTGCAGGCAGCGGGCAGCCGCGGCCACGCCATTGCTGCGCTCACCGCGTCGGAAGCAACCATCTATGGGCGCTTCGGTTTCGGAACGGCAACCCACACCACCTCAATCGAGGTGGATGTCCGCGAACGGTTCGCGATCACTTCCGAGCCGTACGGACGGATGGAGGTTGTCGGCGCTGAGGCGGCGGTCGGGCTCACACAGGAGATCTTCGCGGGCTTCCACGCCCGCTCACTGGGATCGATCGGCCGCCAGTACGCCTATGCACGCCGTTCATCCGGTCTGTGGGGCGAGGAGCGCCCGCAGCCGGACAAGGCGCTGCGCACAGCCGTCCATTACGACGACGACGGCCGTCCGGATGCTTTCGTCTCCTACTCCTTCGCGGGCTGGGAGAAGACGCCGTACACCATGCGGGTGAAGGATCTCGTGGCCGTGTCCGATGCCGCCTATCTTGAACTGTGGCGTTACCTCGGCTCACTGGACCTGGTTGAGCGGGTCACTTTCGGCATGGCCCCGGTTCAGGATCCGCTCCCGTGGGCGCTGGCCGACCGGCGCTGCCGGGAACTGAAGTCTGACGAGGATGTTCTGTGGCTGCGCATCCTGGACCCGGTGGCTGCACTCGAAGCAAGGGCTTACGAGTCAGACGGTTCGGTGGTGATCCGGGTGAACGATCCACTGGGGCACGCCGATGGCGCTTTCCTGCTTGAGACAGAGGGCGGCAAAGCTGACGTGAAGAAGCTCGGCTCAAGTGCTGGCGAAGAGATCGAGATGGATGTCTCAGCGCTCGGGTCGCTCTACCTCGGTGGTGCGGCTGCCTCCACGCTGGCAAGCGCCGGCCGGATCACAGCCCACTCTGCCGATGGATTGGCAAAGGCGGACCGGTTATTCAGCGTTGCCCGCCAGCCGTATTGCATCACGCACTTCTGATTCCACACTTTGACCGGCGTTGCGCCCCGACGCTAGACTGGGTGGGCATGTCCCTCGCACAGTGGGTCCTGCATGAGCTTTCCAACATTTTCATCTTCCATTTGTCCGCATCCGGGCAGGTTCCTCACGGTTGATACATCAAAGGTGTGCCAATCCGTGCGGTCCCGCAACAGTCCGGATCAACTCATAATCCACAACGGAGCCCCAACTACATGACCATCACCACCACCGAGAAGCCAGGTGCCCCGCAGGTCGCGATCAACGACATCGGCACCGCTGAGGACTTCCTCGCAGCTATTGACGCCACCATCAAGTACTTCAACGACGGAGATCTCGTCGAAGGAACGGTAGTCAAGGTTGACCGGGACGAAGTTCTGCTCGACATCGGTTACAAGACCGAAGGTGTCATCCCTTCCCGCGAGCTTTCCATCAAGCACGATGTCGATCCGGGGGACGTGGTCTCCGTTGGTGACGAGGTTGAAGCGCTTGTCCTCACGAAGGAAGACAAAGAAGGCCGTCTGATTCTCTCCAAGAAGCGCGCACAGTACGAGCGTGCCTGGGGCGACATCGAGAAGGTCAAGGAAGAAGACGGCGTCGTCACCGGTACGGTCATCGAGGTTGTCAAGGGCGGCCTTATCCTCGACATCGGCCTGCGCGGCTTCCTCCCCGCTTCCCTCGTCGAGATGCGTCGTGTCCGCGACCTGGCTCCGTACATCGGCCAGCAGATCGAAGCAAAAATCATCGAGCTGGACAAGAACCGCAACAACGTTGTGCTGTCCCGCCGTGCCTGGCTCGAGCAGACCCAGTCCGAGGTTCGCTCCACCTTCCTCAACAAGCTGGAAAAGGGTCAGGTCCGTCCGGGCGTCGTGTCCTCCATCGTCAACTTCGGTGCCTTCGTGGACCTCGGCGGCGTAGACGGACTGGTCCACGTTTCCGAGCTGTCCTGGAAGCACATCGATCACCCGTCCGAGGTTGTCGAAGTCGGTCAGGAAGTCACCGTCGAGGTACTCGAAGTCGACCTGGACCGCGAGCGTGTCTCCCTGTCGCTGAAGGCTACGCAGGAAGATCCGTGGCAGACCTTCGCCCGCACCCACGCCCTCGGCCAGGTTGTTCCGGGTAAGGTCACCAAGCTCGTTCCGTTCGGTGCGTTCGTACGCGTCGAAGACGGCATCGAAGGCCTCGTTCACATCTCCGAGCTCGCTGTCCGCCACGTTGAACTGGCTGAGCAGGTTGTCTCTGTCGGTGACGAGCTGTTCGTCAAGGTCATCGACATCGACCTCGAGCGCCGCCGTATCTCGCTGTCCCTCAAGCAGGCCAACGAGGGCGTCGACGCCGACAGCACCGAATTCGATCCGGCTCTCTACGGCATGGCCGCAGAGTACGACGAAGAGGGCAACTACAAGTACCCCGAGGGCTTCGATCCGGAGTCCAACGAGTGGCTTGAGGGCTACGAGACGCAGCGCGCGGCTTGGGAAGCGCAGTACGCTGAGGCCCAGTCCCGCTGGGAGGCTCACAAGAAGCAGGTTGTGCAGCACGCCAACGATGACGCCGCGGCTGTCAACGAGCCTGCAGACTCCGGCACCACCAGCTACTCTTCGGAGCCGGCTCCTGAGACCAGCAATGCAGGGTCCGGTACCCTCGCATCGGATGAGGCTCTCGCGGCACTGCGTGAGAAGCTGACCGGCAACTAGGTCTTACCACCTCAGGTCATCTCAGGAAGCTCCCGCCCGGTTCAACCGGGCGGGAGTTTCCTGCGTTAACGCCGCCGTCGTCAACCTCACCGTCGAAGCGGGCATTCGCCGGAATATCACGCGCGCGTCGACACTGTCACCGTGAATTTGGGGTTGCGTGCAATCTGGCGCGTAGGTCCGACGAGTTTCTCGAGCGATCGTCGGTATTGCAGGTGGCTGTTCCACACTGTCCATAGCTCGCCGCCCGGACGGAGGACGCGCCCGGCCTCTGCGAAAAGCTTCAGCGCGACACCGGCATGAACGGCGTGGCCCGAGTGGAACGGCGGATTCAGGACGATTAGTTCGTCCCCGGCTTCCGCTCGTCCTGCCAGCCCGTCCTCCCGCACGACGGCGATTCGCCCGCCGACGCCGTTCGCTTCGGCTGTAGCCCTGCTTGCGGCAACCGCGGCTGCGGAGGGATCTATGGCTGTGATGGCGAGCGCTGGCCTGCTGAGCGCCAGATATGCGGCAATGGTGCCGTTTCCGCAGCCGAGGTCCACTGCGGATGCAGCCGCGGGAGCATGCTGCAGGTGCGGGAGCAGGAGTCGGGTACCCGGATCCAGTTTTGCACCGCCGAAGGTGGCACCATAGGCGCGCAGCTGTAGCGGGCGGGAGAGGCCGACGTCGTACTCAGCTTTCGCGGGGAAACGGCAGGGCCCTGCGGGAAGTGGTCCGGCGGCAGTGATTACGCGGGACTTCTGCCGCGCCAGGCCCGCCGAGATCAACTCGAAGTACTTGCCCAGGGTCTGATTCATGGCCGCGGTCATGTGCTTCACCCGGCCGCCCGCAAGGACGGTTACGCCGGAGGAAGCACTATTGGCGATATGCCAGGCGATCTCCTCGAGCGCGTCGAGCGAGCGGGGGAGCTGCAGCAGAACCAGGCGGGCGCCGTCGAAAAGGTCCTTGCCAAGCGCAGCGGGAGTGTAGCGCCCGTCCAGCCCGAAGGTGCGCGCATTAGCCGCGAGCGCCCGTTCACCAGTGAGTGAATCCTGATGCACTCGTACCCGGTCCGCGCCTGCCTGCAGGGCGCCCAGTGTCAGGGCGCCATGCGTGTCACCCACGACGACAACCTCGCCAGGTGCGTATTCGCGCAGTGCAACGGATGCCGTAGCGAGAAGGAGCCTATCCGTGGCGTCGACGGCATACAGGTTTTCTGCTTCCACATCGGGCCAACGCCGCACATCGTCCAGATTGAACTCCGTCAACGTCCACCCACCTGGATGTCAGTGGCGTAGCGCAGCATCGTCCCGGCGGTCGCAGTCACCGTCCAAGTGTAGGCATCCCGGACGCCCCTGAGCTTTGGAAGGTCAGCGACGACGGTAGCCTTGGGTTCATGCTGAGGGTTGGATTGACGGGCGGGATCGCCGCGGGCAAGTCTCTGGCTGCATCCGTCCTGCAGGAACTCGGAGCAGTGCTGATTGACGCCGACCACTTGGCGCGCACCGTCGTCGAACCGGGAACTGAGGGTTTGCGCGAGATCGCCGAGGCGTTTGGGCCGGAGGTGCTGCAGGAGGAAGGCTCGCTGGACCGGCCGGCGCTGGGGAAACGCATCTTCGCTGATCCGGACGGGCGAGCAACCCTGAACGCGATCATCCACCCGCGTGTCCGTGACGCGGCCGCGGAAGCTGAGTCCGCGGCGCGCGCGGTTTCACCGGGCGCCGTCGTCGTTCATGACATCCCGCTCCTGGTGGAAACCGGGCAGGAGGACAGCTTCCACCTCGTCATTGTCATCGACGCGCCGCACCAGATGCGCCTGCGCCGCATGGTGGAGAAACGTGGAATGACCGAGCAGGAGGCGCGGGGGCGCATCGCGGCGCAGGCCGATTCTTCAACGCGGAACGCGGCAGCCGACGTCGTACTGGTCAACTCCGGGTCACCGGATGATCTGGTGGGCGCGGTGGAAGCCCTGTGGAGGCAGCGGATCGTCCCGTTTGCCCGGAACATCGAACTTGAGCAGCCAGCCGAACGCAGGGGCGGGCCGGTGCTGGTGCAAGATGCTGACTGGCCGCGGCAGGCTGCGTTATTGGCGCGTCGGCTGGGGCGGCTGGATCCCCGCGCCCTCCGCGTTGATCACATCGGATCCACGTCCGTTCGCGGTCTGCCGGCGAAGGACGTGCTGGATCTGCAGCTGACGGTGGCTTCCCTCCGGGATGCCGATGACCTCTCCGGCAGCCTTGCCCGGGCGGGCTTTCCCCGGCTTCCCGGTAGCTGGCAGGACACCCCCACGGCAGAGGTGCCGCAGCCGGAGAAGTGGCAAAAGCGGCTGCACTGCAACGCTGATCCCGAACGCCCTGTCAACCTGCACGTCCGCGTGGAGGGCTCTCCGGGCTGGCAGTACGCGCTGGCATTCCGCGATTGGCTGCGGTCCAATTCGGACATAACGGCAGCCTACGCGGCCGAGAAGGAACGGTGCGCTGCAATGCACCGCGAGGACTCCACCACTGCCGGTTACGCTGCCTGCAAGGAAGACTGGTTCACCACATTCGCATCCCCCAGACTGAGTAGCTGGAGGAACGACGTCGGCTGGTCGCCGGCACGTTCCCGGCCCTCGTAAGCAGTCCGTTCAGCCTCCAGCAAAGAGCAGCCTTTGCGGACAGTCCCTGTCCGGGGTCGGCGGTAACGTAAGACTATGAGTCTTGCGCAGGAGATCAACCGTGTTGTCGCTCCCTTCGAGGTAATCAGCGACTACCAGCCGGCCGGGGACCAGCCCACTGCCATCACCGAACTCGCTGAGCGAATCAACGCCGGCGAGAAGGACGTGGTGCTGCTTGGCGCCACCGGCACTGGTAAGAGCGCCACCACCGCCTGGCTCATCGAGCAGGTTCAGCGGCCAACCCTGGTGATGGTGCAGAACAAGACCCTCGCTGCGCAGCTGGCCAACGAATTCCGCGAACTGCTGCCCAATAACGCGGTGGAGTACTTCGTCTCCTACTACGACTACTACCAGCCCGAGGCCTACGTTCCACAGACCGATACCTTCATTGAGAAGGACTCGTCGATCAACGAGGAGGTGGAACGGCTCCGGCACTCGGCCACCAACGCGCTCCTGACCCGGCGCGACGTCGTCGTGGTCGCCACGGTCTCCTGCATCTACGGCCTCGGGACTCCCGAGGAATACGTTGCCGCCATGGTCACCCTTCGGCAGGGCCAGGAGATGAACCGGGATGACCTGCTGCGCCAGTTCGTCGCAATGCAGTACGTGCGCAATGACATGGACTTTCACCGCGGCACCTTCCGGGTGCGCGGAGACACGGTCGAGATCATTCCCATGTATGAGGAGCATGCAATCCGGATCGAGTTCTTCGGCGACGAGGTGGAGCGGATCTATACCCTGCACCCGCTGACGGGCGAGGTGATCCGCGAGGAGACGGAGATGTATGTCTTCCCGGCCTCGCATTATGTAGCCGGACCGGAACGTATGGGGCGTGCGATCACCCGGATCGAGGACGAACTGCGTGAGCGTCTTCAGGAGTTGGAGTCACAGAACAAGCTGGTCGAGGCACAGCGGCTGCGCATGCGCACCACCTATGACCTCGAGATGATGCAGCAAATGGGATTCTGCAACGGGATCGAGAACTACTCGCGCCACATCGACGGCCGCACGTCAGGTAGTGCGCCACACTGCCTGATCGATTACTTTCCCGATGACTTCCTGCTGGTGGTGGACGAGTCCCACGTAACCATCCCGCAGATCGGCGCCATGTATGAGGGCGACATGTCCCGCAAGCGCACCCTGGTGGATCACGGCTTCCGGCTGCCGTCCGCGATGGACAACCGGCCGCTGAAGTGGGACGAATTCCTGGAGCGAATCGGCCAGACGGTCTACCTTTCGGCAACACCCGGAAAGTACGAGCTCAGCAAGTCCGACGGTTACGTCCAGCAGATCATCCGGCCCACCGGCCTGGTGGATCCGGAAGTCATCATCAAGCCCAGCAAGGGCCAGATCGATGACCTCCTCGGAGAAATCAATGCTCGCGTGGAGCGTGACGAACGAGTTCTCGTCACCACGCTGACCAAGCGCATGGCGGAAGACCTCACGGGTTACCTGCTCGAGCACGGTGTGAAAGTCGAGTACCTTCACTCGGACGTCGACACCCTGCGCCGGGTGGAACTCCTGCGCGAGCTGCGGATGGGCACCTTTGACGTGCTGGTCGGGATCAACCTGCTGCGTGAGGGTCTGGACCTTCCCGAGGTCTCCCTTGTCAGCATTCTCGACGCTGACAAGGAGGGCTTCCTGCGCAGCTCTACGTCACTGATCCAGACCATCGGCCGTGCAGCGCGAAACGTCTCAGGCCAGGTGCACATGTATGCGGACCGGATCACCGATTCGATGGCCAAGGCAATCGAGGAGACCAACCGCCGTCGTGAGATCCAGGTTGCCTACAACAAGAAGCACGGTGTGGATCCGCAGCCGTTGCGCAAGCGCATCGCGGACATCACGGACACCATCGCCAAGGAAGACGCCGATACGCGCGCGCTTCTGGAGAAGGTTGCGAAGACCTCGAAGGGCAAAGGAAAGGGCAAGGGTTCGGCCATCCGCCACGATGGTCTGGCTGCGGTGCCGGCCGAGGACCTGACAGACCTGATCAGTCAGCTCACCGCCCAGATGCATGCCGCCGCTGAGGAGCTCCAGTTCGAGCTTGCAGCGCGCCTGCGGGATGAGGTGGGCGATCTGAAGAAGGAGCTGCGGCAGATGCAGTCGGCCGGCCACGCCTGATCGATGCGTGAACAGGTCAAAGCCGGCAGCGGGTCATTCACCGAGATCCGGGTCCACGGCATCGGGGACCATGAGTATTACACCAGCCTCGGGCACCCGATTGAAAAGCGGCTGAACGCCTGGGTGCAGGTTGCGGCGCCTCCGCCGCTGCCGGATCACCGGTTGCGCATCGTCAACTGGTCCCGATCCCGCCGCCGGAGAACGGGCTTCCTCTGGTACCTCGCTTTCCCCTTCACACTGGCCAATGTTGCGGGGCGCATGGAGCCCGTTCGCGCCGGTACGGGGCGGACAGCGCTGCTGAGAGCAGCGGTGGGGGTAGTTGCGGCAGTTCTCACCGTTTCGCAGCTTGCCTGGGTGATCGTTCTCGGGGAGACAGTCCTTGACTACCTGAATTCTCCGCCGGCCCTCATGCGGGCGGTGCCGCTGATCGCCGCAGCCCTGCTCACGGCATGGCTGGCGTACCGGTACCGGAGCGTGGTGATGGCTCAGTCAGGACAGCATCGGACCCATATTCCGCCGCTGGTGCATTCGGCCATCGTTCTTTGCGTGGGCATTCTGCTGACCGTTGCTGCACCCGCCCAGCTCGGCCACGAGGGCTGGCCCTCCACGCCCACGCCTGAAGCCGGGTCCCGCCTGGATGCCATGGCGCTGTGGATAGCGTTGAGCGTCAGCATCGCGTTCGCCGCGGCGCTGGTGCTGGCCATCAGCAGCAACCTGGGCTCAGGTGGTCGGGACGGCCCCGGCGCGTCCCTCGCCGCAGCCGGGGTGCTGCTCGCCGTCTCCGTTCCACTCATGCACGCCGTCACGGCCCTGTTTCGCATGGTTCTGGACAACCTGCTGGGTTACGTCACCGGACTGTTCGGCTGGGTGCCGGGGTCGCGGCCCTATCTTGGCATCCTGCTTTCCTACGACGATCCGGCCGATCCCGGCGACAGCAGGCTCGATCTCTTTCCGTTCCTCGCGCTGGTCGCCGCTGCGGGCGCTCTGGTGGCCACCGCCGTCGTGCTTGCCTCTGTCCGGGGACCGGGACTGCCGCCGGCGACCGGCGGGAAGGCCGCGCGTGGGCGCTGGTGGCATGAGGTGTGCGCCCAGGCGCCGCGACTGCTGCCCCTGATCCTCCCGCTTGCGGTGGTGCTGGCGCTGATGGCGATGACGACGGCGGTCGCCCTCGGCGAAGGCAGGCTCGGTGGCCCGTGGTTGGCCCTGGCAATCCTGGTGCTGCAGGTCGCCGGTGCGGTGGTGGTGCTGGTTGTCCTGCTTGGGCAGCTTCACCCGCTCCGGGAAGTACTGGGGAAGATCGCCGATGTCGCAGGCTTCTGGCCCGTCCGGGACCACCCGCTGGCGGGGTCGTCTTACCGGGACGCAGCAGTGGACGGGATCGCTGGACTCGTGTCCCGGCATGCCGGGGGCGAGGTGGTGCTCGTGGCCCACAGCCAGGGGTCGGTGCTATGCGCATGGCTGGTGGCACAAGCGCGGCCCGGGCAAGAGCGCCCGCATCTTGTTACGGCGGGTTCGCCGCTTGCCTCGGTGTATGTCCAATTCTTTCCGGCTACCTTTACGGAGGCATTGCTGGCCGATGTTGCCGCAGGCACGCGAACCTGGACCAATTATTGGCGGATGACAGATCCGGTCGGATTTCCCATCCCACACGCGTCAAACCGCGAACTACCGGACCCACGCGCAGACGGAATTGTCCGCAGCCACACCGATTACTGGACCGAGCCGGAAATCGTGGCCAACGTCGCGGAGCTCGCCCGGCGCCGTGCCTGACATACGCAATGTTCCCTCATCCGTTCCCGACGCAGGTACGATGGGACCAACGTAGGGGAGTATCCTTTCGCGCTACGAACGTCAACACGCAGGCCGACGACGGCCAGCCGGGCGTAGCGGCCGCACACAGAATGCGGCGGAGAGACTTGCGAATCCCGTTGTACCTTCGAAAGGGTCCCTTGTGCTTGAACTGCCCCTTGCCTTCCAGATAGGCACCTTTGTCGTCCTGGGCCTCGTGCTCCTGTTCGACCTTCTCCTCGTCGTGAAGCGTCCGCACGAGCCTTCCATGAAGGAAGCCGGACTGTGGGTGTCGTTCTACGTCGGCCTCGCACTGATCTTCGCGGTCATCATGTTTGCGGTTACGGGCCCTGAATTCGGCGGCCAGTTCGTTGCCGGGTGGGTGACTGAGTACAGCCTGAGCATCGACAACCTGTTTGTCTTCATCATCATCATGGCGAGGTTCTCGGTACCCCGTAAGTACCAGCAGGAAGTGCTGATGGTGGGCATCATCATCGCGCTGATCCTGCGCGGAATCTTCATCCTCCTCGGCGCCGCGCTGATCAGTAACTTCTCCTGGATCTTCTACATCTTCGGCGCCTTCCTCCTCTGGACCGCCTACCATCAGGCAAAGGATTCCGGCGAGGAGGAAGAGGACAAGGAAAACAAGCTCATCGCCAAGCTGCGCGGTGTCCTGCCGATGAGCGAACACTACGACGGCAATAAGATTCGCACCGTGGTCAACGGCAAAAAGGTCTTCACCCCCATGCTCATCGTGTTCGTCACGATCGGTCTGACCGACCTGCTGTTTGCGGTGGATTCAATTCCGGCGATCTTCGGTCTGACCGAGAGTGCGTTCATCGTCTTCACCGCGAACCTGTTCGCGCTCATGGGTTTACGCCAGCTCTACTTCCTCCTGGGTGGCCTGATGACCCGCTTGGTGTTCCTCAAGCACGCGCTCTCGATCATCCTCGCCTTCATCGGTGTGAAGCTGATCCTGCATGCGATGCATGAGAACGAACTGCCCTTCATCAATGGCGGCCAGCACATTGAGTGGGCCCCCGTGATCCCGACCTTCGCTTCGCTCGGCTTCATCGTTGCGACGATTGTGGTTGCGGTCATCGCCAGCCTACTGAGCCCAGCCGGCAAGCGTGCCAAGCTCGACGCCGAACTGGCAGCGGATGCCGAGCGCGCCCGTACCGGCGGGCCCGAATCCTGATGCACGCCGGATCCTGAGCGCAACGAAGGCGCCGCCCCTGCACGGTAGGGGCGGCGCCTTTTTCCGTGAGCCGAAGCCTAGGTCGAGCGGGTCATGGCGAGCAGCCGCGAGAAGATCGCGTCGCCGTCGTCGTGAATGCCGTCGTGGTGGAATTCATCCGTCTCCCAGACCTGCAGCCCTCGGACGGAGCCCGCTGTCTCCAGGGACAGGTCACGGTCAACGTAGATGTCATCGCTGTAGACGGCGGCTGCTGTGGGTACCGTGTTGTCGGCCAGTCGCCGGAGGTCATAGAGCGGTCCCCAATCTTCGACGGCGGCGATCCGCTCAGCAGTCTCCTTCAGCGGAACCAGGGCGGGGTCCTCGTCGAAATACCAGGGGTAGACCATCTCTCCGGTCAACAACGGGTCAGCAGCACCGGGCTTGAAATCCGGGAACTCCTCCAGCACCCGCCAGGCAGCCCAACTTGACGCTTGCCCCTGGCAGTAGATGGATTCGTGGAGGAGTGCGTAGAGCGGATTGGAACGCCGGCTGACCACTGGCTGGAGTTGGTCCAGGAAGACAGGGGAGAGACGTTCTCCGCTGGAGGCCCCGGCGAAGGCGTCCTCGAGCAGGTAATGGAGGGCATCCACCCGCGTGTTGCCGCCGAGGAATGAGCCGACCAGCTGGAATCGCTGTGGCGTCAGTCGCTCGCCGGTGGGCAGGAACTCCTCCACGCGCTCCAGATGCCGCATGATGCGCGTGGCGATGGTCCTGTCCCCGGGATAGCGGGTGAAGTACTCGGCGTTGCGCTTCGCCACGCGATCGAAAGTGGCCCGGTATACCCGATCTGGCGGCCCGACGAGCGGCGCCAGTCCACCCGTGATCAGCGCACGCTCCATTCCCTCAGGCGCGAGGGAGAGGTAGGAGAGCGTGCAGAATCCGCCGAAGCTTTGCCCGAATACAGTCCATGGCCCGGAGCCGAGTGCGGCGCGTATCAGTTCAGCGTCCGCGACAATTGAGTCGGCCCGGAAATGGCGCAGGTAGAGCGTCTGCTCGGCGGGGCTGCCGCATTCAGGCAGGGTCACCAGGTCTGCCGGCGTCGACAGGCCCGTGCCGCGCTGGTCAAGCATCAGAATCCGGAAGTCTCGTGCGGCCGCCTTCATCCACCCTGAGAGCCCGGTGGTGCGGTTGCCCCGCACTCCCGGTCCGCCCTGCAGGAACAGCAGCCACGGAAGGTGTGCCGCCTCGGCGTCGGTGTGGTCCGTGGAACTGTATTCCCGGGCGAAAACCGAGATGCGCTCGCCCTCCGGATCCCGGTGATCGAGCGGGACCGAGAAATAGTGGGGTGTGCTGCGCACTCCGCGCATGACGGTACTCGGCCCGGTCTCATGGGTCCCGGACTTCACGCGCCGGTTCCCGCGAACGAAGCCAGTCGGGCCCCGGTCAGCCTGAACGTGGTCCACTCTTCCTGCGGCAGGGCGCCCAGGCTCCGGTAGAACGTGATGGAAGGTTCGTTCCAGTTCAGCACCGACCACTCCACCCGCGCGTAGCCGCGCTCGGCAGCGATGCCTGCGAGTTTCCGCAGCAGCGCTTTACCGTAACCGGCGCCGCGCGCTTCGGGCCGCACATACAGGTCTTCAAGGTAGATCCCGTGGACACCCTCCCACGTGGAATAGTTGAGGAACCAGAGCGCAAATCCCTGGATTCCGCCGTCATCCTCGGCCACGTGGGCGAAGATGCTCGGCGAGGAGCCGAACAGCGCCTCTTCCAGCCCTTCGACCGTGTTGCTGACGGCGTCAGGTTCCTTCTCATAGACCGCGAGGTCGTGGATCAATTGCAGAATGGTGGGCACGTCGTCGCGACGCGCTTCGCGGATGGGAGTCATGGTTCCCAAGCCTAGTAGGGTCAGGGACCGCCCACCGATGTGATTGCAACAACCGGGAACCCCGCCTCGTCGGAGGCGGCAAGATCAATGGCGGCATTGATGCCCCAGTCCTGGTCGCCGGACGGGTCCTTGAAGATCTGGCGTACTTCCCATCGACCGGGAAGCTGCCGGATGATCAGCAGGGCCGGACCCCGGGCGTTGGGGCCGTCGTCGATGTCGTCATGGGCATCGAAGTACCCGTCCATGGCCTCGGCCCAGCGGGAGGCGTCCCAACCCGAGCCCTCGTCCAGCCGGCCAAGCGCTTCCTCGTCCTCCGCCGCAAAAAGCTGCACCCGCTGGAACATCTCGTTGCGTACCATCACGCGGAAGGCCCGCTCATTTGAGGTGACCGAATCGGGTTCCGGCGGAAGGTCGACAGTGCCGCTCCCCGAAGGGGCAGCGCCGGCGGCGAGCTGTTCCCATTCGTCGAGCAGGCTCGAATCCACCTGACGGATCAGCTCTCCGAGCCATTCGATGATGTCGGTCAGATCTTCACGCAGGGCATCCCGGGGAACGGTCTGGCGCAGCGCTTTGAAACAGTCCGCCAGATACCGCAGGAGGATGCCCTCGGACCGTGCGAGGGAGTAGTACGCGATGTACTCCCCGAAGTTCATCGCCCGCTCATACATGTCGCGCACAACCGATTTGGGGGCGAGTTCGAAGTCACCGAGCCACGGGGCGCCGGTGCGGTAGGTTTCGAATGCCTGCTGAAGCAGCTCAGCAAGCGGTTGCGGATAGGAAACCTCTTCCAGCAGGGCCATGCGCTGGTCGTAGTCAACGCCGTCGGCCTTCATGGCGCCGATCGCCTCCCCGCGGGCCTTCTTTTCCTGGGCGTTCAGCACCTGCCGCGGCTTTTCCAGGGTTGCCTCGATGACCGAGACGACATCGAGCGCGTACGCGGGGCTCTCCGGATCGAGGAGCTCCAGGCTGGCAAGAGCGAAGGGGGAGAGCGGCTGGTTGAGCGCGAAGTTTGCCTGCAGATGGACCCGCAGCCGAACCGTTCTGCCTTCCTCGTCGGGTTCGGGAAGGCGCTCCACTATTCCGGAGGTGACCAGTTCCCGATAGATGCTGATGGCCCGCCGCAGATGCGCGAACTGCCGTGCCGGCGGTTCATGGTTGTTCCGCAGCAGGTTCTGGACCGTGCGCAGCGGATCACCCGGGCGTTCGAGCAGGTTCAGCAACATCGAGTGGCTGACGGCGAAGCTGGACGCGAGAGGTTCCGGAGTGCCCGCCACCAGACGGTCGTAGGTGGGTTTACCCCAGGAAACGAACCCCTGCGGCGGTTTCTTGCGCACTACCTGACGCAGTTTCTTCTGGTCGTCGCCGAATTTGGCGGTCGCCTTCGCCATGGCTTTGGTATTTTCCACGACGTGGTCCGGCGCCTGCACCACGACAGTGCCGGAGGTGTCATAACCGGCCCGCCCGGCGCGGCCGGCGATCTGGTGGAACTCCCGCACGTTGAGCAAGCGGGTGCGCACGCCGTCGTACTTGCTCAGGGCGGTCAGCATGACCGTGCGGATAGGCACGTTGATGCCGACGCCCAGCGTGTCGGTACCGCAGATCACCTTGAGCAGCCCGGCCTGGGCGAGCTGTTCCACCAGCCGCCGGTACTTCGGGAGCATTCCGGCATGATGGACACCGATGCCGTGGCGCACCAACCGGTTCAGTGTCTTGCCGAAGCCGGAGGAGAACCGGAAACTCGCGATGAGCGCGGAAATCCTGTCTTTCTCCTCACGGGTGCAGACATTGATGCTCATCAGGTTCTGCGCGCGCTCAATCGCCTCCGCCTGACTGAAGTGCACCACATAGACCGGAGCCTGGTGCGTGGACAACAGCTCCTCGAGGGCTTCCTGGAGAGGCTCTTCCGAGTAGTAGAAGTTGAGCGGAATAGGACGGTCCCCGGAACTGACCAGGACGGTTGCCCGGGAAGTCCGGTCGGTGAGGTCCTTCTCAAAGCGCTCTACGTCGCCCAGTGTGGCGGACATCAGAAGGAACTGTGCCTGCGGCAGCTCCAGCAGCGGAACCTGCCACGCCCAGCCGCGCTGCGGATCCGAGTAGAAATGGAACTCGTCCATGATGACCGTGCCGACCTCTGCCCGATCGCCCTCGCGCAGGGCGATATTCGCCAGGATCTCGGCCGTACAGCAAATGATCGGCGCGTCCTGGTTCACCGCTGAGTCACCGGTGACCATGCCGACGTTCTCGGCTCCGAAGATAGCGCACAGGGCGAAGAACTTCTCCGAGACGAGCGCCTTGATCGGCGCGGTGTAGTAACTCCGGTGCCCCTGAGCGATGGCGTGGAAATGGGCAGCCACGGCCACCAGCGACTTCCCCGAACCGGTGGGGGTCGCGAGGATCACGTTGTTGCCCGACACCAGTTCAAGGACGGCCTCGTCCTGGGCAGGGTAGAGGCTGATTCCGGTGACGGCAGACCACTCGAGGAATGCGGCGTACACGGCGTCGGCGTCCGGCGCGCCCGGCCGCCCTGTCTGGGGGAGATGGTCCTGGATGCTCATGTCCGCCCAGCCTATCCGTTCGTGCTGGCTAAGCTTGGCGCATGCGCTGGGATCCTGCACTCTATGCCGCCTTCTCCGATCACCGATCCAGGCCCTTCTTCGACCTGACAGGCCGCATCAAACATCCGGCTCCGCGGCGCGTGTTCGATCTGGGCTGCGGACCAGGTGAGCTGACCGCCGCGCTTGCACGAAGGTGGCCGGATGCAGAGGTGATCGGTGTTGATTCGTCTGCGGAGATGGTTGACCGCGCCCGGAGTCTGGAGGACACGCCGCCGAACCTTACCTTCACTCTGGCGGATGTCCGCGAGTGGACACCGCCAGAGGGCACCGACGTCGTTGTTTCCAACGCGGTGCTCCAGTGGGTGCCGGGCCATCAGGAATTACTGGCGCGCTGGGCCGGGGCACTGGAAAAGGGCGCATGGCTTGCGTTTCAGGTGCCGGGCAATTTCTCGGCGCCCTCGCATGTGCTGATGCGTTCGCTGGCGGAATCGGGGCGCTGGAAGAACCGGCTTGGCACAGTTCTGCGCCACGACGACGCCGTCAGCTCACCGGAGGAATACTCCCGCCTCCTGCGCGGGGCGGGCCTGAGAACCGATGCCTGGGAGACAACCTACCAACACCTGCTCGCTGGAGCCGATCCTGTGCTCGAGTGGGTGCGGGGGACAGGACTTCGTCCGGTGCTGGCCGCCCTTTCCCCTGCAGCGGCGGCGGACTTTGAACGCGCCTACGCGAAGCTGCTCCTTGATGCCTACCCGAGCGAACCGGACGGCACCACGATTTTCCCCTTCAGGCGGATCTTCGCCGTGGGAGTCAGGTCCACGCCCACGACATCACCATCCCCGCGAACGCCAGCTCGGCAATGAAGGTCGCTCCGCGCCCAGCGTCGTAGGCTTCCCGTGGCCGGGATGCACGATCGTATCGTCGTCGAACCTGTTGAAAATCCGCTCGACCACGTCGTTATACAGCGACTCGAAACGCTGTCCATCTCCGCCGGTGTTGCCCACTCCTCCTGGGAAGAGGGAATCGCCGGTGAACAGGTGGGCCGGACCGTGCGGGTCCCGGTACACGAGGGCGATGGAACCGGGAGTGTGGCCGCGCAGCGAGATGGCCTCCAGTGTGAAGCCGTCGAACTCCCCGACATCGCCGTGATCAAGCGGAACATCGGTGGGCACCGCGATGTCGCTGACATCTGGCGCACCCGCAGCGGTGCGGGCACCTGTTTCTCCCACGATCTCGGCCAGCGCGCGGACATGGTCCCAGTGCGAGTGCGTTGTGACGATGAGTGCCAGCTTGGCGGCGCGGTCGGCATCTCCCGCGCCGTCCGCGATCAGGCGACGGATGGCCGGCGCGTCGTCGGCAGCGTCAATAAGCACCTGCGCGCCTGTCGCCTTCGCCGTGATGAGGTAGACGTTGTTATCCATCTCGGAGACAGAGGTGGATCGGATGGTCACGTCGGTTAGGTCATGCATGGTGGCCACCTTAGTCGCGATGGTGGTGCGCCACACCGCATGGCACAATGTGAGCACCTTCCCACTGTCGTCCAGGAGCGCGCACCGTGAATTCTGATGTATCGGCGTGGCTGCGGATTGACCCGAACAGTTCTGTGCCTCCGTATGAGCAGCTGCGCGTACAGATCCTTGATGCTGCCAACGACGGTTCCCTGCCGGTCGGCACGCGTCTGCCCCCCGTCCGCACCCTTGCCGGTCACCTCGGGGTGGCGGTCAACACCGTTGCGCGGGCTTACCGCGAACTGGAGCAGGCCCACATCGTCGTTACGCGCTCGCGGGCTGGAACCGTGGTGGCGGCGGCGGGCGATGAAGCGCGGCGCAAGGCGGCGGATGGAGCCGCTGAGTACGCACGCATCATCAAGGCCAACGGGCTTACGGAGGAGGAAGCAGTCTCCTACTTGCGTGCGGCTCTGCGCCGTCGGTGAACATCCGGCGCGACACGCCGCGAATACCGCCGTTCGAATATGTTTTCGAACACCCTTTCCACTAAAGTGAAATGGTGTCTATAGCAACCTCCGTGGATTCCGGTCTTTCCTTCCCTGACAAAATGCCGCAGGACCTGTCGCGGCTCATCGTCAAGGGTGCACGGGAGCACAACCTGCGCAACGTCGACCTGGACCTCCCGCGGGACGCCATGATCGTCTTCACCGGCCTCTCGGGTTCCGGCAAATCTTCCCTCGCCTTCGACACCATCTTCGCCGAGGGCCAGCGCCGCTATGTCGAGTCGCTTTCGGCCTATGCCCGTCAGTTCCTGGGGCAGGTTGACAAGCCGGACGTGGATTTCATCGAGGGTCTCTCGCCGGCCGTGTCGATCGACCAGAAATCGACCAGCAAGAATCCACGGTCCACTGTCGGAACCATCACCGAAATCTATGACTATATGCGCCTCCTCTGGGCCCGGGTGGGCCGGCCGCACTGCCCGGTATGCGGGGAAGCAGTCATCAAGCAGACGCCCCAGCAAATCGTCGATCAGCTGATGGAGCTCGATGAGGGTACGCGCTTCCAGGTTTTGGCACCCGTGGTGCGGGGCCGGAAGGGTGAATTCGTCGACCTCTTCCAGGACCTTGCCGCGAAGGGTTACTCCCGCGCACGGGTAGACGGCAACCTGGTCCAGCTGACGGATCCCCCCAAGCTGGGCAAGCAGTTCAAGCACACCATCGAAGTTGTGGTGGACCGCCTCGTGATCAAGGGCGGCGTCCGGCAGCGTCTGACGGATTCAATCGAAACGGCGCTCAACCTCGCCGAGGGGCGCGTCCTCACTGACTTCGTTGACCTCGATTCCGATGATCCGCACCGGCTGCGCGCCTTCTCGGAAAACCTGGCGTGCCCCAATGAGCATCCACTCGCCATCGATGAGATTGAGCCGCGGTCCTTCTCCTTCAACAATCCCTTCGGCGCATGTCCGGCGTGTACTGGTATCGGCACGAAGCTCGAGGTGGATGAGGAACTGGTAATTCCCAATCCCGATCTCTCCCTGGGGGAGGGAGCCATCGCGCCGTGGGCGCTGGGCACCGCCACCCTTGAGTACTGGACGCGACTGCTCGAGGGGCTGTCCAAGGAGCTCGATTTCTCCATGGACACACCGTGGAAGAAGCTGCCTGCGCACGCCCGCGACGCCGCCCTGTATGGCAAGGACCACAAGGTTGTTGTCCAGTACCGCAACCGCTTCGGCCGGGAGCGCAAGTACAGCACCGGCTTCGAGGGCGCTGTCCAGTACATTCACCGTAAGCACCTCGAGACGGAATCCGATTACGCGCGGGACCGCTACGAGGAATACATGCGGCAGATTCCCTGCCCCGAATGCGGCGGCGCACGGCTCAATCCGGCATCGCTGTCCGTCCTGATCAACGGACGCTCGATCGCTGAAGTTTCGGCCCTGCCCATGCGGGAGTGCAGCGACTTCCTGAACAACCTCGTCCTTACGGGCCGTGAGGCGCAGATCGCTTCCCAGGTACTCAAGGAGATCCAGGCAAGGCTCCGTTTCCTGCTCGATGTGGGGCTTGAGTACCTCAACCTCGAACGGGCAGCAGGAACCCTCTCGGGCGGTGAGGCACAGCGGATCCGACTCGCCACCCAGATCGGCTCGGGCCTGGTCGGCGTGCTGTATGTTTTGGACGAACCGTCCATCGGACTCCACCAGCGCGACAACCGGCGTCTCATCGAAACCCTGACCCGGCTGAGGAATTTGGGCAACACCCTCATCGTCGTCGAACACGACGAGGACACCATCAATGAGGCCGACTGGATCGTCGACATCGGACCGGGAGCAGGTGAACACGGCGGGGAGGTTGTCCACTCCGGTTCGTTGGAGGATCTACTCCGGAACGAGCGGTCCATCACCGGCGATTACCTCTCCGGGCGGCGGAGAATCGAGATGCCGGCCAAGCGCCGCAAGATCGACCGCTCCCGCCAGCTCAAAGTTGTGGGAGCCCGCGAACATAATTTGAAGGGCGTGGACGCAACCTTCCCCCTCGGAGTGCTGACCGCGGTGACCGGCGTCAGCGGGTCGGGTAAATCCACCCTTGTGAATGAAATTCTGTACAAGGTCCTCGCCAACAAGCTCAACGGCGCCAAGCAGGTCGCTGGGCGCCACCGCCGGATCGACGGACTGCAGCACCTGGACAAGGTGATCCACGTTGACCAGGGACCCATCGGAAGGACTCCGCGTTCCAATCCCGCAACCTACACCGGAGTTTTCGACAACATCCGGAAGCTGTTCGCGGAAACCACAGAGGCGAAGGTCCGCGGCTACCTGCCCGGCAGATTCTCCTTCAATGTCAAAGGCGGCAGGTGCGAGGCGTGCTCCGGTGACGGCACGCTGAAGATCGAAATGAACTTCCTGCCCGACGTCTATGTGCCGTGCGAAGTTTGTCACGGGGCACGGTACAACCGCGAAACCCTCGAGGTGCACTACAAGGGCAAGACGATCGCGGATGTGCTGGACATGCCGATCGAGGAAGCGGCGGAGTTTTTCGCCGCGTTCACCCCCATTGCGCGGCACCTCACCACCCTGGTGGATGTGGGTCTTGGATACGTGCGGCTCGGGCAGCCCGCCACCACGCTCTCCGGCGGCGAGGCACAGCGGGTGAAGCTCGCCAGCGAGCTGCAGAAACGTTCGAACGGACGCAGCATCTACGTCCTTGATGAACCAACCACGGGTCTCCACTTCGAAGACATCCGCAAACTTCTGCAGGTGCTTCAAGGCCTCGTGGACAAGGGAAACACGGTTATCACCATCGAACACAACCTGGACGTGATCAAGAGTGCGGACTGGGTAATCGACCTCGGTCCGGATGGAGGCTCGGGCGGCGGCGAGATCATCGCTACGGGTACGCCGGAACAGGTGGCGGTCGCAGAAGTGAGCCACACCGGTAAGTTCCTCGCCGAGGTATTGAAGGCCTGACTGCATATTCCTGTAGGGGAATGAAATTTTCAACGCCTTGCGCCGTTATGGGAAACTTGCTCGGTGAAGAATACGCGGCTCCTCGTTTTATTTGATCTGGATGGCACGCTTGTGGATCCGGAGGGTGCCATCACCGGCGGGATAGCTGAGGCGCTGCGCACCCTTGATCTGCCGGTGCCCGGCGCGGACGAGATGCGCCGCATGGTCGGCCCCGCGCTGGTGCGGTCGCTTCTGGACATTGCGAAAGTGCCTCGGGACCGCGTTGATGAAGTGATCGCGCTGTATCGAGCCGGTTACCGTGCTCATGGCATGGCGGAGAGTAAGCCGTACCCGGGAATTGCGGAGACTATCGAGGCGCTCAGGTTGCGCGGCCATCTCATAGCGGTCGCCACCCAGAAGCCCGGGCGCCTTGCACACGAACTTCTCGATATTCAAGGCATGACACAACTGTTCGAGTCGGTTCATGGCGCGCCGGACGATGAGCGGGCAGCCGCGCTGCTGGACGGGAAGCGGACCATCATCGCGGCTGCTCTGGCTGAGCATGAGGGCAGCTATGACCGCGCCCTGATGGTAGGCGACCGCGTGCACGACATCGAGGGCGCAACAGACAATGGTCTTGACTGCATCGCAGTCGCATGGGGATTCGGCAGCGAACAGGAGTTCGCTGCCGCTGAGCCCGTCGCCGTCGTGTCTTCCGCGGAGGAACTGCTCGAGCAGGTGTCTCGGTATGCGGAGCCTTGCCGGGCGGTGACCCGTGGGAATTTATGACCTCACCCGGAGCAGCACCAGAGGGCTGATCGCAGGTCTCTGCCGGCCCACCGTCGTCGGATTGGACAATGTCCCGGCAAGCGGCGGATTCATCGTTGCGCCCAACCATCTGTCCTTCCTGGACAGCGTCCTCGTGCAGGCACTCATGCCGCGGCCCGTCGCCTTCTTCGCCAAGGCTGAATATTTTACCGGCACCGGTGTCAAGGGCGCGCTGACGCGATCGTTCTTCGAAGGCGTCGGGTCCATCCCTGTCCAGCGCGGTCAGCAGGCAGCCAGCGTCCAGGCGCTCAAGACCCTCCTCGGAATGCTTGAGGCGGGGGACGGTGTAGGGATCTACCCGGAGGGAACCCGCTCCCGGGACGGTCTGCTGTATCGGGGAAGGACCGGCGTGGGGTGGCTTGCCCTGACCACCGGGGCGCCGGTGGTGCCGGTGGGCCTGCTTGGGACTGACAGGCTCCAGCCGGCGGGAAGCCGCTGGATCCGGCCGCAGCACTTCACCATGAAGATCGGCGAGCCGCTGTATTTCGAGCGGACCGGACCGGACCACTCACTGCCCGCGCGTCGGCAGGCCACTGACGCCATCATGGACTCCATCGCCGGGCTGACCGGCCAGCGCAGGGCCGCCGGCTACAACAAGGGCCCGACCGAATGACCTGTCCCACAATGTTGCCCGGGCCGTCCGGAGAATAGGCAGCAGCGACGCGCCGGTAGGATACTGGGGTGGCAGATCCAGCAACATACCGCCCGAAGACCGGCGAAATCCCACAGGATCCGGGGGTTTACCGGTTCCGGGATCAGCATCGTCGGGTGGTGTACGTCGGGAAGGCGAAGAATCTTCGCTCCCGCCTCAACTCATACTTCGCCAATCCCCGGGGTCTGTTGCCGCGCACCCGGGCCATGGTCCACACCGCGGCAAGCGTTGAATGGACGGTCGTCGGCAGCGAGCTCGAAGCGCTCCAGCTGGAGTACACCTGGATCAAGGAATTCAACCCGCGGTTCAACGTCATGTTCCGCGACGACAAGTCCTATCCGTATCTGGCGGTCACGCTGGGGGAGAAGTACCCGCGGGTTCAGGTTATGCGCGGCGCCCGGCGGAAGGACACCCGCTATTTCGGGCCTTTCTACCCGGCGAAAGCCATTCGCGAGACGGTCGACACACTGCTGCGTGTCTTTCCGGTCCGCACCTGCAGCGCGGGCGTGTTCAAGCGCGCCGAACGTTCCGGCCGGCCCTGCCTGCTGGGGTACATCGACAAGTGTTCCGCACCCTGCGTCGGACGTATCTCGCCCGAGGATCATCGCGAGCTAGCGGTCCAGTTCTGCGACTTCATGTCCGGGCAGGCAGGCCGCTTCATCCGGGAGCTCGAGCAGAAGATGTCAGCCGCCGTCGCCGAGCTGGATTACGAATCGGCCGCACGGACCCGCGACGACATCGCAGCCCTCAAGCGGGTATTTGAGCGCAACACCGTCGTGCTCAGCGAAGACACCGATGCCGATGTGTTTGCCCTCGCCGAGGACGAACTTGAAGCCTCCATCCAGGTATTCCACGTGCGCGGCGGACGTATCCGCGGCCAGCGCGGATGGATGGTCGAGAAGGTGGAGGACATGAGCACCGCCGACCTTGTCGAGCATCTCCTGCAGCAGGTGTACGGCGAAGGCAGCAGCAGCAATAACCGCATCCCGCGCGAAGTCCTCGTGCCCGAAATGCCGAGCAACGAGGAACAGATGCGGGAGTGGTTGTACCGGTTGCGGGGTGCCCGGGTGGATATCCGCGTGCCGCAGCGTGGGGACAAGGCAACTCTCCTTGGCACCGTGGCGCAGAATGCTGCAGATTCATTGCGGCTTCACAAGAGCCGGCGTGCCGGTGACATCACCACGAGGTCCGCTGCCCTGCAGGAACTGCAGGAAGCGCTGAACCTGCCCGAGCCGTTGATGCGGATTGAGTGCTTCGATATCTCCCACGTGCAGGGAACCAATGTCGTGGCGTCGATGGTGGTCGTCGAGGACGGGCTGCCGCGCAAGGCCGACTACCGCAGGTTCTCCATCACCGGAGACGCGGCAAGGGATGACACCGCTTCCATGTATGACGTCATCTCGCGCCGGTTCCGCAACTACCTTGCCGAGCGCAATCCGCTGGATTCCCTGCCGGGCGACGAGCACGACGACGACGGCGGCAGCGGTCCGGTGCCGACTGAGCCGAAAGCGCCCGCGCGCCAGAAGTTCGCCTATCCGCCGAATCTGGTTGTGGTCGACGGTGGTCAGCCCCAGGTGCGCGCGGCTGCACGCGCCCTGGAGGACCTCGGTATCGACGACGTCTTTGTCGTCGGACTGGCGAAACGGCTCGAAGAGGTATGGCTGCCCGAGGGAGACTTTCCGGTAATCCTTCCCCGGGCCTCCGAGGGATTGTTCCTCCTCCAGCGCATCCGCGACGAGGCACACCGGTTCGCCCTTGCCTATCACCGGCAGAAGCGCGGAAAGTCCATGACGGTGTCGGTTCTGGACGAGGTACCCGGGCTGGGGCCGGCGAAGCGCCGCGCCCTGCTGAAGCACTTCGGGTCTGTCCGGAAGCTCAAGGCGGCAAGTGTGGATGAGTTGCAGGAAGTGCAGGGGGTGGGACCTGCCCTGGCGGCAACGATTCGGCGGCAACTGGCGGAAGGCGGCGGCGAAGGAGCCGACAGGACTCCTGCAGCGGCCGTCAATATGATGACCGGCGAAATACTTGATTCTTAGTTAGGGTAGACGTGGACGCCGGCCCCGAGGCTGGCTTACATGGCGTGCAACGGTGGGATGGAAAACTTACACATGAACGAGACTGACGGTCTTACGCCGGTCAAACCTGCCGAATCCGAGCTGCTCGTAGTCACGGGCATGTCGGGGGCCGGCCGCAGTACGGCAGCAAACGCGCTCGAAGACCACGGCTGGTACGTCGTGGAGAATCTTCCTCCCCAGATGCTCAGCACCCTGACCGAAATCGTCTCCCGCACCCCTGAATCGATCCCCAAGCTTGCGGTCGTCATTGATGTGCGGAGCAAGGAACTGTTCCAGAATGTGCAGGGTTCCCTCGCGGCTCTGAGGGCGGCCGGCATCACCTACCGCGTACTGTTCCTCGATGCCGCAGACAACACTCTGGTGCGGCGGTTTGAGCAGGGAAGACGCCCGCATCCGCTTCAGGGCGACGGCCGTATCCTCGACGGCATCTCCGCCGAGCGGGAAGTGCTGAAGGAACTCAAGCATGCATCGGACCTCGTCGTGGACACGACTCAGCTCAACGTGCACGCACTCGCCACCACCATCACGGAACTGTTCTCCGAATCCGGTCCCATTGTCCTGCGGCTGAACGTCATGAGTTTCGGATTCAAGTACGGCCTGCCGGTGGATGCCAACTTTGTGGCGGACGTCCGTTTCATCCCGAACCCGCACTGGGTGCCGGTGCTCCGGCCGCAGACCGGCATGGACGAACCGGTGCGCGATTACGTGCTTGAGGCCAGCGGAGCCGCTGAATTTATTGACCGGTATGTTAATGCCCTTGAACCTGTTCTTGAGGGCTACCGCCGCGAGAACAAGCATTATGCCACGATCGCGGTCGGTTGCACCGGCGGCAAGCACCGCTCGGTCGCAGTGACCGAGGAGATCGCCCAGCGGCTTGCACAGTTACCCCGTGTCCAGGTGACCGCGCACCACCGCGACCTTGGGCGGGAGTAGTGGCCGTCCTTACCGGATCGCTGCCGCTGATTCCTGCCCTGTCGGCCGCGCGTGCTGCCGGGGGGTCGCAGGACAGCGCCCCTTCGGTGGTCGCCCTGGGCGGCGGCCACGGGCTGTCAGCCTCACTGTCTGCGCTGCGCCTGCTCACCTCTGAGCTAACCGCAATCGTGACAGTGGCCGACGACGGCGGCTCGTCCGGGCGCCTGCGCCGCGAGCTCGGCGTCCTCCCGCCGGGAGATCTCCGAATGGCGCTGGCCGCATTGTGCGATGACACCGACTGGGGGAGGACCTGGCGGGACGTCATGCAGCACCGTTTCGCTTCCCGCGACGGGGTGGACGGCTCACTCGACAACCATGCACTCGGCAATCTGCTCATCGTTACGCTGTGGGAACTGCTGGGGGACCCGGTGGCGGGCCTGCAGTGGGCCGGCGCTCTCCTCGGCGCACGCGGGCGCGTGCTGCCCATGGCCAGCGTGCCGCTGACCATTGAGGGCGATGTCCTCACGGAGGTCGACGGCGGACTGCGGCTCCGCAGGGTCTCCGGCCAGGCACAACTTGCCATGGCGGGAAGTTCCGGCAACGTCAGCAGCGTCCGGCTGCTCCCGGAAGAAGCACCCGCCTGTGTTGATGCTCTGAACGCCATTGAGCTGGCGGACTGGGTCATTCTCGGTCCAGGGTCCTGGTACACCTCCGTGCTGCCTCATCTCCTTCTGCCCGAACTGCGGGATGCGCTGTGCGCCACCACCGCTCGGCGGTGCCTGACCATGAATCTGACCAATGACACCAAGGAAACCCAGGGGATGAGCGCGGTCGATCATCTCTCGGTGATCAGGCGCTATGCACCCGGGTTTCGCGTTGACGCAGTCGTGGCAGACCCCTCGGTGGTCGCCGACCAAGCCGAATTCGAAGCGGCGGTTGCAGAGATGGGCGGCCGCGCATTCTTGGGTAAAGTAGGGTCTTCAAGCGGCGGACCGGTCCATGACGCGTTGCGCCTGGCAACGGCCTACCACGACATGTTCGGCGAATTCTAGGAGGGTGTCTGTGGCGCTGACCGCGGATGTGAAAGAGGAACTCTCACACCTCGACGTTAAGAAATCGTCGGTACGCAAGGCTGAGGTTTCCGCACTCCTGCGCTTCGCCGGCGGCCTGCACATCATCTCCGGGCGCATTGTCATCGAGGCGGAAGTTGATCTTGCCTCGACTGCGCGCAGACTGCGCACCGCCATTGCAGATGTTTACGGACACAACAGTGAAATCATCGTGGTGTCGGGAAACGGCTTGAGGCGGGGCAACCGCTACGTCGTGCGGGTGGTGCGGGACGGTGAGTCGCTCGCACGGCAAACCGGGCTGCTGGACAGCCGGGGAAGGCCAGTGCGCGGGCTGCCGTCCGTCGTCGTCAATGGTTCGGCGGCCGATGCTGAAGCTGTGTGGCGCGGAGCGTTCCTTGCCCACGGGTCGCTGACAGAGCCCGGGCGCTCATCGGCACTGGAGGTCACCTGTCCGGGCCCGGAGTCGGCACTGGCGCTTGTCGGCGCGGCGCGTCGGCTCGGTATCGCTGCGAAGGCGCGGGAAGTGCGCGGGGTGGACCGCGTCGTGATCCGGGACGGCGATACCATCGCGGTTCTCCTCACCCGCATGGGCGCCCACGATGCGCTCATGGTGTGGGAGGAACGAAGAATGCGCAAGGAGGTCCGCGCCACGGCCAACCGGCTCGCCAATTTTGATGACGCCAACCTGCGGCGGTCGGCGCAGGCCGCTGTCGCAGCAGGAGCCAGGGTGGAGCGGGCACTGGAAATCCTGGGCGAGGACGTGCCTGACCACCTCAAGTATGCCGGTGAGCTTCGAGTGGCCCACAAGCAGGCGAGCCTTGATGAGCTGGGCAGGATAGCTGATCCTCCGATGACCAAGGACGCCATCGCCGGACGCATCCGGCGTCTGCTCGCAATGGCGGACAAGCGCGCCATCGATCTGGGAATCCCCGGAACCGAGGCCAATGTGACCGCGGACATGTTGGATGACTGAATCCGTGCATAGGATGGAAGTTCAAGGGCCTCCCGCGCGCCGTCAAGGCTGCGGGGCCCAGCCTGGAGAACAGCAACAGCCGGGCTGATGCCCGGAACAGCAATACAGGACATGGAGGATTTCGTGAGCGAATACGTACTGCCTGAACTCAACTACGACTACTCGGCGCTTGAACCGCACATCTCTGCGCGGATCATGGAGCTGCACCACAGCAAGCACCACGCAGCGTACGTCAAGGGAGCCAACGACGCCCTCGCGCAGCTCGCCGAGGCCCGCCAGAAGGGGGACTTCACCAACATCCCCAAGCTGTCCAAGGATCTCGCCTTCCACACCGGCGGACACATCAACCACTCCGTGTTCTGGAACAACCTTTCTCCGGACGGCGGCGACAAGCCTGTTGGCGAGCTCGCGGCCGCAATTGATGATGCCTTCGGTTCGTTCGACGCCTTCCGTGGACACTTCAACGCCGCCGCGCTGAGCCTGCAGGGTTCCGGCTGGGCCCTGCTTGCCTGGGAGCCCATCGGCGGCAACCTCGTCATCGAGCAGCTCTACGATCAGCAGGGCAACGTTCCCGTTGGAACCACCCCTCTGCTCATGCTGGATATGTGGGAGCACGCGTTCTACCTCGACTACGTGAATGTCAAGGCCGACTACGTCAAGGCATTCTGGAACATCGTCAACTGGGCCGATGTGGCCCGCCGCTTCCAGGCTGCCCGCAGTAACGCATCAGGTCTTATCACCCTGTCCTGATCCTTACGCACCGCGTAACCTTTCCCGCCAACCCGGCGGGAAAGGGCGCCGGTGCGTAAGATGTTGTGCAGCGGCCAGCCCCGAGCGGTCGGTACACGGGAACGAACGATTTCACAACGCGCACAGTGCGGTGCAAGACATTTCAGTCGCCGGGCAGGTTTGACCTCCTGGGCTACAGCCGCCGGCAGCAACCCCTAGCAAGGAGATAGAAACAGTGACTACCCGTATAGGAATCAACGGCTTCGGGCGCATTGGGCGCAACTACTTCCGCGCGGCTCTCGAGCAGGGCGCCGATCTCGAAATCGTGGCCGTCAACGACCTCACCAGCCCGGAGACGCTCGCCCACCTGCTGAAGTACGACTCCGTCACTGGCCGGCTCGGAGTCAGCGTAGAGGTTGCCGACGGCGCTCTCGTCGTTGACGGCAAGACCATCAAGGTCCTCGCTGAGCGGGATCCGGCGAACCTGCCCTGGGCAGACCTCGGCGTTGACATCGTGGTTGAGTCCACCGGTTTCTTCACCAAGGCCTCCGACGCCCGCAAGCACATCGACGCCGGAGCCAAGAAGGTTCTCATTTCCGCCCCCGCTTCGGACGAGGATCTTACGGTTGTACTGGGTGTCAATGACGACCAGTATGATCCCGAGAATCACCACATCATCTCCAATGCGTCCTGCACCACCAACTGCCTTGGCCCGCTGGCGAAGGTGCTCAATGACACCTTCGGCATCGAGCACGGTCTGATGACGACCATTCACGCCTACACGGCGGACCAGAACCTTCAGGACGGACCGCACAAGGACCTCCGCCGTGCGCGGGCAGCAGCGATCAACATGGTCCCGACCTCGACCGGTGCTGCCAAGGCGATCGGCCTCGTTCTTCCCGAGCTCAAGGGCAAGCTGGACGGGTACGCCATCCGCGTGCCTGTCCCCACCGGCTCCGCCACTGACCTCACCGTCACCGTAGGCCGCGAAGTCTCCGTCGAGGAGGTCAACGCTGCATACAAGGCAGCCGCTGCTGAAGGACCGTTGAAGGGCTACCTGACCTACACGGAGGCGCCGATCGTCTCCTCCGACATCGTCACTGACCCCGCATCGTCAATCTTCGATTCCGGCCTGACCAAGGTGATCGGCAATCAGGTCAAGGTTGTTGCCTGGTACGACAACGAGTGGGGCTACTCAAACCGCCTCGTTGATCTCACCGAAATCGTCGCGGCAAAGCTCTCCTAGGGACACTGTGAGCTACTCATCGCTGGATGACCTGCTGAGCGTCGGCGTCCGCGGGCGGCGCGTTCTGGTCCGGTCGGACCTGAACGTGCCGCTCGAGGGCGATCTGCCCAACCTGCGGGTAACCGACGACGGTCGTATTCGCGCTTCCCTGCCGGTTCTGCGCAAGCTCACCGAGGCCGGCGCTGCGGTGATCGTGATGGCTCACCTCGGCCGCCCGAAGGGTGCCCCCGAGGAGAAGTACTCGCTCAAGCCCGCCGTGGACAGGCTCGCCGAGCTGGCCGATTTCAGCGTCACCTTCGCTGAAGACGTCACGGGCCCCAGTGCCCGCGAGCGTGCCGATGCCCTTTCCGAGGGGAGCGTCCTCGTTCTGCAGAACGTCCGATTCGATGCTCGAGAGACCAGCAAGGATGATTCCGAACGGGCTGCATTCGCCGATGAGCTCGTGGAGCTCACCGGCGGCAACGGCGCATATGTCGATGATGCTTTCGGCGCGGTCCATCGGAAGCATGCAAGCGTCTACGATGTGGCTTCGCTGCTGCCCGCCTACCAGGGCGATCTCGTGAAGGCTGAAGTGGACGTGCTGCAGCGGCTCACCACTGAACCGGAGCGGCCATTCGTCGTCGTGCTGGGCGGTTCAAAAGTCTCCGACAAGCTGGCAGTCATTGAGAACCTCATCGGCACAGCTGACCGGCTGCTGGTCGGCGGCGGCATGGTGTTCACCTTCCTGGCTGCCCAGGGCCACTCAGTCGGTGCGAGCCTGCTTGAAGAAGACCAGCTCGACGTGGTCCGCGGCTACCTCGGCCGCGCCAAGGAGGCCGGCACTGAGTTCGTGTTGCCCACGGACATCGTGGTTGCGGACAAATTTGCGGCCGATGCCGGCCATGAAACCCTTGCTGCTGATGCGATGGAATCCGGTCAGTACGGTGCTACCGGACTTGGACTGGATATCGGTCCTGAATCCGGCGAAGCGTTTGCGCGCCACATCGGGCAGGCTCGCACGGTCTTCTGGAACGGACCCATGGGGGTGTTCGAGTTCGACGCCTTTGCGGCCGGTACCAAGGCTGTTGCGCAGGCGCTTGCCGATGCGACAGCGTCGGGGGCGCTCACAGTTGTCGGCGGCGGTGATTCCGCTGCGGCTGTACGCGGGCTCGGTTTTGATGAATCGAGTTTCAGCCACATCTCCACGGGCGGCGGCGCGAGTCTGGAATACCTTGAGGGCAAGGAACTCCCAGGCTTGACCGCGCTGCAGCGCTGACACCAACACGCAGTACCCCTAGAACTGGAGAACCCATGACTTCATCGACGAACGGCACCTACGACCGTCGTCCGCTCATCGCCGGCAACTGGAAGATGAACCTGGACCATGTCCAGGCCATCACCCTGCTGCAGAAACTCGCGTGGACCCTTGAGGACGCCAAGCACGACTATTCACGGGCGGAGGTGGCGGTTTTCCCACCGTTCACCGACCTCCGGGGAGTGCAGACGCTGGTCAAGGGCGACGACCTCGATGTCGTTTACGGCGGCCAGGACCTCTCGCCTTTCGATTCCGGGGCCTACACCGGTGACACCTCCGGACAGTTCTTGGGAAAGCTGGGCTGTACATACGTACTCGTAGGTCATTCCGAGCGGCGAACCATCCACGGCGAGTCGGATGAACTCCTGAACCGGAAGGTTCAGGCGGCCTACCGGCACAACCTCGTTCCCGTCCTGTGCGTGGGCGAGGGACTCGAGGTCCGTCAGGTTGGAACACATGTGGAGCACACGCTCCGGCAGCTTCGTGACAACGTCGCCGGCCTCAACACCGAGCAGGCGGCCGCTTTGGTGGTCGCCTATGAGCCGGTGTGGGCCATCGGGACCGGTGAAGTTGCAGGGCCGCACGATGCGCAGGAAATGTGCGCAGCGATCCGGGCGGAACTGGCGGTGCTTTTCGACGATTCGGTGGCTGCCGGAACCCGGCTTCTCTACGGGGGTTCCGTCAAGGCGTCCAACGCTGCCGCAATCCTCAAGGAACGCGACGTCGACGGCGTGCTTGTCGGCGGAGCGAGCCTTGATGTCGATGAGTTTGCTAACATTGTCAGGTTCGAGCACCATCTGGTGACCGACTAAGGTCACGCTGAAAGGTCACCGTGGAAATTCTCCGTATCATCCTGTTGGTACTGCTGGGCATCACCAGCTTGCTGCTGACATTGCTCATTCTGCTGCACAAAGGCAGGGGCGGTGGCATGTCCGACATGTTCGGCGGCGGCATGACAACCAGCATGGGGTCATCCGGAGTTGCTGAGCGCAACCTCAACCGGTTCACGGTGGCGCTGGGTCTCTGCTGGGGCGTTGTCATCATCGCCCTCGGGCTGATTCAACGCTTCGCCGGAGACTCCTAGCAGAGCAGGCGCCGGCACACCGGGCCCTTGGTGCACAGGCACCGCAGAATCGCTTAGGCTATCCCGCGTCCACCATTGCAGGGCGTACACTGAACCTCGAATGCAGGTCGTGTGCGGTACTGATGGGAGCAATCCATGGTGAACGCGGGACACGCTTTTAAGGGGTCACGCATCGGTTCGGGCTTCAGCCCGGCTGCATCCGGGCGTCATCTTGATGCAGAACGAAGACAGGGCGCCGTTGATCGAACGGTGGTGAGCTACTGGTGCCTGGACGGCCACGAGACCAGGCCGACGTTTGCAAAGCTCACCGAGTCTGAAATCCCCGAGGTATGGGAGTGCGGCCGTTGCGGCAGGCCGGCCGGGAGGTCACCCGGAGTGGATCTAGCTATAGACGGCGACGAACCGTTCAAGAGCCACCTGCAGTATGTGAAAGAGCGGCGGACTGAGGCAGAAGCGACAAGGGTATTGGAGAATGCGCTGGAGCAGCTGCGCCAGCGGCACTCCCTCTAGCCGTCGCCCTTAGCTGGCGTCGGGTTCGGCTGTATCAATCAAACGCCCGGGAAGCTGACTCGCGGCTTCCTGGTCAATCAGCCATAACGTCTTGCGTCGGCCACGCGCGCCCGCAGCCGGGACCTGTACCGGGCCTGCGCCGGCGAGTGCAAGTCCGACAGCGCCCGCCTTGTCCTGGCCGGCGACCCCCAGCCAGACTTCCTCAGCGGAATTGATTGCTTCAAGCGTGAGACTCACGCGCTCGGGCGGCGGCTTCGGGGCATCGCTGACGCCGACGACAGTCTGGCCCTTGGTCCGGATTCCGGCCATCTCCGGAAACAGCGAAGCTATATGCGCATCGGGTCCGACACCGAGGAGGAGTATGTCAAACTGCGGAAGACGCGGATCCCGCAGCTCCGTTCCTGCTGCCGCCTCCCTGTCCGCTGCTTCCTGGAGGCGCACCGCGTAGTCAGCTGCTGCGTCGTCCTGGTTGCTGAAGGAATCCGACGTACCGAACTCATGCACGCGTTCGGCGGATACTCCGATCTGGTCGAGCAGGGCCCCGCGGGCCTGCACGGCATTGCGTTCTTCATGACCTGCGGGCAGGAACCGCTCGTCGCCCCACCAGAAATCTACCGCCGACCAGTCAACTGCGGACAGCGCAGGGGATTCAGCGACAGCACGGAGCGCACCGATACCCAGTGTTCCACCGGTAAGAACCACTGTCGCCGTGCCGCGCTCATTCTGGACATCCACGAGGCGCGTGATGAGCCTGGCTGCTACTGACGCCGCCAGGAGTCCTGCGTCAGGATGGATACTGACTTTCGGTTCAGTGTTCACTGGTGCGTACGCTCCTCAAATTGGTTCGGGCCAGCCCCTCGGTGATGACTTCCCCGAATACGTCGTCGGGGTCGAGGCGCCGCAGCTCTTCCGCGAGACAGTCTTGCAGGCTGCGCCGGGGGAGGGAAATCCTTTGTACCGGCTGGTCCGGCTGGTGCAGCTCTGCCACGGAGCGCCGCGGACGATTCAGCTCCACGTCGCCAGCGCGACGGGAGAGCACAACACGGTGCAGACCGGTCCCCGGCTCTCCAGCCTCGATCGAGACCGGTGCGTCGAGGGCTAACGTCAGCCAGGCGGCGAGCAGCACCGTGCTGGGGGAGTCGGAGGCTCCCTCCACTGTCACTGCAGTGATGGGCGATCCGTCCAGCTGTTCCAGAACGGCAGCCAGCTGGATGCGCCAGTTCGTCAGCCTGGTCCACGCGAGATCGGTGTCCCCGGCCTCGTAGGTGCGGCGGATGTTGAAGAGGGCTGCCGTCGGATCAGACTCGTTCGCAGAATCCGTGATCCGGCGGTGGGCAATGCTGCCGATTGACGTTTGTGCGGCTGCTTCGGGTACCCCGCGTGGCCACCAGGCGACGATCGGCGCATCCGGCAGCAGGAGCGCTGACACAAGGGACTCGCTTTCCCCTGCCAGCTCACCGTAGCCCCTCAGTACGATCACCTCGGATGCTCCTGCGTCTCCACCTACGCGGATCTGGGCGTCGAGGCGCGTCTCCTGGGAGTCCGTGCCCTCGGCCAGCACGATGATCCGGCACGGATGTTCCCGGCTCGCTTCATTCGCGGCGAGAATTGTCTCCTCCTCATGGCCAGAACGCGTGATGACCACGAGTGTCAGCACACGGCCGAGGGCAACTACGCCGCCCTTGTCCCGCATGGTCATGATTTCTTTTGAAACCTTGGAGGTTGTTGTATCGGGAAGATCGACGATCATGGCCGCCTCCAGGTCCTTCCATCGCGGGCTAGCAATTCATCAGCGGAGTCCGGACCCCAGCTTCCGGGAACGTACTTCTCAGGAGCTGACGAGAGCGTCGACCAGTACTCCTCAAACGGATCGAGAATCTTCCACGACAACTCCACCTCCTGGTGGCGGGGGAACAGCGGCGGTTCTCCGAGCAGCACGTCGAGGATCAGGCGCTCATAGGCTTCAGGGCTGGATTCGGTGAAGGAGTGGCCGTAACCGAAGTCCATGGTCACGTCACGCACTTCCATCTGTGTCCCGGGCACCTTGGACCCGAAACGGATGGTGGCACCCTCATCGGGCTGGACGCGAATGACCACGGCATTCTGTCCGAAATCGCCTTCGTCATGATCGCGGAACAGGAGGTTGGGTGCACGCTTGAAGACAACGGCAATCTCCGTCACCCTGCGGCCCAATCGCTTTCCCGCCCGCAGATAGAACGGAACACCGCTCCAGCGCCGGGTATTGATGTCCAGCCTGATTGCCGCATAGGTCTCTGTCATCGACTCGGCCGGAATCCCGTCCTCATCCAGGAAAGCATTGACCAGCTCGCCCCCCTGCCAGCCGCCGTCGTACTGCCCCCTCGCGGAGTGGGTGGACAGATCCTCAGGCAGTTTGACCGCGGCCAGAACCTTCTCCTTTTCTGCGCGCAGATCTTCCGCGTTGAAGGAAATTGGCTCCTCCATCGCTGTCAGCGCGAGCAACTGGAGCAGGTGATTCTGAATGACGTCGCGTGCGGCACCGACGCCGTCGTAATAGCCGGCCCGGCCGCCGATTCCGATGTCTTCCGCCATCGTGATCTGGACGTGATCAACATAGTTGGCATTCCAGAGCGGTTCGAACAGCTGGTTGGCGAAGCGGAGGGCAAGGATGTTCTGGACGGTCTCCTTGCCGAGGTAGTGGTCAATGCGGAATACCGCGTCCGGGGGAAACACCTGTTCCACAATCGCGTTCAGTTCACGGGCGGATTCCAGGTTGTGACCGAAGGGCTTCTCGATGACTACCCTGCGCCATTTGCCTTCCTCCGGCTGGGCCAGCCCGTGCTCGGAGAGCTTTTGGCACACAAGCTCGAACGCCTTCGGCGGGATGGAAAGATAGAACGCGTGGTTCCCGCGGGTTCCGCGTGTTGAATCGAGTTCCTCGACGGTCTTCCTCAGCTGGACAAAAGCATCGTCGTCGTCGAAGTTTCCCTGGACGAACCGGATACCCTCCGAGAGCTGTTCCCAGACCGACTCGTCGAACGGCGTCCGCGCGTACTGCTTCACCGAGGAGAGAACCTCCTGCGCGAAGTCCGCATCAGTCCAGTCGCGGCGACCGAAGCCCACCAGCGCGAAACTTGGGGGCAGCAGCCCGCGGTTTGCAAGGTCGTAGACCGCGGGCATCAGCTTTTTGCGCGCGAGGTCACCGGTTACGCCGAACAGGACCAGGGACGCGGGACCGGCAATCCGGCTAAGCCGGCGGTCCCGCGGATCCCGCAGCGGATTCCTTGATTTGGTGCTGTTCTCAGGCATCTACCCGTTTCCGTTTTCAGCTGGTCGGCCGGACAAATGATCAATTACTTCGCGAAGCTGGCGAATCCCCGCTGAACGGTCCGCCAAATGCAGACGCAGGACCGGCCGGCCGGCGTCCGCCAGTACTTGAGCATCGCCCGCAGCCTGGGCCGCGATCAGCTCACCGAAGCTGAAGGGACGCTGAGGGATGTCCAGATCCTCCGACGTAGCTCCGGTGATCTGGAGATACGTGCCCACCGGCGTGCCGCCCTTATGGAACTGCCCGGTTGAGTGCAGGAAACGAGGACCCCACCCGAAAGTCACCGGTCGCCCGGTGATACCTGCAAGAACCGGGCGGATATCGGCCAGTGGAGCCTCCGCGATCCGGTCAAGGTAAGCCTGCACGGCGAGGTAGCCGTTCGGTTCGAGTGATCCGAAGAGCGATTCCAGCGCTTCGCCGAGGGTAGCCGCTGTGCCGAGCAGAGCTTCGCTTCCGCGCACCTCAACCGCACCGTCAACGAAGTTGGGAGCAGCCGCTTCGGGCTGTGCGTCAAGCAACCCCCGTGCTGCCTTCTTTGCCGCCTCGACATCGGGCTGGTCAAACGGGTTGATGCCCAGGAGCCGGCCGGCGACGGCGGTAGCGAACTCCCACGCCAGGAGTTGGCTGCCAAGGCTGCCTCTGACTGTAATCGCGTTCCCGGTGGGTTCGGTGTTGGATTCGGGGGAGACGAGGTGTACCGCAAGCACATCCGGAGCGCCCGAGGACAGCTCAGGAGCCTCCGCCTCCACTACGACGGGCAACACTCCCGTTCCGAGCTTGCCCGTGGATTCCGCGATGAGCTGCTCAACCCAGTCACCGAGACCTACTATCCCGGACCCTTCGTCAACGAAGACGATCTTGTCGCGCAGCGGGAGGGTCCCGCCGAGCACTGCGCCGAGGCGCAGACCCACATTGCCGGCGTCGTCGTCGAACAGGAATTCCGAGATCGACTCTGCGTCATCGAGCAGGGTAGCCACGTCCGCGCCCGCCAGACCTGACGGCACCAGGCCGAAGGCCGTGAGGCCGGAGTATCTGCCGCCCACAAGCGGGTCAGCGTTGAACACGGCACGGTACCCGGCGGCGCGTGCTGATTCATCAAGCGGTGAATCCGGATCGGTGACGATGATGATGCGGCTCTTCGCATCCACTCCGGCATCCGAGAACGCCTGCTCGAAAACCCGACGCTGGGAGTCGGTTTCAACCGTCGACCCCGACTTCGAGGAGACCACTATCGCGGTGCTCTCGAGGCGGTCGGTCAGTGCCGCGCGAACCTGTGCCGGATCGGTTGAATCAAGCACGGTCAACTCGACGCCTGCGGACCGGGTAATCACCTCGGGTGCGAGGGAGGAACCGCCCATGCCGCAAAGGACGATGCGATTCACCCCTTCGCTCTGCAGATCGTTCCGGAGTCGGTCGATTTCAGGAAGCAGGGAGCGGGAGGCATCGATCAGGTCCACCCAGCCCAGCCGGACTGCTGCCTCGGATTCGGAGTCGGGTCCCCACAAGGTGGAGTCCTTTGCCGCGATCCGCGACGCAACCCGCTCCTGCACCAGTTCCGGAAGAGCGCGCTCGATCGCTTCAGCGGCGGCCCCGGACGCGTTCACAAAGAGGGTAGCCATGATTGATTAGCCCTTTGCGGAGTCGAGGGCCGTAGTGACTGTCTCGAGAAGCTCGCCCCAGCTTGCAACGAACTTGTCCAGGCCTTCCTCTTCCAGCAGGTCGACGATCTCCTTGTAGGAGATGCCGATGTTCTCGAGGCGGTCCAGAATCTCATTCGAATCGGCGTACGTGCCGGTGACGGTGTCGCCGGTGATGTCGCCGTGATCCGCGGTCGCCTCGAGAGTCTTCTCAGGCATGGTGTTGACGACGCCCTCAGCGACCAAACCCGTGACGTACAGCGTGTCCGGGTATGCCGGGTCCTTGACCCCTGTCGAGGCCCAGAGGGGGCGCTGCGGGCGCGCGCCTGCTGCCGCCAGAACCTTCCAGCGCTCGGAACCGAAGGCCTCCTCGTAGACCTGGTAGGCGAGGCGGGCGTTGGCTAGGCCTGCCTTGCCGCGCAGCGCCGCTGCTTCCTCGGTACCGAGAGCATCAAGGCGCTTGTCAATCTCGGCATCCACACGGGAGACAAAGAACGATGCCACCGAGTGGATGGTGGCGAGGTCGTGTCCGTTCTCCTTCGCCTGCTCGAGGCCGACCATGAATGCGTTGATGACCTCGCGGTAGCGCTCGAGCGAGAAGATCAACGTCACGTTCACACTGATTCCGGCAGCGAGCGTGGTTGAAATTGCCTCTAGTCCCTCGACCGTTGCGGGGATCTTGATGAGAACGTTCGTTCGCTGGACCTTGGCGTGGAGTCGCTTCGCCTCCTCGATGGTCCCAGCAGTGTCCCGCGCCAGACGCGGGTCAACTTCGATTGAAACACGGCCGTCGACGCCGTTTGTCCGCTTGGCCTCTTCCGCGAAGATGTCGCAGGCCTGTGCGACGTCGTGCGTGGTGATATCGAAAACGGCTCGATCGACGTCGGCACCGGCGTTGGCAAGTGCGCCGACCTGCGCGGCGTAGGACTCGCCCTTCTTCAGTGCAGCGGCGAAGATGCTCGGGTTGGTGGTGACGCCGACGACGTTGAGTTCCTCGATGAGCCGTTTGAAGGCACCGGAGTTGATTCGCTCACGTGAGAGGTCATCCAGCCAGATGGACACGCCGGCACTTGAGAGGACGGCGGTGGGAGTGGGAGTCATGGGTTTTTCTCCTTGAACCAGGTGGAATGCGGTGATGGAAACGGGCCTGTTACTGCTGGTCACCGGTCGATGAAGCGGAAGCACCCGCTGCTGCGGGAGTGCCGTCCGGTGCGTTCCGTGTGCCGGCGGCAGCGATCGAATCGCGGGCGGCCTCGACAACGGCTTCGGTTGTGATTCCGAACTCGCGGAAGAGGGTCTTGTAATCGGCCGATGCACCGAAATGCTCCAGCGAAACGGACCTGCCGGCATCGCCGACCAGGTCCCGCCAGCCCTGGGCAATGCCCGCCTCAACTGAGACACGGGCGCGGATGCCCGACGGGAGGACCGATTCGCGGTACGACTCATCCTGCTTGTTGAACCATTCAAGGCAGGGCAGGGACACAACCCGGGCCGCGATGCCGTCCTTCTGCAGTTCGGCGCGGGCCTCGACGGCGAGCTGGAGCTCGGACCCGGTGGCGATGAGGATGACCTCCGGGTCACCGTCGGGTGCGTCCGCAAGTACGTACGCCCCCTTTGCAACACCGTCGGCTGACGCGAAAACTTCTCCGTGCGCTTCGCCGTCCCCGCGCTCCCAGGTCGGGATGTTCTGCCGGGTGAGGACGATACCTGCCGGGTTGGAGGTGTTTTCGAGGATGGTGCGCCAGGCGACGGCGACCTCGTTCGCGTCGCCCGGGCGGACGACGTCGAGCCCTGGGATGGCACGCAGCGACGCCAGCTGCTCGACCGGCTGGTGGGTTGGACCGTCCTCACCGAGACCGATGGAGTCGTGGGTCCACACGTAGATTGCGGGGACTCCCATAAGGGCGCCGAGGCGGATTGCGGGCCGCTGGTAGTCGCTGAAAATCAGGAACGTTCCTGAGAACGCCCGCGTGCTGCTGTGCATCGCGATGCCGTTGACGATGGCGGCCGCGGCGTGCTCGCGGATGCCGAAGTGCAGAACCCGGCCGTACGGGTTTCCGGACCATGCATCCGTCTGCTTGCCCACGGGGACAAATGACGGTGATCCCTCGATGGTGGTGTTGTTCGATTCGGCCAGGTCGGCGGAGCCGCCCCACAGCTCGGGGAGTACTGGACCAATAGCGCTCAGCACCTTGCCCGAGGCGGCACGGGTGGACATGTCCTTGCCGGCCTCGAACGTTGGCAGGCTTGCTTCCCAGCCCTCAGGAAGCTCCCGGGCCGAGATCCGCTCGAGCAGTGCCGCGCTGTCGGGATTTGCGGCCTTCCATGCGCTGAAGGTGTCTTCCCAGCTCTCGCGGGCTTCCTGTCCGCGGTCCACGACTTTCCGGGCGTGCGCCAGCACCTCGTCATCGATCTGGAAGTGCTGTTCAGGGTCGAGTCCGAGAGCGGACTTGAGCGCTGCCACTTCGTCTTTGCCAAGCGCGGATCCGTGGATTTTTCCGGTGTTCTGCTTGGTGGGCGCAGGCCAGCCGATGATGGTGCGCAGCGAGATGATCGAGGGACGGGACGTCTCGGCCTTCGCCGCCTTGAGTGCGCCGTACAGCTCAGCGACATCCTCGACGTATTCTCCCGTTTTGGTCCAGTCGACGCGCTGGGTGTGCCAGCCGTAGGCCGCGTACCGTCCGAGGACATCCTCAGTGAAGGCGATGTCGGTGTCGTCCTCGATGGAGATGTGGTTCTCGTCGTAGATCACGACCAGGTTGCCCAGTTCCTGGTGCCCGGCGAGGGAGGAGGCCTCGGAGGTCACGCCTTCCTGCAGGTCACCGTCAGAGGCGATAACCCAGATGGTGTGGTCGAACGGGCTCTCGCCCTCCGGTGCTTCGGGGTCAAGCAACCCGCGCATGCGGCGCTGGGCGTAGGCGAAACCGACGGAGGAAGCGAGTCCCTGCCCAAGCGGTCCTGTGGTGATTTCGACCCCGGCGGTGTGGCGGTACTCGGGGTGGCCGGGAGTCCGCGATTCCCAGGTGCGCAACGCCTTCAGATCATCGAGTTCGAGTCCGTAGCCGGAGAGGAAGAGCTGAATGTAGAGGGTGAGCGAAGTGTGCCCGGGAGAGAGCACAAAGCGGTCACGACCGGTCCACTCGGGGTTGCTCGGATCATGCCGCATGAATTTCTGGAACAGGAGGTAGGCGGCCGGCGCAAGGCTCATTGCCGTACCCGGGTGCCCGTTTCCCACCTTCTCGACGGCATCCGCCGCGAGTACACGGATTGCGTCTACCGCGCGCTCATCCAGTTCGTTCCAGTCCAGGTCCTGCTTTTCCAGCTGTGGCACGTTCACCGGGCCCCTCTCTTTACGTCACGGCCAGCGCCGCGGCGCCGAGTGGGACTGCGCCACGGAAGCGAAAATCCCCGCGGCCAGCCGGCCGTTCACCGTTGAAAACTTGAATACTGCTGCGTTTCGACCAAACCGGATCCTTGTACGCTGGGTTGCGACGACGCTCTCCCAAGGAAAAACTCCCTCAGGAAATGGCGTGCGTCCCGGCGTACGGGAGTGATCCAGGCGATATATGCCACCTTAGCCCTTTCGGCTCGAGATGCGCGTGGGCCGTCCATTTGTGAAGGGTCACACAAAGACACGAACGACGGCGCCGCTGTTCCTCCGCACACCGCTCGCTCCTTTTCTACGAGCTGTAAAACAGAGGGGGCAACCGGGTATGATGGCCATGGACTTTATCCTCACTTCAGAAGCAGAGCATCCTCGTGAATTTCGACCAGGTGGCAGTTGCGCCCAGCGTGCAACAGGCAGGCAGTGGCGTGTCCCGCAAGCTCCGCGCGTACCTTGCGCTGACCAAACCCCGGGTCATCGAACTGCTGCTCGTGACAACTCTTCCCACCATGATTTTTGCGCAGGGCGGATTCCCGTCTCTGGGTCTGGTCATCGCCACCATGGTCGGCGGAGCATTTGCCGCCGGAAGCGCCGGCGCCTTCAACTGCTACCTGGACCGGGACATTGACAAGGTCATGAACCGCACGGTGAACAGGCCGCTCGTTACGGGTGAAGTGACGCCTCGGGAAGCCCTCATCTTTGCCTGGGCACTCGGCGCGGCAGCGGTAGCCATCCTGTGGTTGGGAACCAATGCCCTCGCCGCGTGGCTGGGAGTCGCTGCCATCTTCTTCTACGTGGTCATCTACACGCTTATCCTGAAGCGCCGGACGGCTCAGAACATCGTCTGGGGCGGTGCAGCGGGCTGCATGCCCGTACTCATCGCCTGGGCCGCGGTAACCGGCTCAGTCGAGTGGCCGGCAATCGTTCTCTTCCTGGTGATTTTCCTGTGGACACCGCCTCACTACTGGCCGCTGTCCATGAAATACAGCGATGACTATAACGCAGCGAATGTTCCCATGCTCGGTGCAATTGCGGGCGCCGGCGTAGTCTCCGTCCAGGTCGTTCTGTATGCCTGGGCGACCGTGATCTGTTCGCTCCTGCTCGTCCCGGTCGGCGGAGCCGGTTGGGTTTACGCGGCCGCAGCACTCCTCAGCGGCGGATGGTTCATCCTGGAATCCCACAAACTGCACGCCGCTGCCCGTGCCGGCACTGTGACAGGCAAGGGGGCCATGAAGGTCTTCCATGGATCGATCAGCTACCTGACCGTGCTGTTCCTCGCTCTCGCCGTTGACCCGTTCGTGGGCGCGGCCATCTTTGCAGGCTGACAAGCAGCACTTCCCGCCTAGGATGGTGGAATGGTTTTCACCGGAGTCGTTGCCTACCCCCTGACCCCTTTCGCTGATGATGGAGGAGTCAACGCAGCGGAGCTTGCATTGCTGGTCGATCGTCTGGCGCTGTCCGGGGTTGACTCAGTCACTGTTCTGGGCTCATCCGGCAGCTTTGCCTATCTCGATGCGGACGAACGGAAGCAGGTGCTCGCCTGCGCCGTCGAGGCTGCTGCCGGGCGATTACCGGTTGCGGTGGGCATCAGCGCCGTCGCTACACGCGAGGTGGTTTCGGGGGCCCGCGTAGCCGAACGGATGGGCGCTGACGGCGTGGTTCTGTCGCCGGTGTCTTACCTGCCCCTGACGGATGAGGAGCTTATAGCCCTGGTGGAAGAGGTTGCCTCCGCAACCACGCTGCCCATCTGCCTCTACAACAATCCATCGACCACGCAGTTCTCCATTGACGTGGAGCTCGTGGGCCGCCTGGCGCATGTGCCGACGCTTGCTGCCTTCAAGGACACTGCCACCACTCCCGCCGAATTCACTGAACGCGCTGTGCGGCTCCGCAGTGTCCTCGAACGCCCGATCAGCCATGGAGCAAGTGGGGATCCGCTCATCGCTACCGGAGAGGTTGCGGCGGATGCCTGGCACACGGGCCTTGCCGCTCTGCTTCCGGCCAGTTATCTGGCCTTCAGGGCGGCGGTGTTGGACGGCGACGCCGAGCGGATTGCCGCGGAGCGGTCCCGGTTGGTGCCTGTGGTCCAGCTGGTGAACCGGCTTCGCAAACTCAGTGGCCTGCACGCTCTGGGCAGGGCGTGCGGGGTGGACGCGGGAGATCCCCGCCGCCCGCTGCTCCCGATCGCCGGTAGCGACCAGCGGGAACTGGCACGGCTCGCCGAGGCCTTCGACGGCGCCGAGGACAGCGTTTCGCGCTGAAGCTTACTTCCCGCTCGTCCTCGTCACGGAATCGACCCTCCGCCGCGTGAACCCGACGTAAAGCGCATGCGCCATCGCCGCAGTGAGCACGGAGGCGCCCAGCATGTGCAGCGCAACCAGAGCCACGGGGAGGTGGAGGAAGTGTTGGAGGTAGCCGATCGCGCCCTGGGCGAAGACAACGACAGTGAGCATGACCAGCGCGCCGCGCAGCCGCTGCGCAACGTTCAGGCGATAGGCGGCAACCACCAGGACCAGTACCGTCAGCACGAGCAGGTATACCGGCGCTGCATGGATACGGGTCATCAGGTCCGGATTGAGATTGTTCCGTGCCGCGCCCGCGTCTCCCGCATGCGGGCCGGACCCGGTGACGACGACGCCGAGCAGCACCGCGATTGTCACCAGCACTGCGGCAATGACAAGCAGCTGCCGGAGGATGCGCGCTGCACGCGGTTGGGTTTCGGCAGCGGCTTCCGCGGCGGAGAGCCGCGTCCGGTTCACCAGCACTGTCGCCACCGCGATGAGAATCATCGAGATGATGAAGTGCCAGCCGACCACCCAGGGATTGAGCTGGGTCAGGACGGTGATCCCGCCCACCACCGCCTGCGCCGGTATGCCTGCGAGGAGGACGACGGCGGGTACAAAGAGATCGCGGCGTGTCTTCCGCATGTTCCAGAGCGAAACCAGCATGGCAACAGCTATCGCGGTGAGCACGAACGTGAGAAGACGGTTGCCGAACTCGATCACGCCATGAATGCCCATCTCCGCTGTGGTGACCATGGAGTCGGCGGTGCATCGGGGCCACTCGGGGCAGCCGAGACCTGACGCGGTCAGGCGCACTGCCCCGCCGGTGACGACGATGAGGATCTGGGAGATGAGCGAGGCAAGGGCGAGCATGCGGACTGACGGTGTTACCGTCCGGGGCAGGCGATCGGCCATGCGAATGGGGGAGAGCTGAGTCATGTTCCTAACTCCATTTGAACCAGCGGACGGCGGCCACTCCTACGACGGCGGCCCAGCCGCAGAGCAGCGCGAAGGACGGGAGATCGAATGCGCCCGAGGTCAGGGCCGCGCGCAGCCCGTCTCCGAGCGCAGCGGACGGCAACAGCGCAATGATGGGCTGGATGGCTTCCGGGAGGCTGCTGCGGGGAATGATTATGCCTCCGACTGCGGCAAGGAGCACCCATACCAGGTTCGTTACCGCGAGGGTGGCTTCCGGCCGGAGGGTGCCGGCGATAAGCAGGCCCAGGGCAGTAAACGCTGCGATTCCCGGGACCAGCATCGCAAGCGCTGGAACAAGCCCGCCGAGCGGAAGCTGCCACCCGAAGAGGATCGCCGTCGTGCAGATGACCGTGACCTGGATACCAAGCACCGCACCAACAGCGAGAACCTTGCCGAGGATGAGTCCGCTACGCCCAAGCGGCGTGGTGGAGAGGAACCGAAGCACGCCGTACCGGCGGTCGAATCCTGTGGCGATGCCTTGCCCGGTGAAGGCTGTGGAGAGTACACACAGCGCAATCACACCGGGGGTTCCAGCTTCAAGCCGCGGCACTTCGAGGACATCGAAGAAGGGTGTGAAAGCGATCGCGGTGAGGGCAAGAAGCGGCAGCACAATGGCAAGGACAAGCTGTTCGCCGTTGCGGAGCATGGCAACGGTCTCATACCTGCCGTGCTGCAGGACACGCACGGGCAGAGGGGATGCGGTCATCGGATGCCCCGTCCGGAAATGTCAAGGAAAACGTCCTCGAGTGAGCGGGAAGTCAGGGAAAGCGAAGCCGGCAGAACTCCCTCTTCCTCCCACCAGGCCGCGAGGACGGCGAGGTCTTTCGGTGTGAGCGCACCGCTGACCCCGTAGTGTCCGGGCGATCTTTCGGTCAATTGGAGATGTGGAACACGCGCGAATGGCAGGGTAAGGCCCGCCCGCGCCTCAAACTGAAGCTCCCGTGTCGCGTCCGCGGCGTGAGCAGTGAGTTCCGGAACGGTGCCCTGCCTGACCGTCCGGCCCTGGTCAAGGATGTATACGTAGTCGGCGAGCTTCTGGGCGTCGTCGAGGAGGTGGGTGGTCAGGATGATTGCCATTCCCTCGGTACGGAGCTCACTGATCAGCTCGAAAACGATGTTCCGGGACTGCGGGTCGAGCCCTGCGCTTGGTTCATCGAGAAAGAGTACTTCCGGATCCCCCACGAGGGCGCAGGCCAGAGCCAGACGCTGCTTCTGCCCGCCGGAAAGCCGCCTCACCGAGGTCCGGGCGAACGAGTCGATTCCGAGCCTGCCGGCCAGGTCGTCCACCTTCAGGGGCGACGCGAACATGCCTGCGACATGCCTCAGCAGGGGTACGGGGCGGACTGCCGGCGGCAATCCGCCCTCCTGCAGCATGATCCCGACGCGGCTGCGCAAGTCGGCGCCGGCCCGCCACGGGTCCTCTCCGAGGAGGCGGACGCTGCCCGCGCTGGCCTTTTGGAGGCCTTGCGCGCATTCAAGCGTAGTGGTCTTGCCTGCTCCATTCGCGCCCAGCAGCGCGGTGACCTGTCCTTTTTCAGCGCAGAGGCTGACGCCGTCGAGCACACGGATCTTCTTGCCGTCAAGGGAGGAGACCGGGCCGAAGTCCTTGACGAGCCCGCTCACTTCGACGGCGGGAGAGGAGGAACGCACCGCATAATTCTACGTCACGTAGTAACTGCTTCGCCTACCTCTCCCCGGCACCCTGGTAGGTAGCCTCGCCTTACTGGAGGCGGGTAGCGATCTGGAATACATTAGGACACGGTTATGTTGTCTTAATTGGTTGGGTCATTCCGGCCTGTTCCCAGCGCACCTTGAGGAGGCCAGGCATTGTCACATTCAGTCGCGTCCGGCCACGCCAGGGTAAGCAGCGGGTTCGAAGGAACTGACGATGCGGATTCGCGCCGCGCGGTTGACGAGCGGACGAGAGACAAGGTCCTTTCCGCTGTGCTTGAGCATGGTCCCGTGAGCGCGGCTGAACTGGGTGACCGGCTGGGTTACACCTCCGCGGCCGTCCGCCGCCACCTCGACGCGTTGTCGCGTGATGGTCTGATCGAGGTCAAAGTAGTGGGCAGCCGATCGCCGGGCGCCGGACGTCCGGCTCGCCGCTACGTTCTCAGTCAGCGCGGCCAGACCCGGCTCGGCAACGATTACCTGCATATAGCGCAGGCAGCGCTGGGCCAGCTTGGCGATCTGGCGGGGCCCGACGCCGTCCGTCAGTTTGCGGCCGGCAGGTTCGCCGACATGGAGGAGCGGTACCGCCCCATCATCGAGTCAGCCGGCGAGCGTCTTGAGGACAAGGCCGCAGCGCTGGCCGAGGCACTGAGCACTGACGGCTTCGTCGGCTCCACCCGGGAGATCGGCCGGAATGCACCGAACGCGTCCATGCTGAGCGTCCAACTCTGTCAGGGCCACTGCCCCATCCAGGAGCTCGCAGCCAGCTTCCCGGACTTCTGCGAGCAGGAGACTGAAGTGTTCGCCCGTCTACTCGGCGTCGACGTCCGCAGGCTCTCCACATTGGCAGGAGGCGGTCACGTCTGCACTACACACATACCGATAGGCCGGGTGGCGCGCTCCGGAACCGGCAGTGAACTATCCGACAGCCGCACTCCGGCACTGCACACCTACGCAACAAACGTCCCCAAACATCAGCAAGGAAGGCCGTGATGACGGATCAGACAGATCAGAAGGCATTGGTTCCCGACGCCGTGCCCGCTTCAGTGGTCAGCGACATCCTCGAGAGGAACCCGGAGCTTCAGGGCATCGGAACCTACGAGTACGGCTGGGCCGACAAGAACGACGTCGGCGCAAACGCCCGGCGCGGTCTAAATGAGGATGTCGTTCGTGACATCTCCGCCAAGAAGGGCGAGCCCGAATGGATGCTCGACATGCGGCTCAAGGGTCTGAAGTACTTCGACCGCAAGCCGATGCCGACGTGGGGTGCTGACCTGTCGGGTATTGACTTCGACAACATCAAGTACTTCGTCCGTTCCACCGAGAAGCAGGCAACCAGCTGGGAAGAGCTGCCCGAGGACATCAAGAACACGTACGAGAAGCTCGGCATCCCCGAAGCTGAGCGCAACCGTCTGGTTGCGGGCGTCGCGGCGCAGTACGAGTCCGAGGTCGTGTACCACCAGATCAATGAGGAACTCGAGCGCCAGGGTGTCATCTTCATGGACACTGACACTGCCCTGCGCGAGCACCCGGAGTTCTTCGAGGAGTACTTCGGCTCTGTGATACCGGTGGGCGACAACAAATTCGGTTCGCTGAACACCGCGGTATGGTCCGGTGGATCTTTTGTCTACGTACCGCCGGGCGTCCACGTGGAGATTCCGCTGCAGGCCTACTTCCGGATCAACACCGAGAACATGGGCCAGTTCGAGCGCACGTTGATCATCGCGGACGAGGGCTCCTACGTTCACTACATCGAGGGTTGCACCGCGCCCATCTACACGTCGGACTCGCTGCACTCTGCCGTGGTCGAGATCGTTGTGAAGAAGAACGCGCGCGTTCGCTACACGACCATCCAGAACTGGTCCAATAACGTCTACAACCTCGTGACCAAGCGTGCCATTGCGCATGAGGGCGCCACCATGGAGTGGATCGACGGCAACATCGGTTCGAAGGTCACCATGAAGTACCCGGCCGTCTACCTGGTCGGCGAGCACGCCAAGGGCGAGACACTCTCGATCGCGTTCGCGGGCGAGGGCCAGCACCAGGACACCGGGTCGAAAATGGTCCACATTGCGCCGAACACCAAGTCGTCGATCATCTCCAAGTCGGTTGCCCGAGGAGGCGGACGAGCCGCTTACCGTGGGCTCGTTCAGGTCCGTGAGGGTGCATCGCACTCGGCGAATACCGTCCGTTGCGATGCCCTGCTGGTGGACACTATCTCCCGGTCAGATACGTACCCCTATGTGGACATCCGGGAAGACGACGTCACAATGGGTCACGAGGCTACGGTTTCGCGTGTCAGTGAAGAGCAGCTGTTCTACCTGATGTCCCGAGGAATGCCCGAAGATGAGGCAATGGCGATGATCGTGCGCGGATTCATCGAGCCGATTGCCCGGGAGCTCCCAATGGAGTACGCCCTCGAACTGAACCGCTTGATCGAACTCCAGATGGAAGGAGCCGTAGGCTAATGGCCGAAACTTCACAGTTGAGCACTGAAATTGCTGAAAGCCCCTCGAGCGAAGCAAAGGTGGCCATCGATGGCTTCACCGAGGAAGGTGAAAATCTCTCCCCGCTGAACACCGGCACCGAGCAGCATGGCGCACGCCGTCACAGCCACGGCGACGAGCCGGTTGTGCCCGAGGCTTCCCGCGGTGAGCGCCTCAAGTCCTATCGCCTTGCTGATTTCGCACCGCTGACCGGTCGTGAAGAGGACTGGCGGTTCACCCCGCTCAAGCGCCTCCGCGGGCTGGACAGCAAGCCGCTGACCGGCCAGGGCCCCACCGTTACTGTGACGGGAGCATCCAATGTCCAGGTGGAAACCGTGGACAGGACTGACTCTCGTTTCGGCTCGGCCGCCGTTCCGGAAGACAGGGTTTCGGCTGCCGCCTGGGAAGCTGTCTCAACAGCAACCGTGGTGACAATCCCGGAGGAAACCGTCGCTGACTGCGAAGTCACCGTGAGCGTACGGGGCACTGACAACACCGTCGCCGCGCAGCACATCATCATTGATGCGCGCCGGTTTTCCCGGGCAGTAGTGGTCCTTGACCATCACGGCAGCGCAGTGTTGGCCCAGAACGTCGAAATCGTAGTAGGCGACGGCGCTGAACTAACCGTGGTGAGCGTTCAGGAATGGGATGACGACGCCGTCCACGTCTCCTCCCAGCAGGCAAAGTTGGGCCGCGACGCGCGCTTCAAGCACGTGGTGGTCAGCCTTGGCGGCGACCTCGTGCGCCTGACCCCGTCGTCGTTCTTCACAGCACCGGGCTCAGAGGTTGAAATGTACGGCCTCTACTTCGCGGATGCCGGTCAGCACCTCGAGCAGCGGCTGCTCGTTGACCACGCCGTGCCGAACTGCAAATCCCGCGTGACCTACAAGGGCGCCTTGCAGGGGAAGGACGCCCACACCGTCTGGGTAGGCGATGTCCTCATCCGCAAGGAAGCCGAAGGAACCGACACTTACGAGGTCAACCGCAACCTTGTACTCACTGACGGAGCGCGGTCAGACTCGGTGCCGAACCTCGAAATTGAGACCGGCCTGATCGAAGGTGCCGGCCACGCCAGCGCCACCGGCAGGTTCGACGACGAGCACCTGTTCTACCTGATGGCCCGCGGGATTGATGAGAAGACCGCACGGCGGCTCGTGGTTCGCGGCTTCCTCAACGAGGTCATCCAGCAGATCAAGGTTCCGGTACTGGAAGAGCGCCTCACGGAAGCCGTGGAGCGCGAACTGGCTGCAGGGAACTACTGATGACTGAAGCAGCAACGAATGGAACGGCGCCGAAAGGCGAACTCGTCTGCAACATCGACGATATTGAGGTCAAGCAGGCTCTGCGCATCCTGATCGATGATTACCCGGTAGCTATCGTGAAGGATTCCGACGGCGGTATTCACGCCATCGGCGACACCTGCTCGCACGCCGATATCTCCCTTTCCGAGGGCGATATCGAGGGTTGCAGGATCGAATGCTGGGGACACGGTTCCCAGTTCGATCTGCGTAGCGGCATGCCGCTCCAGCTCCCCGCCTATGAACCCGTGCCGGTGTTCGCCCTCGAGATACACGGCGATGAGGTCTATGTGGACATCACCACGGTGACCAACTCCGCCGCCGTGCCTGATCGCGGCTAGAACGTCCGCGCAGCTAGAACTTTCGACAATTTGAGCAACCCTGCGATGCAGGATGCAAAGGAGAACCCACAGATGTCCACCCTTGAAATCAAGGATCTGCACGTCAGCATCGAGACGGAGCAGGGCACCAAGCCCATCCTCAAAGGCGTCAGCCTGACCATCAACACCGGTGAAACCCACGCCATTATGGGCCCGAACGGCTCGGGCAAATCCACTCTTGCCTCCACGATCGCCGGCCATCCCCGGTACACCGTGGACAGCGGCTCAATCACGCTCGACGGCGAGGACGTGCTGGCGATGAGCGTCGACGAGCGTGCCCGCGCCGGTCTCTTCCTTGCCATGCAGTATCCCGTCGAGGTTCCCGGCGTAACCATGACGAACTTTTTGCGTACCGCCAAGACGGCGCTCGACGGCGAAGCCCCGAGCCTCCGGCACTGGACGAAGGATGTCAAGGAAGCGATGACGCAACTGCGCATCGACGCCGACTTCGCACAGCGCAACGTCAACGAGGGCTTCTCCGGCGGCGAGAAGAAGCGTGTTGAGATCCTTCAGCTCGAACTGTTCAAGCCGAAGTTCGCCATCCTCGATGAAACCGACTCGGGCCTGGACGTCGATGCGTTGAAGGTGGTTTCCGAGGGCGTCAACCGCGAGCACGGCAAGGGTGAGATGGGCACGCTGCTCATCACCCACTACACCCGCATCCTCCGGTACATCAAGCCGGACTTCGTACACGTCTTCGTGGACGGCAGGATCGCCGAGCAGGGCGGCCACGAGCTTGCCGACCGCCTGGAGGAAGAGGGCTACGACCGCTTCCTTGTTCCCGGTACTGCCACCACCGGCGCCTAACACCTGCCTCCCAGAGAAAGGCTCCTGGCAAATGAGCGATGTGAATGCAGCACAGACATCCCTTGAAGACGTCGAAGAGTCGTTGAAGGACGTCATTGACCCTGAGCTCGGCGTCAACATCGTTGACCTCGGCCTGCTGTACGGGTTGAAGTACGCCGACGACGGTGCCCTGCTCATCGACATGACCCTCACCACCGCTGCCTGCCCGCTCACCGATGTAATCGAGGAGCAGGTCGGACAGGCGCTTGACGGGGTAGTCGACGACTGGAGGCTGAACTGGGTGTGGATGCCGCCATGGGGTCCGGAGCGGATCACCGAGGACGGCCGTGACCAGATGCGGGCGCTCGGCTTCAACATCTAGGGACTCCTCGGCAGGAGATACCAAAACCAGCATCGAGTCAGCAGGATTGACGAGCATTCACAGTCATTCCTGCTGGCTCGATCGAGTTAACCGGTCGACTTGTCGGAACACACCGGCGACCCTCTCCGAAAACAGCACGAACCTGACTTCCCGGACGCCGCCGTCGAACTCCGCAATGGTCCTGAAAGCAATCCGGGCCACTGCTTCCGGATCCCAGCCATAGATGCCGGCGCTGATGGCAGGAAAAGCAACAGAGCGCGCTTGAAGATCGTCGGCGACCTCGAGGCTGCGCCGGAAGCACGATTCAAGGAGCGCCGGGTCTGTCTGCCCCGCATGACGGTTCGGGCCGACCGTGTGAATAATCCAACGGGCGGGAAGCTGAAAGCCCGGGGTCGCGACCGCCTGTCCCACGGGCAGCCCGTCGTGCAGCGAGTCCGCCCGGATCGCCCTGCAGGCCACGAGAAGTTCCGGGCCCGCTGCCGCGTGAATCGCGCCGTCCACTCCGCCACCGCCAAGCAGCGCTGAATTGGCCGCATTGACGACGGCGTCCACCTCCTGGGTCGTGATGTCACCCTGGATGATCCGAACGTCTACTGACTGCACCGAGACCCACCTTTCATGAACTGACGCAATGAAGCGCTCTGACGGTCTTACGTGTGCACACAATGTACTAACGTTTGCCGGACCGCCAGAAGAGGGAAGCGCCCTACCCATGCCCTTCATCGACCGCCTGCTGCATTGGGCCCGAACTGAACCGGACCGTGACGCCGTCGTCGTCGGCGACATCCGAATCACCTATGGCGAGTTGGCCGACCGCGCGGCCCGCCTGCAACTGCCGGCGGGCGAAATGATCGGTCTGCTCATCGATCATCCAGCGGATTTTGTAGTCGCCTTCACAGCGGTTGTCGGCCGCGGCAGGTGCGCTGCCGTCCTCGATTCCGGCTGGCCGAATGACCTGCAGTACCGGATCCTGGACGCACTTGAGCCCGATGCCGTGCTCACATCAACACGTTTGGCCCAGACATCAGCCGGCGCATACGTGGCCGGGACAGCACTCTCGGACGCGCCCGCCGACGCCCGCTTCTACTGCGGCTTCACCTCCGGGACGTCGGGGGTACCGAAAGGGTTCGTACGCACTGTCGGGTCCTGGTCAAAGTCGCTGGAGCGCAGCGTCGACTGGTTCGGCCTGACTCCCGGCCTGCGTGTTTTCGCCCCGGGCCCACTGGCAGCAAGCCTGACCCTCTATGCGCTGGCCGAAAGCCTCTACTCCGGGGCCACCTTCCACTCAGCGCCGCCCGGCACGCCAATGGCGAGGGGACCGGCCATGGCGCAGGTCCTCCGCTCCGAACGGATCGAACATTTCATCGGCGTCCCGTCCGCTTTGCGCCTCGCGCTGGGACGCCTCCTGGGGGAGCTGCCCTACCTGCGCACCGTCGTGTCCGGCGGATCCAAACTGTCCGCAGCGGAAACAGCGATTATTCGGCGCCGGGCCCCAGCGGCCCGGGTCTTCGAGTATTACGGTGCTTCGGAGCTGAGCCTGGTCACCGTGCGCCGCGCGGACGGTGCCGCCGGCGACGACGTCGGTCATCCGTTTCCAGGGGTCGAAATCCGCATCGATGCCGACGACTTGACAAACAAGCCCGGCGGGACGGGCACCATCCAGGTTCTAACCGATACAGCCATCGAGGGATACCTTTTCGGTGACGACGGCCGCGCTTTCCAGCGGCACGGGAACTGGGTTACTGTCCAGGACCGGGGCTGGATTGACGACGACGGTGCGCTCCACCTCACCGGCCGCCACGGCGACATGGTGGTGGTCGCAGGCACCAACGTCTATCCCTCAGAAATCGAAACAATACTGGCGCGGGCGGGTTATCCAGCAGCCGTCGTACTGGGAATTCCGGATGTGCACCGGGGATACGTCCTCGCCGCGGTGATTGAGGCGCCGCCGGAAACTGTTCTTGATGCGGTTGGACTGCGGTTCCGGCTGAAGCAGCTCCTGCCGGCGGTGAAGGTGCCGCAACGGCTGTTCCGGACCGTCTGCCTGCCGTTGACCGCGGCCGGGAAACCGGATCGGATGGCGCTGGAAGCAGCGGTCCGGGCAGGGGGCGGTGGTGGTGTCATTGAACCTTTTTGCTGAGGGCCGGCCGGCCGGACGACGCGCCGCAATCGTCCTCTGCCGCCGCACGCCCTTCGGACGCCTCCGCGGAGTATTCTCAACGATCGAGGCTCATGACCTGCTCGCTGCTGTCCTGCCTGCAGCGCAGGAGGATGCGCGCCTGGCCGCGGAGGATATCGACGACGTCATCATCGGCAACGCCACGGGTGGAGGAGGTAACGTGGCGCGCCTTGCGGCGCTCACGGCGGGGTTGCCGGCCGCAGTGCCCGGCCTCACCATCGACCGTCAGTGCGCCTCCGGACTGGAGGCGATCGTGCTTGCCTGCAGATTGGTGGAGTCGGGAGCCGGCAGCTGGTTCATCGCCGGGGGAGTCGAGAGCTGCAGCACCGCACCACTGCGTGCGCATCGGCTCACCTCGTTGCCCGGAGCGCCCGACTTCTACTCCCGCGTACGGTTTGCGCCCGACGCCTACGGTGATCCCGACGCCGGCGAGGCGGCCGAAAACGTCGCTTCCTCTTTCGGTATCGGGCGCGAGCAGCAGGACCGGTATGCGCTGCTCAGCTACACCCGTACCATGGCATCGCTCGATGGGATGGCTGCGGAAATAGTCCCCCTTGCGGGTTGTGACAGTGACGAGACACCGCGCCGTGGAATGACAGCCGCTCTTTTGTCGCGGTTTCCGGCGGCGTTCAAGGCAGGCGGAAGCGTGACAGCGGGCAACTCCTGTGCTGACGCAGACGGCGCGGTCATCGCGGTCGTCACGAGCATCGAACGTGCAAGGAAAGCAGGCTTCGGTACGGTGCTTGAATTTCATGACTCCGTTTCCGCTGGCGGGCCGCCTGCCATGTTCGGGACTGCAGGCGCGTACGCTGTGCGGCAGCTCCTGCAGCGCCTGCGCCTGGGCCCGGATGCTGTCTCCAGCTGGGAGTACAACGAGGCCTTTGCCGCTCAGGTGCTCGCCTCCGCGCAACTGATTGGTGTCGATCCCGGCAAACTGAACCTGCACGGCGGGGCCCTGACCTATGGTCACCCTTACGGGGCCTCCGGGGCGATGCTCGTGGCCAACCTGCTCCGGCAGGTCACCATACCGGGCGCACATGGGCGCGACGACGGCTGGTCAGTCGCGGCAGTCAGCGCTGCCGGCGGCGTCGGGACGGCAGCAGCTTTCCGCCCGGCCATGCTGTAGTGAACTCATGACGCGTCGGCGTCGTTCTCTGCATCCATGAGTCCGCGGGCAGCCAGAGCCTCACCCGTCTGGTGCGCATAGGCGACAGCACCGATGAAGACCGGAAGAATGAGGGCCCGCACATTGCGTTCAAGGCCACGGGCACGGGCGGCGTCGCGGGAATCCTCCGCAGCCCCAACCAAATAGGGAATGCTCCGCAGCATTAGCGCAACGGTCAGGCCTAACCGATCAGGGTCCGCACCAAGCGGACGCAATGGACGGGCGAGAGAGACAAGGCCATCGAGGAGGCGCTGGCTCTCGGTAGTCAGGGTCACAAGCAGTGCGGCCAGCACACAGACCACGATGTTCCCGACGACGATGAAAGCCGTCAGCGGTCCTGCGTTGAACCACTGGAATGCGCCGAGGATCAGGATGAGCGGCCACATCCGCGTCAGGGGCTGTACCAGCTCGCGGACGGTCAGACGGGCGCCGACCAGGTAGGCCAGGGACACCAGACCAGCTGCGGCGAGGGTCGCCCACGCCGAATTCAGGGCCAGAACCAGCACGGACAGTGCAGCTACCGGGATGAACTTCGCGACCAGTGGGGCAGCATGCAGCATCGAATCCCGCTCAATGTAGGCACCGAGCAAGCTTGCGTGGCCCCTCACAGAGAACCTGCTGCGCCCGTGTCATGCAGGCTGAGCTCCCGGTAGGCCACTACGGCGTCGGCAGGTGCGCCGTCGAACACTACCCTGCCCGAGTCCACCACCAGCGTGCGGTCCGCTTCGAGAGCAAAGTCCAGGGAGTGGGTGGTGAAAACTACCTGCTGGCCGAGGCCCCTGAACAGGCTACGCACCCGCCCTTCGTTCCGAAGGTCGAGGAGAGTGGTCGGTTCATCTGCAACGAGGATCTTCGGATCGCACGCCAGCACTGTCGCAAGGGCAAGGAGTTGACGTTCGCCGCCCGAAAGGTCATACACGCTTTGATCCGCCAGCGGACCGAGACCGAACCGGTCAAGAACCCGCTCACCCGCCGCACGCCGTTCCTCCCGGTTTCGGTAGCGGCGTCGCAGGGACAACTCGACGTCCTCCCGGCCTGTAGGCATTACCAGCTGGGAAAGCGGGTCCGTGAACATGAAGCCCACGGTGCGTCGGACGGCGGAGCCCCTGGCCGAGGTGTCGAGGCCGTCAACGAGTACCCGGCCGGAGGTCGGCAGCACCAGCGAGTTGATCAGCTTGAGCAGGGTGGACTTGCCTGAGCCGTTCGCGCCGATGACGCTGATACGTTTTTCGACCAGGGACAGGTGCAGCGGCGCCAGAATCTGCCGAGGTGCAGGATGTTCAGCCTGCACTGCTGCGCCGTCGAACTGAATCATCGCGGAATCATCCCCGGACCAGGCGGCTGCCCGGACGGGATTGGAGGCGGGGGAAGGCCTTGACCACGCTGAGCCCGATCGCGGCAGCGGCAAGGTTCTTCAGGATGTCTCCCGGGAGGAATACGACGTCGGCCGCAATGGCAGCAGCAAGATCCAGCTTCGCAGTGAGCATCATGCCGATGATCCCGAAGGGGTGCGTAATCAGGAGGCTGGAGATGGTGCACGCACCGAACAGCGCAAGGAAGCGGAAGCGGTTGATCCGGCGGAAGACAATCCGCGCGAGGAACCCGACAACGAAGGCTACGACCGGAAAGGCAATAATGTAGCCGGCAGACGGGCCGAAGAGGACGCCGATGCCGCCACGGAACTGGCTGAAGATCGGCAGGCCGGCAAGCGCGACGGCGACATACAGGCTGAGCGCTGCTGCCCCCCGCCAAGGCCCGAGGACGATTCCGGTCACCATGATGGCCAGGGTCTGCAGTGTGATGGGCACGCCCACCTGACCCACCGGGATAGCGGGTAGGATGGCACTGACGGCTACAACGGCTGCAAAGACCGCGATCAGCGAAAGATCGGTGGCATTCCAGGAAAAACGAGCCCGTGCCGAAGTAGCGGCGGGTGTGGAGTGCGTGGCCGGGTTCGTATTTTGCATCGTGAAGCTTTCTGTGAGATCTACACAACGGTGAGCTGTTACTTACCGAGATTAGTGCGGAGAGAAGCAAACACTTTTGTAGGATTCCTACAAAAACGACGTCCGGCGTGCGACGCCGGAACAGGAAAGGTTCAGCCACCGTGATTACCGTGTCGAATCTTGAGCTGCGCGCGGGCGCAAGGCTGCTGATGGACCAGGTCTCCTTCCGGGTGGACCGGGGAGACAAGATCGGGTTGGTCGGGCGCAACGGTGCCGGCAAGACCACCCTGACCCGCGTGCTCGCGGGCGAGAGCCTCCCGGCGGCCGGCGCAGTCACCCGCAATGGAGAGATCGGCTACCTGCCTCAGGACCCGCGTACGCCCAACATGGAACAGTTGGCACGCGACCGGATTCTCTCTGCCCGCAACCTCGACGTGGTTGTGGGTAAACTCCGCGACACCCAGGACCAGATGGCCAGCGATGATCCCACGGTCCGGGACAAGGCCATGGCCCGTTATGACCGCCTGGAATCCGAGTTCCTGGCTCACGGCGGATACGCCGCCGAGGCGGAGGCTGCCGCCATCTCGTCGAACCTCGCACTCCCCGAGCGGATCCTCAACCAGCCGCTGAAGACTCTTTCCGGCGGCCAGCGCCGACGCGTGGAGCTCGCCCGGATCCTCTACTCCGGTGCGGACACCATGCTCCTGGACGAACCGACCAACCACCTGGATGCGGATTCGATCACCTGGCTGCGGGACTTCCTGAAGAATCACCAGGGTGGGCTGATCGTGATCAGCCACGACGTCGACCTGCTTGAGGCGACAGTGAACAAGGTCTTCCACCTCGATGCCAACCGGTCCACCATCGATCTGTACAACATGGGCTGGAAGCGGTACGTCCAGCAGCGCGAGACCGATGAGCGCGCGCGGAAACGGGAGCGGGCCAACACCGAAAAGAAGGCGCAGGTGCTGATCGACCAGGCCAACAAGATGCGGGCCAAGGCCACCAAGGCGGTCGCTGCCCAGAACATGGCCAAGCGCGCTGAGCGGATGCTCTCAGGTCTGGACGAAGTGCGGGCCTCGGACCGCGTCGCGGCGCTGCGTTTCCCCGAGCCCGCGCCGTGCGGCCGCACGCCCATGACGGCGGAGGGTCTCAGCAAGTCTTACGGATCGCTCGAGATCTTCACGGACGTTGACCTTGCCATCGACCGCGGCTCGAAAGTCGTGATCCTCGGCCTGAACGGTGCGGGTAAAACCACCCTGCTGCGCATGCTCGCAGGCGTGGACCGGCCGGATACCGGAAAGATCGTTCCCGGTCACGGACTGAAGGTCGGCTATTACGCCCAGGAACATGAAACGCTCGACACCGAGCGCACCGTCCTCGAGAACATGCGCTCCTCGGCGCCCGACATGCGGGACGCCGAGGTCCGGGGAATCCTCGGGTCATTCCTTTTCTCGGGCGACGATGTCGACAAACCGGCAGGAGTTCTCTCCGGTGGTGAAAAGACCCGCCTGGCCCTTGCAACCATCGTCGCATCGTCGGCCAACGTGCTGCTGCTGGATGAGCCGACCAACAACCTCGATCCGGCGAGCCGTGCGGAGATCCTCGGAGCGCTGCGGAACTACTCCGGCGCGGTCGTTCTTGTCAGCCACGACGAGGGAGCTGTTGATGCGCTCAACCCGGAGCGGGTTGTGCTGCTGCCTGACGGTGTCGAGGACCTCTGGAACGACGAGTACCTCGAACTGGTGACGCTCGCCTAGCGTCCCTGGGCGTCGAGGATGGCGTCCTCTTCCTCCTCAGCCGAGGGGCGCCGTCGTGCACGTGCAGGCACCGGCTCAGCGTCCTCGTCCTCGTGATCAATGCGGTACTGCTGCCGCGCTGCATAGCCGAGCCCGACGAACAGCAGCACCCCGAAAGCAAACCACTGCATCGAGTAGGACAGGTGCGGTCCAAGGTCGATGGCGGGTTTGGCGGGAGGGACCGGCGCTGTTGCCGGAGAAGGCGTTTCGCTAGCCACCAGCCCGTAGGCGGCGGTCGCGATAGGGTACTCCAGCTGCGCTTGGTAGGCCGTCAGGTCGATGGACGCCAGCTGGCCTGACGGCGCCGACCGGTCCAGGGCAGGCTCTGCCGGGCGGATACGTGCGACGACACTCACCTCACCATCCGGAGCAGGCGGGACAGTATCGGGGCGGCCGGCGCGGTCGTTGCCGATCGGCAGCCACCCGCGGTTGATGACGACGGCGGTGCCGTCTGCAAGCTTGAGCGGAACCAGAACCTCGTAACCCGGGCGGCCGTTCAGCGGCCGGTTACGGACAATTCGCTGGTTGGCATGATCGTATTCCCCGATGAGTGTGACCGGTGTCCATTCCATCGTGCCGTCGAAGGACTCGAAGAGCGAAGGGGAGTAGGGAACTGGGCGCTGGTCATAATTGGCTTGAACTGTGTTCACGGTAGCGGCTGCCTGATTCCTCCGGTCCAATTGCCACATGCCCAGCGCGGTACAGGCCGCGGCGAGAACCAGAACGAGCGCCAACCAGCCGAACCAGCGGGGTGTCGCCAGGTATTTCAGTATGTTCACGACGACGCCTAGCTGCCTTCCAACGGCAGCGTCTGCTTCCAGAGACCCCGGGTTATGAGGTATTCCTCAAGCCACCCGCGGTGCCCGGCGCAGGCCAGCCACACTTTCCTTCGCTCCGGGGTATGGATGCGTGGATTGTTCCAGAGGAGCTGCCAGGAGGCGCTTTGCCCGCAGGCCTTCCGGGAGCAGATGGGATCGCCGTGTTGTGTCGATGCCGTCGCGGTGGAGCGATTGGCACCCGGCAGCTGGTCGAAAATACTCATGCAGCCCCTTCCTTTCCGTCGTTTTGCCTGTTGCCCTGAGTTTCCTGAGCTTCCCCGGATTCCTCACCGGTGTCCGGCTCCTCCTGGACAATCTCGCCCTGCAGCGTGACCGGCCCCTCGTGCTCAACGACCGGAGCCGGTGCGTCCAGTTCAGCTACTGGTGCCCGATCGAGCAGTGAATCACTGTGGGCCAGATTGCTGGTGTCGCTTCCGCCGTTCGCGATGATCACCGCGAAGTAGGGCAGGAAGACCGCACCCGCGATCATCACCCACTGCAGCCAGCCCTCCACGACAAAGACGAGGATCAGGCACACCATGCGGATTCCCATGGAGATGGAATATTTGATCATTCGCTGGCGCATCTCATCGCTGTGGGCCTCGCGGGCGTCACTGATGTTATGGATTTCCGGGCGGCGCTTCGACTGATGGCTCAGCTTGATCATCACACTCCAAGGGGACTCTTCTATTGTCTCACTCCTTCAGCCGTTGTTAAAGTTCCCTCCTATCGCCGTTAGGATCGAACGGACGCTCAGCACCGCTCCATCCGAAAGGACCCTCTGTGCAGGAACAAAACGCCGCTGGAACGCCCGAAAAGAAGACCGGACGCAGCGTCCTGGTGACGGGCGGCAACCGCGGGATCGGACTGGCGATAGCGCAATCTTTTCTCGCCAATGGCGACAGTGTGGCCATCACCTACCGCAGCGGTGACGTTCCCGAGGGCATGCTCGGGGTGAAGGCAGACGTGACGGACAGCGGGCAGATCGATGCCGCCTTCCGTGAGGTCGAGGACGCGCACGGTCCCGTCGAGGTGCTCATCGCCAATGCAGGCATCACACGTGACACCCTGCTGCTTCGCATGAGTGAGACGGATTTCACCGACGTCGTGGACACCAATCTCACGGGTGCATTCAGGGTGATCAAGCGGGCCAGCAGAGGAATGCTGCGCCTCCGCACCGGACGGATCGTTCTCATCTCGTCAGTTTCCGGGCTCTATGGTGCACCCGGGCAGATCAACTACTCAGCGTCCAAAGCCGGGCTGGTCGGAATTGCACGCTCGCTGACCCGGGAGCTTGGATCCCGCGGCATCACCTGCAACGTTGTTGCCCCCGGCTTCATCAACACGGACATGACGGCCGCCCTTCCCGCCGATACCCAAAAGACCTACCTTTCCTCCATTCCAGCCGGCCGCTTCGCAGAAGCAGAAGAGGTTGCGAACGTTGTGCGCTGGGTCGCAAGCGACGAAGCAGCCTACATTTCCGGGGCCGTGATTCCCGTAGACGGCGGTCTCGGCATGGGCCACTGACGTCCACCCGGTCGAACCGGCACCTAATCCGATAGAGCCCCGGAAGCACTGAAGCTACAGGTACAACCCGAATCAAGGAGGCCCGCACATGGGCGCACTGGAGAGAACAACAGCAATCGTCACGGGATCGTCCCGCGGTATCGGCGCGGAGGTGGCGAAGCTGCTCGCCGCGCAGGGCGCAGCCGTCGTCGTGAACTACCGGCAGAAAGCCCCGCGCGCCAACAAGGTGGTGGCGGGCATCGAAGCTGCCGGTGGTCGTGCCGTCGCAGTCGGCGCAGATCTCACGTCCGCGGAAGGCGCGCAGGCGCTCGTTGACGCAGCCGTGGAAAACTACGGCGGGCTCAACCTGCTGGTACTGAACGCCTCTGGAGGCATGGAGACCGGGCTGGGTGAGGATTACGCGCTCAAGCTCAACCGCGATGCCCAGGTCAGCATGCTCACCACGGCCCTGGACGTCATGCCCGAAAATTCCCGGGTGGTCTTCGTCACGAGCCACCAGGCGCACTTCATCAACTCCGTCGACACCATGGATGCCTACGAACCGGTTGCGCGCAGCAAGCGCGCCGGTGAGGATGCCCTTCGGGACATGGTCCCCGCGCTGACAGAACGCGGCATCAGCTTCGTCGTAGTCTCAGGCGACATGATCGAGGGCACAGTCACCGCCACACTGCTCGACCGGGCAGCGCCCGGCGCCATCGAGGCCCGCAGGCAGGAGGCCGGGCGTCTCTACAGCGTGGAGGAGTTTGCGGCGGAAATTGCTGCCATGGCTACCGCTGACGTTCCCACCGGTCACACCGAATACGTCGGTGGAGCCGAGCACTTCACGCGCTGACGTTCTCCACGCCTCTGCAGCACCACTGCAGAAACCGCGCCACTTCAGCAGGGCCCACTGGACGAAGCCCGGGCTTACAGCCTCGCGAAGTGGCGGACCACGTCCAGGTAGGGGAAGTTCACCGCAACGTCGGCGGCCGCCCGCACCGCGGGCTTGGCGTTGAACGCAACGCCAAGCCCGGCCGCGGCCAGCATGTCCAGGTCATTCGCACCGTCGCCCACGGCAATCGTGCGCTCAAGGGGTATGCCGGCCGCCTCAGCCCAGGCCCGAAGGCAGCGAGCTTTTTCTGCCCGGTCCACGACCGGCCCGATGACCGAGCCCGTCAGCGACCCTGAATCCACACCGAGCTCGTTGGCCTTGGCATGCGTCAGCTTCAGCCGCGCGGCCAGCGGTTCAAGGATCTGGCTGAATCCACCGGAAACAACCGCCACCAGGTGACCGGCATCCGCAAACGCCTCCACCAGCAGCTCAGCTCCCTCACTCAGCTCGATGCGCGTTCCGACGTCATCGATCACGCCTTCACGCAGACCCGCCAGTACAGCTACCCTCGCATGCAGGCTCTGCGCGAAATCAAGTTCTCCACGCATCGCGGATTCAGTGACGGCAGCAACCTCCGCCTCACGGCCGGCATGCGCCGCGAGGAGCTCAATGACCTCCTGCTTAATGAGGGTCGAATCCACATCCATAATGAGCAGCTTCGCTCCCTCGCCCAGAAGCGCCGGGGGCACTACGGCGATGCCGGTCTCGTCCGACACCAGCGGCGCAACTGCCGTCCGCAATGCATCGATGCCATCGTCGGAACTGACCGTAAGGCAGGCCACCTGGTAGCTGCCGGCGTCGTTCCTGCTTTCACCGACAACGACGCCGCCGCTTTCCTGCAGGGCGCGGCGCACCTTCGAACGGTGTGAATCCTCCAGCCGGGTGCCGAAGCTGACCACCCTGAACATCTCCGTCACGTGCGCCAACGGCCTTTCGTCGATCCGACTCTCACCTGTCATTATGATGCCCGACCCGGCAGGCGTGAAAAACGAAAGTGGCCACCCGCCCGGGGCCGTCATCTGTCCGGGATCTGTTCGAGGTTGGTTTAACGCCCGCGGCCCCTCTTGGCCTAGTGTCTACTGTCATGAGTGATGTTCTGGAACTCTCCGGGGTGAGCCTTGTCCGCGGAGGAAAAGCGCTCCTGGACGATGTCGACTGGCAGGTACGGGAAGGCGAGCGCTGGGTGGTCATGGGCCCCAACGGCGCGGGCAAGACCACCCTGCTGCAGATTGCAGGGGCACGGATCCATCCCACCCGCGGAGTGGCCGGAATTTTGGATGAGGTCCTGGGCGCTGTCGACGTGTTCGAGCTGCGGCCGCGGATCGGCCTGGCTTCCGCTGCGCTCGCAGCGCAGATTCCGGAGCACGAAACGGTTCTCAACGTCGTCGTCACAGCCTCCTACGGGGTGACTGGGCGCTGGCGTGAACAGTACGAGCGGCTCGACGAGCGCCGGGCTTTTGGACTGCTCGACACCTGGGGCGTGTCCACCCTCATGAATCGCCCCTTCGCGTCATTGAGCGAGGGTGAACGCAAGCGCGTACAGATTGCACGGGCCCTCATGGCCGACCCCGAGCTTTTGCTCCTCGATGAACCTGCCGCCGGCCTGGACCTCGCAGGGCGCGAGGACCTGGTCGCCCGTCTCAGCGAACTGGCCGCAGACGAGGATTCCCCGGCGATCGTCCTGGTAACCCACCATCTGGAGGAAGTGCCGCCCGGTTTCACTCACGCGATGCTGTTGCGCGAAGGCTCGGTGGTGGCGGCAGGGCCGATCGACGAGGTGCTGGTGGCCGAACAGCTCAGCCGTGCGTTCGACCTGCCCCTAGAGGTCACCCAGCGGGATGGCCGCTACAGCGCCGTCGCGCGAACCTAGCGCAAAGGTAGCAACTTCGTGGACCTGCTGCGCGATGCGCTGATCCTGCTCGGCGGCTTATGGGCCGGAACTATCAACACCATCGTCGGCTCCGGCACGCTGGTGACCTTTCCCATTCTGGTTGCCCTCGGATACGCACCCGTTACGGCCACCATCAGCAATGCCATGGGCCTTGTAGCGGGCAACGTGTCCGGCGCGTGGGGCTACCGGGAAGAGTTGAAGGGCAACGGCCGCACACTGGTAAAGCTGTTGCCCGCTTCTCTGCTGGGCGGCATCACTGGTGCGGCGCTGCTGCTCAACCTGCCCGAGACCGTCTTCGGACTGGTAGCGCCAGTTCTCATCGTGGTGGCGCTCGGCTTCGTGATCTTTCAGCCCAAGCTGCAGCGTTGGGTGCGCCGCCGGGCCGAGACTAAACCGCCGACACGCTCCCATCCGCTTGCGCTGACAGTTCTTGTTTTCCTGGCCGGAGTTTATGGAGGGTACTTCGTCGCCGCCCAGGGAATCCTGCTGGTGGGCATCCTCGGTATCTTCCTTTCCGGCACCATGCAGACAGCGAATGCCATGAAGAACGTCCTGGTGCTGGGCGTGAATCTGATTGCCGCCGTTTCCTACATGATCTTTGCCTTCGACCGCATCGAGTGGTGGGTAGTCCTGCTCATTGCCGTAGGTTCCCTGATCGGCGGCGTCATCGGTTCGAAGGTCGGGCGGCGGCTCTCACCGATTGTCCTCAGAAGCGTCATCGTAGTGCTCGGTCTGGTCGCGCTCTACGTGATGATTGCGCGCCTGGTGAGCTAGCGTGACGCTGGAACGGCTCACCGATGCTACAGACCCCCGGATTACGGATTACACCGGCCTGACGGACACGCAATTGCGTCGACGTCGCGAGCCGGCAGAGGGCCTTTACATCGCCGAGAGTACAAAGGTGCTTCGGCGGGCAATCGACGCCGGCCATACACCGCGCTCCTTCTTCCTGACTGACAAGTGGCTGCCGGATCTCGGGGACATTCTCGCCCGCTTCCCGGATGTACCCGCCTATGTCGGATCCGAGGCGGTACTGGAGGACATCACCGGGTTCCATCTGCACCGGGGAGCGCTTGCCGCTATGAACCGGCCGGCGCCGCTTGTCCTGAAGGACGTGCTGCACAACGCGCGCCGCGTGGCCGTCCTTGAGGACATCGTGGACCACACCAATCTCGGCGCGGTCTTCCGGTCAGCTGCGGCGCTGGGAGTGGACGCTGTCCTGGTAACGCCACGCTGCGCTGATCCCCTGTACCGCAGGGCTGTACGGGTGAGCATGGGCACCGTCTTCCAGGTTCCGTGGGTGAGGCTGGAATCGTGGCCGGATAGCATCGAAACCCTCCGCGAATGCGGCTTCCTTGTCGCAGCACTCGCCCTCGGACCGGAATCAGTGGAACTGCAGACGCTTTCCCAGCGCAACCCCGACCGGCTGGCGCTTGTCCTCGGGACCGAGGGCGAGGGTCTGTCGCCCTCGACCCTCGAACACGCCGACCTTACTGTCCGTATTCCGATGAGCCCAGCGGTGGACTCGTTGAATGTGGCGGCCGCGGGCGCCGTCGCGTTCTGGGAGTGCCGGCCGCGTACCAACTGACGCGCCGGGTCCTTTCTCCGATTGGGCGTGCGTGCGGTAGAGTTGGTTGCTGGCCCACGGGCCGATCAACTTTCACATCTCCGGTGTCTGGCAAAATCCAGGCAACTACAGAAGGTACCCCAATGAAGTCTGATATTCACCCCAAGTACTCAACGGTTGTCTTCCGCGACCTCGCTTCCGAGAAGTCTTTCCTGACCCGCTCCACTGTCACCTCTGACAAGACGGTCGAATGGGAAGACGGCAACACCTACCCGCTGGTTGAGGTGGAAATCTCCTCCGAGTCCCACCCGTTCTACACGGGCAAGCAGCGCATCATGGACTCCGCCGGCCGCGTCGAGCGCTTCAACCAGCGCTTCAAGGGCTTCGGCAAGAAGTAGTCCATCCTGGACGTTCGCCACTGGACCTGAACCGGAATTTCCGGTTCGGGTCCAGTGCTTTAATCGGTCCAGTGCTGCAAACGTAGGTACGGATTTAACTCGCTGAGGCAGTAGGAGAATCATGGAGCAGGCGGCAATGCGGGAATACCACGGCGAGTACAAGGTGCCGCGGGGCAAGCTGGTAGTAGCCGACCTCGGGCTTCTTGCAGGCAAGCTCAGCGATGTGTCGATCAACGGGGATTTCTTCCTGGAGCCGGATGAGGCACTCGGCGACATCAACGCGGCTCTCGAGGACCTGCCCGCGGGGACTTCCCATGGTGATCTCGCGGCAGCCATCCGGCGGCAGTTACGCCCCGACGCTGAGCTGTTTGGCTTCTCGCCCGAGGCAGTTGCCACTGCCGTCCGTCGGGCCCTCGGAAAAGCGTCGGCGTGGGCTGACCATCAGTGGGAGATCATTGGCCCCACCCCGCTCTCAACGGCCATGCACGTAGCTATGGACGAGGTTCTCACCCGCGGGGTTGGTTCCGGTGCGAGGAATCCGACCCTGCGGTTCTGGGAGTGGGAAAGCCCCTCGGTGGTCATCGGCAGTTTTCAATCCATGCGCAACGAGGTCGACGACGACGCCGTCCGCCGGCACGGTGTGAGCGTAGTCCGGCGCATCAGCGGCGGGGGAGCGATGTTCATGGAACACGGCAATGCCATCACCTACTCCCTTTATATCCCGCAGTCCCTGGTGGACGGTCTGAGCTTTGCTGATTCCTATCCCTTTCTCGACGACTGGGTGATGGAGGGATTGAAAAAACTGGGAATATCCGCCTGGTACCAGCCGCTCAACGACATCGCTACAGACGTCGGCAAAATCGGGGGCGCGGCGCAGAAGCGGCTGAGTAACGGCGGCATGCTTCACCATGTGACGATGTCGTACGACATTGACGCAGACAAGATGCTCGAGGTTCTGCGGATCGGACGCGAGAAACTCTCAGATAAGGGAATCAAGAGCGCAAAGAAGCGGGTTGACCCGCTCCGCAGACAGACCGGACTGGCGCGTGAGGAGATCATCCGGGTTCTCAGCGACACGTTCCGGGAGCGTTATCAGGCGGTGGACGGGACGCTCAGCGAGGCTGAGCTGTCAGCCGCGCAGGCGTTGGTGGAAGAGAAGTTCGGCACTAATGAATGGCTCTACCGGGTGCCTTGACACGTCGGCGGCCGCCTGGGCGCGCAGTGCCCGCAACAGATGGTCCCGTTCCTCCAGCACAATCCGTCGCAGCGACTGCGGCGCCTTCTCGTGCAGTTCCAGCCAGGAGTCTGTCTGCCTGATTACGGGGTGATCTTCCGGTGCGCTGCCCGCAGGGAGGTCCTGGTTGCCGGGGTACAGTCCGCGCACAATCCTGGTTGACATCTCGATCGGAAGCTCGCGCCAGAGTCTGTCGATCTCCCGGAAGTAAGTGTCGGTGTACGGCTCATGCAGCTCCGCGCGTCCCTCCTGGAAGCCGGCGATGGTCGCGCTGAGCAACTCGTTGGACAGCCGGTTTCCGAAAACGATCTCGTTCCAGGCCTTCGCCTTGACAGAAGCGTCTGGGAATGACGTGCATGCCGTCGTGAATCCGGTCCGTCCCGACGCTGTGTGGTCCTTGCGCAGCGCGGATTCGAGCTCATCGACGGTGGCCAGGTTCTGTGCCGCGAGCGCATGCCACAGCTGCCAGGCCAGTTCGTCATCAATGATCAGGCCGTCAAGACGCTCCGTTCCTTGCAGCAAACCGCGCAGGAGGGAAGCGTGGGTGGGCGTCTTCCGGGCGGTCGCTGCCACAGCGCGTGCCCAGACGAGCTGATGGTCCGAGCCCGGCTCAGCAGCCCTCAGCCCCTCCAGGAGAAAGGCAGCGAAGCGCTCTCGCAAATCCGCGCGCATCGCTGCCGGAGCGAAGTATTCGATCGCGTGTCGGGCGTTCTGCAGGAGTTGCTGGAGGATGCCAACACCCTCCTCGACCGACGCGGTGTGTTCCACGGCGTGCACGTAATCGGCAGCACTGAGAAGGGCATCGCGCGTGGAGGACCAGAGCGCACCCAGACAAACCGCCCGCGTCAGAGGTTCCTCGAGGCGATCAGCGGACGACAGGAGCGTTGCGAGGGACCGCTCGTCGAATACCAGCTTTGCGTAGGTGAGGTCGTCATCGTTGATGAGCAGCAGGTCGGCCTGCTCAACGCCGACAAGCTCGGGGATGTTGGTGTGTTCTCCGTCGAGCAAGGCACTGTGCGAGCCTGTGCGAAGCAGCCTGCCGTTCAAGTCGAGCGAATAGAGTCCCAAGCGGACGCTGTGGGGCCGAAGGGCCGGCTTGGATGTAACAGGATCAAGCGCCTGCTGGGAAATCACAACGGAGGTGTAGACGCCGTCGTCGTCGGTTTCCACCTCAGCGGTCAACTGGGGCACTCCGGAGGTCTGCAGCCAGCGCCGCGCCCAGTCTGACATGTCCATGCCCGACGCCGTGCTCAACGCGGCCAACAGGTCATCAAGGGTTGTATTCGAGAAAGCGTGCTCGCGGAAATAGGACCGCGCAGCTGAGGTGAATGCGTCGAAGCCTGCATACGCCACAAGCTGCTTCAGGACCGAGGCACCCTTGGCATAGGTGATGCCGTCGAAGTTAAGTTTTGCGGCCTCCAGGTCAACGATGTCAGCGACGATCGGGTGGGTGGAAGGCAGCTGGTCCTGCAGATAGGCCCATGCCTTCCGGCGTGTGGCGAAGGTGACCCACGACGTGGCCGAATCGAGGGCTTCGGCTACGGCGAGCGCACCCATGAAATCGGCGAAGGATTCCTTCAGCCAGAGATCGTCCCACCAGGTCATGGTCACCAGATCGCCGAACCACATGTGCGCCATTTCGTGCATGATCGTGTTGTCGCGTGCCTCGTACTGAGTGTGCGTCGCCCTCGACTGAAACACATAGGATTCGGTGAAGGTGACCAGGCCGGGATTCTCCATGGCGCCGAGGTTGTACTCGGGCACAAACGCCTGGTCGTACTTGCCGAAAGGGTAGGGATAACGAAACAGATCGTGGAAGTAGGTCAGTCCGCGCCGGGTGGTGTCGAAGATGCGCTCGGGGTCGAGGTGCTGCTCAAGCGATCGGCGGCAATAGAGGGACATCGGAATACTCAGCATCTGTCCTTCACCGACGATTCCGGTCCATTCATCCGTAACGGACGCGTACGGGCCGGCCAGCACGGTGGTGATGTAGGTGGAGATGCGCTCAGTGGGTTCGAAGTGCCAGGTGGCGGAGTCGTCGTCGTGCCGGTCCCTGTTGCTTTCGGCCCCGTTGGAAGCGACGGTCCAGGATTCGGGCGCGCGGACGTGAAAGCGGAAGGGCGCCTTGAGATCGGGTTGTTCGAAGCAGGCGAAGACGCGGCGGGCGTCGGCCGGTTCGTACTGGGTGTACAGATAGGTGGCGCCGTCGGCCGGGTCCTCGAAGCGGTGCAGTCCCTCGCCGCTGCGGCTGTAGAGGGCAGTGCCCTCAACGATTACGGTGTTTTGTTCGGCGAGCTGGGGGAGTTTGACACGGGCGCCGTCAACAACTTGCGTCGGATCCAGGTTCTTCCCGTTGAGGGTGACGGCCTCGACTCCGGAGGAGATGAAATCGAGGAAAGTCTCGGAGCCCGGAGCGGAACAGGCAAATGTAACGACCGTCCGGGAGGGGAACCCAGCGCTTGAGCTGTCTTCGGCCGTACGCAGGTCCAGTGTGATGTCGTAACTGGAGAGGTTGAGGATCGCTGAGCGGGCTGCCGCTTCATCGCGGCGCAGATTCTCGTTATGCACCGGCCCATTCAATCACGGTGTCGGTAGGTGAACGAGCACTGGACATGGCAGTGTGTAGCCATGTCCGAGCTCTTTGAAGACTACGCAACTGTCGCCCGACGCACCGTCGCCTATGACGAAATGTTCGACGGCGCTAACCAGCCGCGCGCGGAGTATGGGCCGGTTGCAGCTGCCCTTGAGGAGCTCAACCTGACTGATGTCACGGCGAGGGCGGACTCGATGGCGCGGACGTTCCTCGACCGTGGCGTGACCTTCGACTTCGCGGGGGAGGAGCGGCCGTTTCCGCTGGATATCGTTCCGCGCGTCATCGCCGGTTCCGACTGGGATGTCCTCGAGCGCGGAGTCGCGCAGCGTGTGCATGCCCTCGAAGCTTTCCTCAACGACGTGTACGACCGGATGACCGTGGTCAGCGACGGCGTCATTCCCCGCCGGCTGATCACCTCTTCGGCGCATTTTCACCGGGAAGTGGCAGGATTCGATCCCGCCGGTGGGGTACGGGTGCATATCTCGGGGATTGATGTGGTGCGCGACGACGAGGGAACCTTCCGCGTCCTCGAAGACAACGTAAGGGTCCCCAGCGGCGTCAGCTACGTGCTGGAGAACCGTCGGGCCATGGCCAAAGGACTGCCGGAGGCCTTCGGCCAGCAGCACATCCGCCCGGTCGAGGAGTACCCGCGCCGGTTGCTCGCCGCCCTGAGGAACACTGCGCCGCCCGGTGTTGAGGATCCGACCGTAGTCGTCCTTACTCCGGGGGTCTTCAACTCCGCTTACTTCGAACACACGCTGTTGGCCGGTCTGATGGGCGTCGAGTTGGTCGAGGGGCGTGACCTCATTTGCCGTGGCAACCGGGTCTACATGCGCACTACGGCGGGTGAGCAGCGCGTCGATGTGATCTATAAGCGCATCGATGATGAATTCCTTGACCCCCTGCAGTTCAGGGCCGATTCGGTTCTTGGTTGTCCGGGGATCGTCAATGCGGCCCGTGCAGGGATGGTGACCATCGCGAATGCGGTGGGCAACGGCGTCGCCGATGACAAGCTGGTCTACACCTACGTGCCGGACCTGATCCGCTATTACCTCAACGAGGAACCGATAATCGCCAATGTCGATACGTTTCGCCTTGAGGAGCCCCAGGCGAGGGAAGAGGTCCTGGACCGGTTGGACGAACTGGTGGTGAAGCCCGTGGACGGGTCAGGCGGCAAAGGCCTGGTGATCGGCCCTGACGCGTCGGCGGCTGAGCTGGCTGCTCTCCGCGGCCGTATCCTCGCGGATCCGCGTGGCTGGATCGCGCAGCCCGTGCTGCAGCTTTCCACGGTGCCCACCATGTCCGGCGGCCAGTTCGGCCCGCGTCACGTCGACCTGCGTCCGTTCGCGGTGAACGACGGCGAGAATGTCTGGGTCCTGCCCGGCGGATTGACGCGGGTGGCCATGAAGGAGGGCTCTCTGATCGTGAACTCCAGCCAGGGCGGTGGATCCAAGGACACCTGGGTAGTAGACGGCCAGTCGGACAGCACACCTGTCCTTCCCGACGAGGCACGCTTGCGGGAGCGCGTCAGCGTATGGCCCGTCGAGACCGGTTGGCGCGACAGGCAGCCGGAACAACAGCAACAGCAAAGTGATGACGGGAAGGGGCAGGCCGATGCTTAGCCGGATAGCGGAATCCCTGTTCTGGATAGGCCGGTACGTCGAGCGGGCCGACGGCACAGCGAGAATCCTCGATGTCCACCTGGAACGGCTGAACCAGATGCCCCGCCCGGTCCAGCGGGATGTTTCCCGCCAGCTGCTCGGAGTCATGGGCAGCAGGCCCGAATCGGACGATTTCGGTCTGCCGGAGCTCATCGAAGCGCTCGCCTTCGACCGCAGCAGCGCCACGTCGATTGCCGGCGCTCTCGGCGCGGCACGGGAGAACGCCCGACGGGCCAGGGAGACCGTGTCGGGCAGCGTATGGGAGGGTCTGAACACCACCTGGTACGGGCTGACGCAGCACCGGAAAGACGTCGTCGGCACCTATCGCTTCTGTCACTGGGTCATCGAGCGCACCGCCATGGTTCGTGGCCTCTCGGACACCACCATGAGCCATGATGAGAGCTGGCAGTTCCTGGTGCTCGGAAGGAGCCTCGAACGGGCAGACATGACTGCCCGGATGCTTTCGACCCGCGACGTCCATGCATCCGGTCTGTCATGGGTGAACATGCTGCGCTGCGCAGGCGCGTATGAGTCCTTCCTCCGAACCCGGCGCGCGTCTTTCGGGGAGCAGCATGCGGCACAGTTCCTGCTCCTGGACCGGCTTTTCCCGCGCTCGATCGTCTATGCCCTGAGCGACGCCGAGAAGTGCCTGGCGAACCTGAACCCCGCCTACCAGCGGGTCGGTTTCATCAATGACGCCAGCCGGATCGTAGGGCAGGCCCGCACCTTCCTCGAATTCCACCAGACGGACGACCTCATGCTGGAGCTGCCGGAGCATATGGAAAGAGTCCAGAAAGCGTGCGCGCGGGCCTCCGACGCCGTCTCACGCACCTACTTCTCGCAGGCAGCGGAGCTGTCCTGGGTTGGGGAGGTCTCATGACCCGCTTGCTGATCGAGCACCGCACCGGCTACGACTACCTGCGCCGCGTATCGCTGTCCTATAACGAAGCGCGCATGACACCCCTCACCGACTCCCAGCAGGTGGTCCTGGAATCCACTATCACTCTCAATCCGTCCACCGCCGCGATGGCAACCTACCGCGACTACTGGGGGACGCGTGTGACCTCGTTCGACGTACAGGTTCCACACGACCGGCTGGAAGTGTCGGCTCGGACCCTCGTGGAGGTTAGCCGCACCGAGCGCATTCCCTCTGCGGGAGAAGTGGTGAGCTGGGATGAGTTGAAGTCCGACGACGTCCGGAACGATTACGCCGATTGGCTGCCGGACACTCATCTGACGGAGCCGGACGCCGAAATCCGTGCGCTTGTCACGGACCTGGCCGATGGTCGGGATCCGCACGCGGCCGCACACCTGATTTTTGACTGGCTCCGGGATGAGATGCGGTACGTCCAGGGGGTAACCGGGGTGCAGTCAAACGCGCGGGAAGCCTGGGCGGAGCGCCAGGGCGTCTGCCAGGACCTGGCACACGTAGCTATCGGAGCGCTGCGCAGTCTCGGCATTCCAGCACGGTATATCTCCGGCTACCTGCATCCGCGCAGGACGGCGGCTGTCGGTGAGGCAGTGGCCGGTCAGTCGCACGCCTGGGTTGAGTGGTGGGACGGCGAATGGCGAGGGTGGGACCCGACCAACAGTGGCCCGGTGAGCGACTTCCACGTCTCCGTAGCGCGTGGCAGAGACTATCGGGACGTCTCGCCGCTTAAGGGAATTCTTTCCGGCGGCGGCGGATCGACGCTCAATGTGACGGTCGAGATCACCCGCGTCGCCTGACGCTGGGCAGGCAGCCACGGCCCCCTGCCCAGCGCGCAGATTGAAAGATTCCCGCTAACCCTCGACTGTTTGACCCTTGCTGAGGATCGTCAGTCCCGAGTCCGTGACGGTGAACCCACGGCTGAGGTCCAGTTCCCGGTCCACGCCGATCTTCGCACCTGGCGGAATGTGAACGTTCTTGTCGATGATCGCCTTCCGGACCACCGCTCCGGAACCGATCGTGACGTGGTCGAGCAGGACAGAGCCCGTCACGTCGGCGCCTTCGTCGACGAAAACGTCCGTTGCCAGCACCGATCCCTGAACCGCACCGCCGGAAATCACGACGCCGTTGGACACGATGGAGTCGTGGGCCACACCTGAAACGCCGGTGGCGCTGCGCACGAACTTGGCGGGCGGGGAGATGCTCTGCCGGGTGTAGATCGGCCACTCAAGGTTGTACAGGTTGAACAGCGGCAGCGGGGTGATGAGGTCCATGTTGGCGTCGTAATAGGAGTCGAGCGTGCCGACGTCGCGCCAGTACTGGTTGTCCCGATCGGTGGAGCCGGGAATCTCGTTGGTGGTGAAGTCATACACTGCCGCGTCTCCGCGCTCCACGAAGTGCGGAATGATGTCCCCGCCCATGTCGTGTTTTGTGTTCAGCCGTGCGGCGTCGATTTCGAGCGCTTCGATCAGCGCATCTGTGTTGAAAACGTAATTGCCCATGGAGGCCAGGAAGTTGTCGGGGTCATCCGGAAGCCCCGGCGTGGTTGCGGGTTTCTCGACGAAGGCCGAAATTCGCCCGGGATCGCTGGAATCGACCTCGATGACGCCGAACTGGTCGGCGAGATGCAGCGGCTGCCGCACCGCCGCTACGCTGACTGACGCCCCGCTTTGCTGATGCGCGTGAACCATCTGCTCGAAGTCCATGCGATAGACGTGGTCCGCCCCGATGACGACGACGATGTCCGGCCGCGCATCATGGATCAGGTTCAGGGATTGGTAGATGGCGTTGGCGCTGCCCAGGAACCAGCTCTTGCCCCGTCGCTGCTGGGCGGGCACCGAAGCGATGTACTGCTGCAGCTGGGTGGACATCCGCCAGGTCTCGGAGATATGCCTGTCCAGGCTGTGGGACTTGTACTGGGTGAGCACCACGATCTGGAGGTACCCGGAATTGACCACGTTGGACAGCGCGAAATCGATCAGCCGGTAGCTTCCCGCGAATGGAACCGCAGGCTTTGCGCGGTCCGCTGTAAGCGGCATGAGCCGTTTTCCTTCGCCGCCTGCCAGTACCACCGCGAGCACTTTTTTGACTGCCACGGTTAAACCCCTTCCGCTCGTCCTTGAGTATGACCTCGTTCGACTCACACTAGAGGACCCGCCCGGCCTGCACTACGTTGGGAACGTGCGAATAGACATTGTGACTAAAGAGTTCCCGCCCGAGATCTACGGCGGCGCAGGCGTTCATGTGGCGGAACTGACCCGTGTGCTCGCCGGGCGCGTCGATCTCGCAGTGCACTGTTTCGGCGGAGAACGCCCCGCGGACTATCACGGCGCCCGCGTGAGCACCTACGGCGTTCCTGATGGACTGGCTGCTGCGAATGCCGCGGTCCAGACCCTGGGAACGGACCTGTCCATCCTGCAGGGCATCAGCGGGTCGGACCTGGTGCATTCGCACACGTGGTACGCCAATATGGCCGGCCACCTGGCTTCGCTTCTGCACGGCATACCGCATGTGCTGAGCGCGCACAGCCTGGAGCCGCTGCGTCCCTGGAAGGCCGAGCAGCTCGGCGGAGGTTATGCCCTCTCGTCCTGGGTTGAGAAGACGGCGTATGAGGCTGCTGCGGCGGTCATTGCAGTCTCGGACGGCATGCGGCAGGACATCCTGCGGTGCTACCCGGACGTTGATCCGGCTCGCGTGCAGGTTGTCCACAACGGTATCGACACCGAGGCCTGGGCTGCGGACCGCAATGACGACGCCGTCCGTACCCTGGGAATCGATCCGGATCGCCCCAGCGTGGTCTTCGTGGGCAGGAACACCCGCCAGAAGGGCGTGCCGTATCTGTTGCGAGCAGCGGCGAAACTCCCTTCGGACGTTCAGCTGGTCCTGTGCCTGGGAGCTGCAGATACCCCGGAGCTCGCAGCGGAGACAGCGCGACTGATCGACGATCTGCGGGCGCAGCGCGGCTCAGTGATCCTGATCGAACGAATGCTCCCACGCAACGAAGTCATTCAGGTACTCAGCCACGCCACTGTCTTCGCCTGCCCCTCGATCTATGAGCCGCTCGGAATTGTTAACCTTGAAGCCATGGCATGCGGAGCTGCGGTGGTTGCAAGTGCCACCGGCGGCATCCCGGAAGTAATCGACGACGGTGTCACCGGCACCCTGGTACCGCTCGAACAGGTCCAGGATGGAACGGGCACCCCACTCGACCCGGAAAAGTTCGTGAATGACTTCTCAGCGGCCCTCAATGCGCTGGTTGCTGACCCCGCACGCGCCCGCGCTATGGGCGAGCGCGGGCGCATCCGGGCGGAGCAGCACTTCTCCTGGGACTCCATTGCGGAGTCCACTCTGGATGTCTATCGTTCGGTGCTCTAGCGTTTTCCAGCTTTGCGTGCGATGAGGATCTTCTCGTCCAGCGGTGCGTCAGGGCTGGCCCGCAGAATCCGGGCGTACTCGCGGGACTCCTCCTGGCGCTTCCACTCCGCGCCGGTTGCAATGGCCGCACGCACGTGCTCCGGACCGTAGCCGAACGCGTCGACCAGGTCGACGGCGTGCGGCCGCAGTTTCAGGAGCAGACGGTTGATGTATGGGCCAAGGGTACGGGCGCGCTGGGCTGAAAGCCTGCCGTTCATCAGGTACCACCCCAAATTGTCCTCGATCAGGCACAGCCCGAACAGATCCCGGAGCCAGGTAAGAACCTGACGCGTACCGGCGTCCTCGGTCTTGGCCAGTGCTGCCGTGAATGCCTCCCACTGCAGCAGTTCGGCGTGGGCGCGGGCCGCCTGGATCAGTTCCTGCTGATGTTGGTTGAACACTGCTGCCGCCTGGGCCGGCGGCAGCCGGCGTGCGCCGCGCAGCGCTCCCGCCAACTCGCCCACCATGGTGTCGACGCGGCCGCACAAAAGTTCGTGCTGGGTTCCCTCATCCCGCAGCGCTATCGCCGATTTGCGTTCAGACCCTGTGTCAACGACGGTCTGCAGCACCCGCCGCAACCCCGTCCGGTGGAGGGTGCGGTCCGCGGCCTGGGTGGCAACGAAGCGAGCGAGGACCCCGAAATCAACGCCCTGGAATTCCTTGGCGTAGTCGGCGAGGAGCCGCTTGGCCACCAGTTGGAGCAGGACGTTGTTATCGCCCTCGAAGGTGGTGTAGACGTCAAGGTCGGCGCGCAGGCTGGTGTAACGGTTCTCTGTGAGGAAGCCGGCGCCTCCGCTGGCTTCACGGCACTCCTGAAGGGTATCGAGAGCGTGCCAGGTGGACAGCGGCTTCAGCGCCGCCGCGAGGGTCTCGAGGTCCTGACGGTCCTCGTCGGTGTCACGGTCACCGGAGAACACCCCATCGAACTTCTCAAGCAGCTCCTCATGCGCGAACGAGGCCGCGTACGTGGTTGCGAGGCGGGGAAGGAGCCGGCGCTGATGGAGTTGATAGTCGAGCAGTACCTCTTCGGACAATTCGGAGGAAGTTGTGAACTGTCGGCGCTCCACGGAATACTGGATCGCGGCCTTCAGAGCCAGCTTGCTCGCTGCGACGGCCGCACCGTCAAGGGACACGCGACCCTGCACGAGAGTTCCGAGCATCGTGAAGAAGCGCCGGCCGGGGGACTCGATCGGTGAGGTGTAGGTTCCGTCTTCGCTGACGTGTCCGTAACGGTTGAGCAGGTTTGACCGTGGGACCCGCACCTGCGTGAAATGCAGGCGGCCATTGTCAATGCCGTTCAGCCCGCCCTTGTGCCCGTCATCCTCGCCGCCGATTCCCTCGAGGAAGTCCCCCTGCTCATTCCGCAGCGGCACATAGAGCGCGTGAACGCCATGATTGACGCCGCGCGTGATCAGCTGGGCAAATACGACCGCGGCCTTCCCATCGTTGGCAGCGTTGCCGATGTAGTCCTTCCAGGCGGCGCGGAACGGCGTGTGAAGGACGAATTCGTCCCTTTCAGGGTCGAAGGTCGCAGTCGTTGCAATACTGGAGACGTCTGACCCGTGTCCGGTTTCGGTCATTGCAAAACAGCCGGGAATTTCCATGTTCATGATGCCCGGGAGCCATTCGCGGTGGTGTTCCGCGGTGCCCAGATGCAGCACGGCGGCTCCGAACAGCCCCCACTGCACACCTGCCTTGATCTGGAGCGAAGGGTCGGCGACGACCAGTTCCTCGAAGCCGGCTACATTGCCGCCGTGGTCATCTGAACCACCCAGCTCAGTGGGGAACGCGCGGTGTACCGCTTTGCTCTGCACCAGATGGTGAAGCTGGTCAAGGCAGCGGGCGCGCTGCTCGGCGAAGGGCGCGCCCTCGACCTTGTGAAGGGCAGGATCGGCGGCCAACGCACGGGCAGCGCGGCGGGAGTCGGCCCAGCGGCCAAGCAGCTGCTCGCCCAGGATGGCAACGTTCACAACGGCGGCATCGTCGTCGTGAATCGGGAGGGTCGCGGGTACCGAAAATTCGGGACGGGTGGCGGTCTGGGTCATGATTCGTCCTTCGAACGGGGGATGCGGAGGGATGTACGGGCGAGTGAATTCTGCGGCACTGCTGCTGCGATGCCATCGAAAAGCCAGGCGGTAATGGAGTCCGCAAGGTCGGAACCGTTGGGGCGGTCAGGGCCAGGAGGCATGTTGAGCCACTGCTCACCGGCGGCGCGGACCATGCCGATAGCGGCGCGCGGCCAGAGCGCGAGAGGCTGCGGAACTGTCACCTTCGCCGGCTCTTCAGCCAGGTAGTCCTGCATGGGGCTGGCGAGCATCGCAGAGATGGCGTCGAAGAAAGAGCTGAGCGAGGGAGATGCTTCCAACGCGGCTCCGGAATCGGGTGCAGGCTGGGTAACGAAGACATAGACGTTGGGGGAGGACTCGGCCATCTGCAGGTATGCCGACACCATTGCCCGCAACCCCTCCCGCGATGTACTGGCTTTCCTGGCGGCTTCGATCAGTTGCTCCTGCATGCGGGCTATCACGACCTCGCCCACTGCACGCTGGAGCCCCGCTTTGTCACCGAAATACCGGTAAAAAACCGATTTGGAGGTATCCGCGGCGGAGGCAATTTCCTCCATTGAGGCACCGGGACCGATTCTGTGCACTGCCTTGCGAGCCGTTTTTATCAGTGCTGCCCGGCGGGCTTCACGGTGTTTTGACCACCTGCTTGAGCGCCCGTCGGTAACGGCGGGCACCGGTGGCGCGATGAGCTGATTCACGATACCCAGCGTATCAGGTACGCTGGGTATCGATAACTAGTGCATCGGTCTGCGCCGGAGGCAGCGGGCGGCCGAGCATCCAAACTGCCGATCCCACGCGTACGCGCCAGCCAAGGAGCAGCATGAACAACCTTCCAACCGAACCGAACTCCATGTCAGAGAGCAATGGCATGTCCGAGAGCAACCGCACCGCAGAGAGCGACGGCACCACAGAGAGCTACCGCGGCGGCGCCAAGCCGCGCGCCGCCGTCGTCATCGGAGGGAACCGCATCCCGTTTGCCCGCTCCGGTGGACCATACGCCTACGCATCGAACCAGGACATGCTGACCGCGGCACTCGACGGTCTTGTCGCGCGGTTCGGGCTGCAGGGTGAGCGAATCGGTGAAGTTGCAGCCGGTGCGGTCCTCAAGCACTCCCGGGACTTCAACCTGACCCGGGAGGCAGTGCTGGGGTCCGCGCTCGCAGCGGACACGCCTGCGTATGATCTACAGCAGGCCTGTGCCACCGGCCTTGAAACTGTGGTCGGGCTGTCGAACAAGATCAAGCTAGGCCAGATCGATTCGGGCATCGCAGGGGGAGCCGACTCAGCGTCAGACGCTCCCGTTGCAGTCAGTGAAGGCCTGCGGCGCGTGTTGCTCGATCTTTCACGGGCGCGCACAACGCCGCAGAAGCTCGCCGCACTCCGCAACCTTCGGCCTGCCGATCTCAAACCGAATGCCCCGACCACGGCTGAGCCGCGGACAGGGCTGTCAATGGGGGAGCACCAGGCGATTACGACGGCGCGCTGGGACATCAGCCGTCAGGCACAGGACGAACTGGCGTTGGCCAGCCATACCAACATGGCGGCTGCATATGACCGGGGATTCTTCGACGATCTCGTTACGCCCTTCCGGGGGGTGTCAAGGGATGCGAATCTGCGCGCAGATACCTCGCTCGAGAAGCTGGCATCGCTCAAACCCGTATTCGGGCGCGATCTGACGGCCCAGGCCACGATGACCGCCGGCAATTCCACTCCGCTGACGGACGGCGCAGCAGTGGTGCTGCTGGGTTCCGAGGACTATGCCCGAAAGCACAGCCTGCCGATGTTGGCGAATGTCGTGGACGCTGAGGCAGCTGCAGTCGACTTCGTGCACGGAAAGGAAGGGCTTCTGATGGCTCCGGTCTATGCCATGCCGCGCCTGCTGCAGCGCAACAACATGACGTTCGCGGACTTCGACTTCTTCGAGATCCACGAAGCTTTCGCCAGCACCGTGCTGACCAGTCTCGCCGCCTGGGAAGACGAGGATTTTTGTCGTACGCAATTGGGCCTGTCCGGTGCGCTTGGAACCGTGCACCGGAACAAGCTCAATGTCAACGGCTCGTCGCTGGCCGCGGGGCATCCGTTCGCAGCAACTGGTGCGCGCATTGTGGCCTCGCTGGCGAAGTCGCTCGCTGAGAAGGGTTCCGGACGCGGCCTCATTTCGGTGTGCGCTGCTGGCGGTCAAGGCGTCGTTGCGATTCTGGAGGCTCGCTGATCATGGCGGACACCTACCTGAAGTTCGTCAACGCCCAGCCTTTCACCAGAGTGGCGAAAGCCGCCGGCCTACCACGCCCTGTTCCGCTTCGCCGATACATGCAGGGCGAACCGATCGTTCCTGGCCCCGTTCTCGTACTGGGCCGATCATCCGGCACACAGGCCGTCTCGTCGACGCTGCTTCAATGGGACCTCGACGTCCGCCGTCATATGAGGCCCAAGGAAAAACTCGGCGCCGCCGTCGTCATCCTCGATGACCTTACGCACCCGGCTCAGTTGTCCGATATCTTCCTCGAGCTTGGCGGCCTGCTGCGGGAGCTCCTCCCCGGCGGGCGAGTCGTCACAATCTCCCGGCCGCCTGCACACGGGACACCACCGGAGACTGCCGCGGCGCAGCGGGCCGTTGAAGGGATGCTGCGCAGCCTGGCCAAGGAACTTCGCGGGGGTGCCACGGCAAATGGGATCCTCCTCGACGCCGGCGTGGATGTGACTGGACACAGTGTGAGCGCTGCACTTGAGTTTTTGCTGTCCGGGAAGAGCGCCTACGTGGATGGGCAGTTCATTACGGTCGGGCACTCGGAGGGGGTCGGCCCAACTGATTCGGCGACACCCCTCTCAGGCCGCACCGCAGTAGTCACCGGGGCCGCCCGCGGAATCGGTGCGGAGATAGTTCAGGTGCTGCGACGGGACGGGGCACAGATCATCGCCGTCGATGTGCCCGCGGCGGGTGAACACCTCGCGCGCGTGGCGAATGACGTCGGTGGCACTGCTCTACAGGTGGATGTAACGGCGCCTGACGCCGCCGAGCGGATTCTCCACCACGCTGCCACCCGCTACGGGGGACTGGACATCATGGTGCACAACGCCGGCATCACCCGGGACAGGCTACTGGCCAACATGGATGCTGCACGCTGGAACTCTGTCATGGCTGTGAACCTCGAATCGCAGTTGCGCATCAACGTGCAGCTGCTCGGCTCGCCCGACTTCAGTGCGGACGGCAGCATCGTGTGCCTTGCCTCCACCAGCGGCATCGCGGGCAATCGCGGGCAGACGAACTATGCGGCCTCCAAGGCCGGAGTGATCGGTATGGTGCGTGCAACAGCCGAGGCCCTTGCAGGCTCAGGACGCACGATCAACGCCGTCGCGCCCGGTTTCATCGAAACAGACATGACGGCGAAGATGCCTTTCGCCACTCGTGAGGTTGCACGTCGTCTCAGCAGCCTGCAGCAGGGCGGGCTGCCGCTCGATGTTGCCGAAGTAGTCTCCTTCCTCGCTTCTCCCGGCGCCGCTGGAATCAGCGGCCAGGCGTTGCGTGTGTGCGGACAGAATCTGGTCGGAGCCTGATGGACCGCGTGCTTGCAGACCCGCCAGAGCTTACGAGCCTTTACGCCGGCGCGCTCGCGGTTTCCGCCCGGGCCGGCCTGCGTCGGAGACAACGACCTTCCGCGCTGCCGCTGGACCGGCACCGGCTGGACGGTCTTCTGGCTGCCCCGGACGAAGTCGAAGGATTCCAGAGGTTGATGGGCCGGGCGCGCGGGGACTTCGTGCCGTCCGGCTATGTCCATATCCTTGTGTTCCCGGTGGCTGTAAGCGTGCTCTCCCGTCCTGATTTCCCCCTGCCGCTGCTGGGCATGATCCATCTCCGCAACGAAATCCATCACCTGCGCCCGATAAGGCTGGATGAACGTTTGGCCGTCACCGCCTGGGTGGAAAACCTCACGCCTCACCGCAGCGGAAGCCAGGTCGATGTGGTTGTCCACGTCCACAGCGGTCCTGAGATGGTTTGGATGGGCCGGTCAACCTACCTCGCGAAGGGCATCCATCTGACCGGCACTAGCGACGCCGACGTGGCAACAGCAGTAGCCGCTGATGCCAGCCCGGCGGCGGAGGAGCTGCCCGGTTGCCCCACGGCAGAATGGTCGCTGGGCGGGGACACCGGGCGGCGTTACGCAGCGGTGTCCGGCGACTACAATCCCATTCACCTAAGCGTCCTGTCCGCACGGGCTCTGGGAATGAAGCGGCCCATCGCACACGGCATGTACCTCGCGTCACGGATGGTTGCAGCAGCCGGTCCGGACGAGTCGACGCCGTTCAAATGGACCGTTGAATTCCGGGCGCCCGTCCTCCTGCCGTCCAGGGTGCTCCTCTCGGCCGAGGTGGACGCGTCTTCCACCGCCCAGTGGCGCGGGGCAGAAGTGGTCGCCTGGGATCCGCGCCGTCGTCGTACGCACTTCTCCGGACGCCTGGAAAGGCTAACTGTTGACGCGGGCGCGAAATAATTGCACGACCGTTCCATAAAGTCCAGAGTCACCTGCTGATTCACCATCAGTTTCAACCCAGATGGTCCCTTGACCTGTAATCGGCGTTCCGAACAGTGCAGACTCCAGTTGTCAGCTACCGCTGACGGTTCACCACTGATCGAAATGAGGAATTTCGTGAACTCACGAGGTTTGAAGGCAGCCGTTTTCGCAGCATCGACGCTGATGGCTACGGCACTGATGACCGGCGGAGCCGCCCAGGCAGCGCCGCACGCGCCAATGAAGGCGTCCGCAGCTACCGTCTCTCACGCACAGGTCGAGTCCCAGGCGGCGCTTGAGGCGTACTGGACGCCGGAACGGATGAAGAACGCAAAGCCCGGTAACACCATCAACTCGCAGGGGTGGGGGGAGCAAGGGCGCTCCATCATGCCGAAGGCCGGCGCGAAAGCCCTGGCTGCACCACAACCGAAGGCAGCACCGGTCAAGCGAGCAGGGAGCCCTGCTCCGGTGTCGCACATCGGGAAGGTCTTCTTCACGCTCGGCGGACAAAACTACGTGTGCTCGGCCAACTCCGTCCAGAGCGCCAACCAGAGTACGGTTGCCACAGCCGGGCATTGCACCTATGACATCAACGCGGGTTGGGCCACCAAGTTCGTGTTCGTTCCCGCCTACAACAACGGTTCAGCTCCGTACGGCATGTGGTCGGCAACGTCACTGCACTCCACCAGCGAATGGATCTCCCGTAATGACATCAGCTACGACGGCGCTTTTGCCGTTGTGGCGCCGCTGAACGGCCGCACCCTTGCCGCGACAGTGGGAGCATCGAAAATCGGCTTCAACCTGGCCCGCGGACTCACCTACACCGCCTACGGCTATCCGGCAGCCGCTCCGTTCAACGGGGAAACCCTGAAGAACTGCTACGGCACCGCCTCACGGGACCGCATCGGCGGCACACAGTCCCAGGGGATCCCGTGTGACATGACCGGCGGCTCGTCCGGCGGCCCCTGGTTCATCGGATCCGGCTCAGGCGGCACCCAGAACTCAGTGAACAGCTTCGGGTACAACATCCAGAAGAATGTCATGTACGGCCCCTACTTCGGCAGCTCCATCCAGAGCGCGTACACCAACGCGTCGAACCGCTGACGCACAACGCCTGTCAACCTTGAGGGCCGGCTTCCCCGCATCGGGCGGGGGCCGGCCCTTCGCGTCTTCGAAGCGCCGGTGCCGGACCGACCTACACTGATCACATGAATTCCGACTCCCGGCTTGCCCTCGCCCGCGACCTCGACGCGGAGGACCCTCTGGCGTCCTACCGCTTGCTCTTCGAAGCGCATGACAACGCTGCAATCAGGGCCTACCTCGACGGCAATTCCCTCGGACGGCCGCTAAAGGCAACCGTCGGGCGCCTCACCGAATTTGTCCGCGACCAATGGGGAGGCCGCCTGATCCGCGGTTGGGATGAGGACTGGCTGCAGCTCCCGCAAAGCGTGGGGGACAGGATCGGCGCTGTCGCGCTCGGAGCGGGCGCCGGTCAGTGCGTGGTGGCCGACTCCACCAGCGTCCTGCTGTACAAAGCCATCCGCGCCGCCCTGGCAGCGCGGCCCGACCGCTCTGAAATTGTCATCGAACGCGACAACTTTCCTACCGACCGCTTCATAGTGGAGGGAATTGCAGCGGACCGCGGATTGTCGGTGCGCTGGGTGGAGGCAGCGTACGACGCCGGTCCCACCCCTGACGAGGTTGCCGGAGCACTCGGTCCGGACACCGCCGTCGTCGTCCTCAGCCATGTTGCCTACCGTTCCGCCCACATTGCGGACATGAAGACAATCACCCGGCTGGTTCACGACGCCGGAGCGCTCGCGGTATGGGACCTTAGCCATTCCGTAGGATCGGTGCCGGTGGAGTTGGACGCAAGCGGCGCGGATTTCGCGGTGGGCTGCAGCTACAAATACCTCAACGGCGGCCCGGGTGCCCCGGCATGGGCATACGTCGCGCGGCGGCATCTACCGGACCTGGCGCAACCCATACAGGGCTGGTTGGGAAGCGCCGATCCCTTCGGAATGGGTTCTGGATACCAACCGGCGGAAGGTATCCGACGCATGGTCTCCGGCACGCCTCCGATCCTCGGAATGCTTGCCCTGCAGGACATGCTTGATGTCCTTGAGCAGGTCGGTATGGAGGCCGTTCGAGCCAAGTCGGTGAAGCTGACCTCATTCGCAATCGATACCGTCGATGAACTGATGGGTCCGGCCGGAGTCAAGGTCGCATCGCCCCGCGATTCCGAGCAGCGCGGAAGCCACATCACCATAGATCATCCGTCGTTCAGAACCGTTCTGCCGGATCTTTGGGAGGACGGTGTCATTCCAGACTTCCGGAATCCGGACGGGCTGCGCCTCGGACTGTCGCCACTGTCCACCTCATATGAGGAGACCCTCATCGGTATCCGAGCGATAGCCGAGAAGCTGCCCTCGAAAGCGCCCGATTAAACTCTTGGGCCATGATCGTGTTAGAGTTTTTCTCGCTGCTTTCGAGGGTTTTGAACCCCGAAATCACCACCTGCGCGGGTGGCGGAATGGCAGACGCGCTAGCTTGAGGTGCTAGTCCTCTTATTGAGGGTGGGGGTTCAAGTCCCCCTCCGCGCACAACAAAAACCCCGGGAGACCGGGGTTTTTTTGTGCCCTCAGCCACACGGGATGCGTTCTCGACCACGCGGTCACCGAGGTGCACCTGCTGGCCAGCAACAGCTCGCACAAATTCCGGGTCTGTTTGGCAGTCGCCCGGGTGCACTTGGCCCTCTTGTGGCCTACCAGTTTGTTGCCCAAAGCCAGCCCAGGCAGCCGGTCGTCTGGTGGCGCATCGCAGGAGCCATTTTCTTATTCGCACTCGGAATGGCGGGAGTCATCGTTGCCATACTGCTCCGGCCACGGCGAAACAGGTCCACCAAGGACCCCCCCTGCGCTCTGATTCAACTTCGGTATGGAGTGTCAGTATTGCACCGGTGAAAGGATGCGAACAGGGATAGTCTCATCAGGCTGTCCGAGTCTGGATAAGCTGAGCAGATGGGGGACATCGAGCGGGCCAAGGTCAGCAGGTGGGAGAAGATTGGGTATTGGCCCTTCCTCGGTGTCATCTTCCCCAGCTACATCGTCACAAGCATCTTGCGAAGCCTTGGCTGCGGATTCTGGGGAAGCATAGGTATCGCTCTGCTGATCTTCCTCACAACCGCTTACCTCCTCCTACGACCAGCTCGGGAGGAACGATCCAAGCGCCTCGCTTCTGACCTGGAACGAGGAGTGTTCGACTGCGTGTAAGCGGCAACTTTAAACTGACCGGAGACGGCAAAACTGATTGACCGTTCGCGGCAGTGGTTTTGACCAACGGCGGCAAGCATTGTCAAGCCCCGGGTTTGGTGGAGAGATTTTTAGTTGGAAATCGTAGTTAGTAGGCCGGCGTTGACGCCGGCGTGTT
>NZ_CANLXP010000002.1 GCF_947495145.1 uncultured Arthrobacter sp.
AACACAAACCCCCCGGAAAAAGAAGGATCCATGCTGCACAAAATTCGAAACCAGCCAAAAAACCAGCCACCACACACGGAGGTGTGTAAATGACCAGCAAATCAACCAATCAAAAAACAATCGGTATCAACAAACATGGCACACTATTGAGTTCTCAAACAACAGAAGCAATTCACATACTCTGTAAATTTTCTATTTACATTTCCGTGCTGCGGTGTTACTAAATCTATTTCATCCGAATTGTTTCTGTCAAATCGGCTTATTTGCCGAAATTCGACCGAATCAATTCGATTCCGCCCACCACAAACTGCCTGGCTTTGGGCTTTTGCGCTCAGCGCACGCCCGAACCATTCGGTTTTAGGAGGGGGTTTGTCACCACTCAGCGGCGGCGACTCAGAAAACATTACACGGCCTTTCGGCCCCTTGCAAATCGCCTTCTGACGGGCCGGAAACCGGCCGGAACTAGCTGACTTCGACGGTTGCGAGTGTCCGCTTTCCGCGACGGAGCAGCAGGAACCGACCATGCAATAGCTGCTGCGGACCGACGGTGGCGTCAGGATCGGACACCTTTTCGTTGTTCACGTAGGCACCGCCTTCAGCGACGGTTCGGCGGGCTGCGGAATTGCTGGGAGACAGCCCGCTGCTCACGAGGAGATCGATGATGCCAAGCTCGCCGCCGTCGACCTTTGCGGTTGGCAGCTCAGCGGTGGCAGCGCGAAGAGTGACCTCGTCCAGCTCGGTCAGGTCACCCTGCCCGAACAGCGCGGCTGAGGCTGCGATCACCTTTTCCGTTGCGTCGACGCCGTGAACCAGTGAGGTGACGTCGAAGGCCAGTGCACGCTGCGCCTCGCGGAGGTGCGGCCGGCTCTCGACCGATTCAGCCAACCGGTCAATCTCGGCGCGGCCCCTGAAGGTGAATACTTTCAAGCGATCGATCACATCCGCGTCGGAGGTGTTCAGCCAAAACTGGTACATGGCGTACGGCGTGGTCATGCTGGAATCCAGCCAGACGGCGTTGCCCTCGCTCTTACCGAACTTGGTGCCGTCGGAGTTTGTGATCAACGGGGTACCGATGGCGTGAACGCTCTTGCCCTCGACCTTTCGGATCAGTTCCGTGCCGCTGGTCAGGTTGCCCCACTGATCGGATCCCCCGGTCTGCAGCACGCACTGATGGTCGCGGAAGAGGTGCAGGTAGTCCATGCCCTGCAGCACCTGGTAACTGAACTCTGCGTAGCTGATTCCTTCGTCGGAATTAAGGCGCTTGGCAACGGTTTCCTTCTTGACCATGGTGCCGACACGGAAGTGCTTGCCGACGTCGCGCAGGAAATCGATGGCGCTCATCGGCGCCGTCCAGTCCAGATTGTTGACCATTCGCGCCGCGTTGTCGCCCTCGAAGCTCAGGAACCGCTGCACCTGTCCCTGAAGGTAACCGACCCACTCGGCAACGGTTTCCTTGGTGTTCATCGTGCGCTCAGCGGACGGCCGGGGATCGCCCACCAACCCCGTGGATCCACCAACCAGGCCGATCGGCCTGTGACCGGCAAGCTGGAGCCGGCGCATTGTCAGCAACTGCACCAGGTTGCCCAGATGCAGGCTTGGTGCTGTCGGATCGAAGCCGCAGTAGTACGTGATCGGAGCACCGGCGAGCAGCTTCTCCAGCTCCGCCTCATCAGTGGAGACGTGAATCAGACCGCGCCATTTCAGCTCCTGCCAGAGATTCTCGAAGGAGGTGTCGTTCTGCTGCTGGTTCACGGCTGGATGCGCCGCTTCGGTAGGTTGTTGCACTGGTTCAAAATATCAGCCCTCAATGCCCTCCGGAATTTCACCCGTCGAGATGAGGCGAAGGCGCTGGGTGGGACGTGTCATTGCGACATACAGATCCCCTACCCGGACTGCCTCCTGTTTCAGCATCTCGGCCGGCTCGAGCACCACCACGCCGTCGAATTCCAGGCCCTTGGCCTCCCTTGGCGTAGTGACCACGATGTCCTGGCCCAGCCCGCCGGCTCCGCGGCCGACCCGGTTGCCGTAGACCGATGTTACGGCTGCGCGTACCTGCTCGACGATGCGCGCAGGTGCGATGACGGCAAGGAGGCCGTCTGCTATTGCTTCGAGTTCCTCCGGCAGCGCCGACAGGAGAGCCGGCTCAAGCTCGGTAACCCGGTCGATCACCGGATCCCACCGCCCCTCACGCACCGCCTTGGGAGCAGAGACCACGAGGCCGGCCGCGTTGGCCATCCTTACCGCGGCCTCGGCAATCTGGGCGGGCGTGCGGTAGTTGACGGTCAGCTCCTCAAGCTGCCACCGGTTCCCGACGAACGGCTCCAGGGCCTGCTGCCAGGAGTGGGAGCCGGCAATTGAACTGGTTTGGGCAATGTCACCCACGATCGTGAAGGACTTGAGGGGGCACTTCCGCATGAGCAGCCTCCACTGCATCGGCGAAAGCTCCTGCGCCTCATCGACCACGATGTGCCCGTACGCCCAGGTGCGGTCACCGGACGCACGCTCTGCGGCCGTCATCCGCGATTCGGACACCGTATTGTGCTCGGCGAGGGCCTCGGCACTGAGCATCCCGTTGATGCCGGCGTCTTCCAGTGTGCCGCTGACGTTCTCGAGTGCGCGTTCAGCGTTGGCGAGGTCCCGGCGTCGTTCCTGTTCCCGCTCCGCAGCGTTGCGTCCCGCGGACGCGTCAAGCTCACCGAGCAGTTCCGCAGCCTCATCGAGCAGCGGGACATCTGCCTCCGTCCAGGGGGCGTCTTCCGTGCGGTACAGCAGTTGCCGCTGAGCATCACTGAGGTGCGGTGCGGCTGCTTCCAGCTGCGCCGGCTTGGCAAAGAGGTCGCGCAGCAGCTTCTCGGGCGTCATGGGCATCCATGCAAGATTGAGTGCAATCCGAACATCCCGCGAGGTCCGTACGTCCTCAGCGAGGTAGGAGCGGTCAGCCGTGTTTCCGGCGCCCGACGATTCTTCGAGCTGCTCGGTCAACTGTTCGGTGAGTTCGCGCAGCATGATTTTCACGAAGGTGGTTCGAGCCTCGTTATGCGGTTTGCCGGTCGCGCGGGCGCGATCACGCGCGCGGCGCACTTGCCGCGGCGTCAGGACCAGGATGGTGCCCTCGACGTTGAGCTTCCGGTTCTCGGCCGGTAGGCGCTGGCGGTTGGCGACCGCCTGCTTTACGACGTCCGCCATGTTCAGCCTGCCCTTGAGCTCGGCCGCCTCTTCGGAAGATTCCTGGACAGTTTGGATACCCGGCATCAGGCTGCCGATACTCGCCATCACAACTCCGGTTTCACCCAGCGAGGGCAGCACGCGCTCGATGTATTTCATGAAGGCGTTGGTGGGACCGACGAGCAGCACGCCCGCCGACTTCAGCCGCTCCCGGTGCGTGTAGAGGAGGTAGGCGGCACGGTGCAGTGCAACGGCGGTCTTGCCGGTTCCCGGACCGCCCTGAACGACGACGGCGCCCGGCAGCGGCGCGCGGATGATGCGGTCCTGCTCGGACTGGATGGTGCCCACAATGTCGGACATCTGGCCGGTGCGCCGGGAATTGAGTGCCGCCAGCAGTGCGCCCTCCCCCTGGAGGGAGTCGGCTTCGGTCAGCATGGACGCGTCCAGCACATCGTCCTCGACGGCCGCAACATCGCGCCTGGAGAGGATCAGGTGGCGACGGCGCCGAACACCCATCCGTTCGAATGCGGTGGCCTGGTAGAAGGTGCCGGCTTCAGGCGCCCGCCAGTCCACCATGAGCTGCTGCAGATCCTCGGAGGAAAGGCCGATACGGCCGATGTAACGTTCCTCGCCGCTATCGAGGTCCAGGCGCCCGAAGACCAGCCGGTCGTCCACCGCGTTCAACTGCGCGAGGCGATCCTCGTACATGGTGGCGAATGCATCGCGCTCGGACCGGTTCTGATGCGAGCCGGCGGATATGGTCCGGCGCACCTGATCGAGCTGGCGCTGCTTTTCGGCGCGCAACTCATCAAGCCGCTGGTACAGGCCGGCCACATAGCGGCGCTCGTGTTCCAGCTCGTTCCGTGCTACTGACATTTCAGGCATACGCGTTCCCTCTCGCCAAGGCGGACCGTCAATTCTATCCCGCTTCAGTGCGAATTTCCGCAGCGCTTGCTGATTTCGCTGGTACTTCACTACTGGCGGTACTGCTTGCCGGATCGGCTGCACGTCGTGCGCCGCGCGGCTTGGCGGCCGGCCGGTACACCGAGACGCTGGGTTCACCGGCCAGCCAGTAGCGCCAGGGGTAGGCGCTGGACCCGCCAGGCCCGCTGACCCCGACGCGCGGGCCGGTCTGCAGACGCAGAGGGTCGGCAGGATGTTCGGGAAGCACGAGGCGCAGCCGATCTGAGAACACGTCGGTTCCGTCCAGCTGCCGATCGATGCCAAGGGCCTGCGCCAACCGCGCGGGGCCGCGCGCCAGGTCCCGGTCCAGTCGCGGATTGTTCCGACGGTTCCGGGCTGCGTCCAGCCCCGCGATGATCTCCCCTGCCCTCAGCAGCAGTCCTGTGGCATTGCCCGGTGTACCGCAGACCACATTGGCGCAGTAGTGCATCCCATAGGTGAAGTACACATACAGATGACCAGCCTCACCGAACATCGTTGCGTTCCGGGCGGTCTGTCCGCGAAAGGCGTGCGAGCCGGGATCTTCGGCGCCCATGTACGCTTCCACCTCGGTGATGCGTACCGTGACCGGCTGCTCGCCGTCGTCGTGCGTCAGCCGCGCGCCGAGCAGGAGAGGCGCAACCTCAATAGCCGGGTGCGCAAGCCGGGTGCGCTGCAGTGCTGGATCCACGAAAAGACCGTATCAAGACACACGGCCGCGCCCGGTACGGCCATGTCCGATTTCCGCTAGCAGCACACCTGTGCGCCTGCGAGGATGGACCCATGGACTTTTGGCAGCGGTACCGGGCGATTGAGTCGCGGGACACCCGGTTCGACGGTCAATTCGTCACCGCGGTTGCAACGACGAAAATCTACTGCCGGCCGTCCTGCCCCGCCCGAACCCCCAAACCGGCTAACGTCACCTTCTATCCCACCTCCGCGGCGGCGCACGAGGCAGGTTACCGGGCCTGCAAGCGTTGCCTACCGGAAGCTGTGCCGGGCACCCCCGCCTGGAACTTGCGCTCGGACACCGCAGCCCGTGCGATGAGACTGATTTCCGACGGCGAAATCGACCGAAGCGGCGTTCCGGGGCTTGCGCTTCGGCTCGGCTATTCAACCCGCCAACTCGGGCGGATCCTTTCCTCCGAGCTGGGCGCCGGTCCGCTCGCCCTGGCACGTGCCTCCCGTGCGCAAACGGCCCGAACGCTGCTCACGGCCACCGACATGCCATCCGCGGATGTCGCCTTTGCCTCCGGTTTCAACAGCATTCGACAGTTTAACGAGACTATCCAGGAGGTCTATGACCTCTCCCCCTCACAGCTGCGGCACCGGAGCCGTACCATCTCCCACGCGTCCACATCTGCCGGTTCCCCCACGTCCCTGAGCCTGACGCTGCCCGCACGCACTCCGTACGACGACGGCGTCTTCGCCTTCCTGCGTGCACGCGCCGTTGAAGGAACCGAGCACGCAGATGCTGCCAGCTATGCCCGAGTGCTTCGCTTGCCCGGTGGGGAGGGCTGGTTCTGTGCGGAACCGGGAAATTTGGGACTGAATGTAGCCGTGATCGTCGAGCAGCTGAAGGACCTGCCTGTGCTGTTGTCCAGGATCCGCCGGCTGTTCGATCTCGACGCCGATCCCACGGCCATCGATGATGTTCTTCTCGAGGATCCGGCGCTGAGAGAACGGGTACTGCGGTATCCGGGGATCCGACTGCCGGGAGCCGTGGATCCACAGGAGATTCTGATCCGCGCGATGATCGGCCAACAGATCACGGTCGCTGCTGCAACGGGCATCCTGAAGACCCTGAGCATCCTTGGCGAACCGTCGAAGCTCGGCCGTCCCGGGCACACCCGGTTGTTCCCCACCGCCGCGGCACTCGCACAGAACGCGGCTCCGCTGTTGAAGGGACCGGCGCGCCGTCGGACCAGCCTGCTGGGCGCTGCGGCTGCCCTCGCTGACGGAAGCCTGACGATCGGGGTCGCGGATACGGCCGATGAGTTGGCGGAGAAGCTGCTGCCGCTGCCTGGGATCGGTCCATGGACTGTCCGCTACTCCGCGATGCGGATCCTCGGGGCAACAGATATTCATTTCGACAACGACGCTGCAGTGCGGTCCGGTTTCACCCGGCTGCTCGGACGCGCCGCGGATGCCCGAACCGCAGCAGCGTGGTTTGGACAATTCAGCCCCTGGCGTTCCTACGCCACCATGCACCTCTGGCGGCTCGCCGCCGAAAAGTCGCCGGCATCTCCGTCCGCCGCAGCGACCGACTTCAAGAGAAAGGCCCTGGTTTCATGACAACCCAGACCACAACAGTTCCCACGCCCGACGGGCCGTTCACGGTGGTGGAACGGGACGGAGCGGTCCTCGCCTCCGGCTGGACCGCTGAACTTTCCGAGCTGACCGGCCAGATTCACCCGACGCTCAGGACGGAGGCTGTCCAGTTAGTATCGAGCCTTGCGTCCATCACGGACGCAGTATCTGCCTATTACGACGGCGACCTCGCCGCCATCGAGGCAGTCCCCGTGCATCAACTATCGGGGCCGTTCCGCAACCATGCCTGGGATGTGCTGCGCACAGTCGCCCCCGGCAGGCCCGTGACCTACTCGGAGTATGCCCGGCTGGCGGGCCGACCCGCCGCCATCCGCGCCGCTGCCGGAGCCTGCGCCTATAACGCGGCCGCGCTGTTCGTTCCGTGCCACCGGGTTATCCGCACGGATGGAAGCCTCGGTGGTTTCCGGTGGGGCCTTGACATCAAGACGAGCCTGCTCGCCCGCGAGAAAGCGGCAGGTCAGCCCGCCGAGCCGGTGACAGTTGCCCGGTAGAAATCCTCGAGCGCGTGCAGCTTACGCATGCTGGTGTGCGGCTGGTCGCCGTCCACTGACACCGCCACGGCGTCAAGGTGGGCATGCCACCGGGCCATCAGCGCAGGAGCTTCCGCCGGATCCTCCACAACGTGGCGGACGGTCACCCGGGTGGTACCGCCGTCGGCGGTGAAGTCGGCTTCCGCCTGCTCGACCATCGGCTGTTGCTCAGGATCCGCAGTGAGGGCATCCTTCACGAGTTCCAGGGTGGAATTGAGGCGACGGTCGAAGTGGACCATGGGAACTCCGTCGTACGTTTCCACCCAGCCCATTGTGTTCGAGACGCCGAACTCCTCGGCGTAGGCGTCCCGCAGGGCCGCCCAATTCTCTGCCTGCACCGGTTCGCGGCCGGCGGCGACGTCGTCGAGCACGGAAAGAATCTGCTGCCACCCGGCGGCACCCTCGGTCAGAAAATCTGCCGTCTCCGACCGCGCCCGCAACTGCAGGAGTGCTCCGCCGTCGCTTTCCAGAACACGCCATTCGAGAATGGACTCGAGACCCAGGGCGTCATCCCAGGTGATCTGGAGACTGGTGGGCGGATTGAGTTGAAGCACGGTGCCTGTGCTGGCTCCACCACCCAGATCTAGGGAATATTCCTTACCCAGTTCCCACTCGCCGGTCAGTTCGCCGAGCCATAGCCGGACTTTTCCGGGGTCGGTCAACAGGTTCCAGATGTACGAGCGCGGGTAATCGAACTGCCGGTCGAAGGCGAGCACATAGCCGTCGCTCAACCGTTCAATCCGGCCAAGCGGCACTACTGCCTGCGCAGCTGATTGTTCAACTTCCGACGTCATGGCGTCTGCCTTCGATTCTCCGGTGGCGCGTGGGTGTCTCCCAACTTAGCGCAGTGCCGGAGCCCTGTTAAGGGGCGTGATCACGGATATCCTCGGGTCCGCAAGAAGTGGCTTGTCCCGAGAATATCCGTAACCCCTCGCTGCGCTCCTAGTTGCGGGGCGATGCCAGTAGCGACCGAACGTCGCCCAGCTGTACCTCGAGGGCAGCCAGCTGGCGGCGCACTGCGGCGGGCGCTGTACCGCCTTGTGAATCACGGCTGTTCAGCGAACCTTCGACCGTGAGCACCTCCCGTACCCCCGGTGTGAGGTGGGCGGAGATACCTGCGTAGTCCTCGTCGGTCAGGTCCCACAGTTCGACGCCGCGGCTTTCGGCGAGCTTGACCGCCGCGCCGGAAAGCTCGTGTGCCTCACGGAACGGCACACCCTGGCGGACCAGCCACTCCGCCACGTCAGTGGCGAGGGCGAACCCGAGCGGTGCGAGGGAAGCCATCCGTTCCGTGTTGAACGTCAGCGTCGCGATCATCCCCGAGACAGCGGGAAGCAGTACCTCGAGGGTGTCGACGGCGTCGAATACCGGTTCCTTGTCCTCCTGGAGGTCCCGGTTGTACGCCAGCGGCAGTCCCTTGAGGGTAGCGAGCAGGCCCGTCAGGTTGCCGATGAGCCGGCCGGCCTTGCCGCGGGCGAGCTCCGCGACGTCGGGATTCTTCTTCTGCGGCATGATCGACGAACCGGTGGAGAAGGAGTCATCCAGCGTGACGAAGGAGAATTCCTTCGTTGCCCAGATGATCACCTCTTCGCTGATGCGCGACAGGTCCACCCCGATCATCGAGGCAACCCATGCGAATTCCGCGTACACGTCGCGTGCCGCAGTCCCGTCGATCGAGTTGTGCGTCGCCGAATCGAAGCCGAGGTCCGCAGCGACCGCCTCAGGATCAAGGCCCAGTGACGATCCTGCGAGCGCACCGGAACCATAGGGGGACACAGCGGCCCGGCGGTCCCAGTCCTGCAGCCGCTGCACGTCGCGCAGCAGCGCCCAGGCGTGCGCCAGCAGGTGGTGGCTCAACAGCACGGGCTGCGCATGCTGCAGGTGCGTCCTGCCGGGCATGGGCACCTCGAGGTGCTCCTGCGCCTGCTGCACCAGCGAATCGATGGTGGCAAGGACGCCGCCGGCGATGATCCGGGCGTGCTCCCGCAGGTACATCCGTCCGAGCGTGGCCACCTGGTCATTGCGGGAGCGCCCGGCACGCAGCTTCCCGCCGAGGGCCGGCCCTGCCCGTTCGATCAGGCCGCGCTCAAGCGAGCCGTGCACGTCCTCATCAGAGTCAGCGGGGACGTACGCGCCGGTGCGGACATCGTCGTCGAGCAGATCCAGGGCAGCCAGCATGCCGGTGAGCTCATCGTCGTCGAGCAGTCCGGCGCGGTGCAGGACACGGGCATGGGCCCGTGAACCGGCGATGTCGTGCCGGGCGAGCCGCCAGTCGAAGTGCGTGGACTTGCTCAGGGCTGCGAGGGCATCCGCGGGACCGCCGGAGAACCGGCCGCCCCACAAGGAGCCCTCGTTTGTACCGTGTGCCTCTGTACCGTGTGCCTCAGTACCGTGTGCCGCAGTACCGTGTGCCGCAGTACCGTGTGCTTCTGCCACCGACTAGCTTCCTGCCCGCTGGTCGCGGCCCGATGCCACTTTCGAGGACAGGCCGAAGATCTCGATGAAGCCGCGGGCCATCGACTGATCGAAGGTGTCCCCCGTGTCGTAGGTGGCGAGGTTGAAGTCGTAGAGGCCGACGTCGGACCGGCGTCCGGTTACGGTTGCCCGCCCGCCGTGCAGCTCCATTCGGACATCTCCGGAGACGTAGCGCTGGGTGTCGTCGATGAAAGTTTCCAGCGAGCGCTTCAGCGGCGAGAACCACTGGCCGTCGTAGACCAGCTCGGTCCAGCGCTGGTCGACGGTCTTCTTGAACCGCGCCTGCTCGCGCTCGACTGTGACGTTCTCAAGTTCCCGGTGGGCGGTAATGAGGGCCATGGCGCCCGGGGCCTCGTAGATCTCGCGGCTCTTGATTCCCACCAGGCGGTCTTCGACGATGTCGATCCGGCCCACGCCCTGGGCACCGGCGCGGCGGTTCAGTTCCTCGATGGCCTGCAGCGGGGTGACGGTGTGCCCGTCGATCGCGACCGGAATGCCTTCCTTGAAGCTGATGACCACTTCATCCGGCGCCGGGGAGAATTCGGGCGAGTCGGTGTAGTCGTAGACGTCCTTGGTGGGACCGTTCCAGATGTCCTCGAGGAAACCGGTTTCGACGGCGCGTCCCCACACGTTCTGGTCGATTGAGAACGGGTTCTTCTTGGTGGTCTCGATGGGCAGGCCCTTCTCCTCGGCAAAGGCAATCGCCTTGTCGCGGGTGAGGGCGAGGTCGCGGACCGGAGCAATGCACTTCAGGTCCGGGCCGAGGGTCTGGATGCCCACCTCGAAGCGCACCTGGTCGTTGCCCTTGCCCGTGCAGCCGTGCGCCACCGTTGAGGCACCGAATTCGCGGGCGGCAGCGACGAGGTGCTTGACGATGACCGGCCGGGAGATAGCAGACACCAGCGGGTATGCATCCATGTACAGCGCATTGGCGCGCAGCGTGGGCATGCAGTACTCGTTGGCGAACTCGTCGCGGGCGTCAGCCACATAGGCTTCGACGGCGCCGCAGCCCAGCGCGCGCTGGCGGATGGTCTCGAGCGACTCGCCGCCCTGTCCGACGTCGACGGCGACAGCCACCACTTCAGCTCCGGTTGCTTCGGCGATCCAGCCGATGGCCACCGATGTATCCAGTCCGCCTGAGTAGGCAAGGACAATGCGTTCAGTCACTTGGGTAGCTCCTCTTGTTTCTTTGAATGATTGGGGATTGTCTTGTGGTCGGTCGGGATCGAGCTGGGCCGTTTGGCTGAAGCCGGTTCAGGACGCGGCTTCGTGTGCAAACTGCAGAAACCGCGCGGCCACATCGGCGCCGCCGGCGGGATCGCGGGTGACCAGCAGGATCGTGTCGTCTCCGGCGATCGTACCGAGCACTGACGGCATGACCGAATGGTCTATCGCCAGGGCCAGGAAGTTTGCGGCCCCAGGCGGTGTCCGCAGCACCACCAGGTTCCCGGAGGCCTCGGCAGTGACCAGGAGTTCACCGCAGAGCCGGGACAACCGGCTGTCGAGGATTTCCTGCGTGACCCCGCTCTGTGGAGCACGGCCCCCGCCCTCACCTGGCACGGCATAGATGAGCGCGCCGTCCTTGCCGCGCACGCGCACAGCTCCGAGTTCCACGAGGTCGCGGGACAGCGTCGCCTGGGCAACCTGCAAGCCCCCGGCTGCCAGGAGTTCGGCCAGTTCGGACTGCGACCGCACCGACTGCGCGGTGAGCAGGGCCGTGATGCGGGCCTGGCGGGCCGTCTTCGTGGTGGGTTGGCCGGTCGTCTGGGGCACCGCCTGGCTGGCTGCCTCGCCGGTTGCTCGCCCTGCGGACTGACCTGCGGAAGGTGCCGCCGTCACGAGCGCTCCATGAGCCACACCATCAGCGCCTTCTGCGCGTGCAACCGGTTTTCCGCTTCGTCCCACACGACGGACTGAGGCCCGTCGATCACACCGGCGGAAATCTCATACCCGCGGTAGGCGGGCAGGCAATGGAGGACGACGGCGTCACCCGCCGCCTGTGCCAGCAGCGCCTCATCGACGGCGTACGGACGGAACAGCTCGAAGCGCGCGGTCTTCGCAGCGTCGTCCTCAATCTCCTGGCCCATGGACACCCAGGTGTCCGTAGCAAGCACATCGGCGCCGGCTGCTGCCTCTGAGGCATCTGTGGTGATGAGGACGGAGCCGCCGGTTTCAGCGGCACGCAAGTTCGCGGCGTCGACGATGCGTTGTTCCGGAAGGTAGCCGTCCGGACCTGCAATGCGCACGTGCATGCCGGCGGTAACTCCTGCGAGGAGGTACGAGTTGGCCATGTTGTTCGCTGCATCACCGAAGTAGGAGAGCGTAAGGCCGGCGAGCGTGCCCTTGTGTTCCCGGATGGTCAGCAGATCGGCAAGCAGCTGGCAGGGGTGGTAGTCGTCCGAGAGCGCGTTGATGACAGGCACCGACGACGACGCCGCCATCTCCTCCAGCCCCGCCTGGGCGTAGGTGCGCCAAACGATGGTGGAGACCATCCGTTCGAGGACCTTTGCCGTGTCCGAGATGGACTCCTTGTGGCCGAGCTGCGACTCACCGGCACCAATGATGAGCGGCACCCCGCCAAGGTCGGCGATGCCGGTGGCGAAGGACACGCGGGTCCGTGTGGAGGTCTTGTCGAAAATCACCGCCACGGTCTTGCGTCCGGCGCCCTCCCCTGCGTAAGTCGAGGAGGAGTACGGCGCTGTCTTCAGCTCAAGCGCAAGATCGAGGACCTCGTTCTGTTCGGCCTGGCTGAGGTCCGTGTCGAGAAGGAAATGGCGGGTCATGCGGGATCTCCCGTTGATTGGGCTTCGTTGGTGCGTTGGGCCGCGTCGAGGATCCCCGGCAGTGCGTCGAGAAGGCTCTGCGCCTCCAAACGTGTCAGGATCAGCGGCGGCGCCAGCCGGAGGGTGCGGGGTGTGGGCGCGTTGATGATGAAACCCTGCTCCAGCGCCTCCCTGACGGCATCGGCTGCGTAGCCGCCGTCAAGGTCGAAGCCGATCAGCAGGCCTTCCCCACGGACTTCCGCGACCCTCCGCATGCCGGCGAGACTGCTGCGGAGGAAACGACCGACGTCGTCGGCGTTCTGCAGTACAGCACCGGCTTCGAGCGCGTGCAGGGTGGCAAGCGCAGCGGCCGTTGCGACCGGGTTGCCCCCGAAGGTGGTGCCGTGCTGGCCGGGGGTGAGCAGCGCGGATACCTTGCTCCCGAAGGTCACCAGCGCGCCGATGGGGAAGCCTCCGCCGAGGCCCTTGGCGAGGGTCATGGCATCGGGCGTGATGCCGCTGGCCTGGTGGGCGAACCAGCGCCCGGTACGGCCCACGCCGGTCTGCACTTCGTCGAGGATCAGCAGCGCGCCTGCTTGGGTGGTCAGTTCACGCGCCTTTTGCAGGTAGCTGGTGCTGAGCGGGCGTACGCCTGCCTCACCCTGGATCGGTTCAAGCACGACGGCCGCAACCGAGTCATCGAGCGCTGCTTCCAATGCGTCGATGTCATCGAACGGCAGATGCTCGACGCCGCCGGGCAGCGGCTCGAACGGTTCGCGGTAGGCCTGCTTCGATGTCAGGGCCAATGCCCCCATGGTGCGGCCGTGGAAGCCGCCCTCGAGGGCGAGGATGCGGGTGCGCGGTTTGCCATCCGGGGATGGCATGCTGTTGCGGCGGGCGAGCTTGAATGCCGCCTCGACTGCCTCCGTGCCGGAATTGGCGAAAAATACCTTCGATCCCTCGCCGGCGCCGGCGATGGACAGGAGCTTTTCGGCAAGTGCAATCTGCGTGGGGCTGGTGAAGAAGTTCGAGACGTGACCGAGCGTGGTCAGTTGTGAGGAGATCACCGACGTGACGAAGGGGTGCGCGTGCCCGAGCGCGTTGACCGCGATTCCGCCCAGCAGATCGAGGTACTGCTTTCCGTCGGCGTCCCAGACCTGGCAGCCGGCTCCGCGCACCAGAACGCGCTGCGGGGTGCCGAACACCCCGAGCAGTGCGTTCGAGTAGCGCTGGAGCCAATCCTTCCCCATGGCCTGGTCGACGAGCTCTGACGCGGCAGCGTTTTCTATTGATGCTTCTCCGGCGCTCATAGGATCACATCCTCATCCGGCACTACCTGGGTGCCTATGCCGGCCGCCGTGAAAATCTCGAGCAGCATCGAGTGGGCCAGCCGTCCGTCGACGATGTGGGCGCGCTCCACTCCCCCGTCGACGGCTTTGAGGCAGGCTGCCATTTTGGGAATCATGCCCGACTCCAAATCCGGCAGGAGGTTCCGCAGGTCCGCCGCGGTGAGCGAGGAGATGAGGCTGGATCGGTCGGGCCAGTTCGAGTAGAGGCCCTCCACGTCCGTCAGAATGACGAGCTTCGACGCGCCGAGTGCTTCGGCGAGCGCTGCGGCGGCGGTGTCGGCATTGACGTTGAGGACCTGTCCTGTTCCGCTGCCGGTGCTGTCGATCTCCGGTGCCACGGTGGAGATGACCGGGATGCGGCCGGCTTCAAGGATGTCCAGGATTGCGGCGGGGTTCACTCCCACTACTTCGCCGACGAGCCCGAGGTCGATTTCCTCGCCGTTCACCACGGTGCCGGTGCGGATGGCCCGGAGCAGGCCGCCGTCTTCACCGGATAGGCCCACTGCGTACGGTCCGTGGGAGTTGATCAGGCCGACCAGTTCCCGGCTCACCTGTCCCGTCAGCACCATGCGGACAACGTCCATGGCTTCCGGGGTGGTGACGCGTAATCCACCCTTGAACTCGGAGGTAATGCCGAGCCGGTCCAGCATGCCGTTGATCTGCGGTCCGCCGCCGTGCACCACGACCGGGCGTACCCCGGCGTGGTGAAGGAACACGATGTCCTCAGCGAAGGCGCGCCGCAGCTCATCGTTGACCATGGCGTTGCCGCCGTACTTGATGACCATGGTGGTGCCGGCGAACCGCTGGATCCAGGGCAGCGCCTCGATCAGCGTTGCAGCCTTGTCCTGTGCGGCGTTCAGAGTGTTCATGTTCTCCTTCGGACCCGGTGTCTTCAGCTTCACGTGTCTTCTGCTTCAGGTGTCTCGGGCGTCAGCTCGAGTAGGCCGAGTTCTCGTGCACGTAGTCGTGAGTGAGGTCGTTGGTCCAGATGGTCGCTGTCTCGGAGCCTGCGTTGAGGTTTATTTCGACGGTGACGAGGCGACCGCTGAGGTCGACTTGTTCCCGCGGTTCGCCGATGCCGCCGTCGCGGCAGATCTGCACGCCGTTCATGGCGACATCGAGGCGATCCGGTTCGAAGGCCGCGTCGGTGGTTCCCACCGCCGCCAGGACGCGGCCCCAGTTCGGGTCGTTGCCGAAGATAGCCGCCTTGAACAGGTTCGAGCGGGCCACAGAGCGTCCGACGGTCTCGGCGTCTTCCTCGGTGGCAGCGTTGATGGTGCGGATGGCGATGGTATGGCTGGCGCCTTCGGCATCCTCGATGAGCTGATGCGCCAGCGAGGAGCAGACCGCGGTGAGGGCCTCGGTGAACTGGGCAGGATCCGGCCGGACGCCGCTTGCTCCGGAGGCGAGCAGCACCACGGTGTCATTGGTGGACATGCAGCCGTCCGAATCCGCCCGGTCGAAGGTGACCCGGGTTGCCGCCCGCAGCGTGGTGTCGAGGACCGCAGCGTCCAGGACGGCGTCAGTGGTGAGGACAACCAGCATGGTTGCCAGGCCCGGTGCCAGCATGCCCGCACCCTTTGCCATGCCGCCGATGGAGTAGCCCTCGCTGGGCTCGTCCTGGGTGGCCGGATAGGACGCCGTTTTGGACACGGAGTCGGTAGTCATGATCGCTTCGGCAGCCGCCCGGCCGCCGCCGTCCGAGAGACGGCCCACTGCCTCGCTGACCCCGGGCAGCAGTTTGTCCATGGGCAGCTGCTCGCCGATGAGGCCGGTGGAGCAGACGAACACGTCGGTGGCCGAGACTCCGAGCGCCTCCGCCGCTAATTCTGCCGTGCGGTGCGTGTTCTGGAAGCCCTCCGGGCCGGTACAGGCGTTAGCTCCCCCGGAGTTGAGGACAACGGCGTCGACGCGTCCGTCGGACACCACCTGGCGCGACCAGTGAACCGGCGCGGCTGCCACCCGGTTGGAGGTGAACACTGCTGCAGCGTTGTGGTGCGGTCCATCATTGACGACGACGGCGACATCACGCGCGCCCGTCGACTTCAGTCCCGCTGCCACACCTGCTGCGCGGAAGCCCTGGGGTTCGGTGACGCTCACGGCGCAACTCCTGATCCGGTGAGGCCCGTGGTCTCCGGCAGACCGAGGGCAATGTTCATTGACTGCACCGCGCCACCGGCAGTGCCCTTGGTGAGGTTGTCGATAGCGCAGCTGACGATCATGCGGCCGGCGTGCTCGTCGAAGGCAAGCTGGAGCTGCGCCATGTTCGACCCGAGGACCGACTTCGTGGCCGGCCACTGACCGGTGGGTAGCAGCGTGACGAACGGTTCGTCGTCGTACGCGGCTTCCCAGGCCTCACGCAGCTGCCCTGCGGTGGTGCCGGCGGCGACGCGTGCTGTTGCCGTCGTGAGGATTCCCCGGGACATGGGAGCGAGAGTGGGTGTGAAGGACACCGTGACCGGCGTCCCGGCAGCCCGGCCCAGGCCCTGCTCAATTTCGGGGGTGTGCCGGTGGCCTCCGCCGACTCCGTACGGGCTCATGCCGCCCATCATTTCGGAGCCGAGGAGGTGTTGTTTTTGCGCCTTTCCCGCGCCGGAAGCACCGGACGCGGAGACGATGACGACGTCGTCGGGCTGCAGCAGTCCGGCGGTGAACCCCGGTGTCAGCGCGAGGAGGGCGCTGGTCGGATAGCAACCGGGAACAGCAATTCGGCGGGCACCGCGCAGCGCTTCGCGGGCACCGGGAAGTTCCGGAAGCCCATAAGGCCAGGTGCCGGCATGTGTGGATCCGTAGAAGCGCTGCCAGATCTCGGCGTCTTCAAGCCGGTGGTCTGCACCGGCGTCGATGACGAGGACTTCCGGCGGCAGTTGGGCGGCGACCTCCGCACTGGCACCGTGCGGCAGGGCGAGGAAAACGACGTCGTGCCCGCTGAGGTTTTCAGTACTGGTTTCCTCGATGATGCGGTCAGCGAGCGAGTGCAGGTGCGGTTGGACCTCTCCCAGCCGGCTGCCGGCGCTGCTGTGTGCGGCGATCGCCCCGATCGTCACGTCCGGATGACTGGAGAGCAGGCGGAGAACCTCGCCTCCGGCGTAGCCGCTTGCTCCCGATACCGCCACGGAAATCTTCATGGTGTTCATCGTACAGTAAAGCTATTCACTACAACACATAGTTATGCATTGCGCTTTTCGAATGAGAGGAATGGTCTCGCGCTGTGCTCGTTGAGTTGTCAGGACACACCCCTTTTGGCTCTTCTTAAGGGGCGTGTCCTGACAACTCAACGCGGGGTTCAGCGGCGCTGGACGGCTCCGTGGCGCTCGGCTGCGAGGTCGACCGCCTGGTCGCGGGCGGCGCTCGCTTCATCAGCGGTGAGGGTGCGGTCGGTGGCGCGGAAGCGCAGCCCAAACGCGAGGGACTTTTTGCCCTCCTCGATCCCCTGCGCCGAGTACACGTCGAACAGGTGCACCTCCTCGAGCAGGACACCGGCACCTTCGCGCAGCGTGGCGAGCACCTCATCTGCCGGCAGATTGGCATCCACTATCAGGGCTACGTCCTGAGTGGTGGCCGGGAAAGTCGAGAGATGCCTGGCCACGATGACGTCCGGGGCGGCATCGAACAACAGGTCCGCATTGATTTCCAGGGCGACCGTACGCGGCGGAAGGTCCTGGGCGGCGACGAGCTTCGGGTGCAGTTCTCCCGCGTAACCGAGCACTTCACCGCTGCGCAGGCTGACGCGGGCGGTGCGGCCGGGGTGGAAGGCCTGATGCTCGCCCTGTTCGACCACGAGGTCGACACCGACGACGTCGGCCATCAGCCGGACGGTGTCGAGGGCGTCTGCCCAGTCCCAGGTGCGTGGAGTGTGGCCGGCTGCGGCTGGTGAGTCCTTGCCCAGGAACACGGCTGCGATGGTGAGCGGCTGCAGCGGCAGTCCGTTGTACAGGCCTTCGAGCGTCGCGTCGTCGGGCAGGGCGCCGAGCGGCGGGATCGTTGCCGTGCCTAGAGTGTCCTGCGGCAGGAACACCAGCCCGGCCTCGAAGAGCGCAAGGTCGCGGAAGCCGCGGGAGGAGTTCCGCTTGGCGATCTCGATCAGGCCGGGAAGGATGGAGCGCCGCAGGTAGCCGAACTCCGCACTCAGCGGGTTGGCCAGCTTGACGGCCGGCCCGGTTCCCTCGGCAGCACCGAAGGTGTCGTTGGCCTCCGTTGACACGAAGGGGTAGGACAGCACCTCGGTGAGACCGGAGCCGGCGAGCGCAGCCAGAACCCGCCGCCGCTGCTGCTGTGCGCGCGTGAGGCCGCGGCCCGGAGGAGCCACCGGCAGCCGCGACGGGATCTGGTCGTAGCCCACCAGCCGCGCAATCTCCTCGGCAAGATCGTCCTTGATGATCAGGTCGTGGCGCCAGCTTGGGGCGGTAACGCGCCAGCCGCCGTCGTACTCATTGACGTCCGCACCGAGGTCGGTGAGTGCGCCGACCACCTGTTCCGGCGCGAAATCGATGCCGATACGCTCCGAGGCGTAGCCGGCGGGCAGGTCGATCAATACCGGCTGAGGGGCTTCTCCGACGTCGGTGGCTGCTGGGTCGGCGACGCCTCCCGCCAGCTTCACGAGCAGGTCGACGACACGCTGCGCAGCGACGTCGGCCACGTGCCAGTCAACGCCCCGCTCGAAGCGCTTGGACGCCTCCGAGGGCAGCTTGTGGCGGCGGCGGGAGCGTGCGATCGACACCGCGTCGAAGTGCGCGGACTCAACCAGGACGTCTGTCGTCGTGTCTGAGACCTCGGTGGCCGCGCCGCCCATCACGCCGGCGATGCCGACAGCGCCGGACCCATCGGTGATGAGCAAATCCTCGGCGTGCAGTTCACGCTTGCGGTCATCGAGGGTAACAATGGTCTCGCCCGCGTTTGCCCGGCGCACCACAATGTCACCCGTGAGCCTTGCAACGTCGTAACAGTGCGTTGGCTGGCCGAGCTCGAGCATGACGTAGTTCGAGATGTCGACCGGCAGCGAGATGGAGCGGATCCCCGCCAGGCGCAGCCGGGAAACCATCCACTGCGGCGTCGGCCGGGTGGCATCCACGCCACGCACCACGCGGGCGACGAAGCGGTCGCAGCCGGCATTCCCGTAAATGGGAGCCTGGTCTTCCAGCCGCACCGGGTAGCCTGCGCCGTCGGCCTTGGCGACGACGACGGCGGCAGCCGGGTCGGTGAAAGCGGAACCGGTGGCGTGGGCGTACTCACGAGCAATCCCGCGGATCGAGAAGCAGTAGCTGCGGTCTGGCGTCACATTGATTTCGGCCGCCTGGTCGTAAAGCCCCAACAGCTCCATGGCATCCGTTCCCACCTCCGGGTCCAGCCCGAGGGTGGACAGCACAAGGATGCCGTCGTGATCTTCCCCGATACCGAGTTCGCGGACGGAGGCGATCATGCCGGCGGATACGTGGCCGTAGGTCTTGCGTGCGGCGATGCGGAAGTTCCCGGGAAGGACGGCTCCGGGCAGCGTGACCACCACCTTGTCGCCCTCGACGAAGTTGTGCGCGCCGCAGACGATGCCCTGCACGCCGGACGGGTCGATGCCGTCCGCGGTCAGGGTCTGCTCAGCACCTTCGGGCACCACGCGGACCTGGCACCAGTTGATGGTCTTGCCGTTGGTCTGGGGCTCTTTTTCAATCGAGAGCACCTGGCCCACGACGATCGGCCCGGAAAGCGTATCGGTGGGACGGTGGACGGCCTCTTCCTCCAGGCCGACCTTGACCAGTTCGGCCATGACATCTTCGGCGGTTGCCTCGGCTGGAACCTGCGCGTACTCACGCAGCCAGGACAGTGGAATTCGCATGGTTAGATCTCCATCCCGAAGTGCTCGCTGAAACGTACGTCGCCCTCGATCATGTCCCGCATGTCGCCGACCTCGTTGCGGAACATGAGGGTGCGCTCGATGCCCATTCCGAACGCGAATCCCGAGTACACGTCGGGGTCGATGCCGGCAGCCCGGAGCACATTGGGGTGCACCATGCCGCAGCCACCCCACTCGATCCACTGCGGGCCCCCCTTCGCGCCGGGGTGCCAGATATCCAGCTCCGCGGAGGGTTCCGTGAAGGGGAAGTAGTTGGGTCGGAGCCGGATACCGGCGTCGTCGCCGAACATGAGCCGGGCAAAGTGTTCGAGGGTGCCGCGCAGGTCCGCCATGCTCAGACCCTTGTCGATGGCCAGGCCCTCGAACTGGTGGAACACGGGCGTGTGGGTGGCGTCCAGCTCATCGGTGCGGAACACCTTACCGGGACACAGCACGTAGATCGGGACGTCATGCTCGAGCATGGCGCGCACCTGCACCGGCGAGGTGTGGGTGCGCATCACCAGATGGGCCTCGGGCGGTTCCACGAAGAAAGTGTCCTGCATTTCACGCGCGGGGTGATCGGGTTTGAAATTCAACGCATCGAAGTTGAACCATTCAGATTCAACCTCGGGTCCCTCAGCAATCTCCCAACCCATACCCACGAAGATGTCGCTGACCCGCTCCTGCAGGATGGACAACGGATGCCGGGCACCTGCACGACGACGGCGCGGAGCAGCCGTCACGTCGACGGCCTCCTCCACGAGGATTCGGGCGTCGCGCTCGGCCTCAAGTTCAGTGGCGCGGGCGGCGAGGGCCTGGTTGATGCGTCCACGGGCGGGACCGATGTTCTTGCCCGCAGCAGCCTTCTGGTCCTTGGCGAGCGAACCGATCTGCCGGTTCGCGAGGCTCATCGGTGACTTCTCGCCGGTGTGCGCGAGCCGCACGGCCTTGAGCTGGTCAAGGTCAGCGGCGGCCGCGATGTCACCGAGGGCGCGGTCGACGGCGGCGGCGATCGCGCCAACGTCCAGGGGATTGGGGGCGGCAACGTTGGTGGACACAGCCGGGTTTGCCTCCGGGGCGCCCGCAGGCTTGGTGGGTTCAGACATGAGTGTGCTTTTACCTTGGTGTCGTGAGCGCAATGGGTGCCGTAGCGGAAGTCGATCACCGGTTCCGGCGGCCTTGCCAGTCTAGAGGACCACGGGCGGGCGGCCCGAATGCCTCCAGTCGCATGCAGGGATCAATTGCAATATTTCCATAGACTTACGTTCATGGACCGCCGCGACCGCCTTCGCTCGGTGCTCAACTGGCTGAACGGATCGACGCTGCTCGGGGTTGCCGCGGCGAAGCTGGTCGGCTGTGAGCTTCGCCCCGCTCCGCGCGGCCTTATCTTCGCTCACCACTACTCCCCCGGGTTACCGAAAGCATCGGCTTTCACTGTAGGCAATGTGGTGCTCTTCCGCGCCGGACCGGAGGACGTGGCGGCACGCCCGCACCTTGTGGCGCACGAGGCGCGTCACTGCACGCAGTACGCGTTGTGCCTCGGCCTGCCGTTCCTGCCCGCCTACTTCGTTGCTGCCGGCGTCTCATGGCTCCTCACGGGTGATCCGGCGTCGCGCAATGTCTTCGAACGCGCCGCCGGCCTGCGCGAGGGCGGATACCTGTTGCGGCCCTTACGACCGGCCCTGCAGCGCCGGCTGGGGAATCTGCGCAGGAACTAGGTTTCAGCTTCCAGTTCCACTGAGTCAGTGCTCTGCGCCGGCCGCGATCCGCAAATCCGCACCGGCGTCGGCGCTGGTACGCGCAATTACCACCAGGGCTGCCGCCATCTCGTCAATCGATAGCCCGGGCGCGCCGTGGGCTTCGGCCTGCTCCGTCGAATACGGCACATGGATGAAGCCGCCCCGCGCGGTCACCTGATCGCCGGCCAGCAGATCCATGAGCCCATAGAAGACGTGATTACAGACGTACGTTCCGGCGGTCTGCGACACCGCGGCCGGCAGGTTTTCGTGTCTCAGCGCTCGCAGGCTTCGCTTTAGCGCCAGAGTGCTGAAGTACGCGGCCGGGCCGCCTGCGCGCACAGGCTCATCCACCGGCTGGTTTCCTGCGTTGTCAGGGATGCGGGCATCATCAACGTTGATTGCAACACGCTCCAGGGAGATTTCGGTCCGTCCCCCGGCCTGGCCGACACAGAGCACAAGCTGCGGCCGGTGAATCCGGAAGGCATTGCCCAGCGCCTCGATACTTGCACCGAAAACGCACGGCAGTTCAACCGCAACGGCTGTGATGCCGTCGTCAGCCAGGATCGCCGCCGCCCGCTGCGCCGCCTGCCACGAAGGATTGATGGTTTCGCCGCCGAAAGGCTCGAAGCCGGTGAGCAGAATCATTCCACCAGACTAGCGCGAGCGTGCAGCACCATTGAGTAGGAACATATGTTCTAATAAAAGAATGCGATGGGATCCGCAAAAGATGACGACGACGGCGGTTGCCTCCGGAACGCCGGAGCCCCTGGTGCCGCTCGCCGGGCTGGTTCGTTCTGTCCGAACTCCCGAATTCGCCGGCATCACCTTTCACGAAGTGCTGGCAAAATCGGCCCTCAACCGTGTTCCGGAGAGCTCCGGCATGCCGTTTTCCTGGACCGTCAACCCCTACCGCGGATGTTCGCATGCGTGCGTGTACTGCTTCGCACGGAAGACCCACAGCTACCTCAACCTGGATACGGGACTCGACTTCGATTCCCAGGTGGTGGTCAAGACGAACGTCGGCGAGGTACTCCGGCGCGAGGTAGCCAAAGTCTCCTGGGCCCCGGAGCACGTGGCGATGGGAACCAACACCGACCCGTACCAGCGGGCTGAAGGGCGGTACCGGTTGATGCCGGGCATTATCCGCGCCCTCGCTGAGAGCGGCACGCCCTTCTCCATCCTGACCAAGGGAACACTGCTCAGCCGGGACATCCCGCTGTTGAAGGAAGCCGGCACCCAGGTGAGTCTGGGCATGGGCATCTCCCTGGCCGTACTCGACCCTGAGCTTGCCCATGCGGTTGAGCCGGGAACGCCTACGCCGCGCGCACGCCTTGACCTCATCAGCCGGTTGCGGGACGCCGGGCTGCCCTGCGGCGTCATGGCAATGCCGATCCTGCCCTGGCTCACCGACAGTGATGAGGCGCTGGACGCCCTGTTCGGCGCTCTGGCCGCCGCAGGAGCCACAGGGGTGTCTGCCGGGGCGCTGCACCTGCGTCCGGGCGCGCGGGAGTGGTACATGGAATGGCTGGCGAAGACCCACCCTGAACTCGTTGGGCGTTACCGGCGGCTGTATCGCGGCGGCAGCTATGCCTCAGGTGAGTACCGCACATGGCTGTCCAAACGCGTGCAGGTGCACCGGCGTCGTCATGGGTTGCCTGCCGGCGCGCGCTTCTTCCGTGAGGAAGCGGGTGCGGGCGGCTCCGCCCCGTCGTCGGGCATTCCCGGAAAGCAGGAGCCGGCCGTCGAGCCGACGCTTTTCTAGACCGGCTGGGCGCTCCCGCTGCCCGCGGGTTGCTACGCGAGGTCCTCGACCGGGACCACCCTGTCAAGCAGAGCATCGACGATCGGACGGTCGGCGGGTATCCACGGCAGGTCCATCAGTTCGCCGGTGTCCCTCAGATCAACCCAGCGGAGCTCGTCGTGATCCTGAAGCGCCGCCGGTACGCCTGCGGTGATGACCGTCAGCCAGACCCGCATCACAGCCGCGTCGCTAAGCGGCCAGCCATCGGGTCCGGGGCCAACGAGTTCGGCTCCTATCTGCACGTCTACGCCCAACTCTTCCCGCACTTCGCGCTGCAGCGCCTCCACGCCGTCCTCGTCAGGCTCGACCTTCCCGCCGGGGAACTCCCACTGGCCGGCGAATTGTTCGGGGGCACTGCGGCGGGCCGCGAGCAACCTGGACGGCGCAGCGAGCGAGTCCACAATCGCGGCGCCCACAACATGGATGCGGGGGGTATCGATCATTGAGCCAGTTTAGGGCCCAATGAAGCGCCGGTCAGAAGATCGCGTTGATGCCGTTCCAGCCGGAGCCGAGCGCCGTGCGCGGGAGCCAGCCCGACCGGCCGTTGCCCGCATACAACCAGAGCGCACCGCTTGCGTCCCTCGCAGCTATGTCGGCGATGCGGTCACCGTTGAGGTCGCCCACGCCCATAATCGCGGTCATGGAGTTCCAGCCGTGTCCGACACGAACGCGTGGAAGCCACCCGCCCGAGCCGTTCCCCGGGTACAGCCACAGGATGCCCGCACCATCCCGGGCGAGAAGATCGCTTGTCCGGTCGCCGTTGAGGTCGCCCGGGGCCACGATCGCGGTCATGGAGTTCCAGCCGCTTCCCACCCGCACCCGCGGAAGCCACCCGCCTGAGCCGTTCCCCGGGTACAGCCACAATGCACCGGTCGCTCGTTCGCGGGCCAGCAGATCCACCCGCTGGTCGCCGTTGAAGTCGCCGGGAGCGACGATGCTGCTGAAACCGTTCCAGCCGTGCCCAACCCGTAGGCGGGGCAGCCAGCCGCCGGTGCCGTTCCCGCGGTAGAGCCACAACACCCCGGTCGCTGTTTCCCGGCCGATGACGTCGGAAGGGCCATCGCCGTTGAAGTCGCCGACTGTTTCCAGGGCGTTGAAGATACCCCAGCCGTTGCCGATCTGGATTCCGGAATTCAAACGCCCGGCACCGTTCCCTGCGTACAGCCTGAGAGCGCCGGTTGCGCCGACGCGGGCCAGGATGTCGTTGCGCCAGTCCCCGTTGAACTCAGCGGTTGAGCCGGTCAATGTCGAGGCAGGAATGCGCAGCGGCGTGAAGTTGTATGGTTCGCACGTCCGGTCATAGTCGCGGACATCGTCATACCACTGGGAGATATAGACGCGTCCGGCTGAGAAGCTGGGCTGGAAGCACCGGTCGAGCGCCTCTGTCGGATAATCAAGTCTGCCTGCCGTCGCCCAGACGGGCACGCCCGTCAACCGCCATGGGCCAACGATCTCCTGCCACCCGGCGGTGTAGGAGTAGAAGCCGTAGGCGAAGCCGGCGTCACGGAGCCCGCGCATGAGCCCCTCGATGATGTACCTGTTGTCCAACCGCTGGGTGAGAGTTGCCGCCGGCCAGGGCTGCGCGGGACGGGGCTCGACGTCAATCCATACCACCGGCGGCCGGAACCCGGTCCGGTTCAGGCTTTGAACAGCAAACCGGGCCTCGGAATACCCCACATTCGAGAGGCGGCCGGCCTGCGTTGCAGCCGACCAGGGGCCCTGTCCGCCATAGGTGGCAAGCTGCGCGGCGGTCGGGTACGTGGCCATGGCATAGCCGTGCGCCGGTTTGGCGTTGGTGCGTGCCCAGGTGACCTGCGCGGCGAGGCAAGGATTCTCGGTGAAGGCAAGCCCGCGGGTCAGCCCGATAATGACGAACTGGGATTCGGGCGGCGGCAGCGGAAGGCCGAAACCGCCCTGCGCGGTGGAGCATTGCGGCCAGGAAACGTCATGGCCGAACAGGGGTGCTGCATGAGCGGCAGGAACACTAGTGCCCAGCATGCCCAGGATCAGGCTCACCATCAGCAGGCACGTGATCGCGGTCCGGCGGACGAGGGACGGCGGTGCAGGCGACCCGGCGCGGTCGTACGGTCTACGGGATAAATCTCGAGACGTTCCGGACGAATTCAGTGATGTGGGGGAAATCTCATCCATGGCTCCGCACTCCTCGTGCCGGTCCAAGTTTAGAGCTGTTGGAATCAAAGCGCAGGGCTCGAAATGGGATCATTTTGGCATCGATCCGGTCTCGGACCCGTAAAGTGGAGAGCAAAGGAAATTCCTGCTCAACGATGCGCGGCCAGGAAGCCCGGCGCCGGACAGGCGCCGTCCCGACGTCGAAAAGAGCCCCGTGTCTGCAATGCCCACCGAACGGCCAACCCACAACCTTGTCCTGGCCATCACCGCGCTGGCCGTGGGCGGTTTCGGCATCGGCACTACCGAGTTCGCCATCATGGGGCTGCTGCCCAATATGGTGGCCGACCTCGGCGTTGATATCCCCGCCGGCGGGCACGTCATCTCCGCTTACGCGCTCGGCGTCGTCGTCGGTGCTCCCCTGCTTTCCACCCTCGGTGCGCGACTTCCACACAAGCGCGTGGCACTGGCACTGATGGCACTGTTCACAGCGGGAAACCTTTCCTCCTACGTGGCTGATGATTACGGCTGGCTGTTGGTTTCCCGCTTTATTTCGGGTCTGCCGCATGGCGCGTTCTTCGGCGTTGCGGCTGTCATTGCCGCGTCGCTGTCCGCACCCACCCGGCGGGCGCATGCCGTAGCCATGGTGATGATGGGCCTGAGCGTGGCCAACGTCGTCGGAGTGCCTTTCGCTACCTGGCTTGGGCAGCAATACGGCTGGCGGACCATGTTCATCCTCGTGGGGCTTATCGGTATCCTCACGCTGCTGCTGATCATCCGCTTCGTACCGCATCAGAACGTGCGCGACGGTGCGAGCATCACCCGCGAACTCGGCGCACTGAAACGCGGGCAGGTCTGGATGACCCTGCTCATCGGCACAGTCGGCTTCGGCGGGTTCTTCGCGGTCTACACCTACATCGCGCCGACCATGACCGAGGTTGCAGGTGTCTCCGAAGCCCTGCTGCCGATCGTCGTTGCGCTTTACGGACTGGGAATGATTGCCGGCAACATGGTGGGCGGCCGGCTTGCCGATATCTCGGTGATGGGAACCATCTACTGGGTCATGGGCAGTATCTCGGTGTGTCTGTTGGTTTTCACCCTGGCGGTCCAGTGGGCCCCGACGGCGCTGCTGTTCGTCTTCCTTGTGGGTGCAATCGGATCGTCGCTGATCCCTTCACTGCAGGTGCGCCTGATGGACGTCTCCCCAGACGCGCCCTCCCTTGCGTCATCCATGAACCATGCCGCGCTCAACACGGCAAACGCACTGGGCGCGTTCCTCGGCGGTGCGGTCATCGCTCTGGGTTGGGGATACACGGCGCCTGCTCTGGTGGGCGCGGTGCTTGCCGCCTTTGGCCTCGGCGTGGCGCTGCTCAGCGGTCGGATGGACAGACGCGCTGCTCCGGCGAAGTCCGCGCCGGCAGCAGTTCCTTCCCGCTGACGGGTGGAGGCGGCCCTCCTCCTAGCCGCGCTGGGCGCGCGCAGATGCGTACAGGCACACCGTCGCTGCCGTGCCGACATTCAGGCTCTCGGCGCTGCCGTAAATGGGAACTGACACCCGGTAGTCTGCTGAATCCAGCACTTCCTGCGTCAACCCCTGCGCCTCGTTGCCGAAGAGCCAGGCGGTGGGTGCCTCCAGCAGGGGCTTGCGGCTCTCCTGATCCTTCGCGCCCGACGACGACGGCGCGAGCCGGCGAGCGGCGCTCGCGTCCTGGAGCTCGTCGAGGTTCCAGTCGCCGTACCCGTCAGCTGCCAGTACCGTGACGGAGCGGCCCGCAAGCTCTGTAAGGAGATCCCGGATGTCGGCATTGACCACCACGGGCAGGTGAAAAAGCGAACCGACCGTCGACCGCACGGTCTTCGGATTGTAGACGTCCACGCTTCCGCTCGTGAAGACCACAACATCAGCGCCGGCGGAGTCGGCGGCACGCAGGATAGTGCCGGCGTTACCGGGATCCCGGACCTCGGCGAGGACGGCGATCAGGCTGGGGCGTCGCTCAAGTACCGAGGCCAGCGGGGAGTCAATGAAACGGCAGACCGCCAAGGCGCCCTGCGGTGTGACGGTTGAGCTCATCGCGGCCAGGACCTCGGCTGTCACCATCCGCGGCGGAACCACCGCGCCAAACTCAGGGTAGCGTTCGAGGGTTTCAGCGGTCAGGTATACCTCGTCGACGACGCCGGCCGCCCCGGCATTGATTCGCTCATCATGAAGTCGCAGTGCTTCGCGCACTGCTTGCGGGCCTTCGGCGAGGAAGCGTTCCTGCTTCAGACGCGCCGAACGCCCCGCAAGCTTTGCTACGTCCCGGACCCGATCGGCTCGGGGGTTGGTCAGTAGCGGTGCCTGGGGGCGTTCGGATGCGTTCATGAATTGTTCAACCGGCATGTGGGCCGGTCGGGTGCGTGGGCTATGCCTGCACCGGCGCAGACGTGTCGGACGGCAGGGCGTCCTTCGCGATCTGGACGAGGGCAGCAAACGCGTTGGCGTCAGTCACGGCGAGATCTGCCAGCATGCGGCGGTCAACCTCAACGCCAGCGGCCTTCAGGCCCTGGATGAGGCGGTTGTAGGTGAGGCCGTTGGCGCGGGATGCAGCGTTGATGCGCTGGATCCAAAGCCGACGGAAGTCGCCCTTGCGCTTGCGGCGATCGCCGTAGCTGTAAACGAACGAGTGGAGCAGCTGCTCCTTTGCCTTGCGGTACAGGCGCGAACGCTGTCCGCGGTAGCCTTTGGCGCGCTCAAGGATAACTCGACGCTTCTTGTGGGCATTGACCGCCCGCTTCACACGTGCCACGTGCGTACTCCTTAGTTAGATCGTCCGGACGCGTTGTCCCTCCAGCGGCTGTGCAGCCGCATCTTCGAGGGTGTCCGGAAGTGGTAGGGGGTGCTGTGTTAGACGCCGAGCATCTTTTTGATGACCTTGGTGTCAGCCTTGGACACAATCTGGTCGCTGGCCAGACGGCGCGTCAGGGTGGAGGGCTTGTGCTCCAGGTAGTGACGGCGGTTGGCCTGCTGGCGCTTGAGCTTTCCGCTACCGGTCAGCTTGAAGCGCTTCTTGGCGCCACTGTGTGTCTTCATCTTCGGCATGGAAACCGATCTCCTTTGGTTTCCGCCGGCACTTTGCCGGCGGCTCTTGCGGTATCCGCAGCTGGCTGCGGTGCTTACGTGTTGCCTCGCTGCCTAACGGCAGCCGGCTCCTAGTTGGAGCCGGACGGCTTCGGACGGCTTGGCGTGCCCTTGGGCGCCGCCTTGCCGGTTGGCTTTGGTGCTGCCGCGGGCCGTGGCTTCGGCGTTGCCGCCGGTTTCGGCGCTGCTGCGGGCTTGGGTGCAGCGGACGCAGCAGGCTTGGGAGCCGCTGCCGGCGCTGCCGCCTCCTTGGGAGCAGCAGCCTTCGGTGCTGCTGCCTTCGGTGCTGCTGCCTTGGGAGCCGCCGCCTTCGGTGCTGCTGCCTTCGGCGCCGCTGCCTTGGGTTCCCCCGCCTTCGGTGCAGCCGTTTCCTTGGGTTCCCCCGCCTTCGGTGCAGCCGTTTCCTTCGGCGCAGCTACCTCGGACGTGACGTGCGAAGACTGGCTCTTGGACTCAGCTGCCTCCGGCGCATCAGCAACCGGCGCTGCCACTGCTGACTCCGCCACTGCTGACTCCGTCGCCGCTGCGTCCGTCGCTGCATTCTCAGTATCAGCAGCAGGTGCTGTGGGCTCAGGAGCGGAAGCCGACGCCGACCGCAATTCCTCGGGAAGCAGGTCCCCGATGCTCTGGGTCATAGGCGCCTGGGCAGAGGTGTCAACCTTGTCTCTCGCCGACTCATTTGATGCCTTCGCCTCGGCACGCTGGGCAGCGCGGCGAGCTTCAGCCTTCGCCTCAGCCTTGTTCTTCACCGGCCCGATCACCATCACCATGTTGCGACCGTCAATGCGCGGCGTCGATTCAACAACGCCCACCTCGGCTACATCCTCGGCGAAACGCTGGAGGAGCCGGATTCCCATTTCGGGACGCTGCTGCTCGCGACCACGGAACTGGATCATCGCCTTGACCTTGTCCCCGGCTCCGAGGAAACGGATCGCGTGGCCGCGCTTGGTCTCGTAGTCATGGGTATCGATCTTCAGCCGGAAACGGATTTCCTTCAGCACGGTGTTCGTCTGGTTCTTGCGCGCTTCGCGCGCCTTTACCGCGGCTTCGTACTTGTACTTACCAAAATCCATGAGCTTGGCTACCGGAGGCTTCGCCTGAGGTGCCACCTCAACAAGATCAAGGTCGGACTCAGCGGCGAGTCGGAGGGCGTCTTCAATGCGGACGATTCCAACCTGTTCGCCTGCAGGGCCTACCAACCGCACCTCTGGGACGCGGATACGATCATTGATTCTTGGCTCGCTAATGTGCTGCTCCTGATGTCCGTCGAAAACCTGGACCGCCTGCAAAAAGAGAAGGCCTCCAATTGCATGCGCAATCGAAGGCCTCGGGCATCAGTGCGTGGCGGACAATCTACTGAGGAATGCCCTTGCACCGACCTGAACCCGGCTGCCTGTAATTGCCTCAGGGGCAACGGCGGCAATCGCGGGTGGGAGAGGACTCCGCTTGCATACTGGTGATCCTTTTCATGCCGTTCCCGGTCACAAAAAATAACGACCCCCAGTCGGTCTGTGACAAGCTTACCAGCATGAGCACAGCAGACAGTAATCCCGATGCCACCCGCCATACCTTTCAGTCTCCCGAGGAGACGCGGGCCGCTTCCGGCCACGCCCAGAATCCCGTTCGGGACATCGCGGAAGTCGCAGCCGTAGAAGTTATAACAACGTCGGCCGTTCACCTGATGAGTGCGGCCGCCGTCAAATGCGGCCTGGCCGAGGGCGAAGATGCGGAAACCTACAAGGATCTCGATGAGGCGCGGAAGCTGATCACCGCACTTGCAGGGTTCATTACCGCTGCGGCACCGGAGATCGGGAGTCAGCATGCCGGCCCGTTGCGGGACGGGTTGCGCTCCCTGCAGCTCGCCTTCCGCGAGGCGTCGCTCATCCCTGACGCGCCGGGCCAGGGGCCGGGTGAGAAGTTCACCGGTCCCGTGAACTGAGCCTCTGAACTGAGCCTTCCGGCAGCGAACGGTTCTACCGGGATCAGGCGGAGCGCCGCCGTCGTACCTGCTGCGCGCCAAGGGCCAGCAGGCTGAGAGCGGCGGCAGCTGCCCCTACTGCAACGAAGCCGCCCCATGGCCCCACGGAGTCGATCATTACGCCTGCCAGGGGCGCACCCAGCGCCACGCCCGAGGTGAGTGCCGACCCGTACCAGCCCATGGCCTCGCCCCTGCGTTCCTCGCTGACCAGATGCGCAATCCGTTCCGACGCCGCAGAAAGTACCGGAGCGCACAACAGGCCCGGCGCGATCGAGAGCAGCGCGAGCATCAGAGTGCTGTCAGCGAAGCCCATCGGAATGGTGAGCACGCTCATCAGAAGCAGGAGCATCAGGGGCGAAACCGGCCGGTGCATCGCGCCGTAAATGAGTCCGCCGACAACAGATGCCGAGCACCAGGCGAGGAAGACCCAGCCCAGTTCGAACGCCCGCTTGTTGTCTTCGAGTACGGCGATGATGCCGACGTCGGTGCCGGCAAGAACGAGGCCTGCCCCTGCCGCCACAATCAGCACCACTGCCACCGGCAGCGTGAGCCACGCGATGCTGTGTGCAACACGTGCGCGGGCCCTCACGGATCTGGCCGGCCGCGCTCCCGGTACAAGCTCCGCAGACGCTTCGTTCACGTGGGCCGGCGCGGAAGCCACCAGCACTTTCACGGCAGCGGCGTCGTCCTGCGTTGCGGTCGGTGTTCGGCCGACGGCGCCGGGCTGGGCACTTCGGGTGGGCGGGTTGAACCACATGAGGAACAATCCGGCGACGGCGGTGGAGAGTCCGACGACGGTCAACCCCAGTACCGAGGAAACCTGCGTTGCGAGCACCGCGCCGAGCGCCGGTCCACCCATGAAGATCACTTCTGTCGCCACAGCGTCGAGGGTGAAGGCGGTTCGACGAGAGTTCCCACTTACGAGGACGCCCAGGGACTGCCGGACAACGGAGAACACCGGAAGTGTGAAAAGGCCGCCGATGAGAGCGGCGAGCAGTAGCCACTCGTAGGACAGGTGTGGGGCCACCGACCAGATGACGGCCTCGGCAATCACCGACGGGATCAGCGCCACCCGCAGGCCGGCTGTATCCACACGCCGGCCACGCCACGGTGCTCCGACGGCGATGCCGATCGTCATCACCGCTGCAACCGCGCCGGCTTCGGCATAGCCGCGGTCAAGGGTTTGTACCACATGGAGCGTCAGCAGCACCCCTGCGGCCGAATGGGGGAAGCGTGCAATCATGCCCACAAACAGCAGGCGGCGGACCGGGACAATTCTCAACAGCTCCCGGTAAACGGCAAAGTTCAACGTTCTTCATCTTTCACGCGGGCTCAGCCGCGTGAGTTCAACGCGTGAGCCGGATTTCGAGCGAGTCCACCCGCTCGACAAACTCCTGCAGATTCTGGAGGCGGTCCTGGAACGCCGCCGTCGTGGAGCGGACGTCCTCCTGGGAAAGGCCTGCCTCAAGCACGAGGGTTAGGCGCAGTTCCGGGCCGGCACCGCCGCCTCCGACAACTTTACCGCCAGCAGTGCGGCTCGGGATGCCACCTCCGGGACCAAGTTCAACCCTGCGGATGCGCCCTCCGGGAGGGAGAACCTCCCCGACCAGGCGGGCCAGGTCCGGATCAGCGTACGACGGCGCCCATTCCCGCTGCTGAGCTAACGCCCAGAGAGCGGGACGGCGGACCACGAAGGTCACTTCCGCCCCTGGATCCACCACCATGAGCTCGGCATTCTCCGCTACCGCTGCCAGTGCTGCACGGGCTGCGAAAACCGCCACAGGGCGGGCTTCGGAATGCCAACGCTCAAGCTGTGCCGTGGAAGTGAAGACCGGCAGGGCTCTCCGCCCGTCCGGAGCGGTGATGGTGACGAGAGCCATATCGGCCTCCTTGTCACCTTCATGGTGCGTGTGTCCGGCGCCGTCAGCATGCTCGGCGCTGGCAGCATGGTCGCCGCCGAGCTGGGCGACTACGGGCACGAAGACACGGAGTTCAGCCAACGCCCGCACAACCGCGGTCTCGTCAGCGGCCCCGCTCACCAGAGCGCGAACAGCAGCCGAGTACGCGGGCGGAACCTCGCCGTCGTCTTTGTCGAAAGCGTGCAGCGGGTTTCCGCCCCCGGATAGGTCCCTGCCTTCCCAGGCCCGGCCGGCCGAGTCAGCGACATTTCCGGTGAGCGCCGCCTCGATGTGGGCCGGAAGCCTCCGCTCCGTCATGCCTAGCGTTCCGGGAGTCCTGCGACGTCCAGCGCTTGCGGCAGTGTGAAGGCCCCCGCATACAGTGCCTTCCCGACAATGGCTCCTTCCAGCCCATCCGGAACCAGCTGCCGAAGCGCGGCAAGATCCTCGAGGCTGGAGATGCCGCCGGACGCCACCACGGGACGCTCCGTCTTTTCAAGCACGTCGCGCAGGAGCTGCAGGTTCGGTCCCCGGAGGGTGCCGTCCTTGGTCACATCCGTCACGACATAGCGTGCGCAGCCCGCGTCGTCGAGGCGGGCGAGTACCTCCCAAAGGTCGCCGCCCTCCTCGGTCCAGCCGCGGGCAGCCAGCGTGGTTCCCCGGACATCGAGGCCGACGGCGATGGCGTCGCCGTAGCGGGCAATGGCGCTTGCGGTCCATTCCGGGTTTTCCAGTGCAGCAGTACCCAGATTGACTCGTTCGGCACCCAGCTCAAGAGCCTGATCGAGCGACTCGTCATCCCGGATCCCGCCGGACAGCTCCACCTTGATATTGAGCTCGCTGACGACGCGCGCAAGCAGTCCGCGGTTCGATCCGCGACCGAAGGCCGCATCAAGATCCACCAGATGGACCCACTGGGCGCCGTCGTTCTGCCATTGCAGAGCCGCATCGAGAGGGTCGCCGTAGCTGGTCTCACTGCCGGCGGCACCCTGGACCAGCCGGACGGCCTGGCCGTCGGCCACGTCCACAGCGGGGAGCAGCTCAAGAATGGGAGATTCCGTGAAGGGGCTCATTCACTTCCTTTGTTCAAGCGTTGATGCCGGCACAGTGGACGGCTAAGGGGTCAGGGTCAGCAGATATGCGGCGAGCAGGGCCAGTACCGCGAGCACACCAAAACTGATGGTGAGTGCACGGGGCATTTGCTGCCGGTGGAACGAGACGACGCCGCCGATCAGCAGCCCCGCCAGTCCCATGAGGATCAGGCTCCACATTGTCAGCCGAGGCTGCCGGTCCAGTTACGCAGCAGCTGCGCTCCGGCGTCCCCAGACTTCTCGGGGTGGAACTGGGTTGCGGAAAGCGGTCCGTTTTCGACCGCGGCGATGAAGGGTCCGCCGTGGGTTGACCACGTGACAAGCGGTGGGCGCATGGCGGGCTGGTTCACGTCGAAGTTCCATTCCTGGACGCCGTATGAATGCACGAAGTAGAAACGTTCGTCGGCGATACCTTCGAAAAGCACCGATCCGGCGGGCGCCTCGACGGTATTCCATCCCATGTGCGGGACAACCTCGGCCCTGAGTCGCTCGACCGTGCCTGGCCACTCCCCCATGCCCTGCGTGCGCACGCCGTGCTCCACGCCCTCCTCAAACAGGACCTGCAGTCCGACGCAGATACCGAGAACCGGACGGTTGCCGGCGACTCTGCGCCCGATCATGCGCAGCGCATCGACGTCTTTCAAGCCCTGCATGACGGCCGCGAACGCGCCCACCCCCGGCACGACGAGCCCGTCCGCGTTGAGGACGTCATCGGCAGCCGCGCTCAGCGTCACCTCGGCACCGACGTGCTCGAGCGCGCGCACCGCGGAACGGATGTTGCCCGACCCGTAGTCGAGGACTGTGACTTTCGGCGCGCTCATAGCGCACCCTTTGTGGATGGAATCCCACTGACGCGGGGATCCGGTTCGACAGCGGCGCGAAGGGCGCGGGCGAAGGCCTTGAACTGTGCTTCGACGATGTGGTGCGGGTCCCGCCCGCCGAGGACGCTCATGTGCAGGCAAATCTGCGCATGGAGCGTGATCGCTTCGAATACATGGCGTGTCAGTGAACCGGTGAAGTGTCCGCCGATGAGGTGGTACTCCTGGCCCGAAGGCTCGCCGGAGTGAACGAGGTAGGGACGACCGGAGATGTCGACGACGGCGTTGGCGAGAGCCTCGTCGAGGGGCACGGTCGCTTCGCCGAAACGCCGGATACCCGCCTTGTTCCCAAGCGCCTCCCGCAGCACCTCCCCGAGGGTGATCGCCACGTCCTCAACGGTGTGGTGAACGTCGATATGCGTGTCTCCGGTGGCCCTGACCGTGAGATCGATGAGTGAGTGCTTTGCCAGCGCAGTCAGCATGTGGTCGTAGAACGGCACCGACGTGCTGATTTCGGAGCGGCCTGTGCCGTCGAGGTTGAGTTCGACGAACACCGACGATTCACTTGTGGTCCGCTCCCGTCGGGCAGCGCGATTGGCAGTAGCTTCCGCGGTCATGGGTGGTCCTTACGGTTGTATCGGCAATAGACGGGCAGCTGGCCCGCGCATGCATCCCGGTCCAGTTTAGGAGACGGCGGGCCGGATCAGGGACTTGAGGGTCTCCAGGAAGACTGTTGTTTCCTGTTGCGTACCGGCTGTGACGCGCAGATGGTGCGGTATGCCGACGTCGCGGATGAGCACCCCGGCGTCGAGAAGCTTCTGCCAGACCGCGCGTGGGTCCTCGAGCCCACCGAACAGCACGAAGTTCGAATCCGATGGCGCGACGGGCAGACCCAGATCGACCAGCCCGGATACGATACGGTCCCTCTGGCGCTTGATTTCATCGACATTGGCAAGCAGCTTGGCCGAATGGGTCAGCGCGGCCACGGCGGTGGCCTGTGTGATGGCGGAGAGGTGGTAAGGAAGGCGGACGAGGCGGAGCGCGTCCGCGATCTCTGGTGCCGCCGCAAGATAGCCCACACGTGCGCCGGCCAGGGCGAAGGCCTTACTCATGGTCCGCGAGACAATGAGTCGTTCCCTGCCGGGAAGGAGCTCGAGTGCACTCGGCGTGCCTGCGTGGGCGAACTCCGCGTATGCCTCATCGACGATGACGATCGCCTGGGCGGCAGCACCGGCCTCATAGACGTCGGCGACAACGTCCAGCGACAGTGCGGTGCCGGTTGGGTTGTTGGGACTGCAAAGGAAAACGATATTTGCCCCCGTGGCGGCTACCTGGTCAGCCGTTGCCCGGGCTTCGAGGACAAAGTCATCCTGTCTTGAGCCCGAGAGGTACTCGGTCCCTGTGGATCCGGCGAGCAGCGGATACATCGAGTAAGTGGGCGGGAAACCGATAGCAGTCCTGCCAGGTCCGCCGAAGGCAAGGAGGATGTGCTGAAGGACCTCGTTCGATCCATTCGCTGCCCAGATATTCTCTGCAGAGAGCCCGTGACCAAGATAACCGGCGAGGTGTTCGCGAAGCATAGCGAACTCCCGGTCGGGATAGCGGTTGAGGCCTGCTACGGCGTTTTCGACCGCCGTCACTATTGCAGTGCGGACGTCTTCTGGAACGCCATGCGTGTTCTCGTTGACGTTCAGCAGGATCGGTACGTCGATCTGGGGGGCTCCATATGGGCGGAGCCCGCGCAGATTCTCTCGAATCGGCAGGCGGCTGAGACGTTCTAACTGATCGGTCACCACCAGAGTTTAAGGCCCGTCGATCCCGGTTGAAGAATTCCGTTGCGTTAGGGGAACACTATTAAGCTGTAGGCTCATCCGCCCGCCCGCGCAGGATTCCTCTCCCTGGATTACCGACTGGTGGTTCTTCATCAGCGACTGGGGATTCCCTTACGGATTAGCGACCGGGATGTGAAGTGACTGCCCGGCCTGCACCGTGGAAGAGGCCAGCGCATTCAGCTCCACTATCTCCTCGACAACTGCACGCGGATCACGTTCCGGCGCATATTCGGCAGCAAGTGCCCACAGAGTTTCCCCCGACGCGACGTGCACCTGCGCGGTGTTGGTAACCTCCCCGCCGCTTCCTGCAGCCAGTGCCGGCGACGTGAAGAAAGAACCGGCAATGAGCAGCACGCCCGCAAGCAGCGCGAGCGGCAGTGCCACCAGGACAACCCAGCCCCGGCGTGTGAGATGCAGAGCGGGTGCCGTACGGTCTTTCCGGCCGGCATGCATATTTACAGGTGATACCGGAGCTGATCCTGCAAAATGGAGCGTCGACATGGCGTCCACCTTTCTGGTTGTGTGGATGTCCCACCTGCTTCGTTCGGAGATCGTTCGAAGCTATGTTCTATTCCTCTGGGTTTATTCTTAGCATCTGTGAACTAATATTGTCGAGACTCGCTCGAACAGATGTTTGAAAAGGCGTCCGCTCTCCCCTAGCGTTGCTGGGGAGGGTGACGGTCCGGCCGCTTCGAAATCCAGCTCATCACCCACCACTGACAAAACAGGTTGGCGAGCCGGCAGTAAGGGTTCCGCCGGAGGAAAGGGATGCATCTCGTGGCAGATCTCAGTGCGGCAGAGGATCTAGAAGTACCCGCGTCCGAGGCCAAGCGCGGACGCGGGCGTCCTCGGGGCCGAACCATCCCGAAGGGCATGACTCCGCGCCAGAAGATGATCCTCGAGACCATCCAGCGCAGCGTGGCTGCCCACGGCTATCCGCCGTCAATGCGCGAGATCGGCGACACTGTCGGCCTCGCCAGCCTGTCCAGCGTGACGCACCAGCTCTCGCAACTGGAGCGCATGGGCTACATCAGACGTGACCCCAAGCGCCCACGGGCGATGGAAATCTTGCTTCCGCTAACGCTCGGAGACGACACACCGCGTATCCCGCATCCTTCGACCGAGAATGAAGAACCGGCACAAACCCTGGCGGTCGACGCCGCCATGGTTCCGCTCGTTGGCCGTATTGCCGCCGGCGGCCCCATCCTGGCGGACCAGGTTGTTGAAGACGTCATGCCGCTTCCCCGCCAGCTTGTGGGCCATGGGGATCTCTTCATGCTGCGGGTGTCCGGTGACTCAATGATCGATGCAGCTATCTGCGACGGAGACTGGGTAGTGGTGCGAAGGCAGAGCAACGCGGAGAACGGCGACGTCGTAGCGGCTCTGCTGGATGACGAGGCCACAGTGAAGACGTTCCGCCAGCGGGACAGCCATACCTGGTTGCTACCCCAGAACTCCAGTTACGAGCCGATCCTGGGCGATCACGCAGTGATCATGGGGAAAGTCGTATCGGTGATGCGCGCGCTCTAAGTGGACAGGGTACGCATCCGCGAGTGCCCAAGCCAGCGGGCGCCAGTCAGGCAGTCTGTGCGTCGGCCAGGCGCGAGAGAACCGCTAGCGCGGTCCCTCGGTCTGCTGTTGTCCAGAAGGGCGGCAGAGCGGCTCTCAGGAAGCCTCCGTAGCCGGCGGTTGCCAGCCGGGAGTCCAGCACGGCCACCATTCCCCGATCGTCGTGGGCGCGGATGAGGCGCCCGGCACCCTGCGCAAGACGGACGGCAGCATGGGTGGCAGAGACGTTCATGAAGCCGTTGCCCCCGGCCTTCGCCACAGCCCGGGTCCGCGCCGTCATAAGCGGATCATCAGGCCGCGGGAAAGGTATCCGATCGATGGTGACAAGCCGGCACGAGCTTCCCGGCACATCGACTCCCTGCCACAGGGACATGGTTCCGAACAGGCAAGTGTCCGGTTCCTCAGAAAACTGCTTCACCAGCGCAGACATGGACGACTCGCCCTGACAGAGGATCTCGACGCCAACCCGTCCCCGCAGGGCATCGGCAGCTTCTTCCGCCGCTCGGCGGGATGAAAACAATCCCAGCGCCCCTCCGCGGGAGGCCTTGATCAGGGCCTCCAGCTCGTCCAACTGCTCCTGGGACGTTCCCCGTCCCGGTTTCGGAAGGTCCTTGGCGACATAAAGGACACCCTGGCGCGGATAGTCGAAGGGACTTCCGACGTCAACCCCGGTCCATGACGGCGCCCCGTCGCCGGTCAGACCGAGCGAGCCCGCGACTGGACCGAATTCGGAACCGATCGCGAGGGTAGCTGAGGTGAGCACAACAGTATGGTCCTCGAACAGTCCCCGCCTTAATCGTCCTGCGACCGACAAAGGCGCAATGCTGATCGTTGCGGGCGATGTATCGTCCGCCGCTGAGTACCCTGAGCCGGGTGTGAACGTGCTGGGCCGGCTGGTCCACAAGACCTCCCCGGCACCAGCGGCACCCGCCATGCGCTCGGACAACTCGAGCAGCACAAGGAGACGCGAGCGGGCCATCTGGCGACCGCCGTCCACGGACTGAGCTGATCCGTCCGTGCTCGACTCGGACAACGCCAGCCGGCACGCTTCCCGAAGCTGCACAAGCGCCAACTCCTGCTGCTCGTTCAGCCCGCCTGCCATCAGACCGTTGGGCTGTGAATCGAACGCATCCTCGAACGCACGTTGCGCGTCCTGCAGAGTGTCGGTATCCGCTCCGAGATGGCGCCTCGCTGCAGCTGATGCAGCGGCGATCAACGCTCCGGAAAGCTGCCCGGACACCGCGGAGGTAACCCGGTCGTTCAGTTCATGCGCTTCGTCGATGACCACGACATCGTGCTCCGGCAGCACGGCGAGTCCCTCGAACGCGTTGATGGCCAGCAGCGCGTGGTTGGTAATGACGATGTCGGCCTGACCGGCCTTCTCCCGGGCACGCTCGCTGAAGCATTCCTCGGCGACTGGGCACTTCTGTGCGCCGAGGCACTCCATGCTGGAGACGGACACCTGGCGCCAGGCGCGGTCGCTGACACCGGGAAGGAGTTCGTCACGGTCGCCGGTCTCGGTGTCCTCCGCCCACTCCCGCAGCCGGACGATCTCCCTTCCTAGCGGGGTGGACGGTCCGGCGGCCGGATGCGGTGAAGCGGAATCACCGTCCAGTGCGAAGAGCGCTCCCGAGTCATCCTCGTCCGGGAACCCGCCGCCTGTCTTATGCCGGCACACATAATTGCCCCTGCCCTTCAGCAGCGCTACGTCCACCGGGCGGGGCAGAGAGCCACGCAGGGTATCCAGAAGCCGCGGCAAATCACGATTGACGATTTGCGCCTGTAGCGCCAGGGTGGCGGTGGAGACGACCGAGGTGGTGTCGCTCTTCACCGCATGGGCGATGAGCGGAAGCAGGTACGCCAGCGACTTCCCGGTGCCGGTGCCTGCCTGCACCAGCAGATGGGTACCGCTGTCAATCGCCTCCTCCACCTGGCGCACCATTTCGTGCTGCCCGCTGCGCTGCTGACCGCCCATCGCTTCCACAACGTGGTCGAGCAGTTGAAGGGGACTTACGCTCCCCTCAGCCATCGGTGACGAATGGCTCCAGTTCTGCGGCCAGGCCTTCCCGGACCATCACCTCAACCTGTGTACCGTCTTCCACATGCTCAAGGCGGAGGATTTCCGCATCCGGCTGGTGCAGGCGGCTGACGACGTCGCCGCGCTGATACGGCACGAGCAGGGTGAGTTTTACGCTGGGGCGCGGTATGGACTGGCTGATAAGGTCCAGCAGCTCTTTGATGCCCTGACCTGTGCGGGCGGACACGATCGCGTGCCGAGGTTCCCGTTGCCTGAGACGTTCGAGCACAAATGGATCAGCCGCATCGGCCTTGTTGAGGACAACGATCTCCGGCACCTTCCGCGCATCCACCTCTGTCAGCACTTCCCGAACCGCAGCGATCTGGCCTTCAGGATCAGGGTGCGATGCGTCAACGACATGGAGAATCAAATCCGCGTCGGCAACTTCCTCGAGCGTTGATCGGAACGCCTCAACGAGCTGTGTGGGAAGCGACCGGACAAATCCGACGGTGTCGGCGAGCGTGAACTCGAGCCCGTCCGGTGTCTGAGCCCGGCGGACGGTGGGATCCAGGGTGGCGAAAAGTGCGTTCTCCACCAACACGCCGGCATCGGTCAGGCGATTGAGCAGAGAGGATTTTCCGGCATTGGTGTACCCGGCGATCGCTACGGATGGAACCTCCCGACGACGGCGGTTTGCCCGCTTGGTCTCGCGTGCAGGTTTCATCCCGGCGATCTCCCGACGGAGCTTCGCCATCCGCGTACGGATCTTCCGCCTGTCGAGTTCGATCTTCGTTTCACCCGGTCCGCGCGAACCCATCCCTGCGCCGGCACCGCCGACCTGACCGCCCGCCTGGCGGGACATCGATTCACCCCAGCCGCGCAAACGCGGCAGGAGGTATTCGAGTTGCGCGAGCTCGACCTGTGCCTTGCCTTCGCGGGACTTGGCGTGCTGCGCGAAGATATCCAGGATGAGCGCCGTGCGGTCGATGACCTTGACCTTCACAATGTCCTCGAGTCCACGGCGCTGGGACGGTGCGAGTTCGCTGTCGACGATCACGGTGTCAGCGCCGGTCGCGACCACAATGTTCTTGAGTTCCTCGGCCTTACCTGCTCCGAGAAAGGTTCCAGGGTCCGGTTTCAGACGCCGCTGAATGATTCCGTCAAGCACTTCGGATCCGGCGGTTTCGGCAAGGGCAGCGAGCTCCCGCAGGGAGTTTTCCGCCTCCCCGATGGTGCCTTCACCCCAGATGCCCGCAAGTACCACCCGCTCAAGGCGAAGCTGCCGGTACTCAACTTCGGTGACGTCCTCGAGTTCCGTGGACAACCCTGCGACACGCCTCAGCGCGCGCCGTTCCGCGAGGTCCTGCTGTTCGCCGTCGTACTCGGTGTGCTCATCATCTACACCCGACAGCGCCTGTGCCCGACCGCTGGGCCCGCTGCCGAAACGGCGAGGAGCCGCGGTGGCGGATGCGGGGTCTTTGGCAAGTATCCGGTCGATGACGGCCTGAATCTCATCCGGGCCCATCTCCGGCTCGGGCGTTGCCGACGCTCCGTTATGTGTGGTCATGCTCTCCCTTGGTGATTGTCTTCCCATGGTAGTCCGTTGCTGTCGCGGGATGGGGTAGATTCACTCAGCGCGAAGACCATCTAGGGTGGCGCAGGAGGCGCAGGGAACTCCTTTCGGCCCGGCGGTCTCATTCGGAGCACTAGGCTGGAACATTATGGATTCGCAGCATTACTTCAGCGCCTCCCCGTCCGGGCCGGACCGCCGCCGTCCGCTTTCCGTCAGCCTTGGCGGACGGAATCGGGAACTTGTAACCTCGGGCGGTATCTTCAGCCCCGACGGCGTCGACAAGGGGACGGCGATCCTGCTCTCGGAGGTCCCGCCGCCCAGTGGGTCGAACCTCCTCGATATTGGCTGCGGCTGGGGACCGCTCGCTTTGACCATGGCGATGCAGGCGCCGCAGGCGAACGTCACCGCGATTGATGTCAATGAACGATCGCTGGAACTGACGAGGGAAAACGCAAGGCGGCTGGGCCTGACCAACGTGACGGCTGTCCTGCCCGATGATGTCAGCGCGGACATCTCCTTCGATACCATCTGGTCCAACCCGCCCATCCGGATCGGCAAAGAGGCGCTCCACGAACTCCTCCTGCGTTGGCTTCCGCGTCTGGCACCGGGCGGAACGGCCTGGCTGGTGGTGCAGAAGAACCTTGGCGCCGATTCGCTGCAGCGATGGCTGGCGGATCAGCTTCCATCCGATTACGACGTCGACCGCGCTGCTACGTCAAAGTCCTTCCGCATCCTCCGCGTCATCCGCGGTGCCTGAGTACCGCGCGGGCTTTAGCTGAACGTACCGCTTGCCACCAGCACTGCCGGCCCGCTGAGATGGACATGCTCGGCTCCCTGCCCGCTGATTGCGAAGCGGACGCCAACGGTGCCCCCGGGCACCGTGACGCTCCAGGCGTCAGGGGCGTCAGCTCCTGCCCAGAAGCGAGTCGCCACGGCGGCCGCACACGCCCCGGTACCGCACGAGAGAGTTTCTCCGACTCCGCGCTCATGGACACGCATGCTCACCTGCCCGACGCCGTCGTGCATCAGTGGATCATGCGGAACGACGAATTCCACGTTGGTTCCGTTGGGTGGCAGCGGGTCCACGGAAGGTGCGTCGAAGAGCCGTGTGGCGCGCAATTCGGCAATCTCCGCCAGTGCGACAACCGTGTGCGGGTTGCCCATGCTGACGGAAAGGCCCGGGCGGGCAACCTGCAACCCGTCTGCCTCAACCAATGAATCCATTGCCCGCGTAGCGGCGGCGTCCGGGTAGATGAACTCCCAGGGACCCATGTCCACCGAATACCCGTCAACGGACCGCTCGACCAGCTTTACACCGCCACGGGTTCCGACGGCGAGCACCGCTCCCTCCTCCAGCTCGATCAGTCCGCAACTGATCAGGAAGTGGACAAAAACGCGGACACCGTTACCGCACATCTCCGACACGGAGCCGTCACCATTGCGGTAATCCATGAACCAGTGCGCTTGCGGGACGTGCTCAAGCAGCGCCCTGCCCTCGGGAAGGAGCGACGACGGCACCGCGCGGATCAATCCATCAGCGCCGATACCGCGGTGGCGGTCGCATGCAGCGGCAACGTCAGCAGCTGACAGGTCAATTGAGCCGTCGGGGTCCGCCACGAGGATGAAGTCATTTCCGGTGCCGTGACCCTTGGTGAACGGCAGGCCGGAGAGTCTCGTGCGCGATGGCGATACTGCCTGGATGTTTGAACTCACGGTTCTAGGATAGGGGTCCTGAGCTGCGTAGGGCGTTCACAGCTTTCGCAACAAGCTCCCGATCGCACCAGTTGAGCCACCGCACCCGCTCATCAGCCCGGAACCACGTCAACTGCCGTCGGGCGAAGCGGCGCGTGGCGGCAATAGTGTCCTCGGCTGCCTCCGCAGCGGACCATTCGCCGTCGAGCACGCGCAGGAACTGGCTATAACCCAAGGCGCGTGAGGCTGTACGTCCGTTCCTCAATCCCTGCTCATCAAGCGCGCGGACCTCCTCGAGAAGCCCCCGCTCAACCATGGCGTGTACGCGATCAGCCAGCCGGCCCTTGAGGACCTCCCGGTCGACCTCGAGGCCGATCTGGACGGCGGGCTGATGGTAAAGACGTTGGGGCATGTAGGAGCTGAAGGGCCGCCCGGTGATTTCATGCACTTCGAGCGCACGGATGACCCGCCGCTCGTCCCCTATCCTCTCCGCGGACACGGGGTCGACGGCGGCAAGCCGCTCCCGCAGAGCAGCGGCGCCCAGCCTGTCATTCTCCGATTCAAGACGAGCGCGCACTTCGGAATCGGTCGGCGGAAATTCCAGTTCATCCAGCGCCGCACGGATGTACAGGCCTGACCCGCCGACGAGGATGGGAACGTTGCCGCGTGAACGAACCTCGGCCATCGTTCCGCGGCTGCGCTGCTGGAAGGCGGCGACGCTGGCTTCGTCCCGTACGTCGAGGATGTCCAACAGATGATGGCGAACGCCCCTGCGCTCGACGACCGGCAGCTTGGCGGTGCCGATGTCCATGCCCCGGTAGAACTGCATGGCGTCGGCGTTGATCACTTCACCGCCGAGTTCCTCGGCCAGGGCGATACCCAGCTCCGATTTTCCTGAACCGGTGGGTCCGACGACGGCGATGACGGGCAGCGTTTCCGCGGCTTCCGTCCGGTTCACCTCAGCCAAGACGGACAGGAAGGGAAGGCATGCCGAGTGAGACCCCCTTGCCGCCGGCGCCCGGCGTAGGAGCTCCGCACGACTCTGCCTGCGATCGATCCCAGGCGTCGCCGGCGCGGGATCGCCGAAGGCGGTAGTCCTCCGGCGACGGATCAGCGACGAGGTGGAAGGCGGCAGCCCCGGTGATTGTAACGGTGACGAGGTCACCGGGCCGCGGCGTATCCGCGCCCTCAGGGACCGAGAAGTGCACCAGCCTCTGATCACGCGCCCGACCACTCACGCGATGGGTCTCGTGCGCTTTGCGGCCCTGTTGCGCAGTGACGAGCACCTCCACCTGCCTGCCCACCTGTGCGGCGTTCTCTTCCCCCGAGATGCGGTCCTGGAGTGCCGTCAGTCGCTCGTACCGCTCCTGGACTACAGCCTTCGGGAGTTGGTCCGGAAGGTCCGCAGCGGGGGTACCCGGCCGCTTGGAATACTGGAACGTGAAGGCGGTGGCGAAGCGCGCCTGCTCCACAACCTGGAGCGTCTCCTGGAAGTCCTCCTCGGTTTCTCCGGGGAACCCGACGATGATGTCGGTGGAAATTGAGGCGTGCGGCATGCGCGCGCGGACCCTGTCGAGGATCCCGAGGAATTTCTCCGACCGGTAGGACCGTCGCATGGCTTTCAGGATCCGGTCGGAGCCGGACTGCAGCGGCATATGGAGCTGCGGGGCAACGTTGGGCGTCTCCGCCATGGCGTCGATGACGTCGTCGGTGAATGCCGCGGGGTGCGGGCTGGTGAAGCGCACCCTCTCAAGCCCGGGAATGTCTCCGCAGGCCCGAAGGAGCTTCGCGAAGGCCCCGCGGTCTCCGAATTCGACGCCGTAGGAATTCACGTTCTGGCCAAGCAGCGTGACTTCGATTGCTCCGTCGGCCACGAGGGCCTCAATCTCGGCGAGGATATCTCCAGGGCGCCGGTCCTTCTCTTTGCCGCGCAAAGCCGGCACGATGCAAAAGGTGCAGGTGTTATTGCAACCGACGGAAATGGATACCCACCCGGAGTACACCGCATCGCGTTTGGTCGGGAGGGTGGACGGGAATACGTCCAGGGATTCAAGGATCTCAAGCTGTGCTTCGTCATTGTGGCGCGCGCGCTCGAGCAGCGCCGGCAACGCGCCGATGTTGTGCGTGCCGAAGACTGCGTCCACCCATGGCGCTTTGCGGAGGATCGTCTCCCGGTCTTTTTGGGCGAGGCATCCGCCCACAGCGATCTGCATTCCGGGCCGCGACTTTTTCACGGAAGCGAGCTGACCGAGATTGCCATAGAGCTTGTTGTCAGCGTTCTCACGCACGGCACAGGTATTGAAGACCACGACGTCGGCCTGGTTCCCTTCAGCGGTCGCATAACCGGCGTCTTCCAGGAGCCCTGCGATCCGCTCGGAGTCGTGCACGTTCATCTGGCACCCGAACGTGCGCACTTCGTATGTGCGCTGCTGGGACGAGGTCTGCTCCGTCTGCTGGACTGGAGGGAAAGGGAGGGCGGCTGTGGAACTCACCTGTTAAGGGTACGGCCCGCCGCGCTCAGTCCCAATCCGGGCAGGCACGCAGTCGCTGGCGCGCCGGCTGGAACGTCACCAGCATGCTGGCGTGCCCTACTCCTGTGAATCGAGAACATCCTTGACGATGGAGAACGCCAACGACGGCGCGTAGCCTTTCCGGGCGAGCATCGCAACCAGCCGGCGCACCTGCTTGTCACGGGATGCACGGTCTGCAGGATCGGCGATCGGCCTCATCTTCCGACGCACCAGATCCTCGGCCGCCGAGCGCTCATCCTCATCTGTCCGCTGTGACAGCGCTTCTTCGGCCAACTCGCCGGTTATGCCCTTGTCTGCGAGCTCACGCTTGATGGCCGATCGCGCAAGCGATCGCGTTTGCGCCCTGCTCCGCACCCACATGCGGGCGAACTCCGCATCATCAATCAGCTGGACTTCCTCGTAGCGGTCCAGGATTTCGACCGCTACCTGCTCCGGGATATCCCGCTCAAGGAGCTTGGTAAGGAGCTGGAAACGACTCCGCGGGGCCATCGAGAGTTGACGCAAAACGATAGCGCGCGCCGCTTCGCGGGGGTCTGCCTCGGCCGTGACGTCAGCCGGCGAGCTTGAACTGGTTGCCTGATGTCCGGTTGCCCTGGCGGAACGCCGGGACCCGCGCTGAGTCGCGGCGCCCGACCTTCCCGAAAACCCGCTTTTCAACAGCTAGCGGCCCTCGCCGACTGCCTTCAACTTCGGACCGTCCTGCTCCGGTGGGGCTTCTGAAGCACCACCGACTCCCAGCTTTTCCCGGATTCTCCGCTCCAACTCGTCCGCGAGATCGGGGTTATCCAGAAGGAACTTGCGGGCGTTTTCCTTGCCCTGTCCCAACTGGTCGCCGTCATAGGTGAACCACGCACCCGACTTCTTCACAAGACCGTTTTCTACACCGACATCGATAAGCCCGCCCTCGCGGGAAATGCCGAAGCCATAGAGGATGTCGAACTCGGCCTGCTTGAAAGGCGGCGCCATCTTGTTCTTCACGATCTTGGCGCGCGTCCGGTTACCAACCGGGTTGGTACCTTCCTTGAGCGTTTCGATACGCCGCACGTCAATGCGAACCGACGCATAGAACTTCAGCGCCTTACCACCCGTGGTGGTTTCCGGACTGCCGAAGAATACGCCGATCTTTTCACGAAGCTGGTTGATGAAGATCGCGGTTGTCTTGGTCTGGCTCAGCCGGCCCGTGATCTTGCGCAGCGCCTGGCTCATCAGCCGCGCCTGCAGCCCCACGTGGCTGTCTCCCATTTCGCCCTCGATTTCGGCGCGGGGAACCAGAGCGGCAACCGAGTCGATAACGACGATGTCGATGGAGCCGGAACCTACCAGCATGTCCATGATTTCCAGCGCCTGCTCACCGGTATCCGGCTGCGAGACCAGCAGTGCGTCAGTGTCAACGCCGAGCTTCTTGGCGTATTCGGGATCAAGGGCATGCTCGGCGTCGATGAACGCAGCGATACCGCCGTTGCGCTGGGCGTTGGCCACTGCGTGCAGGGCGACAGTGGTTTTACCCGAGGATTCCGGGCCATAGATCTCCACAACACGTCCACGCGGCAGGCCGCCGATTCCAAGCGCAGCGTCGAGTGCGATGGAGCTGGTGGAAATGGTTTCAATAGGAGCGCGGACCTCATCGCCAAGGCGCATGACGGAGCCCTTGCCGTATTGCTTGTCAATCTGGGCCAGCGCGGCCTCAAGAGCCTTTGCGCGATCGGCGGGTACGGCCATCATTCACCTCGGTTTACTCATGGCCACAGGGCCGGTTTCTCGTTTCCTCTTGACCGTAACGCCCGCCTCCGACAGTTTGCCCGGCAGGGCACCTGATGTGGACATCCCGCGCAATTCAGCGGGACTGTGGAGGACGTGTGGCTCAGGAAGCTTCTGCATCCCAGCATAGTCCGGTCCGAACACATATTCGATTGATTCGTCCGGCGTGTTTACCGATCGCTACCGCGGCTTCACGTCGCGGCCGAGCCTGCGGTACTCGGGCACGTCCTGCATCTCACACACCGCAAGCCAGACCGCTTTCGGATCAATCCCTGCCTTCACTGCACTGGCCGGCGTACGGTCTCCCAGTCCGGACAAATGCAAAGTCTGGGCGAGCGTCCGCGAATAGGCCGGCCCGAATTCATCATCCATCAGCCGCCAGAAGTCACTTGTGCGCATGCTGCATCCTCCTTCTCCCGATAAACCCTAGAATGAGATTCATGACTGTAGAACGCCAGGAACCCGATGCTTCCGTCGATGCTGCCGTTCAGGCGTTGGAACAACAGCTCAGTATGCTGTGGCGGCGTGCGCGGTCAAACTCCTACAAGGTAGCGCGGCGGGTCCACCCCGATATGGAACCGGCTGCCTACGGACTGCTGGTCATCCTACAGCGGGAGGGCTCAATGCGCCTGACCGAGCTGGCGGCCAGTATCGGTGTCGGCAAGCCGTCTGTCAGCCGGCAGATCGCCATGCTCGAACAGCTCGGCCTGGTCAGGAAAACCGCTGACCCGCTCGACGGCCGCGCTCAATCCATCAGCCTCACCGAAGATGGCCTGCGGCAGCTTTCCACTGCGCAGGAGGCTCGCAAGGAAGCGTTCCATGAGCTAATGGAAGACTGGAGCCTGTCCGACCTCACCACGCTCGGAACCCTAATCTCTCAGCTGAACCAGACCTACACCAAGGACAACTGGTAGCCGCACGCACAAAAACGGCAGAACAAAAAAGAGGCCCGCCGCATTCGGCGAGCCTCTACTTGGATGTGGGTTGTACCGGCATCAGTTCTTGGTGACTGCCAGTCCCCTGCTGAAACCGTCGGTGAAATCCTCGGGCATGTCCCCGCCGAACTGCTGAGCGAACTCCTGCGGAACCGTGTCGGGAACGGCTACTCCTTCTGCTTCTGCCAGGCGATCGCTCACCTCTCGAAGCATCAATGAAAGCGGCACATCAAGTGCCGAGCAGATCGAGGACAGCAATTCCGAGGATGCTTCCTTCTGACCCCGCTCTACCTCACTGAGGTAACCAAGGGAGACCCGGGCACTGTGCGACACTTCCCTGAGCGTTCGGCCCTGGCGCTGGCGGACGTCCCGCAGGACGTCTCCGATCTCGTGGCGTAAAACGACCATCTTGCGCTCCTTCGGCTTACGTTGCGGATCTTCTGCCAACCCCACATCCCGCCAACGGATAACACCGTTCACGGATACGGGTTGCTTTACCATGTGTATCGCCTTACTCCCTTGTGCGTGCTGCTTTGCAGCCGTCTGTTTTAAGCCTAGCCCGTTCTGGTTCTCCGTGCTGGACACTATTGATAACTATTGCGGAACTCCGTTTGTTCCCTCACGCTCGCGTTCAAGGGCCTCCGTGAGCAGCTTCACTGCTGCTTCGCAGGAGGCTTCCCGGATCTGCGCCCGGGTACCTTCGAACCGGTATTCCCGGACCAGGCGGACAGACAGCGCAACCACAGCGACGACGACGGTTCCTACGTCCTTCCCCTCATGCGGCTCCGGTCCGGCCACACCGGTGGTGGCAACGCCTACATCCGCGCCGCAGGCGTCTCTTGCACCCTGGGCCATCTGCCCCGCCACTTCGGGATCGACAGCGCCGACCCGTCGGATAAGTTCCGGGTCAACGCCAAGAAGGGACGTCTTCACATCACCGTGGTAGGACACGACGCCGCCGCGCAGAACTGCGGAAGCCCCGGGAACCGAGGCAAGCGTTGCAGCAACCATCCCGGCAGTCAGTGACTCTCCAGTGGCAACAGTTAGCCCCTGCTCGCGGGCGAGGGCGATGGCTTTCCCGTTCGCGGTGGCGCAGTCGCAGTCCGGCATCACCGTGAGGGATTGCCCGCGGATCGCTTCAGGCGCATGGCCTGCACCACGTAGTCGACGCCGGTCACCACGGTGATGGCCAGTGCTGCCATCATGACGACGACGGCGGGCCACCAGGACCAGTCGCCGAGTGCTGGAACCAGCAGATAGAGGAAGATCGCGAGAGTCTGGACAACTGTTTTCAGTTTTCCACCGCGCGAAGCAGGCATGACCCCATAGCGGATGACCGCGAATCGGAGCAGCGTGATACCAAGCTCACGGACAAGGATCACTATGGTCACCCACCACCACAGCTCGCCCAGCGTGGAAAGCAGGATCAGCGCGGCGCCAATAAGCAGCTTGTCCGCGATCGGGTCGGCGATCTTCCCGAAGTTCGTGATGAGGCCACGACTGCGGGCGATGTCGCCGTCGAGCTTGTCGGTGTAAATTGCGACCGCGAAGGTACCCACGGCGAACCAGCGGAAGAGTCCGCCGTCGCCGTCGTCAGCCAGAAGGAACCAGACGAAGAACGGCACCAGCACAATCCGTACGACCGTCAGCACGTTCGCTACGTTGAGGACGGGAACCGCTCCGGCGTCAGAATTACTCACGGGTCAAGGCTACCTGTCCGTCAAGGACCAGGCGTCTTCGGAACCGTCACCGTCATCGTCATGGTAGTCCTCGGCCTGAGGTCGGGAATCGAGGTCCTCGGCAACCAGGTCCGGAACGCCGCCGGCCCGGTAGGGCGAGGGGTCGGATGCCTGCTCGGCAACCGGTGCGGGCGGGTCATCGCCGCGCATCGCGGCAAGAACGGGACCGAGATCGTCAGGCTTGACCAGGACGTCGCGTGCCTTCGAACCTTCCGAGGGTCCAACCACTCCCCTGGATTCCAGCAGGTCCATCAGCCGCCCTGCCTTCGCGAAACCGACGCGCAGCTTCCGCTGGAGCATCGACGTGGAACCGAACTGGGTGGTGACCACCAGCTCGGTGGCCTGCAGCAGGACGTCGAGGTCGTCACCGATGTCGTCATCGATCTGCTTCTTCGGCGCCTCCACCGCGACGTCATCCCGGTAGACGGCCTTCAGCTGTTCCTTGACGTGCTCCACCACGCGGTGGATCTCGGACTCGGTTACCCAGGCACCCTGGACACGCATGGGCTTGGACGCCCCCATCGGCAGGAAGAGCGCGTCGCCCTGCCCGATCAGTTTCTCCGCACCCGGCTGGTCCAGGACCACCCGGGAATCAGTCACCGACGAGGTGGCAAACGCCATCCGGGACGGCACGTTGGCCTTGATTAGACCGGTCACGACGTCGACCGACGGCCGCTGGGTAGCGAGCACCAGATGGATACCCGCTGCCCGTGCCAGCTGGGTGATGCGGACGATCGAGTCCTCGACATCACGCGGGGCGACCATCATGAGGTCGGCGAGCTCGTCCACCATGACCAATAGGTACGGGTACGGCCGCACGACGCGCTTGGAGTCCGGCGGAGGCACTACTTTTCCGTTGCGCACCGCCTTGTTGAAGTCATCAATGTGCTTGTAGCCGTAGTTGGCGAGGTCGTCGTAGCGGGTGTCCATCTCGCGGACCACCCACTGCAGCGCCTCCGCCGCTTTCTTGGCGTTGGTGATGATCGGGGTGATCAGGTGCGGGACGCCCTCGTAGGCCGTCAGTTCCACACGCTTGGGGTCGATCATGATCATGCGCACCTCATCCGGGGTGGCGCGCATCAGGATCGAGGTGATCATCGAGTTCACGAAGGAGGACTTACCCGCACCGGTGGCACCGGCCACCAGCAGGTGCGGCATCTTGGCGAGGTTCGCAACAACGAACCCGCCCTCGACGTCCTTGCCGACCCCCATGACCATCGGGTGGTCCGTCTTGCGGGCATTCCCCGATCGCAGGACGTCGCCCAGGGACACGGTCTCGCGGTCTGTATTCGGAATTTCGATGCCGATGGCGGACTTGCCCGGGATGGGCGAGAGGATCCGCACGTCGGAGCTGGCGACCGCGTAGGAGATGTTCTTGGAGAGGGCGGTCACCCGCTCCACCTTGGTGCCCGAGGCCAGCTCGATCTCGTAGCGGGTGACGGTGGGCCCGCGTGAGAAGCCAGTGACCTTCGCATCAACGTTGAACTGCTCAAGGGTATGGGTGAGCGCGGCGACGACCGCGTCGTTAGCTTCCGAGCGTTCCTTGGGCGGCGTGCCGGCCGGCAGGTAGTCCGAGGGCGGCAGCGTGTACGTTACGTCCCCGGCGAGGGAGAGCTGCTCCGTCCGCTGTGGGATTGGCGTCGCAGGGGCCTGCGGCTGGACCGGGTTGGACGGTACGGGAGCGGGTTGCGCGGTCGGCGCGCTCGCTGACGGGAGTACCGACATGGCCTCCGTAGCCGGTTCCGACTCCCCGAGCCCCTGGGAGCGCTTGATCTTTTCAGTGGCCAGTTCCTGCTGCGTAGGACGCCGGACGCCGGGAGGAATGGACGTCGACGCCTGAACACTTTCACCGCCAGCGTGTTCGTCACCGTCGTCGTCGAGCACAGCACGCTCAAAGGCCTCGTCGCCTACGTAGCCGTCCTGGTCTTCTTCCTGGGTCTGGTTTTTCTTCTTCCCGCCGAACAGACGGGATTTCTTCTTCGGCTTTGCTTCCGCGCGCTCGCGATCGGACAGGTAGCTCTGGTCATGTTCATCGCTGTCCCGGCTGCCGTCATGGAGGTCCTGTCCCATGAGGTGCTCATAAAGCCGGCGCAGGCGGGAAGGAATATGACGGAACGGTGTGGCTGTCACAATCAGGATGCTCAAAAAGACCAGGAAGGCGAGAACTGCGGCAACCGGCCAGACAGAGAGTACGGCGGCGGCCGGTCCGGCAACGAGATAGCCGACGACACCGCCCGCCTGCCACAGCGGATCCAGCCCTGCGGCCAGTTCAGGTTGGCCGCCCACCAGATGGGCGATGCCCGCTCCCGCGAACGTCAAAACCGTGAGTCCAATGCCGATACGGTTGTTGGCGCGCGGGTTCTCAGGGTAGCGGAACAGGCGGACTGCGCCGATCAGCAGAATGAAGGGCAGCAGCAGCGCCATCCAGCCCACCGATCCTCCGGCGACAGCATGGATAACGCCGGCTACCGGGCCCGGAAGCGCCCACCACTCGACGGTGGCCACGGCGACTGCACACAGGAAAAGGAAGAACCCCGTGCCATCCCTGCGGAGATCCTTCTGCGGCTGCACATCATGGCCGAATTTACGGACGGCACCGGCAACCAGGTGGGCAAGAGCCATCCAGAAGCCTCGGACAGCGCGCAGCGGCAGCGGAAGTTTTTCTTCAGTGGCAGGTAGGGGTTGGGTCTTGTTTGTGCCTCGCGCGGTTGAGCCACGCCCTGCCGCGGGAGTGCCGCCGGTGCGCGACTGCTGGGAGCCTCGCGACTTCGGAGCCCGCTGCTGTGAACCCCGCGGCTGCTGACCCCGCGAAGAAGGAGGGGAAGTACGAGTCGCCATACTTGCTACGCTACCGGACGGTGCCCCCGATCTCCGGGATTAGCGCGCCCGCTAGGCCTCCAGGACAACCGGAATGATCATCGGACGACGCCGGTAACGACGGTTCACCCAGGTACCCACCACCCGCCGGACCACTTGCTGAAGCTGGTGCGTGGTGTGGTCCCTGTTGCTCATGACCGCTTCCGCCAGGGCGGTACTGATCTTAGGCTTGATGTCGTCGAACACGGAGTCATCCTCGGCGAAACCACGGGCATGAATGTCCGGTCCGGAGACAATCGTTCCGGTGGTGCGATTGACCACCGTGATGATCGAGATGAAGCCTTCCTCACCGAGAATGCGGCGGTCCTTCAGATCGGCATCGGTAATTTCGCCGATACTTGAGCCGTCCACGTAAACGTAGCCGCACTCGATCGCGCCCACGATGGTGGCCACGCCGTCCAACAGGTCCACGACCGAGCCGTCATCGGTCTGCAAAACATTCCCTGCCGGTATCCCGGTCTGGATCGCCAGATTTCCATTGGCAATCAGGTGCCGGGTCTCGCCATGGACCGGCATGACGTTCTTCGGCTTGAGGATGTTGTAGCAGTAGAGCAGCTCACCGGCGGCCGCGTGACCGGACACGTGCACCCGCGCATTCCCCTTGTGGATGACATCCGCTCCCAACTTGAGGAGCCCGTTGATGACCCTGAAAACGGCATTCTCATTACCCGGGATGAGCGAGGAGGCAAGGATGACCGTGTCTCCCTTCCCGACGGTGATCGGGTGGTCGCCGTTGGCCATCCGCGACAGCGCAGCCATCGGCTCGCCCTGCGAGCCGGTCGACATCAGGACCACCCGGTCATCGGGAAGGTTGTCGACGTTCTTCACATCAACCAGGATGCCGTCCGGTACGTGCAGGTACCCCAGCTTTGCGGCGATCGACATGTTCCGAACCATTGAACGACCCGCGAAACAGACAAACCGGCCATGGGCAGCCGCGGCGTCGAGAACCTGCTGGACCCGGTGGATGTGGGAAGAGAAGGAAGCAACGATCACTCGCTTCTTCACCTGGCCGAAGAGGCGGTCGAGCTCGGGGCCGATTTCACGCTCGGACGTCGTGAAGCCGGGAACATCCGCGTTGGTGGAGTCAACCATGAACAGGTCGACGCCTTCTTCCCCGAGGCGTGAGAATGCGCGCAGGTCTGTGATGCGGCCGTCAAGGGGAAGCTGGTCCATCTTGAAGTCACCCGTATGCAGCACCGTGCCGGCCCCGGTTCGGATGAAAACGGCCAGCGCATCCGGAATGGAGTGGTTGACGGCGACGAACTCGCACTCAAACGGTCCGAACTGTTCAATCTGGCCTTCTGCGACGGTGAGCGAGTACGGCCGGATGCGGTGTTCCTGGAGCTTCGCCTCGATCAGCGCAAGCGTCAGCTGCGATCCGATCAGCGGGAGATCGTTCTTGAGGCGCAGGAGGTATGGCACCGCGCCGATATGGTCCTCGTGGCCGTGGGTGAGCACCACGCCCACGACGTCGTCCAGCCGGTCCTCGATGTAGGAGAAATCGGGCAGGATCAGGTCCACACCGGGCTGCGTTTCCTCGGGAAACAGCACTCCGCAGTCCACAATCAGCAGCTTCCCGCCGATCTCGAAAACAGCCATGTTCCGGCCGATTTCGCCGAGGCCGCCGAGCGGAACAATCCTGAGCGTTCCTTCGGCAAGCGGCGGAGGCGGAATGAGTGCGGTTCCTGCGGATTCTGTCATGTGTAGGCCTTTCGGATGCTAGCGGGCTGTGCCCGCAGAAAAGTCCCAGCCCGCTTCGGCAAGATCTGCCAGCACCGGTTCCATTTCGACGGCGGTGGGCTCTACCAGCGGCAGCCTGACCACGGAGTTCTTGAGCACACCCTGCATCCGCAGGATCTGCTTGGCGGAAACGGCACCCGGGATGTGCGTCATGACGGCGCGCACAACGGGATCCAGTTCGAAGTGGATTCGCCGCGCCGTGGTGAAGTCTCCGGTGGCAGCGGCGTCGACGAGGGCGCGGAAGCGGGCGGTCGCCACGTGGGCACTGACGCTGACAACGCCGACGGCGCCGGCTGCCATCCACGGAAGCGTCAGTCCGTCGTCGCCCGCGTAGACATCGAGCGCAGTATTGGCCAGCACCCGGGTCACTGCGGCGTAGTCCGCCTTCGCATCCTTAAGCGCCAGGATCTTCGGATTGTCGGCCAGACGGATCATCGTTTCGGTGCTGATCGGAATCCCGGCCCTGCCCGGAATGTCGTAGATCATGATGGGCAACCCGGATGCGCCGGCCACTGCGTCGAAGTGCGCCAGGACGCCGCCCTGCGTGGGCTTGTTGTAGTACGGGGTGACGACCAGCTGGGCGTCCGCGCCGGCACGTTCGGCGCGGCGCGCCATCTCGATGGAGTGCGAGGTGTGGTTGGTTCCGGTGCCGGCGATGACCTTGGCACGCCCGCCGACCGCTTCTGCGACAACCCGGAACAGGTCTTCCTTCTCCTGGTCTTCCAGCGTGGACGTTTCACCGGTTGTGCCGGAGACAACCAGGCCGTCGCATCCATCCTCGACGAGCCGGTCAGCCAGCTCTGCGGTGGCGTCGAAGTCCACGGCACCATCGGCGGTGAACGGCGTCACCATGGCGGTGACGAGGGAACCGAATGGGAGCGGGCGAATGTCGGAGGCAGCCATAGGTCAAACTTACCCGCTGCCGCGGGCGTGAGAACATTCCATCATGTCCATCACGCAATCCCCGGGCCGGCTGAGCGGTATCGATGCGGCTAGGGGCATCGCCCTCTTCGGGATGATGTCCACCCACGTCTTTCCGCTCTATGTGGAGGGCACGGCAGAGGCTTCGTGGATCGGGGCAACCTTCTCCGGACGGTCATCGGCCCTGTTCGCGCTCGTCGCAGGGATTGGACTGGCGCTGCTTACCGGCGGCAGCAGGATGCACGACCGACCCGGAATCTCCCGCGACCGCCGCGGGATCGCTGCCCGCGCCGTCGTCATCGCGATGGTCGGCCTCATGCTGGGCGGACTCGAAACCAACATCGCCGTAATCCTCTTTCATTACGGGATTCTGTTCCTGATGGCCCTGCCGTTTGTTGGAATGCCGCTGCGCCGGCTTTGCTGGTGGGCAGCCGGGTGGACCCTGCTGTCGCCGGTCGCCGCTTTCCTCCTGCGGCCCTGGGTGGAAGCTTCGGTCAACCCGTCGGACCTGGATGGAAACCCCGCGCTTGAGCACTTCGCACAACCGCTGAGCCTGCTCGCTGACATTCTCGTGACCGGCTACTACCCGGCCCTGCAGTGGCTGAGCTATCTACTCCTGGGCATGCTGATCGGCCGCCTCAACCTCAGGTCGCTCACGGTGCAGGCCGGACTGCTTTTCGCCGGAGTCGGCCTTGCAGGCCTGGCGAAATTCATCAGCGCCTTCCTCCTCGGACCACTCGGCGGGTTGGCAGTGCTGCTTGAGACCCCTCAGGGGCAGCGATTTGATCTCGAAGCAATGCTGCCGGTGAGCCTCACCGGGATCGACCAGACCGGAACCTGGTGGTGGCTGGCAGTCAGCGCACCGCATTCGGGGACGCCCCTGGACCTGATGCACACCGCGGGAACTGCCGCCGCCGTCGTCGGGCTCTGCCTCCTGGCAACCAGGAAGCTACAGTGGCTGCTGCTGCCGCTTTCCGCTGCCGGCGCCATGACGCTGACGCTGTATTCACTGCATATCTGGATCATGAGCATCGTCGATCAGCAGGACGTTCCGCTGGATCCGGCACCGGTGTATTGGGCCCAGGTTACCGTCTTCGTTGCAGTCGGGTTGTTGCTTCGGAAGCTGAACGCCCGTGGTCCGCTGGAGTATGTGGCAGCCGGCGCAAGCGACGTTGCGCGGTCGGCGGGAACGGTGCGGAAGCGTTAGCTAGTCCCTTCGTGCTCCGAACAGCTTCGCTGCGTGCCGCATGGATCGGCGGGCACGCGTGCGGTCTCCCGCGGCGTCATACGCACACGAAAGCCGGAACCAGGAACGCCAGTCCCCGGGATTGGCCTCCGTTTCCGCCTGGTAGGCGGGGAACCGGGCGTCCGCCGCCTCACGCACGATTCGTCCGGCGGGCGTGCGCGGCAGGTCATCGACCGGCAGTCCACCCTCCGCGTGCAGCCTGGACGCCATCCGTTCAGTCTGGGCGCCGAACAACAGTTCGCGAACCAGAGCCCATGCGCCGATCAGCGGAAGCAGCAGGTACGCGGCGCCGAGCGCTTTGGCCACCGGGTTCGGGTCGGTCAGCAGGAGGACGCTGCGCTGCAGCGCGACGACGAGCCAAAAGGCGAGGAGGACAGTGACGAAAACCACGCCGATTTTGACGCGATGTTGCTTCACTGTCTCCACAAAATTCCTCACGCCTGCAGGTCCAGGTAGCCGTCAAGACCAACGGTCAGGCCGGGATGGGAACCCACCTCACGGATTCCGAGAAGTACGCCGGGCATGAAGGACTCACGGTGAAATGAGTCGTGGCGGATGGTCAGTTGCTCTCCGGGCCCGCCGAACAGTACCTCCTGGTGCGCCACCAGACCGCGGAGGCGGACGGAGTGCACCCGGACGCCGTCGATGTCGCAGCCGCGGGCGCCGTCGCGTGCAGTCCGGGTTGCGTCAGGGCTGGCGGGGAGACCGGCATTCTTGCGGCCCTCGGCTATCAGCGCCGCCGTTCGCTCGGCCGTGCCGGACGGAGCGTCCACCTTGTCCGGGTGATGCAGCTCGATCAGCTCAACCGATTCGAAGTACCTGGCAGCGCGTGCGGCGAAAGCCGTTGCGAGTACGGACCCGAGCGCGAAGTTCGGCGCGATCAGAACGCCCACGTCCGGATTCTGCCCAAGCAGGTCCTGTAACCGGCCGAGCCGCTCCCCGTCCCATCCGGTGGTGCCCACAACAGTATGAATGCCGTGTCCGACGGCGAAGGCAACGTTCTGCTCGGTGCTGTCCGGCACCGTGAGGTCCACGACGACCTGTGCTCCGGCCGCCAGCAGGTTGTCGAGGGGGTCGTTTCTGCCCAGCGCGGCGACAAGTTGAAGATCAGCGGCGGCGTCGATGGCCTTGACGGCCTCGGATCCCATGCGTCCGGAGGCGCCAAGTACCGCAACAGGTATCGGTTGTGTCATGCGGTCAAGATTAGTGTCAGCCATCGACGCCGACCCATTCCACTGTGCCGTCGGTGAAGAACTGCTCCTTCCAGATGGGAGCGCGCGCTTTCACCGTGTCCACCAGCTCGGTGCAGGCGGCGAAGGCTTCCCCACGGTGTCCGGACGCAACCGCCGCGACGAGCGCGGGGTCGCCGATCTGCAGCGGACCGGTGCGATGAGCCACCCAGATCCGTACGCCGTCGTACTTTTCAGCGATCTCCGTCGCGATCTCGGCGATCACACCGCCGGCTGAGGGGTGGGCGCTGTAGCCCAGGCGGTCGACCTGCCGCCCGCCGTCGTGGTTGCGTACCACTCCCCCGAAGCCGACCACCGCACCGCAGTCGGCGGATCCAACCACTGCGAGGGCATGGTTGAGATCGAGGGGATCAGTGGAAACTCCTGCGTGGAGAACGGTGCTAGTGCTCATGGCTTCCCTCCAGTTGCGCGCAAATGTGGTCGAGAATGGGCTCCAGGACGTCCAGTCCGTCCTGGACAGCTTTGGGAGAGCCGGGAAGATTGATGACGAAGGTCTCTCCGGAGACACCGGCATGACCGCGGCTCAGGGCAGCCATGGGTGTTTTGACGGCTCCTGCCCTGCGTACGGCCTCCATCACGCCGGGCAGGGAGCGGGCGAGGAAGGGTTCGGTGAGTTCAGGGGTGACGTCGTCGGCGTTGAGGCCGGTGCCGCCGCTTGTGATGAGCACGGAGGGCTTGCCGGCGAGGCACTGCGCCAGCGCCTCCCCTACCGCTTCGCCGTCCGGAACCACTTCGGCCCGCTGTACCGCATAGCTTTTGGCAACCAGCCACCGCTGGATCAGGGGCCCGCACTCGTCCTGGTACACACCGGCTGCCGCGCGGGTAGAGGCAATGATCAGCGCCGCGGTCCGTTGTTTGCTCACGCGACCCAGTCCCCGCTCTTGCCGCCCGATTTTGCGAGCACCCGGATGTCCGTGACCACTGCATGCTTGTCCGCCGCTTTGATCATGTCGTACAGCGTCAAGGCAGCAACCGATGCAGCAGTCAGGGCTTCCATCTCCACGCCGGTCACCGCCGTCGTCTTCACCGTCGCCAACACGACGACGGCGTTATCACCCAGTTCAAAATCAATCGTTACCTTGCTCAACGGCAGCGGATGGCAGAGCGGGATCAGCGACGATGTCTGCTTCGCCGCCATGATCCCCGCGACCCGGGCCACTGCCAGTGCGTCACCTTTGGGCAGGTCCCCTTCCGCGATGAGCGCAAGTACCTCCGGCGTTGTCCGCAGCACGCTTTGCGCAGTGGCCTCCCGCGCCGTTACCGCCTTCTGCGACACATCCACCATGTGGGCTGAGCCGTCCTCCCGCACGTGGGTGAGCCGGACGTCCGGTTCCGTCATGTCAGGGCCTCTCGATTGGGGTTACTGGGATGAAGAGGTTGCACGCCGCCGCGCAGTTCACTGAGCAGCCACACGGAAACCGGCGTGCCGGCCTCGAGGGCGCCCGTTCCGACCGGCAGGTGCACCAGTGCGTTCGAAGCGGCGAGGGAGTGCAGCAGATGCGAGCCCGGCCCGCCGAGCAGCGTCACGTCGCCGATTCCCTCCCCCTGGCCGGACCGGTCGGTGTAAAGGCCGCGCCGGACCTGATGCTTGTTCTCGGGTGACTGCACGTCCTCTGTGAGCCTCGCGGGAAGGCAGACGCGGTTGCCGGGTATGCCGGTGACCGCGCCAAGGGCCGGCCGGAGGAACATCTCGAAGGAAACCAGGGCGCTCACCGGGTTACCGGGGAAGCCAAGGAACGGCACACCGTTGATGGTGCCGATCGCCTGAGGCCCGCCAGGCTGCATTGACACCGAAAGGAACTCCACGCTGCTGTCTGCCAGTGCCTGCTTCACCACCTCGTATGCACCCTGGCTGATGCCGCCCGTACTGAGAATCAGGTTGACCGGTCGGCCGATATCCTGAAGGGCACGCCGCAGCTCCTGGGGGTCATCAGCCACCACCCGGTGCCGCTGGACCTCCACACCGGCCTCCTCCAGCGCCGTGGTGAGCAGGGTCGTGTTGGCGTCGAAGATGCGTCCGGGCGCGAGGATGCCGCCGGGCTCCTGTACCTCATCTCCCGTGCTGAGCAGCAAGACCAGGAACCGCGGGCGCACCGGCACGGCTTCCAGTCCGCAAGCAGCGATGAGGCCCAGCTGCCCAGGTCCCAGCAGGCTGCCTGCTTCAAGGGCGAGGCTTCCCTCCGACAGGTCACTTCCCGCGGAGCGGATGAACAGGCCCTCCTCCACGACAGGCAACTCGACCGTGAGGAGCTCCCCATCGCGGTATTGGGCGGCCGAGGGAAACTGTGAGGGCACCGCCCGCTCAATGGGTACGACGGCGGCGGCCCCCTCCGGAATCATGGCCCCCGTCATGATCGGAGCAGCGTAGCCCGGCTCGAGGCCGGCAGGCTCAGCGCCGGCCGGCACCGGCGGCGCGACAGTGAGCCGGAGGAGCTCGGCGCCGGCGAGGTCATCGCGATGCACGGCATAGCCGTCCATCTGCGAGTTGTCGAACGGCGGCAGGCTGACGGGACTGTGCAGGTCCTCGGCGAGCACCCGGCCCCTGGCAAGCGGCAACGGCAGCGACTCGGCCGGCCGGTCGGTGAAGGCGCTGCTGTAGCGCAGCAGCCCGAGCACGGCCTGCTGGTGTTCCTCGACTGTTCGTTTCATTGTGCCCCGTTGTATCAGCCCGCGCGGACATTCGTGTTGCTGCATCGAGTGCTGCAGCTACCAGCCTAGCCGCGCCACGCCCGCCGGACCCGCCCGCATAGTGGCGGCCGATAGAGGCACCGCTGCAAAGGGCGTAACCTCTCACTATGGGAATCCGACTTGGCACACCAGGCGTGGGCGCACCCGTGCCGGCAGCGGGGCTGCTCGACTCCTACGGCCGCCGCGCCACGGACATGCGGCTCTCGCTGACGGACAAGTGCAATCTACGCTGCACCTACTGTATGCCTGCAGAGGGTCTCCAGTGGCTGCAGAAGGACCAGGTGCTCTCCCGCGAAGAGATCGTCAGGCTGGTGGCCATCGGCGTGAATCTTCTCGGCATCCGCGAACTTCGCCTCACTGGAGGTGAGCCGCTGGTGAGGGCAGACCTCGTCGACATCATCGCGGATATCCGGTCACAGCACCCTGACCTACCGGTATCCCTGACGACGAACGGCCTGGGGCTGGACAAGAAAGCACAGCGGCTCAAGGACGCCGGCCTGACCCGGATCAATGTCTCAATGGATTCGCTCCACTCGGATACTTTCGCGCAGCTGACGCGGCGCCCGTTCCTGGATCGGGTTCTTCGCGGCATCGAAGCTGCTGCCGCCGTCGGGCTCGGGCTGGTGAAGATCAACGCCGTGCTGATGCGCGGCATCAATGATCACGAGGCGCCGGAGCTGCTGGAATGGGCAGTGACCCACGGTTTCGAGCTGCGCTTCATCGAGCAGATGCCTCTCGACGCTGACCACGGGTGGACGCGCGAGGGGATGATCACGGCTTCGGAGATACGTGAGCGCCTGACCGAACGGTTCGTGCTGACTCCTGATCCGCGGAACCGCGACGGTGCCCCTGCTGAGCGGTGGGAGGTGCGCCGGGCGGAGGCGCCCGACGTCGTCGTAGGCACTGTAGGCATCATTGCCTCAGTGACGGAGCCCTTCTGTGCCGACTGCAGGCGGACACGCGTGACTGCGGAGGGAAAGATCATGAGCTGTCTTTTCTCCCGGGAGGAGACCGATCTGAGGGACCTTCTCCGGTCAGGCGCCGACGACGCCGCGATAGCGCTGCGCTGGCAGGAGGCCATGTGGGCCAAGCCCAAGGCCCACGGCATGGACCACACCGGCCTCGGAGCTGCCGACTTTGTGCAGCCGGACCGCTCCATGAGCGCGATCGGCGGCTGACGTGCTGGTTCGGTATTTCGGCGCGGCCCAGGCTGCCGCGGGCGTCCCTGAAGAACGCCTGGAACTGGACGGCGCGGCTCTGGTAGAGGTTCTCGCTGCAATCCGCGGGCTGCATCCGGACGGCGATCCGTCCATGGCCCGGGTGCTGGAGCGAAGCAGCTTTCTGCTCAATGAGGTTGCCCTGCGGGACCGGAGCGGATCGATCAGCCGGGATGACGTGCTGGACATCCTGCCGCCCTTCGCCGGCGGCTAGCTTCGGCGGCAGGACCGGAGACTGTGGCCTCAGGCCCCGGGCGGCAGGATATCCGGTCCGGTCTACAGTCCCAGCTCGGCCTCGCTGTCGAACGGCCCGACGACGGTGATGGTTCGCGGCGCGTCCGCCAACTCACGCGCGAGGTGCTGCACCTGCTCGGCAGTCACTGACCTCACCCGCTCAAGGGTCAGGTCCAGCCCGAGGAATTCGCCGCTGACCAGCTCTGCCCGGCCGAGCCGCGTCATCCGTGATCCGCTGTCTTCGAGGGAGAGCACCATGCCTCCGGACAGCTGTCCGACGGCGCGCCGAAGTTCCTCGTCGCTCACCGGGTCCGAAGCCAGCCGCTCCAGCTCGTCGGTGAGCAGGCCGATGACCTGGCCTGTTTTGGCCGGGCTGCACCCCGCGTACATGGCAAAGTAGCCGGCGTCGGCGTACGACGCCGAAAATGAGTAGGTGGAGTAGGCAAGCCCGCGCTTCTCACGGATTTCCTGAAACAGCCGGGAGGACATTCCACCTCCGAGCACCGCGTTGAGGACACTCATCACAAACCGGCGGTCATCGGTTGCAGTCAGCGCAGGGCAACCGACCAGGACATTGGCCTGCTCGACGGCCCGGCGGATGACCTGCACTGCCCCTGTGCCCTTGAGCACAGCCGGAACCGGTGCCCGCCTCGGCACGGGTGCCGCTTCTTCCGCAAGATCCCACCCCGCCCGCTGCAGCGCCTGAACGACGAGTGAGCATACGACGTCGTGATCGAGTCCGCCCGCAGCGGTGACCACCAGCTCCTCAGGCCGGTAGTAGCGGTGATAGTGCTGCAGCACCGCTTCCCTCGAGACGGCCTTGATGGCCTCCGGCGTTCCGCCGATGGGACGGCCCAGCGGATGAGAGCCGAGAACCGCCTCGACGAAGTTCTCATGCGCCACATCTGATGGATCGTCGCTGTCCATGGCGATCTCTTCAAGGATGACGTGGCGCTCCTGCTCCAGTTCCTCCGGGTCGATAACCGGAGAGGTCACCATGTCGGCGATAACGTCGATCGCCATGGGCAGATCGGTGTCGAGGACCCTTGCGTAGTAGCAGGTGTTCTCCTTCGCCGTTGCAGCGTTCGACTCGCCGCCTACCTCGTCGAAGGCAGCCGCGATATCCAGCGCGGTTCGACGCTGGGTGCCCTTGAACAGCAGGTGTTCGAGGAAGTGCGTGGAGCCGTGCTCGCCGTCCGCCTCATCCCGCGATCCCACACCCACCCAGAAGCCGATGCTGGCCGAGCGCTGTCCCGGCATGGCCTCGGTGAGCACGCGGACGCCTCCGGGCAGTACGGAGCGCCGGACCACTGCGCCCCCGGATGTGCCTGCAACAAGCATGGACTTGCTCTCGGGGCCGCTCGGCGTGAGCGGCAGCAGCACGGGGCTGCCCTGTCCTGTGTCAGTCATTTATTCTCCTCAACGCCAGCGGCTCCGCGGCGAAAATCAGTTTTCGCCGCGGAGCCGCCGGTTTGTTCTTTGAGCGTGAGTGCTTACAGCGAGTTGTCGTCGCCGCCCTCAGCGGGATCCTGCGCGTGTGCGCGGGGAGCATCGTCAGCGGCCGCTTCCGGTGCTTCCTCTGCTACGACCGGAGACAGCGAAAGCTTTCCGCGGTCGTCGATCTTGGTGATCTCAACCTGGACCTTCTGGCCTACGGAGACGACGTCGTCGACGTTATCCACCCGCTTGCCGCCGGCCAGCTTGCGCAGCTCCGAGATGTGGAGGAGCCCGTCCTTGCCCGGCGTCAGCGAGACGAACGCACCGAAGGTGGTGGTCTTCACAACCGTGCCCACGTAGCGCTCACCGATCTCAGGAACCTGCGGGTTGGCGATGGCGTTCACCGCTGCCCGTGCGGCTTCCGCGGACGAACCGTCCGTAGCGCCGATCAGGACCGTGCCGTCATCTTCGATCGAGATGTCAGCGCCGGTGTCTTCCTGGATCTGGTTGATCATCTTGCCCTTGGGGCCGATGACCTCGCCGATCTTGTCGACGGGGATCTTCACGGAGATGATGCGCGGAGCGAACTCCGACAGCTCATCCGGAGTGTCGATCGCTGCCTCGAGCACACCGAGGATGTGCAGGCGGGCTTCGCGTGCCTGCTTCAGCGCTGCGGCGAGCACCGATGCGGGGATCCCGTCAAGCTTGGTGTCCAACTGGATGGCAGTGACGAATTCCGAGGTACCTGCGACCTTGAAGTCCATGTCGCCGAAGGCGTCTTCGGCACCCAGGATGTCGGTCAGCGCAGCGTAGCGGGTCTGACCGTCAACCTCATCGGACACGAGGCCCATGGCGATGCCGGCAACCGGAGCCTTCAGCGGCACACCGGCGTTGAGCAGGGACAGTGTCGAAGCGCAGACCGAGCCCATCGAGGTGGAGCCGTTGGAGCTGAGGGCCTCGGAGACCTGGCGGATGGCGTACGGGAATTCCTCGCGGCTGGGAAGCACCGGAACGAGCGCACGCTCGGCAAGTGCACCGTGGCCGATTTCGCGGCGCTTCGGCGATCCCACGCGTCCGGTCTCACCGGTGGAGTACGGCGGGAAGTTGTAGTTGTGCATGTAGCGCTTGCGCGTTACCGGCGACAGCGAGTCGATCTGCTGCTCCATCTTCAGCATGTTCAGCGTGGTGACACCCATGATCTGGGTTTCGCCGCGCTCGAAGATGGCCGAACCGTGAACACGCGGGAGAACCTCGACCTCGGCGGTGAGCTTGCGGATGTCGCTCAGGCCACGGCCGTCGATACGCACCTGGTCGCGAAGGATCCGCTGGCGCACAACCTTCTTGGTAAGGGAGTTGAAGGCACCGGCGATTTCCTTTTCGCGGCCTTCGAACTGGCCGGCGAGGGACTCGATGGTCTCCGTACGGTAGCTGTTCGCTGCGGTTTCGCGCTCCTGCTTGTCAGCAATCGTGAAGATGTCTGCCAGACGTGTGCCGGCAGCGCTCTCGACGGCGGAGAAAACGTCGTCCTCGTAGTCCTTGAACACCGGGAACTCGACGGTGGGCTTGGCAGCCCGGCCCGCGAGGTCTGCCTGCGCTTCACACAGTGCACGGATGAAGGGCTTGGCCGCTTCGAGGCCGTCAGCGACAACTTCCTCGGTGGGTGCGGTGGCGCCGTCGTCCTTGATGAGCGACCAGGAGTTGTCGGTGGCTTCCGCCTCGACCATCATGATGGCGACGTCATCGCCGATGACGCGCCCGGCCACGACCATGTCGAAGACCGAGTTCTCAAGCTCGGAGTGCTTCGGGAAAGCGATCCACTGGTCCTGGCCCGAGCCGTCGGAGACAAGCGCAACCCGCACGCCGCCGATCGGGCCGGAGAACGGCAGGCCGGAAAGCTGCGTGGACATCGACGCGGCGTTGATGGCAACGACGTCGTAGCGGACATCGGGATTGATTGCCAGAACGGTGACGACGATCTGGACCTCGTTGCGCAGGCCCTTCACGAAAGCGGGGCGCAGGGGGCGGTCCATCAGGCGGCAGGCAAGGATTGCCTCCGTCGACGGGCGGCCCTCACGGCGGAAGAACGAGCCGGGAATGCGGCCGGCAGCGTACATACGCTCCTCGACGTCCACGGTCAGCGGGAAGAAGTCAAAACCCTCACGCGGGGATTTGCCTGCAGTAGTGGCAGAGAGGAGCGCGGTGTCCTCGTCGATGTAGACCATGGCAGCGCCGGCGGCCTGCTGGGCGAGACGCCCGGTTTCAAAGCGAACAGTGCGCTGGCCGAAACGACCGTTGTCAATAACGGCTTCGGCGAACTGGATTTCGGGACCCTCCAAGAGAGTCACCTCCGTTTCTTTGGTGGCGGAGGCAGGCGGCGTATTGCTGGTCAACGCCGTTAGGACGGGTTGTGGCACCCGGTCTTCGATCGAGGTCCACGGGAAAGAACCATCACCTGATGGTGTCCCGGAGACCACTACCGAGGACCGCGAATGCCTGCGTGTCCGCCTGGCTCCTGGTTATGTACTTGGTACTTCCGTGCACTCTTGCATGCACTTACTGCGAATCTCCAATCCCTGGCGCCACACGGGTAGGCAAAGATTGAAGGCGGCCCCTTCCCAGAGGAAGGTGCCGCCTCACAGTCTAACTAACGACGCAGGCCGAGGCGCTCGATGAGCGTACGGTAGCGCGTGATGTCGGTGTCGCGCAGGTAATCCAGCAGACGACGACGGCGACCCACCAGCAGCAGCAGGCCACGACGGGTGTGGTGGTCATGCTTGTGCATCTTGAGGTGTTCGGTCAGGTCGAGAATGCGGCGGGAAAGCATTGCAATCTGCACCTCGGGCGAGCCGGTGTCGCCCTCGGAAGTTGCGTACTGCTTGATGATTTCCTGCTTCAGAGCGGCGTCAAGTGCCACAAATAACTCCTATGAGTTGTACCGTGAACAAAGTAGATGCCGGTCCCCCTCGTGAACGAGAGGAGCTCCGGCGGCGGCCCAGCAACCACGGACTGCAGCAGGGCCTTGGTCAACTTTACCCGTAGGTACGCTGTTCTGTCGAAAGCACGCCGCGCGTCCGGTCCACATCCAGCCGCATCTGTTCGATGAGTGCTTCGGGCCCCCGGTAGGCAACCATCCCGCGCAGCCGCCGGACAAATTCGACGATGACGGTCTGCCCATACAGGTCGAACACGTCGATCTCCTCCTGCGGCCGGTCGATGACATGCGCCTCGACCTGCCTGCTGACTCCCTCGAACGTTGGATTGGATCCGACGGAAATCGCGGCCGGCCAGCGTACCTGGCTGCTGTCGATGAGCCAGCCGGCATACACCCCGTCCGCGGGAATGAAACCGGTCGCCTCCGGTGACAGATTCGCGGTCGGGAATCCAAGCGCCCGTCCGCGGGCCGCGCCGTGGACTACCACGCCCCGCATGCGATGCGGCCGGCCCAGGATGCGGGCGGCAGTGGTGACATCACCGACGACCAGCGCCTCACGCACCCAGGTCGACGAGCAGCGGCGCTCCCCTCCCGCCGTGGTGCTTTGCAGGTTCGATCCGTAGTCGTCGATGACGACCACGTCGAAGCCCAACTGTCCGCCGAGCTCCTGCATGGTTGAGAGATCTCCGGAATTGCCGCGCCCGAAGCGTACGTCGTGGCCGATGACGACCGCCTTCGCGCGCAAGCCGTCCACCAGGACGGAACGGACGAATTCCTCGGGCGTCAGTGCTGCCAGCTCGAGCGTGTAGTGCATCATGAGCAGCCCGTCGATACCGGTGTCAGCGAGGGTTTCCACCCGGTCCTGCAGCCCCATGATGAGTTCCGGTGCACTTTCCGGCCGGTGGACCTGGGCCGGATGCGGTTCGAAGGAAATGACGACGGCGGCCGCGTCCCGTTCCCGGGCGGCCGCTACGAGCTGCCCGAGCACGCTCTGGTGGCCGCGGTGCACACCGTCGAAGTTACCGATGGTGACAACTGCGGGACCGAAACCCTCCGGCACGTCGGCCAGGTCTCTCCAGTAGAACACGCATCTCCCTCGGCGGTTGGACGGGCGCGAAGCCCTTCATCGTTCCTTCATTATGGCCGATGGAACACCCTCGGTTTCGACGGGGCAGCCCGTTCGCTGCGTCCATTCCTCCACAGCGCCGTTGAACTGGGCAGCTTGTCCACATAGGCGACAGACGAAACCGCCCGGCCCCGGAGGAAGGCCAGAGTTGGGTCCTGCGGGCTGTTCGCGCCGGCTTCGGCGCCGCCCCTGAACCTGATCTGGAGGACATCCGTGCTATCTCTTCATTCCCTTTCCCTGCGCCGGACGGTGCTGAGGGCTGTCGGCGCCTGGCTGCTGCTCGCCGCTTTGCTGCTGGTTCCACAGGTACAGCCGTCACAGGCAGCGCCTGTCGGAGCTGACTGGACCCGTGGGGCCGGCGTGCATGCGGCAGTGCACTTTGTCGGGCAGTACAAGGACGCCCATGGCCGGGTTGCCTACTGCACGGACTTCGAACGCCTGGCACCGGACAGCTCCGGCGGGTACGACGGCGGCCATTCAGGCGGGTTCATCCGAAGCGACGGCACCGAACTCACCGCGGCGGAGAACTCAGCGCTGTCCTACCTGCTGCACCGGTGGGGCGCCACTTCGGACAACGCCACTGCGGCGTCCGTACAGTTGGCGGTCTGGGCCCTTACGTCGCCCGGGATGGCCTGGGACTCACCGGGCATGAAGGCCATTCTTCGCGCAGAACAGCTGCCGGCTGACATCGTCGCCGAGGCCCGCTCCATGACGGGAACGGCATTCAGCGAAGCGGGGCCGTACACCGTTGAAATCGGTCTTAAGCCTGCAGCTTCGGAGGGAACTGTTTCTGCAGCTGTAGAGGTACTGGGAGCCAACGGGCAACCTGCGGCTGGCCTGGCCGCAGCCGCGGAGCTGAGCGGACCGTTCACGCTCGCGGAGAAGGAGTCGTCCACGTGGACGAGCGGCGAGGAACCGTACCGCCTGAAGTTGCTGAGGACGGGGCTCGGTAGCGGCTCCCTGAAGGTGTCGATCCCCCGCACTCCGGCGGCCGCAGTGCAATGGCTCGTGCCCAATCGCGGCGATGTCCAGCGGCTGCTCTTTGCTGCAGTCGTGGAACCGCGCGACGCCGCAGCGGCGATCGCCGACCTGCCCGCCTTCCAGCCTGCTGTAGCAACCAAGAGTTCTGCAGCCCGGACGCATGCGGGGGCTGCTGTCCACGACATCCTCACCGTGAGCAGCGCACCCGGGGCGGGAAACGCTTCTGTTCCGTGGCTGTCGGTCCCCGGCACTGACGCGCCGGTATCCGTAGAGGTAGTTTCCACGCTGTGGGGGCCGCTGGACAGCAAGCCGGTTCTGCGGGAGATTGTGCCGGAGGAAACACCCCGCGTCGGCACTGTCACTACCAGGGTGGAGGGACCGGGCGAGTACAACACCGCGGAGCTGGTTGTACCGGCACCCGGGTGGTATGTCTGGACGGAGTCGATCAACCCTGAAAGCGCGCTGCCGGCAGCTGCGGCACCCTACGTCCTCGCCTGGCAGGGACAGTTCGGCATAGCGGCAGAGACGACCTTCGTGCCGTGGGTTCCAGAGGTCCGGACACAGCTCTCCACGAACAATGCGCTCGTGGGTGACCAGGTCACCGATGCGGTGACCGGATCCGGCTTCGGTCCGCCTGCACCGGGATCTGAAGGCACGATCACCCTGTCCATGTACGGACCGCTCACCGAACGGCCCTTACCTGTGGCCGAAATTCCCGCAGACGCCCGGCTCCACTCGGAAGTCACCGTGCCTGTGCTGAACGGGGATCAAACCAGCGACGCGTTCGCGGCTTTCGCGGATCCGGGCTGCTACACCGTCGTGGCGACCTATGCCGGTGACGAGCATACGAACGCCTTCACCTCCGCTTTTGGTGAGCCGTCTGAAACCGTCTGTGTCGATCTGCCGGCACCCGCCGAACCCGCGGAACCTACCGAACCTGGCGAATCCGCCAGCCCAGCAGCGAAGGACGCGCCGGCCGCTCCCGCCGTCAGCGACGGCCCTGCGCAGGCAGTTCCTCCGCTGCAGCGACCGGAACTGGCGCAGACAGGTGCCCGTGCAGAGGTTACCGCCGGAGCGGCGCTGGTGCTGCTCGGATTAGGTCTTGCCTGTCTCCATCAGGGTGGAGCATTCCGGAGGAGGACGCGTTAGCGGACGTTCCTAGGGACGGGCAGCGTACTCCCGCCGCAGCTCGCTGGTCTTGGCGATATACCGGTGCCAGACCAGCAGCGCTGCGGGGAACGCGAGCTCGACCACCATGAGGATGATCAGGAGGAAGTGCGGTGTTCCGGAGAAGGCCCAGGAGAGAACACGCCCGATACCGCCGATGAACACCATGAGGCAGACCAGCCAGAGCATGTTCGCCCACTGAAACTTGATGGCAATGGTTACGAATGCAGCGCCGACGCCAATCATCATCGCGGCGAAGAAGCGGAACTGGTTTTCCAGCGTTGGGTTTACCGGGCCGTCTCCGGTCTCCGGCAGTCCGGCCGTACCCGTGATGAGGTAATACCCGCCGAAGCCGGCGATGACGAGACCGACAAGGACCACCACTGTGCGGAAGACACTCCAGTCGTTGCCGGTCTTGGCCGGCTTCGATGATTCCTTCTTTGAGGTCTTTGCCGTGGTTCCGCCCGAAGAGGGCTGCTTTGCAGCAGGCTTTCCGGAAGCGCCAGTTGCTCCTGCTGAGCCGCTCGCGGCGCCTGCTGCGTCCTGTCCGGCGTCGATGGAAGAACTCCGACGGCCGGGCTGCGCGTTGTCAGGGGTGCTGCTGTTCATGGTGTTCCCTCTGTGGTCGATGATTCGGCCGGGCAAAGCCCTGTAGCTTCATCTTCTCACTCCGGACGCGCCTGTGCTGGAGCGCGTTCCGAAGATGCGGCACGGTGCCGGTACAGCCACCACAGACCAAGCACCGGCAGAATCAGCGGAACAAATCCGTAACCCCGGCCATATCCGGACCACACCGTGTCAGCGGGAAAGAGAACCGGGTCGACGACGCTGAGCGTGCCAACGGTGAGCACACCGACCAGTTCCAGGCCCACGGCAGCAACAGACAGCCGGTACCAACGCGGCCCCGGGCGGCTCAGGGACACCGTGGCGAACACATACACAATGGCGGCGATCGCCGTCAGGGCATAGGCCAGCGGAGCCTCGGAGAATTTGGTCCCAATCTGAAAGGCTGCGCGCGCGGTGGCCGCCAGCGCGAAAACGCCGTACACAGCAATCAGGAGGCGGCCCGGTCCCCGGCTCAACGTACCGGCGGCTTCACCGTGCGTTCTCACGCCGGCATTGCTCCGTCCCATATCTGCTCCATCCGATACAGCATCACAAAGATCGTTATCCCCACCGCACCCAGAACCAGGTTGCTCCATCTCGAACGCTCGAGGATTGCCCACCAGAACGCGCCCACTGGAATCAGCAGCGCCGTCAGCAGGTAGCCCCAAAACTCCCAGACCTCACCGGTGACGGGTTCCCCGCCGGCCTGCCGCACAATTCCTGCGACCAGATACACCAGCAGGAACAGTTCCACGGCCGCCACGGCGAGGATGGTCACATCGTTGGGCGGCTGCCTGATGACCGCCGCACCAATGCAGAGCAGGGTCGAGACCAGGCACACGACGGTGCCCGCTACGAAGAATCCGTCCACGATCATCAGCTACCCGACTCACCGGGCGCGAAAACCAGCGCCGGCTTAGCCTCGCTACCCCGCTCTTCGAGGAGTGCGATCAACACACCATCAGGGCCGAAAGCTGCGACGGGGCGCTGGTTGAGCTCCTCGGAGGACGAATCAGCAGGTTCAGCCGCCGTACCCGCACCGATCCGCCGGCCGTGTGAAAGGTCCAATGCTTCCGCCGCGCTCAACTCGCGAACACGGAACAGTGCGCGTGCTGCTTCGTCGATGCCGAGCAGCCTGAGGTCCTGGGCCAGTTCCTCCAGGGTTGATGCCTGGTCGAGCGTATACGGGCCGACCTGCGTGCGGCGCAGAACTGTCAGATGGCCTCCGACGCCGAGCGCCGTACCGAGGTCCCTTGCCAACGCGCGAATATATGTTCCGGAACTGCATTTCACGGTCACGTCGACGTCCTGCACCACGCCGCCGTTTTCGCGCCGGATATCAGCGACGTCAAAGCTGTGCACGGTCACCGGCCGCGCCGGCAGCACGACGTCCTCCCCCGCCCTCACGCGGTTGTAGGCCCGTTCACCCTTCACCTTGATGGCGCTGACGCTGCTGGGAATCTGGCTGATGGGACCGGTCAGTTCTGCGACGGCCGCTTGTATTGCGTCAGGTGAGACCGCAGCAGCGGAGGTCTCGGCTGTTACCTCGCCCTCGGAGTCGTCAGTGATCGTCGACTGGCCCAGGCGAATGGTGGCGGTATAGGTCTTCGAGGTTCCGACAATGTAGGTCAGGAGGCGGGTTGCCCGGTTGACCCCCACCACGAGGACTCCGGTGGCCATCGGATCGAGGGTGCCGGCATGTCCCACCTTCCGGGTTCCGGCAAGGCGCCGCATTCTGCCCACAACGTCATGGCTGGTCCAGCCCTGCGGCTTGTCCACTATCACTAGTCCTGAGTGGACCTGCCCTGAATTCACGCCTTCCAGTATAGGTGCGTCAGGAAACCTGCCCGGCCCACCGCTACGAGGCATTTACAGAAGAGGAAAGCCTGCTCACATCAGTGAGCAGGCTTTCCGGACGCTTAATAACGCACGCCTGATGAACCGACAGGACGCTACAGGGAGTCTTCGTCCCGTTCGTCGTCCTCGCCCGGCTTGCGGTAAGGATCGGCGTCGCCGGCAAAGGCGGCCTTCCTTGCAAGTTCAGCTACTTCCGCGTCGCGTTCCTTGGCGGTACGGAGCAGCTCTTCCAGGTGGGTCGCGTTGACCGGGATCTCGTCCGGTACAAACTCGAGCGTGGGCGTCAGCCGTGCGGTGATGTTCCGGCCCACTTCCGAGCGGAGCACTCCCTTCGCCGACTCGAGCGCCTTGTGCACCGCAGCTTGCTCCTCGGCTTCGCCGAACACCGTGTAGTAAATCGTGGCGTGCTGCAGATCGTTGGTGACGCGGGCGTCGGTGACGGTGACCGCTTCGAGACGGGGGTCCTTGACCCGCCGGCGAAGGGCCTCGGCGACAATGACCTTAATGCGCTGCGCCAACCGTGCAGCGCGTGCGGCGTCTGCCATGACTTCTCCTTACTTCCTCCCCCAGGGGAGCTATAACGACGACGGCGCAGATGCCCCGGCGTCGGTATGGGCAGGAGGCGGGGCCGCTGCATGCAGCGGCCCCGCCTGAAACGAGCCTAGACCCGAGGCTTCTCACGCATCTCGTAGGTCTCGATGGTGTCGCCTTCCCGGATGTCGTTGAACGACCCGAGGCCGATACCGCACTCGAAGTCCGTGCGGACCTCGGTGGCGTCGTCCTTGAAGCGGCGGAGCGTGTCGACCGTGAGCTTGTCGCCAACCACCACTCCGTCACGGATCAGACGTGCCTTCGAGTTCCTGCGGATAACGCCGGAACGGACGATCGAGCCCGCGATGTTGCCGAACTTGGACGACCGGAAGACTTCCCGGATCTCCGCCGTGCCCAACTGCGCTTCCTCGTACTCCGGCTTGAGCATGCCCTTGAGTGCGAGCTCGATGTCGTCGATGGCTCCATAGATGACCGAGTAGAAGCGCAGGTCCACACCTTCGCGCTCAGCGAGGTCGGCCACACGCTCGGCCGGCTTGACGTTGAACCCAATGATGATCGCGTTGTCCACCGTTGCCAGGTTGACGTCGTTCTGCGTGATGGCACCGACACCGCGGTGGATAACGCGCAGTGCGACTCCCTCGCCGACATCGATCTTGAGCAGCGAGTCTTCCAGTGCTTCAACGGCACCGGAGACGTCACCCTTGAGGATGAGGTTGAGGGTATCAACCTTGCCCTCGGCGACTGCCTGGTCGAAGTCTTCCAGGCTGACGCGCTTGCGGCGCTTGGCCAGTGCCGCATTGCGGTCCGCAGCTTCACGCTTTTCGGCGATCTGGCGGCCCGTGCGCTCATCGGGCGTGACGAGGAAGGTATCGCCTGCACGGGGAACCGTCGACAGACCCAGTACCTGTACCGGACGGGACGGACCCGCCTCGGTGACGTTGTCGCCGTTCTCGTTGAACATTGCACGGACACGACCGTGGGCGACGCCCGCGACGATGGTGTCACCGACGACCAGCGTTCCGGACTGGACCAGCACGGTGGCAACCGCACCGCGGCCCTTGTCAAGGTTCGCCTCGATCGCGATACCGCGGGCGTCCTTGTTCGGGTTGGCACGCATGTCGAGTGCAGCATCCGCGGTCAGCAGTACTGCTTCGAGCAGTTCGTCGATTCCCTCGCCGCGCAGCGCCGAAACGTGCACGAACATCGTGTCGCCGCCGTACTCCTCGGGAACCAGGCCGTACTCGGTGAGCTGGCCCTTGACCTTGTCCGGGTTGGCGCCCTCCTTGTCGATCTTGTTCACTGCCACCACGATTGGCACGCCGGCAGCCTGGGCGTGATTGAGCGCCTCAACGGTCTGCGGCATGACGCCGTCGTCCGCTGCCACTACCAGCACAGCGATGTCGGTGACCTTCGCACCACGGGCACGCATGGCGGTGAACGCCTCGTGACCCGGAGTGTCGATGAAGGTGATCGGACGGTTGTCGCCCTCGTGCTCGTGGTCGATCTGGTATGCGCCGATGTGCTGCGTGATGCCGCCGTGCTCGCCGGCCACAACGTTCGACTTGCGGATGGCATCCAGCAGCCGGGTCTTACCGTGGTCGACGTGACCCATGACGGTCACTACGGGCGGACGTGCTTCAAGCTGCTCGTCACCCTCGGCGGCAAGTTCGGCATCGAGGTTGATGTCGAAGTTGTCGAGCAGCTCGCGCTCCTCATCCTCAGGGGACACAACCTGGATCTTGTAGCCGAGCTCCGCGCCAAGCACCTCGAAGGTAGCTTCGTCCAGCGACTGCGTTGCCGTAGCCATCTCACCGAGGTGGAACAGCACGGTGACCAGCGCTGCGGCGTTCGCATCAATCTTCTCGGCGAAGTCGGTGATCGAGGATCCACGACGGAGCCGCACGATGGTGCTGCCGTCACCGCGGGGAACGCTGACGCCGCCCAGCGAGGGAGCTGACATCTGCTCGAGCTCTTGCCGCTTCGCGCGCTTCGACTTGCGCTGCTTGCCGCGACCGGCTCCGCCCTTGCCGAATGCGCCGGCAGTGCCGCCGCGTCCGCGGCCACCCTTACCGAAACCGCCGCCGACCGGGGCTCCGCCGCCTGCGCCGGGAGCTCCCCCGGGGCCACGACGGGGCCCGGCGCCTGCGCCGGCAGCTCCACCACGACCGGGAGCAGCCGGACGCTCAGTGCGGTTGGGCATCATGCCCGGAGTAGGTCGAGTACCACCGGCACCACCGGGGCGGGGTGCGCCCGGACGGGGACCGCCTGCACCTGCAGCAGGGCGCGGACCGCCTGCACCGGCTGCGGGACGGGGACCGCCTGCACCGGCTGCGGGACGTGAGTTGCGCTCGTCGTCACGACGTCCACCGGGGCGTGGCATTCCCTGCGAGGGCGCGAACGGGTTGTTGCCCGGACGAGGACCACCGGAGCGGTCGCCGTCACCGCGGCCACCCCTTGGCATGCCCTGGGACGTTGCGAAGGGGTTGTTGCCCGGACGGGGGGCGCCGGAGCGGTCCCCTGGGCGTGCCGCTCCCGGGCGGGCCGAGGTTGGCCTTGCCGTTGCCGGCTTGGGGGCCGGAGCCGGAGATGGCTTGCGTTCGGTGTCGGAGTCACTGCTCGTTGCTGAGCCGGTGCCGGCACCTGTATCTGTCTCTGCTTTTGGCGGCTCGGGTGCCTGGAAAGCAGGGGCTGCGGGAGCCTGCTCGCGGGGAGCATCAGCTGCCGGAGCAGCAGGCTTTTCCGGGGCGGGCGCCGGAGCTGCCGGCGCGGGCCTCGGCGTAGCTGCCTTGGGAGTGGGTTGGGATGCACGCGCCGGTGCCGGTGCCGACGCGGGAGCTTTCGCTGCCGCCGGGGCATCGGGGAACGCGCCGCGAAGTTTCTTCACGACGGGCGCTTCAATGGTTGAGGATGCCGACCGGACGAATTCGCCCAGTTCCTGCAGTTTTGCTACTGCATCCTTCGAGGTAATTCCGAGCTCTTTGGCGAGCTCGTGTACGCGGACCTTGGCCACATTTCTCCTGTCTCGGTCCGCACCGAGTCAGGAGCGAACCGTCTAATTCCTACTGCAGACCCCAACCGCCGAAGCAGCTGACGCGCTGATTGCAGAGCTCAACAGATTGTTCATCGTTGGGCACTCATCGCTGGGTACTCATCGGGTTTCCATCAGTTTTCTGACCCGCTTTCAGGGAGGACGGTGTACGTGCAGGGAACCTCCGTCAGGAGGCACCCTTGAGTGTGTGAAGCCACTGCTCAACGCCTCGCGTGTCAATCACACCCCGAAAGGCGCGGTTGAACGCTTTGCGTTTAAGCGCAATCTCCACACAGGACGGCCGGGGGTGCAACCAGGCACCCCTGCCCTCCAGCCGACGGTGTGAATCCACCTCAGCGACTTTGACGCCGCTGTGGCTGATCTCTGACCATCGAACCAGATTGGCCTGGTCGTCACGGCCTCGACAACCGATGCAGGTTCGAACCGGTTGGTGGCGTAACGACATAAGCCCTATCCATTCTAGCGCCATGCACGTCGATATGACGCATCGGCCGTGTACAAAGGCGAGCCGCGGGGTTTCAGGCGCCCGCGGCGTCGGACGCGATATCGATGCGCCATCCGGTCAGCTTGGCGGCGAGCCGCGCATTCTGCCCTTCCTTGCCGATGGCGAGGGACAGCTGGTAGTCCGGTACAACAACCCGCGCACTGCGGGTTTTCTCATCTGTGATGGTCACGGACGAAACCCGTGACGGCGAGAGTGAACTCGCAATGAACGTTGCGGGATCATCGCTGTAGTCGACGATGTCGATCTTCTCGTCGTTGAGCTCGCTCATGACGGCCCGCACCCGCGATCCCATTTCTCCGATGCACGCGCCCTTTGCGTTCACTCCCGGAACATGCGCCTTCACCGCGATCTTGGTGCGGTGCCCTGCTTCCCGGGCGAGTGCAACGATCTCTACGCTCTTGTCCGCGATTTCCGGCACCTCGAGCTCGAACAGTTTCCGCACAAGCCCGGGGTGTGAACGCGAGACCGTGATCGAGGGCCCCTTCATTCCGCGATGCACGTCAACCACGAACGCGCGCAGGCGCGTCCCGTGGAGGTACTTCTCCCCCGGGACCTGCTCGGGCGGCGGAAGCAGCGCCTCAACTGAGCCGAGGTTGACCTGGATCATGTGCGGATTGTTGCCCTGCTGAATAAGGCCGGCTACCAGCTCGCCTTCCTTGCCCCGGAACTCGCCGAGGATGTTGTCGTCCTCAGCATCGCGCAGCCGCTGAAGAATGATCTGGCGGGCGGTGCTTGCAGCGATCCTGCCAAAGCCCGTGGGCGTGTCGTCATACTCGCCTACTGCCACGCCGTCGTCGTCGACCTCGGTAGCCCAGATGGTGACGTGGCCTGTCCGCCGGTCCAGCTGCGCCCGGGCTGTCTCCTGTGCTCCTGTGGTCTTGTGATAGGCAACCAGCAGGGCCTGCTCGATGGTGGGGATCAACAGATCCAGGGGGATCTCGCGTTCCCGTTCCAGTAGCCGCAGAGCGCTCATATCTATATCCATTGGGGCCTCCTCAGCAACCAGCGGTGGTAATCAGTCATTGTCGCCGCCGGATTCCTCGGCATCATCGCGGGCAAATTCAACCTGGACTGTACCCTTGCGGATGCTGTCATAGGGAACCTCCCGGCTCTGGCCGAACTTCGGCTTGGTGCCCTTCCTGACCGCGATCAGCGGCGTGAGGGACATTGAGGCTTCACCGGCATCGGTCAGCCTGCCTTCCAGCACTTCACCGTCAGCAAGCTTGACGTCGACGAGCCTGCCGATGTTCCTGCGCCAGTGGCGCGGCTGGGTAAGCGGCCGCGACACACCGGGCGAGGAGACCTCCAGATCGTAGGGACGTCCGTCATCCCCTGGATCATCGTCGAGGGCATCGGAGACGCTCTGCGATACCTCGGCAACGGCGTCGAGGCTAACGCCCTCAATGCCCTCGCCCGGCAGATCCACCACTACATGCAGCGTCCGGTGGCTGCCCGCGAGGCGGACTTCCACCTCTTCCAGGATGAGGTTGTGCTGTTCCACGGTGGGACGCAGGAACTCATGGAGCCGCGCAGCCTCAGCCGCCGCGTCGACGTGCGCGGAAGCCGCGCTCCCTGGGTGCGCCGGAATGGTCTGCCTGCCGGCAGTAGTCTGTTTGCCCGACCGAACCGCCATGGCCGCCTCCCGCTCGATGATCTTGTAGCTACTACCCTAACGACTTTATGACAGGTCGGTGAATGGCACCCGGAACGCTCTTGTGCATGGCATGATGATCGGTTGTGATGCACTCGAGGGACCGTTCGGCCGCAACCGGCAGCGGATTCGGTGCAGCGGTCAGGCGCGTTCTTCGCACCCTGGTCCTGCTGCTCGTCCTTCTGCTCGTGGCTTCAATCGGCCTTGTCATCGGGAAGGGTGCCCCGAATGCAGAACCGAGCGCCGCTGAACTTGCCCTCAGCGAGGGTGCGGCTTCCGCGCAGGCGCTTGCGGCGGCCGCCCGGTTACTGGAAACGTCCGCTCCAGCGGTCGAAGCCGACTATGAGGCAATGGCGGAGATGCTCGACCTGCACGCGTCTGCCCTGCGTCCCGCCGCAAGCACCGGCGAATCCCCGTCTCCTGCCTCCTCCCCCGCGGGCTCCCCGTCGCCGACATTGCCGTCCGCCGCGCCGGTAGCCCCCTCGCCTGCTGATTTCCTGACCAATCTCACACACTCCTACACCAGCGCCTTTGCCGCGGCAGCCGTCGTCGACGCCGGACCGGCCCGGGTACTGGCTTCCGCAGCAACCGCCCAGTGGCTTAGGAGCCGCGCACTGGCCGAGGATCTGGGCGTTACCGTACCTGTGATCCCGGTACCGGAAACCCGGTACGACGACGGCGCCGCCCCCAACTGCCCGACGCAGACGACACTCACACCGGACCACGGCCTGGACGGCGCGCGGACCGCAGTGCTGGCTGAACAACGGGCGTCGTACGCCTATGAAATCGTTGCGGCGCGTGCCGACGACCCCGAAGCCCTTCTCGACCGAATGGCGGCCCACGAGGGTTCAGCTGCGGAGGGCTCAGAGATCCTCGCCCAGCACTGCCTGGCCGGCCCGTTGCCGTCCGCCGCCTATGCGCTGGATGCGAGCTTCTCGTCCGGTCCCGACACGGCGCTGCGGGAGCTGGAAGCCGCGCTGGTCGGCACCTATACGGACCTCGTGGGCGTGAGCGCGCCGGGACCCGTGCGGGAGTGGGCTCTCCGGCAATTGGCGGAAACCGCGCAGGGTCTGGTTGAGTCCGATGCTGCTGAGCTCGAGGTTCTCCCGGGAATCGACCCGGCCGAGTACCCGCGGCTTCAGGACCCCGCCAGCTAGTCTTGGCGGGTGGACGCACGCAATATCGAGCTTCCGCGCACGTTGATGCGCAAGGTGTTGATCCTGCCCGGGGGCAGGGCGTGGCTGGACAGCTGGGGCAGCATCGCAAACCGCTACCTTGAAGCCTGGGACCTGGTTCTTGAGCTTGAGCCGGGCGTTGCGCCGTGGAGCGGACACTGCGCCGTCGTGCTTCCGGTCGCCTGCGCGGACGGGCGGCCGGCCGTCCTCAAGATCACTGCCCCGCATCCGGAAGCGGTTTCCGAACCTGACGCGCTGGCACTGTGGGACGGACGCGGCGCCGTCGAACTCCTGGACAGTGCGCGCGATGACTTCGTGCTGCTGCTTGAACGGCTGGACGGGGATTCCTCTCTGGCGGCGCTCCCGCTTGCTGAAACCACCGAGGTCTGGGGGTCTGTGATGCGCAGGCTGTCCATCGCGCCCGCCGGTGCGATCGACAACCCGCGCACAAGGGACCCGCGATGGCTTTCCCTGCCGTCGGTGGCGGATCAGGCGGAGCAATGGACCGATACGCTGCCGCTTGAGTGGGAAACTCTCGGGCGTCCCTTTGACCGCTGGCTGCTGGAGTATGCGCTCGAGGTGTGCCAGGTGCATGGCGCGGTGGGACGGCGCCGCGACCATGATGTGCTGGTGCATTCGGACCTGCACTATCTCAACATCCTGCCGGCCCTGGAAAGCCCACGGCAGTTCCTCGCCATCGACCCCAAACCGGTCCTGGGCGATGCGGAGTTCGCGGTGGCGCCGATGCTCTGGAACCGGATCGGTGAGCTTTCAGCCGCCGACCCCGCCGCACACTTGCGCGACCGCTGTACTGACCTCGCGCTGGCAGCGGGACTCGATCCCATGCTTGCCCGGGACTGGTCGGTGGTCCGTGAGGTGGACAACGCGTTGGGGTACCTGCGGGAAGGAAAAGCCGGCGACGCCGACCGCTCGCTCTGGGTGGCAAGCAACCTGCTGCGCAAACCTCTGCTGAACCTGCCGCCGGCGGAACGGTTGTCCGCACCCTGACTAACCTCAGCGGATGTTTTCCACCCACACGTCATAGCCGAGCTTCAGGATGAGCGCCCCGACCACGACCAGGAAGACCACGCGGATGAACGTGCTGCCCTTGGTAATTGCCATCCGCGAGCCCGTGTAGCCGCCCACCATATTCGCCCCTCCGAGGATCAGGCCGAGGCCCCACAGGAGCGAACCGTTGGGCAGGAAGAACACCAGGGCCCCGAAGTTCGTTGCCATGTTCACGATCTTCGCCTTCGCGCTGGCGCCGAGGAAGCTGTAACCGAGCAGGGTGACCATCGCGATGATGAGGAAGGAACCCGTGCCCGGTCCGATGAGGCCGTCGTAGAACCCGATGACCAGGCCGATTGCACCGGCCGTCCCATAGTGCCGGTGGCCGGTGTAGCGGAGCTTGGTGAGGGTGCCGACGGTGGGCCGGAACGCTGTGAACACGGCGACGGCGATGAGCGCAACAATGATGATGGGCTTGAATACCGACGCCGGAAGGGACGAAGCGAGAATGGCTCCGCCGAAGCTTCCGACGAGCGCGATCAGCGCCATCGGCACAGCCGTCCGCAGATCCGGTCTCGCACGCCGAAAGTAGGTGACCGCGCTCGTTGTGGTGCCGAAGATGGAACCCATCTTGTTGGTCGCCAGGGCCTGCACGGGCGTTATTCCGGGAACCATCAACAGCGCCGGCAACTGGATCAGTCCCCCGCCCCCGACGACGGCGTCAACCCAGCCGGCAGCGAACCCGGCAACCACGACAAGCACAATGGTAGAGAGCTGGATCTCCTCCAGCCCGGACAACATCCTTTCGCGCCTTAGGCGCTGATCAGCGCATGCAGATGATCGACGACGTCGGTGACAGCCACGTTCTCGCTCGTACCGGAGCGGCGGTCCTTGACCTCCACGAGTCCTTCAGCCAAACCGCGCCCCACCACGACGATGGTCGGGATACCGATCAGTTCGGCATCGCCGAACTTCACGCCGGGCGAAACCTTCGGCCGGTCGTCGAAGATCACGCTGAGTCCCCTGCCCTCGAGTTCGCCCGCTAGCTGCTCGGCCGCGGCGAACACTTCATCGCCCTTGCCCGTCGCTACGAGGTGGATGTCGGCGGGTGCAACGTTGCGCGGCCAGATAATGCCCTTGTCGTCACGGTTGGATTCAACCAGTGCAGCCACTGCCCGGGTGACACCGACGCCGTAGGAGCCCATGGTGACCGTTGTCAGCTTGCCGTTCTGGTCCAGGACCTTCAGATGGAGTGCTTCGGCGTACTTCCGCCCGAGCTGGAAAATGTGGCCCATCTCGATACCGCGCTGGGCACGCAGGTGACCTGACCCGTCAGGTGCCTCATCGCCGGCACGCACTTCGACGGATTCAATGACGCCGTCCCAGTTGAAATCACGGCCTGCAACGAGACCGAAGACGTGCTTCCCGCGGACGTTTGCGCCGGTCACCCAGGTGCTGCCCCGGACGACGCGCGGGTCTACGAGGAACGTGAGGCCGGTGGAGCCCTCGGTCCCCAACACTGCTGCGTCGCTGCTCAGTCCCGGGCCGATGTAGCCCTTGACCAGACCCGGATGTTTCTTGAGGTCCTCATCGGTGGCCGCTTCGACAGTCACTTCTCCGCTGACTGACAAATGGACGCCGATATTGGCTTCAATGCGCTTCAGGTCAACGCTGCGGTCGCCCGGCACACCCACCACAACGAGCTCTCGCTCACCGGTAGGCAAGACTGTCGCCAGCACTACGTTCTTGAGCGTGTCAGCGGCGGACCACGCCCGGTCCTGACGCGGGAGCACGTCGTTGGCGTGGTCGACCAGTGTTTCGATGGTCGGTGTGTCCGGCGTGTCCCGCACTTCGGCGGGCGGGGCATCCGCGTAGTCCAGTTCGGGAGGCACCACTGTGGTGACGGCCTCCACGTTTGCCGCGTAACCGCCGTCGGACACCACGAAGGTGTCCTCGCCGATTTCGGAAGGGTGCAGGAACTCCTCGCTCCGGGATCCGCCCATCGCCCCGGCAGTAGCGGCGACCGGAATTACGTCCAGTCCGAGCCGCGCAAAGATCCGAAGATAGGCCGCCCGATGCAGGTCGTAGCTGTGCTCAAGCCCCGCATCGTCGATGTCGAAGGAGTAGGAGTCTTTCATGATGAATTCACGGCCGCGCAGCAGCCCTGCCCGCGGACGTGCTTCATCGCGGTACTTGGTCTGGATCTGGTAGAGACTGAGCGGCAGGTCCTTGTAGGAGTTGTAGAGGTCCTTGACCAGCAGGGTAAACATTTCCTCATGCGTGGGTGCGAGCAGGTAATCCGCGTCCTTGCGGTCCTTCAGGCGGAAAATGCCTTCGCCGTATTCGGTCCACCGGTTGGTTGCCTCATAGGGCTCCTTGGGCAGAAGCGCCGGGAAATGGACCTCCTGCGCACCGATTGCGTCCATTTCCTCACGGATGACCGCTTCCACCCTGGCAAGGACCTTCAGGCCCAACGGCAGCCAGCTGTAGATACCGGGTGCGGCGCGGCGGATATAACCCGCGCGCAACAGCAGGCGGTGGCTTGCCACCTCAGCTTCGGCTGGATCTTCGCGCAGCGTGCGAAGGAAAAGAGTGGAGAGTCGAAGGACCACGCTTGGAATCCGTTTCTTTGGCACTTTCTGCCGCGGTTCAAGGACCAGAGCGGCAGCAACAACACCTACCAATCTAACCGGTCCGGCGGGTTGCCGGTGACAGGCAGGCTCAGGGCGCGCGGAGCTCGGCCACCACGAGATCCGTCAGGAGTTCGGCGCGGTCAACGTCGGCTTCCGGATCGGTCGATCCGCCTACCAGCACGTCGACGACGGTGCTGCCCACAGCGGCCCGCACCGTGATGGATTCCTGCACGGTTCCAGGCACCTGCGCGGTGGTACGCAGGGCAAGATCCTCATCAGCCGCGGTCTCCACCTCGACTTCCATCACTGTGGTCCTGATCTCCTGGCTCGATATCTCCATCGTGAATCCGGAACACGTGTTCAACTGGTCCCGGCTCGCCTGGACCTGGGCGCCCGCTGCTTCCTCTGACGGAAGACCGGACAGACTGACCGTGTCGGGCTGCAGCGAGGACTCCCCCGCAAATGTCATGGCCGCGCGGCTCGCCTCTATCAGGGAACTTTCCGGACTGGATTCGGCGTAGATGTTGCATTCCGCGGGGGTCACGGCAATTTCCTCCGCCCGACGGGCGCCCTCCTCCTCGAGGGCACGAAGCTCGGCATCGGAAATGATCTGGGCGTTGAGTGATTCGCCCTCGTTGACTGCGGCCAGCACCGCTTCGAGCTGTTCGGCACTTAATTGGGAGCCGTCGCCCGCAGGAACCGAAGGCCCGGACGGGGTTGCCGAAGGGGCCGGCTCCGCAGGGCTGGGCGCCGTCGTCGTTACCGGTTCCTGCGTTGCGGGATCCTCCACCGCGCGCTCCGAACTGCACCCCGCCAAGGCCGTGACAATGGCGAGTCCGCCGACGATACGGGCAACCCTGCTCACGGCTGGTCTTGCGGGACGGAGGCACGGCCAAAAAGCGCGCATGGTCAAAAGAGCACCGTCGCGAACTCACCCGTCCGGGTGAAACCGACGGTCCGGTAGAGAGCCAAAGCCCGTGTATTGAACGAGTTCACGTAGAGGCTGACAACGGGCGCCAGCTTCAGCGCCTCATTCACGACGGCGGACATGTACCCTGCGCTCAGCCCCTGCCCACGGTAGGCCGGGTTGATCCACACGCCCTGAACCTGCGCGGTGTCCGCCGACACCGTGCCCAACTCCGCCTTGAAGATCACCTGGCCGTCGTCGTCGAAATCCACGAGCGAGTGCCGCCTGCGAATCAGGCTCGCCACGCGCCGGCGGTAGTGCTCCTCACCGCCGACATACGGTGAGTAACCGACTTCCTCCTCGAACATGGCAGCACATGCGGGCAGGATCTTTTCCAGCTCGGACGGCCTGGTATGCCGGAGGGTGGGTGCCGGCGGAATCGACGAAGGCTCCCGGATTTCCAGCAGCGGCTGTTCGGCACGGACGTCGAAGGGCTCCGCGCTGTAGGAACTCAACGTGGACCAGAGGCCCATCACGGAAGCCGCGGGGCCGAAAATGGAGGAAAAGCGCCGCCCGCTCTCGCCGAGCAGGGTTCCCAGGGCGGCCGCGTCACTGCCTACCATCCCGATCGGAACGAGGTTGACCCCGGTCCAGCACGCGGAGACCATGTGCGAACCGTAGAACGCGCCGATTACCTCTCCCCCGGACGACGACGGCGCGGCCGTCCCTGCCGCCTCCAGATGCGCGGCCATGAAGACATTGGCCGTGCTGTCCGAGTTCACCAGCTGCCAGAGATGCGGGGTGTCTTTCCCGTCGAGAGTGCGGAACACGAGCCCGCCCGCAGCCTGCTTACCGGACGGAAACCACGGGGCCACCCGGGCCAGCAGTTTCGCCATCGGTTACGCCCATCTCTTCTGCGATTCTCATTGCTTCTTCAATGAGTGTCTCAACAATCTGGTCCTCAGGAACAGTCTTGATGACCTCTCCCTTGACGAAAATCTGGCCCTTCCCGTTTCCGGAAGCCACGCCGAGGTCCGCTTCACGCGCTTCGCCGGGTCCGTTCACCACACAACCCATGACAGCGACCCGCAAGGGCACCTCCATGCCCTCCAGGCCGGCGGTCACCTGCTCCGCGAGGGTGTACACATCCACCTGGGCACGGCCGCAGGACGGGCAGGAGACAATGTCGAGCTTGCGCGGACGCAGGTTCAGCGACTGCAGAATCTGGTTTCCGACCTTGATTTCTTCGACGGGAGGCGCCGAGAGAGACACACGGATGGTGTCGCCGATCCCCTTGGCAAGCAGCGCACCGAACGCTGTGGCCGATTTGATGGTGCCCTGGAAGGCCGGCCCGGCCTCCGTCACGCCGAGGTGCAGGGGCCAGTCACCGCGTTCGGCCAGCAGCTCGTAAGCGCGGACCATCACCACGGGATCGTTGTGCTTGACGGAGATCTTGAAATCGTGGAAATCGTGTTCCTCGAACAGTGACGCTTCCCAGACCGCGGACTCAACGAGCGCTTCCGGAGTTGCCTTGCCGTACTTCTGCAGCAGGCGCGGGTCGAGGGACCCGGCATTGACGCCGATCCGGATGGACGTTCCTGCGGCCTTCGCTGCGGCGGCAATTTCCTTGACCTGGTCGTCGAACTTCCGGATGTTGCCGGGATTCACGCGAACCGCTGCACATCCGGCGTCAATCGCTGCAAAGACGTACTTCGGCTGGAAGTGGATGTCGGCGATGACCGGAATCTGCGACTTCCTGGCGATAATGGGCAGCGCCTCGGCGTCATCAGCCGAAGGACAGGCGACCCGGACAATGTCGCAGCCGGACGCCGTCAGTTCGGCGATCTGCTGGAGGGTTGCGTTGATGTCCGTGGTGGGGGTTGTGGTCATGGACTGCACGCTGATGGGCGAGTCTGATCCCACCCCAACTGAGCCCACCTTGATCTGGCGGGTCTTTCGCCGCGGAGCCAGGGTTGGCGGCGGAGCGGCAGGCATTCCGAGGTTGACCGAGGTCAAAGCATCCTCCAGGGATAGGTTTGTGGCTAAAGGTCGGGGGAAACGTTGCTGATCGTCGCCGACCAGTCAGCGATCCGCGTGCTCGGCGAGAACGCCGATTACGGGGTTCCACTGCGTTGACTTCACCGCAGAGATGACGCCGGCCGCGGCGAATGGATCCTGCTTCAGCAGGTCATTCAGCTCGGCTTCGGTGTCTGCGACGAAGAGCAGCAGTGCCCCCGCATTGTCCACGAAGGGCCCGGATGCGAGGACGCTTCCCCGGCTGACCAGCTGGTTCAGCCACTCCCGATGTGCAGGGCGGTGTTCGTCCCGGCTGGCTGCGGATTCGGCTCCGTAAACGTACTCGACTGCGTAAACACTCATACGTCCACCCTACGTGATCAGAGCAGGTAGACAGCTGTGAGTCCCGCGACAGCGCAGGCCCACAGCAGGGAGGTCAACGTACCGATGATGAACCGTTCGGCCGCCGCAGGAGTCTCCTTCAATTCCGCATAACGCCCGAGGCCCTTGATCGCCACAACATAGGCAATAGCAACGGGTTCGTTGAGGAGGATCGCGAGCGCCACGCCGGTCCGCTCAAGGATGCCGATGACCAGCCCGCCCCGGAGAACGCCCGGGGTGTCCGGAGCCGCCTCGTCGAGCGCTGCTTCCTGTTCCCCGCCGGCAACCGGCACCGCCTCTACATCGGAGATCGGAGCAGGAAGGTTTTTCTGGTCATCCACTGCGCGTGCCAGGCGAAGGACCGCGAGCGTGATGGGAGAACCCAGAGCCCCCGCAACGACAAGCGCCATAAAGCCCCAAAAAAATTCCACTATTCCCTCAACCCGTCTGCGGTGTGCCCGGCATTTTCACTTGCCAGCTGCAACAATACTGCGGCCGCGGGGCGGGCCGCCCACTCTTCGACCCAGGCTGACCGGAAGACCGCTTTGCTGACAGCCTGCGGACTGATGTCCAGTGTGCGGGCCACTGCTGACTGGCTGCCGCGCTGCTGTGGTTCGAGTAGGTCCAGAATCCGCCACTCCGCATCCGTTCGCTGCATGACGAACCGACCGATGAGGGAGAGTACGCCTTCAGCGTCAGCTGCCCCGTCTGCACCCTCCACGGCAAGAGGCGCCCGGTCTCCTGTTTTCTTTGCGCGCTCGACGGCGGTCCTCGCCGTCACGAAGGCACTCCCCCTGCCCTCTCGCGGGGTTGCGGGCAGGGGAAGCTCTACCGTTCCAATACCTATGCCGACGTACCAGCCGCCTGCGCGCAAACACCGCATCGTCGCTTCGATGACATCTTCGCCGGATACGAGAATTCCCTGAATCTCATCTCCCACCGACCGCTCGAAGGGGACCGCGGTAGGCACCCCGTCCAGATACGCCAGGAGACTCGGAACGCCGTCGGGCTCATTGGTGCTGTTCCGCTGGTCGATCGTCAGCACATACATAGTGCTACGTTATAAGGTTGATTTCGCGAATTCAACCTATCTGATATGAATTTTGAAATTCAACCTATCCGAAGAGGTCGACCGGCTTCACGATGTCGGCATAGATAAGAAGTGCGCCCATCCCCATCAGGAGCACCGCAACCGCGTAGGTCAGCGGCAACAGCTTCGCCATGTCGAACGGCCCCGGATCCGGGCGTTTGAAAAGTTTCGCCACCCACCGCCGCAGTCCCTCCCACAGGGCGCCGGCGACATGGCCGCCGTCGAGCGGCAGGAGCGGAATCAGGTTGAATACAAACAGTGCAAGGTTCACGCCGCCAACGAGACCTACGAGTGTTGCAGCGCGGGCCTCGAGCGGAATCTCCTCCATCGCCGAGACCTCTCCGGCGATCCGTCCCACTCCCACCACGCTGATGGGGCCCTCCGGGTCACGCGGAGCATCGGAAAACGCCGCTTCGGCGACCTGCGCCACGCGTTGCGGCAGATTGAGTACCACACCGGTTACACGGACCAGGCTTTCGCCTACCGCCGGCATCACCTCCGATGCAGGCTGCGGCACCAGTTCCTGCTGGGAACCAACTCCGATGAAGCCGACCTCCTGCATCACAGGGGTGCCGTCGTCGTTCAGGGTTGCCCTGCCGTCGATGTCGGGAACCGGACGCTCGGTAAGCAAAGGTTCGATGGTTGCGGTAATCGTCTCACCGTCGCGTACGTAGGTGATCGGCACTTCCTGGCCCGCAGCATCGCGGATCCAGGAAGAAAGCTCGGTCCAGCCGGTCACTTCCCGGCCGTCGAATGCCACAACCCGGTCCCCCGGTTGCAGGCCGGCCTCGAAGGCGGGAGCGGCCGGATCCGCGGGCCCGCAGTCCGTCTGTCCGGTCTCCTGCTGCTGATCGGCCGGAACCACGCACTGGTAGACCTCGGAGACGGTGGTGGTGGGCTGCGCGGATCCGAAGCCCATGATGAGGACCGCGAACATCACAATGCCGATCAGCAGGTTCATCAGCGGCCCACCGAGCATGATCACAATACGTTTCCAGATAGGCAGCTTGTAGAAGACCCGGTTCTCGTCACCGGGCTGGAGCTGCTCCGCTGCAGCCTGGCGGGCATCCGCTGCCAACTGCTGGAACATGCCGGTACTGGACTGACGGACCGTTGCACCGCCGTCGTCGGCCTTTGCGGGCGGGAACATGCCCACCATTGAGACGTAACCGCCCAATGGGAGTGCTTTGACGCCGTACTCGGTTTCACCCTTGCGGCGGGAGAAGATGGTGGGACCGAACCCGATCATGTACTGCGTGACCCGGACCTTGAAAAGCTTCGCGGGTGCCAGGTGGCCCACTTCGTGCAGCGCGATGGAGGCCGCGATGCCGACGGCGACGAAGAGCACGCCGGCGAGAAACAGCAAAATCGACACGCGTCAGTTCCTTCTCGGTGGATAAGTCTCAGTCCTGGAAGCCACAACGAATCCGCGCGCTGCGTCGTGCCCAGGTTTCGGCGTCGAGCACTGATTTGAGGGTGAGGTCCGCTTCGCTCGTATGTTCTTCGACGACGGCGCGCACGGTGTCCACGATATCCGTAAAGCCGATCCGTCCGGCGTGGAACGCCGTTACTGCCTCTTCGTTGGCTGCGTTGTAGACCGCCATGAACGTCCCGCCGCGCGCTGCTGCGTCCTTCGCGAGCGCAACGGCAGGAAACGCGTCCTCATCCAGCGGCTCGAAGGTCCAGGAGGTGGCTTTCGTCCAGTCACACGCTGAAGCGGCGCCGCGCACGCGGTTCGGCCAGCCGATACCGAGGGCAATCGGCAGCCGCATATCCGGCGGCGACGCCTGGGCGATCGTGGAGCCGTCGATGAACTCCACCATCGAGTGCACCACGGATTGCGGATGGACGACGACGTCGATCCGGTCCAGCGGCACATCGAACAGGAGGTGCGCCTCAATCACTTCGAGGGCCTTGTTCACCATGGTGGCCGAGTTGGTGGTGACCATCAGCCCCATATCCCAGGTGGGGTGGGCGAGCGCCTCTGCCGGGGTGACCGACGCGATTTCGGCGCGGGACCGGCCCCGGAACGGGCCGCCGGAAGCTGTGAGCACCAGGCGCTGGACCTCCTCGGCGGTTCCGGAGCGCAGTGCCTGGGCAATGGCGGAATGCTCTGAGTCAACGGGGACTATCTGCCCCGGACGTGCCGCGTCGTGGACCAATTGCCCACCGGCGATGAGCGATTCCTTGTTGGCGAGCGCCAGCAGGTGGCCCTGCTTCAGTGCCGCGAGGGTGGGTGCCAGGCCGATCGAGCCGGTGATGGCATTGAGGACGACGTCGGCATCCGGCCAGGCTGCCAGTCGCGCGGACGCGTCGGCGCCGGCGAAGATTTCCGGCTGGTACGAGGGCTTGCCCGCCTTGCAGGCGGCGTCGGCGATTGCGGCGTGCAGTTCCTGTTCGGAGCTGGCCGCTGCGGCCACCGCCGGAGCCTCGGCCTTCACCGCTTGATCAGCGAGCAGCGCCAAGTTCGAACCGCCGGCTGACAGGCCCGCCACCGAGAACAGGTGCGGCGACTGCGCGATGACATCGAGCGCCTGGGTGCCGATTGAACCGGTGGATCCGAGAATGATCACGCGGCGCGGGGCGGACTGCGAGGGGTCAGACCGGGAAGGGGGAAACTCCATCCTCCTAGTATTCCGCACCGCTCCCAATGCGTTGAGCGCCTCACTTCAATGCGTTGAGTTGGCAGGACACACCCCTTTTGGCGGGCTATTCGGGGCGTGTCCTGCCAACTCAACGCAGTAGGGGGTTAGGGGTGCCCCGCCCGCCGGAGGGTCTGCTCTGCGTGGCGGAGGATCGGCCCATCCACCATGGTGCCCCGGAAGGTGAAGACGCCGCCCTCGTGCTGGGCCGCTGCCAGTACGTCGCGCGCAAACTGTTCCTCGTCAGCCGAGGGCCGGTATGCCTCCCGGATGATCGCCACCTGGCTGGGGTGGATGCAGGCCTTCATACCGAACCCTGAAGCGACGGCGTCGCGCGCCTCCGCGGCAAGCCCGTCCACGTCGGGGATGTTGACATAGACCGAATCCACTGCCTGCTTCCCTGCGGCCGCTGCCGCCAGCAGCACCGTTGAGCGGGCGTGCATCGCGATGTCGCGGTAGCCGCCGTCGTCCTTGCGGCTTGCGGTACCACCCAGCGAGGCAACCAGATCCTCCGCTCCCCACATGAGAGCGACGACGTTGGGTTCCTCAGCCAGCTCAGTCGCCTTCAGGACTCCGCGGGCCGTCTCGCAGAGCGCGACAACATCGAACCCGTTGAGGGCCCACAGGTCTTCGCCGCCCTCAGCTTTGGCCAGCATGACCGTCCGGTACTGCGTATCCCGAAGCGCCTGCAGATCGAGCGCGAACTCGTGGCTCTGCGCGGGATTCACCCGCACGATGGTCTTTGCCGGGTCGAGCGGATGCGAAATCAGCGCCTTCCGGGCGGCGGCCTTACTGTCCGGAGCCACCGCGTCTTCGAGATCGAGAATCACCGCGTCGGCGCGCTCAGCGGCTTTGCCGAACCGCTCCGGACGGTCGGCCGGACAAAAGAGGAGGGCCGGGCCCATTCCGAACTCAGTCATGAACGCCCCTACCCTCTCCATGCGCGCCGGCGCTCCACATCAGGACAGTGCGCGTGGCCAGCGCCACCACCTCGCCGTCCTGGTTGCGTCCGGTGTGCTTCATGGTTACCAGTCCCTGCCCGGGCCGGGACTTCGACGGTCGCTTCTCCGTGATCTCCGTCTCCGTGTAGAGGGTGTCACCGTGAAAGACGGGTTTGGGAAACGAAACATCCGTCAATCCGAGCTGCGCCACGATAGTCCCCTGCGTGAGCTGGGCGACTGACTGCCCGACGACGGTGGCCAATGTGAGCATTGAGTTCACCAGCCGCTGACCGAAGGGCTGCTCGCCGCTCCACGCCGCATCGAGGTGCAGCGCCTGCGTGTTCATGGTCATGGTGGTGAACAGGACGTTGTCCGCTTCGGTTAGCGTTCTGCCCGGGCGATGTGCGTACACGACGCCCGTCTGCAGTTCGTCATAGTAGAGGCCGCGCTGCACGATGGTGCCCGGCGCGGGGTCCTCAGCGCTCACTTCGGGCCTGCCCATTCAAATCAACCTCGAGCGGAGCGCCGGTGGCAGCAATCACGTCATCCACGCTGACCCCGGGAGCGGTCTCACGAAGGATCAGTGTTCCTCCGTTGCGCTCGGAGTCCACATCGATGACCGCCAGGTCGGTGATGATGCGGTCCACACAGCCCTTGCCGGTCAGCGGCAGCGAGCACCGCTCAACGATTTTCGGATTGGACTTCCGGTCAACGTGCTCCATCATCACGATCAAACGTTTGGCCCCGAACACCAGGTCCATGGCGCCGCCCATTCCCTTGACCATCTTGCCGGGAATCATCCAGTTGGCCAGGTCCCCGTTTGCGGCGACCTCCATGGCTCCGAGGACGGCGACGTCGACGTGTCCACCGCGCACCATGCCGAAGGATGAAGCGGAGTCGAAGAAGGCCGCGCCGTCGTTCACGGTGACGGTTTCCTTGCCCGCATTGATCAGGTCCGGGTCCAGCTGGTCCTCAGTGGGGTACGGTCCGACGCCGAGGATTCCGTTTTCCGAGTGGAGCACCACCTCAACGCCGGCGGGGATGTAATTGGGAATGAGCGTGGGCATGCCGATGCCGAGGTTGACGTACTGCCCGTTCTCTAGCTCCTGGGCCACCCGTGCGGCCAGTTCATTTCGTGTCAGGGCCATGATCAAAGCTCCTTCGCCAGGCTGGAGGGTTCGTTCTTGTCCAGGGACACTGTCCGCTTCTCAATCCGCTTCTCGGTGTTCGGCGCATGGACAACGCGCTGGATGAAGATACCCGGAATATGGATGTGCTCCGGATCCAGCTCGCCGGGCTCCACCAACTCCTCCACCTCGGCGATGGTGATGCGGCCAGCCTGGGCACACAGCGGGTTGAAGTTCATGGCCGTCGCGTGGAACACGAGGTTCCCGTGACGGTCCCCCTTCCAGGCATGAACGAGGGCGAAGTCAGGATTTACCGATTCCTCGAGCACGTAATCCTGCCCGCCGAACTCCCGCACTTCCTTTGGGGACGACGCAATGGCGATGTTGCCGGCGTCGTCATATTTTTGCGGCAGGCCGCCCTCGCTCACCTGCGTGCCCACGCCGGCCGTCGTGTAGAAAGCGGGGATGCCGGCGCCGCCGGCACGCAGCTTCTCTGCCAGCGTGCCCTGCGGTGTCAGCACAACTTCCAGTTCCCCCGCGAGGTACTGGCGGGCGAACTCCTTGTTCTCACCGACATAGGAGCTGATCGTGCGCCGGATGCGGTGGTCGTCGAGAAGCCGTCCGAGGCCCCAGCCGTCAACACCGCAGTTGTTGCTGATGGTTTCGAGCTCTGTGGTTCCCTGCTTGTGCAGCGCGTCGATGAGCGCCACGGGGATACCGCAGAGCCCGAATCCGCCAACGGCCAGGGACGCTCCATCAGGAATGTCCGCTACGGCCTCAGCTGCTGAGGCGACGACTTTGTCTATCACTGCTTCTCCCTTGAGCGTTTCGATCTGCGCGTATCAACTGTTGTTCGACGGAGCCGATCCTCTAGAGCCCCAGTTCACGGGCGATGAGCATCAGCTGCACTTCGGTGGTTCCCTCGCCGACCTCAAGGATCTTCGAGTCACGATAGTGGCGCGACACCGTGAACTCGTTCATGAACCCGTAGCCGCCGAAAATCTGCGTGGCGTCGCGGGCATTGTCCATGGCTGCCTCGCCTGCGACCAGCTTAGCGATCGATGCCTGGGTCTTGAACGGCTTGCCGGCGAGCATGCGCGCCGCGGCGTCGTAGTAGGCGAGCCGGGCGGTGTGGGCGCGCGCCTGCATGCGGGCGATCTTGAACTGGATCGACTGGTAGCTGCCGATGTTGGTGCCGAAGGCCTGGCGTTCCTTCGCGTAGCGGATGGACTCTTCAACACAGCCCTGCGCGGCACCCGTGGCGAGCGCGGCAATGGCGATACGGCCCTCGTCGAGGATCTGGAGGAAGTTCGCGTAACCGCGTCCCCGCGTTCCGAGCAGGTTCGCCTCGGGAACGCGTACATCCTTCAGGGTCAGCGGGTGCGTATCGGAAGCGTTCCAGCCCACCTTGTTGTACGCCTTTTCCGCCGTGAAGCCCGGCGTGTCGGTCGGCACGAGGATGGTGGAGATTTCCTTCTTGACCGAGCCGTCCTCCCTCGTGGTGGTGTCCGTGACGGCGGTGACGGTGACGAGCCGGGTGATGTCGGTTCCGGAGTTCGTGATGAACTCCTTGCTGCCGTTGATGACCCACTCCCCATCAACCAGCTTGGCGTTGGTCTTGGTGCCCGACGCGTCAGAGCCTGCCTCGGATTCGGTCAGCCCGAACCCGGCGAGCGCCTCGCCGCTGGTCAGCATCGGCAGCCACTGCTGCTTCTGCTCCTCGGTGCCGAACCGGTAGACCGGCATGGCGCCCAGCGATACTCCCGCTTCGAGGGTGATAGCGACTGACTGGTCGACCCGCGCCAGCTGCTCAAGGGCGAGGCACAGCGCGAAGTAGTCGCCGTCCATGCCGCCGTACTGCTCAGGGAATGGCAGCCCGAACAGCCCCATTTCACCCATCTGCGCGATGACCCCGTACGGGAAGCTGTGCTCTTCATCGTGCTTCGCGGAGACCGGTGCTACGACCTGGTCTGCGAACTCCCGGACGGTATCGACCAGGTCCTGGTATTCCTCGCTCAGTTCAAAGTTCATGACTGGGGTTCTTCCTGTTCGGTGGGGACGGAGCCGGCGGGTTCTTCTGGCTCGCCGGACAATGCGGGGTGGATTCGGGCGACGACCTGGTTGGCTGTTACGAGGTCGCCGGGGCTGAGGGTGACGGCAACGGTGCCGGTGATGGTGGCGATCAGCTGGTGCTCCATCTTCATTGCCTCGACACTGAGCAGGACCTGCCCTTCCTCGACGAGTTCGCCGTCGGCCACATTCACCGTGATGACGGTGCCGGGCATCGGCGAGCGCACTTCAGGATCAGCGGCGCCTTCGGTGCGGGCAATGGATGCCAGCTGTGCCTGCAGTATTTCCTCCCGCGCAAGCATCCGGACCGGTTGGGACCAGCCGGCGTCCGTCAGCCAAACGATGGCGCCGGCCTGGACGAGGCGGGTACCCAGCGTGACGCCGTCGACGACGGCGCGCGGCACCCCGCTGCCGCCCACTGACGGGAGCCAGGAGATCTTGCAGCGGTTTTCACCGACGTCGACGATGCTGTGCGCACCGTTACGCCGCACAAGAACAGTCCGGGACGCGGTGTTACCGACCTGGAGCTCAACGGGGAGTGCCGCCGGCACCCCGCCGATCCGCCAGCCGTCCCGGGAGTGCCACGGCGACGCTGAACCGGCGGCCGCGCAGTCCGCCATGGCAGGGGGCGGGGCACCACCGGCCAGGACGACGGCGGCAACAGCGATCTCCGCGTCCGTCGCCGTCCGGAAGGCGAGAGTCGGAAGCTTCCGTTCAATCATGGTGGTGTCGAGCCGGCCGGCGCGGACGTCGTCGTCGTTGATCAACAGCCGCAGGTACTCAACGTTGGTGCGCAGCCCCGCTACCCGGGTGTGTGTCAGCGCAGAATCCAGCCGGTCGAGCGCTTCCGAGCGGGACGGCGCCCACGCGATGACCTTCGAGAGCATCGGGTCATAGGTCGGCGATACTTCCAGCCCCGGCAGCAGCGCGCTGTCGACCCGGAGGCCCTCTCCGTGGGGTTCGGACAGGTCCACGACTATGCCGGCCGCGGGCAGGAAGCCGGCCTCAGCGTCCTCTGCATATACGCGGGCTTCGACGGCGTGGCCGGTGAGGACGACGTCGTCCTGCGCCAGCGTGAGCTTCTCACCTGCCGCAATGCGCACCTGCCACTCGACGAGGTCCACGCCCGTCACCATTTCGGTAACCGGGTGCTCAACCTGAAGCCGGGTATTCATCTCCATGAAGAAGAATTCGTCCGGCGCGTCGTCGGAAACGAGAAATTCCACCGTTCCGGCTCCGACGTAGTCAACGCTGCGAGCTGCATTGCACGCCGCCTCGCCGATCCGTTCGCGGGTCGCTTCGTCCAGGAGCGCCGACGGAGCTTCCTCGATCACCTTCTGGTGCCGCCGTTGCAGGGAGCATTCCCGCTCCCCCAGGTGAATGACGTTGCCATAGGAGTCAGCGAGGACCTGAACCTCGATGTGCCGAGGCGTACGGATGAGCCGCTCGAGGAAGAGGGTGTCATCGCCGAACGCGGAGGCAGCGACACGGCGAGCCGTCTGGAGGCTGCCGGGGAGGTCTGCAGCGCGTTCCACGGCGTGCATGCCCTTGCCGCCGCCGCCTGCCGAGGGCTTGATGAGCAGCGGATAACCAACCTGACCGGCGGCTGCGATGAGGTCTTCGTCGCTCAGTCCCGACTCCGCGATGCCGGGGACCACGGGCACGTCGAAGCCGCCGACATGGTTCTTTGAGCGGATCTTGTCGCCCATGACGTTGAGGGCATGGACCCGCGGTCCAATGAACACGATCCCGGCTTCCTCAAGCGCGCGGGCAAAGGCCTGGTTCTCGCTCAGGAACCCGTACCCGGGATGCACGGCATCCGCACCGGTCGCCCGGCAAGCCGCGATGATCGCATCGATGTTGAGGTAGCTCCGGGCAGGGGCAGCCGGGCCGATCCGCACTGCCTGGTCCGCTTCGCGCACGTGGCGGGCACCGGCGTCGGCATCGCTGTAGACGGCAACCGAACGGATACCCAGGGCGCGCAGCGTGCGGATCACCCGGCACGCAATTTCACCGCGGTTGGCAACGAGAACGGCGGCGAAGAGGGCACTGTTTTTCATCGAACTCACATCCTGAAAAGGCCGAAGGAGGTCTCCGGCAGCGGCGCATTGGCGCAGACATCGAGAGCGAGCCCCAGGACACGGCGGGTGTCCGCCGGATCAATGATCCCGTCGTCCCAAAGCCGTGCGGTGGAGTAGTAGGGACTCCCCTGTGCTTCGTACTGCTCGCGGATGGGAGCCTTGAACGCCTCCTCGTCCTCGGCGCTCCACTGTTCACCGCGCGCCTCAAGCTGGTCCCGCTTCACTGTGCTCAGCACGGAAGATGCCTGGTTGCCGCCCATGACGGAGATGCGGCTGGCCGGCCACATCCACAGGAAACGCGGCGAGTAGGCGCGCCCACACATCGAATAGTTGCCCGCGCCAAAGGAGCCGCCGACGACGACGGTCAGCTTGGGCACGCGGCACGTCGCCACCGCGGTGACCATCTTTGCCCCGTGCTTGGCGATGCCGCCGGCCTCATAGTCGCGGCCGACCATGAAACCCGAGAGGTTTTGCAGGAAGATCAGCGGGATGCCGCGCTGGTCACACAGCTCGATGAAATGGGCGCCCTTCAGGGCAGATTCACCGAAGAGGACGCCGTTGTTCGCAACGATCCCCACCTTGTGGCCGTGCAGCGTCGCAAAGCCCGTCACGAGGGTGGTGCCGTATTCCTTCTTGAACTCGTGGAAACGGCTGCCGTCAACGATCCGCGCGATGATCTCGCGGGCATCGTAAGGCGCGTTGACGTCAACCGGCACGGCGCCGTAAAGGCTTCCCAGCTCCACGGCTGGGTCCTCGGGAGCGCTGGTGCTCCACGCCTGCGCCGGCACGGGCAGCGTGGAAATGATGTCCCGGACGATCTCCAGTGCGTGCTGGTCGTTCTCGGCGAGATGGTCGACGACGCCGGACGTCTTGGCGTGCACGTCGCCGCCGCCGAGTTCCTCCGCAGTGACGATCTCACCGATGGCGGCCTTCACCAGCGGCGGGCCGCCGAGGAAGATGGTGCCCTGGTTCCTGACAATGACTGTCTCGTCGCTCATCGCCGGCACGTAGGCGCCGCCCGCAGTGCAGGAGCCCATGACAGCGGCGATCTGCGGAATCTTGCGTGCCGACATGGTGGCCTGGTTATAGAAGATCCGGCCGAAGTGCTCCCGGTCAGGGAACACCTCGTCCTGTCTGGGCAGGAAGGCTCCGCCGGAATCCACCAGGTACACGCAGGGCAGGTTGTTCTCCAGCGCGATTTCCTGGGCACGGAGGTGCTTTTTGACCGTCATCGGATAGTAGGTGCCGCCCTTGACGGTCGCGTCGTTGGAAATGACGAGGACATGACGGCCGTGCACCAGACCGATGCCCGCGATTACGCCGGCACCGGGGCTCTCGTCGTTATACATCCCGTTGGCCGCCAGTGGAGCGATTTCCAGGAACGGACTACCAGGATCCAGCAAGTGGTCGATGCGATCCCTCGGCAACAGCTTTCCCCGGCTGACGTGACGCTCACGGGAGCGTTCAGGGCCTCCAAGCGCCGTGTGGGCAAGACGGTCGCGGAGTTCGTCCGCAAGCGCCCGCTGACCTGCGTCGTTCTGCCGGAACGCTTCAGCGCTCGGGTCCAGCATCGATGCCAGGGTCTCCATTGACGTCCTTCCGGTCTATGCATGGCGTTACCCGCGCACGACCACTCAGTTAGCGGAAATTAACTCAAATTTAGGTTAGTAGCTATTAACCGAACTGTCCACCAGAATGGAGGCATCCCCTCTGTCGATCCGCTACACCCCTGAAAGGCGGCCATGGAAGCACCAGCTCCTACCCGGATGACCGGCCGCAGCCTGGCCAAGGCGTCCCGGCGCGCGGCGCTCCTTGACTCCGCTGCACAGCTTTTCGCCGAACGCGGGTACAACGGGGTTTCCATCGAGGATCTGGGTGCAGCGGCGGGAGTCAGCGGACCGGCGGTCTACCGGCACTTCAGCGGAAAACCCGCAGTCCTTGCAGCGCTGCTGGCCGGAGTCAGCCAGGACCTGCTCGAGGGCAGCCGCGCCGTGGTGGCCGAATCTCCCGGCCCGGAGCAGGCACTCCGCGGGCTTATCGAATTCCAGGTGGACTTCGCCCTCCGCAATGCCAATGTCATCCGGGTCCAGGACCGGGACCTTAGTTCACTGGCTGACGAGGACCAGGAAACCGTGCGCTCCCTGCAGCGCACCTACGTTGAGGTATGGGTGGATGCCCTTGCCGATCTGGAGCAGGGCGCTGAGAGAACGCACCTGCGCCGCAAAGCCCATGCCGCCTTCGGACTCATCAATTCGACCCCGCACTCCACCCACCGCCGTCGCAGCAGCAAGGACACGGCTGAACTGCGGCAACTGCTCGAGGAGATGGCCTGGGCTGCCCTCAGCGTGGAGACGTAATGGCCCAAGCGACTCGGATCCGCCCGGTCCTAGTACGCTGAGGAATGTTGCACTTCCAGGGCACCCGAATTCCCAGTGCACCCGAACTTCGCAAGTACCCAGCTCCGCCTACCTGAAAGCCTCCAGTGATCACGCTACGCGCCGTTGAACCCTCCGACCTGGACGAGTTCTTCTCCCACCAGCTCGACCCCAGCGCCAACCACATGGCCGCCTTCAGTGCAAAGAACCCCTCGGACCGAGGCGTCTTCGACCACCACTGGCAGAACATCCTGAATGATCCGACCGTCACGGTCCGCACCATCGTTGCTGACGAGACCGTGGTGGGAAGTATTCTGGCCTACCGCGACGGCGACATCCCGGAAATCAGCTACTGGATTGACAAGGCCCGCTGGGGACAGGGAATCACGACGGCGGCAGTCGGCCTCTTCCTTGAAGAGTTCACCGAGCGTCCGCTCCGGGCACGCGCGGTCGCTGACAACACCAACTCGATCCGCATCCTTGAGCGTTACGGCTTCACCGAGGTTGGCGAAACCCAGGGTTTCGCCAACGCACGCGGTGCTGTGGTCCGCGAGCTCGTTCTCGAGCTCCGCTAGTCCCAGCTATACCATCGTCAGGACCATGCCCGGGTCGGACAGGATGGTGCCGATGTCCGCGAGAAACCGTGATCCCTGCTCGCCGTCCACCAGGCGGTGATCGAAGGACAGGCTGAGGGTCATGACCTGCCGCAGCGCAATCTCGTCCTGGTACTCCCACGGCATCTTCCGCACGGAGCCCATGGCCAGGATCGCCGCCTCCCCCGGATTGAGGATCGGCGTTCCCGCGTCGATGCCGAACACTCCAACGTTGGTGATGGAGATTGTTCCACCGGAGAGGTCCGCGGGACTGGTCTTGCCGGCGCGTGCGGTCTCGGTCAAGCCCTTGAGCGCGTCGGCCAGCTCCCGAAGGCCCAGCGCCTGGGCGTCCTTGATATTCGGGACCATCAGACCCCGCGGAGTCGCCGCCGCAATGCCGAGGTTCACGTAATGGTGCTGGACGATCTCCTGGGAAGCGTCATCCCACCGTGAATTCAGGGTCGGGTTCCGGTCCAGTGCGATGCACAACGCCTTGGCCACCAATGCCAATGGAGTGATGCGCACGTCCGCAAACGCCCTGCTCGACTTCAGCCGTGCCAGCAGGTCCATGGATGCGGTCACGTCGATGGTCAGGAACTCGGTGACGTGCGGTGCAGTGAAGGCACTGGCCACCATGGCGGCAGCGGTGTGCTTGCGCACGCCCTTGATCGGTGTGCGTGTTTCCCGCTCCCCTGCAGCAATCGACGCCGGCACCCCGCGATCGGCTCCCTGCTGTCCTGTTCCCGACTGTCCTGTTCCCGACTGGGCGGATTCTTCCTGCGCGGATTTCTGCTGTGCCGCGAGGACATCTTCACGGGTGATCAGCCCCTGTGGACCGGTGCCGTTCACCGCAGGAAGGTCGATGCCGAGATCACGTGCAAGCTTACGTACCGGCGGCGTCGACCGCGGACGCTCCAGGGGTGCCTCCTCCGGAACGGAAGTCTGCGGTGCTTCTGCTGTGACGGCAGCGTCGTCGGCGGTTGAAGCGTCAGCAGGCCTTGCCGGTACTGTCGACGCTGCTCCGCGCCGGGCTCGCCGCGTGGGCCGGCCGGTCTTCTCCACTGCGGCACCGTACCCGACAAGGTTCGGCTCCCGCTTGGCCGGCGGCTCGTCGTCGTCGGCCTTGTCCGCTGACGAGTCCGGGGAATCACCGGAGGGTACGCCGGAACCCGGCACGTCAAAGGAGACGATCGGCGAACCGACCTCCACCACCGTCCCGGGCTGCTCGTGCAGCTTCGCGACAACGCCGGCGTAAGGCGAGGGCAGCTCCACCACAGCTTTGGCTGTTTCCACGTCGGCAATGACCTGGTTCAGCTCCACTGTGTCGCCGACTGCGACATGCCAGACGACGATCTCCGATTCAGTGAGGCCTTCGCCGAGGTCGGGCAGTCGGAATTCCTTGATCACCGGTGACACTATCCTTCCAGTCCGCTGCGTGAGCTAAGGGAGTTGGACCGGCCCAAAACGCGGTCAACTCCGTCGAGTATCCGGTCCAGATCCGGCAGATGATGGAACTCGAGCTTGGAGTAGGGATACGGGATGTCGAATCCCGTCACGCGGACCGGTGCGTGCTCCAGGTGGTAAAAGCAGCGCTCGGTGATGCTGGCAGCGATCTCAGCGCCGAGGCCGCCCGACTGGGCCGCTTCATGCGTGATGACCAGGCGGCCGGTCTTCCGCACAGACTTCTCCACGGTGGCGAAATCGATCGGGGCAAGAGACCGCAGGTCAATCACCTCAACCGAGACGCCGTCGTCGGACGCGGCGATTGCGGCGTCGCGCGCCGTCGGCACCAGCGGCCCGTAGGTGACCAGCGTGACGTCGCTGCCCTCGGTGACCACGCGCGCGTTGTTCATGCTGGTGGCGTTGAGGTCGACGCTCTCGTCCACCTCGCCCTTGACGTGGTAGCGACGCTTCGGTTCGAAGTACAGGACGGGATCGTCGCTCGCGATGGCCTGCTGAATCATCACGAAGGCGTCCTGCGGATTGGAGACACTGATGACGCGCAGGCCCGAGGTATGGGTGAAGTAAGCCTCGGGTGATTCCGAGTGGTGTTCGGGTGAGCCGATACCGCCGCCGAACGGTACCCGGATGGTCAGCGGCACCTTCACATGCCCCTGGGTCCGGTAGTGCAGCTTCGCTACCTGGCACACAATCTGGTCGAATGCCGGGTAGATGAAGCCGTCGAACTGGATTTCGACGACGGGACGGTAGCCGCGGTAGGCCAGGCCGACTGCCGTGCCCATGATGCCGGACTCGGCGAGTGGAGTATCGAGGACGCGGTGAGACCCGAAATCCTTCTGCAGGCCGTCCGTGATGCGGAAGACGCCGCCCAGCTTTCCGATGTCCTCGCCCATGAGGACAACCTTCGGGTCATTTTCCATGGCCCTGCGAAGGCCTGCATTGATGGCTCGGCCGAATGTCATGGTGGACATCAGCGGCTCACCTCCCTGGAGGGGTTGGGTGCAGTGTTGACAGACTCAGCTGAGTCGAAGTACGTCAGGTACTGCTCGTAGGAGTCCTGCTGGCGCTCGAGCCAGGAATTGGGCTCGCTGTAGACGTGCTTGAACACGTCGAGGGCCTGCGGCTCCGGCATGGAGATGCAGCCTTCGCGAAGCCGGGCAGCGACGTCGTCAGCGGTGGCCTTGACTGCGTCGCTCACCTCCGCTGACAGAAGGCCCTGCGCGTCGAGGAGCGCGGCCACGCGTGAGATGGGGTCTTTTGCTGCCCAGTCCTCAAGCTCGTTTGCGTCGCGGTAGCGGGTTGGGTCATCGGCCGTGGTGTGCGGGCCCATCCGGTAGGTCACTGCCTCGATGAAAGTGGGACCGCCGCCGGTCCGGGCGCGATCGAGCGCTTCCCGGGTAACGGCCAGGCAGGCGAGAACGTCATTGCCGTCGACGCGGACGGAGGGAATGCCGAATCCGGGTGCGCGGTGCGCGATCGGTACGTGAGCCTGCAGCCGGACCGGCTCGGAGATGGCCCACTGGTTGTTCTGGCAGAAGAAGATGACGGGAGCCTGATAGCTGGCGGCGAACACCATCGCTTCATTCACATCACCCTGGCTCGTGGCGCCGTCGCCGAAGTAGGTAACCGCAACGGAGTCGGCGCCGTCCGCCAGAACTCCCATGGCATATCCGGTGGCGTGCAGGGTCTGTGCCCCGATGATGACCTGCGGCGGAGCCATGTTGATGGCGTAGGGATCCCAGCCGGCTGAGGCGTTGCCCCGCCAGACGCGCAGAAGGTCCGTGAGGTCAACGCCGCGGCAGTAGGCAACGCCGTTCTCGCGGTAGCTGGAGAATACGAAGTCATCTTCGCGCAGGGCGCGTCCCGAACCGATCTGCGCCGCTTCCTGTCCCAGCAACGGCGGCCAGAGCGCAAGTTCCCCCTGGCGCTGGAGGGCTGTGGCTTCGGCATCGATCCTGCGAATGACCACCATGTCCTCATACAGGGCCTGCAGGGCGGCGCCGTCGACGTCGGAGACCCAGCGGTCATACACGGGGTTACTTCGGCGCTCGCCAGAGGGCGTTATGAGCTGCACGAGCTCATTCTGCGTGGCGTCCGCTTCGTTGTTCAGAGGCACGTTCACTCTTCCTTCTTCTTACCGGCGTCGACGTTCCTGCAACCCGCGAACCGCACCCTCCGGCACAGATCCGAATGGGAACGGCCGCCGAGGGCACCGTTGCCCGAGCTTTAGTGTGACGATACTCACGCAGGCCACACAGCACAACCGATTCCCGGTTCATTGAGCATTGTGCTCTGTTTGGCAGTTTCCGCTCGTGCTACCGTTGCGCACTATGCAGCCCCTTGACGCGACCGACACGCGGCTTCTACTTGCACTGGCCCGCGACTCTCGGCGCACCGTCGTCGCCCTCGCCCAGAAACTGGGCCTTTCGAGGAACACAGTGCAGGCGCGGATGACCCGGTTGGAGAGGAATTCAACCTTTCTGTCCTTCGAACGCCGCATCAATCCCGCCGCGCTCGGGTATCCGCTGACCGCGTTCATCCAGGTGCATGTGGACCAGCGGAAGCTCGGCTCCATCACGGGCCAGTTGGCCGACATTCCCGAGGTGCTGGAAGCGCACGGACTTACTGGGCAGGCGGACATCCTCGTCCGGGTGGTATCGGTCGATGCCGAAGACCTCTTCCGGATCAACGGGAAGATCCTGGCGTGCGACGGCGTCGAACGCTGCGATACCTCCCTCGCCATGCACGAGCTGATCCCCTATCGGATGGAACCCCTGCTGGAGCGGGGATCCGAGGGGTAGCCGGTCCATTTTCCAATGGATCCATCCGGAAAGCCGACGGGTCCGAATGGTGTGCGGAGCTCCACCAGGGAGCGCACATCAATGGAAAGGCATCACCATGAAAACTTCCCCCAACCGGCTACTCGCGACCGTCTTCGGAGCCGTCTACCTGCTCGTCGGAATTCTCGGCTTCTTTGTCACCGCCGGCGTTGACTTCTTCGCGACCGAGGGCAACACGCTGATCGTCTTCGAAGTCAATCCCCTGCACAACATCATCCACCTGGCCATCGGCGCGGCGCTGCTGTTGGGCGGCCTCAACTCGGTGAGCGCCGCCAAGGGCGTCAACACCACGGTGGGTGCGGTGTACCTCCTGGTCGGCATCCTCGGGCTCTTCCTGGTGGGCACCTCGCTGAACATCATCGCCCTCAACGGCGCCGACAACGTCCTGCACCTCGCAAGCGCCGTCCTCCTGCTCGGCGTCGGCCTGTCGCAGGACAAGCAGGTGCGCACCGCCAACACCCACGCGCACACCGCGTAACTACGGGTCATCACAGGTCATACGGGTTATCACGGAGATCACCGAGATGAACAGTGCTGCGGCCGAGGAGCGGACACTACCCGCTCCTCGGCCGCGCGCCGGCGCAGGGCAGGGCAGGGCACCACGGATGAACTGCTCCGCCTGCTTACCGCCTTCACTGCCCTTGGCTCCGGCCTCACCTTCTTTGCCCTCGCATCTGACGCCCTGCTGGTTTCGGGCGCCTCTTCCGGCGGCATCCTGAACGGTGTGCTGGGAGCCATCGTCGCATTGTGGGCGGCAGCACTGGTTTCGTGGGGCATCCTGGCTCTGCGGGGGCCGGGCCGGAACCGCGGAATTGCGCTGCTGGCAGTAGCGGTGCCCGCCGCTCTTCCCAGTGCTGCCGCCGTCGTGCTGGGGGCCCTTGCCTGGGGCGCACTGCTGGCGCCGGCCGGGAGCCGGAACTTCAACCTCACGCTTGCGTCCGCGCTGGCGCTCGTACTCCTGCAGCTCGGGTGTCACGGTGCCCTGCGCCGGCGGGCGGGCATGCAGCGCGGCACAGGTTCCGGCACGCAGGCATCTCCCGGCAGGCTCCTCGCCGGACTGTTCTTCTCTGCCGTGCTGGTTGCGGGGATTACGACGCCGGGACTCGCCGCCTCAACGGCCGGCGACAATGCCGTGCCTCACGGGGAGCATGGTTCGGTGCCCGCTCCGGCTCCCGCTCCGACTCCGGCTCAGCTTCCCTCCCCGGAGGAGCATCCCGGCCACTGAAAAGGCAAGACACCGGATACGCGAGTTTCACCGAACACGACAGAAGGGACCGGAATCGACAGGATTCCGGTCCCTTCTGGCTGAGACTTCGGTGCTGAACTTAGTGGTTGGTTGCCTTTTCGGCACCGACACCGGTCAGCGAACGGACCTCCATCTCCGCCTGCTTCTGCGCATCCTCCGTCCGCTTGGCGAGCACGGTGCCGAGCCAGCCAAGGAAGAACGCCAGCGGAATCGAGACGATCCCGGGGTTGCTGAGCGGGAACCAGGAGAAGTCAGCCGTCTGGATCATCGACTTCTCTGCGCCGGAGACAACCGGTGAGAACGCAATCAGGATGATCGCGGTCAGCAGGCCGCCGTACATGCTCCACAGCGCGCCCTGGGTGTTGAACTTCTTCCAGAACAGCGAGTAGATGATGGTCGGCAGGTTGGCACTCGCTGCAACCGCGAAGGCGAGCGCAACAAGGAACGCGACGTTCTGTCCCTGTGCGCCGATGCCGCCGACAATCGAAAGCACACCGATAACGACGACGGTGCGGCGCGCCACCTTCACCTCACCGTCCGGATCCACCTTGCCCCGGCGAACAACGTTCGCGTAAATGTCATGGGCGAAGGAAGCAGCGGCTGTGATGGTGAGTCCCGCAACCACCGCGAGGATGGTGGCGAAGGCCACGGCCGAGATGATTCCCAGCAGCAGCGGTCCGCCAAGCTCGAAGGCCAGCAGCGGAGCCGCCGAGTTCACGCCGCCCGGAGCTGCACTGATGCGGTCTGCGCCGATGAGCGCGCCGGCACCGTAGCCGAGCACCAGGGTGAACAGGTAGAACGCTCCGATGAGCCAGATGGCCCACACCACTGAACGGCGGGCTTCCTTGGCTGTGGGCACGGTGTAGAAGCGCATGAGAACGTGCGGCAGGGCTGCGGTTCCCAGCACGAGCGCGAGTGCCAGTGACACGAAGTCCAGGCGGGTGGTGCCGGTTGCACCGTACTGCAGGCCAGGCCCGGTGATGGCGGGGTTGCCGGAGGTTTCAATCGCTGCGCCGAGCAGGGTCGAGAGGTTGAAGTCGTGCAGGGCAAGTACCCAGACAGTCATCACGAAGGCACCGGCGATGAGCAGGCAGGCCTTGATGATCTGGACCCAGGTCGTGCCCTTCATACCGCCCACCAGTACGTACAGGATCATCAGCCCGCCTACCACGGTGATGACAAGGGATTGCCCAAGCCTGTCGTCAATGCCGAGGAGCAGCGACACCAGCGCGCCGGCGCCGGCCATCTGCGCGAGGAGGTAGAAGAAGCAGACGGCGAGCGTCGTGATTGCCGCCGCGATGCGAACCGGTCGTTGCTGCAGCCGGAAGGACAGCACGTCGGCCATGGTGAACTTGCCGGTGTTGCGGAGCAGTTCCGCCACCAGGAGCAGTGCCACCAGCCAGGCAACCAGGAAGCCGATCGAATACAAAAAGCCGTCGTACCCGTTGATGGCGATGGCGCCCACGATGCCCAGGAAGGACGCGGCGGACAGATAGTCACCGGCAATCGCCGTACCGTTCTGCGGACCGGTGAAGGATCGGCCGGCTGCGTAGTAGTCGGCGGCCGTCTTGTTGTTGCGGCTGGCGCGGAGCACGATCACCAGCGTGATCGCCACGAACAGGCCGAAGATGGTCATGTTCAGCCACGGTTCGCCCACCGTCGTCGTTTCAACGGTCTGCAGCGGCAGGTACTGCGTCATTTGGTTCCTCCCTCAGGAGCATTGAAGACCTCAGGGGCGGCGCCTTCGAGGTCGTTGCGCAGTTCCTCGGCGATGGGGTCGAGTTTCTTGTTGGCGTAGCTGACGTACCACATGGTGATGCCGAAGGTACTGACGAACTGCAGCAGACCGAGGAGCAGGCCGATGTTGACGTTCCCCCACACCGGCGTGGACATGAACTCGTGCGCGTAATCGGCAAGCAGGACGTACAGGAAGTACCAGAGCAGAAATACTGCCGCCATGGGAAAGACGAAGCTGCGGTGGCGCTTCCTCAGCTCCTGGAACTGCGGTCTCTGTTGAACTTCCGTGAAGTCCACGGACGCCGACGGCGGTGCGTCGGGTGTGGATGGGTCGGGACCCATGAATTCCTCCTCCTTTGGGGGTCTCCCACGCAGGTCAGCACCGCGCTGGGCGGCGAGAACGAGGGAGTGTGACTCCCATCACTGTCTGCTACCCCGCATGCCTCTGCCAAGCACTTGGCAGAGCACGTCGCTCAACGGCCATCGGCATGCGATGAACGGCACCGAACTGCGCCGAACGGTTCGGTGCCGGATCAAGGCCTGATCAGCGCCCGGTCAGAAACAGCAGTTTTCGCAGCTACTCTTGACCAATGCTCAGCCCGGCCGTCGACGTAGCGCTGGTCGCCGCCGTCGTGATCATCACGCTGGCGGTGGTGGCGGTACTGGGATTCAAGTTCTCGCGCTCCTACCGCGACCTCGGTTCCGACGCCGACCGCGCCACCTACGCCACCCTGCACACGGTCGCCCTGGCTTCCGAACACCTGCGAACCGGTCTGACGCCCAGCGGCGCCTCGAAGGCCGCGCGGCACCTGCGGGGCCTGCTGCGGTGCCAGGCGCTGCTGGTGACCGACGCGAACGGCGTCCTCGCGTGGGACGGTACGTCGGCCCAGCCCGCGGATGTCATGCTGCTTGCGCAGGAGGTTCTTGCCAGCGGGCGCACCCAAATCTTCCGGCAATCACGGCTCGGAGCCATGACCGGGCAGGACGGCGGCCCGGCTGAGGCCGTTCTTGCACCGATCCGGGTGAACAACCGGGTGGTCGGTACGGTGGGGGCGTTCGCGCTCTCGGTCAACGCGGGGCTGGTCCGTGCAACGAACGAGGTTGGCACGTGGGTCGCCACCCAGGTCGAGCTGGCCGAACTCGACTCCTCGCGGACCCAGCTGATGGAGGCGGAGGTCCGCGCCCTGCGGGCGCAGATCAGCCCGCACTTCATCTACAACTCACTCAACGCCATTGCATCCTTCATCAACACCGATCCAGCGCGGGCTCGCGAACTGGTGGTCGAGTTCGCCGACTTCACCCGCTACTCGTTCCGGCGCCACGGCGACTTCACCACCGTGGCTGAGGAGCTCAGGTCCATTGACCGCTACCTGCTGCTTGAACGGGCACGGTTCGGCGACCGGTTGAGGGTCAGCCTGCAGATCGGGCCGGAAGTACTCAGTACCGTGATCCCCTTCCTCAGCCTGCAGCCGCTGGTGGAGAACGCAGTCCGCCATGGATTGGACTCCACGGACGGGACCGGCAATATCACCATCACAGCGCACGACGCCGGCGCTTACGCCGAAGTCACGATCGAGGACGACGGCGTGGGCATGGAACCCGATCGGCTGCGCGCAGTGCTTGCCGGGCATCTGGACGGGGTGCACGTCGGATTACGGAATGTGGACTCCCGGCTCCGGCAGGTCTACGGCGACGCCCACGGGCTCATCATCGACACCGCGCCGGGGGCAGGAACCCTGATCACCCTGCGCATTCCGAAATCCCAGCCCGACCATCACATCTGACCCGCTGAGCCGTGCCGTGGCCGAGGAAGCGGGTCCGGGGCCCTTCAGCACGTAATCTGGGAGCATGGTCAACGTGGTCATCGTCGACGATGAACTTCCCGCACTCGCCGAGCTCGGCTTCCTGCTGTCCAGGGACGCCCGCATCGACACCATCCACAAGGCATCCAGCGGCGCCGAAGCGCTTCGAATCCTGCAGAGCCACCCGGTCGACGCCCTATTCCTCGACATTCACATGCCTTCCCTCTCCGGGCTGGACATCGCGCGGGTGATTTCACGCTTCAGCCGGCCTCCCGCCGTCGTCTTCGTCACCGCGGACGAGGACCGGGCGTTGGAAGCCTTCGAGCTGCGCGCCGTGGACTACCTGCTCAAGCCTGTGCGCACGGAGCGGCTGACCGAGTCGGTCCGCCGCATCTGCGAACTGATGGAGGACGGCGCCACCACACCGGAAGTAATCACGGTGGATCAGGGCGGCATCAGCAAAATGATCCGGCGCGATGAGATCCGTTATGTGCAGGCCCAGGGCGACTACGCCCGGCTGCATACCGCTGAGGCGAGCTACCTCATCCGGATTCCCCTGAACGACCTCGAACGGCAGTGGGCCGACGCCGGTTTCCTGCGCACACACCGTTCCTACCTCGTGGCGATGGAACAGGTCACCCAGGTCAAGCTTGCCACCGGCAGGGCAAGCGTCCTCGTGGGCGACGCGGAGCTGCCCGTGAGCAGGCGCCACCTGTCCCAGATCCGCGGCAAACTCGAGGCCACACGCCTCCGGCCGGGGCAATAGCGCCAGTGACAGAGCCCGAAGGACGCCCTGCCCGGGTGCGCGTGACCGCGCCGCAGTTCCCTACCGGCCCGGCTGCGAGCTATCCCGTCGCGAGGGAAATGGCTGAACAGTCCGACGTCGGTGAACTGTTTGTGCGCTCGCTTATCCGGTCCCAGCTGCGGCTGGCCGTCGTGGTTGCCTCCGGATTCCTGGTGATCCTCGTGGGCATCCCGGTCCTGCTCAGTATCTTCCCGGCCGTCAACACGTGGACCATCGCGACCGTCCCGGTCCCCTGGCTCCTCCTCGGCCTCGCCATCTACCCGCTGGTGATCGGGTGTGCCGTGCTCTATGTGCGCAGCGCCGGCCGCATCGAACAGCGCTTCCGCGACCTGGTGGACGAGCAGTGACCTTCCCGGAGCTGAACCCCGTGGTCGGGTATGTATCGCTCGTTCTGGTCGCTGTCTCAACGGTCATGATCGGTATCTACGGGCTCCGAATTTCGCGGACCACGGGCGACTTCTACGTGGCTTCCCGTACCGTCCGGCCCTGGTGGAACGCCTCTGCCATCGGCGGCGAATACCTCTCGGCAGCCAGCTTCCTCGGTGTTGCAGGGCTGATCCTGCTTTCCGGGGTGGATGCGCTCTGGTTCCCTATCGGCTATACCGCCGGCTACCTGATGCTCCTGCTGTTCGTGGCCGCTCCCCTGCGCCGGTCCGGCGCCTACACAATTCCCGATTTTGCCGAAGCCCGGCTCGAGTCGCGCAACGTCCGGCGGGTCACGAGCCTGCTTGTGATCGCGGTCGGCTGGTTCTACATCGTGCCGCAGCTGCACGGCGCAGCGCTCACGGTGCGCATCACCACCGGCCTGCCGTCCTGGGTCGGCCCGGTTGCCGTCGTCGTCGTTGTGTGTCTCAGCGTCATCACCGGCGGGATGCGCTCCATCACCTTCGTCCAGGCGTTCCAGTACTGGCTGAAGCTGACCGCTCTGGCAGTGCCCATCATCTTCATCCTGATTCAGCTGACCGGCTCGGGCGAGTCACTGACGGACGACGGCGCCGTGTTCCGGTCCGAGCTCAACTCCACGGTGGAGGCCTCGCTGTACCAGAACATCTCCCTGGTCATCGCGTTGCTCTTCGGGACCCTCGGTTTGCCGCACGTGCTGGTGCGCTTCTACACGAACCCGGACGGCGCTTCGGCCCGCCGCACCACCCTCCTGGTGCTGGGCCTTTTGTCCGTGTTCTACCTGTTTCCCACGCTGTACGGGCTGCTCGGACGGATCCACACTCCCGACCTCGCCGCGCAGGGCTCAGCGGATGCCACCGTGCTGCTGCTGCCGAGCCGCATCTTCGACGGCGTGGGCGGCGACATACTCTCGGCGTTCGTCACAGCCGGAGCGTTCGCGGCCTTCCTCTCGACCTCCAGCGGCCTCGTGGTCTCGCTGGCGGGTGTGGTGAGCCAGGACTTCTTCGGTGCCAGCGTGTCGGGCTTCCGGTGGGCCGCGATTGTCTCGGCGCTTATTCCGCTCGGGTTTGCCCTGCTGACGGACACCCTTGCCCTGGCCGGCAGCGTGAGCATGGTCTTTGCTTTCACGGCTTCCACCGTCTGCCCGCTGCTGGTGCTTGGCATCTGGTGGCGAGGACTCACCGATACCGGGGCGATAGCGGGCATGGTCACGGGCGCGGCCCTGTGCGGCGGCTCGATACTGCTGGCCGCGGCGCTCGGCATCGAACGGGCGCCCGAGTGGCTCCGGCTGCCGGCGCTGTGGACGGTGCCGGCGGCGTTCGCAGTCACCGTCATCGTGTCGCGGCTGACCGTCCGGCGAAGGCCGAAGAACGTTTCGAGGGTGCTCGCACGCCTGCACACACCTGAGGCTGCCTGAAGCCGCCGTTGAACGGTGTCCGAAACTAGTCGATTGCCGCCATGAGTTCAACCACGCGGTCCAGGAACGCGTCCACCTGGGTTTCCTCGTAACCGTCCTGGCCGACGGCCTCCCGGAAGACCGCCCGCCGGACCACGTCCACGCTGAGGGGCATGTCGTTCTCGAAGTAGCCGAGAAGCGCGTCGCAGAGGGCGTCCACCTCGTCGATGTCGTAGCTGATGGCGTTCTTCCGCGAGGGGCGCCGGAACCTCTCACCCGGCGGCCGGTGCAGCCTGCCCCGAAGGACGGCGGAAGTGCGTCCGATCCGCATGAGCCAGGCCTGCTCGCCGTTGGATTCGATCAGCGTGTCCCGCTCCCGTTGCGCGAAGACGTCCTCCAGCCGGTCCAGTGCTGCGTCAACCGCGCGGGGTTCGTAACCTCCCCGTGCAGGATCGAAGGCGGTGGTACGTACGTCGGAACTGGTGACCGGTTCACCGTCGGTGCCGTCGGAGTTGTAGAAGGTGCGCGCCCGGGTCAGGAACTTGTCCACCTGCCGTGCGTTGTAGCCATATTCGCGCCGGGCGACACGGGCAAACGGCGAACTACCGTTGCGTGCTCCATCCATGATTGTGCGGTTCTCTTTCTTCATCACGACTTCTGTCATCACGACGCCGACACGACGACGGACCAGCGTTTCTACAGGACTCCGGGTACCAATGTAACTGACAGCAGGAAGGCAACCGGCGAGGCGAAAACAATCGAGTCGAGCCGGTCCATCACGCCGCCGTGCCCGGGAAGGAGACTGCTCATGTCCTTGACGCCGAGCTCCCGCTTGATCATCGACTCGGCGAGGTCACCGGCTGTGGCAGCGGCAACGACGGCAACCGCCAGGCAGATTCCCACCCACCAGGGCCGGTCGAGCAGGAACACCACAGCAAGAACGCCGACAATCATCGCTCCGCCGATCGACCCGCCAAAGCCTTCCCAGGACTTCTTCGGGCTGATGCGGGGTGCCATGGCGTGCTTTCCGAAGAATGCGCCGACCAGATAGCCGAATGTGTCATTGGCCACCACGAGCAGCAGCAGCGTGGCGACCTTGATCGGACCGGAGGGCTCCTGGAGCAGCAGCATCGCGAAGCTGAGCAGGAACGGCACCCAGAGGAGAACGAATGTGCCCGCCATGATGCTGCGCGCGGCGTCGGGCGCCGGGTCGAGACTGCGCCAGAGCGCCAGAGCTGTCACCGAGACGACAGTGGCGAACGCCAGCGCTTCGGGACCACCCAGGTAGGCAGCGAAGGGCAGCGCCACTCCCGCAGCTACCGCCGGTACGGTGGGCACCTTGATTTGCCGCACCTCAAGCGCCCTGCCCACTTCCCAGACCCCGACGACGCCGATCGCGGTGGTCAGCGCGACAAACCCGAGCGGCAGGAACAGCATTCCCACCAGCAGCGCCACGAGCAGCGTAAGTCCGACCGCGATAGCTGCCGGAAGGTTCCGCCCGGCACGCGACGGCTCCCCGGACTTCGCCCGCAGCGGACGGCGTGAAAACAGACCGCGCGTGCGCTGGCTTGCAGCATCGCGTAGTGCTCGCCGGCCGGACGGCGCACCGGCGGCCGGCGGACCGGCCGCCGCCTGGTGTGCAGCGTCAGCGGCAGGCGTGCGGCCAGCCTCTGTGGAAGGCTGGGAGTCGCTCATCAGACCTCGAGCAGCTCGGTTTCCTTGCGCTTGAGCATGTCGTCGATGGTGTCGGTGTGGGACTTCGTCCTGGCATCGAGGTCTTTCTCGGCGCGTGCGCCCTCGTCTTCACCGGCGTCGCCGTCCTTGACCGCCTTATCGATGCCGTCCTTCGCCTTGCGGCGAATGTTCCGGATCTGGATCTTGGCGTCTTCAGCCTTGCCGCGCACCACCTTGACGTACTCCTTGCGCCGTTCCTGCGTCAGCTCGGGGAGCACAACGCGGATGACATTGCCGTCGTTGGACGGGTTGGCCCCGAGATCGGAATCGCGGAGCGCCTTCTCGATCTCGCTGAGTGCCGAGCGGTCGAACGGCGTGATGAGCAGCGTCCGTGCTTCAGGATTCTGGAAGGACGCCAGCTGCTGCAGCGGGGTGGGCGAGCCGTAGTAGTTGACAATGACCTTCGCGAACAGCGAGGGGTTGGCACGGCCGGTGCGTATGGTCGCGAAGTCTTCCTTCGCGGCCTCGACTGCCTTGTCCATCCGGTCGGTGGCCTCTGACATGGTCTCTTCGATCACGATTTCTCCTTTGGTTCGAAATCCGCTGTTCCAAGCGTCCGATTCAGTTGATAATCCTAGTTCACAGCCGGGCGCCCGCTGGGACCACCAGCTGCTGCGCGGCGCTCAGGCTGTAACGATGGTGCCGATCCGCTCGCCCATGATCGCGCTGGTGACGTTGCCTTCGCCCTCCATACCGAAGACCACCATGGAGAGGTTGTTGTCCTTGCACATGGTCATGGCTGTCTGGTCCATCACGCGGATGTCCTGCCGCAGCGCATCATCGTAGGAAAGGGACTCCAGCTTCTTCGCGGTGGGGTCCTTGCGCGGATCTGCCGTATAGACGCCGTCGACTCCGCTCTTGGCCATCAGAACGACGTCGGCACGCACTTCCAGCGCACGCTGGGCAGCGACCGTGTCGGTAGAGAAATAGGGCAGGCCTGCACCGGCGCCGAAGATCACTACCCTGCTCTTTTCCAGGTGCCGGATGGCGCGCCGCGGGATGTAGGCTTCCGCGACCTGGCCCATGGTGATCGCGCTTTGCACACGGGTTTCGACTCCGGCCTGCTCGAGGAAATCCTGCAGCGCCAGGCAGTTCATAACCGTGCCGAGCATGCCCATGTAATCTGCCCGTGAGCGGTCCATTCCGCTCTGCGACAGCTCGGCGCCGCGGAAGAAGTTGCCGCCGCCCACCACAATGGCGACTTCGACTTCACCGATGGTCGCGGCGATCTGCTTCGCGATGCCGCGGACCATGTCGGGGTCCACGCCGAGCTTTCCGCCGCCGAAGACCTCTCCGGAGAGCTTCAACAGCACGCGCCGTCTCGGGGATCCGCTGTGGCCAGCGTTGTCGTAGTTCTCCATGGGTGCCTCCCGGGCTGTCGTGCGTGCGTGTCTGGGTTTCATGTCTGGGGCTTGTGCTGGGGTCAACGGTCAGCAGTTGTCTGGAACCTAACAGTGCAACCGGTGGTGGATCTGGACAAGTCTTGCAGGTTTTCCGGCTGCTGCCCTGCGCCGGACATGGCGGAGGGGCGGCCGCCTCGGCGACCGCCCCTCCATCATCTCAAAGAACCAGTTCCCCCGTGAGGGTCAGTTACCGGTCAGGAGCCTACCCGGAAGCGCGCGAACTGCTTGGGCTCGACGCCGGCTTCCTTCAGAACCTGGGCAACGGACTTCTTCGCGTCCTTGGCGAACGCCTGGTCAACCAGGACGCCCTCCTTGAAGAAGCCGGTCAGGCGGCCCTCGACGATCTTGGTGAGCGCTGCTTCGGGCTTGCCCTCGGCGCGCGCCGTCTCGTCAGCGATGCGTCGTTCGGTCTCGACGAGCTCGGCGGGCACGTCCTCACGGGTGAGGTACGTCGGCGAGTAGGCAGCGATGTGGACGGCAACGTCGTGTGCAGCCTCAACTGCTCCGTCTCCGCTACCTTCAACGGCGAAGAGCACGCCTACCTGTGCGGGGAGGTCCTTGGACGTCTTGTGCAGGTAGGCGTCAACAATTGCGCCTTCAACGCGTGCCACGCGGCGGATGTCCACCTTCTCGCCGAGCAGTGCGCCGGCTTCGATGACGTGCTCCGAGACAGCCTTGCCGTCAACCGTGTGGGCCAGCAGCGCCTCAACGTCAGACGCACCGGATTCGATGGCAGCGGCGAGCACCTTGTTGGAGAATTCGATGAACGGGCCGGCCTTGGCAACGAAGTCGGTTTCGCAGTTGACCTCGACCATGACGCCGACGTTGCCCTCGACCCTGGCGGCCACGAGGCCTTCAGCGGTTGAACGGCCTTCGCGCTTGGTGGCGCCCTTCAGACCCTTGATGCGGATGAGCTCCATAGCCTTGTCGGCATCGCCGTTGGCCTCGTCGAGAGCCTTCTTCACGTCCATCATTCCGGCGCCGGTCCGCTCGCGGAGAGCCTTGATGTCAGCGGCAGTGTAGTTTGCCATTTGAACTCCTCAGATGTGGTTTTTCGTCAAGCTTTTGAGTGAAAGTTCTCCGGACTCCAGGCCCGGCACAAGCGAAAGGGTGCGGGCTTTGACCTCCCGCACCCTGTCGCTGAAACTACTTGCTCTCGCCGTTCGCAGCTTCCTCAGCAGGAGCTTCTTCGGCGGCGGGGGCCTCGGCAGCTGCAGCTTCCTCGGCAGGAGCTTCGGCCGCGGGTGCTTCTGCGGCGGGAGCCTCCTCGGCGGGTGCTTCGGCAGCGGGAGCTTCGGCAGCAGGTGCGGCGCTACCCTCAAGCAGCTCACGCTCCCACTCAGCCAGCGGCTCTTCGGCTGCTGCGGCGTCATTACCGGAGGCGCGGTTGTTGCGGGCGATGAGGCCTTCGGCAACTGCGTCAGCGACAACGCGGGTCAGCAGGTTGACTGCGCGGATGGCGTCGTCGTTGCCCGGAATCGGGAAGTCGACCTCATCGGGATCGCAGTTGGTGTCGAGGATGGCGACGACCGGGATGTTGAGCTTCTTGGCCTCGTCGATTGCGAGGTGCTCCTTCTTGGTGTCGACAACCCACACGATGGACGGAGCCTTGGTGAGGTTGCGGATACCGCCAAGGTTGCTCTCAAGCTTGGTCAGCTCGCGCTGCAGCAGGAGGAGTTCCTTCTTGGTGTGGCCTGAGCCGGCGACGTCCTCGAAGTTGATTTCCTCAAGTTCCTTCATGCGCTGGATGCGCTTGGAAACGGTCTGGAAGTTCGTGAGCATGCCGCCGAGCCAGCGCTGGTTGACGTACGGCTGGCCGACGCGGGTGGCCTGCTCTGCAATTGCTTCCTGTGCCTGCTTCTTGGTACCGACGAAAAGTACGGTTCCGCCGTGGGCGACAGTTGCCTTGATGAACTCGTAGGCGCGGTCGATGTAGGACAGCGACTGCTGGAGATCGATGATGTAGATCCCGTTGCGCTCGGTGAAGATAAAGCGCTTCATCTTCGGGTTCCAGCGACGGGTCTGGTGGCCGAAGTGGACGCCGCTGTCGAGCAGCTGGCGCATGGTAACGACGGGCATGTCGTTCCTTTCGTAGGGCAGCACAGGCGATGCTGTGATCTGCCGGTTTGACGGTTGATATCCCGCGGACAATGCGGGGGTCCTGGTGCCCGTCAGTTGATCAACTCACCCCTCCAACCGGATTCCTCCGGACCGCTGGAGCAGTGTTCCCAGGCATCCGCTCCCGGTGAGCATTCATCGGGAAGGTGCCTGAAAATCAGGGACACGCGTAGTCAGTTCCTGACACCCGGCGAACCATGGACAAGCTTTATGGCACGACGGCATACGGGAAACTGCTCCACCAAGTGTACTACAGCCGCCAACTGCCCCCGACGGGCGGTGCAGCCTGACTTTCGCTCCACATTTCTTGCGAACGCGCTGATTCTGTCCACATCAGCGCACGACGCCGGCCGCTGTCGTGGGAGCCGACGCACAGTGGATAGGTGGCTGATCTATCGAACCTTTTCCGCCCGCTGGCGACCGCCGTCGTTGGCGCCGGCATCCTGCTGTCGCTTTCTTCGCCTGCCCCTGCGGCCCCTGACCCCGGGATCCCTTGGGAATGGCCGCTTGCCGGCCAGTCCCCGCCGGTGCTGCGCCACTTTGACCGGCCGCCCGAGCGCTGGATGGCAGGGCACCGCGGCGTCGATCTCGGCAGCTCGGATCGCAGTGTCCTCAGCCCGGCTGACGGCGTAGTGGTCTTCGTAGGCATTGTGGTGGACCGTCCGGTCCTGACCATCGATCATGGCGACGGCCTGCTGTCCAGCTTTGAGCCGGTCGCCGCGTCTGTTGCCGAGGGAGATCCGGTACGGGCCGGGCAGGAGGTGGGCCGTATCAGCACCGAACCTCATTGCCCCAGCCTGTGCGTGCATTGGGGCGTGCGGGAGAACGGGGAGTACGTCAATCCCCTGCCCTTTGTCTCCGACCGGCGGCCATCGATCCTGCTGCCGCTGGCCGATCATTGAGCCCGCATCTGGCCCGCTCCCCGCGCCCGTGCCTGAGCCGTGCCTGAGCCGTGCCCGAGCCAGTCGCGACGCTAAACGAAGGCGGCGATTCCCGTGATGGCGCGTCCGGTCACCAGCGTGTTGATCTCGTAGGTGCCTTCGTAGGAGTAGACCGCTTCGGCATCGGCGAAGATCTTGGCCATCTCGTAGTCGGTGACAATACCGTTGCCGCCGAGGATACTGCGGCCGAGGGCAACCGTTTCCCGCATGCGCGCGGTGGTGAACGCCTTGGCGAGTGCGGACTGCTCGTCGCGGGCACCGCCGTCGTCGGCCAGCTGTGCCAGGCGCACCATCATCCCCAGGGAACTGACGGTATTGCCCAGCATTTCCACCAGTTGCTGCTGAATGAGCTGGAAGGATGCGAGCGGGCGGCCGAACTGCTGGCGCTCCACCGCGTACCGGCGGGCAACATCGAAGGCTGCCAGCTGCTGTCCGACCGCCTGCCATGCCACGGAGAGCCGGGTGATGCGCAGGACCTTGTTCGTGTCCTTGAAGCTGTTGGCTCCGGTGAGGCGGTAGTAGTCACTGATCTGGAGGTTTTCCAGCACGATGTCGGCGTTCTCGACCGTTCGCAGTGCGGTCTTGTTTTCAATTTTTGTGGCCTTATAGCCGGGCAGCGAGGTGTCCACCATGAAGCCTTTGACCTGGTTGTCTGCGACGTCGCGGGCAAAGATCACCACCCAGTCCGAGAAGGTGGCGTTGCCGATCCAGCGCTTCGCGCCGTTGAGGACCCATCCGTCACCGCTGCGCTCCGCCGTGGTGCGCGTACCGCCGGCAACGTCGGAACCGCCCAGCGGTTCGGTGAGGCCGAAGGCACCGATCTTTTTCATGGCATAGATATCCGGGAGCCACTCTGCCTGCTGCTCGGGTGAGGCCAGTGTCTCAATGGAGCCCGTGAACAGCCCGTCATGAACGCCCATGAATGTTGCGATGGAGGTATCGGCGCGGGTGAACTCAGCGTGCAGGAGACCTGCGAACAGGTTGGAGTAGCCCAATCGTTTCACCGGAGACACGATGTCCAGCTCGGCGATGCGGGGGATCAGTTCGGTCGGGAAAGCTCCAACGTTCCACCAGTGCGCGGCGTGCGGCCGGACCTCCTGCGCGAGCCACTCCCTCACCTCGTGGAGCCGGTTGCGCTCCTTCGGGTCGAGCATCTGCTCGAAGAAGTAGAAGTCGCCGTCGGCGTACGGAAGATTGTCTGCGTCAAAAGCGGGTGCACCCATGAAACGTTCCTCACCATTCGTCAACCGGCGCTTACTCGCGCCGCCGGACCACGCCCGGGCAGCGTGGATTCCCCCGCTTATGTTACCCGCGAGTAACTTCCTGTGCCACCCAGCCAGCCAGCGGTGGACGAATAGAAAAACCCCGGCCCTTTTCGGACCGGGGTTCCCGCTATTTTCTTGTGTTCCGGTAGGGCTGCTGGGGCTTGAACCCAGGACAAACGGATTATGAGTCCGCTGCTCTAACCAGCTGAGCTACAGCCCCGCAACGCCGACTACTCCTCGGCGCAGTCCATTCTAGCCACGACCGTGGCGGTGGATCAGGCAGCTACACGGTTTCCGTGTCGTGCAGCCTGCCGTAGTAGAGGTCCTCGAACGTGGCCAGCGTGGTCTCGATGCTGTGTTTTTCGACCATCGAGCGGCTCATCTTGCCCATGCGTTGCCGCTCGGCTTCGGGCATGGAGATGATCTCCGTCAGCCGGCGGCCCAGCTCGGCACTGTCATGAGGAGTGAACAGGTAGCCGTTGGATCCGTCTTCCACCAGGTGCGGCAGCGCCATCGCGTTGGCAAGCAGCACGGGAGTGGAAGCGGACATCGCCTCGAGCGTGACGAGCGACTGCAGTTCGGCGGTTCCCGGCTGGCAGAAGACTGTGGCCCGCAGGTAAGCCTGGCGGAGTTCCTCATCGCTGATGAGGCCATGGAACCTCACCCGACCCTCCAGCCCCAACCGCTGGACCTGTGCCTGCAGCACGGGCTTTACCTCTCCCCCGCCGACAATCTCGAGGTGCAGGTTCAACTCGCGGGGAGTCTTAGCCACGGCATCGATGAGCACGTCGACGTGCTTTTCCTCGGCGAGGCGCCCCACGAACAGCACGATCGGATGGTCCGGCTGCTCAAGATGCTCACCGGGCCTGGGCTCATAGGCAGCTGCATCGATACCATTGGACAGCGGGAGCACCTTACGCAGGAACGCGTGCTCGTGCATCGCCTTGGCCGCCAGCGGAGTGGGTGTGGTGACGACGTCCGCCTTTCCCATTTTCTTGCCCATGTCCCGCCAGGAATTTTTCGCGACGATGTTCTTGAACCACTGCGGAAACGGCAGGAACGGGTTCAAATTCTCCGGCATGAAGTGGTTGGTGGCGACCACACGGATGCCGCGTTTCAGGGCCTCATAGAGCGCGTACTCACCCACCATGTAGTGGCACTGGATGTGCACGACGTCGGGCTGCACCCGGTCGAAGAGCATGCGGATATCACGCTTGATCTCCCAGGGCAGGCAGATGCGCCAGTACTCATGCGTTGGAACCGAATGCGAGCGGAGGCGGTGCACCGTCCAGTCCCCGCCCGGCTCGGTAAAGCTTTTGCCGTTGATCGTGTTGGGAGCCAGGACGTGGACGTTGTGGCCGCGCGCGGTCATGCCCTTGGCGAGCCGGTACCCGAACATGGCGGCGCCGTTGACGTGCGGGGGGTAGGTGTCAGCGGCAATGAGGATAGTCAGCGGCGCATCTGCTGCCGTATCAGTCACGAAGTAGTCCTCGGGTTGGCAACGGTGGGCGAAGTCACCGGCGTTAACGCCGTCGTGCTTCCTTCTGGCGCTTGACCACATCAGGATGGTGGCGCGACAGTGCTATCACTCCAACAATAGCAACGATGGCGGCTGCTCCCATGGCAATTGCTATCACCGATTCGACGTTGGGCTGCAATTCACCGAGCACCACGATTCCGACGGCGATGCCCACGATGGGGTCGATGACCGTCAGGCCCGCGATCACGAGGTCGGGAGGACCGGAGGCATAGGCGCTCTGCACAAACCATGAGCCCAGGCCGGCGGCTGCAACGATCGCGATTCCGCTGTACAGCGGAACGTTGAGGAGGAATCGGCCGTTGGGATCGAGCAGGTGTGTCGCGATGATCTTGGTGAGCACGGCAACGAAACCGAACAGCACGCCGGCACCGAGAATGTAGGCAAACGCACTGAGCCTCCGCCGGAAGACGGCGGCGAGTGTGCCAAACAGTGCGACGGCGATGCACAGCAGCAATACGGCGGTCAGTTCCTGGTCAGGAAGGACGACGTGGTCCTTGCGCGTGACGTTGACGGCCAGCAGTACAAACAGTGCGCTGCCGGCCACACACGCTGAGATTGCGACGACGGTGGGACGGTTGATGCGCACGCCCTGGTCCCGGGAGTTCACGATCGTGGTGATGACGAGGGCGATGGCGCCGATCGGCTGCACAACGGTGAGGCTGGCCATGCTGAGGGCAATGACGTTGCACACCATTCCGGCGCCGAGCAGGATCAGGCCGAGGATCCAGCGGGGATTGCGCAGGAGCCGCATGAAACCGGTGGAGTTCAGTGACAGGCCGCCGGTGTTTGACCGTACTGCGCTGCCCTGGCGCTGGGCACCGACGGCCAGGAAGCATGCGCCGAGCAGCGCCAGGAGCACCGCTACCCAGGCCATGCGCCCACTTCCGTCATGCGGTGCGCTCCAGCCGATACACCCGGTGCGCAGCAGTGAAGTAGCCATAGAACGCTATGAGGTGACCGATACACCCGAGAATCAGCAGCACATTGGCGGTGATTTCCAGCCACGGCAAATCGAAGCCCTCAACGCGCTGCAGAAGCAGAAGCGGTGATCCCACCAGCAACAGTGCGGTGCGAATCTTGCCGATATTTGAAACCGGTAGACGGAGCCGTCCGCGGAAGAGAATCAGCGCATTGGTGATGAGGATGACGTCGGGAACCACGATGGCCCAGACCAACCAGGCGGGCGCAACGCCGTCCACCACGAAAGTCACGGCGACGACTATCAGCGCCGACCGGTCCGCCAGCGGATCGAGCCACTTGCCCACGGACGAGACCTGCCCAAACCTGCGGGCTATATAGCCGTCAATCCAGTCCGTCGAGCCCAGCAACACGAGGGTGATGACAGCGGCTGCATACTCGCGCTGGACGATGAACATCACAAACAGCGGGACGCCCAGGAACCGGACCACAGTAATGATGTTCGGCACGGTCCAGAACGTGTCCAATTCGGCAGGAGCCTGCCCAGGCTTTCCCCCGGCGCCAATAAGTCTGATCACTGTCCCTCCGCTCCCATTATGCAGGCAGGAGCTGGTTAAGCCGGCAGCGGCAGCAGTGCCTGCCAGGCAGAGGGATCAACGCTTACTTGGCGACGAGCCGGCGCACCATCACAGCGATTGCAGCGGCTGATGCAGCGACGACGCTAAGCGGCTTCCAACGGTCGGCCAGGGTCTGGTTGTGGCGCGCCGGGCTGGAGACCGACCTGGCTGCAACGTCCGTGGAGCTGCTCCGGGTGCGCCTCGAGTCCCGTGCATGGACCGCCGAGGACTTCGCGTGCGCGGCAGCGGCGCGTGCTTTGGTGGTTGTGCCGTTGACCTGGGACTTGAAGTCCAGTCCGCGGCCGAGATCATCCCGCGCTTCGGCGATGTGGTCACGACGGCGCCCGGAGCGGCTGCGGAGCTCGGCGTACGACGGCGCAGGCGGCTTGGGCTCCCCGGTTTCCTTGTGCTTTGGCTTCTTTTCTTCCTTGGGCTTCTTGACGTCCAAGGTTGCCGGATTGAACTTGCGGCCTTCCTTGAGCACGCCGATGTCGTACTTGACGCCGCGGATGGCGTCTTCGGGCAGGAGCGGGAGTGCCTTTTTGAACCGGGACAGTCCCATCAGGGCGGCCACGGCGGCGATGATGAGGAACAGCGCGGCGAAGCACAACGCGGCCAGCCAGGGCGGCATGACCGTGCCGAGACCCATGATGGCGGCCACGATGAGGGCTACGGCAAGGAAAGCCACGAATACCAGCGCCACAACGAAGAACGCGGCGGCAATGCCTGCCGTGATGCCCTTCTGCTTGAGCTGCTCGCGGGCAAGTGAAACTTCGTCTCCGAGCTGGCGCGGGGTCAGCCGCAACAGCAATCTGATCAGGCCGATCACCGACGGCGTGCCGCCGGGTCGGTTCACCCGCGTGCTGGTCGAGCTGTCCATGTGCCCTGCTCCCATCCGTTCATCCTGCGCATCTGCTCCCAAAATTACCACCGACGCATACTTCTCGCCCGACCGGGCACCGGGCCGACGCTCTAACGTGCGACCAGATCATCCCGGTCCTCCAGTTCACGGCCTGCGTACTCCTGCAGGTGGGTCTTCACGAACCAGAAGGAAACGACCGCGAAACCGGTGAAGACGGCGTACATGATCCAGACTCCGAGGTTCTCACTGACCCAGGGGAACGCGAGGGTCACGATGAAGTTGAAGATCCAGTTCACCATGGTTGCCACGCCAAGGGCGATGGAGCGTACCTTGTTCGGGAACATCTCACCGAGCGTCACCCACATGACCGGGCCCCAGGTCGCTGCAAAGAAAATCACGAACAGATTGGCCCCGATAAGGGCCACCGGTCCCCAGAACCCCGGCAGCGAAACATCCTCACCGCTGCCGGTCGCCTGCGCGAATGAAACTGTTGCGGCGAGCAGGCCGACGAACATGCCTGCCGAACCGACGAGCAGCAGCTTGCGGCGGCCGATCCTGTCGACGAAGAAAATGGCCACGAAAGTCATCGCGACGTTGATGATCGAGGTGATCACCGACGTCGTGAATGAATCACTCTCGCTGAAACCGACCGACTGCCATAGCGTGGTGGAGTAGTAGAAGATGGCGTTGATACCGACCAGCTGCTGCAGGGCTGCGATAGCCATGCCCACCCAGAGAATTGGCTGCAGGCCCAGGACCGACCCGCGGAGGTCCCGAAGGGTGGTCTTGTCCTCGACGCGGAGGGTGGAACGGATCTCGGTCAGTTTGGCGGCGGTGTCCCGGATCCCGGTGACGCGGGAAAGTACGTGTGCCGCTTCGGCGTCGCGGCCGCCGCGGATCAGGTAGTGCGGGGATTCTGGAATAGTGAGCGCCAGCACCCCGTAAATGATTGCCGGTACGACGCCGACCAGCAGCATCCAGCGCCAGGCCGGCAGTCCCCACCACAGTTCGCCGGTGGCTCCGCCAGCGATGTCAGCAAGCCACGCATCGGACAGCAGGGCGGCGAAGATGCCGATCGTGATTGCAAGCTGCTGGATGGAGGCAAGGCCGCCGCGCCACTTGGCTGGTGCGATCTCCGCGATGTAACCGGGCGCGATGACGGACGCCACCCCGATCGCCACGCCGCCGATGAGCCGCCAGAGCATCAGGTCCCACTCGCTGAACGCAAAACCGGAGCCGACCGAGTTGACGAGGAAGAGGATTGCGGCGCCGAACATCACCCGCTTGCGGCCGAGGCGGTCCGCCAGTTCACCGGCGAACCAGGCACCGGCGGCACAACCGAGCAGGGTGATCGCGACGGTGAAACCGAGGATGGCCTCACCAAGTCCGAAGTCCTCCTGAATGGCGTCCACCGCACCGTTTACCACGGCGGTGTCGAACCCGAACAGGAGACCGCCGACGGCGGCAGCGACACTGACCCCGATGACCTTCCCCATGTGCGGCTGTACCTCACCAGACGGCTTGTTCTTGTCCCGACCCTTGGCGTTCACGTCGCTTCTCCTGACCTTCCGGCTACCCTGTTCGACCTCTGAGCTGCATTTCACCCTACGACAATCCAAAGCCTACTGAGCAATGTCCAGGTGCCGTAGAGTGCCGGGGGTCTTTCGATGGCGGTTGCAAGGGCCCTAAGATGGTTATTGATTCGCCGTGGCAACCACCCAGTTGGGTATGCCCGCTCTCCAACACCCCTTTGTCTGCAGCGCCGCAGTGCAACTTCCCGCATCCGCACACGCCAGATAGGTATCTGTTGAGCACTATCACTCACCCCGGCGACGCCCTTACCCGGCGCCAGAAGCTGATCTACGTTGTGATTCTGGGCACTCTGACTGCACTGGGCCCGTTCACCATCGACCTGTATCTTCCCGCTTTCCCTGCCCTCCAAGACGACCTGGGCGTCACCGAAGCGGCAGTGCAACTCACCCTGACCGGGACCATCATCGGTTTTGCAGCCGGCCAGCTGCTCGTCGGCCCCCTCAGCGACAAGGTGGGCAGACGGCTTCCGCTGATCTTCGCGACCAGCCTGCATGTCATTGCTTCGATCGGTGCGGCCATGTCCACCGAGATCGGCATGCTCATGGTCTTCCGCGTGCTGCAAGGCATGGGGGCTGCGGGAGGCGGGGTTGTAGCGATGGCAATGATCCGGGATCTCTTCAGCGGCTACCCGTTGGTCCGCATGCTTTCCTACATGGCGCTGGTCAACGGGATGGCTCCCATCTTCGCGCCGGTTATTGGATCCCAACTGCTGGTCATCATGCCCTGGCCCGGTATCTTCTGGTTCCTCGCCGCGTACGGTTTCCTGGTGATCCTCGCGGTCTCCTCGTTCATCATCGAAACGCTGCCGGCGGACCGGCGGAAAGCGTCCTCGTCCACCGCTCTTCAGCGGTATCGCGCGGTGCTGACCGACCGGGTCTTCATCGGGATCCTTCTGGTGGGCGGCATGAACTTCTCCGGCCTGTTCTCCTATCTTTCGGCGTCACCGTTCCTGTTCCAGGACGTCTATGGGCTCGATCCGCAGCAGTACGGTCTGCTCTTCGCCGTGAACTCGCTCGGCATCGTGGCAGCTGTCCAGATCAGCGCACGTATCGTCCGCCGGGTCGGCCCCCAATGGATCATTGCCTGCGCCACCGCAGCGATGCTGGCAATGGCCCTGCTGATCATCCTCTTCGACTTCCTGGACCTGGGTTTCTGGGGCACGGCGGTTCCGCTCTGGTTCTACATCATGGCCGCAGGCTTCACCTTCCCGTGCGTGCAGGTACTGGCCCTCGCGAATCACGGCGCCCAGGCCGGCACCGCGGCGTCGCTCCTGGGAGCAACAACCTTCGGGCTCGCCGGGATCATCTCGCCGATCGTCGGTGTCCTGGGAATTGCCTCGGCAACGCCCATGGCCGCGGTCATGGCAGTCTGCATCGGCCTCGGAATCGTGTTCCTGTGGACGATTGTCCGGCCGAGGACTGTGCCCGCAATCTAGCCCTTATGGATCGAGGGCGTCTGGCCCGCCCGCTCCGCCCTTCGCGTGATGTTGCGCGCCATCGACGAGAACACCACCCCGTGGAACGGCAGCACGCCCAGCCAGTACAGCCTGCCGGCCAGCCCTTTGGGGAAGAAGATGGCGCGCTGACGGTATTCGCTGGCATCGCCGTCGGGCACTACTGACAGCTCAAGCCAGGCACGGCCTGGAAGTTTCATCTCCGCCCTCAGGCGGAGCTTCTCGCCGCGCACCAGCTCTTCGACGCGCCAGAAGTCCAGTGCCTCCCCCGCCATCAGCTCGGATGAATGCCGGCGTCCCCGGCGTAGGCCGACCCCGCCCGCGAGCTTGTCCAGCCAACCGCGTGCGGCCCAGGCGACGGGCCAGGAGTACCAGCCGTTTTCCCCGCCGATGCCTTCGATCACCGTCCAGACCGCAGGGGCGGGTGCGCTGGAACGGAAGGTCCGCTCATCCTTGTAGACCGCGTGGCCGGCCCACTGCGGGTCCGAGGGAAGCGGGTCCGCAACTGCGTCGCGCTGTGAAGCTCCCGCCCAGCTCGTTTCCACTTCCCCGGCGCTCATCTTGTTCAGCGCCAGGCCGACGGCGGTGCGGTAGTCGGTGAACCCGCCCTCCGGTTGCGGCAGATAGTCGTTGATGTCCGCTTCGGCGGTGACGGCGTCGTGCTGGAGGGATTCAATCAGCGGCATCGCCATGGCTCGCGGGATTGGCGTGACCAGATTCACCCAGTGCCCGGCCAGGCGCGGGGTGAGGACAGGCAGCGCCAGCACGGTCCGCTGGGGCAGGCCGGCGGCTTCTGCGTAGCGCTTCATCATGTCCGCGTAGGTGAGCACGTCGCCGGAGCCGATGTCGAAGGTGCGGTTGAGTCCCTCCGGAAGATCCAGCGCGCCGAGGAGGTAGGAGATGACGTCCCGCACGGCGATCGGTTCAATGCGGTTCAGTACCCACTTCGGCGCAGGCATCACCGGCAGGACGTCGGCCAGATGCCGAATCATCTCGAACGATGCGGAGCCGGATCCGATCACCACGCCGGCTTGGAATGCGATGGTGGGAACGCCTGAGGCCAGCAGCGCTTCGCCCACTGCTACGCGGGAGCGCATGTGGGTTGAGAGTTTCACGCCCTCCGGGTGGAGGCCGCCGAGGTAGACGATGCGGCGTACGGAAGCCTGCGCGGCAGCCGTGGCGACGGTCGATGCGATGTGCGCTTCCCGCTCCTCGAAGCCGCGTCCGGATCCCATTGAGTGGACGAGGTAGTAGAGCGTGGAAACGCCCTCACATGCTCGGCGCATGGTTTCGGCGTCCTTGAGGTCGCCTTCGACGACCTCCACCTGTGGCGCCCAGGGCACATCCCGCAGCTTCTGGGGCGAACGCACCACAACCCGAACCCGGCGGCCGTCTTCCACCAGCCGCGAAACGAGACGGCCTCCGATGTATCCGGTGGCGCCCGTTACGAGGACAAGATCGTCTTTGCTCATAGAGAAAGGTTAGTGCTCCACCCTGAACGTGCAGTGGGCGTAGAGAGAAGAAAGGCTCCTGACCGGCGAAACCGCAGGTCAGGAGCCTATTTGCTCCCCCGACTGGACTTGAACCAGTAACCCTTCGATTAACAGTCGAATGCTCTGCCAATTGAGCTACGGGGGAAAGCAGCAGATACAACTTTACATAGGAAGAGCGACGAAGTGAAATTGGCTCGTCGCTAGTCGGAGCGCAGCGCGCGGCGTTCCATTTCGAGCTCCATCAACTCCCGGTTGAGCTGCTGAAACAGGGACGGGTCCGCCGCCGGTTCAAGCCGCTGCAGGGCGCTCAGCTTCTCAGCTTTCAACCGCGTGATCCGTAGCTCCGAAAGCCTGTTGAGAATGTCCCTGCAGTACAAAACCAGAGCGTCGGCGTCCTTCGCCGGCAGCGGGGTTACCGCAAGCTCGCTCACATAGCCCCGCAGCATCTCGGGAACCTCCTGACGTACCCGCTCCACCCAGTTCGATGCAGCGCCCGGCCCGTCCGTCCCACCGGTGCCGGCAGCCCGGACCGCATCGTGCAGCGCGGCGTACGCGGGGACCGAGAACCGCGAGTCAGCGAACCGTTCCCACTGGCTCTTGTCCAGCAGCTGCGGATACTGCAGGACCACCTCGAGCGCCTCTCGTTCCATGCGCGCAACAGGATCACGCGGATCGGGGCGGCGGAACTGCGGCACTTCTTCGACCGGTTCACGCTCGTTACTCGCCCCCTGCCCGCCCTGTCGGCGCTGTGGGTCCTGTGAGTGCTGTGGGTGCTGCGAGTGCTGTGGGTTCTTTTGGTTCTGCGCACCCTGCTGCCCATCCTGCGCCGGCTGCGCCGCACGCTTCGCGGCGGAGGTTACGGCACGCGCCACCTGATCCTCGCCGACGAACTGCATCCCGAGCCAGCGGGAAAGCTCCCGGGTGTAGACGGATCGCAGGGAAACATCGCGGATATTCGCCACGATCGGTGCAGCGTGCCGGAGGGCCTTCATCTGCCCCTCGCCGGTGGAGAGATCGAACTGGTCAAAGGATGCCTTGATGGCAAACTCGAACAGCGGACGGCGCGTGCTGATGAGGTCCTGCACCGCCTGGCCCCCCGCCGTCTGCCGGAGCTCGCAGGGGTCGGCGCCGCCGGCACCGACCGCGACATACGTTTGCGCGTTGAACCGCTGATCTTCCTCGAAAGCCCGCAGGGCCGCCTTCTGACCGGCCGCATCGCCGTCGAAGGTGAAGACGACCTCCCCGCCGGTGCCGTCATCCGAGAGGAGCCGCCGCGCGATCTTGATGTGCTCGGCACCGAAGGCCGTACCGCAGGTAGCGACGGCGGTGCCCACGCCTGCCAGGTGGCACGCCATGACGTCGGTGTAGCCCTCCACCACTACGAGCTGCCGGGATTTCGCGATCTCCCGTTTCGCCAGGTCGATTCCGTAGAGCACCTGCGACTTCTTGTAGAGGGTGGTCTCCGGGGTGTTCAGGTACTTCGGGCCGGGGTCATCCTCGTACAGCTTGCGGGCGCCGAATCCGACGGTGTCACCGGTGATGTCCCGGATAGGCCACATCAACCTGCCGCGGAAGCGGTCGTAGAGCCGGCCGGCGTTGTTGGAGGAGACGCTGAACATCCCGGTCAGTTTCAGCTCATCCAGCAGAAAGCCACGGCCGGTCAGGTGGTTGAGCAACCCGTCCCAGCCCTGGGGTGCATAGCCGACTCCGAACTGCTCCGCAGCCGCCCGGTCAAAGCCTCGCTCCTGCAGGAAAGCACGCCCCGTCGCCGCCTCCATGGTGAGCAGCTGGTCGCGGTAAAACTCCGCTGCGATCTTGTGGGCGTCCAGAAGCCGCTGCCGCTTGCCGGCGTCCTCACGGCGAGGACCGGTCCCCCCGTCCTCATAGCGCAGCTCGAAACCGATCCGCGCCGCCAGCTTTTCAACGGTTTCAGCGAACGATGTGTGGTCCATTTTCTGCACGAAGGAAATGACGTCACCGCCCTCGCCGCACCCGAAGCAGTGGTAGGAGCCCATATGCGGACGGACATGGAACGACGGCGACCGCTCATCGTGGAAGGGACACAGGCCCTTCCAGGACCCGACGCCGGCGGATTTCAGGGTGACGTAGCCGTCCACCACTTCCTTGATGTCAGTGCGCTGGCGAACCTCATCGATATCTTCACGCTTGATGAGTCCGGCCATGCCATCCAGTCTAGTGTCGGGTCTTCGATCACGCCGTCCGATCGTTTCGCCCTGTGAATACCCCTACCAGAGCGCAGGAACGGGCCCGACGACCCTCTCATGCAGGGCGAGCGCGGAAGCGTCCGTGAGGGACGCGACCTGGTCGATCACCACGCGGAGGCGGGCGTCGTCGTCGTCGGCCTGGCGCCAATCGGAGGCGAACATCGGCTCCAGGTAGCGGTCCCCTGCAGCGGCCATCTGCTGCACGAGGGAAGACAGCACCTCACGCTGGCGCTCGTAGATGGGCTGGCGGTGGACGCTCGTCATCACATATGTGGTGGCAAGCCCCTTCATGACCGCGATCTCGGTGACCGTGTCTTCGGGAACCACCATTTCCGCGGCGTACCGGGTGAGGGGGGCCGTGCCATAAATGCCGCGGGTGGTCTCCAGTGCGCTGAGACAGAAGCGACCGATCAGCTGGCTGGTCATGTTCTTCAGCGCGGCCATTGCCCTGCGGCTGCCGTCCGCCTCGCGCACCCACACGTCCGTCGCTTCCAACCGCGCGAGCGCGGCGTCGACGGCGGCCGGCTCGGAATGCGGCAGATACCACTGCTGCGTGTACCCGACGACGCGGGCGCGCTGGTCCGGGTTGTCCATCCACTTGAGCTGGAAGTGCCCGGCGACGATCGCATCCTCGACGTCGTGGACCGAGTAGGAAATGTCGTCGGCGAGGTCCATTACCTGCGCTTCGAGGCAGGACCGACCGGCCGGAGCCCCCTGCCGCAGCCAGGCGAAGACGGGCAGGTCATCCTCATAGGCGCCGAACTTCGAGGTCCGGTGCCCGTGAATGACCGGAGCGTCCAGCGCTGTCCACGGATATTTGCAGGCGGCGTCGAGACTGGCGCGTGTGAGGTTGAGCCCCGCCGGCTCGCCGTCGTCGCGGATAACCTTCGGCTCGAGCCGGGTCAGCAGCCGAAGGGTCTGGGCGTTGCCTTCGAAACCGCCGATGGAGTGCGCCAGGTCGTTCAGCGTGGCCTCGCCGTTGTGTCCGAACGGCGGGTGGCCCAGATCGTGTGAAAGGCAGGCCGCGTCCACAATGTCGGGGTCGCAGCCGAGGGAGCGTCCCAGCTCGCGCCCCACCTGGGCAACCTCGAGGCTGTGGGTCAGCCGGGTCCGCACGAAGTCGTCCGTATCGGGGGCAACGACCTGCGTCTTTGCGCCGAGCCGTCTCAGCGCCGAGGAGTGCAGTACGCGTGCACGATCACGTTCGAAGTGCGTGCGGTGAAGGCTTTTGGGCGCCTCATCAACCCATCGCTGCATGTCCGCGTCTGTGTAGCCCGGCGTGACCGGCGCCTGGTTGCCTCCGGTTTGATTGTGCACGTGCTCCCCTGCCCTATCCACCGGATACGTCGACTTCCGCAGCCGCGATGTCTGCCTGCTGCTCGGGGTTCAGTTGGCGTGCCTCGAGCCACCGTTCGGGGAGCGCGGTGCGCTTGGGCGAACCGGCCCGGCCGCGCGGGCCCTCGGCGTCGGCTCCCGGATACGGGGACGTGCGGTCCAGCTGGTCCAGCAGGCCGCGCAGCACCTCGAGGGTGGGCACCGTGGCGAGCGCGGCCCGCAGATCTCCACCCACCACGTAGCCCTTGAAATACCAGGCCATGTGCTTGCGGATATCCCGCAGCGCCATCATCTCGTTGCCGAAGGTGTCCACCAGCAGTTCCGCGTGCCGGTACACGGTGTCCGCAACCTGCCCGAGCCCGGGCTGATGGCGTTCATCCTTGCCCTCGAAGGCGTTGACCAGATCACCGAAGAGCCAGGGCCTGCCCTGGCATCCACGGCCAATAACGACGCCGTCAACACCGGTCTGGTTGACCATGCGGACCGCGTCTTCCGCACTCCAGATGTCGCCGTTGCCCAGTACCGGGATGTCCGGCAAGGCTTCGCGCAGCTCAGCGATTGCGTTCCAGTCGGCCTTGCCGGAGTAGAACTGCGACGCGGTGCGTCCATGCAGTGCGACGGCGGCTACCCCGGCGTCGCGCGCGATTTTGCCTGCTTCGCGGAAGGTCAGATGATCGTCGTCGATGCCCTTGCGCATCTTGATGGTGAGCGGGATGTTCCCGCGTGCTGCTTCCCGCACGGCCGTCTGGACGATGCCGGTGAAAAGGTCGAGCTTCCAGGGCAGCGCCGCTCCGCCGCCCTTACGTGTGACCTTGGGAACGGGACAGCCGAAGTTGAGGTCTATGTGGTCGGCGCGGTCTTCCTCCACGAGGATGCGGACGGCGGCGCCGACGGTCTTCGGATCCACCCCGTACAGCTGGACGGAGCGCACCTTTTCATCCTCGTCGTGCGAGATGATGCGCAGGGATTCCGGGTTGCGCTCAACGAGGGCGCGGGACGTCACCATCTCCGAGACGTACAGTCCGCCGCCGTACTCGCGGCATAGCCGCCGGAATGCAGTGTTGGTGATGCCGGCCATCGGAGCGAGAACCACGGGGGTGTTGACGGTGATGCCGCCCAGGCGCAGCGGCGGAAGGTCAAGCCGCGTGGCGGTGGTTGTTGATGCAATGCTCACCCATCCATTGTCGCAAGGCGGGGCAAATCGAGGGGCAGTCCCCCAACGATCCGCTGGTTGCGTGCGTCATGGGGTCGAAACCGGCACCGTCAGCCCTGCCTCTGCTCACGCAACTCCCTGCGGCTCGGCAGCGCGCCCTCCGTAACCTGCCCGGCGGGTATTTCCGCGGCCGGTGCGCCCTGCACCTCCTCGGCGGCGAGCGCGGCCGGGGTGGGTGCGTCGTCGTGCTGGTTCCCGGAACTGCCTGAACCGGTCCCCTGGCCGACCACCTTCACCACCAGCACCGCGATCAGCGTGGTGACCGGGATCGCCAGAACCAGCCCGATCGATCCGACCAGGGTACGCACCACTTCCTCGGCGAGTTCGCCGCTGGTCAGGGTGCTGACCAGCGAACTGTCCTGTAATGACACCAGGATCAGCAGCGGCAGGGCGGCGCCGGCGTAGGCAAAGGCGATCGTGTAGACGGTCGAGGCAATATGGTCGCGGCCGATGCGCATCGCGCCCGTGAAAAGGCGCCGCGTGGACGTCCCGGGAGCCAGCTCGTAGAGTTCCCAGACCGCCGAGGACTGGGTGATCGTCACATCGTTGAGCACGCCCAGCCCGGAGATGATGAGTCCGCAGAGGATGATTCCGGAGAGCGATACCTCCGGCGCGGCGTTGATCAGCGCACTGGAACTGTCGTTACCGACGCCGGTGAGATTGGCCGTGTCGGTTGACCACGCGGCCAGCAGCGCCGTGATTGCGAGCCCGAAGATTGTCCCGAGCAGCGCCGTCGAGGTGCGCGCAGAGAACCCGTGCGCGAAGTAAAGGACCCCGAACATGATGACCACGGAGCCCACCAGTCCCAGCAGCAGCGGCGGCTTGCCTTCCACCAGGCCCGGCAGCATGAACTGCGCCAGCACAAAGAGTGCTCCGACCAGCCCGATGATTGCCCGCAGTCCCCGCCACCGCGCAACAGAGACAACGACGACGGCGTACAGCACCGCGAGCGCAGCCACCGGGAGGGTGCGGACGAAATCGACGAAGATGTACGGCGCGCCGGCACCGCTGATGACGCCTTCAAGATTGAGGTACCGGATCGAATCGCCCGGCTCGACCTGTCCGGAGCGGGCGATCTCCGGATTCAGTTCGACTGGCACAGCTGAACCGCCCGCGTCGGGCTGCGTGTAGGCAACGAGGCACTGCTGGGCTTCGCCGCCCGCGTCGACAGTCGGCTGCGAAGACGGGCAGTCCTCCAGGAGCACGCGCTGCACCGTTCCCACATCCATCGACGTGCCGGGCGCGGTTGCGAGCGGGTTGGCCACGGCGATACCGGACCTGTCCCCGCTTGGCCACAGCAACATCATGGCGACGAGCGTGATCACGCCGAGCGGAACGAGGATGGCAGCCAGGAGCAGGTTCGCCCGCCTGCGCGTTCCCCTCACGGCAGCGTTCTGCTCTGGTCCGGGCGGCGAAGCGGCCGCCGCCGACGCGTGGATGTGGCTGTGGCCCACTCATCTTCCCTTGCTGTTGCTGTACTACTGGCAGGATGGATCGAGGGACCCGCGGTGGGATCCCCTGAGGATTCTACGCAGGCGCATGGCTGGAGCCGGCAGGCGGCCCAGGCGTTGTGGATGCAGGTTGATTGAACGGAGGGCGCATGGCGAAGGAACGGTTCAGCGAGACTGACGGGAATCCGGCAAACGCGATCGCGCATGAGCCGGCGGTGACGGTGCGCCCGGCCGCCGCCGAAGTCCGCGGCGTTGTGCTGGTGCTGCACGGCGGCCGTGCGAACAGCTTCGAGCCGGTGCGGTCCCGGCACCTGAGCCCGGCTCGCATGGTTCCGATCGCCCGGTTGCTGCACTCCTGGGGGTCTCCAGCCGGCCTCGAAACGTGGAGCCTGCGCAACCGCGTGCGTGGCTGGAACGGTGAGCATATGTCGCCGCTCCACGATGCCAGATGGGCGCTGGAGCAGATCCGGGAACGTTCCCCCGATCTTCCCGTATACCTGCTGGGCCACTCAATGGGCGGTCTCACCGCCCTGTGCGTAGCGGATGATCCGCAGGTGCGCGCCGTCGTCGCCCTGGCACCGTGGGTGGACAGCACAACGCCCGTGCAGCAGGTGGCCGGGCGGCGGGTCCTGATTGTCCACGGCGACGCTGACCGCTGGACCTCTCCCCGGCAGTCGCTGCGGTATGCGCAGCGGATTGCACCGATTGCCGACGACGTCCGTTACGTCACCCTCGCCGGTGCCGGCCACTTCATGTTCACAAAACTGCCCCTGTGGCACGAACTCAGTGCCTCCTACCTGCTTGACAGTTTCTCCCGCGATACCGGCGCCCCTGTGGATCCCAGGCGCCTGCGGCGCGCTGCACATGTGATCGCGCAGCCCTCGCCGCTTGGTATGACGCTGTGATCCCCTTCTCACTGCGGTGCAGCTCCAGGCCGTGCAGTTCCGGACAAGGTGCCTGAGGCCGTGGCGTGGGTTCCCAGGCAGAGTGACCGGTTCTACCGGCTGCTCGTGCGAACCGGCTTGCTGCTGCGATGGGCTTTCCGGGTGCGGGTCCTTGTCAGCGGGCAGGCAAATCTGCCGCCCGCCGGGCCGCTCACGGGGCTGTCACGGACCGCTACGCCGGGAAGCGGGGCAGTGTTCGCCATCACCCACTTCGGCTACCTCGACTTTGCTTTTGCCGAACTCGTGCTTTGGAAGGCCGCCCGTGCCCAACTGAAGTTCCTGATCACCAAGGCCGCGGCGTCGCACTGGTTCGGTGGACCGGTGATTGCTGCCTGCGGACACGTGGTCGTCGACCGGAACGCGGGCGCCGCCGCCTACGAGGGCGCGCTCGAGAAGCTTCGTGCCGGTGAGTACATCGCCATCCTCCCGGAGGCCGGGGTTAGCCGGAGCTTCACCGTACGCGAGCTCAAGACCGGCGCAGTGCGCCTGGCCGCCGAGGCAGACGTCCCCCTTATTCCGATCTCGGTCTGGGGAGCGCACCGGCTGTTGACCCGGGGCCACCCATTCTCATTCCGCCGGGCGTGGCGCGCACCGGTCCGGGTGCACATCAGCGAACCGATCCGGCACACCACCGACGCCGACATACTGCGCGAAACGGAACAGTTGCGGGCTGAACTGCAGGACGGCATTGACCGCGGCATCGCGGACTTCCCGATCAATCCACCGCAGGGAGCCTGGTGGCATCCTGCGCACCTCGGCGGCGGTGCCATGACCGAGGCTGAGCGGGACGCAGCAGATGTACGGGACATTGCAGAGGGTCGCTACCGCCGCGGCTGACGCTGGTACGTGCGGCGGGCATCGGCGGGATATCCCAGCAGTGGGTCAGTCGCTGACGACCTGCGTTTCGCTCACCACTTTGGCAGAACCGGCGGCAAGCAGAGGCTCCAGCACCTCGACCAGAGCGGTCATCGAATCATCGACTTCCACCTGAACCGGGTACTGATGGACCAGCATCGCCAACAGCGAAGCCACGGCTGCGCTCTGTTCGCTGGGGCGGAGCGTCGTGTCGTATCCGAGGAGCACGTCGGCGGGGGCGTCCGTGCGGCTCTGCGTGTAGCTCAGCGCGAACGCGGCGATCGCACCGCCGGCGCTCTTCGGCTTGTCCCGCAGGACAACTGCCCCGCCGGCACCGGCGGTGTCAGAGAGCAGGAACTGCTGCGCCTGCCCCAAAGTCATGTCGGCCGGATCCCACGCATGTACCGCGTTGTACCAATCGGTCACCGCTTTGGTGAGTTCAACTGATCCGGTGGCTGCTTCTTCAAGCTGGGGGCCCGCGTCATCCGCGAAGTCCGGTATGGCAAGCGCGCCCGGAGCAACCTCGATGATCCGCGAACGCTGGATCTCGCGGAAGCCCGCCGCCGCGGCGAAGGCGGCGCCGTCAGAGCCGGGGACCACTTTTGCCCGCAGAGCAGACACGCCCGACGGCGATGAGCCGGCTTCGTGGCGAAGCATCCCGAGGAGCGTGGCTCCGGTTCCTGCACCCCGGTGGTCCCTGCCGACCTCGACGTACGCCCAGAGCCGCTGATCGTGCAGCTTGGGTTCAAAGACGTATCCGGCCGCGACAGGCACCGCGACGGAATCGATCACGTCTTCCGCCACGATGCAGCGCAGCCAGGGCGAGTCCGACGACGGCCGGAACAGTGCCCGGGACTGTTCCGCCTGCGCGCTGTCCGGGCCTCCCCATACCTGCAGGAGCTCAAGGTCGTCGCCGTCACGCCAGGGGCGGTACTGGATCGCCACTCAGGCTCCTATCAGTCGCTGCGCGAGGTAGCCCTCGACCTTGTCGAGCGAAACGCGCTCCTGGGCCATGGTGTCGCGTTCCCTGATGGTGACCGCCTGGTCCTCGAGGGTGTCGAAGTCCACTGTGATGCAGAACGGCGTGCCGATCTCGTCCTGGCGGCGGTAACGGCGGCCGATGGCGCCGGCGTCGTCGAAGTCGATGTTCCAGTTCCTGCGCAGCTGCGCTGCCAGGTCTTTCGCCTTGGGCGAGAGGTCCTCGTTGCGGCTGAGCGGAAGCACGGCAGCCTTCACCGGGGCGAGACGCGGATCGAGCTTGAGTACCGTGCGCTTGTCCACGCCGCCCTTCGCGTTGGGCGCCTCGTCCTCGGCGTAGGAATCAACGAGGAAGGCCATGAAGGAGCGCGTGAGGCCGGCGGCCGGCTCAATGACGTACGGGGTGAACCGCTCGTTGGTGGCCTGGTTGAAGTAGCTCAGGTCGGTGCCGGAGTGCTTGGAGTGCGTCGAGAGGTCGAAGTCGGTGCGGTTGGCGATGCCCTCCAGCTCCCCCCACTCCGAGCCGGAGAAACCGAAACGGTACTCGATATCCGTGGTGCCCTTGGAGTAGTGGCTCAGTTTTTCCTGCGGGTGGACGAAGAGGCGCAGATTCTCCGGGTTGATGCCCAGGCCCGTGTACCAGTCGAACCGTTCCTTGATCCAGTACTCGTGCCATTCATCATCCGTGCCCGGCTCGACGAAGAATTCCATCTCCATCTGCTCGAATTCACGGGTGCGGAAGATGAAGTTTCCGGGCGTGATCTCGTTGCGGAAGCTCTTGCCGATCTGGCCGATACCGAACGGCGGCTTCTTGCGGGACGTGGTCAGCACGTTGTTGAAGTTCACGAAGATGCCCTGAGCCGTTTCGGGCCGCAGGTAGTGCATGCCCTCCTCATTGGCGACCGGGCCGAGGAAGGTCTTCAATAACCCGGAGAACTCCTGCGGTTCGGTCCACTGGCCGCGGGTGCCGCAGTTGGCGCAGGCGATATCGGCGAGGCCGTTTTCCGCGGGGCGTCCCTTCTTTTCCTCGTACTCTTCCTCGAGGTGGTCCGCACGGTAGCGCTTGTGGCAGGAAAGGCACTCGACCAGCGGGTCGGAGAACACCTCGACGTGGCCTGACGCTTCCCACACCTGGCGGGGAAGAATCACCGATGAATCGAGACCGACGACGTCCTCGCGTCCGCGCACCATGGACTGCCACCACTGGCGCTTGATGTTTTCCTTCAGCTCGGCTCCGAGCGGGCCGTAGTCCCACGCGGACCGGGATCCACCGTAGATTTCACCGGCCTGGAAAACGAAGCCGCGCCGCTTGGCGAGGGAAATGATTGGGTCCAGGGCGGAAACCTGCTTGGCCACGATGAATGCCATCCTCTACATGTCTGGACAGGCCGCTGGGTGCGGTCGTCGATGTGCCGCCGGGGCAGCGCAGCAAGCGGAACAAACGCTGACTGCGGCGCCGGAACGGGCGGGCGAAGGTACCACCTTAGCCTACCGAAACTCACCCGGCCGGTTGGCTGCCGCTAAGGTCAGTGCTGAAGGTTCCGCGCCGGAACCGCGCTTGGAATGAGCAGTTCAAGGAGGAACAGCAAATGGCAGGAAATGTGGTTGTTGGAGTGGACGGCAGCGAGACGGCGTACAAGGCTGCATCACGGGCGGCGACGCTTGCCGGGAGTTTGAGAGCCGAACTCGTGGTGTTGAGTGCGCACATCACGGGCAACACTGAAATTGTGAAGATCGGAAGCGAGACCTGGGTACTGGACGACGCCGAGCGTGCGCTGGAGCTGGCCCAGCGGGTTGCGGCCAAGCTCCGTCAGGAGCACCCTGGTGTGGAAGTCCGTCCTGCCGCCGGCCGCGGCAAGCCCCAGGACGTCCTGATGGAGGAGGCCGAGCGGACCGGCGCCCAATTGCTGGTGGTCGGCAACGTGGGTATCAAGGGGCTTGGCCGGGTGCTGGGAAGCGTCGCATGGAGCGTTGTACACAACGCACCCTGCGACGTCCTCGTAGTGAAAACCGTTTCCTGACCGGGATGTGGCGGAACTACCGCCGGTTGAGGATGCTGCGGATCATTCCGCCCACGCCGCCCGAACCGGGCCGGCCGGCTCCGCCGCGGCCGGCTCCCATTCCACCGGTCCGAGGGGTCCGCCGGGTTGTGCCGGTGCCTCCCCTGCCTGCAAGTCGACCTGCGGCGCTCCTGAGGATATTGCTGAGGCCCATGGGAATCTCCTTCGCGTAGAACTATTCATTCGCTTCGGACTTCCGACCCTACGCGCCTACGGAGTGGTTTTCCACCGCCGATCTCCACGCTGGTTCGGCGCCCTTGACGCGGCGGGAGAACTGTCCATAGATTGAGCGCACCCCTGTGGCGTGATCAGCGTCACAGGGGTTCGAGTGTCTGCGACCGCAGACACGCCTTTGCGACAGAAGGAACAACGGTGATCCCAATCGCTCTACTAAAGCGCGCCCATTTTGGGCGGGCATCGCTTGCATTTGTTGGTGGACTTGCCCTCGTTGCCTCGGGCGGACTGGCTGCCAACGCCGGTCCAACCCATGAGAACAGCAACAACAACACCTCCCAGAAACTCCGAACCGCTGTGTCGGTCGATCGGGTGGTCGGTCATCTTGACGCACTGGACGCGATTGCCGATGCCAATGGCGGCACTCGGGCATCCGGCACCCAGGGGTATGACGACTCGGTGGATTACCTGGTCGGGAAGCTTCGCGCTGCGGGGTACTCACCCGTTGTGCAGGAGTTCACCTTCCCCTACTTCCAGCAGCTGAGCCCCTCGGTTCTCACTCAAACCAGCCCGGAGTCACGCGTCTATCCTTCGGATTCCTTCGCCACGATGACCTACTCCGGCGCCGGAAACGCAGCGGGCACAATCACCACTGTCGATACCACAGGAGCGGTCGACGGCGCCGGCACCAGCGGTTGCGAAAGTGAGGACTTTGCAGGCTTCGTAGCCGGATCAATCGCCCTGGTGCAGCGCGGCAGCTGCCCGTTCGCACAGAAAGCGAGCAATGCTGAAGCCGCCGGCGCGTCCGCCGTCGTTATCTTCAACACCGGACTGCCGGGCAGTACCGGACCAATCAACGGCACGTTGGGCGCACCGGGCATCGGGATTCCGGTGCTGGGAGCAAGCTACGAGGTCGGCACCGACCTGATCGGTGACGGCGTTACGGGCACGGTCGTGGTGGACACCATCTCGGAAAACCGGGCGACCTACAACGTGCTTGCCGAGACCGCTTCGGGTGATGCCGGCAATGTGGTGATGGTCGGCGCACACCTCGACAGTGTGGTGGCCGGTCCGGGCATCAATGACAACGGCTCGGGAAGCGCCGCAATCCTTGCTGTCGCTGAGTCAATGCACAAGGTGAAGACCGCCAACAAGGTCCGCTTTGCGTGGTGGGGCGCTGAAGAGCAGGGCCTCCTCGGAGCGGAACACTATGTCGCCGATCTCGCGGCGTCCGGCGAACTGGCCAACGTGGGGCTCTATCTCAACTTTGACATGATCGGGTCGCCGAACTTTGGCCGCTTCGTGTACGACGGTGACAACTCTGCCTTCCCGGTGGGTCCGGGTGCTGCTGAGGGGCCTGCAGGTTCCGGCCAGATTGAGCAGGACTTCCACGACTACTTCGCCGCAGAGGGCCTGCCCTCGGGCGAAACAGCGTTCAGTGGCCGCAGTGATTACGGACCGTTCATTGCAGAAGGCATTCCCGCGGGCGGGCTCTTCACCGGTGCCGAAGGCATCAAGACCGAGGAGCAGGCCGACCTGTTCGGTGGCGTTGCGGGTGCCCCGTACGACGCCTGTTACCACGCTGAATGTGATGACACAGGCAACGTCAGCATCGAATCGCTGGATCAGATGAGCGACGCAATCGCACACCTGACGTTGACGTACGCAATGAACACGACGGCTGTGAACGGCGTTGGCGGCAACGTGAAGGGCAACTTCAAGCAGAAGGGCAGCTTCGAAGGCAACCCGCTGGGCGGCGGTACCGAGAGCGGCGGCGGGCTCCACCCGGAGCATGACCACGACCACGAGTTGGCCGACCGGTAAAATCCCGGGATTGCCGGTAAACACAGCTATGACCGGTTCATCCGGGAAGAACTGAAGCCGGGCCGGGTTCCACTGGGACCCGGCCCGGCCGTCTCAACTGGCCTCTCCTGCGGCGTCTTTCAGGTGCGCTGCAGGAGACGGCGATTCCACGGCAGCGTGGTGAGGATGATGGCTCCCAGCGCCAGGATCGGCCCCGCCACGGTAGCGAAAACGACGACGGTGCCCGGCGTGGGAAGGACCAGGTCCAGTGCCAGCGAACCCAGCAGCTGCCCGGCTATCATTCCGAGGCCGGTCAGCAGCACCCCGAGGGATCGCACCAGGAGCGCACCGATTCCGATGAACACGCACCCCATCGGTCCGCCGAGGTAATACCACCACTCTTCCGGCAGGGGTTCGGGCGGTCCGGCTACCAGCAGCTTCACCAGCCAGGCGACGAGCAGCACTGCCGATCCGGCAATGAAGTTCATGAGCGTTGCCGTGATGGGTGTGCCGTAGTGCACGGCGGCAGTCCCGTTCATGGCCTGCTGGAAACTCACCAGGATGCCAGCCGCGATGGGCAGCAAAAGCGGCAGGATGAGTGCCGCCGTCGTACCGGTTCCGCACAGCCTGGGCGAGACCGCCCACACCACCGCCGCCACCGTGAGCGTCACGCCGATCATGCGCATCGGCGTGATCGAGCGGCGTCCGCCCGGTCCCAGACCCACCCGGTCCACGGCAAGCCCGCTCACTGTCTGGCCCATGACGGCTGCAACGGTGAAGAGTGCGACTCCCAGGATCGATATGGTGATGGCCTGCGAGAAAACGAACAGGGCACCGATTGTTCCCGCTGCCAGATAGATGGGCGGAAAGCGCCGCTCGCGGACCGCGGGGATCAGCTGCCGCAGCCCTGCACGCCCGCGGGGCAGCACCAGCGAGATCAGAATCATCAGCACCAGCCCGGTGCCGAAGCTGACGAGCGCAGCGGCGAGTCCGTCATCGAGCGTCTGGCCCAGCGCGCCGTTGATCCTGCTCTGAAGCGGAATGGCAACCCCGGCGGCTACCGCCAACGGAAGGCCGACGACGGCGGGCAGGTGACGGGCGCGAGACACCCGTTAACCCTAGGGCACCGTTGTGGAACAGCCGCTCGCGCTGGGCGGGCATGATGTAACTATGAGCAATAACACTGAAGTGCCGATCCGCGACTCAATGATCCGGCTGGGCCAGCTGGTGAAGCTGGCCAACCTCGCCGAAGACGGCGTCGAGGCCAAGGAACTGATCGAGAATGGCCTGGTGAAGGTCAACGGTGAGATCGAGGACCGCCGCGGACGGCAGATTCACCCCGGCGATTCCGTGACGGTGAACGGCGTTACCGTGACAGTGGTGTCCGGCTGACCCCTGGCACCACCATCTGCAGGAATTCGCGGACGTGCCCGAGTTCCTGCGCATTGATGCTGTGATACATCCCTGCGTAGAGCACCTTGGTCAGCTTGGTGTGGCGGTTGAGCCACGCGTGTGTGAACTCGATGCGGTCGCCCGGGATGACCGGGTCTTCCTGGTCCCGGCCCCAGAAGAACGGCACGCGCTGGTTTTCGAGTTCGCTGTCGTGGAATAACGTGCTGCCATCGGTCGGAACAACAAACCCGGAAAGCCCGACGACGGCCGCATAGTCTGCAGGGCGGGCACGCAGCATCGAGCTCGCCACTGCCATTCCCATCGAGAAGCCGAGCAGGGTGACGCTTGAATGCGGTTCCTTGATCGAATCGACCCAGTCAAGGACGTCCTGGACTGCGTCCGTCACCTTGTCGACCGAGTACGCGGCATCCTGCATCAGCGGGAACCAGGTGAAACCCTGCCCCTGGGCTACGGGTGCGCGGACGGAGGCCACCGTGAACTCGTCGGGCAGGAAGTCGAGGATGCCCATGAGGTCTTCCTCGTTGGCCATGTGTCCGTGCAGCATTACCAGCAGGGGCGAGCCGGAGCGCTCGTTTTCGGGCTTTGACCAGACAACTACGGGTGCAGGCGCGGCAGAATGATCAGACTGGGAGAGATTGGTCATTGATCAATAGTGGCATGTTCACGAGGGCGGACGTCGACGTCGTATCTTGAATCACGGCGCGGGCAGCACGCACAGCTCGTTGCCGGACGGGTCAGCGTAGATGCGCCACGGCAGGTCACCGTAGCCCGGGCTCAGCTCCCGGCCACCGCGCTCAGCGATCCCGGCCGCGACCGCATCGGGGTTGTCCCCCGCTTCAAGCCGGATGTCGAGATGCAGCCGGTTCTTTCCGGTGCCCTTCGGCGCCGGCTCGTCGCACAGCTCAAGAACGGGTCCACGCATCGATGGATGGCGCAGGGACCGTGGCGACCCGGAAACGCTTGTCCAGCCCGTCAGCCAGGACCAGAACCGGGCATCACGGTCAGGATCGGCGGAGTCGAGCGGAAGCGACACGATCGGTCCGCTGTCCGGTACTGCCTGCTCCCCCATCACGCAGCAGGGAGTTCCCTCCGGATCGGCGAGCACAATCCACGGCACATCGCCCTGACCAATATCGAGATGCCGGGCGCCCAGCGCGAGCAGCCGGTCAACCTCCTGGGCCTGTTGAGCACCGCCAAGCAGGTCGAGATGAAGCCGGGGCTCGCCGGACGGCAACTCGGGAACCCGTTGAAAACAGAGGTCCAGGACCGGGCCGCCTTCGATGGCGAGCCGTGTCTCATAGCCGTCAGGTTCATCGGTGAGCCGCTCACCTCCGACCACCGCTTCCCAGAACCGGCCAAGCCGCTGGGGATCTACTGCATCGAAAACGAGGTTCTCCAGATACATGTTTCTCACCGTAAAACAGCCGGAGGAGACATCTCAATTGATTCGGCCGATCGGCCTTGATTCCGGGCGTCAGGCGTAACCGGACAGCGCAGTCGTCGTCATAGGCCGTCGTCGTTGAAGAACGCCGCTGCCAGCGCGGGTTCCAGTTGCGCTATTTCAGTCAGGAACGCATCGTGCCCGATGGGTGATGCGATGGTGTGCACGGCAACGTCCCCGGGCAGTGCAGCCGCGAGCTCGTGGGACTGCGCCGGCCAGTACAGGCGGTCGGATTCCACCGCTGCTAGGAAGAACGACGCCGTTGCATTCGCCAGTGCCGTTGGAAGGCTGCCCCTGTCGCGCGCAACATCGTGGCTCATCAGCGCTTCGGTGAGGATCACGTAGCTGTTGGCGTCGAACCGGCCCACCAGCTTGTCCGCCTGATGATCCAGGTAGCTCTCCACCTGGTAGCGCCCCCGCCCGCCCGGCAGCGCGGATCCGAACGGCTCCTCAACTCCCTGCGCCGCGCGCCCGAACCGGTAGCTGAACTCGGTTTCGGAGCGGTACGTGATGTGCGCGATCCGCCGTGCAAGGCCCAAGCCGTCCTCGGGGCCGGCGCTGCCGTAGTAGTCTCCGCCCGCGAACCGAGCATCGAGGCGAATGGCCTGCACCTGCGCCTGGGCGAAAGCGATCTGCTCGGCAGTGCTGGCGGCGCCGCACGCGATGACAGCACACCGTTGCACCCGCTCGGGATAGGTGACCGCCCACTCAAGCGCCCGGGCGCCGCCCATGGAGCCGCCAAGCACGGAGTGCCACGAGGAAATGCCGAGCAGATCTGCGAGCAGAGCTTCTGCCCGGACTGAATCGCGGATGGTGACGAACGGGAACCGCGAACCCCAGGGCCGGCCATCCGGATCCGGGGAGGCAGGACCGGTGGACCCGTAACAGCCGCCCAGCATGTTGATGGACACCACGAAAAAGCGGTCTGTGTCGATGGTTCTGCCCGGACCGACCAGACCGTCCCACCAGCCGTCCTCGGAAGAGTCGCCGCGGGCAACATGTGAACTTCCGGTGAGGGCATGCTCAACAAGCACCGCGTTGGAGGCATCCGCATTGAGCGCGCCCCAGGTCTCATAGGCCAGGACGACGTCGGGCAGGTGTCCACCTGTTTCCAGTGTCAGCGGGCCAATTGAAAGCCGCTGTACGATGACGCCGGCAACAGTTTCCGCGCCGGGATGCGGTTTCACTGTCGTGATGCTTGTCAAACCTGCCGCCTTTGTGAATCGCGCTTGCTCCTGCACACCGCGTGCAGGGCCAGGTCGTCACCCGGGGCACCCCGCCGCGAAGGAGGGTTGCCGGACAGCAAGCCGGGGCTGGTGGCGGAAGAAACCCACCGCGCTGTCACTCGTGACCTTCTACAAGGAAACCCGACACTCGGCGCAGAGGGCAACTATTGTGACTCGCGGTGAAAAGTTCGGCGCTCGATTCGGCGCTCGATTCGGCGTTCGATTCGGCGCTGAGGAGGGCCGGAGCTGCGAAAGCCTTGAGTGGGGCAGCCTCTCGTCTATGGGAAACGGGCTGCCCCACTCAAGGTGGACGCTCAAAGGCGTCCCCGGCAGGAAGTCCGGCGGTCTCGGAACCGGGCTCCCTGTGTGCTCCAACTATCGGTGGCTGACCTTGGGGTTTACTTGGGCTCTGGCGCGACGGGACTGTGACTTAGGTAACCCTAAGTCGAGGCGTGGATCACAAAGTGCCAAGATGGGGCCATGCGTCTGGATCATGTGTCTTATGCCTGCGAACCCGATGGCCTGCTTGCCACTGCGGAGCGGATCTCCGATGCCCTCGGGGTTGAATTTGTGAAGGGTGGCGTGCACCCGCGCTTCGGCACCCGCAACATGATTTTCCCGCTGGTCAACGGCCAGTACCTCGAGGTGGTCGAGGTACTTGACCACCCCGCATCGGACAAGGCTCCGTTCGGCCAGGCCGTGCGTGCGCGGTCCGAGGCCGGCGGCGGCTGGATGGGCTGGTGCGTTGCCGTTGATGACCTCGCACCGTTCGAGGAGCGGCTGGGCCGCAGCGCCGTTCCCGGCAACCGCAAGTTCCCCGACGGCCAGGAACTGACCTGGCAGCAAATCGGCATCAAGGGCCTGATTGCTGATCCGCAGGTTCCCTACATGATCCGCTGGGATGACGGCACGGAGTCCCTCCACCCGTCACAGGCTCGGCCGGCGTCGGTGCGCCTCAATGCGCTGACCATCGCCGGATCCGCTGCACGGGTTACCGAGTGGCTGGGGACGCCGGTCGCCCACCCGCTGGACGACGTCGACGTGGAATGGATCGCACCGAACGGCACCCCGGGCATTATGTCTGTCACGTTCGAAACCCCAAAGGGTGCAGTCTCAATCTAGCTTCCTCAAGAAGCAGTACGGCCCCGGCTTCCATAAGCCGGGGCCGTACTAGTTTCCGATCCCGATCGCCGAACCGAAAAGCGCGAAGCCCACAAAGCCCGCAATGTCCAGCAGCGCGTGCGCCACCACCAGCGGCATGACGCGTCTGGTGCGGGTGTAGGCGTAGCCGAAGATAAGGCCCATGATCACGTTGCCAATGAACGGCCCGATCCCCTGATACAGGTGGTAGCTTCCGCGCAGCAGCGCTGACGTCACGATAATGACGGGCACCGACCAGCCGAGTTCCCGCAGCCGTTCGAAGAGGTAACCCACAACGATTACTTCTTCGAGCACCGCATGGCGGACCGCCGAAAGCACCAGCACCGGCAGGGTCCACCAGTAGGTGTCCAGCGCCGTCGGGATGATTGCCGTTGTAACCCCCAGTGCCCGGCCGGCCGCGTAGACTCCGAGAGTTCCGACACCGATGACTGCCGCGAGCGCCACGCCCAGGCCGAAGTCGAGCTTCGGCCTGCTGAAAGTGAACCCCATCCGGCGGAACGCCGATTTCCCCGGTTCGGTGAGCAGAAAAAGCACGAGTGCCACGGGAACCAGCGCGAAAAAGATCCCGAGCAGCTGATAGGTGAGGTCGAAGTACTGCCGGTCGTCCAGTACGGGATTGAGTCTCGTAGTCTGCGAGGCGAGGGGCGCGCGGGTCAGCTTGTCGATCAATTCGACCACCGCGTAGACCCCGGCCTGGCCAAGCGATAGACCAAGGACAATCAGGATCTCGGCCTTGATCCTGCTCCGGCTGGCAGTTTGCGACGACGACGGCGGCGGGTTGGTCCTAGCGGTTGGCATGCTTTCATGGTGCCGTATGGCCGGACGTGTGCCCAAGCGGACTCAGCGCACTGGCTCCCCGCCGCGCCATACCGCATGGGTCAACTGCATCCCCGGACGGTAGGCGAGGTGCGTTGCGGACGGTGCGTCCAGCAGCTGCAGGTCAGCCCGGTGTCCGACAGCGAGCGAACCCACGGCAAGCCGGCCGTCGTCGTCGTTCGGTTGTTCGCGATGCAGGGCAAGCGCTCCTCCATAGGTGGCTGCGCGGACGGCCTCGTGGACGGTGAGGCCCATCTGCAGCACGGCCGTCGCCACGCAGAACGCCATGGACGTGGTGTAGGAGGTGCCCGGGTTGCAGTTCGAAGCGAGCGCGATTGGAACTCCAGCGTCGAGCAGTTCCCTGGCGGGCGCGAGCGGCTGGCGGGTGGACAGATCACACGCGGGCAGGCATGTGGCGACGGTGCCCCGGTTGTTGGCATTCTGGCCCAACTGCCCGTTCCAGGCCGACTGACCGTTCCAGCTTGACCAGGATCCGGCGAGCGCGTCGATATCCGACTTTGTCAGATAGTTCACGTGGTCGACGCTGGCCGCTCCCTCGTCCACCGCGAGCTGTACGCCCTCCCCCGGCCCCAACTGGTTGCCGTGCACGCGAAGCCCAAGCCCCGCCAGTCGGCAGGCGCGGAGCACTTCGCGGCTCTGGTCGGGAGTGAATGCGCCTGTCTCACAAAAGACATCGGCCCACTGCACATAGGGCCGGACGGCGCTGAGCATGGGACCGGTGACCGTGCGAACGTACTCGTCGGCCGACCACCCCTCCGGCACGAGGTGCGCGCCGAGGAAGGTCACCTCATCTGCCGTAGCGGCAGCGATCCGGGCGCTGCGGGCTTCTTCGGCCACATCCAGGCCGTAACCGGTTTTGGTTTCGAGGTAGGTGGTGCCGCCAGCTGCCGCCTCGGCGGCCCGCTGTGTCACCAGGTCGCCGAGTTCCTCATCCGTTGCCCGCCGGGTTGCCTCCACGGTGACTGAGATCCCGCCGGCGGCATAGGACTGCCCGGACATCCGGGCTTCGAATTCGGCCGTGCGATCGCCGGCGAAGACCAGATGCGTGTGGCTGTCCACCCATCCGGGCAGGCAGGCGCGGCCCGCGGCGTCGTAGTGGCTATCAGCTGCAGGAGCGTCCGCGGCGGAACCGATCCAGGCGATCCGCTCGCCCTCGAAAACGATCGCCGCATCCGTCAGCACACGGTGCTCGGCGTCCTGCGTCATGAGTTCGCCGATGTTGGTGAGAATGGTTGACGCGTTACCCGCAGGTCCGGTCATGGCTGTGCCTTTCGGATTGTAGCCGCCTCAGCTGTTATCGCCTCAGCTGGTGCTGCCCCGTCCACGCGTGCGATAGCCGCGGCCAGCAGTGGGCCCGGCAATCCCAGCCGGCTGTGGCGGCCGTTAAGGACGAGCAGTTCACCCCCGACGACGACGGCGTTGACGTCCTGCGCTGTGGCAGTCATCGGGAGCTGGGCCGGGGACGATCCAACCGTCCGCGCGCTTGCGTGATCGAGTGCCACCAGGTCGCACACCTGTCCCGGTACTAAGCCAGCCGGCACGCGACCCTGCGCTCGCGCGCCGCCGGCCGCGACTGCGCGCACCAGGTCACCCGGCGAGAACCGACCGCGCCGGCCGCCGGCCAGCCGTTCGCCGTGTTCCAGTGCCCGCATTTCAAGCCAGGGGTCGACGACGGCGTGCTGGTCGGTGCCCAGTGCCACCACGGCGCCGGCATCCTGCAGAGCCCGTGCGGGGCCGATGCCGTCGGCGAGGTCTGCCTCCGTGGTGGGGCACATCGCAACGGTGACGCGGGCGTTGCCAAGAAGGTCAATGTCCTGCGGAGTCAGGTGTGTGGCGTGGACAACTGTCAGTCGTTCCGAAAGCAGATCGTGTCTGGCCAGCAACCCGGTCGGCGTGGTTCCGGTCGCTTCGAGGCAGTCACGGTTTTCGGCGGGCTGCTCGGAGAGGTGGATGTGCAGGGGTACGTCCCCGGGCAAATTCCGGGCGATGAAGGCGAGCGCGGGTTCGTCGACCGCACGCACGGAGTGCAGGGCTGCGCCGACCGATACCTCCGATGCCGGGAAACTTTCGGCGACGGTCGCACGAAGGGACTGCCACCTGGTGAGCCAGGCCTCTGCGGTGCCATCGCTGAAGCGGGCCTGTTCCGGCAGGATCGGTGCCCCGAATCCGGAGGAGAGGTAGCAGGTGTCCAGCAGCGTCAGCCGGATGCCGGCGGTGACCGCCGCGCGGGCAAGGGCCAGTTCCAAGGCGTGCGGGCCGCCGTCGTAGGGCTCGCCGTAAGGCGTGCCGTCCGGCCGGTGGTGCACGTAGTGGAACTCGGCGACGCTGGTCCAGCCCGCGGCCACCATCTCGGTGTAGACGGCGGTGCCAAGTTCCTCGTACACCTCGGGGGTGAGGACGGCTGCCGCCTGGTACATTGCGTTCCGCCAGGTCCAGAAGGTGCCGGTGCCGGCGTGTGTCCGCCCGCGGAGGACCCGGTGGAAGGCATGGGAGTGCGCGTTTGCGGCGGCCGGAAAAACGACGCCGTCCAGCACCAGGTCACCCGGTGCGGGTTCGGTAGCGCGAGTGACCCGGCGGACGATGCCGCTATCGTCGCACTCAACGCGCACTCCCGTCGCAATCTCTCCGGGCTCCATCCAGGCCTGTTCACACCACAGCGTATTCACAGCAGCCGCTCCAGCGCATCGGCGAGGGCGACGGCGCCGAAGTCGACGTCGTCGCCCTCAACGTATTCCTCGGGCGAATGGCTGATGCCTGTCGGGTTGCGTACGTACAGCATGGCTGAGGGCACGTGGGCGGCCAGGATGCCGGCGTCGTGCCCTGCACCGGTGGGCAGGCCGGGAGCGCCGGGGATGGCGAGTTGCAGTTGACGCTGGAGTTCACCGTCGAAGCTGACCGTGCCGCTGACCGACTCCCGGGTCAGGGCGGCAGTGCACCCCTCGAACGCGGCGGCTTTCTGGGCCTGGCCGTGGATGGACTCGACGAGCGCCGCGGTGGTGGCGTCATTCGGGTGCCGGAGGTCGATCCACAGGTCCACCCGGGAAGCGATCACGTTGGTGCCGCCCGGGATCGGCTGGATGCGGCCCACGGTGGCACGGGCTTCGGGCGTCGCCGCAGCTGTCTTCCGGATGGCGAGGACCACCTGCGCGGCCGCAACCATGGGGTCGGCGCGGTCATCCATCAGGGTGGTGCCGGCGTGATTGCCCTGCCCGCTGATGGCCAGTTTCCACCGCCCGTGACCGATGATCGAGGTGCCTACCGCAATGGGCGCATCAAGGTCGATCAGGCCGCGGCCCTGCTCGACGTGCAGCTCGACGAAGTCGCCGATCCGGCGCAGCGCGTCATCGTCCCTGCCGAAGTGCTCGGGATTCAATCCATTGGCTCGTGCTGCTTCGGCGATGGTGACGCCGTCGGGATCTTTCAGGTTGCGCGCGGTGTCGGCGTCGATAGCGCCGGTCAGCAGCCGGGAACCCAGGCAGGCAACACCGAAGCGCGAGCCTTCCTCTTCCGGAAACACCGTGACGGCAAGCGCCCGCTGGGGCTGGACGCCGCGCTTCTTCAGGAGATCGACGGCGGCCAGTGCAGAGGCGACACCGAGCGGACCGTCGAAAGCGCCGCCGCCGGGAACCGAGTCGAGGTGGCTGCCGGTGACGAGGGCACCCTGGCGACCGGCGTCGTCGTGCGTCTCCGTGTCCCACCAGGCCCAGAGGATCCCGTTGCGGTCGGTCTCCACGTCGAGTCCGCGCCGCTGGGCCTCTTCACGGAACCAGGACCTCAGGTCGAGTTCGGCGGTCGAGAAGACCGGACGGGAGTAGCCGCCGCGCACGGCGTCGCGCCCCACATCCTCAATCGAACCGAGCAGGCTGCTTACGCTCTCCAATAGTTTCCCTTCCCGTGTTCAAGCATTTTCCGTGAGCGCCGCGATACCCCTACCCAGTTGCGGGCGCTGGGCCTAGAATCGCGAACATCCTGCTATCCCCACTGATCCGGAGGAGTTCCTTGTGAGCGGACGTGTTGTGCATTTTGAGATCCCTTTCGACGACGGCGACCGCGCGCGGAGCTTCTACCGCGATGCATTCGGTTGGGACGTGGCGCAGATGCCTGAGTTTGACTACACCGCTGCGGGCACCGGGCCGGCCGGCGAACAAGGGCCAACGGAGCCCGGCTACATCAACGGCGGCATGTTCAAGCGCGACGACGGGCCGCTGGCCGGGCCGATCATCACGATCGATGTCGAGGACATCGACGCCTGCGTGGCGAAGATCGAGTCGCTCGGAGGATCCGCCGTGGGCGAGAAGATGGCGGTCGGTGACATGGGCTTCGCCGCCTACTTCCGGGACCCCGAAGGCAATGTGATGGGCCTCTGGCAGAATCCCTGACCGCGGCCAAGCTTTCGGGTCAGCGCTCCATGGGGATCCGCACTCCACGTTCACGGGCCACCTCCTGTGCGCGTTCATAACCGGCGTCCACATGGCGGATGACCCCGGTTCCCGGGTCATTGGTCAGCAGGCGTTCAAGCTTTTCGGCGGCGAGCGCCGTTCCATCGGCCACCGATACCTGCCCGGCGTGGATGGAGCGTCCGATGCCGACGCCGCCGCCATGGTGGATAGACACCCAGGTGGCGCCGGATGCGGTGTTGAGCATTGCGTTCAGCAGCGGCCAGTCGGCGATGGCGTCGGATCCATCAGCCATGGCTTCCGTCTCGCGGTAGGGCGAAGCGACCGAACCGGAGTCGAGGTGGTCACGGCCGATCACGATCGGCGCGGACACCTTGCCCTCAGCGACGAGGCGGTTGAAGAGCAGGCCCGCCTTCGCCCGGTCGCCGTAGCCGAGCCAGCAAATGCGTGCCGGCAGGCCTTCGAACTCGACGAGGTCTTTTGCGGCATCGAGCCACCGGTGCAGGTGCTCGTTTTCGGGGAACAGGTCCTTGAGGGCTGCATCGGTGACTGCGATGTCCGCTGGGTCGCCGGATAGCGCAACCCAGCGGAAGGGGCCCATTCCCTCGCAGAACAGCGGACGGATGTAGGCCGGAACGAAGCCGGGGAACTCGAAGGCACGCTCATAGCCGCCCTTGCGTGCCTCGTCACGGATGGAGTTGCCGTAGTCAAAGACCGTTGCTCCGGCATCCTGGAACCCGACCATCGCCTCCACATGACGGGCCATGGAGGTCTGCGCTTTCTTGGTGAAACCGTCCGGATCACCCGATGCTTCGCGTTCCCACTCGTCGACGCCGATGCCCTCGGGGAGGTAGCTCAACGGATCATGGGCGGAGGTTTGGTCCGTAACGATGTCAATGGTGAACTCACCGTTTCGCTGGCGTTCCAGCAGCGCCGGCAGGATTTCGGCGGCGTTCCCGACGACGCCCACCGACAGGGCGCGCTTCCCGCGCTTCGCCTCGAGCACCTGTGCGAGGCCATCCTCAAGGTCGGCGGCGACGACGTCGAGGTAGCGTTTGGCGGACCGCCTGCGCAGGCGGGTTTCGCTGACGTCGATGATCAGCACCGCGCCGCCGTTCAGGGTGACCGCCAGCGGCTGCGCACCGCCCATTCCGCCGCAGCCTGCTGTGAGGGTGAGAGTGCCGGCGAGGGATCCGTCGAACCGGGCTTTAGCTACGGCTGCGAAGGTTTCATAGGTCCCCTGCAGGATCCCCTGCGTGCCGATGTAGATCCAGGAGCCTGCGGTCATCTGCCCGTACATCATAAGTCCCTCCGCCTCCAGCCGCCGGAACTCAGGCCACGTTGCCCAGTCGCCCACGAGGTTCGAGTTGGCCAGAAGAACCCGAGGCGCCCAGGGGTTGGTGCGGAACACTCCCACCGGCTTGCCCGACTGCACCAACAGCGTTTCGTCTTCATCGAGGTCCTTCAGCGTGGCGACAATGGCGTCGTACGCCTCCCAACTGCGCGCAGCCCGGCCCGTACCCCCATAGACGACGAGGTCTTCGGGCCGCTCAGCCACCTCGGGGTCGAGGTTGTTCATCAGCATGCGCAGGGGCGCCTCGGTCTGCCAGCTTTTCGCGGACAGCTCGGTGCCGCGCGGCGCCCGGACGGTGCGCGACGGATCGTGCTGGGTGAAAGTCATGACTGTGCTCCTGTTGTCGAGGGCTCGTGAGTTGTAGGGGTTTCGATGCCGGTGGAGGAGGTGCCCTGCGGGGCGGCATCCGTCGGGGCTGCGAGGACGCCCGCCGCCTCGGCGGCGACCTGACGGCCGATCCGGCGGGCGCCGTCGTCGTCGATCCGGTAGCTCGGCACCACAACGCTGAGCGCCGCCACCACCTGTCCGCCCGACAGAACGGGCGCAGCGATGGCCGTAACGTCAGGTTCGATGCCGTTGCTGATCACCACGAAGCCGTCCTCAGGGGTGTCTCCGCTGAGAACAGCTCCGGCCGCTGATCCCTCCAACGGGATGCTCCTGCCCACCCAGCTGGTGTGGCGGACCGAGTGCGTTCCTTCCCGCACTGAGAGATAGATGCCGTGGCCGTCCGAGGAGGGCACGTTGAGGTAGGCCGACTCCCCCGTCGAGCTGACCAGCCGCTCAAGCGCGTCCTCAGCCAGCGACACAAGCGATTCATGGGAGAGCGCCTGCGCGCCGAGTTGGACCACCCGCATGCCCGGGCGGTAGCCGTCGTCGTCCCGGCGGACAAACCCTGTCCCCTCCAACGTGCGCAGCAGGCGCAGCGCGGTGGACGCCGAGAGGCCAGCGTCGCGGGCGGCGTCGGCGAGCGTCACCGATCCGCGATCGCACACCGTGCCGAGCAGCAGCAGCGCCCGTTCAACGGTGCGGGTGGAGGTATCCGCCACGGGTTTCTTCCTTGCGTTCGGGGGACATTTGTATTTCACTTATTGAAACGCTCATTTCACTGATTGGCAAGAGCGCGCAGGTTCAGGACGGAAGAGGACAGACATGCGGCACGGGACGATCGTCAGTATCGGTTTGGGAGCTCTGGCGCCGGCGGAGGTCGTCGACGTCGCGCGGTACGGCGCGAAGGTGGAGCTCAGCGAAGAGTCCCTGGCCGCCATGCAAGCGAGCCGCTCGGTTATCGACGCCCTTATCGATGATCCGACACCGCACTACGGCGTATCCACCGGCTTCGGCGCGCTGGCGACCAAGCACATCCCTGTCCAGGAGCGCACCCACCTGCAGCGCAGCCTCATCCGCAGCCACGCGGCGTCGTCGGGCGCGGAAGTTGACCGTGAGGTGGTGCGCGGGCTGATGCTGGGCAGGCTCTCCACCATGGCCACCGGCCGGACAGGCGTGCGGCCGGTCGTCGCGCAGACCTACGCGGACATGCTCAACGCGGGCATCACGCCGGTGATCGGCGAGTACGGCTCGCTCGGCTGCTCCGGCGACCTCGCGCCGCTGTCCCACGTGGCGCTGGCCCTCATGGGTGAGGGCGAGGTGAGGAACGACGTCGGCGCGCTGCTGCCTGCCGCTGAGGCGCTCGATGCCGCCGGCATCGCCCCCGTCGAACTGCGGGAAAAGGAGGGCCTTGCCCTCATCAACGGCACCGACGGCATGCTGGGCATGCTGGTCCTTGCGTCCGCCGACCTTCTTCGGCTGCTGCGTACTGCCGACCTTGCCGCTGCAATGAGCGTCGAGGGCCTGTTGGGTACCGACAGCGTCTTTGCAGAGGACCTGCACCGGCTTCGGCCGCATCCGGGCCAGCTTGTTTCCGCTGCAAACATTCGCCGGGTGCTGTCCGGGTCACGGCTGATCGGCGAGCATGCGTCGGAGGAGCGCAAGGCGCATCGTTTCACCCGGGTCCAGGACGCTTATTCGCTGCGGTGCGCGCCGCAGGTTCACGGGGCAGCGCGGGCAACCCTGGCGCACGTCGAATCGGTGGCTGCGATCGAGCTGGGTTCGGCAATCGACAATCCGGTGGTGACTGTTGACGGCCGGGTTGAATCGAACGGCAACTTCCATGGCGCACCGATCGGGTATGCACTCGACTTCCTCGCGATCGCCGTCGCTGACCTCGCCTCCATGAGCGAACGCCGCACCGACCGGTTCCTCGACAAGAGCCGCAACCACGGCCTCAATCCGTTCCTGGCCCATGATCCGGGCGTGGACTCCGGCCACATGATCGCCCAGTACACCCAGGCCGGCATCGTGTCCGAGCTCAAGCGCCTTGCGGTCCCGGCGTCCGTTGACTCCATCCCGTCCTCGGCCATGCAGGAGGACCACGTGTCGATGGGCTGGTCCGCGGGCCTGAAGCTGCGGCGCGCATTGGACGGACTCACCCGCGTGGTGGCAGTCGAGCTGCTGACCGCCGCCCGTGCGCTGGACATGCGCGACGGCGGCATCAGCACCTCCTGCAGTTCTCCTGCCATCCATGCGGCGCGGACTGCTATCCGCGAGGTAGTCGAAGGGCCGGGAACCGACCGGTATCTCGCGCCTGAAATCGAGGCCGTGCGGAAGCTGGTGGAGGCTGGGTCGGTACTCACCGCCGTCGACCGCGTGCTGGGCGAGCCGCTCGCGTAGGTGCTGTTTGTGCTCCGCGACGGTTCGTCGGCCGGGTCCATACCTTCCGTTGGCGCGTACGTCGCCGGCGGAGGCAGAGATAATGGCGCTCTGAGAACCTCAGAGCGCCATTATGTGACTCCATCCGTGGACGGGGTGGGGGGCGGATTTCCCCTACCAGCGATGGGCCACGTCGATGACGATCCTCGACGAGGTACCCGGTCCGTTAAGGCTGAACACCCGGAACGGGAGACGGGCACGGACACCGAGGCCGAACGTGGTTGTGCCCTCGTAGCTGGACACGTAAGCCACCTGGCGGAAAGTCGGGAATCCGGCCACATTCACTGCTTCTGACCGGACCGCCGGGCGATAGGTTGCGTTGTACCGGGAGTCGTGGGCGGGCGCGTTGACGGTCACCTGGATGTCTGCGCCACCACGGAGCGGAGTAGCGATTCCGGAGGCTCCGGTGACGGGGCTCGTGTAGCGGACGTTGTAGCCGGCACTCTTGCCGCGCACGTCGATCACGAGCCGATCGAAGCAGGCATGGCGACCGGCGCGAACGTTCACGACCGGGGCACCGGTGTAGGGCGTGCTGGCCTTCGCCAGTGAGCCCCATGTAATTCCACAGTAGGGAGCTGCAGCGGCTGGGGCGGGCGCCACCAGACCGAACCCGACTATAAGGAGCAGGCTCGCCAGCAGCGCACGAAGTGAGTGCATGATGCACCACCTTTCAAATGAGTAGGTGGGATCATCGTAGGGCTGGCTGACGCCGGAGGATCCGGGGATTGGCCCATCGGCGCACAACCGTTACGGGTAGCCCGTCGACCCGCTTTTCACCGGCGATTTCAGGCTCAAAACGCAATCATTCGGACACCGCAATGTCATCCTGTGCTTCCTTCGGCGCCGGACGGTTCTGCGGAGCCGTGCGCAAAATGAGCTTCATTGTGGGCTCGGCAAGCCGGGCTGCGATCGGACCGAGGATGGCCATCAGCAGCACATAGGCCGTCGCGAGGGCGGCCAGCTCGTCGGGGATGGCTCCGGACGCAACCGCCAGGCCTGCGATGACGATGGAAAATTCGCCGCGGGCAATCAGTGCGGCACCGGCGCGGGCGCGTCCCAGGCGACCGACACCCTGCCGCTTTCCTGCCCACCAGCCGGTTGCCACTTTTGTTCCGGCCGTGATGACCGCCAGCAGTAACGCATAACCGAGCACCGGCGGGATGGTGGAGGGATCGGTATTCAGCCCGAAGACCACGAAGAAGATGGCGGCGAACAGGTCGCGCAGCGGTTCCAGGAGCCGGGTGGCATTGGTGGCGGTGGCACCCGAGATCGCAATGCCGAGCAGGAAGGCGCCGACCGCAGCTGACACCTGCATTGCCGCGGCAAGACCCGCAACAAGCAGTGCCCCGCCAATGAGGGTCAGGAGGAAGACCTCCCGGTCCTTGGAATCGACGATTGCCGAAACGGTGCGGCCAAACCGGAGGGCAATGACCAGGACGATGGTGACCACTACCAGGGAAACGCCAACAGCCTGGAGCCCGCCTGCGAAACTGACTCCTGCCAGCACTGTTGTGAGGATGGGCAGGTAGATGGCCATGGCCAGGTCCTCGAAGACCAGCAGCGAAAGTATGACCGGGGTTTCCCTGTTGCCGAGGCGCCCCAGGTCTGTGAGCACCTTGGCGATGATGCCGGACGACGAAATGTACGTCACTCCCCCGAGCACCAGCGCTCCTACGCCACCCCAGCCAAGAATCAGCGCGATGATGGCGCCGGGCAGGAAGTTTAGCACGATGTCCAGGAGCCCGGCTGTCCAGGACTGCTTGAGCCCGGTCACCAGCTCGCCCGCTGTGTACTCGAGGCCAAGCAGCAGGAGCAGGAGAATGACGCCTATCTCGCTGGCTATTGCGCTGAATTCCTCCAGGCCTTCGAGTTCGACGAAGCCGCCCTGTCCGAAGAACAGACCGCCGATCAGATAGAGCGGGATGGGTGAGAGGCCGATGCGACCGGCTAACCGGCCAAGAATGCCGAGACCAAGGAAGACCGCGCCCAACTCAATGAGGACAAGGGTGCTGTGACTTTCCACGGGCGGCTCAGCCGCCGCGAAGGATCTCGGCGGCGGCGTCAAGCCCTTCCGAGGTGCCTACGGCAACGAGCAGGTCTCCGGCGGTCAGCGTGAAATCAGGAGTGGGTGATGCCTGAACCTGTCCCCTTCTCAGAACGGCGACCAGCGAAACACTGGTTCGGGTACGCATCCTCGTGTCGCCAAGACTGCGGCCGACGTAAGGCGAATCTGCTTCGACCAGGAATTGCCGGGTGCTCACTCCCGGCAGATCCCGGTGCGCCTCCGTCAGCTGCGCCACGATCTGGTGGCCGCCGATGAGGTTGCCGAGGGCGGAGGCTTCCTCCGCGGTCAGCGGAATGGATGCCACGCATGCGTCCGGATCATCCTCGCGGGAAACGATCAACTCGGTTGCGCCATCGCGCTGGGTGACCGTACCGATCCGGCGTCCGGAGGCCGTCACAATGTCCTTGCGCATGCCGATTCCGGGCAGCGGCGTTTCTTCAACCTTCATGCTTGTACTTTAGACCCGCCGCAACAGCTGGATGGGGTGCTGTCCACCGAAGGCGAAACGCTGCTCAGCTCCTGATGATGCGCCCCGGCTATCGCCCGGCAGCGAGCGATGATGCGAGGGACTGGCCGGCGGAACCTTCCTTGGTCCCGGTAATGAGCCCCGCGGACAATTCAGCAATGGCCGACGACGTTTGGAACCCATAGCCGCCCTGGCCCGCCAGCCAGAAAAACCCCTCAGCCTCCGGGTCGAACCCGACGACCGGGAGCCCGTCGGCCACCTGGGTTCGCAAACCTGTCCAGGCCCGCATTACCTTGCCGATCCCGAGCGTAGTCATGGCATCAAGGCGGGCCATGAGCGCTTCAAGATCCTCAGGCCGGGGCTGCGCGTCCTCCGGCACGCTGGGAACTGATTCGGCGGGCGAGATCAGCAGGCCGTCGTCGTCCCTGCGGAAATAGAAACTGTCATCCGCGGCCGCCACCATGGGCGAATCCGGGGCGGGGATATTATCGGCGGCGACAACCGCGGCGGTCCGCCGGTAGGGCCGCATGCCCTGCGTCGCCACCCCTGAGAGGACGGCAAGTTCATCTGCCCACGCTCCTGCCGCATTGACGACGACGGCGGCGTGCACCGCGTGGGATCCGGCACCGATTTCCCAGGCCGTCCGGAGCTTCTGGACCGAGTGCACGCGCGCGCCGGTCATGATGTTGGTGCCACCGGCTTCCGCTGCTGACCGGTGGTGTTCGAGGAGGACGTCGGTATTGCACCCGACTGCCGTGGTGTCCAGCCCTGCGGCATCGTAACCCTGCTCCGGGGCTGCCGGAGAGATCTGCGGACAGAGCACCACCGCTTCTTCCCACGGTATTCGTTCCACTGCGCCGCTGGCGCGGGCAGCGACGTCGTTCTCTGAACCGACGAGCATGAAGCTGCGCGGCGACAGCACCGGCGTGGGAAGTTCCTGTTCCAGTTCGCGGATGAGCGTGAGCGTTCGACCCGTCAGTTGCTGGATCACTGTCGGGCCGTAACTCGGGATGAGTTGGCGGGCCGATCGCGAGGAGGTGTGGTAGGCGAGCGAATGCTCCGCTTCCACGAGGGTGACCCTCAGTTTTGCCCGGTCACCCGCTGTGAGCGCAGCTGCGAGCGAGAGTCCCGCGATGCCGCCTCCGACGATCACAACATCTGCTGTCTCAGTCATTGCAGTGCTCCCTAACGTTCCGCTTCGATACTGCTACCGCTAACGCTCCGCCAATGCGACGCACAGATCGATGCGTCATCGGCTGATTCGCCGATCTCATTCTGTGTGGTCCGCAGCATCAGCATAAGCTCCTGCGCCCCCATCGGGGTTTGTACCGCCTCAAGGAACTCCTCGGGCCCGCTCACCAGCCCAAGGTCGATTGCACGCCAAGCGCCGTCCGACGCCAGCGCCACCGTATGTGCCGGCTCGAGCGTGACGAGCCGGGCGTGTTCGGCGGCAGCCGGTTCGCGGCGTGCCACCCATACCCCCTCTGCGGTGTTCCGCGCCCGTTTCGCCTGCCGTAGTTCATCGAGCGACGACGACGTGTCCAACGCCTGCCCTACGTGCCTCACTCCCCCGCCATTGAGGGCTGCGACTACGTGGCAATCCGCGAGGCTGAGCACTGAGAGGGCGCCGTCGTCGTCGGTTGTGACAAGTGAGACCGCGGCGCTGGGGAAGCGCTGGGACTCAGGTCCCACCAGATGGTGACCGAGTTCGTCGACCTTGGCCAATGCCGCGGCCAAAACCGTGCGGGGGTTCTTGGGTCCGACGCTCTCCGCCAGCGCCAAGCCAAGAACCTGCGCGTACCAGGAAGGGTTTGACGCGCCGGGAAGATCGAGTTCGTCGAGCAGGGACGTTGCTCCGTCGATCATCCAGGCGGCGTTGGCTCGGTAGCCGCAGGCGTCTTCCATAACGTGCCTGTCGCCCTCGGTTTGGACGCGGGATACGTGGGTGAAGTTCATCCGGCGGGCCCTTCGTCGGTCAGTACGTCGTCGAGGATGCGGTTGCCCATGGTGCGGAATGCCGGATTGTTGTCCGATGTCGCCGCCATGGCAGCGGCAATACACAGTGCCCAGCCGCGTGCCCGCTGCCAGGTTGCTGCGTCCAGCGGTCGTTCGCTGTTGATGGTGTCCATGAAGACGCGTCGGCCAGCACGGTCGAAGACGAGCCATGCGGCGGCGAGGTCGGTGGCAGGATCTCCCGCTGTCAGGTCACCGAAGTCGAGGACGCCGGCGAGCCTGCCCTTCGGATTTAGTACGAGGTTGGCCGCATGCAGGTCACCGTGAAGCCAGAGCGGCGGGCCGCTCCATTCGGGCTGATCGCGCAGAATCCGCCACAGACCGAGGAGTTCGCGGGACAGTCCGGCTGCGGCTATCCGTTCCTCCACAGCGGCGTTCCGGGTGGACAGTGGTACTCCGCGGACAGGGTTACGCGGGGCGTCGGCGGGGGCCGGGCGGTGAAAAGCGAGGACGAACCGCCCCAGGTCTTCCGCCGCGTGGCTGCGACGCCGCGGTTCGATGGCTGCGGCCTGCACGCCGTTCACCCAGCGTGTGATGGTCCAGTACCAGGGAAAGTACGACGACGGAGCACCAGTCCGCACTGGGACGGTCGTTGCCGCAGGAAGGCCCTGGCTCAGTTCCGGCAGCCAACGCTGTTCGTTCCGGATCAGCTCCGCGGCCGCTTGCCGCCGTGGCAGGCGTACGGCAAGGTCGGCTCCGAGCCGGAAGATCGCGTTGTCCCAGCCGTTGGCAGCTGGAGTGAGTCGCAGCTCAACCAGGTCTGGGTGCTGCTCGGCGAGCAGGCGGACGACCAGTTCAGTAGTGACATCCACCTCCGCTGCCGGCATGTTCGCCATGGCTTCCTCACCCGTGGGAGCAACCCGGACGCAGGTGGGCGGAATGCTGCCCACCTGCGTCTTGGTTGCTCTCGTTCATGTCCAATCAGCTCACCTGCAAACTGGGCTTCGACTCCGCAGATCAGCCCTCGACGCCGAGGCGTTCGAGGATGAGCTGGCGAACCCGGCCGGCGTCGGCCTGTCCGCGGGTTGCTTTCATCACGCCGCCAACGATTGCGCCGACTGCCTGCAGCTTTCCGCCGCGGATCTTGTCCGCGACATCGGGCTGTGCGGCGAGGGCGCCGTCGATCGCTTCCAGGAGGGCGCCGTCGTCGGACACGACCTCCAGACCGCGCTGTGCCACCACTTCGGTGGGCGTTCCTTCACCGGCGAGGACGCCGTCGAGCACCTCGCGGGAGAGCTTGTCGTTGATTTTGCCTGCGTCGATGAGCCCCTGCAGTTCCACGATCAGGGCGGGCGTGACGCCCAGCTCGGCGGGTTCGACCTCCGCGACCTTGGCCCGGCGGGAGATTTCACCCATCCACCACTTGCGGGCCGTTGCCGGCTTGACGCCTGCAGCGATGGTTTCCTCGATGGAGTCCATGACACCGGCGTTCACCACGTCACGGAACTCGGCGTCCGCGTAGCCCCAGTCGGTCTGCAGCCGTTTGCGGCGGGCAGCCGGCGGTTCGGGAAGCTCGCTGCGGAGTTTCTCGATCCAGGCGTCGTCGGTAACTACCGGAACCAGGTCGGGCTCGGGGAAGTAGCGGTAGTCGTCGGCGTCTGACTTGGGGCGACCGGCCGTCGTCGACCGTGTGTCCTCGTGCCAGTGGCGCGTTTCCTGCGTGATGGTGCCGCCGCCGTCGAGCACTGCGGCGTGGCGCTGGATCTCGTACCGAACCGCGTGCTCAACCGCGCGCAGCGAGTTCACGTTCTTTGTCTCGGTGCGGGTGCCGAACTTCTCCTGGCCCTTGGGCTTGAGGGAAACGTTGGCATCGCAGCGGACGTTGCCGCGTTCCATGCGGGCATCGGAAACGCCGAGATTTTTCACGATCTCGCGGATGGCCGCAACGTAGGCCTTGGCCAGTTCCGGTGCGCGTTCCCCAGCGCCGACGATCGGCTTGGTGACGATCTCCACGAGGGGTACGCCGGCGCGGTTATAGTCGACGAGCGAAAACTCGGCACCCTGAATGCGGCCGGTGGCGCCGCCCATGTGGGTGAGCTTGCCGGCGTCTTCCTCCATGTGGGCGCGCTCGATCTCGACGGTGAAGACGGTGCCGTCGGCGAGCTCGATGTCGATTGAGCCGTCGTAGGCAATGGGTTCGTCATACTGCGAGGTCTGGAAGTTCTTCGGGGTATCCGGGTAGAAGTAGTTCTTCCGGGCGAAGTGGCACTTCTCGGCGATCTTGCAGCCCAGCGCGAGGCCGATCTTGATCGAGGACTCGACGGCTACCCGGTTGATGACCGGCAGAACCCCGGGGAGTCCAAGGTCCACCGGGGTGACGTTGGTGTTCGGTGTGTCCCCGAAAGCGTTCGGCGCTGATGAGAACATCTTGGTGCGGGTGTTCAGTTCGACGTGGACCTCGAAGCCGAGCACCGGGTCGAACTTCTCCATGGCCTCTTCGAAGGAGAGGATCTCGGCGGTTGCAGTAGTCATTTACTTCACTCCAGCGATCTCAGGTGCCTGTGCCAGCAGGGGTCCGCCCCAGGTGTCTTCGAGCAGCGATTCCAGTGCAGCGCCGGCACGGTAGAGCCGTGCATCCTGACGTGCAGGGGCGAGGAACTGGACGCCGACCGGCAGACCGTCGGCAAGACCGCCGGGCACCGAAATGCCCGGAACGCCGGCCATGTTTGCGGGGATGGTGGCGACGTCGTTCAGGTACATTGCCAGCGGATCATCCAGCTTCTCCCCCAGCTTGAAGGCGGTGGTGGGAGCGGTGGGCGAAATCAACACGTCAGCCTGGGTGAAGGCGGCGTCGAAATCACGCTGGATCAGGGTGCGGACCTTCTGCGCTGAGCCATAGTAGGCGTCGTAGTAACCGGCGCTCAGCGCGTAGGTGCCGAGGATGATGCGTCGCTTCACTTCGTCACCGAAGCCGGCTGCGCGGGTGGCGCCCATGACGCGCTCAATGGTGGGAGCGCCGTCGGGCACGACGCGCATGCCGAACCGGACGCCGTCGTACTTTGCGAGGTTCGACGAGGCTTCCGACGGCATGATCAGGTAGTAGGCGCCCAGCGCGTACTTGAAGTTGGGGCAGGAGACCTCGACGACGTTGGCACCCGCCTGGCGCAGTAAATCAAGCGCTTCGTTGAAGCGTGCCTGGACGCCGTCCTGGTAACCCTCGCCCTGCAGTTCCTTGATGACGCCGATACGCATGCCCTTCACGTCCGCGTTGCGGGCGGCCTCGACGAGCGCGCCGACCGGGTCCGTCAGCGAAGTCGAGTCATGGGGATCGTGACCGCCGATAACCTCGTGAAGTAGAGCGGCGTCCAGCACCGTGCGAGTGACGGGACCGATCTGATCGAGGGAGGACGCCATGGCGATGGCACCGTAGCGGGACACGCCGCCGTAGGTCGGCTTGACGCCGACGGTTCCCGTGACTGCGCCGGGCTGGCGGATCGAACCGCCAGTGTCGGTTCCCAGCGCGAGCGGCGCTTCAAAGGCAGCGACGGCGGCGGCTGATCCACCTCCGGAACCACCGGGAATACGGTCCAGGTCCCACGGATTGCGGGTGGGCCCGTAAGCCGAGTGCTCAGTAGAGGAACCCATGGCGAATTCGTCGAGGTTGGTCTTGCCGAGGATGGGCATCCTGGCGTCGCGCAGGCGCCGGACGACGGTGGCGTCATACGGGCTGTGCCAGCCCTCGAGGATCTTTGAGCCGGCTGTGGTGGGCTGGCCTTTGGTGACGATGAGGTCCTTGACGGCGATGGGAACACCTGCAAGCGGGTGCATCGCATCTCCGATGGACCGTTCTTTATCCACCTCGCTGGCCACGCGGAGGGCTTCATCAGTGTTGACATGCAGGAACGCGTTGATTGCCGGATCGACTTCGCCGATTCGGTCGAGGTGGGCCTGGACAGCTTCAACTGCTGAAACTTCGCGGGAGGAAAGTTTCTCGGCAAGCTGGGCAGCGCTGAGCCTGGTGAGATCGGTCATTTCTACTCCTCGTCCAGGATTGCGGGGACCTTGAAGCGGCCGGCGGCGTTGTCGGGAGCGCCGCTAAGGGCTTCTTCGTTGGTGAGCGTTTCTCCGATGACGTCATCGCGGTAGACGTTGCTCAGCGGGATGGGATGGCTGGTTGCGGGAACGTCGTCACCGGCAACTTCACTGACCGTCTTGATGGAGTCGACAATGACGGAGAGCTCGCCGGTCATCCGGTCCAGCTCCTCGCCAGTCATATCAATGTGGGCAAGCCGTGCCAGATGCGCGACGTCCTCACGGGTGATCTCGGGCATGTTTCTCCACGATCCTTGGTACTTCTTCAGTGGCTGGGGTTTCGGGTTCTAGTCTATGCGCGACCGGTGACACTCTTGTCAGGTTGTAGCGCCAACCTGCTTGTTAGATTGCAGCGCCAATCGGAAGACCCATAGCTGGATGTCTTCATCCGGAACCCACCAGTCGCGGCTCGGGACCCGTTCGAAGCCGAGCGATTCGTACAACCGGTGGGCACGGACCATATCGGAGCCACTGGTCAGACTGACTGCGTCGATGCCCTCCAGGCTGCGGGCATAGTCGATGATCCACTCGACCATCCGCCGTCCGATGCCGCCGCGCTGCGCGGCGGGGTCCACAGCGAGCATACGGAACTCGAGCTCGCCTGCGATTGCGATATCGGTGTAGCGCTGGCCCTCGAAAGTGATGGCGAAGGAGCCGACGACGACGCCCTCCTCCTCCGCAACCCATACCTCTGCGTGTTCAGCCCTGTGTTCAACGTTGGCCAAGACCTGGACGTATGGATGGTCAGCTTCACTGAAGTAGCCGGCGTGAAGGTAGGCGTCGCGGGTGATCCGGCGAACGTCGTCGTAATCGGTTGCCGTTACGCGACGGATGGTGAGGGGCATGAAACGAACCTTGTTCTGTTTGGACGGCGGAAGATCCGCCTATCCATTGTTCCCTATCCCGTGAGGTGCTCGATAAAAGCCGTGGCGCCTTCACCGGTGAACTCATTACGGTCGGCTGGGCGACCCGAGACAGCGAGCAGTAACGACAAGGTTGATCCCCTGACTTCGGCACCAGATCCGGCGTCGACGTTGGAATCTGTGGCCACTATCCGTGAGCCTGCGGCGCGTTGCTTGCCTCCTCCCATTGAGACGGTCGTCTTCAATTGATACTGCAGGGCTGTGACAACGTGTTCGATCGGATAGGTGCGCTTGAATCCAAGCGGGCGCCTGATGTCCTCGCCATGGACGATGGCTTCCACCAATCGGGTTGCCGGCGCTGCGGGCGGCGTTCTGGTTTCATTCAGTACGCGGCGAAATTCGGAGAGAGTTTCGGCCGGCGTCGCGGACCGCTCGCGAGCTACCCCTGCGGCATTATCCCGGTCGAAGTCGAACCGTGCGGCCAACAGGCGACGAACGAAACCGAGACGAGTGGTCTTTGCGGTATCCACGAGATGAGCCACCACGTCATGTACGTCCCAACCGGGACACAATGAGGGCGTTGTCCACTGGTCCGGATCGGCAGCAGCGAGGTCTTCGATCAAGGCCCGGCGTTCTTCATGCACAGCCTGCCACACCACTGCCCAATCCCGGGAAGACCTGGCGCGGGAAGGTGTGTCTCTGGAAGGTGTGTCTCTGGAAGGTGTGTCTCTGGAGGGCACGTCTCGGGAAGGCACGTCTGGGGAGGGCATGTCTCGGGAGGGCATGCAGCCACTAAAGCATGTGGTCTTGGAACTCAGCTAGCCTTCAGCCGGTCCGTGCCGCTGCCTGGCGAGGCGTCGTCTGGAGGCTAGCTTCAATGTTCTCCACAACCCTCTTTATTTCGTAGTTGTGTTCGAATAGAATGAAGTATGAGCCTGACAGCCGCACTCGACGCCTCCCCCGGCAGTATGTTGCGTGCGGTCCCGGTCCTCGAGTTTGCTGACCCTGCAAACGGTCTGGCTACCTCAATCGAGGAGCTGAACCGGGTCGCTGCCGCGTACGCGTCGGATTTCGTTGACGCGTTCCCCGGGATGGATCAGGTCGAACTCGCCGAGCACCTCGTCAAGATTGAAGACCTCTCCCGGACTGTGGAGTACCTCCAGGTTGCTGCCGCCGCGGCTGTGGACCGCAGCAGCGCCGACGCCGGCGGCCGACCAACCGAAGGAGACAGTCCCGCTGCTACCGGTGGTGCCGCAGCTACGGGCGGTGTCGGGTTCGCTTTCGGGCTGCCCGCTTCGGCTGCCGGTGCCCGGTCCGTGTACCGGTGCACCGCCGAATACCTGCGGGACCGGCTACGAATCAGCAGAACCGAAGCCAACCGGCGGCTACGCCTGGGCGGCAAACTCCTGCCCCGCACCACCCTCACCGGAGACCCGCTACCCGCTGCCTGCGAACACCTCGCAGCAGCAGCGTCCACAGGCACCGTCTCCGGCAAAGCAACGACCATGATCGCCAACGCCCTGGACCGGGCACGGTTCCTCGCCGAACCGGCCGTGCTCGACACGATGGAAGCCCAGCTCACCGCCAGCGCCACCCGCTTCGATCCCGACTTCCTTACCAAACTCATCCACCGCTTCGAAGCGCACCTGGATCCCGACGGGTCCGAGCCCACCGACAAGGAACTCACCGCCCGTCAAGGCGTGTTCCTCCGCGGCAAGAAACGCGGCCTCCACCTGCTCGACATCGCCGCCACCGACGAACAATACGAACACCTCATCACCATCATGAACACCGCCACCAACCCCCGAACACCCTCGGCCAGTGCCACCACCTCCAGCGGACAGGCCGACGACGGCGACGGCGGTGGGGACGGACCCGGTCACGGCAGCGGCGGCGAGCACGGCAGCGGCGGCGAGGGCGGCAGGGGCGGCGGCGGCGGCGAGGGCGACGGCGGCGGCGAGGGCGGCTCCCTGCGCGATTGTCCGGGCACGGTGGATACCAGAACACGGGCACAGTTACTGCTCGACGGACTCGTCGGCGCCTGCCAAGTAGCCCTGGCCACCGACAAACTCCCGGCAACCGGAGGCCAACGGCCGCAAGTACTCGTCACCATCGACTACAAAACACTGCTGGACGACCTACAAACTCACACTGACGCCACACCCGCAACGCCTTCCACCAGTGACGGCGTCTTCACCACCACCGGCGCCACGTTTACCACAAGCGCCACGCCTACCGACGGCGCCTGCGCTTCCAACTCCACGCTTTCCAACGGCGACGCCACCCTCACCGAAGGTGGCTTCTCCCCCGCGGTCGGGGCGTTCCTTGCCTACACCGGCCCCGTCAGCGCCCGCACCGCCCGCAAGATCGCGTGCGACGCCGACCTAATCCCGGTCGTCCTCGGCGGAAACAACGAGATCCTAGACCTCGGCCGCACCCAACGGCTCTTCACGGCAAAGCAGCGCAAAGCCCTCATAGCCCGAGATAAGGGCTGCGCGTTTCCCGCCTGCACCCTGCCCTCGCACTGGACCGAAGCCCACCACATCACACCCTGGTCACACGGCGGCTCAACGAGCACCGACAACGGCGTACTGCTCTGCAGCCACCACCACCACCTCATCCACCAAAACGACTGGACGATCCAAATCCGGGACCGCATCCCCTGGTTCATCCCACCCGCATACCTCGACCCAGACAGACAACCCCGGCGAAACCACTACTGGACACTCTGCTGAAAACCGACGCGGGCGGGATTAGTGCTTGGCCGGACAGCGCATCTCTCTGCCCGCCGGACCAACCTGCCTGCCGGACCAACCCGACCGGTTAAACCAGCCAGACCAGCCCTACAGCGCAAGCTTGTAGACGTGCAGCGCAAAAGTGTCCGATAACAGGAAGTCCCTTTCCGGAATGCGCACAAAGTTCATGGACTCGTACAGTGCGTGCTGCCCGTCCATGTCTGGCGCAATGGTCAGAACGACCCCCGAGACGTCAGGATCCAACCGAGCACGATCGATGACAGCCTGAACCAGCGAATGTCCGATCCCTTGATGCTGTTGACCGGGCTCGACTGCCAGCATTCGGAACTCGAGTTCACCGTCATGGGCAACATCGCTGAAGTCGCCGCCCGGACGGGTAACAAAAACCGAACCCACAACTCGTCCATCCGATTCCGCCACCAGAAGGGATGAACCGGAGTACCCCTCCTCGATGGCCGCAAGAATGTGGTTATAGGCGTACTCGTCGTCGATATATCCGGCGCCCGAATAAGCCTCGACAGTGATACGCCGGATATCCCCGAAGTCTTCCCTGTCAGCCGATCTGATGTTGATGTCCACAAACGCCTCCTCATGCGTCGGACCGATGATCTGAGTGTGGCAGAACAAAGAACCCGTGGGACAGGACCGATGCAACGATCAGATTAAATTAGCGGACTTGTCGTTCTGCGGTACCCCGTGCCATCCGGATGACGCTCCAGGTACCCGGCATCAACAAGCGCACGCCGCAGGGTGGGAATGTCCTGTGTCACGGTTGCAATCAATAAATTCACGGTCGGCTCACCCAGCTCCCGGTCAGCGGGAAACAGCCTGCGGGCAAGATGCTCGAGCACGGCCCGCCGGTCCCCCTGACTCGCCGGCAACGCCTCGAGTCTCCCTTTCCGGAAAAACCGGTCAATCCCCTGCGGACGAGGACGTGCCGAGCTACCCAGTACCTCCTTGAAAAGCCCGCCGTCAACGGTCCCATCGCTGCGCAGCAACCCCGATTCAACAAGCTTCGAGAACTCCCGGGACCGCACCTCGGGTTCCTGTCCAAGAACTGCCCGGGCATATGCCTCCCGGAGCTGTTCCGACGCCAGGGTCGAAAAAACCTTCTGCCAGCTCGCAGTCACAACCCAGCCTCCAGCCGCTGCGCTAGGTCGACAACCGCCTGTGGACCCGCCACGGTGAAAGCGGAAAAGCGCTCGGCTTCATCCGGTCCGCCATCGAGCACAGAAGAAACATCGGGCCGACGCACAGCTACGCCCGCTTCCTCCGCAATCAACGCACCGGCCGCCCAGTCGTGCTCGTTCAGCCCACGCTCGACATAGGCATCCAGCGTCCCGTCCGCCACCATGCAGAGATCGAGGGCAGCCGATCCAATACGCCGCAGATCACCATGGCCTGCAAGGAGCTCACTCAACTCCCCCAACTGCTGCGTCCGCTGTCCGGGATTGTAGGTGAAGCCGCTGCCGACAATGGTGCCGGGGCGACCGGCAACCGGACCGTGCAACTGTCGCACCGCACCCCGTTCACGCACCCATGCGCCCTGACCCCGAGACGCCCAGTACACGCGATCCAGCGCCGGAGCGTGAACGACGCCGGCCAACCAGACGCCGTCGTCGTTCACCGCTGCAACAGAGGTTCCGTAATAGACAATGTTCCGAATGAAGTTGGTGGTGCCATCCAGTGGATCAATGGACCAACGGACGCCGGACGGCACCCCTTCCGGCACGGTAGTGCCGTACTCCTCGCCGGTGATCGCGTCGTGCGGACGCGAACGCCAGATAACGTCGCGTACGGCTCTTTCGGCGGCCGTATCAAAAGCCGTCACCCAGTCGCTGTCCGAACTCTTGTTCTCCGCCTGAAGGTCACCCTCGCCGCGCTTCTGCAGCACTGAAGCACCCGCCTCCGCCGCCTGTATGGCGACATGAAGCAGTTCTGCCGGACTATCACTGGTGGTCATACGCTTCCTTCCTCGAGCAGCTTGCGGAAACCATCCTCATCAAGAACCGGCAGCCCCAGCTGCTCAGCCTTGTCGAGCTTGGTTCCTGCGTTCTCCCCCGCCACCACGTAGCTGGTGTTCTTCGACACCGAACCGGATGCTTTCCCGCCACGCTGGATAATTGCCTCCTTCGCCTCGTCACGGCTGAAGCCTTCAAGCGAGCCGGTAACGACGACGGTGAGACCCTCCAGCGTGCGGGGCATGGACTCATCAACCTCGTCCGCCATCCGGACGCCGTCTTCTGCCCATCTGTCGACGATCTCGCAGTGCCAGTCCTCCGCGAACCATTCCTTCAATGCAGCGGCGATGGTTGGGCCTACACCGTCTACATTGGCGAGCTCCTCCTCGCCGGCACTGCGGATCCGCTCCATCGAACCGAACGCAGTGGCAAGCGCACGCGAAGCCGTGGGGCCGACATGCCGGATTGACAGGGCAACCAGCACACGCCACAGCGGCTGGGACTTCGCCTTCTCCAGTTCGGTAAAGAGCTTGCGGGTGTTCGCCGTCGGCTCCGACGGCTTCTTGGCCGTACCGCGGGTGTAGAAATACGGAACGGGTTCCTGGCCGTCGACAACTCCCTTGACCTTCTTGTCGCGGAGAATCCGCACGTCCGCGAGCTTCTCCGGAGTCAGCCTGAACAGGTCCGCCTCGCTGGTCAGCGGCGGGACTGCTGGTTCGGCCGGCTGCGTCAGCGCAATCGCTGCTTCCCAACCCAGCGCCTCAATATCGAACGCACCCCGTCCGGCTACATGGAAGACCCGCTCCCGCAACTGGGACGGGCACGAATTCGCGTTGGGACAACGGATATCGACGTCGCCCTCCTTGGCAGGTGCCAGCGGTGTTCCGCACGAGGGACACTCTGTGGGCATCACAAACTCGTGGGGCGGCGGATCCTGCTTGGACCGGAGCGCCACTACCGGACCGACGATCTCCGGAATCACGTCACCGGCCTTGCGGAGCACCACAATATCGCCGATCAGCACGCCCTTGGCCTTGACGACCTCCTGATTATGAAGGGTAGCCATTTCCACAGTGGAACCAGCCACCTTCACGGGGACCATCATGCCGTAAGGGGTCACCCGCCCGGTGCGGCCAACATTGACCCGGATGTCCAGGAGCTTGGTGTTTACCTCCTCCGGCGGATACTTGTACGCCACCGCCCATCGGGGCACCCGGGAGGTATGACCGAGTGCGCGCTGCAGGGCAAAACTGTCCACTTTGACCACAATGCCGTCGATCTCATGCAGCAGGTCATGGCGGTGCTCACCGTAGTGCCTGATGAAATCGAGCACTTCCTGGTAGGAACCGAGCACCTTGAAGTACGGGGAAACCGGCGAACCCCACTGCTCGAGCAATCCATAGGTCTCCGACTGACTTTCGGCCTCCAGTCCCTCGCGCGCACCGATTCCGTGCACGTACATGTCCAGAGGCCGCTGCGCCGTGAGTGCCGGGTCCTTTTGGCGAAGAGAGCCGGCCGCAGCGTTGCGCGGGTTGGCGAAGGGCGCCTTGCCCGCTTCGACCATCGCCTCGTTGAGCTGGGCGAACTCCCTGGAGGGGAAGAATACCTCTCCACGGATCTCCACCTCCGCAGGATGGTTGGAACCGGAGAGTTTGCGCGGGATGGTCTTGATGGTCAAAACATTGTGCGTGATGTCCTCACCGGTTGATCCGTCACCACGGGTGGCTGCGCGAACCAGCTCACCGTTGCGGTAAAGGAGGTTGACCGCGAGGCCGTCGATCTTCAGCTCGGTCAGCCACGACACGCTGCTTCCCGGACGTTGCGATTCAATGCTTGCCTCAGCCCGCCGCACCCAAGCCTCGAGCTCTTCGGTGGAGAACACATCCTCGAGACTGTACATGCGCTGCAGGTGCTGCACCGGCGCGAACGCAGCCGACACATCCCCGCCGACCTCCTGGGTAGGAGAATCATTGGAAATCAGCTCCGGGTGCTCGGCCTCGATCTGCTCCAGCCGGCGAAACAGCTCATCGAACTGGGCATCGGAAATGACTGGCGCGTTTTCGTTGTAGTAGGCAAAGCGGTGCCGCCGCACCTCCTCCACGAGCCTGCCGTATTCCTCCTTCAGCGCGTCACCCGGCACCTCATCGGCGGGCAGCTCAACCTCGGGACGTTCATCGGATTGCTCATCGGCGTGTTGGTTCACTGTGGCCACGCTTCCTATCTTGCCCCAGACCACCGACACTTGCCCGCTCACCGGCCGGTGCTCCCGGACGAAGGAGAGAACGAAGGACAGTTAACGAAAACGGCCCGCAGCGTGATGCCGCGGGCCGTCCTGCCGTATCGGGAAACCTACGCGTTCGAGGTGGCTTCCTGATCCTGGCGGTTGCGCTGTACGGTTGCGCTCACTTCCTGCAGCTGTGCTGCAATCTGGGTCAGCTGCGCGCGGTGGGTCTCCCACTCGCCGCGGAAGCGCTCCGAGTCCGGGCCAACCCACGCCGTGTTGCCGAGCTGCTGCGTCAGCTGGTTGGCGGTCTGGTTCAGTTCTTCGGACTTCTGGGTAAGCAGCTGTGCCAGCTGTCCCATCTGCTCCGGGTTATTACCGTGCGTAACGTTGCTCATTGTCCCCACCTTTCGTCTGTGGCGGCCCGGCATTTCCGGAACCGCCTGCCTTGCGGGGGTATCCCTTGCGGGTTCCCTGTCAGGGCGACCTAGTACAACCTATCCAAGCCCCGTGTGAAGTGTCGATGGGGACCGCTCCCCAAGGACCTCTACCCAAGGAACACTCCCCAAGGAGCTCTACCCAGGCAGCACTCCCCGGCGCCGATTCCAAGGAACCATCGCTAGTCCACGCCGCCCATCGTCGTGGCGACCTGCAGCCTGTACGCCTTGCCCCTGCCGATGACGTACCCGCGCCCCGGGATGAAGCGGTTACCCGCCGTGCGCCCAAGCGAGGTGTTCAGGAGCGTGTCGCCGTCGAGCTCGTTCGGATTGAGCAGCAGACCCCGCCTGCCGGACTTGAACGGACCGGACAGGTTCCAGGCACTGGACCAGGTTGAGGTCTCAGCCTCTCCGACAACCCACTGCCCGGCCTTCACTGCAGCCTTCACCAGCGAGGACAGCTCGAGTTCGGCCAGCGAATCGCTGAACTCGGTCACCCCCTCAAGAAAGAACGCCACTGAGCCTTCCGGCCCATCGGCGAGCGAGGCGAGCCGCGACAGCTCCGGCTGCACCAGCGCCGGGGTGGCATAGGCCTCATCCCAAAGCCCCAGCGACGCCACGGTGGAACGCCGCGCACCAAGGTAGATCCGCCTGACGTTCGGCGACGACTTCTGCAGCGCCGCCGCCAGCGTCACCAGCGCCACCGTCCGTCCGGACCCGGGCGGCCCCGACACCATGAACGCACCCGTCGCAGCCACCGTTGCAGGCTCCAGGTTGAAGTCATCAACCCCAATCACCGCCGACCCCGCCTGAGCGGCAGGCAACACGTCCAGGTCAATCGACTCAGGCAGGCTGAGGACCCCCGGCGCCTGCGGAACACCCTGGCGCAGCATGGCATCACGCATACGTTCCACTTCACGGGCTTGCAGCTCGAGGTTCGCGTTGCCGCCGAAGACGGCAAGCTGCACTTCCAGCCCGTCGAGCAGGCCGCGTCCGGGCGGGGACGAACTCGAAAGCACATCGCGCGGCACGCCGAGCGTCGAGTAGTCGTCCTTTCCCGCCATCCGCAGGATGATTCGGCGGCTTATGGAGGACGCCAACGACGGCGGCAGCGAGTTGGTGCGCTCACCGGTCACGACAATGTGCACGCCCATGGGACGGCCGTCGGTTGCGATCTGCTGGAACAGTTCGAAGTGGCGCTCGCGACCCTTGAACTCGTAGGTCTCCCGGAACGTGGTGATGCCGTCCACCAGAAGCAGGATCCGTGGCTCATCGGGCCTGCCCGCCAGCCTCCGGTACTCCGAAATGCTGCCGGCCTTCACTTCGGCGAAGCGGTCGGCACGCTCGGTGATGATGCCCCGCAGGTACCGGAGCAGCCGGCCGATCCGCTCCGAATCGTCCCCGTCGAGGATCGCGCCGACGTGCGGCAGCTGCCCGAGCATCTGCAGGCCGTTGGAAGCACAGTCGATGCCGTACACCTGCACCGGACCGCCGCGCACCGTCACCGCCGAGCCGATCGCAAGCGTCCGCAAAGCCGTCGATTTACCCGAACCGCCGGAGCCAAGGATCGCAAGGTTCCCGTCGACGTCGGGCTGATAGGACACGGTGGGCTGCGCCTGGTGCTCCGGATCGTCGACCACGCCCAGCAGCAGCGACTCGTCAGTACGCGGATTGGGCAGCTTCGAGAAATCATAGGCTTCGGCGAGTTCAGCCAGCCACGGCTTGCGCGGCGGCTTGATGCCGAGCTCCAGCGCCGCCTGCGAGACGTTGCCGACGATCCGCGCAATGTCGTTTGGCCCGCCGGGTTCGGCAACAACATCATCGGCCGCAGACTCCCATCGCGCACCCGAGCCGAAGTTCATCTCCACCACGTCAATCCGTGGCCGCGCGGGGGCGCGGGTGGTCCAGCCGCCGGCATAGCCGGCCTGGAAACTCTGGATGCGGCCGGGCCCGGTCTTCGCGGCGCCACGTCCCGGAATGGACGGGCTGAAGTAGGCGGCCATCGGCGTGCCGAGGATGTCCTGGGAGTCATCGGTGTCAGCCATCCGCAGCGCGATGCGGAGGTTGGTGTTGGCACGCAGGTTGTCCTTGATCACGCCGGACGGCCGCTGGGTGGCCAGGATCAGGTGCAGGCCGAGTGACCGGCCGCGGGCCGCGATATCGACGACGCCGTCGACGAACTCGGGAACCTCGCGGGCGAGCGCCGCGAATTCATCCACCACGATGACCAGCGACGGCGGCGTCTCCGGATCAGCATCGCGTTCCATGGCGAGGAGGTCCTTGGCCTTCTTGCGGTTGAACAGGTGCTCACGGTAATGCAACTCGGCCCGCAGCGAGGTCAGCGCCCGCCGCACCAGGTGCGGCGACAGGTCCGTGACCAGGCCGACAGTGTGCGGCAGCTTCACACAGTCCGCAAACGCCGCTCCGCCCTTGTAGTCGACGAAGAGGAAGGTGAGCCGGTCAGGGCTGTAGGCAGCAGCCATCCCAAGCACCCAGGACTGCAGGAATTCCGATTTGCCGGCGCCGGTGGTTCCGCCAACCAGGGCGTGCGGTCCCTCGGTCTTCAGGTCCAGATACATCGGCTCAACGCCCTTTGAGCCAACCAACGCACGAAGCGAGCCCTGGTGCTTCCGGTTGGGCACCGCACGGGATGCCACCGAGTTGTTCTCGCTCCAGCGGTCGGCAACCGCCGTCGTCGTCTCCACCAGTTCGTGACCGGCAAGAGTCACGTAGGAGACGGCGCGCGGGAGGTCGGAGTCGTCCTCCACAGGCTTTCCGACGTCGACGACGGGAGTCAGCATCCGTGCCAGCTGGCCCGCCAGCTCAAGGTCCACGCTTTCGCAGCTCACCGGCGTCGACAATTCACCCAGCCGTACCTGTCCGCTGACGTTCGCAGCATCACCATCGACGAAGAGGAAGTCGCGGCAGGCTGCGGGGAGCGCCGCCACGGTTCCGGCAATCCACAGGACGTGGACACCGACGTCGGCGCCCGCCTCTGCGACCCGGGTCAGGCGGGCGCGGTCCACCGGAGCGTCATCCTCCACGATCACCAGGACCGACGGCGTGACCGGCAGCGGCACATCCAGTTCCTTGCTCGCGTCCAGCCGCCCGCGAAGACCGACGCCGGAGCGCTCCGCAGACCGGACGGACACCAGGTCCTCCAGCCGGGAAAGCAGCAGGCCTGCCGCTGCCGGTCCGGCCGCGAGATGGTCACCGGTCAGCGGACTGTGGACGGAGCCGGCGTGCGGAAGCCACTGCAGCCAACCCCACCGTTCCTTCGACTGGACTGAGGTGAGGCCGACGACGGCCAACTCGGCAGGTGAGTGCAGACCGATTGCCTGCACCACCAGACCACGCGCGACGTCGTCAACCACCCCGCGTGCCCCGGCGACACCGAGCGCTCCCGCCAGGCGCAGGTTCGCGACGATCGGCACGTCGTCAATGTAGGCGTACTCCTCCGCTGCGTCGCGGATCTCCTCCGAGAATTCGGGCAGGGTCTCGGAGCCGGCCGGTTCCGCCAGCTCGATCCGCGAGGGAGCCCGGCCGGTTCCAAAGCGCAGGGTGAGGAAGAAGTCATGCTCGGGACGGTGCGTCCACAGCAGTGGCCCAAGCTTGTAGATGGCGTCGACAGTGTCCGCGACAGAGGGCGCTTCGGCGTGCCGGACGGCCCGCTCCACCTTCCGCGTCCGTTCGATGTCGCTGCGGAAGAATGCCATCGAGTCATGAAACTGCGCTACGGCTTCCCGAAAGGTGCGCTTCGCGTTGATCCGCTGGTCCAGGTAGCTGCCGACCAGGATCATCGGCATCATGAGGATGAAAATCAGGCTGAACGGGCTGCGGGTAATGGAGAACATGATGGCGCCCAGCAGGATCGGCGCGATCAGCAGCAGGTAGGGGAACCGCATAGGGTTCGGCCGCCGCGGACCCGCCGGAATCTGTTTCGGCTTTTCATCAAAGGCCGGCACGACCCGCGGCGACCGGTTGAACTCGACGACCGGGTTGGTGGGATCCGAGGAGTAGGCGCGGGTCAGCGGTACCACGGCAAGGGTGGTGTCCCCCAGCGTGATCTCATCCGCGCTGGTCAGCGCTGACCGGGCCACCCTCGTGCCGCCCATGACCAGACCGTTGGCGGAGTTCGTGTCGATGATCTCGATGCCGTCGGCAACGTTGATTCGCGCATGCCGTTTGGACATCATCGGATCGGAGAACCGGATGTCGCAGTTGCGGTCCCGGCCCAGGTAGCTGGCGCCGGCCGGCAGCGAAAACTCCTTGCCGGCGTCGGGCCCCGAAAGCACGCGCAGCGTGGCGACGGCCGGCCCCCGGTCCTGGCCGGGCACGTTAAATTGGTCGCTGACCCGGCTGATCGTTACGGCGGATCCCGGCCGCAGACCCGACTCAAAGAGGCTGACGTCAGGATTGAGCGTCCGGCCGCGCATGCCGCCGGCAACGTAGGACTCCTCGACCGTCAGGGACAACTCACCGGGAGGTTCAGCCCCAGCGCGCGCCGGATCAGCCACATACAGCTCGCGGGCAACATCGCTTACGGTAGCGAGCCCGTCCACGGTGACGGCGAGATCCTTGGCAGGGTCAGGGTCACGCCGCAGGGTGAGACGCAGCAACATATCAGGAACACTCCGGGTGGTTGAGAGGGGTGATTGGGCAGGGACAGCACGCAGAAGCGTCAGTCCTCATCCGCCTTGCCCTTCATGGTTTCGAGCAGGGGCAGGTCCTCGGGCGTGACGATATGGGAGGTCACCGCGTGCTCAACGAGCCGGGCACGGCGGTTGGTGGCGAGTTTCCCACCGCCGCCGCGCAGGCCCACAACCCCCACCCGGTCCAGTTTGTCGCACACATTGTCGAGCTTGCGGTTGAACTTGGTCAGCGCCCACCCGAGCCGCTGGGCGGCAGCCGACGACGACGGGATGGAACTGAACCCGGTCCCTTCACGGCGCAGCATGGGTTCGGCGAGCGCAACGATCAGCGCCCGCTGGGAATCGGTGAAGCGCACCGGGCCGATCGTCGTCGTTCCGGAGCCGTCGTCAACCTGGCGTTCCTGCCGGAAGGCCGGGGTTTTGAGGTGGACGTCGAACTCGTAGGTGGTGGGTCCGGCGGTGAACACCACGCGGGTCTGGCCGAAGACCAGCGGAATCCGTGCTCCGGGAGCCACCCAGGCCTGCATACCGCCCGTGGTGTCGGCAACGGTGGCCGAGATCATGGTGCCGACGTTGCTAAGCCACCAGATGTCGTTCTGCCGGGCAATCTGGAGGAACTTGCGGTGCAGGTACGGGTTGTCGTCGACCTCAAGGTCGCCCTCCCGGCCGATGTTGAAAGGCTCATCATCCTTCGGCTCATACCACTCGCCGCAAAAATCTATTGCCAGTTCCCCCACGGGTATTCCCTTCGAATCACTCAGGCCAGCAGGCACGTTCAGGGTCGGATGCAATTCCGTTTGCCCGCACTATCTGTATATCAGCGCAGGTGGGACCGTCCGGATTGGCGACGACCGGCGCCTCGGTCTGCACCGTCCGGTCCCAGTCGCCCTCCTCCGTCACGGTCACCGTGCGGAAACGGTAGACGTCGCCCTCCTGCGGATCGGGGTTGGTCCACGTGAAGACCACATTGTTGCCCGATTCCGCCGCCGTGATGTCGGTGGGCGTCGGCACAACTCCCTCCACCCCCGCCAGCGCGTCGGGCGGCGGTTGGGTGGGCGGCGCCACCGTGGGCTGGTCCTCCGGCTGCCCATTCACGACGGCGAACCCTCCGATGACGACGCCGGCAAGCACCACGAGCCCCAGCAGGATGCCGACAAGCGGGCCCCGCTTGCGCCGAGCAGGCTCGACTCCGTCCGTTCCGTCGGCCCGGTCGGTCCGGTCGGTTCGTAGCAGTGCATCCGCCGGCCGGTTGACTGTCGTGTCCAGGCGTACCGAGTCGCCGTGCGGATCCCCGCCGCGAAGAACTGTGCGGTCCCGCCAGGCATGATCTTCGGTTGCGTCGTTGTCGGCGGCCGGCTGCGCCGCGTGGGAAGAAGCAGCCGACGACGGCGACGGGTACGTGGGCGCCCCGTCCTGCGCCGGGCGAACGGGCGGCGCGGTGCGTGCGGGCGGCGCGGTGCGTGCCGCCGTCGGGAAAGTGGGTGAGAAGGTTGGGGACTCTGGATCGATCGAGATGACCTTGCGCACCCGGGTGGCCTCGGCGGCGTCGTCGTCATTGCGCACGTGCTCGGTCTCATCGAGCACCTCGAAAGGGGTGACGGAGATGCCCAGTTCCGTCTGGATCCGCTGCAGCGTGAGCGCGAAGAAGTGCGCGGAGCTGTAGCGGGCGGCCGGGTTCTTCGCCATTGCGGTTGAGAGGGCGAGCTCGAGAGACTGCGGAACGTCGTCCCGTCCGATCGGTGCCAGCGGCATGGACCCGATGCGGTCCATCAACTGCCGCTGGGCGTTGTCCATGCCCGGGAACACAAAGGGTGACCGTCCGGCGAGCAGCGTATAAAGGGTAGCTCCGAGCGACCAGACGTCCATCCGGACGCCGTTCACGCTGCCGCCTTCGAAGGCCTCCGGCGGGGACCACGGAATGGACATGCCGAGGTCTTCATCTGCGGCGCCGTCAGTGGTGCCGGAAATCCCGAAGTCGGTCAGGGCCGGGCGGTTGTAGTCGGTCACCAGGATGTTCGCCGGTTTGATGTCGCGGTGCACAATGCCGGCCCGGTGCGCGGACTCCACGGCCGAAGAAACCTGGATGCCGATCGTCAGGGTCTCGGCGAGGGACAGCCGCGCCTTGCGGTACCGCACGTCGAGGCTGGGCCGGGAGCAGTACTCCATTGCGAGGTAGGAGTGACCGTCGTCGGTGATGTTCGCTTCGTAGATGGTGACGATGTACGGGTGCGTGGAGAGCTGGGCCATGAGGTTGGCCTCGGACTCGAACGCCTTGCGGGCACCCTCGGTCAGCAGGCCCGACACCAGTACTTTCACGGCCACCCGGCGGCGCGGGCGGTCCTGTTCGTACAGGTAGACGTCGGAGAAGCCGCCCGAGCCGAGCAGGCTGATGTAGCGGTAGCCCGGGATGTGCGGTGGCGGTGCGGCGGCGCGCCGTGAACTCATCGCAGACCCTCGAAACGCAGGAAGACGTCGTCGCCGAGCTGAGCTACGTCGCCGTCGAGCAGGAACGCGGTTTCTCCCCCACCCAGGCGGCGAGGCGGCTGGCCCGGACGGATCAGGACGGTGCCGTTGGTGGCCTTGAGGTCGCACAGCAGTACGTGCCAGCCATCGAGCCGCACCTCCACGTGCGAGCGCGAGATGTCACCGCCGGTGCTGGTGACCTGCACCAGTTTCGGCATGCCCCGGCCCTGCACGCGTGAGACTGAGGGCTGCCGTCCGATAATCAGCGACTGGTCCAGCTCCATCACTTCGCCGGTTGAGATGCGCATGGTGCCTAGGCTGGGTCGCGGGACCTCCCGCGGTTCACCGTCGAGCGGTTGGGAACATTCGCCGCAGTCCGGCGCTTCGGGTGGGTTCGCGTGGCCCTGCGGGCACAGCCGGGCCAGCACCAGCGGCCCGGTGGCGGGCCGGGACTCGGACGCCGGCTGATTCTGGGCCGATTGGTTCTGGGCTGGCTGAGACTCGGCCGATTGGTTCTGGGCCGGCTGGTTCTGCAGGTCGCTGCGCATAATCGTCTGGCCATCATGGTCATCCGAGTCGAGCTGGTTCTGGCTCGCGGTTTGGCTCGCCGCCGGGAGTGAGGTCGAGCGTGCGGCCTCTGGTGCGGCTGCCGCAGGCGGCATAGCTGTTGCCTGAGGTGTCTCATTGACCGACACGGCCGGCGGCTCATCAGTCCGGGCACTCTTGCGCGCCCACGGTACTGAGTCGATCAACTGGCCCGGCGCAGACAGTGGGATCGGAGTCGGTTCAGGAGTGCGCTCGGGAGTCGGCTTCGAAGCGGGATCGTTTGAGGACGCCGACGACGGCGGCACCGCTGCATCGTGGGACACGCCAGTTCCGGAGGGGGCTGATTCGGCGGACGCCCGCGGCTCCTCTTCCGCATCCGAACCCGCGCGTGCGTCGTCGTCGTCGTAGGACGAGTTGTCCTCCTCAGGTGGACGCACGGCGGCGTCCTCCACCCGGCGCAGAACCGTCTGGTCCCACAGGTGGTCATAACCGGTCGTTTGAAGCTCCGGGTCCGGTTCGGATTCCTGGTTCTGGTCATCGCCGACACTGTCAGCACCGTCCCCGATGCGCTGACCATCCTCATCGACGCTGTCGGTGGAGGTGAGGTAGAGGTTCGGGTTGATCGTCGCGAATTCCTCGGCCTCAACGGCTCCCGTGATCGCCCGTTCGGGATCATCGTCAGCGGTGTCCGCCGGTTCGGGCACCAGAGGACTGCTCGGTTCGGGCACAGGAGATCCGGCCGGTTCGGGCGTCGGAGTATTGACGGGTTCGGACCCGGCCCGGCCAGTCAATCCAACGCTGACCCCCGACGAACGAACGATCCCGGCTTCCAGCGGAAACGCTGACACCTCAAACGCAGACGCATCTGCGCCGGCTCCGTCTGTTGCGGCGCTGAGAATGAAGCGGTCCCCGCCGTCGTCGATAATCCGCTCGGTCCACGTGGTGACGTGCTCGCCGGAAAGCTCGACCGTCGCCGCACCCTGGGCGTAAGTAATGCTCAAGTGAACCGGCCCGCGAAGCAGCACATGCAGCCTGTCGGTGTAGGACACCAGGCCGAACGGCGGCATCGACCCAAGATCCTGGCCAAATCCGCCCGCCACAATCGGCAGCACGGCCTGCAGGTTGGGACTCTCCCCCAACTGGTGCCACAGGCGGTCGAGCACATCCGGCGGAGTGCTCGCGGGCATCAGAACGACGACGCCGGAACGCACCACACTGAGCCAGCCCTCCCCCGGGCGGTAACGGACACTGCTCACGAACGCTCCGCTTCCGGGTCGCGGGGCGCCGTTGTGTGGAGGTCAGCATCGCCGTCGACCCAGTGGGCATCCACCACCACAACGGTCACGTTGTCGCGCGCTCCTGACCGGAGGGTTTCCTGCACCAGCGCATCAGCGGCCTGCTGGGGATCACTCACGGAGCTGAGCACCGTGTAGATACCGTCATCGGATACCTCGGTACTCAGCCCGTCGGAACAGATGAGGATCCGGTCCCCCACTTCCACGGGCATGAGCCAGTAGTCGGCCTCTGAATCGTCGCCGGTGCCAAGCGCCCGGGTGATGACGTGACGCCGGGGATGGCCTGCCGCCTGCTCCTGCGTAATATGGCCGCGGTCGACGAGCTCCTGCACCTCGGAATGGTCAACTGAGATCTGCCCGAACCGGCCCTGGCTCAGCCGATAGGTACGCGAATCGCCCACATTGAAGAACAGCCAGTACGGCATCCCCGACTCCTCGACGAAGACGACTCCGGACAGTGTGGTACCCGCCCGGCCGCCCGTCTCGGCACGGATTCGCTCATCAGCGGTCTGCAGCAGGTCCTCAAGGTCCGAGGCCGAGAAACTCGGTGCGTGCTCACCGATGATGCTGCTCTCCGCCAATGTCCGCACACAGATTCCGGAGGCAACCTCACCTGCCTCATGCCCGCCCATGCCGTCCGCCACCGCAAAAATCGGTTCAGATGCAATCAGCGAGTCCTCGTTCAGTTGACGCTTGAGTCCGCGGTCGGACGCGTACCCGACGGTGAGTTTGATATCCCAGTCCTTTGTCTGTTCCGGATTATTCATGCCTGTTCCACCTTGAAGCTGTGGTCGCCGAAGTGCACCGTTGATCCCGGTGCTGCCCAGTAGGGCTGCCCGCCGGGCAGCGGAGTGCGTTCACCATCGGCGCCGGACACCGCACTGCCGTTGGTTGAATGCCGGTCGGTCACCCAGAGCCTGCCCGCCTCCACCCGCAGGTGCAGGTGGGTTTTCGAAACTGATCGGCCCTCATCCTTGACGGGAATCAATTGCGCAGGCTCGTTGTCCTTCGCGGCCGGGTTGCGGCCCACCAGCGCTGCAGACTGGAGCACGACGTCGCGTCCGTCGTCGAGCCGGATCCTAACCGCATTGCGCGTGAATGGATCTGAGTTCGGGGGCACGGCCGCGGAACGCCGGGACACAACGGTCTCTCCGCCTTCCTCGTCCGGGTGGGCGAAGTCGAAGTCGTGAAGCGGTGCAGTCCTGCCCGTCGGAACCTTCTCGGACTGGAAGACCACCGGCTCAGGCTGGAACGTGGACTGCTGCGGCTGGGAAACGGCTGGCCCAGGCTGGGAAACGGCCGGTCCGGGCTGGGAAACGGCCGGCTGCGGCTCCGGCTGGGACGCTCCCGGTGCACGCCGCGAGATAACCGGCGATGGAATCGGCTGCACGGCAGGCGGCTGCGGTTGCGGGGCGAACGACGACGGTCCGTTGATTCCGCCGGTGACCAGCGGATTGCGCCCGCGCCGGATATCGAACACAAAGGTGCGGGCAGCTTTGTCATACCAGCCCTGACGCTTGCCGTTCGAATCGAACAGGTTGGAGATCATGACGATCACAAAGCCGATCACCGGAACAATGCCCGACAGCCCGATGATGAGGTTCCGCAGGAAGACAGCCAGCCACCCGGGGGCAAGGCCCTCCTCATTGGTGGTCCGCAGACCGAACATCAGGTTGCCGAGCGTCTTTCCTGTCCTGGCTTCCCAACCCCACAGAAAGATCCAGTAGCCAAGCGCGAGGAGGCTGCCTGCACCCGTCACCACAAAGAACATACTGAGATCCACGACGGCGGAGCTCGCCGACACCTGCTCGTAGCCGATCAACGGCATACCGACGACGGCGGCCAGCCCGGTAATCAGCGCAGGCGGAATACCGTCAACCAGTTTTGCTCCGAGCCGCTTGCCCGCTGAGCCGTTCTCCAGGTTGAGCTGAGCCATGGTGCCCCGCTGTCCTCCCTCACCGTTCATCCGGGCGTCAGGATGCGCCAGCGCGTTGCCCGGTGGATCCACTGTACGGACATGGGCGGTGCGATTGGGAATGGAAGCGCCGCAGCGCACGCAATATGCGGTTCCGGGAGCTATCCGGGAGGAGCAGCGCGGGCACTCCTGAGCAGGTGCCGTCATGAGTCGCGCCTTCGCACCGGGCCGCTGCCCGGGCCGGTGCCGGTGCCTCTGCCCTTCCCGGTGCCGGTACCGGTTCCGGTACCGGTGCGGCTGCCGCTGCCCGTGCCTTCGCCATTGCTCCGTTGCGGCGTGCGCCGGCCCGCCCTGGCGCGCGTTTCGCGGATGAGCGAGCGCGGCGAGAACCGTGCACGCTGCCTTCGGAACCAGCCGACCGAGCCGCGCATGTCATCCAGTGAGGACTCGACGGCAGTCCAGTACTCCCCCACCTCGCGTTCAGTGGGCTCGCCGTACGCGAAGATGTTGGCATCGGCACGCTCGGCGAGGAGTGTGGTGGAACCAGCGCTGGCCGGGAAAGCCTGCCCGAGCTCACGTGCGCTTTCGCGGCGGGTGGCCCTGGCATTTGTCTCAGCTCCCAGGTCAGTCGCAAGGCTCAGCACCTCGCTCCAGCCTCCACCGACCCGCTGGGATGGCGCACCGACATTCGCACGCCGCTTCCGCCGTCGTACCTTCAGCAGCACAATGAGCAGCAGCGGCAGAAGCAGCACGCCCAACGGAATCAGGGCCAGCGCGATAGCGCGGATGAGCGGACCCCAATCGTCCCAGAAGTCCTTGGTGCGGTCTTCGGCGTCTTGCGGTTCAGGAGCGGAGTCCGGCGGCAGTTCGGCCGGCTCCTGCGGCGGTGGCGGCGGCTGCAGGACCTGCGGCTTTGGCGATGACTTCGGCTGCTGCTGCGGCGGCACGGGCTCGTTGTCCTCGGGCGGGGTTGGGTCGAACGGCACCCAGCCGGCATTGTCGAATGCGATTTCAACCCAGGCATGGACGTCTTCCCCGGTCAGGGCGAGCGGCGCGGAAGGGTCTTCGATCTCGTCCCAGTCCGGGTAGAAGCCCATCACCACGCGGGCAGGGATGTTCAGCTTGCGAGCCATCAGCGCCATTGAGACGGCGTATTGTTCGTCGTCGCCCACCATCTGTTCTGCATCCAGGAGGGTGAGCATGCGCGCGGCTCCGTGACCGGGCAGCGACGGCGCTTCCCCGTCCTTGCCGTTGCTGAAGAATCCCTGCGAGCTCAGCACCTGCTCGAGGCGCCGCGCGCGCTCGATCGGATCCGACACCTCGCCCACGTACTCGCTTGCCTTGGACGCAATGACCGGCGGCTCATTCTGGACGCGCGGGAGGCTGAGCTCCGCGAAGTCGTACTGGGTGAGCACCTCATCGCTGGGAATCTCGGGGAAGACCACGTTGACGCTGTAGGTATCGCCCGACTGGACGCCGATGGTCGACAGTGCGGTCAGCGCGTCATTGTTGTAGTACAGCGACCGGTTCAGCTCCTGTGACCGCGGACCGTTGAGGTCAACGCCGAGCAGTTCACCACCTGAGGGCAGCCACACGCCGTTGTAGGCGCCGATGCTGATGTCGAGTGTCGCAACGGTGCCCTCGTCCTCGGCGATGTCTGCGCTGCCGAGCTGCTGCGCGTCCCCTACCCGGGCGAAATTGCCCGCGGCCTGCGGGTTCACGTTGTACACCACGCCGTCATACGCGTCCATGGCGGCGAGCCGGATCCGCTGCCCCTCGGGCAGTCCGTCGACGGTCAGAAGAGTTTCCTCAGCCTGGTCCTTGACGTACTTGCGGAAGCTGGTGAGCGGGCTCGGATAGTCGAACAGGTCAACAGGCGGCTCGACGACGTCGCGAAGCACATCCCGGTCCGTGTTGCCCGCCAGCACCGGACTCACCACCAGGGTGAGGATGGTTCCGACGGCGAGCACCGCTCCGCCCAGCCCCAGCCGGCGCGCCCTGTTGGAGGAAAAGATCCCGCCGCGCCCGCCGGCGGCAGCTGGATCCGGCGGAGCCGCCACGTTGGCTGACAGCGCGTCCGTGTTGTCCGTCCGCGCTATGTCCCGGCGGTACGCCAGCCAGGCGGTTGCCACGACAACCAGCAGGATCCCGCGGAGTTCCGGCAGCGCCGCACGGTTGGTACCGAACGCGATACTGGCGACAAACAGGCCGAGCACCGGCAGGAGCACCCAGTACGGCGTGCGGACCCGCCAGGCGAGCAGCCCGGCTCCGGCAGAGAGCAGGAGCGCCGAGAGGAAAGGGACCACCAGCATCCCCCGGCTGATGCCCACGGGGTCCGCGACGGTCAACAGGTCCTTCCACGAGAAGATGATGCCGACGATCAGGACGCGCAGCGATTCGAGGGTGGGCAGGAATCCCAGGAAAGACTCGACCGGCGCGGCCAGTGCGTGCCCCAGCAGGAGGTAGGCGCCCAGCAGCACACCGGCGGTCGGCCAGAAGCCCCACCGGTGGCGGGAGCTCAGCCAGGCATTGAGAAGGCCGATGGCGAGGCCGCCAAAGCCGGCCGCGAGGTAGCGGACATCCCCTCCGAAAGTGGGACCGAAGCCGAGGACGCCGAGGCCGAGGAGGACAACCAGCGCGGCGACGTCGATGCTGGCCTGGAACCGCCCCGGCATGGGACGGGCGGTGCTGCCTAGCCGGCGGCTCATGCTGCTGCCTTTCGGAGGATCAAGGCGAGGTCGGACAGGTTGCTGAGGGTGAGCACGGTGAGGTCGCCGATGGTTGCCCTTCCCGGTTCCTGGCCGCTGACGCAACGGATGGCAATGCACCGGATACCGGGCGGAACCGAAGCAGCGGCCGAACGGAGCTGGGACGGGGTCACGTGGGGACCCACCACGAAGAACACCACTGACGCGTTGGGGACTGTGTCCGCCGTCGTCCTCGCCAGGTCCACCGCGGTAAGGCGGCGGCTGCGGCCCTCGATGCGGGTCATGTCATCGAGCAGGTTGCGGCCGGTTTCGGAACGGACGGGGCCGTCCTGGGTGAGCACGCTGAGGTTCCGCTGCTCCCGGATGGCCTGCAGCCCGATTGAGCCGGCAACTGAGACGCCCAGCTCGAACTCCGCGTTCGACGCGTATTCCGAGGTGTTGGTCGAGAGCGCGACGGCGAGGTGTGAGCGTCGGGTCTCCTCGAATTGGCGGACCATGAGCTGGCCGGTCCGCGCCGTCGTCTTCCAGTGGATGTGGCGGCGGTCATCGCCGGGCACATAGTCGCGCAGTGCGTGGAAAGATACGTCGGCGCTGGAGAGGTCCTTGGTGGGCAGCCCCTCCAGGTCCTTGATGAAGCCCGCTGCCGAACCCACCAGCGCAACGGTCTTCGGGTGCACGTAGAGGTCGGTCGGCTCCGTCCAGAAAACCTGTCGGCGCAGCAGGCTCAGCGGGTCGGCGCGCACTGAACGGACCGGCCCCACCACGATGACGGCACGCCGCTGGGTGGGGATGGTGAACAGGTCCTCGTGCAGTTGGTGCGGTTTCAGCCGAGGCAGGTGGAAGATGGCAGTGGCCGCTCCCACCGGCAGTTCCAGTGAGGCCGGTAACAGCGGTTTGGCGGAGGTATTGGACACGGCAACGCTTCCGACCGCACGGTCCCCCACCGCGACGCGCGTCCGGGTCAGGTCGAGCTCGACCGCGTAGGACGATCGGCCGAGAATGAATCCCACCGCCAGGAGGAACAGCACCGTGCCCAGCAGGGCGGCAACCAGTGCTTCGCGCCAGTCGAACACTGAACCGAGCACCCACAGCGCTGCGACCATCACCGCGATGATCCAGCCGAGCGGGCTGACCACTCCCACGACGGGGCCGCAGTACTTCCGCAGGGCAGCGAGCACGCGCTGGACAACCGGCGTACCTGCGGCACGTACCAGCTGCCAGGCCTCCCGTGTCAGTGACCGCGGGTGGAGGCGGGACGACGGCGGCGTCGTACGTTTCTGCTTTCCGCTCCGTGCCGGGGACGGCCTGGCCGCGCGACGGCGCACGGGATCGGCTGCGCGCCGTCGTGAGGCGCGCTTTTCAGCGGTTTCGGTACTGGTTGCCATGGAGGATCAGTCGGGTCAGGCTGTGGCGCGCTGCTGGGGAGCTGACACATCGGCGAGCACGCGGCGCAGGACAGCCTCGGGCGTTGCACCGGCGAACTCCGCTTCGGGATCCATGACAAACCGGTGGGTCCACACGTACGGTGCCAGTTCCTTGACGTCGTCGGGCAGGACGTAGTGACGGCCCTGGCCTGCAGCCCAGACCTTTGCGGTGCGGACCATCGCCAGTGCGCCACGGACGCTCACTCCGAGGCGGGTCTCGAGAGCGGAGCGGGTTTCCTCCGTGAGCCGTGAAATGTACTCGAGGACGGCTGAATCGACGTGGGTTTCCGTCGCGAGATCCGCCATGTCCTTGATTGCCTGCGTGGTGATGATCGGAGTCAGAGCCGCGGAACGGTCGCGCGTCGAGGATCCACTGAGCAGCTGGACCGTTGATGCGTGGTCCGGGTAGCCGATCATCGTCTTGATGAGGAAGCGGTCAAGCTGTGCTTCGGGCAGCCGGTAGGTTCCGGCCTGCTCGATCGGGTTCTGGGTTGCAATCACCATGAACGGGCGCTCGTTGGTGTAGCTGACGCCGTCCACGGTCACCCGTGACTCTTCCATGACCTCCAGCAGTGCCGACTGGGTCTTCGGCGACGCCCGGTTGATCTCATCAGCGAGCACGATGTTGGCGAAGATGGGGCCCTTGTGGAACTCGAATTCCTGGGTCTTCTGGTCATAGATGGTGATGCCCGTAACGTCCGAGGGCAGCAGGTCAGGGGTGAACTGGATGCGCGAGTGCGTTCCCTGCACTGTGGCGGCAAGCGACCGGGCGAGCATGGTTTTGCCGGTTCCGGGAGCGTCCTCAAGCAGCACATGCCCCTCGGCGAGCATGGCTGTCAGGACAAGCCGCACCACGTGGGACTTGCCGAGGACGGCCTGCCCCACGTTGCCCACTAGCTTGTCGAAGGTCCCGGCGAACCACGCGGCCTGCTCAGCGGTCATTGTCATGATGATCTGTTCCTTTTTCTCTTGCGGAATCCGTGCTTGCCCACGGGAAAGAATACGTGCAGACCGCTGGGTGTCAGCACTGCGGGAGCTTGCTCTGGGCGGGGCCTCCGACCGTCACGTGGCCGGCGTCGATGTAGCGGCCGACGTTGCGAGGTCCTCCGACGATCCGGTACCACTGACCGGCCCGGCCGTATCCATCGGTGTGGTGAATCCAGCAACCGACAGTGAACTGGTGCATTGCGTAGAACCACGGGGGATTATTTCCGCCCACGCCTTCGCACGTGAACTCCTTTGGATCGTAGGTGGCCCGGTTCGCCGGGTCGGTGCAGCTTCGTTCCATGTGCCCCAGCAGGCGTGTGTCGAGCTGGCTCGGTTGTTCCTTGCCGGCACGGGCTGTAGCGCTTGCAATTCCCCCTGCCTCACCGCGGGAATTCAGCGAGCGAACCCGAATCTCGTGCTGTTGTTCAAAGTTGCCGCTGACCCGCCTCGAACCGGAATTGGCAACATTCTGCCAACCACCGCCGTCGACGCTGATCTGAATCTGCTTGACGTCTCGGGCGCCGGTGTCGGGCGGCCCCCAGTTGAAGGTGACGCTGTTCTCGTTCTGCGCTCCGTTTTGTCCGCTCGCCGAGGGCTTTCCCGGGCTGCCGTAAGGGCTTACCTGGTTGGAGGTGACGGGTGCACTTGAGTAGCTGGCACCATCGCTGTTGACGATGGCAGTGACCGTAGCGGTCACTGCAGACCCGTTGGCGAATCCGCCGATCTCCTGGCCCGGCCTGACCATCATCTGACGATTGTTGAACGTCGCCTGGTAGCTGACTTCGGACGCTCGTGCGCCGTTGCGCTGCTGCGCGTTGAGTTCGCTGAAGTTGATTTGGACGTGGCGGCCCTCAGCGCCGGTACGAGTTTCCTTCAGGCTCACGTTGCTCGGTGCCGCAGGAGAACCAACCGCGCGACGAGGCGCTGACTGGGCACCATACTCGGTCCAGCCTGCCTTGTTGTAGGCGCGGACCGCGTAACTGTAATCCGCCTCGGCGTTGGGCACCACGATCGTCTGCTCGGACGCCTGGACCTCCGGCAGTGTGCGCACCAGGGCGCCACCGCGGAACTCCTGGACCTGGTACTTCGTCACCGGTGCACCGTTTGGGGTCACGTCCGCCCAATCGACCACCAACTGACTCTCGCTGCCCAGATCCTGGGCACGCGTCGTCGTCGGCGCCGCGGGTGTTCCCGGCAAGCCAGCGGGAGTCTCCGCCGCGGAGTAATCACTCCACTCCGACGGCTCCGGAGCAGCGTTGCGCGCCTGAACCCTCACCTTGTAGGCGGTTCCGTTCTCCAGACCCTCCCACGTCAGCGGGCTGCCGGTCGCGCTGCGCTGCACCGCACCGTTCGGTGGTGCGGGTGAAATCTGCAGGTCATAGCCCTCGATCGGTGAACCCTCGTTCGCCGGCGGAGTCCAGTTGACCGTCAGCGACCCGTCCCCGAACACTAACGTCGGCGGGGCGGGCTGGGCCGGCTGCGTGTCCGGACGCGCCACCGCTGACTCAGGTGAGGGATCGGACGTGCCGATGTCATTGACCGCAGTCACCGTGAACACGTACTCGACATTGTTGGTGAGCCCGGTCAGCGTGCACGTGGTCGCCGGGCATTCCTGGGAGAACCCGTTGTTACTCGTCACCGTGTAACCGGTGATCGGCGAACCGTTGTCAGCCGGCGGGTCCCACGACAACACGACCGACTTGTTCCGGGTGCTCTCCACCACCGGCGTCGACGGCGCACCCGGCTTACCCTTTACCGTCAGAACAATCTGCCCCGTCGCCAAGCGCGATTGGTCAGCCGTCTTGTCCTGCACCGTGTACTGCACGGTCATCGTCCCAACGAAGGACTCAGCCGGTGTCACGAGAACCGACTCGCCCTGCTGCGAAACGCTCCCGTTCCCGTCAGCGACCACGTCCACAATGCGCAGTGGTTCCTCCGGGAAGGGATTCACGTCGTTGGCGAGCACATCCACGGGGACAGGTTCACCCTGCACCGCGTCGGGGACTTCGTCGTCATTCGCCACCGGAAGCGGCCGGTTCGACGCCAACACCGTCAGGGCCACTGCGTTAGTCGCCGATTCCTCTCCGTCCGATACCGAAATGCCCATGACGCCGGTGAGCCCGGCCTCAGAATTGTCGCCGGGTGCGACGCTCAGAACCGAGCCGTCGAGGGAGATGTCGAAACCGGCGGGTTGGTCCCCGGTCAGCGAGAATTCCAGGGTGTCCTCGGGGTTGGGATCGGAGGCAAGGCCGGCTAGATCCAGGGAGACCGCCGGCTCAGCTACTGCAACTTCCAGTGAGCCTGAGTTCAGGGTGGGCGGGATGTTGGGGCTTTCGGCAGCGGGGATCACGTTGGTAAGTACGGTCAGGGTTGAGCTCAGGCCTTCGGGGTCGTCTGGCCCGGTGCCGTCTGTGACTTCGAAGGTGATGGAGCCTTTGCCGGCGTAACTGACGTCCGCGGCGTAGCGGAGGTTGTTTGGGTCGATCACCCAGTCGTTGGCGTTGCTGGTGCCGATTGCTGAGACCTTTTCGGTCACAGTCAGCCGTGGGGTGCGGCCCTCGCGGACTTCCACCAGTTCCCGCAGGTCAAGGGAGAGCTCCTCTCCCGCGTTCACGTCGATCGGTGCGTCGCTGATGAGGGTTGGGTACTGCTCACTCAATCCGGGCACCCAGATGACCGCAGTCGCGATGCCACCGTCGATGTCCTCGACCGTGTACGGAATGATCTGGGCCTGCTCGGTGAGCTCAACGCGGACGATGTTCTCCGCTCCCACTGTGGCGGTCGTATCTGCCGGATCGACCTGAACGATCAGGTCCTCAGCCACACCGTCGGGGTCCTCATCGTTTTTCAGGACCGGCACGTCCACAGCCGTCTGGCCGCGGGTCTCTTCCGGCTCCACCCGGTCATCGCGCGCAATCGGCAAGAGCAAGGGTGCGTTCTGATCGACGGTGACGTTGATGTTCCCGTTCGCAGTACCGCCGCGGTCATCAGCCACACCGTAGCGGACGCTGAAATCACCCTCGGCCTGCGGTGCACTGAACAGCACCCGGCCCTCCACCACTTCAGGCGCCATCTCTTCCGGCGTGGCCACGAGAGCCTCCGGATCAAGCGCGATCGGGTCCCCGTCCGGATCCGAATCATTGCGCAACGCATCGACGGCGATCGCGCGGCCCGGCCGCAGGATCACGCCGTCATTCACTGCGATCGGCTTCTGGTTCGCCTCAGCGGCAGGGGCGATGCCCACCTGGACCGTGCCGGTGTTCTCCAGACCGAGCCGGTCCCGCACGGTGTAAGTAAAAGAGTCCGTTCCGGCGCCGGTGGCGGACGCGGTGAAGTCGATGTAGTTCGGACCAGGCACCGCCGCGCCCATCTTCGGCGCGACGTCAATATCAGTCAGGAAGGACGAGTCGCCGTCCGCGTCGATCCCGTCCAGCGGAACCGGAATGCGCACCGTGGACCCGGCAATCACCCGCGCATCGAGGTTCTTCGGCACCGGCGGCGTGTTCCGCTCATCCAGCGGCCGGATATTGATCCTCACTTCGGCGGAGTCGGTCTGCCCGGTGCTGTCCAGCACCTCGTAAATCGCGTAGACGGTCTTCGCCGTCGTGCCCGCGACGAAGCGCAACGAGTTCTCCGAGGCGAAGATCCGGCCGTCGGCAAGGTCGATCCCCTGCGCCAGCACCGGGCTCAACGTCAGCTCATCGCCGTTGGGGTGGGTGTCATTGTCGAGCACCGGAATATTGACCACGTCACCGGCCCGCACCGTCACCTCATCGGAGTTGGCCTGCGGCGGGAGAAGCGTTTCCGGCCCCTCCACGGGCAACACGCTGACTTCACCGGTCGCCGACGCCTTGCCGTTCGAGATGGTGTAGGTAATGGTGGTCTGCTCACTGAGATTGCGCACGTCATGAATGCGCAGCACGTTGTGATTCAGGATCGCTACGTCCACCGGCGAGCCTGCCGGAACATCGACGGACTGCACCACCAAAACGCCACCGCCCGGGTCGCTGTCGTTTCCGAGCACATCGACCAGCACATCACCGTTGCGTGGCAGCAGCGCGACATCGCGGACGGCGACGGGAGCACCTTCCGCACCGTCGGCTTTCGCATCAACCCGGATCAGGCCGCTGGCACTTTGCGGCCCGTTGGTCACCAGATACTCCACGTAGAAAGTTCCCGCAGCGTTCGGCGTGAACGCGATAGTGCCCGTGTCGTAGTCCGGTGTCAGTGTTGCATCGCCGCCGGTGAGCTCGGCCTTCGCCAGGCTCAGCTGGCCTCCGGCCGGATCAAGATCATTCTGCAGCGGACTCAGCTGGGATTCCTGCCCGACGACGGCAGTGAAGTGATCGAAATTGACCACCGGCGCCAGCGTCCCCGACGCCCTCACATCGAAGCTGATGACGCCGGGGACTTCCTCACGGCCGTCCGAGACGACGATGTTGACTTCTTTGACGCCCTGGCCCTTGCCGACATCGCGGAACGTCAGCAGCCCGTCCGTACGCGTACGGACCTGGTCCCCATCAGGGGTCGGCTCCGCGCTGACCAGGAACAGATCATCACCATCCGGATCCGTCCAACCGGAGAGGATGTTCTGGCTGACCGACTTCCCCTCCTCCACGAGGATCTTCGTCGGCCGCAAAGGCTTCGGCGGCTCATTCGACTCAGCACCGCGAACATCGACGGAGACCTGCGCAGCGTCGCTGCCGCCACGTCCGTCTTCAACCTCGTAACTGAACGTAGAAATGCCCGCCGGAGCGTCCGCTGGAACCACGATCTGCAGACCGGCTCCGTTATAGATGGGTTGCACACTGCCTGCCGCCGGCTGCTCCCCGCTCAATCGGGTCGTAAGCAAGTCCCCGTCCGGGTCCGTGTCATTCGTCAGCACATTGAGGATTGTCGTCTTGCCCGCACGAGCACCGTAGGAGTCGTCCTCAGCCACCGGCGGCCGGTTTTCACCGCTGCGGTCCGGTAGCGTGTTCACCGGGTTCTCGCTCGCCGACTCTTGATCCTCGTCGTCGGAATCCTGCTTCGGCGGGATAATGTCACCCCAGTTATCCACCAACTGCATATTCTGCAGAACCAGCCACACATCACCGGCGTTGATGTCGTTGAGGACCACGACGCTGCGGTTCACCCGGAACACCAGCTCCGACTCCGCACCGAGTTCGGGGATGTCCTTGCGCTGGTCATTGGCATCATCGACGCAGTCCCGCAGATAGACCGCAGCCCCGGCCCACGCAGCGTGAACGCACCCATCCAACTGCACCGGCGCAGCAGGAACCCCCGTGGACTCCAACGGCGTGATGACCGGATCGCCGCCGTTCAGCGGCTGCTTGATCAACGACGTCGGCGTCGCCACCACCGCGAAGCTGCCTGCCGGCCCACTCTGCTGCAACCGGCCCCCCGCAGCATCCGGAAGGGTCACAGCCTCACCATTCGGCAGGACCAACTGCCCCGATTCCCCGTCGAGAACCACCGCCTGATCCCCCACCGCAGCAATCTGCGCGTCCCCAAACGATCCCAGCGCCTCCGCCTCAACAACCGTCGGCTCCTCAAAAGTGCCATCCGCTGCAACCGGATAGGAGGAGACAGTTGCAGCGTTCGGGTCCGCGACCAGCACATGATTGTTGGAGGACACCGCCGCCACCACACCGGAAGAACCGGTCACTACCGGCTCGGTCTCCTGGTCGCTGAAAGCGGCAAGGTTCTGCACCGTGGTAATCCACACCGCACCACCGGCAAGGTCAGTCACCGCCGCCGTCGTACCGCCCATCGCCACCGCTGCCGATCCCGGCAACTGCACCTCGGTGCCGCGGACAACGTTCGCCACATCCACCGGACTGACCTTCGACTGATCAGAATTGATATTGAAGACCGTGGCCTGATCCTGAATGACATCGAAGCCGTCACTGTTCGCCGCGTACCCGCCATCGAGGAGCCGCGACTGATAGTTAAGGTGACCCACCATCCCGGTGTTGTTATTCGTCACCCACACGCCGCCGTCGTTCAGATCAACCTCGGCCGTGGCAAAACCGGGATACAACAGCGCACCACTCACCATGCCAATACTGACCGCAGACACAGTGGATGCCGATAATGCCCGCTTGTGTCTGGTGCTGAATCGTCGAAGGCGGTTCAGTAGCTTCACAAATTTTCCCCGGATGAGACGCTGGACGACCGCCCGTACGCAACGAAGAGGGCGGTCGGCTGAATACTTGACCGATTAAAGTGTTGCACGGTTGCAGCAGGATGCCGGACCGGCCCGAGTGGGTACTTGTGCCCATGCCGGGGCCGGAGGGCTGGACCGGCAGCCGGGATTGCCATGCCCGACCGGAGTCGAAACGTTCAGTCCAGACGGTCAGTCCAGAATCAGTCCGGTACCCGTTCCGCGGGCGAGAGTGACCGGGTGCACTTCCCCGAAACCACGCACCGTTCGCGCTTTGTGCGGCATGAGGACAAAGCGGTCGTTGTCGCGCAGAGTTGCTGCGGTGGACGCATCGATCAGCACCGTTCCGGGTTCCGCGAGGGAGGTAAGGCGTGAGGCAAGGTTCACCGTGGGCCCGTAGATATCTCCCAGCCGGGACAGGATTCGGCCCCACACCATCGAGACGCGGGCCGAGGGCAGCAGATCGTCCTCGGTGAAGGCCTTGGCGAGCGCCAGCGAGATTTCCGCGCCCGCCTCAGGTGTTTCGGCAATGTAGAGCACTTCGTCGCCGATGGTCTTCACCAGTCGCCCGCCGCCAACGGAGATGATTTCCGCGCACATGTTATCGAACCGCTGCACCAGTTGGGCCAGCGTGCGCTCATTCATCTGCCGCGACAGACTTGTGTAGGACACGAGATCGGCGAAGCCGACGGCGCGCGCCAGGGGCAGCGGCGCGTCATCCTCCGTGCCTTCGCGGCCGGCCTCGCTGGAGGCAAGCCCTGACTCGGCTCTCACGGCCAGCCGCTGCACCGCTGCGTTCATCTGTCGGCGCCAGGCATAGACCAGCGTTTCCTCGAGCGGCTCAATCAGCTGTGGAAGTTCCGCCACAAGGTTTCGGCGGGCGGCGGCGTCTAAAATTCCGCGTTGCACCACCATTTCCTCGACCAAGGCTTCGATCTGCCACACCACCATGCGGTCCGTCATCTGCCCGATCGCGCGCGTGATCGAGATCGCCGCGGACTCGGTGAGTTGTTCCTTGCGCACCAACTCGATGATGGTGGTGAGGGCGCCCATGTCCTTCTCGGTGAATGCGACGTCGTCGTCCCCAATGTTGGGAAAGCCCATCGCCCGCCAGAGCTTCCGCGCGGACAACAGGGACACCCCGGCGCCGGAGGCGACTTCGCGTCGGCGCAGCGTGCGTTCCGCTCCGAGCAGTTCGACCTCGAGCTTCCGGATGGCATCGCGGTCCAGTTTGTCCGGCGGAGGCGGCAGATCCGCCCGGTTGAACACGGGCATCGACAGCGTCAGCGGATTGTCGTCAGAATTCTCGTCGAAGGAGTCGTCGGCGCTGGGTTCAGTTCCATCCGTGCCGCTGTTCGCGCTCATCACCACTCCTGTTCCATGCATCGTCTTCTGTCCCGTCCATTGGATCGGCTTCCATATCTACACCATCGAACATGGCGGTCAATGGAAGATCGCTGATCGCCGCCACCATGTACTGCTTGAACGTGTGCACCTGCGGAACCTCGGCGAAGGACAGCATCCGGTCACGCCCCAGATCGACGATGAGGGTCCCTCCGCCGGTGAACCGTTCGGTGAGGTTCTGCTCAATGATGATCTGGAATATCCCCGTGAGCCTCACTTCGCGCTCACTGCGCCGGGTGAATCCAGCCCGCCGGATCAGCCTGCGGCTCGTCAGGATGTACCGCGTTCCCGCCCACCGCATCAACGGCCGGAGGAAGATGCGGAACAGGAGCAGCAGCGCAAAAATCAGGAAGCCGATCACCACCGCCGGCCCCCACTGCTCCCACCCGAGCGGCAGCTGCGAGCGGCTGAACCAGCCCAGCCCGTACCCGGCACCGGCCAGGATCAGCAGGGCCACGCAGAAGGGAACGAGCAGCCGGCGCGGATGCGGCCGCGTGCGCACCACCACGCGCTCGCCCGGCTCGAGCCTTATCCGCATGGCAGCGTGTCAGGTGCGTTGGGCGTTGTCGCGTCAGCCGCGTTGCGCATTGTCCGCACGCCCATTTACAGCGTCAGCGGCCGCAGATGCACGACGTCGCCGGCAGCGACAGTGTGCCTCTCGCCGTCGTCATCGCGAACCACCAGCGCTCCGTGGGAGTCGAGGTTCATTGCGCGCCCGGTGATGACGGTGCCGTTGGGCAGGTCCGCCTGCACGTCCTGGCCAAGCGTGACCATCCGTTCGCTCACCCGTGCGAGCAGCGAGGTGCCGTCGCTCCAGGAACGGGTGGCATCGCCGTCGACCGCGGTGAACTCACCGTAGTGCGCAGCAAACCGGCGCAAGTAGGCCTTTAGCAGCACGTTGCGGTCGGTGGTGGTGGCATATTCAAGGAGCAGGCTGGTGGCCGTGGGAACCGGCAGTTCCTGGTCAGTGAGGCTGACGTTGACGCCGGCACCCACGACGACGGCGGGCGGCTCAGCGTTGGCACCGGGCACCAGCTGGGCAAGGACACCGGCGAGCTTGCGTCCGTCAACGTGGACATCGTTGGGCCACTTGAGTTGGGGAGAGATCTCAGTACGGTCCTCGATGCTCTCCGAAAGCGCAAGGGCGGCAAGCAGGGACATCCACGCGTAGCTCTGCGTGGGCAGCGGCCGGCCCTCCGGGTTTCGGGGACGCAGGAGCACGCTGACAAAGAGTGAGGACCGCTCCGGAGCAATCCAGATCCGGTCCATTCGGCCACGCCCGGCGGTCTGCTCCTCGGCGGTGAGCACGCTGAGGTCCGGCCACTGCGACGGTTCTCCAACGGCGTGGCGGACGAGGTCGGTGTTCGTGGACCCGGTCGCCTCCACCAGGTCCAGCCTGCCGTAGCTGCCGTGCGGGCGGCACAGCGCCTCGCGCAGGCCGGCCTCGTCCAGGCCTGGACGTTCAAGGTTGGAGTAGCGGGACGTCATTCTCCAAGCCTACTGGGCGGGGCCCGCGTGCCCGGCCGGGCAGGTGTCGCAGGCGCGGGCGCGGAGGCCTACAGGAAGATGTCGGGCACGAGGCGGTTCTCTGGCGCTCCCTGGCTGTACCCGCTGAAGTCCGTGACGCCTTCGGAGCGCAGCACCTCCTCGTCGGTGAAGAAGTTCCCCGTGCACTCGCCCGCCGGCCGAAGCAGTACGGCGTGCGCGGCATCCGCAACGATGTCGGGCTTCCGTGCTGCCTGGATCAGCTCGCTGCCGCCGGGCATGTTGCGGATTGCCGCGGTGTCGATCAGCGTGCGCGGCCACAGCGAGTTGACCGCGATACCGTCACCGCGCAGTTCCTCGGCCAGCCCGAGAGTTGTCAGGCTCATGCCGTACTTCGCCATGGTGTAGGCCAGGTGCTTTCCCGCCCAGACCGGGTCAAGGTTCAGCGGCGGAGAGAGCGTCAGGATATGCGGGTTGGCCGCCTCGCGCAGCGCCGGAAGGGCGAACTTGCTGAGCATGAAGGTGCCGCGAACGTTGATGTCCGCCATGAGGTCGTAACGCTTCATTGAGACGTCGGGCGTCCTGGACAGATCAATTGCCGACGCATTGTTGACCACGACGTCGATGCCCCCGAATTCGGCGACCGTCGCCTCCACTGCCGAGGCCACGTCGTCGTCGTTCCTTACGTCCCCAACGAGGGCCAGCGCGCCTCCGCCCGCCGCACGGATCTGCTCCGCGGCGGTATGGACGGTGCCTTCGAGGCTGGGGTGGGGCTCACCGGTTTTGGCGAGGATGGCGACGTTGGCGCCGTCGCGGGCCGCGCGAAGGGCGATTGCGAGGCCGATGCCCCTGCTGCCGCCGGACATGAGGATGGTGCGCCCGGAAAGGGTGCCGGGCGTAGCTGCGCCATTGCGAGTCATAGGGGACACCATAATCCGAAGACGGGGTCGAAAGCCTAATTGTTACCCGCGAGTAACTTCCGGCGCGGCGCTAAGTCTTTTGAGGAGTTGTTGTAGGTGTTCTACAGCCATCGGGGTCGATTAGCTCATTAGACTGGGCGGGAAGCCCGGTTCTTTGGAGGAAACCTACTTAACGCCCCCCTGCGGAACCGGCTACCTGCCAGCTACCCCAGACATCAATCGGAAGAGACTCGATGCAACCCGAAACGCTTCCCCTCGATCAGGCCGCCACCCTCACAGAAGTCGCTGTCGATGCCGGCCCTGACCTCCAGACGACGGCGGGAAAGCTCGCCGACTTCCGGCAACGGCAGGAACGCACGCTCGCGCCGTCGGGCCAGGAAGCAATCGAGAAGCAGCACGCGCGAGGCAAGGGAACGGCACGTGAACGCATCGAGCTGCTCGTGGACCCGGGGTCCTTCGTGGAGTTCGATGCCCTCGCCGTCCACCGGTCCACGGCGTTCGGGATGGAGAAGAAGAAGCCGCTCGGCGACGGCGTGGTGTCCGGTTACGCCACCGTGGACGGGCGGCAGATCGCAATCTACAGCCAGGACTTCACGGTGTACGGCGGGTCGCTCAGCCAGGTCAACGGCGAGAAGATCGTCAAGGTCCAGGAGTTTGCCCTCCGCAACGGCTGCCCGCTGGTGGGCATCAACGACGGCGGCGGCGCACGTATCCAGGAGGGCGTCGCTTCGCTCGCGATGTTCGCTGACATCTTCCGGAACAACGTCCACGCCTCGGGTGTGGTCCCGCAGATCTCGCTCATCATGGGCCCGTGTGCCGGCGGCGCCGCGTACTCCCCTGCCCTGACCGACTACGTGGTCATGGTGGACAAGAGCTCGCACATGTTCATCACCGGCCCCGACGTCATCAAGACCGTCACCGGCGAGGACGTGGACATGGAAACCCTGGGAGGTGCGCGCCAGCACAACTCCACCACGGGCACCTCCACCTACCTGGCCGCCGATGAGCAGGATGCCATCGACTTCGTCCGGGAGCTGCTCGACTTCCTGCCCTCGAACAACCTCGCCGAAGCGCCGCTTACCGAGTTCACCGAGGAGCTTGAACTCAACGAGGTTGACGCCCAGCTCGATACGCTCATCCCCGACTCCGCCAACCAGCCGTACGACATGCATACCGTCATTTCGACGATCGTTGACGACGGCCACTTCCTGGAGATGCAGTCGCTGTACGCGCCGAACGTGGTGATCGGCTACGCCCGCGTCGAGGGCCACACCATCGGCATCGTCGCCAACCAGCCGATGCAGTTCGCGGGCACCCTCGACATCGCTGCCTCCGAGAAAGCCGCACGGTTTGTCCGCCACTGCGACGCGTTCAACATCCCGATCCTCACCCTGGTGGACGTGCCGGGCTTCCTGCCGGGGAAGGACCAGGAGTTCAACGGCATCATCCGGCGCGGGGCCAAGCTCCTGTACGCCTATGCGGAGGCAACGGTTCCCAAGCTGACCATCATCACCCGCAAGGCCTACGGCGGCGCGTACATCGTGATGGGTTCCAAGAAACTCGGTGCGGACATCAACCTGGCCTGGCCTACCGCGCAGATCGGCGTCATGGGCGCTCAGGGCGCCGTGAACATCCTCTACCGCGGTCATCTGAAATCAGTGGCCGACGCCGGCGGCAACGTTGAAGCCGCCCGCACCGAGGTGGTCAACCAGTACGAAGAGGAACTGCTCAACCCTTACCAGGCTGCCCAGCTGGGCTACGTCGACGCCGTGATCGCCCCGTCGGACACCCGCGTCCAGGTGGTCCGCGGCCTGCGGGCCCTGCGCGACAAACGCGCCTCGCTGCCCGCCAAGAAGCACGGGAACATCCCGCTATGAGTGCCGATATGTTGCCTGTGCAGGAAGCAGCGCACGAAAGTTCGCAGGAAGCACTGCAGGAATCCCAGCAGGAAACTCCGTTCTTCCAGGTGGTTGCAGGGAACCCGACGCCGGAGGAGCTGGCGGCCCTCGCCGTCGTCGTGCTTGGACTGCAGGGGAACGACGACGACGGACGCCGGCCGGCTTCGCACCGCACCTGGATCCGGCGGGACCAACTGCGGCTGGGTCCGCGGCCGGGGCCCGGTTCGTGGCGCCGCAGCGCCTTACGGTAGGCGCGTGACGAAAAGCGTGACGGTCAGCGCCTGATGGTGAGCGCCAGACGGTAACTTCGAAGAGTCCTTTCGCAACACCGGCGAACAACCATAGGCTGGGGGTAGCCCAACCCGGCGGAAGGAACCTGATGGACCCCAGGGAAGACGAGTATCGAGGACAGCCTGGCACGCTCCACATGTCGGAGGATCTCTCGGAAACCAGGTGCTGGGCGCTGCTGAGTACGCAGCAGACCGGCAGGTTCGGTTTCCTGCGGGACGGCTCGATCCAGATTTACCCCGTCAACTACCTGGTACAGGACGGCGGCATCTACTTCCGGACGCGTGAGGACGGGGATATCGGCAGTGTGCTTCCCCTGGGTGACTGCGCTTTCCAGGTGGACGAGGTCCGGTCGGAGGCGATGGCCGGCTGGTCCGTTCTGGCCAACGGAACCGCTGATATTGTCCGCGACGACGCGTTGCTGACCGAACTGTGGGGGCGGTCGGCCCAGGAGCCATGGGCCGGAGGATCACGGACCACCTTCGTGCAGATCCGAACCTCGAAGATCAGCGGCCGCAGTGTCCAGGCAGTCTGAGGCGGACAGTAACGTGCAGAAAATGTCACTGACCGCGTTGCTGCGGAACCAGCTCGAACTCGCCCGGAACGCCTCGAGCGGACGGAGCGCCCGGACGGTCTTCGGCGGACACGAGCAGACCTTGCGCCAGACCATGATCGCCCTGCTCGCAGGCGAGTTGATGGCCGAACACGAGAATCCCGGCGAGGCTACGGTCCAGGTGCTGCAGGGCCGCGTGACGCTCCGCGCAGGCGACGTGTCCTGGGAAGGATCCCCTGGGGATCTGCTGATCGTCCCCCAGTCGCGCCATTCCCTCGAGGCAATCGAGGAGTCCGTTGTTCTCCTGACCGTGGCAAAGCTTTCCTGACGCTAACCCTGGCTCGGGTCCAGCACCGTTCCGAGGAACAGCGGCAACCCGGTGTCTTCGTGAAGGATCTGGTACAGGAACGGCCGGTCGAAGGCCAGTTCAATGTCCGGCTCGGCGAATCCAGACTCGGCCATGCTGATCTGGGTCACGGCGGCGGCGATGGTGCCCTTTTCGGCAACCGTGATGTTGGCTGATTGGGCGGCGCCCTCCACGTAGAGTCCGTCGGCGCTGATGCCGCTGAAGTCGGGCGTCATACCCATAGCCTCCTCCAGCCCCATAGTGGTGAGCACCTCCTTGAGGTCGAGGTCGTACGTGTGATCCCAGGACGGCACGGTAAGCGCAACGAGCGCTTCACCGGCGCCGTCCATCATGGCGTTCACCTCTGCCAGCGCCGTCTCGTCGAGAACGGGGCTGGAGCCTGCTGCCGGCAGAATCAGCCGCATGCTGAATCCGTTGTTATAGGGCAGGTCGATGCCCTGCCAGCCGTCGCCCTCCGCGTAGCTCAGCGGGAGCACCGTGTGCATAAGCGGAGCCTCAACGTTGCCGCCGTCGGTGGCGAACAAACCCGGACTCGTGTTGGTTGGATCAAACGGGTCAGCCCAGGCAGCAGCGAAGTAGACCGTGTTGATGATGTTCAGGCGGGTCAGCTCCGTGGGCTCGATCGGCACTTCCTCGATCCGCCCGCCGGTGTGCTGGTTCACCCACGCGTTCATGGCATCGAGCGCGCCCTCACCCGCGTAGTCCACCGGATAAACGCCGGAGCCGTACTGTTCTGCCAGCAGCTCAAGGAATGCGTCCTCAAGCACCAGATCCTCTGCCGGGAAGAGCCCGTTTGCAAGGTGAAACAACGGATCCGCCGGCGATTCCTCGTCGTCCACTGTGCCGGGGTCGCCGTCGTGCAGTTTCCAGTCCGTCAGCAGAGCATTCATCGCCTCGTCACGGTGTTCCGTCGGTAGACCGAGAACCGAGTCCATCTCTGCCGCCGTCGTCGTCCGTGCACCGACCCTCAGCATGGCGAGCGCTGCGAGGGCGCTGACCGGACTGGTGACCTGGTTCCTGTCCGGGGCCGCCGCAAGCATCGATGCGCCAATGCGGTAGGAGGATTTCCGCAGCGCGGCAATGGCGTCGGGATGGTCCGTCAAAGCCACGGACTGACGCTGGACATCAGCGATTCGCTGCTGCGGTGCGGCGGGCGTTCCACAGCCGGTAAGCGCCAGCACTTCGGCGGCCAGAACCGAGGCAAGAAGCCTTCTTGCGATACTGCTCATACGTGTCCCCTCATAACGGATTCGCCGGTGATCAAAGGTAGGCCCGATGGCTGCTTCCACTCCAGCACAGCCGGAACACGATCCGGTCACGATCCCGCCAAAGGGTGGACAGCTCTGTTCCCGTGGGCAACAACGTGCCGTTAGGCTCGACGGGTGACCAATGAAACTTCCACCGTAAACCTGACCGCCGAGGCTCCCACCCGTGCCCAGACGGCCATCGACGCTGTTGCCGAGGCCTATACGGAGATGCTGCTCCAGCTCGATCCGTCCTTCGCCACCCAACTGGGCCTGCCGGGACACGAAACCGAGTACCGCGACTACTCCCCCGCCGGGTTGGAGGCCTTCGCTGAAGCCACGAGGGAAACCCTCGGCCGGCTGGACGACCTGGAGCCGAGTGACGACGTCGACGCCGTCACTCTCGATGCGATGCGCGAACGCCTCGGGCTGGAACTGGAAATCCACGAGACCGGGTTGAACCTCGCGGACCTGAACAACCTGGCCTGCCCGGCCCAGGGTATCCGCATGGTCTTCGACCTCATGCCCACCGACACCGCTGAGCAGTGGCACCATATTGCCGGGCGGCTCTGTAATGTGCCGGACGCCGTCGGCGGCTACATCACCTCGCTCCGTGAGGGGAAGAACCGGGGCATCCTGCCCGCGGCCCGCCAGGTGCGCATCGTCATCGAGCAGACCACTGCCTACGCTGCCGACGGCGGCTACTTCGATGAGTACGTCAGCGGCGCCACCATTGACGACGACGGCGGCCTTCCGGACTCCGTGCGCACTGAACTCGCTGCCGGCTGCGAAGCGGCCCGCAACGCCTACCGCCAACTCAGCACCTTCCTTGAGGAAGAGCTCCTGCCGGAGGCTCCCGAGAAGGACGCGGTGGGACGTGAGCGTTACTCGCTGATGTCGCGGCAGTTCCTGGGCGCCACGGTGGATCTCGAGGAGACCTACCAGTGGGGCGTTGAGGAACTCGACCGCCTCATTGCCGAGCAGGAGTCGGTCGCCAACGAGATCAAGGAGGGCGCATCGATCGAGGAGGCAATGCGCATCCTCGATGAGTCGCCCGATCGCCAACTGCAGGGAACCGACGCACTGCAGGCCTGGATGCAGGGGCTCTCGGACCGCGCGGTCAACGAGCTCGCCGGAGTCCACTTCGATATTCCTGACATCATGCGCGAGATCGAGTGCATGATCGCCCCCACCAAGGAAGGCGGCATCTACTACACCGGTCCCAGCGACGACTTCGCCCGGCCGGGCCGCATGTGGTGGTCGGTTCCCGAGGGTGAAGACTCCTTCACCACGTGGAAGGAAACCACCACCGTTTACCACGAGGGTGTTCCGGGCCACCACCTGCAGATCGCCACGGCCACCTTCCAGCGGGGGCTCCTCAACTCCTGGCGCCGCAACGCCGTCTGGGTTTCCGGCCATGGTGAGGGCTGGGCACTCTACGCGGAGCGTCTCATGGAAGATCTCGGCTACCTGAGTGACCCGGGAGACCGGCTCGGCATGCTCGATGCGCAGCGGATGCGTGCGGCCCGTGTGGTCTTCGACATCGGCGTCCACCTCGAGCTCGAGATACCCGAACGGTGGGGCTCCGGAACCTGGACCCCCGACAAGGGCTACGAGTTCCTGAAGAAGAACATCGCCATCAGCGAGGGCCAGCTGAACTTCGAGTTCAACCGCTACCTCGGCTGGCCGGGACAGGCGCCTGCTTACAAGATCGGCCAGCGTCTCTGGGAGCAGATCCGCGACGAGGTCAAGCAGCGCGAAGGCGAATCCTTCAACCTGCGCGATTTCCACACCCGCGCCCTGAACCTTGGCTCTGTGGGACTGGACACACTGCGCAGGGCGCTGCTCAGCTAGTCCCCTCGCTGGTCCCCCGCTGTTCCCCGCTAGTCACCCGCAGTCCCCCGCGTTGATTTGGCAGGACACGCCCCGAATGGAGAATCATTCGGGGTGTGTCCTGCCAACTCATTTGGTTCAGGATGAAACATTTCGCAATAACCAGTTTGTTTGTTAGGGGAACGAACCTACTGTTCTCGGGTGACTTCAGAAACTTCCGCTCCGGCGTCCCGCAGGCTGCCCCGCTGGGCGACCTCCTTCGGACCGCAAATCATCGCTGCCCTCATCGTCGGCCTGGCACTCGGTCTGGTGGCCAAGTACTCCGGCCACACTGACGAGACGCCCACGGCTCTCGGCACAACCCTCGCGACCATCGGTTCCAGCTACGTCGCGCTTCTGAAGGCCGCCGTCGTACCCCTGATCTTCACCGCTGTGGTGAGCTCGATCGCCAACCTCCGTGCAGTCCACAACGCCGCACGCCTGGCTGGACAGACGCTGCTCTGGTTCGCCATTACCGCACTGATTTCAGTGGTGATCGGCATCGGCCTCGGAACGATCTTCCAGCCCGGCGCAAACACCAACGCTGCGCCTCCGAGCGAGTACACCGGCCGGACCGGTGACTGGTGGGCGTTCCTGACCGGACTCATCCCCGCAAACTTCCTTGGCCTGCAGGCCTCGTCCAGCGTGGACGACGCCGGTGCCGTCACCACCGGCCTCAGCTTCAACGTGCTGCAGGTCCTGGTGGTTGCCGTCGCAATCGGCATCGCCGCCCTGAAAGTGGGCAAGCCCGCCGAACCGTTCCTCGCCCTCAATGCCTCCGCTCTCGCCGTCATCCAGAAGGTGCTGTGGTGGATCATCCGGATCGCGCCGATCGGCACCGTCGGCCTGATCGGCAAGGCAGTTGCTGTCTACGGCTGGGACACCATTGGTTCGCTGGGCAAGTTCACGCTCGCCATCTATGTGGGCCTTGCGCTGGTGCTGTTCGCCGTCTATCCCGTACTGATCCGCGCCAACGGTCTGTCTGTGAAGCAGTACTTCTCCGGCGCGTGGCCCGCGATCCAGTTGGCCTTCGTATCCCGCTCGTCCATCGGCACCCTTCCGCTGACCCAGCGGGTGACCGAGCGTAACCTCGGCGTTCCGCGCAGCTACGCGTCCTTCGCCGTGCCGCTCGGCGCGACCACCAAAATGGATGGCTGCGCCGCCATCTACCCAGCTATCGCAGCGATCTTCGTGGCCCAGTTCTTCGGCATCCAGCTGGACTTCGGGCAGTACGTACTGATCGCCCTGGTTTCCGTGCTGGGGTCCGCAGCGACCGCGGGCACCACGGGCGCCGTCGTCATGCTTACCCTGACGCTCTCCACGCTGGGACTGCCGCTTGCCGGCGTCGGTCTGCTGCTCGCCGTCGACCCCATCCTGGACATGGGCCGCACCGCTGTGAACGTGGCCGGCCAGGCGCTCGTGCCGACGATCGTCGCCAAGCGGGAAAAGCTCCTCGACACGGACCTCTACAACGCCAAGCGCACGGGAGATCCGTTCGTTGATGACACCCCGACGGCGGATGCAGCACCTGAGCTCGCCGAGTCGAAGGCCTAGCCTCCCACCCTCCCGTTGAGTTGGCAGGACACGCCCCGAAAAGCACGTCATTCGGGGTGTGTCCTGCCAACTCACGGTGTTTAAGGAGCGCCGGGAATACTAGGCTGGTCCGCATGACCCTCCGGCTGATCCTCGCTTCCGCATCACCCGCGCGCACCAAGCTCCTCACCGAGGCGGGCATCGCGCACACCGTTACGGTTTCCGACGTCGACGAGGACGCCGTTACTGCCGCCCGCGGCACCCCGAGCCCCTATGACACTGCCCTCCTGCTGGCCCGGGCGAAGGCGGAGTCCGTTGCCGCGCTGCCGGAGGCGAGCGGCGCCCTGGTCATCGGCTGCGACTCGGTCTTCGAATTCGAGGGCGAGGCGCACGGGAAACCCTACGAGGCCGACGTCGCGCGGCAGCGCATCAGGCGCATGTCCGGTTCCTCTGGCACCCTCCACACCGGACACTGGCTCGTGGACACGCGCAACGGCACCGGTCTCGGATCCGCCTCCGGTGCGGTCGCCTCCGCCGAGGTCCACTTCATGTCGCTGGCCAATGAGGAAATCGACGCTTACATCGCCACCGGCGAGCCGCTGCACTGCGCCGGCTCATTCACCATCGACGGGCGGGGCGGGGCCTTCATCCGCAAGGTCGACGGCGACCCGCACGCCGTCGTCGGGCTCAGCATTTCCACACTGCGCGAACTGCTCCTGGCAGCCGGAGTCAAGATCACCGAGCTGTGGCAGTAACGGCCGGTTTGTAGCTTCCCTACAAATAATTTCTCCCCAACACGGGGAATCGGCATGGTTTATGGGCAGTAGCAACAAAACCGCGCTAGGCTCCCAACAGACCAAAAGGAGCCATATAACCCATGAGCGAGTCGATGTCCGCAGCTGCCAACCCCGTCACCAAAGTCCTGATCGCCAACCGCGGCGAGATCGCAGTTCGTGTGATCCGGGCTGCCCGTGATGAGGGCATCGCGTCGGTCGCCGTCTACGCCGAGCCGGACCGGGACGCGCTGCACGTGCGCCTGGCCGATGAGGCCTTCGCGCTCGGCGGCAACACCGCCGCGGAGTCCTACCTCGTCATGGACAAGATCCTGGACGCTGCAGCCCGCAGCGGCGCGGATGCCATTCACCCGGGCTATGGTTTTCTTTCCGAGAACTCCCAGTTCGCGCAAAAAGTGCTCGACGCCGGACTCACCTGGATCGGCCCCTCCCCTTCAGCGATCGCCCAGCTCGGTGACAAGGTACAGGCCCGCCACATTGCCGAGAAGGTAGGCGCCCCACTCGTCCCCGGCACCAAGGACCCCGTCGAATCGACGCAGGAAGTCCTCGACTTCGCCGACGAGTTCGGCCTCCCGCTGGCCATCAAGGCCGCGTATGGCGGCGGTGGACGCGGCATCAAGGTTGTACGCAACCGCGATGAGATCCCCGAGGCCTACGAATCGGCGGTGCGTGAAGCAACCGCCGCATTCGGCCGCGGCGAGTGCTTCGTTGAACGCTTCCTGGACGCGCCCCGCCACGTCGAGACGCAGTGCCTCGCCGACGCGTTCGGAAACGTCGTCGTTGTCTCCACCCGCGACTGCTCCCTTCAGCGCCGCAACCAGAAACTGGTGGAGGAAGCCCCCGCCCCGTTCCTCTCCGAGGACCAGAACACGCGGCTGTATGAGGCATCGAAGGCCATCCTGAAGGAAGCCGGCTACCAGGGCGCGGGGACCTGCGAATTCCTGGTCGGCCAGGACGGCACCATTTCCTTCCTCGAGGTGAACACCCGCCTGCAGGTTGAGCACCCGGTGTCCGAGGAGGTCACCGGGCTGGACCTCGTGCGCGAACAGTTCCGTCTGGCCCGGGGCGAGGAACTCGGCTACACGGACCCCGAAATCCGCGGCCACTCGTTCGAATTCCGCATCAACGGCGAGGACGCCGGACGGGGCTTCATGCCCGCGCCCGGGACAGTTCAGGCCCTGAAGCTGCCCACCGGTCCCGGCATCCGCGTGGATTCCGGCATCGAGGCCGGCGAAACGATCGGCGGCAACTTCGACTCGATGCTCGCCAAGCTCATCGTCACCGGCGCCACCCGCACCCAGGCTCTGCAACGTGCCCGGCGCGCGCTGGCGGAAATGCAGATCGACGGCATGCCCACCGTTCTGCCGTTCCACGCCGCCGTCGTTCATGACCCTGCGTTTGCACCCGAATCCGGAAGCTTTTCGGTGCATACCCGCTGGATCGAGACGGAGTTCGCCAACACGATTGCGCCGTGGACTCCTGACGGCGGTGATCTTGCGACGCCAGCCGACGACGCCGACAGCCGCCAGCGCGTGACCGTCGAAGTAGGCGGCAAACGGCTTGAGGTTGTGCTTCCGGCTTCGCTTGGCGTCGCCAACGGCAAATCTGCTAGCAAAGCGCCCGGGAAGCCGAAAAAGGCCCGCTCGCGTGCCGGTGCTGCTTCTGCTGCCAGCGGAGACGACCTGACCTCGCCGATGCAGGGCACCATCGTGAAGGTCGCTGTCCAGGACGGCGACGTGGTCGCCGAAGGCGACCTCATTGTGGTGCTCGAAGCCATGAAGATGGAGCAACCGCTGACGGCCCACAAGTCCGGCGTGCTTTCCGGGTTGACGGCGGCTCCTGGAGACACGGTGTCGGCCGGCGCGGTCATCGCAGCGATCAGCTAACCAGGCTGCGGAGTTCCCAGCGGCGCGGACTCAGCTGCTGCCGTCTGTGCAGACCCATCCCACCAGTCGAGCGCCCGGGTGGCGTGAAACGTAAGCCACGGCGAGGGCTCCCCTGCCGGTACATCGACCTCGAACCAGACGCGCCCGGGGTGGCGGCGCTCCTGCAGCCACGTACCGTCCGGACGGCGGGCAGCGCGGATGACCTTGATGGCGTCGGCCAGGCGCGGATCCGGTGCGCCGCCGCCGTGCAGGGTGGCCGCCCGGAAGTAGTCCACCGCGTTGAGGGCACTGTAGAACCAGCGGAACGGGTAGGCGAAGCGGGTGGCCCAGGCAGCGACCGGGCCGCCGGTGGAGAGCCGGGTGAGCAGGCGGCGTTCGAGCAGGTACTCCTCGCCTGTGTGTCTGGCCTCGCGCAGCTCAGCTGAGCTGCCGGCAACGGTCTCGTAGTAGAGCAGGCCCTTCAGGACGTTGAGCGTCGAGTGGAATGACGACCGCTTCGAGCCGTCCACCCACTCGCAGTTCCAGCCGCCGTCGTCCTGCTGGTGGTCCGGAAACCAGCCCGCAAGCCGGGAGACGTCGGCACCGAGCCAGGCACCATTGGCCAGCGTGAACGCATTGATGCAGCAGTCGACCTCGCCGTCCCAGTAGGGCAGGTTGTCGTACTCCCAGCGGCTGTTCTTAGCCAGCAGGTCAGCGGTTCCGGCAAGCACCTGCGCGTCCACGCCCCAGTCCCGCAGGGAGTTCAACGACCACGTTGTTGCCGTGTACGGTTGCCCTGCGTCGGGAGCGGCCTCGGGGCCCTCGAAGTCGAAGTCCGCCGGGAAGTACGCGCCGCCCTCCCACTGGCCGTCGGGATCCTGGAGGGCGAGCAGCCGGGCGCCGTATCCCTCGGCTGCGACACTGGAGCGGGTAGCCTGCCACGCTGTGTCCGGCGCCCCGGCGAGATCACGCTGAACCTGCCAGCGAAGCGCCGGATCGGTATCGAGCAGCCAGGCCAGCAATGCCTTGTCCACCTGCATGCCCGACAGGCTACTCCGCTGTGCGCCGGGCGTCATCGGCTGGTTGCTTCCGTCGCTGCATCAATCTCCCCCGCCCCGACCGCGGCCCCTGCCCCGGCCCCTGCCGCTGTCGTCATCGTCGTCGTCCTCATCCGCCGCATCGACGACCACCGTATCCGGGACGGGCTCACCGGAGCCGCTGCCGGAGTTGCTTCCGGAGCTGTCGCCGCCATTTTCCGCTACCGGGGCGGGACCGGCCGGCTCAGGTGGTTGAGGAGGTTCTGCCGGCGGCTCGGGCGCGTCGGTAACTGTCGGTTCAGGCCCGTCGGTTATTGCCGGCCCAGGTTCCGCCGACGGCGATGCTACCGGAGCCGCCGGAGCCGCCGGCCCGGCGAGGGGCTGCGGCTGGTCTGCCGGCGCAGGAGCAGCCCCCGACCTCGTCAGCCGGTCAATGAGCTGCTCAACCCGCTGCAGGATTATCACCGCCCGCTCCCCGCTGATCTTGCCTTCCGCCTGCGCTGTGCGCACTCGTGTAGAGAGCGCGTGGGCTGCCTCGACGGCGTCAGAAGTGTCTCCCCGGGCGGTGAGGACGGCGATCTCGTGCACCTCAGACTGCAGCTCTGTGGACACCTCAGTTGCGATCGGAGGCGCCGAGCACCCGCTGAACGTCAGCACCGCGGTGACGATCAGGGCGCTGAAACCAGCGCGCAGGATCACGGCAGCACGCTCTCATACAGGCTGTCCAGCATGGCGCCCGTGCTCCCCGGTACGGCGGGCAGCGGAGTCGGCCCCGGCCCTGCGTTGGCATCGAAAACCAGAATCAGAACGGCGAACGTCAACCCCACCAGCACGACGACGGCGGCCAGGGCACGGGCGCGCAGCGCCACCTTTCCGGCCACGGTCTTTCCGGTCACGGCCTTTCCAGCCGCCCGGCGGCGGGGCGGCGCCGGGTGGGAGGCGGCCTCGATCTCGAGGAAGTCGGTCGGGTCGAGCGTGAACTGCCCGGATGGCTGCGCGGCGGCGCGCGTTTGCGCGGGTGGCGGCGGCGAAGCGGCGACAGCGCCCCCGGGAGGTGCCGCCGTCATCGTCGTTTGCTCTGTCCCGGCGGGAGCTGACGCGGATCCCAGCGGTGTCGCGGCAGGCGCTCCTGACAAGTCCAGCGAAGGGGCGGCGACAGCACCCCCGGGAGGTGCCGCCGTCGTCGTCGTTTGCTCTGTCCCGGCGGGTGAGATGGCCGGAGGTTCGGTAACGGTTGGGGGCAGCGATTCGACGCTGCGGACGACGTCGGCGGCACTGGGCCGCTGGAGCGGATCATCAAGGGTCATACCGGTGAGCAGCTGGTGCCAGTCGGGGCCGACAGACTCCGGGATCAGGGGTGGGCGGCTCAGCCTGGCGAGGACACTCTCCAGGCCGGTGCCCGGGTAGGCGGGTTCACCGGTGAGGCACTCGATCAGCACCAATCCCAGAGCGTAGATGTCCGTCGGCGTTCCCACCCGGTCTCCGCGCGCCTGTTCGGGACTGAAGTACGTTGCGGTACCGATGAGGCTGCCCGTCGCGGTGAGCCGGCTGCCCTCGAAGAAGCGGGCGATGCCGAAGTCCGTGAGGAGGAAGCTGAATGAGCCGTCTGCCGCTTCACTGGAGCGGGTGAGCACGTTTGAGGGCTTGATGTCGCGGTGCACAAGGCCCTGGCGGTGAATGTATTCGAGGGTGCGGGCGATGTCCCAGGCCGCCGTCGTCGTTGTCTCGGCTGAAAGGGGGCCGTTCCGCAGCACTGCACCGAGGTCCGGCCCGTCGATGTATTCCATGACGAGGTAGGAGGGCTCAAGCCGGGAAGCTTCGGCGTCCATGTCCAGGATCCGCACCAGGCCCGGATGGTGGAGGGCGGCGAGCTTAGCCGCTGCGGCGGAACCCCGTGCCACGCCCTCGGCGGAACCCGGGCGGAACATCTTCACAGCCACGTCGCGGTGCAGGCGGGTGTCGCGCGCGCGATAGATGTCCGCCATGCCGCCGGCACCGACTATGCCGTGGAGGACGTACCGTCCGCTCGCAAGCGATTCCTGCTTCATTCGATCCGCTTCCGCCAGTAAAGGTAAGCCTGGTGACCATTCTGGCTGAAAGTACCTGCGGAAAGCTTGGGAAGTTTTCACTTCGGGGGCAACGCAAAAGGCTCCCGTCCAGCCATTGAGGAACTAAACGGAAGCCTTCTGCTTGGGCGCTTCGCTGTTGCTAGGCGATGTTGTTCTCGTAGTCGTGGTCCCGCGTTTCCCGCGAGAGCCACAGGGCGATGAACGTCAGCACCGCGGCGGCGCTCAGGTAGAGGCCCACGAGGAACGTGCTGCCGTCTGCCGCCTGCCACAAGGCAATCGCCACGAACGACGCCGGCGCCGCCCCGATCACGCTGGACAGGTTGTAGGCCACTGCGGACCCGGTGTAGCGGACGTTGGCGGGGAACAGTTCGGGCAGGATCGCCGCCATGGGTCCGAACGTCAGCCCCATGAGGGTGAAGCCTAGGATCAGCAGCGCCATGGCACCCACGGTGCCGCCGCCGAAGAGCGGTACCCAGGTCAGGCCGAAGAGCGCAATTCCGACCGTCACGGCCAGCAGCATACGACGACGGCCGAACTTCTCCGCCAGCGGACCGGACACGATGGTGAAGATTCCGAAGAAGACGACGCCGATGATGAGCATCCAGAGGAAGTCGCCGCGCTCAATCCCGAGACCGGGAACGAATGCGTCGGGGTTGAACGGCCGGCCCGCCGCTTCGGCTGCTGCTGCGGCCGTCTCGACGTTGGCAGGAGCGGTTCCGAAAGTGAGCGTGAAGGAGGTCATCAGGTAGAACAGCACGTAAGTGGCGAACATGATGAACGTTCCGAGCAGCAGCGGGCGCCACTGCTTGGTGAACACTGCTGCCAGCGGAAGCTTGACGACCTTGCCCTTGTCGAGCACCTGCTGGAAGGAGTGGCTCTCGATGAGCTTCAGGCGGACGTACAGGCCCACGATGACCAGCACGGCGCTGGCGATGAATGGAACGCGCCAGCCCCAGTCCATGAAGGCTTCGGGCGAGAGGGTTGCGTTCAGCACAACGAACAGCAGGTTGGCCAGGATGAAGCCGATGGGAGCCCCGAGCTGCGGGAACGTGCCGTAGATGGCGCGCTTGCCCTTGGGTGCGTTCTCGGTTGCGAGGAGAGCAGCGCCGCTCCACTCACCGCCGAGGGCCAGGCCCTGCAGGAAGCGCAGCAGGACGAGGATTGCCGGGGCAAGGATGGTCCAGCCGGGTACCTGTGCGGTGGGCAGTACGCCGATGAGGAACGTCGCGATACCCATTGTCAGCAGGGACGCAACGAGCGTTCCCTTGCGCCCGATCCGGTCGCCGAAGTGGCCGAAAACGATTGACCCGAGGGGACGGGCCACGAAAGCCACACCGAAGACGGCGAATGACTGGAGCAGCGCCGTTGCCGGGCTCGAGTTCGGGAAGAAGAGAGCCGGGAACACCAGCACCGACGCCGTGGCGTAGATGTAGAAGTCGTAGAACTCGATGGTGGTGCCGATAAGGCTGGCGAAGATAACGCGACCACGAGAGTTCAACGGCTTTGTTGCCGCCGGCTCCACGGTCGATGAGGACGATGACATGGATTCTTGCTTTCTCGAAGACGGCCGTCGGGGAAAACGAAAGCCGGAGTATTTAGTGCCTATCAATCTCAACACCGGAACCGAAGGGTGAGATAACCGGTCCACATAGTGGACACCCCCTGGGAGGTGACTGTCCCGGTTCACTGGCTCGGGCTCCGGCGGATAGCCGGATGTCACATCCCGTTTACACGCGGCGACCCGAGTCGAAACGCGCCTTTCCTAGTGTGGCTTTACTGCCCCTCGAATGAAAGGTTCGGCATGAGCGTTGACCGCGCAGTTTCCAGGGATATTTCGACGACGACGGCCGCCGGAGCGCTTGCACACCGTCCGGGGCGCTGGATCGACAACTGGAACCCCGAGGACCCTCAGCAATGGGATTCCGGCGGCAAGGCGATCGCCCGCCGCAACCTGCAGTGGTCCATCGCGTGTGAGTTCCTCGGCTTCGTGGTGTGGCAGCTCTGGTCCATCGTGGTCGTCTACCTGCCCGCCGCAGGCTTCAACTTCTCCACGGCGCAGATCTTCTGGCTCATCTCGATGCCGAGTCTCGTCGGGGCAACCCTGCGCATCCCCTACACGTTCATGGTGCCGCGATTCGGCGGCCGCAACTGGACGATCATCTCGGCGCTCCTGCTGCTGATCCCGTCGGTTGGCCTTGCGATCGCAGTGAGTAATCCGGACACACCTTTCGGGGTGCTCCTCGGCATCGCGGCGCTTGCGGGATTCGGCGGCGGCAACTTCGCCAGCTCGATGGCGAACATCACCTTCTTCTATCCGGTCCGTGAGAAGGGCTGGGCGCTGGGACTGAACGCTGCCGGCGGGAACCTTGGCGCCGCCGTCGCGCAGTTGGTTGTTCCGCTGGTGATTGCAGCCGGTGCAGCCGCGACACTGAACCTGCCGCTGGCCGGCTGGATCTGGGTGCCGCTGATCCTCGTTGCCGCGTTCGGCGCGTGGAAGTACATGGACAATCTGTCCAGCGCGAAGTCCGACTTGGCCGGCTCCATCGCCGCCCTCCGCGAGCCGCACCTGTGGGTTATGGCGTTCCTGTATATCGGGACGTTCGGGTCATTCATCGGTTTCTCCGGCGTCTTTCCGAAGCTGATCCTCGATTCCTTTCCGGAGTTCTCCACCTTTGCGCTGGGGCCGGCCGCGCTGTCGCTGGCGTTCCTCGGCCCGCTGGTCGGTTCGCTCGCCCGGCCGTACGGCGGACGGCTTGCCGACCGGTGGGGCGGCGCACGCATCACCATGAGCGCCTTTGCCGTGATGGCGCTGGTTGCCCTCACCGTGGTCTGGACGCTCCCGCTGGGCAACTTCTGGCTGTTCCTCGGCCTGTTCCTGGTGCTCTTCGGCGCGGCGGGCGCGGGCAACGGCTCCACCTACCGCATGATCCCGGTGATCTTCGCCCTCCGCGGCCGTTCCGAGGGCGCCATGAGCACCGGCCGCAAAGCCGCCGCCGCGCTGGGGCTCATCTCCGCGATCGGAGCCTACGGCGGCTTCGTGATTCCGCAGGTGCTGAACGCGTCCAAGGGCGCGACCGGGACGTACGACGCCGCGTTCTACGGCTTCGTCACGGCCTACGTGCTGATGCTCGCGGTGACCTGGTTCTTCTACCTGCGCCGGAGCCCTTCGTCGGTGGGGCGCGTCTAGCGTGTGTAATTCTCGTCTTTCCAGTTCCGCAGGCGTCACAGCCACGCATTGCCCCTACTGCGCGCTCCAGTGCGCCATGACGTTGACTGTGTCCGGCGCCGGTTCGGCTTCGGGTTCGCACTCAGTCGAGGTACGCGGCCGCGACTTCCCCACCAACAAGGGCGGCCTCTGTCGCAAGGGCTGGACCTCTGCTGAATTGCTGAAGCACCCGGACCGGGTTCTCGAACCCCTGCTGAAGAACGACGACGGCGAACACCGCCCCATCTCGTGGGACCGTGCGCTGCGGCTCATCCGTGACCGCGTCCTGTCCACCCGTGAGCGGTACGGTGCCGATGCGGTCGGTGTGTTCGGCGGCGGTGGGCTCACCAACGAGAAGGCCTACCTGCTGGGGAAGTTCGCCCGCCTGGCCCTTGGCACGTCGCGGATCGACTACAACGGACGGTTCTGCATGTCCTCGGCGGCTGCGGCGGGGAACCGGGCGTTCGGGCTGGACCGGGGCTTGCCCTTCCCGCTGGCGGATCTCGGGTCCGCGCGGACCATCCTGATGCTCGGCTCCAACACTGCGGACACCATGCCGCCGTTCGTGCAGCATCTGCAGGGCGCCCGGGATGCCGGCGGCCTCATCGTCGTCGATCCGCGAAGGTCCGCCACAGCTGCACTCACGTCCGAGGGCCGCGGCCGCCACCTGCAGCCTTCGCCGAAAACGGACCTGGCCCTGCTGCTTGGGATCACGCACGTGGTGATCATGGACGGCCTGGTTTCGGAGTCGTACGTGCGCGAGCGGACCAGCGGGTACGACGCCATTGCCCGCAGCGTGAACACGTGGTGGCCCGAACGCGTTGCCGCCGTGACGGGCGTTCCGGCCAACCTCATCCGGGAGACGGCACATCGGCTGGCTGAACCCGGCGGAACGTACATCCTGACCGGACGCGGCGTCGAACAGCACGCCAACGGCACCGACACCGCGACGGCCGCCATCAACCTCGCGCTCCTCCTCGGTTTGCCCGGAACAACCGGCAGCGGGTACGGCACGCTGACGGGCCAGGGCAACGGACAGGGCGGACGCGAACACGGGCAAAAGGCGGACCAGCTTCCCGGGTACCGCAAGATCACCGACCCCGCCGCCCGGAAACACGTCGCCGGAGTCTGGGGCGTGCCGGAGTCGTCGATTCCCGGTCCCGGGCTGCCCGCCGTCGAACTCCTGGCTTCCCTCGGTCAGCCGGGAGGGGTGCGCTGCCTGTTTGTGCACGGGGCCAACGTGGCTGTGTCGGCGCCGAATGCGTCGTCGGTGCTTGCCGGGTTGCGCAGCCTGGACTTCCTGGTGGTGTGCGACTTTTTCCTCTCCGAAACCGCGGCCGAGGCGGACCTGGTGTTGCCGGTGCTGCAGTGGGCGGAGGAGGAAGGCACCATGACCAACCTCGAGGGGCGCATCCTGCGCCGTCGTGCAGCGGTGGCCCCTCCACCGGGCGCGCGCAGCGAACTGTGGATTATGGCCCGGTTGGCTGAGCTGCTGGAGGCGCCGTCGTCGTTCCCTGACGACCCGGAGGCGGTGTTCACCGAGCTGCGGGCGGCGAGCGCCGGCGGCCTCGCGGACTACTCCGGGGTGGACTACGCAATGCTCGACAAGGAGCTGCTCGCCGGCGAGGTGCTCGCCGGCGAGGTGCTCGACGGCGAATTTCCCGACGGCGGTGCTGCCGCCTACTGGCCGTATCCGGCCGGTTCCGGCGGCACTCCGCGACTGTTCCTCGACAGGTTCGCCCATGCGGACGGGCGGGCCGTGCTGCATCCGGTAGCGCCGCCGTCGTCATCCGTCTCCGCTTCAGTTGCAGCCTCAGACGGCATGCTCACGCTGGCGACCGGGCGGTTGCTGGAGCACTACCAGTCGGGCACGCAGACCCGGCGGGTGGACGGCCTCCTGGCGACCAGCAGCGAACAGGTGCTGCAGATCCATCCCGTGACCGCTGCGGGCCTCGGAATTATGGACGGTGCGGGGGTTGAGGTGAGCAATGAGCGGGGAACGGTGCTTACTGTTGCGGGGCTGTCGACGGCGGTGCGGCCCGACACGGTGTTCCTGTCCTTCCACTTCGCAGGGGCGGGTAGCGCGAATGTGCTGACGTCGTCGGAGACGGATCCTGTGTCGGGGATGCCCGAGTTCAAGACCACGCGGGTATCGGTGCGCGTGCGCCGGCCTGCTCGGAGTGAGGTGGTTGGGGTATGAGTTCTGTGTCTGCCGGGCGTGATGTGTTTACCGAGCGTGCTGTGGCTCCGCTGCGCGTTGTGGTGGTCGGGTTCGGGCCGGTGGCGGCGCGGTTCATCGATGTTCTCGAGCCTTCCCTGGCCTCGGGTGCGGTGCAGCTGACCGTCGTGGGGGCCGAGACCGACGCTGCGTACAACCGTGTGCTGGTGGCCGATGTCGGGGTGGGGCGGACCTCGCCATCGGCGATCGGCCTGAGTGACCCGGCGCGTCTCGTTTCGCTGGGCGCCGACGTGCTGCTTGGCATCGGCGTGCGGCGGATCGACCGGGCACGGCAGCAGGTTCTGCTCGACGACGGCACTGCCCTCCCCTATGACCGCCTGGTCCTGGCGACCGGCGCACGGCCCGTCATTCCCTACCTCGCCGGGCTGAATCCGGACCCGCTGCACCCCGCCTGGCCCTCTGGCGTCACCGCACTGCGCGATCTGGCCGACGCACGCGTGCTTCGCACCGTCGTCGAGCGCCGGGGCGACGTGGTGATTCTCGGCGGCGGAATCCTCGGACTTGAAGCGGCCCTCGCGGCGGCTGAGGAGGGCGCTCGGGTGACGGTGGTCCACCATGGCGACTACCCGCTTGCCCGGAACATTGACGACGGCGGTGGGCGGGTACTCGCCTCCGTTCTCCGTTCGCAGGGAGTGCGGCTGGTTTCGGGGGCGAAGGCCGTTGGTCTCGAGCATTCTGGTGGTGGTGCTTTCACTGCCCTGCGTCTCGACGACGGCCCGCTGGTGTCCGGCGACCTGCTGGTGCTGTCCTGCGGCGTGCGGCCGCGGCTTGAACTGGCTGAGGGTGCGGGGTTGCCGGTCGCGTCGGGCATCCTCGTGGGACACTCGCTGCAAGCGCATCACGACGAGCACATTTACGCCATCGGCGACTGCGCCGAAGTCCGCTGTGTTTCCCCTTCATGTGAAGACTGCTCGGGCAACACTGCGCCGTCAGGGCTGATCGGGCCGGGGTGGAAGCAGGCCGAGTGGTTGGCCGAGTCGTTCATCGCGGAGTTGGCTTCCGGGGCGCGCGCGGGAGACGGGCTCGAGACGCCGGCGACCGTCACATGTGCAGGCACCGAAAGTGCCAACCCCTACGTGAAGGCTACGGCTGCCCCGAGCCCCGCCTCCGCGGACTCGCACCGCTACGTCGAGGCCGCCCTGCCGCCGGTGCTCATGCTGAAGGCGCGTGGGCTGGACGCTGTGGTGGCTGGTGACGCTGCAGCAGACCCGTGGGCCGCGCATGAGGATGGCACCGCCGTCGCGCTCTGGGCCGACCCGCAGCAGGGTAGCTACGCGAAGATGATCACGCGGCATGGGGTGCTGCAGGGGCTGGTGTGTGTCGGAATGCCGCGGGCCGGGGCTGAGTTAGTGCTGCTTTTCGAGAGCGGCGCGGTGCTGCCGTCCGACCGGTCGAGCCTGCTGCGGCTGGACGGAGCGGAGGCGGAGGCGTCACTGTCGTCGTCGGCTTCGGACCCTTCGACCATCGTCTGCCGGTGCGCGGGGGTGAGCCGGGGCAGCATCGAGCAGGCCGCCGTCGTCGGCTGTTCGAGTGTGGCCGAGGTGTCGGCGTCGACCCGTGCGGGTACCGGCTGTGGCGGTTGCCACAATGACATCCGCACCATCATCGAGCAGCACTTCCAGCACCCCGTTGAGTTGGCAGGACACACCCCTTATGGAGACTCATAAGGGGTGTGTCCTGCCAACTCAACGAGGGGTTGTGGATAACGCCAGAGCGGAAATACGCTCTGCCAGCATAATCGGGCCATGCGTACGCCGTTGCCCCTGCCCGACCCGTTCGAATCTGCGCCGTTCACGGTTGCGGACTCCGATTCCGCTGGCATCAGCCGAAAACGCATCTACAACGGGCGATTTACGTCCTCCAGTCAGGGGATCCGGGTCTGCGCCGAACGGCAACCTTCCACGACGGAGTTGCTTCGCGCTTACACCTCTATCACCGAGCAGTCCTTCGCTTCCCACCAGACGGCCGGCTTTATCTGGGGCTTTTTCCACTACAGCTGCGAAGGCGATCAGGAGGTTTTTCACATTTCGCGGCCGGCAGGAGGCCCAACGCCGCGTCGCACCAATGTCCGGGGGCATTCGACGCTGTTGCCGGCGGAGGAGGTAACTGAGTACGACGGCGTCAGACTCACCACCCGCGCACGCACGTGGCTCGATCTTGCCGAAAGGCTCAGCGTCGACGAGCTTGTGGTGATCGCGGACCAGCTAATTCGGTATCCCCGAAAAGAGTTCGAAGGGCGATCCGAACCGTACTGCACGAAGAACGATCTGCAGCGCGTGATCGACCGACACCCCCGCAAGCGTGGTGTTCGAAAGGCTCGTGAAGCCCTTGATCTGGCTCGGGTTGGGGCGGATTCACCTCCTGAAACGCGACTTCGCCTCGCTTTGGTGTACGCGGGCCTGCCTGAGCCAGCTGTGAACATTCCAATTGTCGACGAGAACGGAATTGAGTGGCACCAGCCCGATCTTTCGTACCCCGAGTTTCGGATAAGCATCCAATACGACGGCGGTGGCCACTCCGAGCAGGACCAAGTGGACCGGGACATCAGTCGGGCGGAACAGACGATCGCGATCGACTGGAGCGAGGTGCGCGTTTCCAACCGCCACATGTCGAACGAGGCCAAAGCGGCCGTGGCGAAGGTGCGGTCGGAGCTGGTCGCCAAGGGGTGGCGCCCAAACCGCCGTTGATTTGGCAGGACACGCCCCGAATGACTCCTCATACGGGGCGTGTCCTGCCAAATCAACACAAAGGGAAAGGGGCTAGTGAAGGTGCAGCCGCCGCGCGGCCTCGGAAATGGACCCCGTGAGCGACGGGTACACGGTGAAGGTGTTGGCGACGTCGTCGACGTGCAGCTTCTTGGTGACGGCGAGCGCCAGCGGGAAGATCAGCTCGGACGCGCGCGGAGCAACCACAACGCCGCCGATCACCGTACCGGAGCCCTTCCGCGCGATGATCTTCACGAACCCGTCCTTGACGTTCATCATTTTGGCCCGGGCGTTGGTGCTGAGCGAGAGCTTGAAGACGTCGCCCTGGTACTTGCCGGATTCGACGTCGGCTTCCGAAACACCCACCGACGCGATCTCGGGTGCGGTGAAGATATTCGAGGCAACCTGCTTGAGCTTGAGCGGCGTCACGGTGTCCCCCATCAGGTGCGCCATCGCGATCCGGCCCTGCATCGCGGCCACCGAGGCGAGCGCCAGGACGCCGGTGCAGTCCCCCGACGCATACACATTCGGCGCGGTGGTCCGGGAAACGCCGTCCACCTTGATGTGCCCGGATTCGCTCAGCGCAACGCCAGCCTCCTCCAGCCCGATGCCCGACGTGTTCGGAATGGCACCAACAGCAACGAGGCAGTGGCTGCCATCGATCGTGCGCCCGTCGGACAGCGTCACCCGGACGCCGTCCCCACGCCGCTCCACTCCCTCTGCCCGGGACTTCGACACCACGTTCATGCCCCGCGAGCGGAACACGTTCTCAAGGACCTCGGCGGCGTCGGCGTCCTCGCCTGGCAGCACGCGGTCGCGGCTGGAAATCAGGGTCACGTCCGCACCGAGGCCGTGGTACGCCGAGGCGAATTCCGCACCGGTGACACCCGAGCCGATGACGATGAGGTGTTCGGGCACCTCGGTGAGGTTGTAGACCTGCTTCCAGTTGAAGATCCGCTCCCCGTCCGGGACGGCGGTGGGAAGCTCACGCGGGTGCGCGCCGACGGCCAGCAGAATGGCGTCCGCCTCGATGATGCTGGTTCCGGCATCCGTTTCGACTTCGAGCCGGTGGTTGTCCAGCAGCTTCCCGGAGCCGATGATGATCGTGACGCCGGCACGCTCCAGCGCCGCGGAAATGTCCTTCGACTGGTCCACCGCAAGATCCAGCAGACGCTGGTTCACCTGGGTGAAGTCGGCGTAGGCGGCGGTGGGGTCCGCGAACTTCACGCCGAGGTTATGGGCATTCGCGACGCGCGCCATCGTGTCCGCCGTCGCGATGAGGGTTTTTGACGGAACGACGTCGGTGAGAACCGCCGAGCCACCAAGCCCGTTCCGCTCCACAATAGTGACCGTCGCTCCCAGCGAAGCAGCGACCATGGCCGCCTCATAGCCGCCCGGACCTCCCCCGAGAATCGCGATACGGAGGGCGCTGAAATCCAGTTGACTCGTCACACCTGCCATTCTGTCCTATCGGATACCAGCCCTCAAACGTCCCGACGGCGCCGCAACGGCTGAGCGCACACAGCCCGACGACGCCACGCAGCCTCCCGGATTCCCGCGCCGACGCCCCGGACAAGTGGAACAACACGTCCACTGGCGGTAGGTTGGACCGGTGATTGACCAATCCTCAACGGACCCGTTTGCCCTTGCCCGCGACGCTGCGGACTACATCGCACAGCAGACGTCGGTGGCGTCCCACGACATTGCCCTGGTGCTCGGCTCCGGCTGGGGTGAGGCTGCCGAGCTGATCGGCGAGACCACGCACACCCTGCAGGCGACGGACATCCCGGGCTTCGCCGCCCCCGCGGTTGAAGGCCACGTCGGCACCATCCGCTCCATCGTCACCCCGGCCGGCAAGCGCGCGCTCGTGCTCGGCGCGCGCACCCACTATTACGAGGGCCGCGGCGTCCGCGCGGTTGTCCACGGGGTCCGCACCGCCGCCGCCACGGGCGCCAAGACGCTCGTCCTCACCAACGGCTGCGGCGGGCTGCAGGAACAGTGGACCCCGGGCACGCCGGTGCTCATCAGCGACCACCTCAACCTCACGGCCGCCTCCCCGCTCGAGGGCGCCACGTTCGTGGACCTCACCGACCTCTACTCCAAGCGCCTGCGGGACCTCGCCCGCGAAGTCGACCCGTCCCTCGATGAGGGCGTCTACGCGCAATTCACCGGCCCGCACTACGAGACCCCCGCCGAGGTCCAGTACGCCAAGCGGATCGGCGCCGACCTCGTCGGCATGTCCACCGCACTCGAAGCCATCGCAGCCCGCCACGCAGGCATGGAGGTCTTCGGCATGTCCCTGGTCACCAACCTGGCCGCCGGCATCAGCGCCATCCCGCTCAGCCACGCCGAGGTCCTGGAAGCCGGACAGGCGGCCGGGCCCCGCATCTCGCGGCTCCTCGCCGACATTATCGGCAGGCTCTGACATGCAGCCTTCGCACGCCGACCTCTTCACCTCCGCCCGCGAGTGGGCCGCCCAGGACCCGGATCCGGAAACCCGCGCTGAGCTGGAAGACCTGCTCACCCGCGCCGAGAACGACGACGACGCCGGCCAGCCCGCTGCCCTGCAGCAGCTTGAGGACGCATTCAGCGGACCGCTGCTCTTCGGAACGGCCGGCCTGCGTGCCGCGCTGGGACCCGGTCCCAACCGGATGAACCGCGTCGTCGTCCGCAGCGCCGCGGCCGGAGTGGCCGCCCACGCACTCAACCTGGCAAAAGGCGCCTACGCGCCGCGCGCCGTCGTCGGCTTCGATGCCCGACGCAACTCGCGCATCTTCGCCGAGGAAACCGCGGCGATTTTCACCGCCGCGGGCCTGGAGACCTTCCTCATGCCCACTGAACTCCCGACGCCGGTGCTCGCCTACGCGGTGCGCGCGCTTGAGTGCGAGGTCGGCGTGATGGTGACGGCGAGCCACAATCCGCCGCAGGACAACGGATACAAGGTGTACCTCGGCGGCCGCGCGGTGGAGGAGACTGCCCGGGGCGTGCAGATTGTCGCACCGCATGACGCGCAGATCGCCGAGCAGATCACTGCCGCGAACAACATCCAGTTGGCTCCCGGGTGGAATGTCCTCCCCGAGAGCATCGAAACCGACTATGTGGCCTCGGTCATCGCGCTGGCAGACGCCGAAACGTACCCAGCGCGCGACCTCTCGATTGTCCTGACTCCGATGCATGGCGTCGGCGGCCGCACGGCACAGCAGGTTCTTGCGTCCGCCGGGTTCGACACCGTGCACGTCGTCAAGGAACAGGCCGAGCCGGACCCGACATTCCCCACGGTCGAGTTCCCCAACCCCGAGGAACCCGGCGCTCTTGACCTGGCGCTGGCGGCCGCGGCTGACCAGGACGCCGACCTGGTCCTTGCCAACGACCCCGACGCCGACCGCATGGCCGCCGCTGCCAAGGACCCAGCGACCGGCGAATGGCGGATGCTGCGCGGCGATGAGACGGGCGCACTGCTCGGCCTGCATCTGGCAGCCCGGCTCGCGGACGACGCAAAGCACAACGCGGTGTTCGCCAACTCGATCGTCTCCTCGCGGCTGCTCGGCAGGATCGCCGAAGCGTCCGGGATCGGCCACGCCCAGACGCTCACGGGCTTCAAGTGGATCTCCCGCGTCCCGAACATCACCTACGGGTACGAGGAAGCGCTCGGCTACTGCGTGGCTCCGGAACTGGTGCGGGACAAGGACGGCCTGTCCGCAGCCCTGCTGCTGGCCGAGTTCGCCGCCGCCTGCAAGGCCGAGGGCAGGACCCTCTTCGATGTCCTCGACGAACTGGCACTCGTCCACGGCCTGCACGCCAGCGACCAGCTTTCGGTGCGGGTAGGCAGCCTCGGCCTGCTGGGAGCCATGATGAACCGCCTGCGCGAGGCGCCGCCGTCGTCGTTTGCCGGTTCTGACGTGATGGTCGCGGAGGATCTGGCGGAAGGCGCCCACCTGCCGCCCACCGACGGGCTGCTTTATGTCACGCGCGACGACACCCGCGTGATCATCCGCCCCAGCGGCACCGAGCCCAAGCTCAAGTGCTACCTCGAAGTCATCGAGCCGGTGGATTCCGCAGCCGAGGTAGGGGACGCGAAAACAACAGCGCGGGCCAGGCTCGACGCCGTGATCCGCGACGTCGAGGAAGCCCTCGGCCTCTAACCCAGCGCTGGGCCTGTAACCCAGCGCGTTGAGTTGGCAGGACACGCCGTGAATAGCTCCCCAAAAGGGGTGTGTCCTGCCAACTCAACGCAAGGTTAGACGAGCACTTCCACCGTTCCGTCGATCACCCGCGTCGGAAAGCTCCGCAGAGCCGTCCCTGATCCCGATGCGGGTTCGCCGGAGTCCAGGAAGTAGACCTCCTTGTGCAGGGGCGAGGTGATGGTGAACCGCTGCCCCCGGGAGCCGACAATTCCGCGCGCCATCACCTGCGAGCCACTGACCGGATCGCGGTGCGAGACAGCGAACACCGTCGCCGAATCCACCCGGAACAGCGCCACCTGCCGGCCGTGGATCAGCGCAGCCTCTCCCCAGCACAGCTCGAGGTCCTCAAGCCGGCAGATCGGATACCAGGCGCCGTCGAGATCGAGTGCGAGGCCGGGTGTGGAATCGAGTTGCAGAGTCATGAGTCTCCCCGTTCGGATTGCTTGTTCAGTTGAACCTGCACTCGACGCTACGAATGCCGCGTTACACCCGCCGGCACCAAGTGTTGCCGCTGCGTAAAACGCACCTCACCGGGACTGCGAGCGCCGGTGAGGGTGAAGTTAATCTTCGTTTACATAAGCGAAATCACGGGGCAATTGGGCGTCCGTACGCTCGGTACCTAAGTGCGGCAACCGGCTGAGCTCGGAAGCTGCAAAGCGGCGAAAGGTACCCCTCATGAACACGCAACAGATCCTCGTCGTCGGCGGCGGCCCGGCAGCCCACCGCTTTGTCGAGGCCATGGCGTCCCGCGGACTGGACGGCTTCACCGTCACCGTCCTCACCGAGGAGAGCTGGCTGCCGTATGACCGGGTTGCCCTCAGCCAGGCACTGCTCGACGACGTCAACCTCACCCTGGGCGAGGCGGCCATGTGGGAGCACCCCGCCATCACACTCGCCACTGGCTCCCGGGCCGTCGCGCTGAACCGGGAGGCCCGCACCGTCACCACCGAAGCCGGCGACGTCTACCCCTACGACCAGCTCGTCCTCGCCACCGGCTCCAATGCCGCACGCCTGCCGCTTCCCGGCATGGAGTCGGCGCACGTGTACCGAACGGTCGACGACGTCCGTACCCTCCGCGCGGAGGTCACCCGCCTCACGCAGGAGCATGGACGGACCATCAACGCCGTCGTCATCGGCGGAGGGCTGCTGGGCCTCGAAGCGGCGGGCGGTATGCAGTCCCTCGGCGCCAACGCCGCCGTCATCAACGGTGCTCCCTGGCTCATGAACACCCAGCTGGACCAGGGCGCCGGGCAGGCCCTCGACCGGCTGATCACCGCCAGGGGACTCACCGTCCACGGCGGCGTCTTCCCGAAGGAATTCGTCCTCGAGGACGGGCGGATGACCGGCGTCGATATGGCCGACGAACGCCGCATCCCGGCCGACCTCGTGGTCGTCGCGGTCGGCGTCCGGGCCCGCGACGAACTCCCCCGCGACGCCGGGATGACCATGGGTCCGCGCGGCGGCGTGGTGATCGACGACGCCTGCGCCACCGAGGATCCGAGTATCTGGGCCATCGGCGAGGTGGCCTGCTTCGAGGGCATGTGCCTCGGCCTCGTGGCGCCGGCGAACACCATGGCGGAGATCGTCGCGGACCGGCTGCACGGCGGCACCGCCACGTTCCCCGGCTTCGACACCGCCACCAAGCTCAAGCTCTCGGGCGTGGAGGTTGCCAGCTTCGGTGACGCCTTCGCCAAGACCGAGCACAGCCTCGAGATCGTCTACGCGGACCCGGCGCGCGGGCTCTACCAAAAGGTGGTGGTCACCGACGACGCCAAGACCCTTCTCGGCGGCATCTTCGTCGGCGACGCCTCCCCCTACACCGCACTCCGCCCGCTGCTGGGCCGCGAACTGAGCGCGGAGCCGGGCGCCTACCTCTCGGCGGCCGGCGCAGGCGAGGCACCGGATACCGAACTGCCCGACGACGCCATCCTCTGCTCCTGCAACAACGTCTCTGCCGGCTCCATCCGCGACGTGGTGAACGGCTGCGGCACGTGCGAAGGACAGGAACCGGTCCGCGAACTGAGCCCCCTGAAGGGCTGCACCAAGGCCGGCACCGGCTGTGGATCCTGCGTGCCGATGCTCAAGAAACTTCTCGAGGGCGAGCTGAAGAAGAGCGGCATCGAGGTCTCCAAGGCGCTGTGCGAGCACTTCGCCATGTCCCGCCCCGAGCTTTTCGAAGTGGTCCGTGTGCTGGAACTGGACAGCTTCGAGGGCATCATCGAACGCTTCGGTGTCCCCGAATCAGGGCTCCTCGGCTGCGACATCTGCAAGCCGGTCGTCGGCTCCATCCTCGCCTCCCAGCGCGCTGAGTACGTGCTCGACGGCGGCCGCGGTATCCTGCAGGACACCAATGACCGCGCCCTCGCCAACATGCAGAAGAACGGCACCTACTCGGTGGTCCCCCGCATTCCCGGCGGCGAGATCACACCGCAGAAGCTCGGCGTCATCGCGAAAGTGGCCCAGGACTTCAACCTGTACACGAAGATCACCGGCGGCCAGCGCATCGACCTGTTCGGCGCAAGGCTTGAGGAGCTCCCGAAGATCTGGAAGATCCTCGTCGAGGCGGGCTTCGAGTCCGGCCAGGCCTACGGCAAGAGCCTCCGCACCGTGAAGTCCTGCGTCGGATCGACGTGGTGCCGGTTCGGCGTCCAGGATTCGGTGGCGATGGCCATCCAGCTGGAGCTGCGCTACCGCGGCCTGCGCAGCCCGCACAAGCTGAAGTTCGGCGTCTCCGGCTGTGCCCGCGAGTGCGCGGAGGCCCGGGGCAAGGACGTCGGCGTCATCGCCACCTCGGACGGCTGGAACCTGTACGTCGGCGGCAACGGCGGCGCGGCGCCCGCGCACGCGCAGCTGCTCGCCAAGGACCTCGACGACGACACCCTCATCCGCTACATCGACCGCTACCTCATGTACTACATCCGCACCGCCGACCGGCTGCAGCGCACCGCGGCTTGGCAGGCGGAGCTCGACGGCGGTCTGAAGCACGTTGAGGACGTCATCATTTCCGACTCGCTCGGCATCGCCGACAACCTCGAATCCGCCATGGCCCGGCACATCGACAACTACGAGGACGAGTGGGCAGCCACTCTCCAGGACCCCGAGCGCCTGCGCCGGTTCCGCTCCTTCGTCAACGCCCCGCACGAGAAGGACGACTGGATCGCCAACGTCCCCGAACGCGGCCAGATCCGGCCCGCCACCGACGCCGAACGCGCAACCGCGCAGGGCGGCACCGGGCCGGTGCTGCTCGGCGCGGGGATACCGGTCCGCAGTGGTTCGTCGGAAGGACTGCCGGAGTCTCGGGAAACAATGGAGACGCTGGAGGCAGCAGAATGAGCACCGCTGCCGGATCCAAAGTCAACGGCATCGAACTGACGCTGAATTGCGCAGGACTGACCGTCCTCATCGCAGGCACGACGACGGCGGCACGCTCCACCGTGCGCCGGTACACCGCCGGTGGAGCTACAGTCCGCCGCATCGCGACGCCGGCCCAGTTCCACCCGCGCCTGCTGGACAACGTGAGCCTGGCGGTGGTGGTGGAAGGCGCTGCTGCGGACAGGGCTGGAATCGGCAGCGCGATGCCGGCCAACCCCAGAGCGGACGACGGCGGTCGCCTGGCTGGGCAGGGCTGGGAACCGCTGCGAGACGCCTGCCGCGAGCGCAGGATTCTCACCACCTCCGAGGAACCAGCCACGTCGGGTGGCCGGGTCACCCTGATCGGCGGTGGACCGGGTGTGGAGGACCTGCTCACGGTGCGGGCGAAGCAGGTGCTACGGGAGGCCGACGTCGTACTCTTTGACCGGCTGGGACCGTACCGTACCCTGCCGCACCTGGCGCCGGGTGCTGAGCTGATCGACGTCGGGAAGACTCCGGGCCACCACCCGGTCAGCCAGACGGACATCGAGAAGCTGATGGTTGCCAGGGCTCGCGAGGGCAAGCACGTGGTGCGGCTCAAGGGCGGCGATCCGTTCGTCTTCGGGCGGGGCGGTGAAGAGGTCAACACCTGCCTGGCCGAGGGCATTCCGGTGACCACTGTGCCTGGGATCAGTAGTTCCATTGCCGTTCCGGCGGCGGCCGGCATTCCGGTCACGTACCGAGGCGTCGCGCATGCGTTTACCGTCATCTCGGGTCATCAACCGCCCACCGACACCGAGCTCGAGGCGCTGGCGAAGCTTGGTGGCACTATCGTGGTGCTGATGGGAATCGGGACGCTTCCGCAGTTGACGTCCGGTCTGCGCAAGGCCGGGCTGGCTTCGAGCGTGCCCGTCGCGATTGTCGAGAAGGGCTACAGCCCCGACCAGCGGACTACCGTCACCAACCTCGGGGAGGCCGTGACTGCGGCGGGGCTGGCGCGCTGCACGTCTCCCGCCGTCGTCGTAATCGGTGAAGTGGTGCGGCAACACCGCGATTTTTCCGCAACGCTTGAGCAGGCTTTGGCGCGGCCGCTGGGAGTGTCGTGATCGTGAGTGCGCCGGTGGCGTCGGATCTTCCGGCCGAGGGCTCGTTGGCGGGTTTTCGGATCGGTGTGACCTCCGACCGGCGGTCGGGTGACCTCATCGACGCGCTGGAGCGGCGCGGCGCCACAGTGCTGCACGCGCCCGCGCTGAAGATTGCTCCGGTGGCGGCTGACCTGCCGCTCATTGAGGACACCCGGCAGATCATTGCAGCGCGGCCCGACTATGCCGTGGTTACCACGGCGTACGGGTTGCGCCGGTGGTCGGAGGCTGCGGACGCGGCCGGCGTCGGGGAAGCGTTACTGGCGGTGCTCGGCGAGGCGAAGATCTATGTCCGTGGGCCGAAGGCGCGCGGGGCGGTGCGTGCAGCCGGGCTGACCGACGTCGGCATCAGCTCGGATGAGACCACGGCGTCCCTGGTGAACATGATGCTCGGGCTCGAGCTGCGCGGGAAAACCGTCGCCGTTCAACTCCACGGCTACACCGATTTCCGGCAGCTGGACCGGTTGCGGCAGGCCGGTGCACGTGTCCTCACTGCGACGCCGTACCGCTGGGTGAAGCCGTCCGGCGCCGATCAGCTGCCGCGGCTCATCGAGGCCGCCTGCAGCGGCGCGCTGGATGTCGTCACGTTCACGAGCGCTCCGGCGGTTGACGCGGTGCTGAGCACGGCGTCCGAGATGGGTTGCCGGGACGCCTTCGTGCAGGCGTTGCGCGGGCAGGTGGCGGCCGCCGTCGTCGGACCGGTGACCGCGCAGCCGCTGGTCGACGCGGGAGTATCGCCGCTGATTCCGGATCGGTACCGCATGGGCGCGCTCATCCGGCTGGTCGGCGAGTACCTGGGCCAGCACCGCGTGCTGCAGTACCCGAGCCGCTACGGGCTGATCGAACTGCGCGGGAAGAACCTGCGGATTGACGGGAACGCTGTGGAGCTGGCGCCCGCGCCGATGAGCCTGTTCCGGGCACTGGTTGAGGCGAACGGTGCGGTGCTGTCGCGGGAACAGCTCGCCGGAGTGCTCGCGGGCGATGCCGGTGAACACGCGCTGGATATGACGATCAGCCGGCTGCGGAAGTCGCTTCCCGAAGCCGCCCTGGTGGCGACGGTGATCAAGCGCGGGTACCGGCTCCAGCTCTAGCTCGCGCAGCTCCAACCCCCAGCGTCGAGTTGGCAGGACACACCCCTTTTGACTAGCTATTCACGGCGTGTCCTGCCAACTCAACGCGGGGGCGGGTGGCGCAGGTGGCGGCTCGCCGTGCGGACGGCGTCGCTGATCCGGTTCAGGCGCTCCGAGTTCAGCGTCCACGTCTGCCAGTGCAGCGGCACGTCGGAATGTGCGTCCTTCTCTAGGAGCACCAGGGTCCCGTCGTCGAGATCCGACTCGAGCTGCAGCTCGGGAATCATGCCCCAGCCCAGGCCTGCCCGGAGCGCGGCGAGGAACGCTTCCGACGACGGTATGAGGTGCCGGGGCGGCGGCTGGCTGACGCCGTGGGACAGCAGGAACCGTTGCTGCAGGTCGTCCTTGGCGTTGAACTGAAGCACCGGCAGGCGGGAAAAGTCCGCGCCGTCGTCGTTCTGGAAGCGGTGCTGCAATTCGGGCGTGGCGACCGGCAGGTAGCGCATGTAGCCAAGGAGTTCGGCGCGGCAGCCGTTGACCGGCGCGGGATCGGAAGTGATGGCCCCAATGACGTCGCCCTGCCGAAGGAGCCTGCTGCTGTGGTCCTGGTCCTCGACGCGCAGGTCCAGCGTTGTGTCCGCCCAGCGGCCCGCCTCAGTCAGGACCGGGACAAACCAGGTGGCCAGCGAGTCGGCGTTCACCGCCAGCGGGGTGACGGTTCGGGCGGCTTCTCCGTGGCCAAGCGCTGAACGGGTTTCGGCTTCGATGATCTGCACCTGCCGGGCCATGCGCAGCAGCACCGATCCCGCGTCGGTCGGAGTGCAGGGAGTGCCTCGGCGCACCACGATCTGCCCGACCGACGCTTCGAGCGCCTTGATCCGCTGGCTGACCGCGGACGGAGTAATACGCAGGACGTCCGCGGCGCCCTCGAATGACTCCTCGTCGATGATCGCTGCAAGTGCCCGCAACTGTTCGAACCGCATGAAGTAAATCTAATGCACCTGTAGTTTCTATAGTTTGTCTACATCATCGCCGCTGTCTAGCGTTGGCGTTATGTTGAGTATCTGGGGCACGGGCCTGCTGACCGGGCTTGCCCTCATCATCGCCATTGGCGCGCAGAATGCGTTCGTGCTGCGCCAGGGCATTCGCCGCGAACACGTGGGCGTTGTGGTGGTGCTCTGCATCGTGAGCGACGCACTCTTGATCCTCGGCGGCACTGCGGGAATCGGTGCGCTGGTGTCCCGCTTCCCCGCCGTCCTCGACATACTGCGCTGGGGTGGCGCGGCCTACCTCACGTGGTGGGCTATCCGCTCATTCAGGTCGGCGCTGAAGCCGGCGGCCCTGACGGCGGAGGCGCCGCGGAGCCGCGGCTCAGTCGTCGCCACCACGCTCGCGCTGACCTACCTCAACCCGCACGTCTATCTGGACACCGTCGTCCTGCTCGGAAACCTGGCCAACCAGCACGGAGACGGAACGCGGTGGGTGTTCGCGGCCGGCGCCGTCGTCGGAAGCATTATCTGGTTCAGCGCGCTCGGCTTCGGAGCCCGCGCGCTCTCGGGAGTGCTGAAAAGCCCACGCACCTGGCGGGTGGTGGACGCGGTCATCGGCGTCGTCATGCTGGTTCTTGCGGTCAAATTGATTGTGGGCTGAGGGCGGCGTCCAGTCCGGTCAGTGCCGACCCGCACACTCCTGCCGCTGACGCTAGGATTAGGGGAAATACGCCACGCACCAGATCGAGGAGACTCATGGCACACCCGGTAGGCAAGACTCGCGAAGAAGACAACAAACGCCCGGAGCACTCCGGTGAGGGCCACGGGCTTCAGAACGCGCTCGCTTTCGCTGTGATGCTCATCCTCTTCGCGGGATCCATCTACTCCCTGACGTTCTTTGAGCGCACCAACGTGTGGCCGTTTGCGGTGTGCCTCACACTTTTCTTCCTGGCGTTCTGGATTCCGCAAACCATCATGGGCCGTTCCGACTCCGGTTACCGGATGGCCAAGGGCGACCGCAAAGCCTAAGCTCAACACCGCACTTTTCACCTTCAGGGGGTCCGCCGAAGCGGGCCCCCTGTTTGCGTCTCAGGGACGGCCCGATCGAATGTTACGCAATGTGACGCCGGGGAATAAGCACGCGCCGTCGACTGCTGAAATGGATAGCTGCCCGCACCCGGGCACCGAATTCACAGCGTCAAAAGGATACCTCCATGATTTCTCGCCGTCTTCCGCTGCTCGGCGCCGCGACCGCCATCGTCCTTGCAGTTGCCGGTTGCGGTTCCTCCGCCTCCAACGAAGCCGCCGAAACCGAGTCCACCGGCGGCACCACTCTCGCTGAGATCCAGGAGTCGGGCGTGCTGACTGTCGGCACCGAGGGCACCTACAAGCCGTTCACTTACCACGAGGGCGGCGCCGGCGAGCTGACCGGTTACGACGTCGAGGTCATCACCGCCGTCGCGGAGAAGCTCGGCGTTGAAGCGGAGTTCGAAGAGACCCAGTGGGACGCCATCTTCGCGGGCCTCGAGGCCGGGCGCTTCGACGTCATCGCCAACCAGGTGTCCATCACCCCGGAGCGCGAGGAAGCCTACTCCTTCTCCGAGCCCTACACCTACAGCAATGGCGTCATCGTGACCTCCGCTGACAACAGCGAAATCTCCTCCTTCGAGGACCTCGACGGCAAGACCACCGCGCAGTCGCTCACCAGCAACTGGTACGAGCTGGCTGAGGAAAGCGGCGCCCAGGTCGAGGCCGTTGAAGGCTGGGCCCAGTCCGTGACCCTCCTTGAGCAGGGCCGCGTCGACGCCACCATCAACGACGAGCTGACCTTCCTCGATTACCAGAAGACCACCCCGAACGAGAGCATCAAGGTCGTAGCGGAGACCGAAGATCAGTCCCGCAGCGCACTGGCATTCCGCCAGGGCAGCGATGAGCTGGTCGAGGCCGTCAACGAAGCTCTCGAGGAGCTCCGCACCGACGGCACGCTGGCCGAGATCTCCGAGAAGTACTTCGGCGAGGACGTCAGCGCAGAGTAATTAGTACGACGACGGCGGGCACCGGTTGTGAGGCACGCAAGCCTCCTGCGGTGCCCGCCGTTTGTCTGTGCGTTTTTGGTTCAGCGACCACGATCAGCCACTGGGATAGCGTAGGAACTTATGGACATTGACTGGGATCTGGCCCTGACCTCGCTCTGGCCACTTATCCAGGGCGGCCTGATGGGTACCATTCCCCTGTCACTGGCGTCCATGGCGCTGGGTCTCGTGTTGGCCTTGCTGGTTGCGCTCATGCGGCTGAGCTCCAACAAGCTGGCATCCGGCATCGCGCGCGCGTACGTCTCAGTCATCCGAGGTACTCCCCTGCTCGTCCAGCTGTTCGTGATCTTCTACGGGCTGCCCTCCATCGGTCTGACCATCGATCCGTGGCCGAGCGCCATCATCGCGTTCTCCCTCAATGTGGGCGGCTACGCTGCCGAGATCATCCGGGCAGCGATCCTCTCCGTCCCCCGTGGCCAGTGGGAGGCCGGGCACACCATCGGCATGTCCCGCACGCTAGCTCTGCGCCGCATCATTCTGCCGCAGGCCGCGCGGGTATCGGTTCCGCCGCTGTCCAATACGTTTATTTCCCTGGTGAAGGACAGCTCGCTGGCGTCGCTGATCCTGGTGAGCGAGTTGTTCCGCCAGGCGCAGGAGATCGCCGCATTCAGCCAGCAGTTCATGCTGCTCTACATTGAGGCCGCGGCCGTGTACTGGGTTATCTGTCTTGTCCTTTCGGCTGGGCAGTCCCGACTTGAGAAGAGGCTGGACCGCTATGTCGCACACTGATCCTGCACCGGTGTTGACCGTCGAGGGACTCCGAAAGTCCTTCGGCGACAACGAGGTGCTGCGTTCGATTGACCTGTCCGTCACTTCGGGCGGTGTCGTCGCACTGGTGGGCCCCTCCGGTTCCGGCAAAACGACGGTGCTGCGCTCCCTGAACGGCCTGGAGATTCCCGACGCCGGCCGCATCACCTTCGATGGCGGCCCCGTCGTCAACTTCGGGTCGGGCGCGGCGAAGCGGGAGCTTGCGGCGTTGCGGGACCGGAGCGCCATGGTGTTCCAGCACTACAACCTCTTCCCGCACAAGACCGTGCTCGAGAACGTCATCGAGGGACCGGTGCAGGTTCAGCGGCGCCCCAAAGCTGACGCCGTGCGCGACGCCGAGGAACTGCTGGGACGCGTTGGTCTCGCGGAGAAGAAGGACCAGTACCCGCACGAACTCTCCGGCGGCCAGCAGCAGCGCGTCGGTATTGTCCGGGCTCTTGCGCTGCGTCCGACGCTGTTGCTGTTCGACGAGCCCACCTCCGCGCTGGACCCGGAGCTCGTGGGCGAGGTGCTCTCGGTCATCAAGGAGCTGGCCGACGAGGGCTGGACCATGGTGCTCGTCACGCATGAGCTTGCCTTCGCCCGCGAGGTTGCCACCGAGGTGGTTTTCATGGACGGCGGCGTGGTGGTTGAGCACGGGCCGCCCGAGACCGTCCTGCGCAACCCGCGGGAGGAGCGCACCCGGCGGTTCGTCCACCGGTTGCTGCACCCGTTCTAGAAGTTCCCTTTTCGGGGCTCCGCAGCGCATGCATCACAGGGCGACGGCTGCACGGATGGGCGGCTCCTGCGGTCCCTGGTCCAGCCGGAACGGCGGGTAATCGTCGGACATGAGGGCCGTATAGGAGATGGTCCTGTACATCCAGCGATTGATGCCCATGATGAGGTTGAACAGTCCCATCCGGTACACGCCCGTGAACAGCAGGATCACCGCGGTGATGAAAACCAGAAGCCCCAGCAGGGACATCCCGTTAGTGCCGCCGTCGGCCGTGGAACTCCAGACGCTGCCGGTAAACAGGCCGACGATGATCAGATGCGGCAGCGCGAAAAGCCAGGACTTCACCAACACCTGCCACCGTGAGAGTTTGGCCGGTTGTTCTACGTCGAAATTGGCCCTATAACTGGTCCGGGCCAGAGTGAACGGCGGGTAGTCATCTGTGCCCAGAACCCCCGTCGCGTAGAACGCCACCCGCCAGTGCCAGCGCATCACGCCAACGTTGAAGCGGAACAGCGACGGCGGGTAGTGACTCGTGAACAGAATCACGAGGCCGGCCACGACGGTCACCACTATGAAGGCGACCCACAGGAAAGCCAGCACAATGTAGTGCGGGATGGCCAGTAGCCATTTGAAGAGCCACATCCACCGGGTCAGGTTGGGGTCCAGCTGCCCCTCGAGCCGTGCAGGGTAACTCGTGTGCGAGTCTGCGTCTGGACGGATGCCTGCGTTGAGACCCGCCATGGCGGGAACCGCACTCATTCTGCTGCCCAGCCCTGCAGCCCCGAGGATGATGAGCGCCAACGCGGCCACCAGCAGGGAGAGGCCGGCCAGCACGGGCCCGGAGTTGGCGAAGACGATCACGTAGCCCGCAGCGAGCAGGTCTCCGACGATGATCAAAAGCATGTGTGGCGGACTCATCTTGTCGAGGGGCGCTTGGGATTGCGGAGTGGATCCGCCGGGTTCAGTACTCATAGCGTGTTGGTCCACGTATCTCGAGACCGCTGGTTCGTTTCGGGGTCCGGTGCGGGACCGGTTGGGATGGCGGGTGTGCGAGTCCAGGTCCAGGCGGAGCGCAGGATGAAGGCCAGGAGCAGCACCTCGATTCCGATCGAGAGGGCGTAGAAGGAGGCCCATTCCCAGTCCGTCGAGGCCGCGTTGAACACCATGACGGGGATGTAGAGCGATGCCACGAGGAGGTTTGTGGCCCGGTTTACCGGGGCGGGCAGCGTCATGGAGAACAGGATCATCAGGGCCGGGATCCCTATGACCACGACGAAAAGGGTCAACAAGGGCCCGCTGATGTCGAAGACATAGATTTCGCCACCCCGGATCTGGTCGATGGCGCCGGGCTTGTAGAGGTGGAAGTAGTCGATGTAGATGACGAAGAACATCAAGGTGGTCCAGGCGGCAGCGAGCTTGGCCTGCACGGGGACCGGCGGGTTGTCGAGCAGTTTCGGGGTGTCCATTCGGGTGGTCATCGGTTTTTCTTTCGAGAGGAGCGGTCCGTCCGCCGGAGTGGCGGCAGGTCTGGGTGTGCATACGCACGGGTTGGGTCGTTCTCGTCGGTCCGGTCGTCAGACGGTGATCACGACCTTCCCTTGGGAGTGGCCTGCCCCGACGTAGCGGAGGGCGTCGGCTGCTTCGTCGAGGGGGTAGGCGCGGTCGATAACGGGCGTGACTTGCCCGGTCGTGAGCAGGTCGGCCAGGGTGAGCAGGTCCTGACGCTTCCCGAGCGACGTGAAAGGCCTCAGCCGCTGACGGGTGAACCCGGACAGCACGCGCGCCTTGAGGATCCGACTGATGGGGCCGAGCCAGCGGCCGCCGCGTCCGCTGTTGGGGATGAGGGTGCCGGTGGGCGCCAGCGCGCCGCGGACAGCCGCCAGGGGGTGGGCTTCCACGTTGTCGAGGATGACGTCGTAGCGCTTCCCGGTGCGGGTGAAGTCGGTCTTTGTGTAGTCAACGACGTGGTTGGCACCGAGCGACCGGACCAAGTCGACGTTCCGGGTGCTGCATACACCCGTCACCTCGGCGCCGAACGCCTTGGCGATCTGTACGGCGAAGGAGCCCACGCCACCCGACGCACCAGTGACCAGCACCGTCTGGCCCGGCCGGACGTGTGCGATGTCGCGCAAAGCCTGCAACGCCGTCATGGCCGACGTGGGCACCGCTGCTGCGTCCACGACCGACAGGTTGGCGGGCACGGGAACGAGGTTCTTCGCCGGCACGCTGGCGTACTCCGCGAGCGTTCCAGCAGTGTTCCAGCCGAATACCTCGTCGCCGGGGCGGAGAGCGGTAACGTCCTCCCCGACCGCTTCCACCACGCCGGCGAGGTCCATGCCAGGGGTGACGTGGCGCGGCCGGCGCATCCCGAACGCCAGGCGCACCACGTACGGCTCCCCGGTCATGACGAAGTAGTCGCCGGGATGTACCGAGGCTGCACGCACCCGGACGAGCACATTGCCTCGACCGGTTGGCGATAGCCCGACCTCGGACACTTCGAGCACCGATGGCGGGCCGTAGCGGTGCTGCACGACGGCCCGCATCGTGGCCGCCCCGACCGGACTCGTTCCCGACGCCCGGCGTGCTCCGGCATTCAATGACTGTTCGATTCCCACAAAACCCTCCTCGCCTCCGGGCGGCGACTTTCGCTGCCCGTACACCGTACGTCGTACGCTGTACGGTATAGAATGATCGTACGGTGTACTATTGTCAAGGCTTTCGATAGAGCAAGGAGATCAGTGTCTGTGAAAAGACAAAGCGCGGCCGCGTCGGGCGCGGGGCTGAGCAAGCAGCGGGTGGTAGTTGAGGCGGTGCGGCTTGCCGACCGCGAGGGTGTCGATGGGCTGAGCATGCGTCGGCTGGCTGGTACGCTCGGCGCGGGCGCGATGTCGCTCTACCACTATGTGGCGAACAAGGAGGAGTTGCTGGATGCCATGATCGACGTCGTGTTCGAGGAGATCGAGCTCTCTCCGGAAGAGACCGACTGGCAGCCGGCGATGCGACAGCGGGCGGTGTCCACCCGACAGGTTCTCGCACGCCACCCGTGGGCGATCGGCCTGCTGGAGTCGCGGACATCGCCGGGGCCAGCGAACCTCCGCCACCACGAAGCAGTCACGGGCTGCTTGCGGAGGGCCGGCTTTCCGGTCTTGATGGCGACGCACGCCAACTGGTTGCTCGACAGCTATGTCTACGGTTTCGCCCTGCAGGAAGCCAGCCTGCCGTTCGACACCGCTGAGGAATTCGCGGACATAGGCGAGGACGTCTTCCTGCCCCAGCTTCCACCTGACGAGTTCCCCTACCTCAACGAGTCTGCCGCGGCGCTCGTCGCTGCCGGCTACGACCCGGCGGAGGAGTTCATCTTCGGCCTCGACCTCGTCCTGGCCGCCCTGGAGCCCCTGAGACCCTCCACGTAGCGACTTCAATGGGATAGTCCGGACCTCCCACTGAATCCGCCCGCTCAGTGGGAATGTCTAGACATTCCCACTGGTACCCGCGTTTCAGTGGGACAAAGCAAGCGCGTCAAGGTCCAAATGCTCTAGAGCAGACCCTTGGTGTGCCACACGGTCTTGGTCTCGGTGAAGAAGGTGATGCGGTCCAGCGAGGCGGCACCGGCGTCGGGGGCTTGCTCCGGAGGAAGCACACGCTTTAGGGTGTCGGCGGCAGCGATTTGCAGATCCACCCAGTCCAATTCGCCAGCGCCGAGCAGGTCCAGCGCGTTGACGTCCGCGTGCGCGGCAAGCCACGGAGCAATCTCTGCCGGCGATCCGCTCAGAATGTTGACGACGCCGGCCGGCACGTCGCTGGTCGCGAAGACTTCGCCAAGGCTGAGCGCCGCGAGCGGAGCCCGCTCGGAAGGAATCACGACGACGGTGTTTCCACTCACGAGGATCGGCGCCACTGCGCGGACGAAGCCGAGCAACGAGCCGGGAACACCAGCTGCCTGAGGGGCGATGACCGCCACCACACCGGTGGGCTCCGGCACGGACAGGTTGAAGAACGGACCCGACACGGCGTTACCGTTGCCGGCAACCTGAACGTACTTATCGGCCCAGCCGGCGTACCAGACCCACAGGTCGATGGCTTCGTCCACCTGTGCAGTGGCAGTCGAGAGCGAAACGCCCTCGAACGCCGCGATTTCCTCGGCGAACTGCGCACGGCGCCCGTCCAGGATCTCCGCGATCCGGTACAGCACCTGCCCGCGGTTGTAACTGGTTGTCCCGGACCAGCCGCTGACTGCGCCGCGGGCTGCTACGACGGCGTCGCGGGCATCCTTCCGAGAAGCCTTCGCGGCGTTGACTGAACTCACCGAAAAGCTCCCTTTCGTGGTTGCAACCTCGTACACGCGCCCGGATTCGCTCCGGATGAACTTGCCGCCGACATACAGCTTGTACGTCTTCGGAACAGCGAGGCGGCTCATCGGTTGGCTCCGTTCAGTGCCGAGCGGGAAGGAACAGTCGGTGCGAGGTACGCATGCAACCCCTGCTTGCCGCCCTCGCGCCCATAGCCCGACTCCCTATACCCGCCGAACGGCGAGGCCGGATCAAACTTGTTGAACGTGTTGGCCCAGACGACGCCGGCCTTCAGCTTGTCTGCGACGGCCAGGATGCGGCTGCCCTTGTCCGTCCAGATGCCTGCGGACAGGCCGTAGGGCGTGTTGTTGGCCTTGGCGATCGCCTCGGCAGGCGTGCGGAACGTCAGCACCGACAGCACGGGGCCGAAGATCTCGTCCCGGGCAATCCGGTGGCTGGTGGACACGTTGGTGAAGATGGTCGGCGGGAACCAGAAGCCTTCCGACGGCAGGTTGCACGCGGGGCTCCAGCGCTCGGCGCCCTCCTGCTCACCAACGTTGGACAGTTCGTGCATCCGGCCCAGCTGCGAGGCGGAGTTAATGGCACCGACGTCGGTGTTTTTGTCCAGCGGGTCACCCACGCGCAGGGTGGACAGGCGCGCTTTGAGCCGCTCGACGACGTCGTCGTGGATGGATTCCTGCACCAGCAGACGGGAACCTGCGCAGCAGACCTGGCCCTGGTTGAAGAAAATGCCGTTGACGATGCCCTCGACGGCCTGGTCGATGGGGGCGTCGTCGAACACGATGTTGGCGCCCTTGCCGCCCAGCTCGAGCGTGAGCTTCTTGGACGTGCCGGCGGTTGAGCGGGCAATCTGCCGGCCCACCGCCGTCGAACCCGTGAAGGCGACCTTGTTGACGTCCGGATGGTTGACCAGCGCTGAGCCGGTTGAGCCGGCGCCGGTAACAATGTTGACGACGCCTGCCGGCAGGTCAGCCTGCTGCAGGATCTCGGCGAACAGCAGGGCGGTCAGCGGTGTGGTTTCGGCGGGCTTGAGCACCACAGTGTTGCCTGCGGCGAGCGCGGGAGCGATCTTCCATGCCAGCATCAGCAGCGGGAAGTTCCACGGGATCACCTGTGCAGCGACGCCGAGCGAGCGCGGGTTCGGGCCCATGCCCGCGTATTCCAGCTTGTCGGCCCAGCCTGCGTAGTAGAAGAACCAGGCGGCGACCAGTGGGATGTCGACGTCGCGGCTTTCCTTGATGGGCTTGCCGTTGTCCAGGCTCTCGGCCACGGCAAGTTCGCGGGCGCGTTCCTGCACCAGCCGCGCGATTCGGAAGAGGTACTTTCCACGGTCGGCACCGGACATCCGCGACCAAGTCTTCTCGTACGCACGGCGGGCGGCGACGACGGCAGTGTCCACGTCCTGCTCGTTGGCGCAGGACACTGTGGCGATGTGCTTCTCGGTGGCCGGGGAGATGGTGGTGAAGGACTCGCCGTTGCCGGGGACGAACTCACCGTTGATGAAGAGTCCGTATTCGTCACGGAGATTGAGGATCGCTGCCGACTCGGGCGCGGGAGCGTAGTCGAGGAAATTCATGACAGGTCCTTTAGTCGATCGTGACGTAGGCCGGGCCGGAGTAGCGGCCGCTGGTGAGCTTCTGGCGTTGCAGGAGCACGTCGTTGAGGAGGCTTGAGGCGCCGAAGCGGAACAGGTCCGGCTGCAGCCACTCCTCCCCCACAGTTTCGGCGACCGTGACCAGGTATTTGATGGCGTCCTTCGAGGCGCGGATTCCGCCAGCGGGCTTCACACCGATCTTCTCGCCGGTGAGGCGGTGCCAGTCGCGGACGACCTCGAGCATGGACAGCGTCACGGGCAGTGTGGCGGCCGGGGTGACCTTGCCGGTTGAGGTCTTGATGAAGTCACCGCCGGCGAGGATGCCGAGCCAGGAGGCGCGGCGCACGTTGTCGTAAGTGTTCAGCTCGCCGGTTTCGAGGATGACCTTCAGGTGCGCGTAGGTGCCGTCAGGACGCTTGCACGCTTCCTTGACGGCGACGATCTCGTCAAAAACCTGCCCGTACCGCCCGGAGAGGAACGCACCGCGGTCGATGACCATGTCGATCTCGTCGGCTCCGGCGGCGACGGCGTCGGACGTGTCGGAGAGCTTGACCGATCGGGACGCGCGGCCGCTCGGAAAGGCGGTTGCCACGGCGGCGACGTTGATGCGGTTGGGGGCGCCGTCGTCGTGCGCTGATCCCAGCGCTTCCACAGCGTGGGGCACCATGTCGCCGTAGACGCAGACAGCGGCGACGCGAGGAGTGGACATGTCGTCAGGGTCCGGAACCATCGCTTTGGCCACCAGGGACTTGACCTTGCCCGGCGTATCGGCGCCTTCGAGCGTGGTGAGGTCGGTGAGCCGGATGATGGTGTCAAGCGCCCAAGCCTTGGAAGTGGTCTTGATCGAGCGCGTTCCAAGGGCGGCGGCGCGGGCTTCGAGGCCCACCGCGTCAACGCCGGGAATGCCTTCGAGGTAGCGGCGCAGGCTGCGTTCGGTGAGGTCGCCACCGATCACATCCAGGGCCCTCGACGCCGGTGCAACGGTGGTTCCGGCGCGCGTGGTTTCCATGGTCACATGTTCTCCATACTTCTACTCGCTGCCATGCGCGGAACGGTTCCCGCCGCACCCGTTTGGCCGTTGATTCTGCTGAATCGGCGAGGGGTATCGATAGCGTCGGGACAGGTGGTCGGACCCGCATGGACGCTACGACTTTACCACTGGGTAACGACGGCGGCGCGTCTCATCCACAGCGCTGGCTCACCGGTGGGACGGCCGGCTTCCGGTTCCTCTCGCGTGTCTGTCCCTTGCCTGTGGCTGACCCAAATTGCCCATCTTCTTGTCGCCTTACCCGACTACGACGGCGTTTCCCCGCCGACACGCCGCAGTTTCGCTCAGATCGCGGGGAAACCGGTACGCCGAGCGAGGTTCCGCCGCTTACCTCAACGAAACCCGAGGGCTTGTGCATGGGTAGCCAAGGAAAGCTCGCGCTTTCTTGATGTACATCGCCGGGCCTAGTTGAAGTTTCAACGACAGGATCATGCCATCGGAAGAATTATTGGGGAAGGAACAGAATTATGAACAAGATGGCAAAAGGCGCAATCGCAACGGCCGCAGGAGTCGTGTTGCTGATCGGCGGCGGGGGAACTCTGGCTGTTTGGAACGTGGAGCGGGAGTCTGGAGCCGGCCAAATCACTGCGGGCGATTTGAATCTGACGACTGAGGCTGGCTCCTGGACGGTTCTCGGTGTGGACGGGCCGGAAGAGATCCTGAATATTGCGGACTACAAGATCGTTCCCGGTGACGTGTTGACCTACACGCAGTTGATGGACGTCACTTTGGATGGCGATAACCTTGCGGCAAATCTGACGGTGACGAGTCCTTCCGGCAGCAACAAGGATTTCGTCGCGGACACGTTCGAAGTATCTGAAGTCCGACTCACGAAGGGCACCGCGGAGATCCAGAACCCGCTTACCGATGATGTGACGGATGTCGTTGCCACCGCATCTTTCGAGTTCAAGGAATCTACGGGCGGCCGCTTAAGCAGGAACGCGACTTACAACTTCGACACAGTGGCTTTCAAGCTGGAACAGATCGCACCGGCACCGACCGACGCTTCGGCAGCGCCTACCTCGTAGAGCGGGCATTTTCATCAAATAGCTCTACTCCTTTGAGAACAATGCGGAACTGATCAACAGAGCAGGAGAATGACCTCGATGCGTACGGCGACAGCGATAAGAACCGGAATGGTGCTTGCTGTCGCCGTCGTGCTTGGCCTAATGGTCGCACCGGCTGCTCACGCGGTTTGGAGCGTTTTCGTTCCATCCAATGTAGGCACAATTCAAGCAGCGAACTTCTCGGTCAAGCTAATCGGATCACCACTAGTCACAGAGCAGGAGATGGTTCTAGCGGACGGATCGCCTGCCACCGTCGAGCTGATCGGTTACGGTGCTGAACTGGGGAAGCTGTATCCCGGCGGAAGCGTGACAGCGGGGGTACAGGTCACCAACAAGACAAACGCTGGCTCTGACTTCAACCTTGGGATCACGTTGTCCGAGCCATTCACGAGCAAATCCGTCCTCGCTAAGCACCTAACAGTCGACTATGCCACCGCCGGAAGCCTCGAGACCTGTTCGGTCGCTGCATACGGTGCCCGGGAGCAACTGCCGAGCATCGAGATCGGTAAGGAGGAAGCTGCGGTGATCTGTTTCAAAATCGGGCTGAAGGCCAATACTGGTTCCGACATGCTGGGCGAAACCGCTTCCGTCGAGGGGACGTTGCTCGCAACGCAGATCGGCAGGACGCCATGAAGGTCCTGAAGGGAGCAGGCAAGGCAGTTAGCTTCACCGCGCTCACCCTCGCGGTCCTGGCAGCACTGGTGCTGATTGCCGTTCCGCGGGTCACCGGCTCCTACACCTACACCGTGCTCACAAACTCGATGGCGCCGGGTTATCCCCCGGGAACGTTCATCGTCGTCAAGCCGGCCCCGTTCGACGAGCTGGGAATTGGCGACGTCATCACCTATCAGCTCGAGTCGGGCCGGCCCGAGGTCGTCACTCACCGCATCACAGGCGTCAGCGCCACCCAGCAAGGCGAGCGCACCTACATCACCAAGGGTGACAACAATTCGGTCGAGGATGCTGCTGCAGTCCTCGAGGTCCAAGTGAAGGGGAAACTTTTCTACGCGGTGCCCTATGTCGGTTTCGTCGCGAACGCTGCAGGCCAGGGTGACCGCAACAGCGTCATCCACTTCGCCGCTATCGGCCTCGTCGCCTACGGGATTTTTACTATCGGCCGTGGTGCTTTCGGCAAACGGAAGAGTCGCTCGGAGACTACGGATCACGGGTCCGCTCAGGAAGAACAGCAGGAGAATCAGCCCGTTTTGGTTACTGCCGGAGGCAAGCCGTGATTCGACGTGGCGCTGCCGCGCGGGGCTTATTCGCGATCTCCATTCTGGGCGTGAGTACGTTGCTGCAGACCTCAGCGGCGCAGGCTTCCGAGCAGGAGCCAGCTTTGCAGTTCAGCACCGACGGCGTCTCATACTCAACGACGCTGTCCGATCCAGTCCTGCAGAATCTCGAACCCATCGTTCCCGGCGGCGCGATCGAGCGGCGACTGTGGATCCGCAACAACGGCGGCGATGACGCGCTCCTGTCAATTGCAGCCCTAGCCGGTACCGTAGCTCCCGCCTTGGAGCAGGAGCTCAAGGTGCGGACGGCTACTCAGCATTGGTCCGGTGCACAGGCACCCCTCGGGAAGTCGGGATCCTGCAGCAATCTCGCGGTCGGACTGCCAGTATCGGCTGGGGAAACCATGCGTCTGGCCTTAGATCTGCAGTTCGACATCGACGCCCCGAATGAGACTCGGCAGCAGTCGGCAGGCTTTGCACTTAGTTTCCTGCTACAGGATGCACGCGTAGGTACTACCTCGGGAGCCTGTAGCGACCCTCGCGGCGTGGTCGTCCCCGGGTTTGGTTCAAATAATCCTGCCGCAGGCACTCCCGTTCAAGAGCCGAGAGCTCAGGCACCGCACGGCATCCTCGCCTATACCGGTGCCTCAATGCTCCCCTGGCTCACCGGCGGAGCAGTTGCGATCGGAGTGGGTGCGCTGCTCGTAGCCTTGGTAAGACGTCGGTCCAGCGAACAAAGGAAGGAACAGCAATGAAGAAGCCAAGAGTCAACCGGCGGCTCGTTCTGATCGCCTTTCTTGTTGCTGTGCTCATCGGCGGCGGCGGTCAGGCGGTGGCCCTGTGGCAGCAGAGCTCAAATCTCACCATGCAGGTGGCATCTAGCAAGTTGCCCCCAGTGAATTTCGGACCCTGTGACTACACCGGCAACTCGGGTAAAGCAAGGGTAAGTTGGGAAAAACCACCGAATTTCGACGTCTCGCATTATGTTGTCACCGTTTATAAGAACGGCGACCGAGTGGGTAAAGACAGCACTATATCCACCAATTCTCTTGAACTGAATTCTGAATTTTTCGGCGCTGTCGCAGGCGACATATTAACCCTCGGCGTTGTCGCGTTCTACAGCGGCTACAGCAGTCCGGTGGCGATCTCGATGGACATCCGTGTCATCGCCGGCAACAATGCACCGTTGAGGTGCTAGGGAGCGCTTCGACGCTAGAAACGCATCCCCATTCTCTCCGCGAAACCCCAACGACTGCGGCGCCTCCCCGCAGATACGCCGCACGCCCATCCCGAAGGTGGGGAAAATAGCGCCCCGAAACCACCCCTACGCCGCGAACACCGCATCCACCACGCCCTGCGCCCACTCGAGGATCGCGGCGTCAGCCAAATCGCGACCCCCAAAGGCAGCAGTCTTCGGCTTCGGAATCAACGCCGCGTTCATCGCAGGCTTCACCGACGAACCCGGGTACATCCGCTTCAGGCGCATCTCCTTCGACTCGGGCAGGTTGGCCGGCGCGAACTTGATAAAGTTCCCCTGCAGCGCCACGTCCGTCAGCCCCACCGAACGCGCCCGTACACGGAGCCGCGCCACTGCGACGAGGTTGACCACCGGCGCCGGCAGGTCACCGTAGCGGTCCTTGAGCTCCTCGACCACCTCGTCAATCGCGGCGTCGGTCAGGCACGACGCTAGCTTCCGGTAGGCCTCCAACCGCAGCCGCTCCCCCGGCACATAATCGTGCGGCAGATGCGCGTTCACCGGCAGCTCGATTTTCATCTCGGCGGCCTTTTCCTCAGCCTCGCCACGGAAGTTCGCCACCGCCTCACCGACCAGCCGGATATACAGGTCGAAGCCCACCCCGGCGATATGCCCGGACTGCTCCCCACCCAGCAGGTTGCCCGCACCACGGATCTCGAGGTCCTTCAGTGCCAGCTGCATACCCGCACCGAGCTCGTTATGCGACGCCACCGCCTTCAACCGCTCCAGCGCCACCTCACCCAACGGCTTCTCCGACGGGTACAGGAAGTACGCGTACGCCCGCTCCCGCCCGCGCCCAACACGTCCGCGCAGCTGGTGCAGCTGCGACAGCCCGTAGTTGTCCGCCCGGTCCACAATCAGCGTGTTCGCGTTCGAAATGTCCAGCCCGGTCTCGATGATCGTCGTACACACCAGCACGTCGAACTTCTTCTCCCAGAAGTCCACGATGATCTGCTCCAGCCGCGACTCGCTCATCTGCCCATGCGCGACGGCGACTCGCGCCTCCGGAATCAGCTGCTGCAGATGTGATGCGGTCCGGTCGATCGAGGACACCCGGTTGTGCACGAAGAACACCTGCCCCTCGCGCATCAGCTCACGCCGGATCGCCGCCGACGTCTGCTTGTCCGTGTACGGGCCCACGTACGTCAGCACAGGGTGCCGCTCCTCCGGCGGCGTCGCCAGCGTAGACGTCTCGCGAATCCCGGTCAGCGACATCTCAAGCGTTCGCGGAATCGGCGTGGCACTCATCGCCAGCACGTCCACGTTGGTGCGCATCTTCTTCAGCGCTTCCTTGTGCTCAACGCCGAACCGCTGCTCCTCGTCCACGATCACGAGCCCCAAATCGCGAAACTGCACCTCGGTGGAGAGCAACCGGTGCGTGCCGATTACGACGTCGACCGAACCGTTCTTCAGCCCCTCCACCGTTTCCTTGGACTCCTTGGACGTCTGGAACCGCGACAGCGCCCGAATCCGCACCGGAAACCCGGAGAACCGCTCGGAAAACGTCTCGAAGTGCTGCTGCACCAGGAGCGTGGTCGGCACCAGCACGGCCACCTGCTTCCCGTCCTGCACAGCCTTGAACGCTGCCCGCACCGCGATTTCGGTCTTGCCGTAGCCGACGTCGCCGGAGACGAGCCGGTCCATCGGGATTTCCCGCTCCATGTCGGCCTTGACCTCGTTGATCGTGGTGAGCTGGTCCGGAGTCTCGATGTACGGGAAGGCCTCCTCCAGCTCGCGCTGCCACGGCGTATCCGGCGCAAACGCATGTCCGCGCGACGCCATCCGCGCCGAGTACAGCCGGATCAGCTCACCGGCAATCTCCTTGACTGCCTTGCGCGCCTGGCTCTTGGTCTTCGCCCAGTCGGAGCCGCCCATCTTCGACAGCGCCGGCGTATCCCCGCCCACGTACCGGGTCACCTGGTCCAGCTGGTCCGTCGGCACAAACAGCCGGTCACCCGGCGCCCCGCGCTTGGACGGCGCATACTCCAGCACCAGATACTCGCGGATCGTCTTGGTCGGCCCCGCCCCCGTGGACCGCTGAATCAGCTCCACAAACCGCGCCACACCGTGCTGCTCGTGCACCACAAAGTCGCCCTCACGCAGCTGCAAAGGGTCGACGGCGTTGCGCCGCTTCGAGGGCATCTTCCGCATGTCGCGGGTACCGGCGGCAGTGGTGCGGCCCAGCAGATCCGCTTCGGTCAGCAGCCCCAGCTTGAGCCCGTCGAGCACAAAACCGCGGCCGGCCGACGAGGTCGTGATCTCGATAATTCCCGGCTGCGGCGAACGGTCAAGCGATTCAACGCGCGACGCCGGAATGTCGGCATCGTGGAACAGTTCAGCGAGGCGCTGGGCCGGCCCCGGCCCCTCGGTCGCGACGACCACCCGCCACTGGTCGCGCACCCGCCCGCCGAGGAACTCCATCATCTCGGCGACGTCGCCCTGATATCCGCGCGGTTCACGCGCCGCGACGGTGAAACTGTCGACGTCGGTCAGCAGCTCGTCGGACCCGAAGGACGTCACCACCCACCACGCAACATCATTCGAAAGCGCCGCAGACCGTGTATCCACCAGCGACCGGAAGCTCGCCGCCTCCAGGTCCGCACCCAACTGACCGCTCAGATCAACGGGCGCCGCTCCGCCGTCGGATGCTGTTGCCCACGCTGCCTGGAGGAACTCCTCGTTGGTCGCCTCAAGGTCGTGGGCGCGGGCACGCACTTTTTCCGGCTCGACGACGACGGCAATCGACCCGGCCGGCAACTCACCGACAAACGGAACCATCGCGTCTACCAGCACCGGCGCGAGCGACTCCATCCCCTCGACAGCGATCCCGCCGGCAATCTTCTCCAGCATCCCCGCCGCGGCCGGTAGTTGGTCCTTCAGATGGGCGGCACGGGACATCACAGGCGGCGTGATCAGCAGTTCGCGGCACGGCGGCGCGTACAACTCCGTGGGGGCGCCGCGGTCACCATCGGTGGGCAGCGAACGCTGGTCAGCGACGGCAAACCAGCGCATCTGGTCCACCTCGTCACCGAAGAACTCAACGCGGATAGGGTGGTCCTCGGTGGGTGGGAAGACGTCGATGATTCCGCCACGCACCGCGAACTCGCCGCGATGAGTGACCATGTCTACCCGTGCGTAGGCGGCGTCGGCGAGCGCGCGGACAACCTCGTCGAACCCGCGCTCCTGCCCCACCTTCAGCGCCACAGGCTCGAGGTCCCCCAGCCCGGCAACCAGCGGCTGCACGACGGCGCGGATCGGCGCCGTGATCACCCGGATCGGCTCGGCACCCGGGTGGGCCAGCCGCCGCAGGACCGACAGGCGCCGGCCTACCGTGTCGGAGCGCGGTGAGAGCCGCTCGTGCGGCAGCGTCTCCCAGCTCGGAAATTCTTCAATGCCCGACGCCGGCAGGTAGCTTCGCAGCGCCGCGGCCAGGTCCTCCGCCTCCCGCCCAGTGGCGGTGACGGCGACGACCACTGGCGCGCCGCCGTCGTCGTCGGTTGCCTCAGCGAGTCCGTCCACCATCTCCGCCAGCAGCGCGGCACGCAGTCCGGTGGGGGCGCCGATCTCGAGGTCGGTGCTGCGGTCGGCAATCGGGCGTGAGGCGTTGCTGCGCACCCGCGCGAAGGAGGCGTCCTCCTGCAGGGCAGCGCGGAGACCGTTGAGGGTGGGTCCGGAGGGGGCCATGGCGTTCCTTCAGGGTTACTTAAGCTGAAACCGAGCACGAAAAGACAACACGAATACCCGGGAATTCGCGAAGAATCCCGGGAGTCGGCGTTAACACTACCGCCCAGCGGGGACAGGCGCCCTAACGGAGGGCCAGCTAATCCCTGGCCTAACGTTGGCTTTGTGACTCATTACCTGAACCAAACCAGGAAACAGGCCGCCGCTGCCCTTCAGGAGTTCCTGGACGAGCGCGAACCGGCCCTGGACCGGCTTCGAACGTCCATCCAGACCGACGGCCAGAACCCCGACGTGTTGCTCGACGGCACGGTTGAGAGTCTCGTACCCCTGTGGCAGTGGATCCTCCCGCGGCTGACTGGCCCCGAGGCACCCGGCGTGACCGCCCCGGCGTCGGTGCCGCGGGAAGAGTGGCCGTCCTGGGAGCGGTACACCGAGGAGGACGAGCAGGTTCTGTCCCTTGAGTCCCTGCACCTCCTGGACGGCTTGGTCTCCTACCTCGCGGCCGTGGTGCAGCACGGTGCGCCTTCGGCCCGGTGGGACACCGCCCGCCACCGGGTCAAGCGTTACGCCTTCAACAATCACCCGGTGCTGGTCAGCGAGAACACCGACAGCCACATCTTCCTGCCCTCGGTGCCGGCCGGAGACGCCCGCGCTGTCCTTCTCGGTATGCGCGAGTCCCCGGAGAATCGAATCGCCCAGTACGCGGGCGCTGTCATTGACGACCTGGGCCGGGGCGCTGAAGGCAGCGACCAGCCCTCAGCCAACGAAGAACCGCTGGTCGAGGTCGAGGACCTCGGGGATGATCCGCGCCGGGGACGCGAACTTGAGGTGTCTGTCCGGGAAGACATCGCCCACAAACACTCACACACCGTGGACGCACTCGCAAAGGACCTCAAGGGTCAGGACGGCATCACCGACGTCATCCGCGAAGACCGCGAGGTCCTCCTCGTCGCCACGCCCACCTGGACCGCGACCCGCCTTGAAGAGTGGGCCACCGACTACCTCGCTACGAAGCTCACATAGGATGTACGGGAACCACAACGAACCAACCCCGGAGGATTAGTGGCACTCAGCGCCTCAACCACCCTGCCCCATGACGTTGCATCGGTAACTGATGTCTTCACCGATGAAGCGTTTCTCAAGCACATCAGTGAGCACGTCGGAGGGGAACTGAAGTCCCTGAACGTCGACGGCGACACCTCCGCCGCCTTCACCCTCACCGCTGTGCGCACCCTGCCCACCACGCGCCTGCCGGAGTTCGCCCGCAAGTTCGTCGGCGACAGCATCACGGTGACGCAGACCGAGGACTGGGCCGCACCTCTCGCCGACGGCTCCCGTGAAGCGAAGGTGACCATGAAAGTCTCCGGCGCGCCGGTAACGGTCGACGCCGTTCAGCGCCTGGTTGCCGAGGGCACCTCCACCCGCGTGGACCTCGAGGGGAAGGTCACCTCCTCCATTCCGTTCATGGGCGCCAAGATCGCCGACGCCGCCGAGCCGTTCATCGGCAAGGCCCTGAACGTTCAGGCCGCCCAGGCCAAGAGCTGGCTGGAAAACCGCTGATGGAGCTGCCCCTGGCCCTATCGATCGTCCTGGTGGTTGCCGGACTCTGGACGCTCATCGTGTGGCCGCCGTTCCTGCGCCGGGTGTTCAAGGACCCCCGGGCCAAGGATGAGAACGGCGCTCCCACCCGGTTCCTGAAGGTTCATTTCATGCTCGTGACCACGTCCATGATCCTGGGCGCCGCAACCCTGGTGATCGGGATCCGCACGCTGGCCGCTTGAGTAACTCGCATGGCACGATTAGCGGCACCGGAAATAGGCCTTACGCGCACCGTCATAGGGTTCATTCTGGCGCTCGTGCTTCCCCCGCTCCTTGAGTGGGCGATGTTCGCGGCAGGGACAGATTTTCTCGCCGTCGACGTCCTCCTCCAGCTCGCCGGCGTGGTCGCCGTTGCATTGGTGGGCGGCTTGTGGCCCGCGTTGCTCGGTGCGCTGTGGAGCAGCCTCATCCTCAATTACTACTCGACGGAACCGTTTGGGTCCTTGGAGATCGCCGACGCCGAGAACCTGCTCACCCTCCTCATTTTTGTGGCTGTGGCTGTGTCTGTGTCTCTGGTGGTCGGACTCGCTGCCCGGCGGTCCCGGGAAGCCGCAAATGCATCCGCTGATGCCGCAACCCTTGGCGAACTTGCGCGTGGCGTGCTGGCAGCGGAGGACACGATGCAGGGTTTCCTTCACCACGTGCGCACCCACTTCGGGATGGCCGGAGTCGCACTGTACGCCCGCGGTGCTGCAGACGACCCGGGCCGCACCGCCGGGCCACCGAAGTGGGACTTGCTTGCTTCGGATGGCAAGCTTGCCGCCATTTCAGCTGCCGACGGCGATCCACCGGGGATTGGGACACCGAGGGACGGTGATGCCAGTACACATGTACCGAGCGGTCTGTTGCTGGTGTTGCACGGGCGGCCATTGAGCTCACGAGAACAAAGGCTTCTGGATGCTTTCGGATCCCAGTTGGCGGCACTCCGGCAACGGCTGGAACTGGTTGCCAGCACCGAGGAGAACCGCCGGTTGGCCGAGGGAAATGTCATGCGTACCGCGATCCTCCGGGCAGTTTCCCACGACCTGCGCACCCCCCTGGCCGGCATCAAACTGGCAGTAACCAGTCTGCGCCAGCAGGGCATCACCTTCACTCAGGAAGACGAAGCCGAGCTGCTCGGCACCATCGAAACTTCATCCGACCGGCTTGCCTCACTCATCGATAACCTGCTCGATATGTCTAGACTGACCGGGGACGCCGTGACCGCACACCTGGGCCCCGTGCACTGGGCTGATGTGATAGCCGCAGCGCTGCAGGGCATACCGTCCGGGAATGTGAGGATCCTGTTGTCTCCGAACACTCCCGCCGTACAGGCAGACTTCGGGATGCTCGAACGCGTCGTCGCCAATATCGTTGAGAACGCACACAAATATGCGGGCGGGTCCGATATCCTGCTCACCGCGACAGTCTCCGGCACAATCGAAGACTTCCCCGCCAGCGAACTCCGCATCCGTGACCATGGAAGCGGAGTCGACCGGGACGGGACCGAGCGCATGTTCCAGCCGTTCCAACGCCTCGATGATGCCGGGCGGGGCACCGGAGTGGGACTGGGCCTGGCCGTAGCGCGCGGATTCACAGAGGTGATGGGTGGACAACTTATTGCCGAACCCGCACCCGGCGGCGGACTCACCATGGTGATACGGCTCCCACTGTCAACTGGAGTATGACCATGATTACGGTGCTGATCGTTGATGACGAACCACAACTGCTGCGGGCTCTTCAAATCAACCTGCGTACCCATGGTTACCGCCCAGTGACGGCCACCAACGGCGCAGCGGCGCTTGCGGCTGCATCCGAGCATCGCCCGGATCTGGTCGTTCTTGACCTCGGGCTTCCGGATATGGACGGCGTGCACGTTATCACCGGCCTGCGCAGCTGGACCCAGGTTCCAATCATCATTCTCTCCGCACGCCACGGCGCAGAAGACAAAGTTGAAGCCCTGGATGCCGGCGCCGATGACTATGTAACCAAACCCTTCGGCCTCGAGGAGCTGCTCGCGCGCCTCCGGGCCGCTGAACGACGATTCGTCGCAGCGCCGGAGACGCCCGTGGTCACCACAAAGGATTTCCGATTGGACATCGCGCTTAGAAAAGCTGAGCGCCACGGCGAACCGGTCCGCCTGACACCCACAGAATGGAAGATCCTGGAGTTGCTCGTCCGCAATCCGGGCCGGCTGGTCGGTCAGCAGAAGCTATTGCTGGACGTGTGGGGACCCGCGTACGCCCGCGAAGCGCAGTACCTGCGGGTGTACCTGAACCAGCTCAGGCGCAAGCTCGAACCGGATCCGACCCAACCCCGCTACTTCATCACCGAAAGCGGAATGGGATACCGGTTCGAACCCTGAACAGGCGTAAAGGAAGCATAAAGAACCGGGACCCTGCACCAAGACCGGGCGTACGTTGAGCTCGTGAGTGCAACCGTAGATCATCTCGTACATTCCCGCCGTGCCCGCCGGCTCGGGCATTGGTTGCTGGACGACGAGAACCAGCGCAAGCGCAAGCGCCCCATCAAGCCCGGCAGGAGTTCCACCGTGCGGCCGTGGTGGAAGGTGATGTGCCTGACCGGCGTCGACTACTTCTCGACCCTCGGATACCAACCGGCCATCGCTGCTGCCGCGGCGGGGGCACTCGCTCCTATAGCCACCCTGATCCTCGTCGCTGTCACCCTCTTCGGTGCGCTCCCGATCTACAAGCGGGTCGCGCGGGAAAGCCCCCACGGTGAAGGTTCCATCGCGATGCTCGAAAAGCTCCTGCCGAAATGGAAGGGTAAAGTCTTCGTTCTCGTTCTCCTGGGCTTCGCCGCGACCAGCTTCACCATCACCATGACGCTCTCCGCTGCGGACGCCAGCGCCCATCTCATCGAAAACCCCTTCGCGCCGTCCTGGCTACACGGCCAGGAAGTCATCGTCACCCTCGTATTCCTGCTGCTCCTCGCCGTCGTCTTCTTTCGGGGCTTCCGGGAGGCCATCGGCATCGCTGTCGCCCTCGTGGCGGTTTTCCTCGCCCTGAACCTTGTCGTGGTGCTGGTAGCCGCCGCGGAAATCTTCGCCGACCCGCAACCGATCACTGACTGGTGGACCGTGCTGACAACCCAGCACAGCAATCCGCTGGCGATGGTCGGCGTCGCGCTGCTGGTCTTCCCACGACTCGCGCTCGGGCTCTCAGGATTTGAGACCGGTGTCGTTGTCATGCCTCAGATCGAGGGAGCACCCGGGGACACACCGGAGCGGCCGGAAGGACGGATCATCGGCGCCCAGAAGCTGCTGACCGCAGCGGCAGTGATCATGAGCGGTTTCCTGATCGCGTCAAGTTTCGTGACGACCCTGCTGATCCCCGCAGCCGAGTTCGAGGAGGGCGGCGAAGCCAGCGGCCGTGCGCTGGCCTATCTCGCCCACAAGTACCTCGGGGAGGGTTTCGGGACGCTCTACGATGTCAGCACTATCGCCATCCTCTGGTTCGCGGGCGCTTCCGCTATGACCGGGCTCCTCAACCTCGTACCCCGCTACCTGCCCCGCTACGGCATGGCACCCGCTTGGGCTCGCGCCGTTCGGCCCATGGTGATCGTGTTCACTGTCGTTGCCGCAGCCGTGACCATTGCCTTCAAAGCCGACGTCAGCGCCCAGGGCGGTGCCTACGCGACGGGCGTACTGGTCCTCATCACATCGGCGGCGGTGGCCGTCACGCTCTCGGCCCGCCGGCGCGGTCAGAATACCGCCGCACTCGGATTCAGCATCATCTCGTTGATTCTGATCTGGACCACGCTCGCCAACATCTGGGACCGGCCAGACGGCGCAGGCATCGCTGCTCTGTTCATCCTCGGCATCATCCTGGTGTCCTTCATATCGAGAGCGCGGCGTGCGTTCGAACTGCGGGCGACCTCCATCACGCTCGACGGAGAAGCCCTGGGCTTCGTCGCCGCGAAGGACGCCGGAGCGATTGTGCTGATTGCACATGAGCCCGAGCGGCTGAGCGCAGCAGCATACCGCCGAAAACTCCAGCACGCCTGCAGCGTCAGCCACCTGACCCCTGCGGACAAGCCGCTGTTCATCGAGGTGATCGTGGATGACTCCTCGGATTTCGAAACGCATCTGCTCGTGCGTGGTGTTACCCGCCACGGCTTCCGGATCCTTGAGGTCCATAGCTCGAACGTGCCCAACACCATCGCAGCGGTCATGCTTCACATCCGGGACATCACCGGACTAATGCCCCACGTCTACTTCCGCTGGACCGAGGGTGACCCGCTGGTCAACCTCTTCAAATTCCTCGTCACCGGAGAAGGCGAAATCGCACCGGTCACCAGGGAAGTCCTCCGCGAAGCCGAACCGGACGTCACCCAACGGCCCTGGGTGCACGTCGGCTGACGCGGGCATTCAGCCCCTCGGGCCGCACAGGATCCGGCCGTAAAGAATCTGTTGAGACCGGGCAGTTACCGGTGATGCGCCACATAGTGTGAGCCTTCGGGAAAACTGTCACGGCTGGAACGAAGTATCGCTCAAGCTCAAGTCCGCCCGACCCCTCGAAAATCGCCTACGTGCTCGACGGCCCGGACTGAAAGACCGGTGGCCGGGCTCCCCTGCTAGGGTCTTAGGAAGGTGCGCCGGGAAGTCTGGTCGGCAGTAATTTCTTCCTGCCCACTGAAGGAGCCGCTCATGTCGAGTCAACAACCCCGCAACGTCCTCGGACGGTCCAGCTACCCCGAGCATCTCCGGATCGGCGAAATACTCCGGAAGGAAACCGTCGGCGGCATTCTGCTGATTATCGCGGCAGCGCTGGCGCTCATCTGGGCAAACTCACCGTTCTCCGAGAGCTACTTCGCCCTCCGGGACTTCGAGTTCGGCTACGAGCCCTGGCACCTGAAGCTCTCGGTGGGAGACTGGGCAGCGGATGGCCTGCTGGCGATTTTCTTCTTCCTGGTAGGCCTTGAGCTCAAGCGCGAGTTCGTGGCCGGTGACCTGCGAAGTCCCGCACGCGCCATTGTCCCGGTGGCCGCAGCTGCGGGCGGCGTGGTTGTTCCCGCGCTGATCTACGTAGCGGTCAACCTCGCATCCCCGGAAACCTTACGCGGCTGGGCCATCCCCACTGCTACGGACATCGCGTTTGCGGTGGCCGTCCTTGCCGTCATCGGATCACATTTACCCAGCGCCCTGCGCATCTTCCTGCTGACGCTCGCTGTGGTGGATGACCTCATTGCCATCGCGATCATCGCGTTCTTCTACACGGAAGACGTGAAGTTTTCCTTCCTTCTGCTGACGCTGGTCCCGCTGGCACTCTTCGCCTTCCTCGCCCAGAAGAACCCGAAGTTTTTCGGACGGAGCACTCCAGCACCCTGGCTCATCCTGCTGCCCATCGGCATCGTCGCCTGGGCGCTGATGCATGCCTCCGGTGTGCACGCTACGGTGGCCGGCGTGCTGCTCGGCTTCATGGTTCCGGTGCTGCGGAAGGACCGCGACGGTGTGCTCCTGGCTCCGCGCGGGAACAAGCCCGGCCTCGCGGAGATCTTCGAGCACCGGTTCCGCCCGCTCTCCGCCGGCATTGCCGTGCCGCTCTTTGCGTTCTTCTCCGCCGGCGTGGCGATTGGCGGCGTCGACGGGTTCGTAAACGCGCTGGGAGATCCGGTCACCATCGGAATCATCCTGGGCCTGGTGGTCGGCAAGCCGATCGGGATCATGCTCACCACCTGGGGCATCACCAAGACCACCCGGGCCAGCCTTGATCCGGACCTGAAGTGGATCGACCTCCTGGGCGTCGGCGTCCTGGCAGGAGTTGGTTTCACCGTGTCCCTGCTGGTCAACGACCTCAGCTTCATGCAGGGCACCGACCACAATGACAACGCCAAGGTGGCTATCCTCACCGCATCGCTCACCGCCGCGCTGCTGGCAACGGTGATCCTGCGCTCCCGCAATAAGCACTACCGCCGCGTGGTGGAGGCGGAGAAGGTGGACGCCGACGACGACGGCGTCCCCGATCTTTTCGAGGACGAGAACCGCCGCTAAGGTCGCGATTCCGGACATAATCTGCTGGTCTCATTGCTGACGAGAGTGACATATGCGTGCACGCATGCGCACATGTTGGTAGTATTTGAGGTGTGATTGAGGTTCTGCGCGTTGGCGCATATCGAAAGTTGTTCACCGCTCAGGTAGTTGCCCTGCTGGGTACTGGGCTGCTCACCGTGGCTTTGGGCTTGTTGGCGTTCGACCTCGCGGGCGGGCAGGCGGGTGCCGTGCTGGGTACCGCCTTGACCATCAAGATGCTCGCGTATGTCTTCGTGGCGCCGGTCATGGCCGCGCTCGTTGAGAGGCTTCCTCGCAAAGCCGTCCTGGTGGTCGCCGATCTGGTGCGTGCCGGCGTCGCCGTCATGTTGCCGTTCATTGACCAGGTGTGGCAGATCTACGTTCTGGTCTTCGTTCTGCAGGCGGCGTCGGCCACATTCACGCCGGCGTTTCAGGCGTTGATTCCGGTCGTCCTGCCGAAGGAGAAGGATTACACCCGGGCATTGTCGCTCTCCCGGCTTGCTTATGATCTGGAGTCGCTCCTCAGCCCGGTGCTGGCTGCGGCTCTGCTGACGGTGATGTCCTACTCCAACCTGTTCATCGGCACGGTGGCAGGTTTCCTGCTTTCCGCGCTGATGGTCGTGACAACCCGCCTGCCCGGAGTCTCCCTGACAAAGCCCACCGGATCCCTGCTTCACCGCACCACCCTCGGAACACGCATATTCCTGCGGGAACCATCCCTGCGTGGATTGATGGCGCTGAACCTGGTTGTTGCCTGCGGTACCGCACTGGTGCTGGTCAACACGGTTGTCTATGTACGGGACCTGTTTGGCGGATCCAATTCAGAGGTAGCGGTGGCTCTGGCCTGCTACGGTGCAGGCTCCATGGTCGTCGCGCTGTCAGCTCCGGCGCTACTGGACCGGATCAGCGACCGCTCGATGATGATGGTCGGCGCCATGGTCGTCACTGCGGGCGTGGCAGCAGCAGCAATCGTCGCAGCTGTCGAACCGTCGTGGCTGTTCCTGCTGACTGTGTGGGTGCTGCTGGGCGCGGGAACATCAATGATCAATACGCCCTCCGCGCGCCTGCTGCGCAGGGCGGCCACGGATGAGACACGCTCCTACCTCTTCACTGCCCAATTCTCGTTGTCACATGCGTGCTTCATCATCGGCTATCCGGTCGCAGGGTGGGTAGGTGCAGCGGCCGGCCAGACGGCAGCCGCCGTCGTTCTGGCCGTCCTCGCTACACTGAGCACACTGGCCGCGTACCGGTTATGGCCACGCCGGCAGGCCATGCAGGGAGCCGACGGCGAGTGGCCGGCCACGGTAAGTGAGAAAGACCGATGAGTGAGATTCCACTGCAGCGGGAACCGAGCCTGCATCTCGGCAATGATCCCGACCGTCCCCGTCTGGAGACCGCGGCATGATCATCGGTATGGCAGCCCTCGCACTCATCATCGCGGCAGCCGCAGCCTATTTTTTGGGCCGTCGGGCGAAAGAAACCGGCAGCAACAGAGCCAATAGCCAGAGCTAACTGTTCAGAGGAAGGGTGGCTCACGAGTTGGCCGCGAGGACCGCTTCCTCCAGGGCAACCCAGGCGAGCATGGCGCACTTCACGCGCGCCGGAAAGCGGGAGACGCCGGCGAATGCGGCCGCATCGCCGAGCACTTCCTCGTCGGGAACCACAGTTCCCCGCGAGCGCATCAGCTCGCGGAAGCAGTCCAGCTGCTCCATCATGTCGTCGCGGGTGCTTCCGCTGACCAGTTCGGTGAGGACGGACGCCGACGCCATGGAGATCGCACAGCCTGCTCCCTCCCACGCCACGCGCTCGATCCGCGAGTCGGCGAGCCACACCCGCAGGGTCACCTCGTCGCCGCAAATCGGGTTTAGCTGGTGGGATTCGCCGGTGGAGCAACCTGCCGCAAGCTCAGAACCAGCGCCCGACGACGGATCGACCGATCCCTGCCCCACCCGCCTCTTGGCGTGGTCGAGGATGATCTGCTGGTAGAGGCTTTCGAGTTCGCTGCTCATACCGATCCTCCGATTGCGGAAGCCCCGAAGAACGAGCGAACCTCGGTGACGGCGGTGAGGAACGCATCAACCTCATCGGTGGTGTTGTACAGGTAGGTGCTCGCCCGGGTGGACGCCGTCAGCCCGAGCCGCCGGTGCAGCGGCTGCGCGCAGTGGTGACCCACGCGGACGGCGATTCCCCGGGAGGCGAGGTACTGGCCGACATCGTGGGCGTGCACGCCGTCCACATCGAAGCTCGCCAGCCCGATTCTCGGCTGGCCGGAGCGCGGACCGAGCACCCGGATTCCCTCGACCGCCTCAAGGCCGGCCACCAGCCGCTCCCCCAGCAGCCTCTCCCACTCCTCGATACGGGCCATGCCGGTTTCCGCCAGGTAGTTCACGGCCGAGCCCAGGGCCACCGCTTGCGAGATGCGCTGCGTGCCGGCCTCGAACCGGGACGGCGGCGGCAGGTACTCGGCGCGTTCCATGGTGACGGTGGTGATCATCGAACCGCCCGTGAGGAACGGCGGCATGGCCCGCAGGTGCTTCGACCGACCGTACAGCGCCCCGATCCCGGTGGGGCCGAGCATCTTGTGGCCCGAGAACGCCATGAAGTCGACGTCAAGCTCAGTAACATCGATCGGCAGGTGCGGCACCGACTGGCACGCATCGAGGACGGTCAGCGCCCCCACCTTGCGGGCCAGTGCTACCAGCTCGGCCACCGGATTGATGGTCCCGAGCACATTGGACACATGCGTGAACGCGAGCAGCTTGGTGCTGCCGTCAATCACGGCGGCGGCCTCCTCGAGGCGGAGAGCGCCGTCGTCGTCGACTGGAATGTAACGCAGGGAAGCGCCGGTGCGCGCGGCAAGTTCCTGCCACGGGATCAGGTTGGCGTGGTGTTCCATCTCGGTGACCACAATCGAGTCACCGGGTCCCAACGCATACGGACGAGCAGCCTCCCCGCCGCGTCCGGAAGAGGCGTTCGAGAGGCTGTAGGCCACGAGGTTCAGGGCCTCCGTGGCGTTGGAGGTGAAGATGATCTCCTCCGGCGAGGCACCTACGAAGGACGCAACCAGCGAGCGGGCGTTCTCGTAGGCGTCAGTGGCTTCGACCGCGAGGGTGTGTGCTCCGCGGTGCACGGCGGCGTTGCGCTGCTCGTAGTACTCCTGCTCGGCTTCCATCACGCTGACCGGGTTCTGCGAGGTTGCCCCGGAGTCGAGGTAGATCAGCGGCCGACCGTTCAGCTCGTTGGCGAGCAGCGGGAAGTCGTTGCGGATGCGGGCCACTTCGTCGTTGGCGAGCGGGTGGGACGGTGCTGACAGGATGGGCATGGAACTCCCTCGACGGCGAATGTGCGGTACCCATTCTACGGCCGAAGCACTCGCCCAGCTGAGAGACGGTCCTATGAAGCAGTCCATCGCAGGTTGGCCGTTCCGCGGTTCCCCGTTTGACGACGCTGCGCCTCACGCTTAGAGACCGGTAACCAGCCCTGCAACCTTGTCCAGGGCGCCCGGAACGAGCGAGTAGTAGGCCCAGGTCCCCCGCTTCTCCCTGTGCAGGAGACCGGCCTCAACCAGGATCTTCAGGTGGTGCGAGACCGTCGGTTGGCCGAGGTCCAGGGGTTCGGTCAGGTCACAAACACAGGACTCGCCCGACTCGCCTGCCTTCACAATCGACAGCAACCGCAACCGGTTCGGATCGGCCAGGGCTTTGAACACCAAGGCCCGCTGCTGCGCATCCTCGACGCTTATAGCCGGCTGCTCGGAGGGGAGGCAGCACGAAGCATCAAGGGCGGGTTCGAGTGTTTGTGCAGTGTTCATGCATCCCATTATGCACCTAGATTGACAATGATCGATATTACTGGTGATACTCATATCGATCCTCATCAATTTACTTCAGGAGCTTCGTGAGCACCCAGACTGATTCACTACCCTCATCGGAGTCCGATGCTGCCGTTGTTGGCAAGCTGTCCACCCTGGACCGGCTTCTTCCGGTGTGGATTATCGCCGCCATGGTCCTTGGCCTGATGCTGGGATCGCTCATCCCGGGGCTGAACATTGCACTTGAGGCGGTGAAGATCGGCGAGGTCTCCCTGCCCATCGGCATTGGTCTGCTGGTCATGATGTACCCGGTCCTGGCCAAGGTCCGCTACGACCAGACCCACAGGGTGATCGCCGACCGGAAACTGATGATCGCATCGCTGGTGATCAACTGGCTTGCCGCGCCGGCGTTCATGTTCGCCCTGGCGTGGATCTTCCTGCCGGACCTGCCCGAGTACCGCACCGGCCTGATTATTGTCGGTCTCGCCCGCTGCATCGCGATGGTCATGATCTGGAATGACCTCGCCTGCGGCGACCGCGAAGCCGCAGCAGTACTGGTGTTCATCAACTCCGTCTTCCAGGTCATCGCCTTCGGCGCTCTCGGCTGGTTCTACCTCCAGGTCCTTCCGGCTTGGCTGGGCCTGTCCACCACCAGCGCCGACTTCTCCTTCTGGGCCATCACCGTGTCGGTCCTAATCTTCCTGGGCATCCCACTGTTGGCCGGATTCCTCACCCGGACGCTCGGCGAGAAGGCCAAGGGTCGGGACTGGTACGAGAACACGCTTCTGCCCAGGCTCGGTCCGTGGGCGCTCTACGGATTGCTGTTCACGATTGCGTTGCTGTTCGCGCTGCAGGGTGAAACCATCACGGCCCGCCCGCTCGACGTCGCACGCATCGCCCTGCCACTGCTGGTGTACTTCCTGGTGGTCTTCGCGGCCGGCATGCTCACCGGCAAGTGGCTGAACCTCGGTTATGCAAGGACGACGACGCTCGCCTTCACCGCCGCAGGCAACAACTTCGAACTGGCCATCGCGGTAGCGATCGGCACCTTCGGCGTCACCTCCGGGCAGGCACTGGCCGGCGTCGTCGGGCCGCTCATCGAAGTTCCGGTCCTCGTAGCGATGGTCTACGTTGCCCTCTGGGCCCGGAAACGCTTCTTCACCTCCTTCCCTCTGTCCGCTAACTGACTTCCCCATCCAGGAGCCCCTCATGACTACACAAGCCGCCAAGAAACCCTCAGTCCTCTTCGTCTGTGTCCACAACGCCGGCCGGTCCCAGATGGCCGCAGCCTTCCTCACCACCCTTTCCGAGGGCGCCATCGAGGTTCGTTCCGCCGGATCCCAGCCCGCTGACAAAATCAACCCATCCGCGGTCGAAGCCATGGCCGAGGTCGGCATCGACATGTCCAGCGAGATCCCGAAGGTCCTCACTACCGAGGCAGTCAAGGAGTCCGACGTCGTCATCACCATGGGTTGCGGCGACGAGTGCCCGTACTTCCCCGGGAAGCGCTACGAGGACTGGGTCCTCGAAGACCCGGCCGGCAAGGGCGTGGAATCGGTCCGCCCGATCCGCGACGAGATCAAGTCCCGCATCGAAGGACTCATCGAGTCCCTGGCCCCCGCCGGCAAGTAACCCACCCGGGTATCGAGGAGACCGCCGGTGAGCACCGAACAGCTGATCATCCGCATTGCTCGCCCATCCCATTGCTGAAAGAGGACACCATGGATTCGCTGACGAACCTTCCGGTAGCCGTAATCGGTGCCGGACCCATCGGGCTGGCCGCCGCCGCGCACCTACTCGAACAAGGCCTGGAACCGGTTATCTTCGAGGCCGGGCCCGCCGCTGGTGCCGCTATTGAGCAGTGGCGCCACATCCGCCTGTTCTCCCCCTGGCGGTACAACATCGACGCCGCCGCAGCGCGGTTGTTGCAGTCCACCGGCTGGGAGATTCCACGGCCCACGGCGCTCCCTTACGGCGGCGAACTGATCGATGCGTACCTGACGCCGCTGGCCGCTATCCCAGCGATCAGTTCCCGCCTGCACACCGGCGCCCGGGTCACCGCGGTCACCCGCCAGGGAATGGATAAAACCCACACGAAGAATCGCGAGAACACGCCCTTCCTGGTCCGGGTCGAGCACGCTGATGGACAAACCAGTGACCACGTTGTCGCAGGGGTGATTGATGCCTCCGGCACGTGGTCCACGCCCAACCCGCTGGGCGTCTCCGGTCTGCCAGCCGTGGGTGAAGTTACTGCCGCCGGCCGGATCTCCTCTCCGCTGCCGGACGTCAAGGACAGGAACCGGCAGACTTTCGCCGGACGGCGCGTCCTGGTCATCGGAGCCGGCCATTCCGCGGCGAATACGTTGATCAGCCTCAGCGAACTGGCCAAGGACGAACCCGACACCCGGATCCTCTGGGCAATCCGCGGCGCCTCCGCACAAAAGGTCTACGGCGGTGGAGATTTGGATGGGCTGCCCGCCCGCGGCCAGCTCGGCTCACGGCTGCGTCGCCTCGTTGAAGCAGGAACCATCGAACTGCACACCGGCTTCGGCATCAAAGCACTTTCCGACGGAACAACCGGCGTCACCGTGGAGTCGGTGGACGGCCGCACAGTGCTGGCCCACGTCGTCGTGCCCTGCACCGGGTTCCGGCCCGACCTAAACATTCTGCAGGAGCTGCGCCTCGAACTGGACCCTGCAGTGGACGCACCGCGTGAGCTAGGCCCGCTCATCGACCCGGAATTCCATTCCTGTGGCACCGTCGCACCGCACGGCGCGAAGCTGCTGGCCCACCCCGATCAGGACTTCTACATCGTCGGCATGAAGTCCTATGGCCGGGCACCGACCTTCCTCCTGGCCACCGGCTACGAACAGGTGCGCTCCGTCGCTGCCGCGTTGGCCGGAGACCGGGAAGCCGCGGACACGGTGCACCTGGTACTGCCGGAGACGGGGGTCTGCTCCTCAGGCGCGGGCACCAGCTGCGACGCCCCGGCACCCGCTGTGGATACCGGATCTTCCTGCTGCGGGACGCCGGAACCGGTCCTCATCGGCATCCCGACCGGACTGGCTCACGGCCGCTCCGCGCCAGCACGGTGAACTGACCTCATAGGGCCCGGTGTAAGGCACCAGGCCCTATGAGGTAGCAAACCGAAAGGCCCGGTTACTGGTGGTTCGAACGGAGGTCCGCGAAGGTCTGCCCATTGTCGTTGGACACCTGGACGCTGTCTTCGGTGGCGATCCAGATCCGGAGGGCGGAGTCGTCGATCACTCGGACGGCGATCGCCGCTGCCTGTCCCGGAGCGGTTCCCCCTTCAACCCAGGTCAGGCCTGCGTCGTCGCTGGTGTATACGACACCGTCGGGGGTGATGCCTGCGGCGCGTCCCTCCGACAGTGCGGTGAGCATCAGGAGCGGTGCATCGGGAACCGCCGCCCACGTTGCGCCATTGTCGGTGGACCGCTGCAGCCCCTCCTCGGTGGTCGCCAACACAACGCTGTCCCGTGAGGTCGCCGCCAGGTTGAAGGCCTGGATCTGTTGCCCGACGGGTTCCCATGCCATCCCGTCTTCGCTGGTCCGCAGTTGGCCGTCGAACGCCACAATCCCGCCGTCGGTGGCGGCGAGCGCATGGAAGTCGGACTCCCCCTGTTCGGACAGCTCCTCCCAGGTCTTGCCCTGGTCGGTGGACCGGATCAGCCCAACGGGTTCGGGAAGGTCTGTGCCGGGACCCGGATGTCCGGACGCGTAGAACTCGCCGTTAGCTCCGGTGGTGAAGCCCATGAGGTCGATCACCGGTCCTATCCGGACCGCCGGCGACTGCGACACGTCGAACAGTCCGTCATGGGTAGCCAGAAGCACCCGGTTGGTGCCGGGGTCCACACTCATGCCGTGCACATGACCGGTCGGGTAATCCGGAGGAGTAGTGGACGTTTCGGCAGCCGGGTCTGCCGGTGAGCAGGCTGCCAGGGCCAGCACGGCGACGGCGATGGCAGCCGGGCGCGCGGCCCACCGTAGGCGCGGCTCAGGTGAGGTAAAGAGACGAGAGTGTTGGTGGAGGAGGCTGTGAGACACCGAAAATTCCTTAGTACTGGGGGAGGAAGGGAGGGCCGGCGTCCGGCCCTCCCTGAGAATCATGCTGCCTGTCGCATCAGAGCTCGCCGAGCAGCTGTTCCATTTCCTCGATCTCGGCCTCCTGGGCCTCAACGATCGCCTCGGCCAGCGCTATAGCGTCCGGGTTCTCACCGTTCTCGATTTCTTCCTGCGCCATGGCGACAGCACCGTTGTGGTGGGCGGTCATGGACTCGAGGAACATCCGGGCTGCCTCTTCGCCCTCTGCGGCTTCAAGCTCAGCCATCTGGTCCTCGCTCATCATCCCGTCCATGCCTCCGCCCATGGAGCCCATGTCGTGGCCCTCCATGGATTCGACCGCCACGGGTTCGCCCCACGCTTCCAGCCAGCCGGTCATGGTTTCAATCTCAGGCGCCTGCGCTTCCTTGATCCTGGTTGCCAGGTCGGTCACTTCGGCGCTGACGTCTTCTTTGGCGAGCATGACATCGCTCATCTCGACGGCCTGTTGGTGGTGGGGAATCATCATCTGGGCGAACATGACATCCGCCTCGTTGTGCTCCTCGGAGACGGAACTGCTGGGTGACGAGTTTCCGGCTGAGCCTTCGGATGGCGTAGCTCCGGCGGATGCCGGCGCATCGCTCACCGGGGCTCCGGTGTCCGTATCGCCGCCACACCCTGCAAGGGCGACGACGGCGGCAACGCTGAGGGCAGCAAGGGAAAGGTAACGCTTCATTGGAATCTGATCCTTTTGTTCATTGGGGTGCTGGAAACGCCCCGGTGAGGGGCATGACTTTGCCGAGTGCGGCCCCGTTAACGAGGGCAGACGGCGGGGCACCGGGATCAGACACGGCTGATACAGAGCCGGATCAGTGATGGCGTTGGTATGGCGAGCGGTCGAAGGACAATCCGGGGTGGGCCCCGCAGCAGCACTGCGCCGGGCACGGCCCTTCCTGCCGGGAGCAGGAGCGCCAGCGCCGTGACAACCAGCAGCGCCAGGACGCACAGCCCCAGCGCCATCCCGTCGTCCCCGCAGGTGCCGGCGCAGCCGTGCGTGGAATCGCCGGTATCGGATCCGCTGCCGGCGACCGAGGCACTCGACGGCGCTACAGCATGCCCGCTCTCGCCAGCGCCGGAAAGTTCGGTGACCATCACGGCGGCCGGGGCCGGCGGCGTTGCGCCGCGCGCTGTGGGTCCGTGACCGCCCATCCAGACATGCATGGCGAGAATTCCGACGATCACGGCGCTGATCCCGAGGAAGCTCACGACGGCGCGCGGAGACCCGAGGAGTGCTCTCGCCTGAATGTTGCCGCTCACCGTTATGCCTTTCTTCTCAGTTCCCATGGTACGAACCACCGGCGCCCTCCTCCAATTCTGGAAGACGCCGGCCGCCCGTCAGGTGGTGATTCGCTCAGGGCTTAGGTCGATCCTGCGCAGGAGCTGCGCGTTCAGCGCAACCACGATTGTCGATACGCTCATCAACACCGCGCCCGCAGCCGGTGAAAGCACGAATCCGGCGAAGGCGAGCACGCCTGCCGCCAACGGGACTGCGAGGATGTTGTACCCGGTAGCCCACACCAGGTTCTGGATCATCTTCCGATAACTGGCCCTGGACAGGTCGATCATCGCCAGCACCGAGCGGGGATCATTTCCGGCGAGCACGACGCCGGCAGACTCCATGGCGACGTCGGTGCCGGCTCCGATCGCGATCCCTACTTCCGAGCGGGCCAGCGCGGGGGCATCGTTCACCCCGTCCCCCACCATCGCCACCTTCAGGCCGCGCGACTGCAGCTCGGCAACCTTGGAGTCCTTGTCCTGCGGCAGCACGTCGGCGAAGACCTCATCGATCCCCAGCTCGGCGCCGACAGCATCGGCGACCTGGCGTGCGTCGCCGGTAATCATGGCAACCTTCACTCCGCGGGCCTGCAGGGCTTTGACGGCTGCGCGGGACTCGTCACGCACGCGGTCCTCGAGACGCATGGCGCCGATGATTGCGCCGTCCCGGACTACGTGCAGCACCGAAGCTCCGCGGTTCACCCATTCCTTGATGGCGCCGGCCATGTCCGACGGCGTTTGCAGGTCCAGTTCCTTGAGCATGTTCGGCCCACCCACGGCAACCTCGGAACCATCCACCGTTGCCCGGACCCCGCGTCCGGTCATGGAAGAGAACCCGCTGCCGCGGTAGGCGAACCGTGCAGCGTCCGGGTTATCAGCCGCTGCCTGGACGATGGCCCGTGCGACCGGGTGCTCGCTGTCGGATTCGGCGGCCGCAGCCAGAGCCAGCATCTCCGCCTCTTCAACTCCGCCGGTCGTGGCGGCAGCCGTCACAGCGTGGCGCCCTTCGGTCAGCGTGCCGGTCTTGTCGAACAGGACGACGTCGATGGTCCTCATCCGCTCCAAGGCCATCCGGTTCTTGATCAGCACCCCGCCTTTGGCCGCGCGCTCAGTAGAGATCGCAATCACCAGCGGGATTGCCAGCCCGAGGGCATGGGGGCAGGCAATCACGAGCACCGTCACGGTGCGGATCACCGCATCATTCGGGCTTCCCAGCAGCAACCAGGCAATGAAGGTGAGAATGCCGGCGATCAGGGCGAAGTAGAAGAGCAGGGCTGCTGCACGGTCGGCGAGCGCCTGCGCCCTGGACGAAGACGCCTGCGCCTCGGCCACCAGTCGCTGAATGCCCGCCAGGGTGGTGTCGGAGCCGACGGCGGTGACCCTCACCCGCACTGCGTTGTCGGTCGCCACCGTGCCCGCAACCACCGTTTCGCCGACAGCGCGGGAAACGGTCCGCGACTCACCAGTGATCATCGACTCGTCGAACTCCGCCGCACCGTCGACAATCTCGCCATCCGCTGGAACCCGGGCCCCCGAGCGGACCAGTACGACGTCGTCACGCGCCAGGGCGCTCACCGGCACTGATTCGATGCCGGTGTCGGTGACCTTGTCCGCCTCATCCGGCAGCAGTGCAGCCAACGCGTCAAGGGCTCCCGCAGCTGAGCCGAGCGCACGCATCTCCATCCAGTGGCCCAGCAGCATGATGACCACCAGCAGGGCCAGTTCCCACCAGAAATCGAGGTTGAAATTCCCGATACCGAGGGTCGTGATCCAGGACGCGACGAATGCGACGCTGATCGCCATCGCGATCAACAGCATCATGCCCGGCTGGCGGGATTTCAGTTCGGTGATGCCGCCCTTGAGGAACGGTGCACCTCCATAGATGAAGATGACGGTGCCCAGGATCGGCGAGATCCACGTTGAACCGGGAAACTCCGGCGGCGTGTAACCGACGATCATTGCGAACATATGGCTGAACAGGACAACCGGAACAGTCAGGATCAGGCTGATCCAGAACCTGTTCTTGAACATTGCGGTGGAGTGCCCGGCATGCTGACCATGCTCGTGCACCTCATGGTTAGCGTCCGTGCTCCCTGGAGGGGCACCGTGGCCTTCGTGCTGGTCGGCGTCCAGTGCCGAGGCCGGCTCACTTGTGGGCATGGCCTGGCCGTGGGTGTCGGAATCTCCGGTGTCGGAGTTTCCAGTGCCGGCATTGGCTGGACCGTGTGTCTGGTGTTTCATGATGATTCTCCTTCGGTCTCACGGGATCGAGATCCCGGACCTGGAAAAGTCAGGCGTTGATGAGCTGATAGCCGGCCTGTTCCACGGCGGAGCGTACTGCTTCCGCAGGAACGGGCTGGTTGCTGAGGACGGTGACCGTTGAGGCCCCGCCCGACACGAGGTCGATCCGTACGTCCTTGACCTCGCCGATGGCGCTGATGGCTGAGGTGACCCGGGACGCGCAGGACCCACACGTCATGCCGGTCACGGCGAAATTGGCGGTGACGTCGTCGGCCGCGGCAGGAACGGACTGTTCCGGGGTCTCCTGGGTCGCGCAGCACGCGCAGCCGGAGGACGACTTGTCAGTCAGCGTCAGATCAGAAGAAGTTGTGCCGCACATAGGAATCTCCAAACAGGAAGGGTGGTTATTTGAGAATCGGCGACTGCACGAACCAGTGACTATCGAGCCCGGCTACAGGCGCCTTCGAAAGACCTTCAAGGAGTAAGCGTCCCACTCGTGGGCTCGGACTTCCCGCTCTGGTAACACCGAGGATATACCCCCTAGGGGTATGCGTCAAGGCCAACGAGATTCACACGACTTCCCTCAACGCGGGTGCGGAAGGCCGAAACGCACTGCCTTGAGTGTGCGCTTCGGCCTCCTGCAAGGCCCCCTAACCCATTGATGCCAGCAGCTCCTCGCACGCCTTCTCGCAACGGCGGCATGCTTCGGCGCAGATCCGGCAATGGTCGTGCATGCCGGCATGCTGCTCGCACTCATCAGCGCAGGCCTTGCATGCTGTACGGCAGGCCTCAAGCACGGCGCGGGTGAGGTTCGCGTCGTACCCGGTGTGGCGGGCCAGGATGTTGCCGGTGGTCGCGCAAAGATCAGCGCAGTCCAGGTTGGTTCTGATGCACTTCGTCAGCTCGGCTACCATGTCCTCACTGAGGCACGCGTCTGCGCACGCCGAGCAGGTCTGGGCACATTCAAAGCAGGCCTGGATGCACTCGGCAAGCTTCTCCTTGTCGACTCCTCCAAGGTCCTTCGGGTAGGCATCGAGCATGGACGTCACGTGGTGTGTCATTGGTTTCTCCTCATTTTGGTTTGTTTGGTGCACGTCACTGATGCGCACCTGAGACGAGTCGGTGCGCGCGGAGGAGGAGATTTATGTCCGACTGATCGACAGGGCAGTCAGTGACGGAGTCAGGTGGTCGCGTTTTTCCAGCGCGGGAACGAACATGCCGGGCGGTGGCTGCCCGGCATCAAAAGCCCTCAATGGGGCTTTCAGTGTGGAAAGTGCAGCGCTCTGCTCGATGGGCAAAGCCCGCTGTGTCGCTGTGACAGCGTCCGGAGTGCCGGACTGCTGATAACAGCACGCCTTCGTTAACGGCGAGCCCGTTGGCGCGGACAGGTCCGCGGAGACCGAGCTCATCCCCGCCGCGGCAGCGCCATGGTCCATCTGCAGGCACAACGCTGCAGCAGCGGAGGTTGTGAACGCGACCAGGAGCGAGAAGGTCAGCACTGCCTGCACCATCATGCGTATGACGGCGGCCGTTCTACGATGTGCCGGGCCTGAGATCGCGCTGCCTTCCGGTCTGCTGAGCGGTTTCCAACCCACCCTAGCGAAAGCTAAGCATACTGACCAGCATGTAGATGGAGCCGACGACGGCTGGGGACGAGCCTTAGTCTGGGGAAGGCTTCGACGTCGCCGGCTCCACTGACAACTCTAGGAAAACTACCTACTCCAAACACGAGTAGCAGGTACCCGATTCGCAGCGCGTGGGGTACTCAGCCGATACTCGAAGAATCGGCCCCCGGCAGCTCATCCCGCCGCGTGATTCCGAGCTTCGCGAAGATTCGGTACAGGTGCCCTTCAACAGTCCGGACGGAGACGCCCTGCGCTTCGGCGATCTCCCGGTTGGAGTAGCCCTTCCCGGCCAGCCGGGCAATGTCCATCTCGCGCTGCGTGAGCTTTGACGTGGAGCGCACTTCCTCGAACTGCGGGCTCTGCAGACCCTCGAGCTGTCCGACAATCGTGTTCAGCCGCTGCTGCACCGTCCGGGACTTGTGCTCCTCCCCGCGCTGGGACAGATATTTCACGGCCTTGCCCAGGCACTCGGCGGCAATCAGCAGGTAGCCGCAGGACTGCGCCAGGTCGGCGGCGTCGATCAACGCGGCCGGGTCCTTGTGCGCGGCAGCGCGGGCCATCGCCGTCAGCACTGCGCCTTCCGGCCCTTCGAAGGAGGAAGTGATCCGCGCCATCGCTTCGAAGCAGCGCTCGTCTCCCAGCCTGCCGGCAAGTTCAAGCGCGACGGCGGCAAGTACGGTCATGCCGTCAGCTTCAGCCTGCTTCGCCAGCACGTGCAGTTCCTCGATGCTCCGGGCCGCCCCATGGAACAGTGCGTTGGCGGCGACCACGTGGACCGTGCCGAGGAGCCGCGCCTGCCGGGTGCCGATGCCCGCGGTGGCCTCGAACTCCGACGCGTACCCGCGGGCACGCCCGGTGTCCCCCACCATGGTGCATGCAAATGCCGCCAGGCCCAGGGCCATCGGCATGAGCTGGTTCGAGTCGGATTCCCGCAGTCCCTCCACGCCGAGAATCAACGCGGTACGCGCGCTTCCCATCAGGCCCTTGCGGAGCGCGATGAGCCCTTCGGACAGCTCGATGATGCCCGTGAAAGCCTGGGGGCCGCTAGCCTTGCTCCGGACCATTGTGTCCAGCAGTTCCTCGATCTCGTCCCACAGCCCGGCATGCGCCATGGAGACGAAATGGCGGGTGATGACGAACTCAGAGTGCCCCACGAACTTGTGCCCGTGTTCCTCGATGATCTGCAGCGCCTCAGCGGTGGCACGCGTACCCTCAAGGGCTCTACCGGTGGAGCCGAGGGCCTCCCCCAACAGCGCGAGGCCTCCGAGCCGAACCTCATCGGTGCAGAACTGATCGACAAGCACCCCCCGCAGGATGACCTCCGCATCCCGGAACCTGCCCTCGTAATTCAGGGCAAAGCTTTCCAGGATGCGGTAGCCGTTGCGGGAAACCCCGATACCGGCCTGCACCTTCGGATCATCCGGTGCCCCACGAGTCGCTGAAATCCGGTCGACAATCTTTTCCCAGCGCACGACGTCGGCCCGGATCGCCTCGGGCGCGTTCTGTTCGTGCACCCGCAGCATCGCGGATAGCAGCGAAGCTTCCTTGGTGAGGGTGAGGGTGGTGGCCTCGTCGAGCACTTCGTCGACGATCTCGCGGGCGTACGCAAGGTTCCCGCGGGTCAGCTGCGCGCGCGCAATTTCCACGAGCGCGCCTCCGCGGAGCGCCGGAGTATGCACGGCGCGCGCCGCACGGAGAGCGAAGTCGGCGTCATGCAAGCGGTTGGCGACCACAGCAGCGCGCAGCAGCGTCTTGTCCTCCGGCGGCATTCCGCAGTCAAGCCCCCACGTCACGAAGCGCAGGAAGCCGTCGGCGGTCGTGGAGTCCTGATCCAGAACCTCCAGCACCTTCCGGCGGATTGAAAGGCTGCGCCCTGCGGGCACGTCCTGGCGGATCACCTCCCCGTAGAGGGGGTGGCTGAGAGTGACCAGCCGTTCCCGGTCACCCGCCACCGTAATCAGGCCGTCTTCCTGCAGCGCCGTGGCGGCCGCGCCGTCGGAGCAGCGCACCAGGGCGTCGAGCGGCATGGGTTCGGCGAGCGCGAGCGTCTCGAGCACAGCCATTTCCTCCTGCGTCCGCCGCCGGAACCGGACCTTGATCAGATCCACGAGGCTGACATCCAGCGGCGGCGCTGGACCGACCAGGCGCCACACCTTGTTCCGCACGCCCAGGTAGCCGGAGCGCTTCCCCTGCCGCAGGAGGGCCAGCAGGAACATGGGGTTCCCGCCGGACATCTGGGCCAGGGTTGAACTGACGCTCGCCAGCACGTCTCCGCCGAGTTCCCGCCGGCAGAGCTCATGCACCTCCCCGTGGTTGAGTGGCCGCACCTCGTAGCGGCGCAGAAGACCGTCCTGATGCATTGCGCCAAATTCCGACGTCGGACCGGGCGCATTGCGCGCCAGGGCCAGCACGTGCGCCCGCCTACCCGCAATCAGCTGGGAGAGCAGCACGCTGGTGCTGTCATCGAGTTCATGGGAATCGTCCACCAGGAACAGCGGCATCTTTTTGCTGCCGCTGGAGCTCGATTCCAGGTGCGCCATGATGCTGCGGTACACCGCAACGGAGGATCCGACGTCGTTGATTGACAGGGAGTGCAGATACGGCGAGAGCGCCCCGAAGGGCACTTTCCGCAGTGACGGGCTGGCGGAGATCGGCAGCACGGCAACGCTGCCGTCCAGTTCCCTGGCAACGGCTTTGGCGAGCGCGGTCTTGCCGACGCCGGCCTCCCCCACCAGGATGGCGCCGAGGTACTGGGTCCCGGTCAGCGCCGAAGCGATCTCTTCAATGAGATCTTGGCGGCCCACCAGCTCCTGGCCGCCTTCAGTATGTTCCCCCATAAGCCGGCTATTCCAGCAGCAGAGCGAGTTGGCTGCGTGAGGACACTCCGAGTTTCGAGTAGAGCCGGTAGACGTGGCCTTCGATGGTCCGCACCGAAACGCACATGACCTCGGCAATGTCACGGTTGGTGCGGCCCTGGGCCACCAGCACCGCGATGTTGCGTTCCCGGTCGGTCAGCGAGTCCAGTGCGCCGCGGCGTCCCGCAACCCCTGGAGCTCCGACGTCGCGCAGCACTTTCTCTGCCTCCGCGACGGTGACCTGTTCACCGCTGTCCTGGGCCAGTTGGGCTGCCAGCCGCGCAGCATCTGCGGCCAGCCGGTAGTTGCCGAGTTCCAACGCCTTCTGCGCGGCGAGCAGGAGCTGGTGCGTGTCCTTCGAGGCGATTCCCTTCCCATAGAGCGCGCAGACCTCCGCGAACGGCCCCTGCGAGGCGAGGGCTGAGGAGACCAGCCGGTCGGCTGCCGATTCGAGTCCCAGCTGCACGCTCTGGCACAGGAACATCAGTTCGTGGCCGTGGTTGCCCATGGCGCGGTCCTCGTCGGCGAGCTGCAGCATCCGTTCAGCCACTTCGATGGGCGCCTTGGTGGCGATGGTTGCCAGCGTCGCGAAGTACTCGGCAGCTCGTCCGGTGTGCCAGGAGAGCCGTTCGATCCGGTGTTCGGCGCGTTGCAGGTGCTCCTGCGACGCGCGGGCCTCACCCGCCAGAGCGTAGGCGTAGGCGGTGGTCGCCTCGGCAACGGGAAGGGTGTGCTGCCGGTCCCGGACGCGCATCTGGCTGAGCGCCGGGAGCAGCTTGTCCAACGCCTCGGACCCGCGGCCCGCGTACGCCAGCAGGCAGCCCTCGGCGAACTCGGAGGCTGAGCCGTCGTAGGCACTTTCCTTTCCGTGATTTGACGGCGACGCCGCCATCTCGATGCACTCCTGCCACCGGCCGGAGAGGACCATGAGCTTGAAGAGCCGTGCGACGGCGGCCTCCTGCAGGAGCGTGTCGCTGCCGCTGTCCATCAGCCGGGACAGTACCGACGAGACCAACCGGATGGCGTCGTCCTGCCGTCCGGTCATGGCAAGCGCTTCGGCAAGCCAGCCCACCATTGCCTGGTTCTGTTGTTCCCACGCGTGGTCGGTGAGGAGGTCTTCGGATTCCTCCAGGAGCTCGGCATACCGGCCGTTGTAGACAGCGAGCTCGGCCGCCAGCTCATCGGCTTCCCGGACCAGGCTTGCGACATCCTCAGAGGCGGCATGCACCGAGAGCCGCTCCCGAACTTCGGCAAGCAGCGGGTCAGCCTCCGCGTACCGTACGGTGCTCCGCATGAGCAGCCGGCACTGCAGCAGCCGAACTTCCACCCAGTCTTCAAGGTCGGGTGCGGCGTGTGTCTTGAGGAACTGGTCGAGGACCGTGAGGCCGCCGGCGAGGTCTCCCTCGACGCCCATTGCCTTTGCTTCCTCGAGAACAGCCTGCGGGAACGCGGAGTAGTTGGGGATGGCGTGGATGAACCGGAGGGCGAGGGCTCCCTGACGGTGCCGGTTGGCGAGGCAGGCCGCGTTGATGAGGCTTTCGGCGCCGATCTCCGCACCGGAGTCGATACACCAGGAGGCGAAGGTCATGCGGGCGATCGAGGGGATGTCCCACTGCCGGGCTTCGAGTGCGAGGGCGCGCATCAGTTCGCGTCCCCGGCCCAGCGGCACCTGGGTGCGGACCACTTCGCTTACGAGCCCGTTGGCAACCCGCACCAGGGGAACCTCCCGGCGCTCGATGAAAATGAGCTTTTTCTGCTGCAGCGCATCGACGGCTGACGACTGGACGAAGCGCAGCAGGAAATCGAGCGGGATCGCTCCGACGATCGAGATCAGCTCCAGCGCCTCGCGTTCGCCGTCGGGCATCCGACGCAGGCGGACCATGATCCAGTCGGTCATCGACCGCCGCGTCTTGGGTGCCGAAAGCGGTTGAGCCACCCACACGCCGTCGCGCTCCAGCATTTCACCGGAGTCGACCTGCTCACGGGTGAGGGCCTGGAGGAAGAGTGGGTTGCCGCCGGTCGTGTGCCACATGCTGGCGGCAGCTGAGCGGGACACCGGGGCATCGAGAGCAGCGGACAGTAGCTGCGTGGTCGAGGCGAGTCCGAGCGGCGCAACGTCGATGCGGCGCAGCGCCCCGTCCTTCCAGAGGTCCCCGAACTCCTCCGGTGAGGCGTCGATCGACTGGCAGATAGCGATGAGCTTGACCGCGTTCACGCGCACCAGGTGGGTCAGGGCCATGGCGGAGGAGCTGTCGAGTTCCTCCAGATTGTCAGCCAGAATCAGGGTCTGCCGGCCGTCGTCGCGCCGTTGGTAGAGCTCCTGGAGTCCGCGCAGCAGCATCAGGGGGTTGTCCACGATCGCGTCGTCGAGATCGCTGAGAACAAAGCTGAGGGCGCCGTAAGGCATTTTTGATGCGAGTGCTGAGCCGCGGACGTATACGAGTTCAAACGAGTCTTCGAGTTGGCGCGCCATGCGCTGTGCCAGGGCGGTCTTGCCCACCCCCGACGGGCCGGTGAGGATTACACCGCGGCAGCTGCTGTCCAGCAGGGCATCGCGGATGTCCTCGAGTTCCGTATCGCGGCCCACCATCGGCCACTCACCGTGGACGTTCAGCATCGCCACGTCCCTCTTCGAGCCATCCGGCCTGGTGGCCATACGGTATCGATCGGCGGTGTCAACAGGTCATTGTTCACACCGGACATCACGCATTTACTCATTATGTCCGCCCCAACACGTCGTGCGCTAGGCCACTAGACTACGCCGGATCAGGCGATAAGGCACCCATTATTTCCTTGATCGCTCAACGAAGCCGGACTGCGCCGAATCCGGGCACAAAAAGGGACCGACGTTGGGATGGGGGTGGCCCAGTCTCAGAGGCCGCCCAACGTCGGCCCCCGCTTTTGGGGCCATCAGGCCATGCAGTCCTGTTCAGAACTGCGGATTCAGTTTACCGCTATTTACCTGCAGAATGAAACTTCTGCTGGGTGGTCAGCAAACCGTCGAGGACAACGCTTTCGACGGCGTCAGCCGCCTCCTCCAACAGGATGGGGAGGTCCTTCTTCTCGGTGGTGCTGAAGTCGCGAAGCACGTAGTCGGCTGCTTCCTGCCGGCCCGGCGGGCGGCCCACTCCGACGCGCACCCGCAGGTAATCCTTGGTGCCGAGCGCCTTGGAAATGTCGCGGAGGCCGTTGTGGCCGCCTTCTCCCCCACCGATCTTCAGCTTGATCGTATTGAAGGGGATGTCGATCTCGTCGTGCACCGCCACCACATGGTCCGGCTCGATCCCGTAGAACTTCGCCAACTGCGAAACGGGCCCGCCCGTGAGGTTCATGTAGGTGAGCGGCTTGGCCAAGACCAGGCGCGGCCCGCCGATTCCCAGACGGCCTTCGAGTACGACGGCGTGTGCTTTCGAAGTGCCGAACTTGCCACCCAGCCGCGCACCGAGCACGTCGAGGACCATCTGGCCCACGTTGTGCCGGTTGCCGGAATAGCCGGGCCCGGGGTTTCCGAGCCCGGCTATTAGCCAGGTGTTGTCAGACACCGAGGGGGTACTACTTTTCGACGACTTCCGGAGCCACATCGCCGGTAGCTTCCTCGGTGGTGGCTTCGCCGCCGTCGGAGTCAACGCCGGTCTCGGTTGCGGTCTCGCCAAGGTCCTCGACAACCGGCGAGGAAACGTTGATGATCAGCGTCTCTCCATCGGTCAGCAGGGTGGTGCCCTTGGGGAGGCGGATGTCCGAGGCGTAGACGTGGTCGCCCACGCCGTGGCCGTCGAGGTTGACGGTGAGGGACTCGGGCAGGTGGGTTGCGTCGGCTTCAACCGACACGGTGGTCTGCTCGAGGTTGGTGACAACGCCCGGCTTGGGTTCGCCCTCAACGTGGATGTTGACCTCAACGGTGACCTTCTCGCCGCTGCGCACGGTCAGCAGGTCGAGATGCTCGACGATCTGCTTGAGCGGGTTGCGCTGGACGTCCTTGGCAAGCGCGAGGTGCGCTTCGCCGTCGACGTCAATGCTGAGGAGCGCGTTGGCGTGCCGGACTGCCAGAGTGGTGGCCTTGGCGGGCAGCAGCACGTGGATGGGGTCGGCGCCGTGACCGTAGATGACGGCGGGGATCTTATTGGCGCGGCGTGCCTGGCGGGCAGCGCCCTTACCGAAATCGGTGCGCAGTTCTGCGGCGATCTTCTGCTCGGACATGATGTCTCCTGAATGTGTGTGGTCTTCCGGGCGTACCGTGCGATTGACGAAAGCCCAGCACCATCCCTGCGCAGCGTGTGCGCGTACTTCAGGAAAGCCGCCAGCCACCGTCGATAACGGAGAGGATTCTGGAATTACCAGCCTCTCCCTCGCCTAGGCATCGCAGACCATCTTACCGCATGCAGAAACATACGTAGTTCCGGCGCCGGCGGCAGGTAGGCTCAGTACACAGTCTCGTACACTGCTGCCGGCGACTCTCCGCGCCCGGTTAGGACCTGTCAGGAATTGGGGCCATGACAACGGATACTCCGTTTCGCATTCTTGCTGTGTGCACCGGCAATGTCTGCCGATCTCCGATGGTGGAGCGCCTGCTGCAGAGCGCGTTCGAGAGAATCGCTCCCGGCGAGTTCGAGATTTCAAGTGCGGGCACTGGCGCCCTGGTGGACTACCCCATGGACGCGCAGGTGGCCGGCTTTGTACACGTGTTCGACGGCGACTCCGAGAACTTCCGTGCCCGCCAGCTGGAGGAACGCATTTTGGAGGGCAAGGACCTGGTCCTCGCCCTGACCCGCGAGCACCGCGGCCGCGTGATCGAGATGGCGCCGTCACTGCTGCGCAAGACCTTCACCCTGCGCGAATTCGCCCGTCTCATCGACACCCTGGAAGGTGACCCGTCCCTCGACGGCCCGCACCGCTGGCGCGCGATCCTGCCGAAGGTGGTGCGTGCACGCACCGTGCACCCGTCGGACCCGAGCCACGACGATGTGGTGGACCCCTACCGCCGCGACGACTCGGTCTACCAGCAGATGGTCCGCGAGCTGGTGCCGGCCGTGAAGACGCTGGTGGACTGGGAATACAACCACCGGTGACAGCGCAACCCCCTATGTCATTACGACGACGGCGCTTCCTCACCGCGCTGCTGGCCACTTATCTGCTGGTGCTCTCACTGATTGCATTCTGGCCGTCTCCCGTCGACGAGGGCGCCTCAAGTTTCATCGTTCGAGTTCTGCGCTTCCTGCACCGGCACGGCGCACCTGGCTGGTTCGACTACAGCCTCATCGAGTCGGGCGCCAACGTGCTGCTTTTCATCCCATTCGGAATTTTGGTGGCTGCGTTTCTGCCGCTGCGGCGGGCGTGGCTTGCATTGCCTGCGGGCATTTTGGCATCGATGTGTATCGAGCTGGGTCAGGAACTCTTCCGCCCCGAGCGAGTAGCGACACCGCGGGATGTACTGGCTAACGCTTTCGGTACAGCGATCGGCACAGTGGTCGTGTATGGCTGGGCATACCGTAACGACGATGACCTGGAACGGTGCTGAATCGCGTTCACGCAAAGCCTCCCGGTATCCTCTACTAGAACACCCGCGTCCATGAGGCGATTAGTCAGCCGGCGGGGAATCACCGGGGAGTTTTGGGGGAAGGGTTACTTATGCGCATTTCCGTAATCGGATGCGGCTACCTTGGCGCCGTCCACGCAGCGTCTATGGCGAAGCTTGGCCACGAAGTAGTCGGCATTGATGTTGATCCGAAAAAGATCGACGAGCTCTCTGTGGGGCATGCCCCCTTCTTCGAACCCGGGTTACCCGACCTCCTGCAGGCTTCGCTGGATTCCGGTCGGCTGAAGTTCAGCACAAGCATGGCTGACGCCGCGGGCTCCGCGGTGCACTTCATCTGTGTCGGGACTCCTCAGCGAAAAGGCGAATATGCCGCCGACCTACGCTACGTCGACGCCGCCTTCGCCGGCCTTGCCCCACACCTCAGCGCGGGTGACGTGGTGGTTGGTAAATCCACCGTTCCGGTTGGTACGGCATCGCGCCTTGCGGACGAATACATGGAAACGGCACCCGAAGCGATCCTCGCCTGGAATCCAGAGTTCCTGCGCGAGGGTCACGCAGTCAAGGACACGCTTCACCCTGATCGATTTGTGTACGGCGTCCCGGAAGGTGCCGCGGGTGAGCGAGCTGCTAAGGCCTTGGACGAGGTCTACGCGGCGTCCTTGTCCGAGGGCACTCCTCGTCTGGTCATGGATTACTCGACTGCCGAACTGGTAAAAACGGCAGCGAACAGCTTCCTTGCAACCAAGATTTCCTTCATTAACGCAATGGCGGAGCTGTGTGAGGCCGCCGGTGCCGACGTCACCCTGCTGGCGGACGCGATCGGCATGGACGATCGCATTGGTCGCAAGTTCCTCAACGCCGGCATCGGTTTCGGCGGCGGTTGTTTACCGAAGGATATTCGCGCTTTCATGGCACGTGCGGGCGAGCTGGGCGCTGACCAGGCCCTCACCTTCCTCCGTGAAGTCGATGCGATCAACATGCGTCGGCGCTCGCGGACGGTCGAGTTAACTCGCGTTCTCTGTGGCGGTTCGCTGATTGGCAAGCGCATCACCGTGCTCGGAGCCGCTTTCAAACCGAATAGCGACGATGTACGCGACTCTCCTGCCCTGAGCATTGCAGCACAGCTTCAACTGCAAGGCGCCGATGTGACGGTTACAGATCCGGAAGCAATCGACAACGCCCGCCGCAGGTTCCCGGAGCTACATTTCGAACGTAACGTTGAGGCTGCCCTCAGCGGCGCTCACGCTGTGCTCTTGCTGACTGAATGGCCAGAGTTTGTCAATCTGGATCCGAAGGCTGCCGGAACTACAGTAGCGGATCGTAATGTCCTTGATGGACGAAATGCGCTCGAAAAAACGCGATGGCAAGAGAGCGGCTGGAATTACAAAGGAATGGGGCGCTAACTTTAGGTCTCACTGAGATTGTGAACGCGGCTGATGGGGGTTTTGCCTCCGATGCCGGTATGGGTTCGGTGATGATTGTAGTGGTGTAATCAGTTCTTGTAGGAGGCGGCGCGTTCGGTTTCTGAGATGCAGGGCCGAGCATAGGCCCACTCGGACGCGAGCGTGCGGTTGAAGCGTTCTCTTTGCCGTTGGTTGCGGCCGGTAGGGGGCGGGTCTGGCGGTGCTTGATCTGCGAGCCCAGGGCAGCGGTGAATGCTCGAGAGCGGTAGCAGGCTCCGTTGTCGGTGAGCACGGCTTTGACTGTGATTCCGTGCGCGGCGAAGAACGCGACCGCCCGCAACCAGAACGCGGCAGCAGTTTCCTTCTTCTCATCGCCGAGTATTTCCGAGTACGCCAGCCGTGAATGGTCACCGACCGCGTAGCGAAGGTAGGCGTACCCGGTTCCGGGACGCCGGTTTCGGCGGCCGGCGGCATGTCCTAGCGACCCGCCGCAGCACCGCTACCGGTTGGTTGCACCGGGTGGTTGCGCTCGGGGTTGATGAACACGTCTAGTCTCATACCGGGGGTGCCCCATTCCGAGATGGTCACCGGGATTGTGGACTACACCCTCGATGCAGACAGGGTCGTGCATGCGAGACGGCTCGACCTGGTTGAGGGCCGCTCCAGGAAGGCCTACGCGGACTGGCTCAAAGATGCAAGGAGATGGCTTCCCCGCCGGGATCAAGGCAACGGCGTTGGGCCGATCCAAGGGTACGCCAAATACCATCCGGGACGAACCCTCCGACAATGAAAAGCGCAATCCTGGCTACTCCTACACGAACGGCGTCTCCAACGGGCCCACCGAAGCGATCAACGGCGTCATAAAAAGCACCCGAAGAGTACCCCGCGCCATCCTGGCAAATAGGGTGAGTTGGTACCGGTAGTCCGGCTATTTGGTACTTTGATTCCGGCGAGTTGGTACTGCCTCTTGTGTTCGGGGTGCTGTGGGTGGGGCGGCGCGCTGGGCGTCGTCTCTTCCTATGTGAAGGGGCAGTATGGCCGACTACAAGGTGATCATGACGCTGGCGATCGCCGGACACAGTTATGACGAGATCGTTGCCGCTGCGAGGTGCTCCCGCCGTGAGGTGGCGTCGGTGAAGAAGACCATTGCCGCTTATGGCTTCACCGCAGGGCAGGTGAGCTCGATGACTCCGGCGGAGATAGCCGGGTTGTTTCCCGATGGCCGTAAGCAGGTCTCGGAAAGGTTACGCGCAGCCGAATTTCGGTCCTGTGCTGGCGGCGATGAAAGCGAACCGGCACTTCACCGTCCAGCAGGCGTGGGGTAAGTACCTCGCTTCCGAGACGGGAGGGGGCGGAAAGAAGTATGGATACTCGCAGTACTGCGCTTTGTTCGCCGAGCATGCCCGTGTGAAGGATGTTGTGGCGACTCTGCGTCATGAGCCGGGTCGGGCGATGCTGGTGGACTGGGCCGGGGACGCACTCGAGGTGGTGGACGCGGTCACCGGTGAGGTGACCAGGCTTTATCTGTTTGTCGCGGTGCTGTCGTATTCCGGGGCGGTGTTCTGCCGGGGATTCACTGATATGAAGTCCCCGGCGTGGATCGCCGCTCACGTGGCCGCGTTCGAGTTCTTCGGCGGTGGCCCGCAACTGGTCGTCCCCGACAACCTACGACGGCCACTCATCGTCAGAAGCAGGGCGACGCAGCCCGTGTGGTCAACGCCAGGTATCAGCAGTTGGCGGATCACTACTCAACAGGGATTATCCCTGCCCTGGTGCGCAAACCCCGCGACAAGGCTGCCGTGGAATCAGCGGTGCAGGTGATCAACAAGCGTGTGATTGGCTATCTGGCCGAAGAAGTCTAGACTGTCGTCGATGACCTCAACGCCGCGATCGCGGACCGGCTTGTCGAGATCAACGAGAAGATCCGGCGTGCCGATGGCAGCACCCGGTGGGAACGATTCGCGGCGGAGGAAGCCCACCTGCTGCATCCTCTTCCGGCCGAGGGGTTCGACACCGTGGAGTGGAAGCAGCTGAAGGTCGGGCGGAATTATCACGTCAGCTGCGACTCAGCATTACTCGGTGCCCTACACATCTATGCCGGGCAGCTGTTACGGGTGCGCATCACGTCAACGACGGTGACAGTGTTCGACGGGGACCAGGTCCTTTGCCAACATCTGCGCCGGCAGGGCCGGAAGGGACAGTATTCCACCGAGGCGGCCCATGCCCCCGAGCAGCAACAGAACATCGACGGGCTGTGGTCCAGACAGTGGTTCCTGGATCGGGCTAGGGGCTTCGGCCCGGCCATCGGGAAGGTCATCGAGCAGACTCTTGACCGGCACGCGATAGAGGCACAGGCGTATCTGGATTGCCAGAACATTCTGGAGACCCTGAGTAAACGCAACAAGCAGCGCCTGGAAGCCGCCTTCCAGGTGTTGCTCAACAATGGGCAGGACGTCGGCAGTTACAGCACGATCAAGCGGATCATGGCCACCATCGATTCCGATAGCAAACGGCAGAAACCCCCAATACCGGCGGCGGTCACACAAAAACCGGTTAGCGGCGCCGGCAGCGCGGTGCATGTGCGCTCCGCTGCCCACTACCAGCTCGGCGGGCAGGGGGCAGGAGCCTGATGTTCACCAGCATTGACCACGAAAAGTTCCGTGCCCTGCGCATCGCTCACCTGGCGACCCGGTTCGAGGAGCTGATCACCGACTAAGCCTTGATCCACCGATTGGCTGTTGATTGTGATTGGTTTCCGGGACGCGACGGAGTTCTGGTTCTTGGGCAGGGCTGATCGTGCGGCCTTGCTGCCGGTGTTGTTCCACTGGTGTTCCTGATCGGGCCGTTTTTGCGGCCTGTGGTTGTTTCTTACGTCGCGGCGGGTGGTGCGTGGACGCTGGTGAAGAGTTTTTGCCATGCTTCCTGCCAAGGCCAGGCTTGGGGCAGGTGCAGGCGTATTTTCCGGGCGCTGGTGGCGATTCTGGCTGGGATGTTGATGAGTTTGCGGCGGATCGTTGCGGTGCGGGCTTTCTCGAACGGTCCGGCGGCGAGGATTCCGGCGGTTCGTGTGAGGTTGTAAGCCATGACCGCGGCCACGAGCCAGGCTGAGTTCGCAGTGCGGCCGTATGGTTTTGTGAGACAGCTTGTTAGGAGCCCTCACTTAGATGCCCGAGCGTAAGAAGTACACGCAGA
>NZ_CANLXP010000003.1 GCF_947495145.1 uncultured Arthrobacter sp.
CGAGGGTCACCGTTTCGCGGGCATTCTCATTTGAGGCACCGAGGGTGTTTCGCGGGCACTTTAGATGAGTCTCGTCGAGGGGTGTTGCAGATCACACATGCTTCATATACTGAGTCAACCTAGTGTCACTGACGCTGCACTCCTACCCTAAGGAATCCGTTATGAAACGACTTTCCGCAGTTCTCCTGCTTACGGCGGCCCTTGCAGTGGGAGGGGGGTCAGCGGCGGTGGCCAAAGACAGTGCGCCAGCAGTGAAGACGGGTGCTGTCTCCTACAGCACGCTGATCGATAACTGGCCTAACTGACCAAATACTGAAGTTTCATCCTGAGACCGTTCGTGGGACGCACGTCCTTCGGACGGTCTCTCGCGTTTCCCGGCGGCGTCTGTATTAGCCTAGGTTCATGCGAATCGCCCGTTTTGTGCTCAATGATGATCCAGCGTTCGGCCTCGTCGAAGGTCCGGAAGGGGAGGAAGAGGTAGCCGTCATCAGCGGTGACCCCTTCTATGGGGGCGTGCAGCCGACAAGTGTGCGCCACAAGCTCGAGGACGTCCGGTTGCTTGCCCCGGTGATCCCGCGCAGCAAAGTCATCGGCATCGGTCGAAACTACGCCGATCACGCAGCCGAGCTGGGCAATGAGGTTCCGCCGGCTCCGCTGATGTTCCTGAAACCCAATACATCGGTCGTCGGCCCGGGAGATCCTGTGGTGCTTCCGTCCTTCTCGGAGGAAATCTCCTACGAATCCGAGCTCGCCGTCATCATCGGCCGGATCTGCAAGGACGTCCCGGTTGAACGGGTTGATGACGTGGTCTTCGGTTATACCTGTGCAAACGACCTCACGGCGCGGGACATCCAGAAAACCGACAATCAGTGGGCCCGGGCGAAAGGGTTCGACACCTCCTGCCCGATCGGCCCCTGGATCCAAACCGAACTGGACACCGAGAATCTTGCCGTGCGCGGCTGGCTCGACGGCGAACTCAAGCAGGACGGATCGACCAACCAGATGATCTGGGGCGTGAAGGAGCTCGTCTCCTACGTCTCCCAGGCGTTCACCCTCCTGCCTGGCGACATCATCCTCACCGGCACCCCTGCCGGGGTTGGGCTCATCACCGAGGGGCAACGGTACGAGGTAGAGATCGAGGGAATCGGGCGACTGTCCAACCCCGTCCGCCGCTAGCTGACTGCGGGGCGCTACCGGCCGGACAGTAGACTGAATTCCATCATGACTACTGCTGATCTCCCCACTGTCACGCCCGAAACTCCCGTCAGGGTCCGCTTCTGTCCATCACCGACGGGCGTGCCGCACGTCGGCCTGATCCGGACCGCCCTGTTCAACTGGGCATATGCCCGGCATACCGGCGGGAAGATGGTTTTCCGCATCGAGGACACGGACGCTGCGCGAGACAGTGAGGAGAGCTACCAACAGCTCCTCGACGCGCTGAAGTGGCTGGGAATCGACTGGGATGAAGGGGTTGAGGTCGGCGGGCCGCACGCTCCTTACCGCCAATCCCAGCGGAGCGAGATCTACCAGGACGTCATTGACCGCCTCATCGCTGCGGGGCACCTCTACAGGTCCTACTCAACACCGGACGAGGTGGAGGAACGGCACAGGGCCGCCGGTCGGGACGTCAAGCTCGGGTATGACAACTTCGACCGCGATCTCTCGGAGGAGCAGAAGGCATCCTTCGAAGCGGAAGGCAGGCCAGCCGTTCTGCGTCTCCGTATGCCGGAGGAGGACATTACTTTCACCGACCTGGTTCGCGGGGACATCACCTTCGCCGCCGGAAGCGTCCCGGACTTCGCGGTCGTCCGGGCGAACGGCGCACCTCTTTATACCCTCGTGAATCCGGTCGATGACGCACTGATGGGCATTACCCACGTGCTGCGCGGGGAGGACCTCCTCTCCTCGACGCCGCGCCAGGTCGCGCTGTACCGGGCCCTTATCGACATCGGTGTGGCCCGCTACATGCCGCTCTTCGGCCACCTGCCCTACGTGATGGGGCAGGGGAACAAGAAGCTCTCCAAGCGCGATCCCGAATCGAACCTCTTCCTGCACCGGGAGCGCGGATTCATCCGTGAGGGCCTGTTGAACTACCTTTCGCTGCTCGGCTGGTCCCTCAGCGCTGACGAGGACATTTTCACCGTCGACCAGCTCGTTGAGAAGTTCGACGTCCATGACGTGCTCGCCAACCCGGCGCGATTCGATGTCAAGAAGGCCGAGGCCATCAACGGATCCCACGTTCGTCTACTCGAGCCCGAGGACTTCCGGATGCGGCTCGTTCCGTACCTGCAGTCTGCAGGCTTGATCGGCGGGACCATCAGCCCCCGTCAGCTTTCAATCCTCACCGAAGCTGCTCCGCTCATACAGGAACGGATTACCCTGTTGGGCGAGGCGCCGGAGATGCTGGGCTTCCTGTTCCGAACAGACGACGCGATCGACGTGGCCGACGATGCGCGCAAGGGCCTGCCCACGAACTACAAAGAGGTGCTTGATGCAGCTCTTCGGGCGCTTGAACCGGTTGAGGACTGGACCGCTGAATCTATCCAGGCGGCTCTGCGTGCTGCCCTGGTGGATGAACTTGGACTGAAACCACGGGTGGCCTTCGGGCCCGTGCGTACGGCCGTGTCGGGACGCAAGATCTCACCACCGCTTTTCGAGTCGATGGTCATCCTCGGCAAGGATTCTTCGCTTGTCCGGGTGAGAGCCCTGTATGAGGAGTGACTCCGCCCAGCCCGTCATTGAGGGCGTGCTGTTCGATATCGATGACACGCTGGTGGATCTCGAGACAGCGATGGGTCGCACCCTGCACCACATCGGCGCTGAGAGGCTTGCGCACCTGAGCGAGGCCGAGTGGACCCAATACAAGCGGCTGTACACCAGTGATCCCCACGGCTACTACGACCAGTTTCTTGCCGGCAAGCTCAGCTTCACGGAACAACGCATCCGGCGTGCAAAGCACGCCCAGGCCTCGTTCATTGCCGAGCCGCTGGAAGGTGTTGCTGCAGCACGGTGGAACCACGCCTACGAGTCCACGCTGCCTCTGCATTTCGAGCCATACGAGGACGTCTCTCCCGTCCTCGATGAGCTTGACCGGTTGAGGATTCCGTACGGGGCAGTCAGCAACAACGTGCACGACTATCAGCGCGCCAAGTTGGACCGGGCAGGCCTTGAGCGTGTTGCCGCACTGGTAGGTATCGACGCCGTCGGCGTTGCGAAGCCGGACCCCGCGATTTTTCTGGAGGGCGCGCGCCAACTTGGAACCGATCCGGCTCGCACGCTTTATGTGGGCGATAATCCCATTGTCGATGCCGTGGGCGCGGATGCCGCGGGCCTCGTTGGTGTTTGGCTGGATCGTAGCGGCGCGCTGGGTGACGGCTTCGAAGGCCGCCGGATCACCGGCCTGGACGGCGTTTTGCGAATCGTGCAGGGAATCCGGTAAAGTCGTATCTCGGCGCGGACGGGTTTGACCTGCTGCCAAGCAGCGAAAAACCGCCCGAAAGTGCCATTGGGGTATGGTGTAATTGGCAACACATTGGTTTCTGGTACCAACATTCTAGGTTCGAGTCCTGGTACCCCAGCGCTGTAAAACAGCACTACTTGAGCGGCCGCCGGCTCGGCAATTCGGTCCGCTTCGGTTCGGTTGATTCAGTTTGGCGCACGGCGTCGGGTGTGAAACAATCATTTAGCTCGTTTGACGGGAAACCGGCAGGCAGCACAGTACTGGCCCCATCGTATAGCGGCCTAGTACGCCGCCCTCTCACGGCGGTAACGCGGGTTCGAATCCCGCTGGGGTCACAACAGATTCCGCCTCAACCATCTCGGTTGGGGCGGAATTTCGTTTAAACGGTCAATCCCGGCTCTGACCTCTGGAACTGGCATGATGGGACCATGGATGACTCGCTGCCGGACGCTGATGCCACGCAGCTCGCCGATCTCCTGGGCAACGTCCGTGCAACGCTCAACCGTCACACCTTCCCCTTGGCATCTTCCGGTGCAGCTGACGCGAGACGCGAGACTCGCGCGGCCGCCGAGCAGCTCGATGACTACATCCTGCCCCGCATCAAGAGTCTGGACGCGCCGCTCCTCGCCGTTGTCGGCGGATCCACGGGAGCGGGAAAATCAACGCTGGTCAACGCACTCGTCGGTCATCCGGTTACCCGCTCGGGAGCCATCAGGCCGACCACACGCCAACCCATCCTGCTGCACCATCCCGCAGAAGGACACTGGTTCGCCGATGACCGAGTGCTGCCATCCCTGACCCGGCAGCGCGCCGTCGTCGTGGACGGCGAAGCCGAGGCCGTGCCGGCTTCGCTGGTTGCCTCAGCGAGCGAGGGCAGCGCTGCTGCGCTGCTGCTGAAACCCGACGCGACGATTCCCATGGGACTGGCCCTGCTGGATGCGCCGGACATTGATTCCATCGCCGACGAGAATCGCCGCCTGGCCTCGCAGCTGCTGGCGGCAGCTGACCTGTGGCTTTTCGTCACTACGGCCAACCGCTATGCCGATGCCGTTCCGTGGCACCTGCTACGGGAAGCGGCCCAGCGGGACATCCTGCTAGCCGTCGTCCTGGACCGGGTGCCGCATGGCGTGGAGGAGGAGGTACGCGCAGACCTCCATACGCTGCTAGCCAACGAGCAGTTGGGCCACGCGCCGATCTTCGTCATCCCCGAGGAACGGCTTGATCCGCTCGGCATGCTGCCGGCAGAAAGCGTGGATCCGCTGCTGCGCTGGCTGCGTGCCATCTCCGCGGACGCCGAAGGCCGGCGGGAAATTGCCCGCCGCACCCTTGAGGGTGCCTTGCGGGCGCTCGGGCACAAGGTGGAGGGCATCGCCGACGCCGTCGACGATCAGGCGGAGGCCGCCGCGAGGCTGCAGGAAGCGGCGCGCGCGTCCTACGCCTCCGCTCTCGAGGCCGTCCTCGAATCGACCAAGGACGGCACCCTCCTTCGCGGTGAGGTGCTCGCCCGGTGGCAGGACTTCGTCGGCACCGGTGAATTCATGCGCGGTCTCGAATCCACCGTCGGACGGATCCGCGACCGGATCGGCGGCTTCCTCACCGGCAAGCCCCCGCGCGCAGTAACAGTTGAGAGTGCGATCGAGAGCGGGCTCCAGACTGTCATAGTCGAGGAAGCCGCGAAGGCCGCAGACCGGACAGAGCGGCAATGGCGGGCCGAGCCGGCCGGGCGCGGGCTGCTGGAGCCGGACACCCAGACCATGTCGCCTGACTTCACGGACACCGTGGCGCGTGAAATCCGCGCCTGGCAGAAAGACCTGCTGGATCTTGTCCGCTCCGAGGGCGCCGACAAGCGGTTCGCCGCGCGGATGCTTTCCTTCGGAGTGAATGGCGTCGCCGTTGCCCTGATGATCGTCGTCTTCGCGTCCACGGCCGGCCTCACCGGAGGCGAGGTGCTCATCGCAGGTGGCTCCGCCGTCGTCGGGCAGAAGCTGCTGGAGGCAATTTTCGGCGAAGAGGCGGTGCGCCGGCTCGCCAGAACGGCACGTACCCAGCTGCAGCAGCGTTGTGAGAAGCTCCTCGCGGCCGAGCGCGAGCGTTTCACCGACCGGCTGCGGGTTCTGGCGGAGGAACCTTCGCCGGAGGACCTCCGCGCGCTGGCGATCACTCTCACGCAACGGCGCTCTGTGGCTGAGGATCTCAAAAACGATGATAACGATGATGCGGTGCCGGAGGACGGGCAGTGAGCCGTCACCGCGGCGAGGCATCAGCCTCCCGGTTGCAGGTTCGCCTGGAGGCGCTCAATGAGGCACGGGAACACGCGGAGGGGCGCGTCCACGAGGACCAGTTGGGCGCCGTTTACAACGTACTGGATAGGGCAAGCTCGCGGAGGTCCCTCTCAGCGGCCCACACCGTCGTCGGGATCTTCGGGCCAACCGGCAGCGGAAAATCGTCGCTGCTGAACGCCCTCACAGGTACCGACCTTGCACGTGTTGCAGCCCGCCGCCCAACAACGGCCGAACCCCTCGCCGTCATCTGGGGTGAGGACGGAAGCGACGACCTGCTTGACTGGCTGCAGGTTCAGAACCGCCACGTGATGCCCGAAGGTACCCCGGTACTGACCGTTCCCGGCAAAAGCCGTCGAACCACCCGTAACGACGCCGTCGAGGGCGGGCTGATCCTGCTCGACCTGCCGGATTTCGACTCCACCGCGCTCGGCCACCGTGCCATCGTGGAACGGCTCGCCGGGCAGGTGGATGTGCTCCTCTGGGTGACTGATCCGCAGAAGTACGCGGACGCCGCCCTGCATCAGGAGTTCCTCGAACCACTGGCGACGCACGAATCCGTCATTCTTGTTGCGCTGAACCAGTCTGACCGGCTATCCGAACAGGACCTGTCGCAGGTTGTCGGGTCACTTAAGCAGATTCTCTCCGCCGAAGGCCACGGATCGGCGGTGGTTCATACGATCTCGGCCGTCACTGGAACAGGGCTGGGCGGACTCGCTGAGGAAATCCGCGCGATCGTGCGCAGGAAAGAGGCTGCTACCGGGCGGTTGTCGGCGGATGTCGACGTTGCGGTGGATTCGCTACGGGCGTTCGCAGGGTCCGAGCTGCCGCCGCCTTCGAAAGCGGCGCGGACCGGGCTTGCGGACCGCCTCGCGGGAGCGACCGGTGCGGATGCGGTGATAGACGCCGTCGTGCGCTCCTACCGCAGGGACGCCCATGCCGTGACCGGGTGGCCGGTCACGCGCTGGCTCGGCGGAATCCGCTCGGATCCGTTGAGGCGCCTGAACCTGCGGCGCCGAGACGTACAGGACTTTGTTGGGCGGACGTCCCTTCCGGAACCCGGCCCGGCGCAGCGGGCGTCGGTTGACCGCGCCCTGCGCACTTTCGGGGAAGAACTTTCCACCGGCGCAGTGGAACCGTGGCGGACGGCCATCCGCGACGCGGCGAGAAGCCCTGAACCGGAGCTGCTGGAGCGACTGGACGAGGCGGTTGCCCGGACTGACTTCGCCACCGGGGCACGGGCCTGGTGGTGGCCGGTCGCCGGTGTGCTCCAGTGGCTCTTCCTCGCAGCAATGGTGGTCGGTATCGGGTGGCTGGCGTTGCTGGCAGCTTTGGGGTTCCTGCAGTTCCCGGTTCCGGACTCGCCGGTGGTTGAAGGGATCCCGGTCCCTACCCTGCTGGCAGTGGGGGGAGCGGTAGCGGGAGTCGCCCTTGGGATCCTGTGCGCCGGCCTTGCCCGGCTTGGTGCCCGAAGGCGCGGAAAACGCGTACGACGGCGGCTGGTCGCCTCGATCGGCGAGACCACGGATTCCGTGGCTGTAGGTCCCGCCGCCGCTGAGATCGAGCGTTACAACACTTTTGTGCGCGCGGTGGATACCGCCGGGTCGCGTAGGTAGTCACGCCTGCAGCGCGGCGGAGACCTTCTGCAGTGTCCGGAGGTTACGGGTTGTCGTCGCGCTCTTGAACCGGGTTCGGTTTGTGAAAGCGTTGAGCGGACTTGTCAGCGTGCTGCCCTTCGGCGCTTGCCAGGCGGCGGCCAAGGTTCCGAGGGGCCGCACCGGCTCGTCAATGGAGCGGGCGAACCGGACAAGTTCCGCCAGGACGGCAGGATCCGAGAACAGCGTGATGTACGTGTGGGTGCCGGGGTCATCGGCAGGGAACGGGCAGTTCGAGATGACGTCCCCGAGTGTCTCCGCGTCCAGGACAACAACCCAGGCTTCGTACCCGAAACGCTGCCGCAGCGCTTGTTCGCTCCGACTTTTGAGTTCCACTGCGGACAGGTCGCTGCTGCACACGACATTTCCCGATGCGAGCAGGATCTTGACGTCGGACACCGCGAGGGATTCGAAGGTTTCCCTGAGGTCTTTAGACTTGATGGTGATTCCGCCGACGTTCACTCCTCGAAGGAACACTGCGTACCGGGTCACGGTGTTTCCGCGGACTTGCCGATTGCGTTGGTCAGCTGCGCTGCAGAGTTCACGACAACCTCGGCGTGAATGCGTCCCGGTTGGCGGGTGAGGCGCTCGATCGGTCCGGAGATCGAGACCGCGGCGATGACACGGCCGGACGGACCGCGCACCGGAGCCGAAACCGAGGCGACCCCGGCCTCACGTTCGCCGAGGCTCTGTGCCCAGCCCCGCCGTCGTACTCCGGCAAGAACCGTAGGCGTGAACCGCGCGTTCTGAAGGCCCTGGAGCAGCCGGTCGTGGTCTTCCCACGCGAGCAGGCACTGGGCTGCGGATCCGGCCTTCATCGACAGCTGGGTTCCTACCGGAATGGTGTCGCGCAGCCCGATCGGGCGCTCGGCCGAGGCGACGCAGACGCGCGCATCCCCCTGGCGGCGGAACAGCTGGGCACTCTCGCCGGTCGCATCACGCAGTTGAAGGAGTACGGGGCCCGCCGAAGCGATCAACCGGTCCTCGCCCGCAGCAGATGCCAGTTCAACGAGCCTGCTCCCAAGCACGAAGCGGCCCTGAATATCCCTGCTGACCAACCGGTGGTGAACCAGCGCGAGGGCAAGCCGGTGCACGGTAGGGCGGGCGAGGCCGGTGGACGTGACCAGCTGGGCCAGCGTCGTGGGGCCGGCTTCCAACGCGTCAAGCACGAGGGCCGCTTTATCAATCACGCCGACGCCACTAGAATTGTCCATAACTTGATATTGCCGTCTCAATATCTGAGACGCAAGTCTCTGGAGTGGCGCACTGGATGCGCGCCTGCTTCAGTTGTTGGAAGATCTGATCGAAGGCACGCGGAGGAACCGGCCATGGGCAAGACGCTCGCAGAAAAAGTCTGGGAATCGCATATTGTGCGCAGGGGAGAGGTCGTGAACGGCCAGGCCGAACCCGACCTGCTCTACATCGACCTGCACCTCGTGCATGAGGTCACCTCGCCCCAGGCGTTCGAAGGGCTGCGTCTCGCGGGCAGGAAGCTGCGTCGGCCCGATCTGACAATAGCCACGGAGGATCACAACACCCCCACGATCGACATCGACCGTCCGATCGCTGATCCGACCAGCCGCACCCAGATTGAAACGCTCCGGGCCAACTGCAAGGAGTTCGGCGTCCGGTTGCATTCGCTGGGCGACGCCCAGCAGGGCATTGTGCACATCATCGGCCCACAGCTCGGGCTGACCCAGCCGGGCCTCACGGTGGTGTGCGGCGACTCGCATACGTCTACTCATGGGGCCTTTGGCGCACTCGCAATGGGCATCGGTACCTCTGAGGTGGAGCACGTCATGGCCACCCAAACCCTCTCGCTGAATCCGTTCAAGACGATGGCGATCAATGTCGAGGGGACGTTGAAGCCGGGCGTTACGTCGAAGGACATCATTCTGGCCGTCATCGCCAAGATCGGGACCGGCGGCGGCCAGGGTTACGTACTGGAGTACCGTGGCTCCGCCATCCGGGCGCTGTCAATGGACGCGCGCATGACCATCTGCAACATGTCGATCGAGGCCGGCGCACGCGCCGGGATGGTCGCACCGGATGAGACCACCTTCGAGTACCTGAAAGGGCGCGCCCACGCGCCGCAGGGCGCGGACTGGCATGCCGCAGTCGAGAACTGGCGGACACTGCGCACTGACGACGACGCAACCTTCGATGCCGAGGTCTTTCTGGACGCTGACGAGCTCGAGCCTTTCGTCACCTGGGGAACCAACCCCGGGCAGGGTGTCTCCCTCAGTCAGGCTGTGCCGTCACCGGATGACTTCGCAGACGAGAATGAGAAGGCAGCATGCCGGCGGGCCCTCGACTACATGGCTCTCGAAGCAGGCACACCGATGAAGGACATCCGGGTGGACACGGTCTTTCTGGGCTCCTGCACCAACAGCCGGGTGGAGGATTTGCGGTTGGCAGCGGACATCATCCGCGGCAGGCAGAAGGACCCGGACATCCGAATGATGGTTGTGCCTGGCTCAGCACGCGTCCGTCTCGAGGCCGAAGCTGAAGGCCTGGACAAGGTCTTCAAGGAGTTCGGTGCTGAATGGCGCTTCGCCGGCTGCTCAATGTGCCTGGGTATGAACCCGGATCAACTGGCTCCGGGGGAGCGGTGCGCATCGACGTCGAACCGCAATTTCGAAGGCCGGCAGGGAAAGGGCGGACGCACACATCTGGTGTCTCCCGTCGTCGCGGCCGCTACTGCCGTTCGCGGCACCCTCAGTTCGCCTTCGGACCTCGATCCCGTACCGCCTGCCGCTGCATTGCCCGCTGAGAGCGGTTCCACCATCCACGCTGCCTAATACCGGGGCAAAAGAGCGGACCTTTCAAGGAGCACCATGGAAAAGATCACTACTCACACCGGGATCGGCGTTCCCCTGCGGCAGAGCAATGTGGACACCGACCAGATCATTCCCGCCGTCTACCTGAAGCGCATCACCCGCACCGGGTTTGAGGACGCGCTCTTCAGTGCGTGGCGGAAGGATGAAAATTTCATCCTGAACAAGGAGCCGTTCAACCGTGGTTCGGTGCTGGTCGCTGGACCGGACTTCGGCACCGGGTCCTCGCGGGAGCACGCGGTCTGGGCGCTGAAGGACTTCGGTTTCCGGGCGGTACTGTCATCCCGGTTTGCCGATATTTTCCGCGGAAACTCCGGCAAACAGGGCCTCGTCGCCGCCCAGGTTGCCCAGGATGACATTGAGCTGATCTGGAAGGAGCTCGAAAATCACCCGGGCGCCGAAATCACCGTTGATCTCGAAGCACGTCTGGTGACCTGCGGATCCATTGTCGCCCCGTTCCAGATCGATGACTACACGCGTTGGCGTCTGCTTGAGGGGCTCGATGACATCGGACTTACACTGCGTCACGAGGAAACCATCACTGCCTACGAAGCAGAACGGCCCAGCTTCAAGCCCACCACACTGCCCGCACGTACCTAGCTCACGAGCCGGCTTGAAGCACCTGTGCAAGGAAGATCACCCTGCGCGCCGGAATTTAGGGCTCAACCGGACTGTTGACAATGATCGGCGGGGTCCACACGGTCCCGACCAGGTTCCGACACAGCCCCAACCGAGGGCCGTCGGTATTTCAGTCTGGTAACAGTAGCTCCTATGCTTAGCAGGGGTCTTATCTGCTGTTGGGGCTTACATGTTGAAGGAAATAGGTGTTCATGGGTAGCGTTCTGACAATCCGTGGTGGTGTCCCTCTCGCAGGCAAGGTGACCGTCCGCGGCGCCAAGAACCTGGTGCCGAAGGCTATGGTCGCGGCGCTGCTGGGAAATGCACCGTCGGTGCTGAGGAACGTCCCTGAAATCAAGGACGTCGACGTCGTCACCAGCCTCCTGAAGCTTCACGGCGTCGAGGTGACCAAGGACCCGGTGACCGGCGACCTCACCATGGATCCCGCCAATGCCAAAATGGCGGCGTCCAAAGACATCGACGCACATGCCGGCGATTCCCGTATTCCCATTCTTTTCTGTGGGCCCCTCATGCACAGCATCGGCGAAGCTTTCATCCCCGACCTGGGCGGCTGCAAGATCGGGGACCGTCCCATTGACTACCACCTACAGGTACTTCGGAACTTCGGCGCCGTCGTCGACAAGCGTCCGGGCGGTATTTCCATCTCCGCTCCCAAAGGTCTTCACGGCGCAAAGCTGGAGCTTCCGTATCCCAGTGTCGGAGCCACTGAGCAGGTGCTGCTGACCGCTACGCGCGCCGAGGGCATCACCGAATTGAGCGGTGCCGCAGTCGAGCCGGAGATCATGGACCTCATCGCGGTGCTGCAGAAGATGGGCGCCATCATCACGGTCCAGACGGACCGCACCATCCGCATCGAGGGTGTGCAGGAGCTAACCGGGTTCAACCACAAGGCTATTTCGGACCGCAACGAGACGGCGTCGTGGGCATCTGCTGCGCTGGTCACCCGTGGCGATATCTACGTCGAGGGAGCCCGGCAGCTTGACCTCACCGCTTTCCTGAACACCTACCGCAAAATCGGCGGAGCGTTCGACGTGAACGACGACGGTATCCGCTTCTACCATCCGGGCGGCAAGCTTTCGCCCCTGGTATTGGAGACAGACGTCCATCCAGGCTTCATGACTGACTGGCAGCAGCCGCTGGTGGTGGCACTGACCCAGGCCGAGGGCGTGTCGATTGTCCACGAGACCGTTTATGAGAACCGGTTCGGCTTCACCGACGCACTGGTGCGCATGGGCGCCAACATCCAGGTGCACCGCGAGTGCCTCGGCAGCGTCCCTTGCCGTTTCGGCCAGCGGAACTTCCTGCATTCAGCCGTTATCTCCGGTCCGGTGCAATTGCATGGAACTGATATCGACGTGCCGGATCTCCGCGGCGGTTTCAGCCACCTCATCGCTGCACTGGCGGCTAACGGAACGTCCCGGGTAACCGGCATCGAGCTCATCAACCGCGGCTACGAGCGCTTCCAGGACAAGCTTGAGGGACTCGGCGCGGATTTCGATGTAGCTGAATCGGCAGATGCAGGAACCGGCCGCTAAGCGCGGCCGCATGCCAGCATGACCGAACCCCTCTCGTCCCGGGCCACGTTCGCGCTTCTCGCAACCATTCTTCGGCCGCTCATGAATGCCATGATGTCCAAGGAATGGAAGGGTGCCGAGAACCTGCCACGCGACACCGGCTTCATCGTGTGTCCCAACCACGTCACGGAGATCGACCCGATCGTGGTGGGTCACTTCCTCTACAACAACAAGGTGCTGCCGCATTTTCTTGCAAAGGCATCGCTGTTCAAGGTTCCCGTGTTCGGCGCTGCCCTGCGCGCCACGCTGCAGGTGCCGGTGGAGCGTACGACGGCGGGAGCCAACAACTCGCTCGAAGTAGCCAGGGAAGCCATCGACGGCGGCGGCGGAATTATCGTCTACCCGGAGGGCACCCTCACGCGTGACCCGGACATGTGGCCGATGAAGGGCCGCACCGGTGCGGCGCGTCTGGCACTGCAGACCGGTGCACCGGTTGTGCCCATGGCGCATTGGGGCGCGCAGGAGGTCTTTCCGCGGTATGCGAAGCGGCTCTATCTGTTTCCTCGCAAGACGTCCCGTGTCCTCGTCGGCAAGCCCGTGGACCTCTCCGACCTTCAGGGCGGTCCGATCACCCGCAGTACGCTGGACGCCGCGACCAACCGCATCATGGACGCCCTGACTGAGCTGGTCGCCGAGTTGCGTGGTGAAACTCCGCCGGCCCAGCGATGGGATCCTGCCGCCAAGAACCAGAAGCAAACCGGCCGGAACTTCGAGTCACCGGCGGGTGACGCTTCATGACGCGTAGGCCTCCCGCCGCCGTCGCCGTTCTGGGCGCCGGCAGCTGGGGGACCACCTTCGCAAAGGTGCTTGCGGACGCCGGTGTTAGTCACGGCACCCGCGTGCGGTTATGGGCGCGCCGTGAGGAAATTGCCGACGAAATCAATACCCGCCACACCAATAGCCGCTACCTGGCGGACACTGCGCTGCCGGCCAACATAAGCAGCTCAACCGACGTCGCTGCCGTCCTTGACGGCGTGGAGCTTGTCGTCATCGCTGTTCCGGCTCAATCGCTTCGGTCGCAACTGTCGGCCTGGAAGCCTCTGATTCCGGCGGAAGCCGTGGTCGTCTCGCTCATGAAGGGCCTCGAGGTCGGCACCGACGACCGCATGAGCCAGGTCCTCGCCCAGGAGCTCGGCCTGCCTGAGGACCGCATCGCCGTCGTCTCCGGACCGAACCTCGCGATGGAGATCGCCCGCTGCGAGCCAACCGCCTCGGTGGTGGCGTGTCCGGACGTCGGCACCGCCACCTGGATTGCTGCAGCATGTACTGCCACCTACTTCCGCCCTTACACCAACACCGATGTTGTCGGAGTGGAGATCGGCGGGATCGTGAAAAACGTGATTGCCCTGGCTGTCGGAATCTGCGAGGGCAAGCAGATGGGCGACAACACCAAGGCTTCGGTCATCACACGGGGACTCACCGAGACAACCCGCCTTGCTGTTGCTCTCGGGGGCGAGCCGGAGACGATGTCGGGTTTGGCCGGAATGGGTGACCTGATCGCCACCTGCTCCTCTTCGCTCTCACGCAACCACACGGCCGGCAGGCTGCTGGGCCAGGGACTCACTCTCGACGAGGTGACAGCCCACATGAACCAGACCGCCGAGGGCATCAAGTCCGCGCAGGCGGTGCTGGATCTCGCGCGTCAACTCAACGTCTATATGCCCATAACGGATAGTGTTGTTGCCGTACTTCAGGGGAACCTGTCAGTACATGACCTCGGCCCGCGACTGCTGGCCCGCGAACTGAAATCCGAAGGCTGACTGTGACCCCATCTGCCAAGCCCCGCGTCCTCGTGCTCTTCGGCGGGCGTTCGAGCGAGCATGCTGTCAGCTGCGTGACTGCCGCCGGCGTGCTGGAGGCCATCGACCGCAGCAAGTATGACGTCGTTCCGGTGGGCATCGCAAAGAATGGACAGTGGTCTTTGGTTTCCTCGGACCCGTCCCGGTGGTCGCTGCGCTCCGAGGTGCTCCCCGAAGTGCCGGTGTCGCCTGAGTCGGTCGTCCTGGCAACGGCGTCTGACGGCGGGACGGCGCAGGAATTGGTCGCAACCGCTTCCGAGCAGATGCCGCGCAGCCTCGGTGCGGTGGATGTTGTACTACCACTGTTGCACGGCCCGTTCGGTGAGGACGGAACTCTGCAGGGCATGCTCGAAATGGCCGACGTACGCTATGTCGGGGCGGGCGTACTGGCTTCGGCGGTCGGGATGGACAAACACTATATGAAGGTGGTGTTCGCCTCCGCCGGCCTTAAGGTGGGGCCGTACGAGGTGTTCACAGACCGCCAATGGACACGCAGCCGATCGGAATGTCTGCAGCGCGCCGCCACCTTGGGGTTCCCCGTCTTCGTCAAACCTGCCCGGGCAGGTTCGTCAATGGGTATCTCCCGGGCGGCCACGCCGGCGGAACTTGAGACAGCCGTGGAAACCGCCCGTGAATTCGACCCGAAGGTGATCGTCGAAGCTGGGATCCACGGGCGCGAGATCGAGGTCGCCGTCCTGCAGGGCCGCGGCATGGAAGAGCCGCGAACCAGCCTGCCCGGTGAAATTGCTGTTCAGTCCGGCGAGCACGAGTGGTATGACTTCGAGGCGAAGTACGTCGACGGATCCGCTGCCGAGTTGAGCTGTCCGGCGGACCTGCCGCCTGAAACCACCGACCGTGTCCGGGAACTCGCCGCCCGGGCCTTCGACGCCCTCGGCACCGAAGGGCTCTCCCGTGTCGACTTCTTCTACACGGCCGCAGGCGAGCTCATCATCAACGAGATCAATACGATGCCGGGCTTCACACCAATCAGCATGTACCCGCAGATGTGGGCGAAGTCCGGGCTCACCTACACCGAGTTGATCGACGAACTCATCGAGTTGGCGCTTGAACGCAAGACGGGTTTACGTTAGGCAAGGCCGAACGCAAACGATGACCGAACCGAAGCGGCCCACCCTCCTGGACATCGCCCACGCAGCAGGACTTTCGAAAGCAGCTACGTCCTATGCGTTGCGGGGACTTCGCGGATCCGAAGCGACTGTTGCCAGGGTTCAGGCTATAGCGAAGGAAATGGGCTGGACGGCTGATCCGGTAGCCCGCGCCCTCGCCGGAGGCCGGAGCGGGAACGTGGCAATCCTCGGATCGCTGGGTGATCTCTGGCGTCAGGGCCTGGCGGTAATGCTCTCCGAGGCACTGCACGACCAGGGAATGTTCTCGGCGATCGCCGACGTGGACACATCGCCCGAGCGCGAGCTGAACGCACTGCGTACCCTCACGACTCGCCGCGTGGACGCCGCGATCGTCCTCCCAGTCGACCCGTCCGCCGAGTATTGGACCGATGTACCCGAACGGATCCGACTGGTGTCGGTTGGAGACGCACTGCTGCATCGCCCGGTTGCCCGCACGGTGTTCTTCGACAACGAGTACGGCATCAGCACCGCCCTGAGCCATCTCGCCGAACTCGGCCACCGATCAATCGGGCTCCTCGCGCCGTCGTTGCCGTCCACGCCCGGCAGGCCCGCCCAGCTTCTGGTGGAAAATCTCGGTGCCGGCATGGGCCTGGAAGTTGCAGTGGCGTCGTCGACATCGTCCGTAGCTGGGGCCGCCGAGGCGGCAGCTGCACTGCTGCGACGGCCCGCGCCGCCGACGGCTCTGTTGTGCCTGAGCGATTCGTTAGCGTTCGGCGCTTACCGGGCTGCCCGCTCGCTCAACCTCGGTATCCCCGCCGACGTTTCCATTCTCGGCTTCGATGACAGCGAGCTGGCTCCGCTGGTCAGCCCCGCGCTCACCACCTTCGGCTGGGACGAATCCGCTATTGTGGCAGCCGCTATCGACTCAGTTGTGAACGACGACATCCCCGCAACCGTCTCGTTCAGGCCGGAGTTTCTGCCACGAAACTCCACCGGGCCTGTTCCCGGTACGCCATAGGCAGTTTTACAACGCGTGGATGCGCCAACCCACTGAGTGCGTCTCGCCCGGTTCCAGGACTATCAAGTCTGTGCCCGAGTTGAAGGCATCGGGTGGGCACGTCATGGGTTCGGCGGCTAACCCGAGCCGCGAGACCGCCTGGTCCGGCTTGTCCGCCGTATGAATCTGCACCCACCGGCACGTCTGGTCGAAAGTGATCGCTGCTCCGCGTCCGTCCGCAGCATGCACTGCAACGGTGGCGGCGCCGTCGTCGTAATGGATGCCCGTGTACGCATGGTCCACAAAGGTGTCGCCGATGAGGCGCGGATTCCGGAAATCAAAGTGCGACGACGCCACATCCGTCAGATCCGTGGGGATCAGCCGGTCTTCGGTGACCTGGAGCACCGAAGACGCCGGCACCTGCAGCGTCCAGTCATCCACCAACCCCTCGCCGGCAACGAGATAGGGGTGCGCCGAGGCACCGTAGGGCGCTGCCGATGGACCGGGGTTTGCGGCTGCGATCGTTGTGGTGAGTCCGTCGCCGCCAAGCGTGTAGAGCACTTCAACCTCAAGCCGGAACGGATAACCCTTCTGCGGAATCACCGATGCCGCCAGACGGACCGAGGCCGGAGACTGCTCAACCAGCGTCCAGTCCACCCAACCGAGGAGACCGTGGATGGCGTGGGAGCGCTGCGGCTCCGTCAGGGCAAGCTGATGGGACTTGCCGTCGAACGAGTACTTCCCGTCCACTACACGATTCGGCCAGGGCACCAGTACTGCTCCCCGGAAGGATGGGCGGATCTCTTCTGCGTCATAGGGAACCACGAGGTCCCGGTCATCATGGCGCAGGTACCGCAGGGTCGCTCCGACGCTGGCGATGGATGCCGTGTAGGGGCCGTGCGCAAGGGTGTACTGGGTACCGGACAGGGGAGTGGAATCGGTGGTTTTCATCGAGACTCAGTTTAGGACCTGGGAACGACGACGGCGCTAGCCTCCTGTGGGCAAGTCCACCGTGTCGTTCAGGCTCAGGCACTGCTCGGTCTGTTCGACCTGGGAGACTGCCCCGCCGAGATCGACGAGAACGGTGCTGGAAGCGACCTGGTTGGGGTCGAAGAGCACCTCGACGGCTGGATCGCGGCCATAGGTTGTGGCCGTCCACACGTCACTTTCGGTGGATTCCTGGATGATCCAGTCAATGTCGTTCACGGAAGCGCAGGCATCGGTGGTTGGTCCCGGAACCTGGACTCCGCATCGGAGGACAACCTGCGACGGGTCGCCCCAAGCCGCCGTCGCCTGGCTGTTGGTCTCCCTGAGTTCATTGCCCGCCACCTGGTCCGGCAGTGCAATCATCACTCCGGCGCAGGCCGGATTGACTGCATCCGGTGCGGCATCCACATCGACAATGGGTGAGCAGGCGCTCAGCGCTGCCGCGAGCAGTACGCCCGGCCCGGCAACACGCAGCAGCAAACGCAGATTCGAAGGCATGTACCCACCATATCGGGGATGGCACGACCATCGTTCTGCCCATCAGGCAGTGCGTCAGGTACCCGGTTCGCGGCCCGGCGGCTGCCGGGGTGGGGGCGTCATGGGGCGAGCTTCTACCAGGGGTGCCAGGAGCGGCTCGGACGATGTCAGCGTCATGGCGACGCCGTCGATCTCCACCGGCAGGTCTTCGCCGCCGTCGGGCAGGGAGACCGTTGTGCCTGCGGAAGTGATTTCGACGGTCAGCCGATTGCCACGCCAGCTCAGCCGGAACGCTATACGGGAGAGCTTTGCCGGCAGCCGGGGTGCAAGCCGGAGGTTCTCGTCGTCCAGGCGCAACCCGCCGAACCCGCTCGCCACTGCGAGCCAGGCGCCCGCGAGCGAAGCAAGGTGTATGCCCTGATGGCTGTCACCCTGCACATTCCTGAGGTCTGCCAGGGCACATTCACGCAGGTACGCCAGGGCGAGGTCCAAATGGCCGACCCGCGCACTTACGACCGACTGCACGGCCGCCGAGAGCGAGGAGTCCCGGACGGTACGTTGTTCGTAATACTCGAGGTTCCGGGCGGTCTGCTCAGCGGTGAAAGCTTCAGGACACCACCACATTGCCAGCACAAGGTCCGCTTGTTTGACCACCTGACGGCGGTAGATCTTGGCGTAGTGCGCGTGCTGCTGAATCGGGTAGACAGCGTTGTCGTCGAAGTTCCATTCCCGATAGGTGGTGAAGCCCTGGTTTGCCGGATGGATGCCCCGGGCGTCGTCGTACGGCACGAACATGGCGTCGGCGATCCGCCGCCACCCCTCGACCTCAGACTGGTTGACCGAGAGCTCGCGGGCGGCTTCCGGATACCTGTCGCAGGCATCGGCAGCGGTCCTCAGGTTGCGCTGCGCCATCAGGTTGGTGAACACATTGTCGTCCACCACGCCGGTGTATTCGTCCGGCCCCGTTACACCGAAGAGGTGCACCCGGCCGTCGTCGTCCTGATGTTCGATGGATGCCCACATGCGAGCCGTCTCGACCAGCATGTCGACGCCGCCATTCTCGGTCAACGCGCGCCCGGTGGCATTCGCGTGAATATTGTAGGCACGCGAAACGGCGGCATTGAGGTGGACGGCAGCGGTGCTCGCCGGCCAATACGCCGAGGCTTCGTGGCCGTCAATAGTGCGCCAGGCGAAGGCCGCTCCCTTCAGGCCCAGAACGCCTGCGCGCCTGCGGGCGGTGTCCAGCGTAGATGCCCGCCACAGCAGCAGGCGCGCAGCGTGGTCCGGTCGCAGAAGCGTCAGTGTCGGAGCGACGAAGCCTTCGATGTCCCAGAAGGTATGGCCGCTGTAGCCGGCGCCTGTGAGGGCCTTTGCCCCGATGGGCGCGTCGCTGAGGAAGGCCGATGCCTGCAGGATCTGGAAAAGGTCGAAGCGTAAGCCCTGTTGTAGTTCGGCGTCGCCGTCAATTTCGACGTCCGTGTCTGCCCAGAACTCGTCAAGGACGGCACGCTGATCGAAGCAGAGTCCGTTCCATCCACGTTTGCGGGCATCCTCCATTGCGGCAAGGGCCCGGGCTTCCAGTTCAGTTTCCGAGTCATCAGATGAGCGGACGTGGCAGATGTATTTGACGACGCTTGCCTTCTCACCCGGTCGCAGGTCGACAGCCACGGTGGTCAGGACCTCGTCCTCGCCGGCTGCGGTGGAGAGCTGGCCGCCGTCGGGCATCTGCACCTCGTGCCGGACCGCCGCGGCCACCGAAATGCCGCTGCTCCGGGTGCGGTGGACCAGGAGACCACCGTCGTTGAACAGGCGATGGAAGCAGGGCGCGAACGGCCGGTCAAGCGCTTCGCCAACCCGCGGATCCTCGCTGTCGATCTGTAACGCCGAGCGGTTTACCGCCAATTCTGACCGAATGACCACCTGCAGCGGATGATCCAAGGCTTCCACTTCATAGTGGATAGCCGTGACGGAGCGCTGGGTCAATGAAACCAGGCGGGTCGACTGCAGCCGCAACCGGCGACCGGCCGAGGTGGTCCATTCCGAGGTGCGGTGCAGCGTACCGGCACGCAGGTCCAGCGTGCGTTCGTGGACTTCAGGCGGCGTCTTGTCGATATCGAGGGAAGCGCCGTCGACCTCAATCCGGATCGGAATGCCTTCGGCAACACCGATGATCGCTTGTCCCTTGTCCGGATGCCCGTATCCGTCCTCCGGATAGGACAGCGGGTGGTACTCGAATACGCCTGCCATGAAGGTCCCGGGGGAGGCGCTTGGGTGGCCTTCGTCGAGGGTGCCGCGTGTTCCGACGTAGCCGTTGGACAGTGCGAAGACAGTTTCGGCGACTCCGGGCCCGTCCCACTCAAAAGCCGATTCTGTGATCTGCCAGGGATTGAAAGAGTCTAAATGGGCGGGCACATGCTAATGCTAACCGTACTGACGGTCCTGCAGGACAGCGAGGCCTATCCGTGCATCTTCCGCGCCCGGCGTGCAGCGGAACGCAGTTCGCTGGGGTCGAGATGGGGCCGTCCGCCGGCTGTGCCGACCACCTGCGCCGCAGCAGCTGCCGCCAGCCAGCCGGCGGTTCGCATGTCGTCTCCCTGCAGAAGGCTGATCGCGAGCGCGGCGACGAATGCGTCCCCGGCACCCGTCGGGTCCACGGGATCGTCGTCGATCAGCGGGAGTACCACGTGCCCGTCCTGCCATGCGACGACGTTCCCACCCGTCGGCACAGCGAGCGCCACAATCCGCGGCCCGGACTCGACGAGGGACTGTGCGGCCTCGATGGTCTGAGCGAGATCACGGGGTTTCCAGCCGGCCAGGGCTTCGGTCTCCTCCGTATCTGCACGCACGACGACGGCGCGGCGCAGCACCAGCTCGCGCGAATCCTCGTCTGCCGCCGCGCCGTCGGTTATTACCAGGGAACCGGCTGCTGACGCGATCTCAAGGACCGCGCTGACAGCCTGAGGGGGCTGCTGCAGCTGGACGAGAACTGCATCGGCGGCACGCAGCGCGTCTTCGCTCCCGCGGACGTCGTCGGCTGTCAGCAGCATCCGCTGGTCGACGTCCTCGAACAGGCGCCGCACGCCATGGGGTTCAACGATGTCGAGGAGCAAAGCGGTGGGAGCATCTGGCCGGCGAATGACGCCGTCGACGCCGATACCGTCACCGACGGCCTGAGCCAGCACAGCTCGCCCGGGCGGATCATCGCCGACAACTCCGATAAGCTCCACCGCTGCCTCAAGTTGACGGCACGCCACTGCCTGATTAGCGCCTTTGCCGCCAAGTAGTTCCCGGCGTTCCTGAACAGGAGTTGAGCCGCCCTCCTCCGGCATGCTCCCGATCGTCAGCACCAGATCGCGCGCCACCTGACCCACAACAACAACCCTGGGCATATTCACTCACTTCCTCTCAGGGTTCCTCTTGACGGGGGGAGTTCGAAAGACCGATAGCGGATCCGATCCCGCTCGGATCCGGGATCAGCGCACGACGCCGGTCATCCGACTGCTCGACTGCCGCCGCCATCGACGCCGCCAACAGTTCCCGCTGATGTTCGAGTGCGGGGCGCCGGTCTGCTGGCGCGAGGTTCAGCAGATCGTTCAGCGCAGACATGAGCCGGCGGGTGATCTGCGGCGACGCAGCCCCGGACCGACGGATTTCATCGAAGGCCAACTCGACGAAAGCCTCCCAGGTCAGGGCCGGAACGGAGAGGCGTAGCGCGCCGTCGTCGTCGCGGTACTCGCCCGAGTGGAGCGGGCGTCGGACGATCTGCCGGAGTACGTCGTGGAGGCGATCGATTGCCTGCACCGTCGTCGTCGGGTCATCAAAGGGGCCCGACGAGACGGCGCCCAGCGCAATGTCCACCAGCATTCTGATGCCGTAGGCCACGTCCTGGTTCAGCGTTCGCTCGGGGCCGAGCGCAATACAGCGAACGGTCGCCTTGATGTCCACTTCATCCGGCTTTCCGTGAATGCGGACGACGGGTGCGCCGGTGGGAACGAAGTCGCCAACCGACCACAACACCTCGAAGGAGACGTTGGCCGTGTGCGCCAGATCGATCATGCGGTCGTGGTCGACCTCGAAGAGCACACCGCTGCGCGGCGTTCGGATGAGGTCGCTTTCCATCTGCTGTCTCTCGCCGGGATCGGGGAAGACCCTGTCCAGGGTGATTATCGTGTCATTGGCGACCCAATCGACGAGTGCTGCCACCCTGAGCGATTGCCCGATGTGGTCGAGGTACCAGACAAGGGTCACAATGCAGGAGAGAACCAGCAGAACGCTTACCACGACCGCCAGGCCGGGGACAGTGCCGCCTTCGGGCGAAGTCACGACGGTACGCATGGTAAGCAGTGCGAAGGTGAAGGTTCCGGCAAAGAGACCGATTGCACACTGTGACGGCCGGTCCTGCAGGATCTGCCGCACGATGCGTGGCGAGAAGCTGCCCATTGCCAGCTGCACCACGAGTACCAGGAGGGACAGCACCAGGCCGGTCAGCGTGAGCATGGCGAATGAAATGAGGTAGAGGATCTGCATGGCAGCTGTCGGGTCGCCGCTGATGCTCTGTGGCACCAGAGTGCCCCTGGGATCGATGGCGATGACGAGCGAGGATAACGCCACGCCGCCCAGAACGAACAGGACGGGAATGACCCACATTCTGGTTTTGAGCCAGTGCTTCAGTTCAAACCGCTGCATCCATCCCGCTTCCACCCTGGATTTGGTGCTTCACCTTAGCATCGGCTGAGCAGCCGTCTATTCCTGTGTCAAATGCCCGCCTGCGAGCAGGAAAGAATCTTCGAGCAACCGGTGAGGGCCAGCGGAAGTCAGCTCGCGACGTCGGCCGCGTCGATGGCGCTGTCCGTGAGGATCGGCATGAGAGCCAGCAGGGCCAGCGTCAGCACGCCCATGATCCCGAACATGGCCTGCAGCCCGAGCCACTGCGCCAGGAGACCGCCGGCGGCCGCGCCGAGCGGCATGGTGCCCCACGCGAGGAGACGGTATGCGCTGTTGACCCGGCCGAGCAGGCGGTCCGGCGTAATGCGTTGCCGCAGCGAGACGGTGATGACATTCCAGAGCATAACCAGCACACCACCGACGAAGAACACGAAGCCTAGGATGTAGGGGTTGTCGGTGAGGGCGGGGGCGCCCACGAAGAATGATCCGCCAAGGATGGTCAGGGCAAGCGACTTCGACCGGCCCAGCTTCCGTTCGGCCCATTCCGAGATGAAGGACCCAAGGAACGCGCCGATCGCGGAAGTAGTGAGCAGTACGCCAAAACCCACCTCGGAGAGTTTCATCGCCGAAGAAGGCCCCACAGCGAAGAGGACGAAGAGTGCGAAAGCCGCGCTCGACGCGAAGTTGAGGGTTCCGGTCATGACGGCGAGCGTCCGCAGGATCTTCTCGTTCCATAGAAACTTCAGGCCCTCGGCGATGTCATAGCGCAGGGTTGTCTTCACCTCGCGTTCGATGCGGAAGGGGCCACGTACCAGGAACAGGGCTCCTACCGCCGCAAGCCACAGAGCAGCGGGCACCGCAAACCCGCCGATCACGCCGGCTGCGACCAGCAAGCCGCCCAGCGGCGGACCGACGAACTGGTTGGTGGTCAGCTCAACGGCGTACAGCCGTCCGTTGGCCCGGGAGAGCTGGTCGCGGTGCACCAGCTGCGGCATGATCGACTGCGCTGAGGTGTCATGCAGCGTCTCGGCGACCCCGACCAGGAGGGCGACGACGTAGAGCGCCCAGATCGAACCGAGGTCGAGCAGGATGACAGCGATAAGCATGGCAGGCAGGACCGCACGCGTGAGGTTGGCTACCAGCATGAGCAGGCGGCGGTCCAACCGGTCCGCCAGAGCGCCCGCTGTAAGCGCAAAGAGGAGCCACGGGAGGGTGCCGACAAAAGACAACCCGGCAATCAGCGTGGGGGACTGGGTGAACTGAATTGCAACCAGGGGCAGTGCAATCTTGAAGACCCCGTCAGCGAGGTTGGAGAGCCCGGATGACGTCCACAGCTTCCAGTAGGGCGCACCGAGCGGCGCCTGAATTGCATCGTCGACCTTCACGGATTCGCTCGCCATGTGTGAACAGTCCCACAGCGATTGGGAAAACTCAAGGACACTTGGGAAAGTGCAGTCTCAGGAGGCTTCCGGCCGCGCTCGGTACCATTGGGCTCACTGGCTATCTGCAGGGAGCGATTCGTTTGAGTACGCACGATTACGTGGAAGATGCGCCGCGGCGGCCGGCGAAGAGAAAGCGGCCGCTGCGTACCGCCGTGCTGGTGATACTTGGCGTCGTTGCTGCCTTCGCCGCCGTCGTCGCCGGCTATCTGATCAGTCTGGCGGTGGCTTTCGAAACGAAGACCACCACCATCGAGAACGCTTTTCCTGACTCGTCCACGCGGCCTGAACGGTCGGCTGCCGCGGAAGGGGCGATGAACCTCCTGTTGATGGGCAGCGACGCGCGGCCCGCCGAATCCGAAGACGGAGCGGGGGAGGGATTCACCGATTCGCGATCCGACACGATGATGCTCGTGCACATTCCCCAGGATCGGCAGAACGTCTACGTCATGTCGATTCTGCGCGACACCTGGACCGAGATTCCCGGGTATGGCGAGAACAAAATCAATGCCGCGATCTCGCTCGGTGGAGTGCCGCTGGTCGTCCAAACCGTCGAGACCATGTTCGATGCGCCGATCGACCACGTGATGATCGTTGACTTCGAGGGCTTCAAAGGCCTGACCGACGCGCTTGGCGGCGTGACAGTGGACAATCCGATCGCTTTCCAGTCGGAAGGGACTGAGGGAGAATTTTTCGAGCAGGGCACCATCACGCTCGATGGCGACTCAGCATTGAAGTTCGTTCGCGAGCGCAAGGCATTCAGCGACGGAGATTTTCAGCGGGTGCAGAACCAGCAGCTTTTCATCAAGGGGATCATGTCGGAGTTGCTGAGCACCGAGACATTCACCAACCCGGTGAAGCTCAGCAGGGTAGTGAACGAGATCTCGCCGTACCTCAGCGTCGATGAGGAGTTCGGCGCTGCCACTCTCGGCTCCCTCGCACTGGGGATGTGGCAGATCCGCTCCGACGACGTCGTGTTCTTCACGCTCCCGAACCTGGGAGTCGGAACCTCACCGGACGGCCAGTCGATTGTCGTGAAGGACGAGGAAGCAATAGCGCGCATTGCCGAGGCACTCGATCAGGGAACATTGGGGGAATATGTGGCCAGCACCAATGCAGGCTAGTACCGGCGGGCCGCAGGAGCAGTCCGGGCTGACCGGAGTGATCACTGACGTGATGAGCGCGCTCGGGGAAGTTGGCGTCGGCGTACTCGTGCTTCTTGAGACGGTTTTTCCACCCATTCCCAGTGAAGTGGTCCTGCCGCTGGCAGGTTTCCTGTCCCAGCAGGGCGAGATGAACGCCGTTCTTGTACTCGGACTGGCAACTCTCGGAAGCTACATCGGCGCAGTTCTCCTATACCTGCTCGGTGCGAAGCTGGGCGAGGAGCGCGTGGTGCGCGGACTCTCGAAGCTGCCGCTGGTGGACCGCGACGACTTCGAGCGGGCGGCGCGCTGGTTCGACCGCCACGGCCGGTCGGCGGTCTTCTTCGGCCGGCTCATACCGGGCGTCAGGAGCCTGATTTCCCTGCCGGCGGGCGCCGAACACATGCCGCTCGGTACGTTCACCCTCTTCACCGTTGCTGGTAGCCTGCTGTGGAATGTGCTGCTGATCGGCCTGGGCTACTTCCTCGGAACGCAGTACCACCTGGTGGACCAGTATTCCCAATACTTCGACATCGTTATCTACGTGGCCCTTGGCGTTCTTGTCGGCTGGCTTATCCTCAGGCGGGTACGACGGCGCCGGGTCGGCTAGCGCTGCCGCCAACCTTGTTTGTGCCTCATTTACCCCTCTATTCCGTGCCTCGCTTGTCCACAGGCGGCACAGGAATGTCGCTTGCCCCACGTACGGTTGAACAATGCCTCTTACCGTCAACCAACTGAGCGAGTCTGCCCTCCTCGAGCGTATTCTTCCGCGTCTCGGAGCCGGGTCAGCCGTCTCCTCGGGCGTCCATCTCGGCCCTGGGGATGATGCTGCCCTGGTCGTCGTTCCGGACGGCCGGGTGCTTATCTCCATCGATACGCAGGTCCAGGACATGGACTTCCGGCTGCAGTGGGCCAACGGTTACAGGACCACCGGGTTCGACGTGGGATGGAAAGCCGCTGCCCAAAACCTCAGCGACATCAACGCGATGGGTGGGCGCCCCACATCGCTGGTAGTGAGCTGCACCCTTCCCGGCAGCACCGAGGTCGCCTGGGTTGAAGAGCTGGCAGAAGGGCTGAGCGCCGCGGTCCGTGAACTGGATGCGTCCACCTGCGTGGTGGTCGGGGGCGACTTGGGGCGGGGGACGGAGATCTCAGTAACCGCCGCTGTCACGGGTTCGCTGGACGGGCGCGCTCCGGTGGTGCGGTCCGGAGCCCAACCGGGCGACGTCGTCGTGCACGCCGGGGTGCTGGGGCGTGCCGCAGCGGGGCTGGCACTGCTGGAGTCCGACTACGAATACGGTTCGCTTCAAGCGGAACTACGTGCTCTCGTCGAGGCTCAGTGCCGGCCACGTCCTCCGCTGCAATCGGGGCCCGCTGCGGCTGAAGCCGGCGCGACAGCAATGATGGACGTTTCCGACGGGCTGGTGCGCGATGCTCTCCGGCTTGCTTCCGCCAGTTCGGTGCGGATCGACTTCGATCCTGAGGTCCTCCAACGCCTCGCGGATCCGCTTGGCGCAGCAGCGCATCTGCTGGGAAGGGACCCGCTGGAATGGGTGCTCGGCGGGGGAGAGGACCACGGTCTGCTGGCTACCGTTAACCCAAACGTTATGCCGCTGGCAGGCTTCACTGCGGTAGGCTCGGTAGAGGCCGGGCTTGCCGAAGTGACCGTCGGGTCACAGTCTCCAGCCAACGTGGGATGGGATCATTTTGCAGACTAAAATCACCGCAAACGCGACAGCGATGAAGCGATGGTTGAGCAAGGCTGAAGAATCCCTCGGCAACCACAGCGACCGCCTCAACGCCATCAACATCTTCCCGGTGGCTGACGGCGACACCGGCACCAACCTCTATCTGACGGTCCGGGCAGCAGCGCAGGCGGCGGCAGACCTCGACTCCCATGATCTCGGTGAGGTGCTGAAAGTTGCCGGCCAGGCGGCCATGGAAGATGCCCGCGGTAATTCAGGCACCCTCTTCGCCGTCTTCCTGGCGGCAATAGCCGAGCCCCTCCATGGCGCATCCCGCCTGTCAGGGCCCTTGCTGGCAACTGCGTTGAACCGGGCGCAGATCCGCAGCTGGTCAGCGCTCAGCGATCCTGTACCCGGAACCATGCTCTCCGTGCTGGAGGCAACAGCCATTGGGGCCGCCACGGTAGACCAGGCGAACGAGGGCGATGACAGTAACCATGCCCTCGCCATGACCCTGCAGGGCGCGGTGGAGGCTGCACTTGAGGCCGTTGTGCAGACGGAAAGCCAGTTGGGCGCACTCACCGAAGCGAAAGTCGTGGATGCAGGCGGCGTGGGATTCCTGCTCATCATGGATGCACTCCGCGCCGCCTCGCTGGGTGAAGAGCTGCGGGACGAACTGATCGACGGCCTGCATGGCTACGACGTCCAGGCACCTCATATCCACAACGGCATGCCCGCTGAAGGCGTCGAAGTGATGTGCACCATCAACCTCAGCCCCCTGGACGCTGCCACCCTCCGCCTCCACCTCGACGAGGTAGGCGATTCCGTCATCATGAGTGCGGTGACCGAAGTCGAGGAAGGCTACAGATGGCGCGTGCACGTCCACGTCCCCGAAGCCGCCCTCGCGCTCAAATTCATCGAGGAAGCCGGGCAGCCCAGCCACATTGCTGTCACCCAGCTCGCCGGGGCGGGAGCAGTCGTTCCCCAGGACCCGGGTTACTACTCTGATCAGGAGCGCTACGGGTCTTAGCTACGGTCCCGGCTTCCAACGGTACCGCCGCATTCTGGGCGCTAGGGTAGAAGCGGACGGGGCCACGGGCGCTCCCTACCTCACCAAAGGACGGAAGAACCGCACGATGTCCGCTGTCACCTCAAAGGCGCCTGAACGAACTGCCCGAATCGGATTCGCCCTCATTGGCGTCCTGCTCATCGCAGTCAACCTTCGAGTGTCCTTCGTCAGCGTCGGCCCGGTTCTCGGGAACATCAGCAGCGACCTGCAGCTGTCCAGCGCTGCAGCGGGATTTCTCACGGGTCTTCCGCTCATCGCTTTCGCGGTTTTCTCCCCTGTGGCGCCGGCTGTCGCTTCCCGCCTGGGGCTCGATCGGGCGCTCTGGGTGTCCCTTCTCTTCCTCGCGTCGGGAATCGTGCTTCGTTCCCTGCCGGTGCCCGGCCTGATCTGGGTTGGCACCGCGCTTATCGGGCTTGCCATCGCTTTCCTCAACGTACTTGTTCCGTCGCTGGTGAAGCGGGATTTCCCGACGAGAGTCAGTCAGGTCACCGGAAGCTACACGGCCACACAAGCCGCCTTCGCCGCAATCGGGGCAGCCGTCGTCGTACCGGTGGCGCAGACCTCTCCGGCGGGTTGGCGGCTGGCCCTCGGTATCTGGGTGGGGCTGGCACTGGTTGCCATGGCGGTGCTCCTGCCGTGGCTGCGCCGCCGCGGGCCGGGATCCGCCGGTAGAACGGCGCCCAAGGTAACCTACCGGTCACCATGGTCATCGGCGTTGGGCTGGCAAGTGACCCTGTTCATGGGACTGCAGTCAATTGCCTTCTACGTTTTGATGGCCTGGCTGCCGACCATCGAGCAAAGCCGCGGCGTTGAGGCGACGACGGCGGGTCTCCACCTCTCGGTATTCCTTCTTGTCAGCGTCTTCGCCAGCCTTGCAACCGGCGGAATCCTTCACCGGGGACCGGATCAGCGGCTCGTGGCCTTCGCAAGCAGCGCACTGACCTTCGCGACTTTCCTCGGTCTGGCGGTTGCACCGGACCTCACGTTGCTGTGGGTGCTCCTGGGGGCGGTCGGGTGCGGGAGCCTGATTGTGATCGCGCTGACGCTGTTCAGCCTGCGGACCATGAATTATCCGCAGGCCGCTGCCCTGTCCGGGATGGCGCAATCCGTGGGCTACGGCCTGGGCGCCGCCGGTCCGGTGCTCTTCGGCGGTCTATACGATCTGAGCGGCGACTGGACGCTTCCACTGCTCGTCTGCGCCGGAATCATGGCGGTCCTGGCGATGATGGGGGTTCTTGCCGGACGAGACCGGGTGATCAGCGGCGCGTGAGCGCCCGGATTGGAAGCGGACGCTAGGCCGGAATGGCCAGGTCCGGTCCGGGAGTTGCACCGCCGGCAAGCAGGTTGTCGCGGGTGGCATTGATCACGTTGATCAGCGCCGCACGGAGGTCTTCCTCCGCGTAGTCTGCTGCGCCAAGCGGTACGCCTTCTCCCTGCTGCACCTTTTCGAGGATGGCCTGACCGGCAGGGGTGAGGGCAACGAATGTTACCCGGCGGTCAGTCTCACTCTTCTGCCGCGTGACGAGTTCGCGGGCTTCCAGCCGCTCCAGGGCCTTGCCCACCGTCTGCGCCTGGACCCGGACGATCTGGGCAAGCTTCACCTGGCTCATGGAACCGGCGGTAGCCAGCACTTTCAGGATGGTCACCCCGGAATGGGTAACCCCGATGCTGCGTAGCCGCTCGTTGTCACGGTTCTCATTGAGCCGGGCAGCAGTGCTCAGCAGCCGGCTTGTTGCCCAGTGCGAAGTATCCATTCCTCAACCTTCCAACCCCATAGAGGTGCTGCACCTCACGTTGTGCTGCACTCTCGAACTGAACCCGGTGGGACGGCACCGGCAGCGCCTGCCAGCGGCGGAGTACGAGTTCCGCCGGATAATGCAAAGGGCGCTTAGTGAAGTATCCTATGCCAAGAAACTTGATCTTTGAACCATCGGGAAAGGACGCACCTGTGGGCGAACTCGTCTCCTTCGAAGCTGAGGAGGAGATCGGCGTACCGAACCGAGGAGCCGGGCAACCGACCGCTTCCAGTGAAAGTTCGCTTCTTGAAGAGCTGCAGGATCTCATCCTGTCCACCTCTGATATGCAGGAGTTGCTCGGCGAACTCGCGGTGTTGTCGGCACGCAGCGTCAGCAGCAACAAGGGAAGCGTGCTTTGCGGGATAACCCTGCTGCGCCACCGCCGGGCCGCGACAGTAGCCTATAACTCCGAGACAGCGAAGGCCATGGACGAGCTCCAGTACGCCTTTCGGGAAGGCCCATGTCTTACCGCGGCCCGGGATCAGCGGACAATTGTCGTCGACGATTTCGAATCCGACGGCAGATGGCCTGAGTACTCGGAAGCTGTGGCCGCGCACGGTCTCCGCTCAATTCTTTCCGCCCCTTTCACCATCGGGCACGGAGCGCAGGCCGCAATGAACCTGTATTCCTACCGCCCGAACTCCTTCACGGATGACGAGATAGCCTTCGCCGAGTCATTTGCACGGCAAGCCTCCAGGGGACTGCAGCTCGCACTGCGTATGGCGCATTACAGCGAAGAAGCCGACAACCGCAGCCGAGCGATGGAATCGCGAACAGATATCGACGTGGCTGTTGGCATTGTCATGGCTCAGAACCGGTGCTCCCAGGCCGTGGCGTTCGAGATCCTGCAGCGCGCCTCAAGCACACGCAACGTCAAGCTGCGCATCATCGCGGCCGAGATCGTTCAACGGGTCGCCGGGACTCCGTCCGCGACTCACTATCAGGTCTAGCAGGATCGTCAGAGCCCTCCGCTAAGCTCGCACTGTCATTTTGATGGTCCTGCGATGCGCAGGAAAAGTTTCAGGGAAGGTCTATGGAGAACAGGCGCCCGCCCGAGCTGGCCGAACCCCTGCGCCTGAAAATGCTCAGCGAGAGGTCGAGGAAACTACTCCGGGAAAGCCTCGGAATTTACTCTGACGGCCAGCTTCTGAATCATTTTCCCCGCACGTATCTCGCTCCAGGAGAGCTGACGCGACTGTCGGAAGTCCCGCTCGGCGAAGAGATCACCCTGATCGCCCGGGTTCAGTCGGCAAATTCACGGTGGATGCGAACCCGCAAGGGGAAAGTACTGGATGTCGTCATCACCGACGACGACGGCGCCGGCCGGCTCGGCACCATGCATCTCACCTTCTTCAACGGTCGTGGCGCTGAGCGGCGGCTCACTGCAGGAACCCGCGCCATTTTCTCGGGCAAGACCGGTAGCTATCGCGGAAAACTCACGCTTACCAACCCACGGTTCTCCCTTCTGGATGAGGACAACGGCGGGATGGAAGAGCATCTGCTGCCCACTCCCGTGTATCCGGCTTCCGAGCAGATCAGCAGTGAAATAATCAGGGGCTGCGTGTCGAAACTCCTCGACAGCCTTGTGCACTCACAGCTGAACGATCCCATACCGGCGCATATCGCCCGCCGGGACAAGTACATGAACATCACGCAGGCCTACGAGATGATTCACAGGCCGGTCGAGGTTGAAGACGCCTATCGCGCGCAGCATCGCTTCCGTTATCAGGAGGCACTGGTCCTGCAGACGGCACTGGCACGACGGCGGGCGGAGATCCTCGCGGAGGAAGCCACCGCGCGGCCCCAACACCGGCACGGATTGCTGGACCAGTTCGACGCATCGTTGCCCTTTGTGTTGACCTCGGGCCAACAAGCGGTCGGCGAACAGCTGGCCGTGGACCTCGCTGCCCCGCACCCCATGAACCGGCTGCTTCAGGGCGAGGTCGGATCCGGAAAGACGATCGTTGCGCTGCGTGCAATGCTTCAGGTGATCGACGCCGGGGGGCAGGCTGCCCTTCTGGCGCCGACTGAAGTGCTCGCAGCGCAGCACTACCAATCCATCACGCGGACCCTTGGCCCGCTGGCTGAGGGTGGAATGCTCGGCGGTGCCGTGGACGGCACGCGGGTGGTGCTTCTGACCGGCTCAATGACGACTGCTCAGCGGCGTGAAGCTCTGCTTGCGGCAGCCTCCGGGGATGCAGGCATAGTCATTGGAACCCACGCGTTGCTGTCCGAAAACGTCCAGTTTTACGACCTTGGACTGATCGTTGTGGATGAGCAGCACCGCTTCGGTGTTGAACAGCGGGACGCGCTGAGGGGCAAAGCGGCAGCGGCTCCCCACATGCTTGTCATGACCGCCACGCCAATTCCCAGAACAGTCGCCATGACGGTGTTCGGCGATCTGGACGTGTCTACACTGACGGAGCTGCCGGCCGGCCGGGCCCCAATCGCAACCCATGTGGTTGGGCTCTCCGAGAATCCGCGCTGGATCGATCGGGCGTGGGCACGGGCCAGAGAGGAAATCGACGCGGGCCGCCAGGTGTACATCGTGTGCCCCAAAATCGGGGACGCCCAGACGGAACCTGACAGTGCTGACGCGCTGGAACTTTACGAGGGGCCGCCCACGAACAAGCAGGAACTGACGAGTGTTGTCGAGCTGTTCGAGTCTTTGTCGGAGGTCCCCGCGCTTGCTGGAGTGAGCATGGGGCTCCTGCACGGGCGGCTGGATCCGGCGGAGAAAGCCGCCACAATGGCCGGGTTCAATGAGGGAAGTATCAGCCTCCTGATCTCCACTACCGTGATCGAGGTCGGCGTTGACGTCCCCAATGCAACGCTCATGGTGATCATGGACGCCGATCGTTTCGGCATCTCACAGCTGCACCAGCTCCGCGGTCGGATCGGGCGCGGCGGTCACCAAGGTACGTGCCTGCTTGTTACCGACCTCGAACCGGAGCACCCGAGCAGGGAGCGCCTGGATGCTGTCGCATCGACTTCCGACGGCTTCGAGCTCTCCCAGAAAGATCTGGAATTGCGTCGGGAGGGCGACATCCTGGGCGCTTCACAGTCCGGTGGACGATCAGCGCTGCGCTTTCTCAAGGTGATCCAGCATGCCGGTGTCATCGAGAAGGCGCGGAAAGACGCCCAGGAACTGATCGACGCGGACCCTGATCTTGCAGAACACCCAGAACTCGCTGAAGCACTGGATCTCTACCTGAATGATGAGAAAGAAGCGTTTCTGGAGCGCGGATAGGGCAGGGCCGGCAAGGTCAGGAAGCCCGGGATGTCGTCTTCCGCGCTTTGGAGGCAGGCGTGAGGCGGAAACGCGACCGTTCGGACGCCGGTATCAGGGTGGCCCATTCAGGATGCCCGGCAAGGTACGCACGCACCGTGGGGCAAAAGGGCATCACCGCGAGCCGTCTCCGGTGCAGGTTTTCGAGTACGTTCCCCACGAAGTATTGGTCCAGGCGGGAGCGCTTGAAACGCTGTTCGATGATGGTGTGCAGTAGCCAGATCTGGCCCTGGCGGGTCTCATATTGCAGATGCCCGATGTTGTCGCCGTCGACGTACAGTTCGAAACGACTCAGCTTCATGTTGTCGCGAACTGCCGTGCGCAGGTTCGTTGCGGAGGCGTTGGGGTAACGCAGGTCCATGTCAACTCCCACAGTCAAAAGTGCTGGTGAGGCTCACTGCTGAACCGTTCAGACAACTATAGCGACAATCAGTAGGCTGACAAAGTGTTCGCCGTTATCAGGCAACGCCCGAACGTATCTGGCGGAGGGCGAGTTCGTCGCAAAGGGTCAGATACCGCTCCATGGCCCTCAGGTCGGGCATCTTGGAATCCAGTTCGAGGAACAGGGCATCGGACAGCTCCAGAAGCCGGCTTTCCGGTGTCGAGGAAAGGTCGGAGGGGAAGCCGTCATCGATATCGGCTGATGTAGGCGGATCTACGGAAAAACCGCAGGTCAACGAATGATCCGGCTCAATAACTGAGCGCGACTGAGCGTCCATAGGGTGGCACTCCCACAAGTAGGTATTACTGTGGCTCGCTGCTGAACCTGTTGTCAGTCTAACCGGCTCTCTCCGGGTAGCAACCCGGGACCGGTTCACATGCTTCCCGCTTGCAACTCGTCACTTCGCAGCCCACGTTGGGTGCAGCAAGTCGGGGTCGGACAGACTTCCATCCGGAAGTAATAAGCATGCTTCCCATTGGGGTCCTTTTGTGCATACTCTTATGCGACCGGATACTTCGGAAGAAGTCCTCTGCAATCAATCTCGAGGAGATGACATGATCACGCAGGAACACATTGACCGCATCCTTGATGGCAATGGCAACGTTGTGGACCAGGATGGCAATAAGGTGGGGTCCGCGGGGCAGGTTTACGTGGATGACCACACAGGAGAGCCCAGCTGGGTCACCGTGAAGACAGGCCTCTTCGGCACGTCTGAATCCTTCGCTCCGCTGCAGGGCGCTTCCATGGACGGCGATGACGTGCGCATCGCCTACACCAAGGACCAGGTCAAGGACGCGCCAAAGGTCGATCCAGACCAGAATCTGAGCGAAGCGGAAGAAGAGGAACTGTACCGCCATTACTCACTGAGCCGGCAAGGTGGCGGGTATGACGCCGCAGACCACGGCACCTACTCCGGCACCACAACCGGCTCCGATGATTTGGGCGATACCAGCCCGGGCATTGCCGGGGTGGGCGAGCGGGATCGTTATGACGCTGATCGCGGCGATCGGGATCTGAGCGACACGGATCGCGGCGACCGTACCGTGGGACACGACACCTCCGGTCCCACAACGGATGACGCCATGACGCGTTCCGAGGAACGTCTGCACGTAGGAACTGAGAACCGCGAGACCGGCCGCGCACGCCTTCGCAAGTACGTTGTCACGGAGAACGTCACGAAGACTGTGCCGGTGCAGCGTGAGGAAGTGCGTGTTGAGCGCGAGCCCATCACCGACGCCAACCGCGGCGACGCGCTGGATGGCCCGGCCATCAGCGAGGAAGAGCACGAGGTGACCCTTCACGAGGAACGCCCCGTCGTTGAAAAGGAAGCCGTGCCCGTGGAGCGCGTGCGTCTCGACAAGGAAACCGTCACGGATGAGCAAACGGTCAGCGAGGAAGTCCGCAAGGAAGAGATCGAGACTGACGGCACCGACGACACCCGTCGCGGAATCTGATCGAATCGGCGAGCCGGTCACCATAAAAACGGCCGGCGTCGTCGTTCACTTCGCACAGTAGTAGCTGGGCGTCCGGAGAATCTTCCGGGCGTCCAGCTTCTCTGTAAGCGGCCGCTCGAGATTCGTACCGGCTGTGCCTCGTCCCGCTGTGCTGAAACGCTTTTGCCAGTGGTTTAGAGTGTTTTGTCATGAGTCGAATCATCGCCGGCGTCGCAGGGGGAACTTCCCTGACCAGCGTCCCGGGCCAGGGGACGCGACCCACCACCGACCGCGTCAAGGAAGCTCTCTTTTCACGGCTTGACGCGTACAACATTCTGAATGGCGCGCATGTGTTGGACCTGTTCGCCGGGTCCGGATCACTCGGCGTGGAGGCTGCGAGTCGTGGGGCATCAGCCGTTGACCTCGTGGAGTCCGCCGAAAAGGCCGCAGCCGCCTGCCGGGCCAACGCCGACGCAATGAACCGTGTTCTCGGATGGACCTGTGTTCGGGTGCACCGGTCGAAGGTGGAAACGTACCTGAACCGGGTCTCGGAAGACGCGCTGTGGGATGTGGTGCTCATGGACCCGCCCTATCCATTGGAGGATGCGGCGTTGATGACTGTCTTGTCGTCGCTTGCCCGGCATCTGGCGGAGGGCGCCGTCGTCGTACTGGAACGCTCATCGCGCTCAGTGGAACCGGTGTGGCCCGCCGGGATTGAGCGCTTCGCCGAGAAGAAGTACGGCGAGACCCGGCTCTGGTTCCTTGAACCGGCCTAGCGGCTCCGCCATGACTCCAAGGGCACAGAGCTGACCGCCCGATCTCATCCAACTCTCATCTCTAGTTCATCTGCGCCCCATGTGCCGTCCGTACGGTTTTCGTAAGACCACTGAAACGGGACACAGCAAGGGGAGTTCATCATGCGGTTGTCGGTCATCGGATGCGGGTATCTAGGGGCAGTGCATGCCGCGTGCATGGCGAAGCTGGGACATGACGTGGTGGGCATCGACGTCGACAGCGCGAAGGTCGCCAGCCTCGGCGCAGGGGAGCCTCCCTTTTTCGAGCCGGGACTCGCGGAGCTCCTCACTGAAGCACTTGAATCAGGCAGGCTGCAGTTCTCGACTGACATCGCTGATGCCGCCGGGTCCGCTGTGCACTTCATAGCAGTCGGGACTCCGCAGAAGCGCACCGAGAATGGCGCGGACCTCAGCCACGTAGCCGCGAGTGTTGATGCGCTTCTTCCGCACCTGCGCGAGGGCGATGTGGTGGTGGGAAAGTCCACCGTTCCCGTCGGAACCGCGCGTGGACTTTCCACCCGGATCACTGAGGCGTGCCCCTCCGTGACACTGGCCTGGAATCCCGAATTTCTGCGAGAGGGCTACGCGATCAAGGACACGCTGGAACCCGACCGGCTGGTGTACGGGTTGGACGATGCGAACAGCGGTGCGCAACTGATCTTGGATGAGGTGTACGCCCAGGCACTCGCCGACGGCCGCCCGCGGCTGGTTATGGACTATGAAACCGCCGAGCTGGTCAAGGTCTCTGCCAACGCGTTCCTGGCCACGAAGATCTCCTTCATCAACGCGATGGCTGAGGTATGCGAGGCAACCGGGGCTGACGTGTCCCTGCTTGCGGACGCCATCGGCCACGACGACCGGATCGGCCGCAGGTTCCTCAACGCAGGGCTTGGGTTCGGGGGAGGGTGCCTTCCCAAGGACATCCGCGCCTTCATGGCCCGCGCCGGAGAGCTCGGTGCCGACCAGGCGCTGACTTTCCTGCGCGAAGTTGACTCGATCAACATGCGGCGACGCTCCCGCATGGTCGATCTGGCCCGCGAGGTCTGCGGCGGGTCACTGCTGGGCCAACGGATCGCCGTACTCGGCCTGGCATTCAAACCCAACTCCGACGACGTCCGCGACTCCCCGGCACTGAGCGTCGCAGCCCAGCTTCAACTTCAGGGGGCAGCGGTGACGGCCATCGACCCGCAGGCGGTTCCCAACGCAGCACGCCGCTTCCCTGACCTCGCGTACGCAACGTCAGTGCAGGAGGCTGTGCAGAATGCCGACGCCGTCCTCGTTCTCACCGAGTGGGAGGAGTACCGCACGTTGAATCCGGAAGATCTCGCCGGGCTGGTCGCACGGCCGGCAATCGTCGATGGACGGAACTGCTTGGACGCGACGGCCTGGCGCGATGCCGGCTGGACCTACCGTGCGTTGGGACGTCCCAAGGCAGCGGCTGGATCTGCTGCCGCTGCCGCTGCGGATGCCAGGCTCATCGGAGAAGCCAGGCCCCGGGTTGCGGCGGAACCACGGGCCTAGCTTCTCCGCCCTCATACGCGCCGGTAAACCGGCCGGGCAGCTGGGCGGGGAGGGGAAGTACCGCTACTGATCCTGCCCGGACCGTCGGTTCACACGACGAGCCAGATCGACGACGGCGCCGCCTCCCAACACGATCGAACCTGCCACCGCGGCGAGCATGAGGTAGAGCCAGACCACGTTGCCCACTGCGTTCTCAGGGACGCGGAGCATCTGGAACCACTCCAGTGACCCTCCGATCCAGAAGACCGCCACTGCAAGCAGAACAATCACGGCAGGGGCGCAATCCCAACGCAATACCCGACGAACTTTTGTCCTGACTGTCTCCTCGAACTGCTGCGTGACCATGAACCCCAGTATTGAACAGCTAGCTGAGTATTTCAGCGTGTGTCGTCGTGTCGTTAGCGAATCGGGACAGGTCCGTTATCGGGGGTTAATGTTCGTGTCGGGAAGGGGGTCAGCGGGACGCCGCTCCAGCTCGTGATGCGGCGACAAGACGTGTCTCAAGAGCGTTGAACCAGGTACGCGCCACGGTCCGGTAGGGCGGCCGAAACGCATAGATACACGCCAGCCGGATCGCGGTCGCCGAAGCATAGGCTTCAAAGCGGGCGGGCGGTATCTCAAGAGCCTGGGCAGTTTCCCGGATGTGCTGCTTGCCCAAGGCTGCCGCTCCGGCAGACAACAAATTCTGCGCCACCCGGAAATCAAGGTGCACCGACAGGTTCGCCAGATCGAGGGCAGGCTCGGCGACGGACAGAGTGTCGCAGTCGATGATTCCCACTGATCCTTGGTCAGGGTCAACGAGGACTTGTTTGTCATGCAGGTCCCTGTGCGCCAGTCGGACAGGCGATGTGCCAGCCAGCAGGGACTGGGCGACGCCTGCCGCCGCACCCCGGAGCCTTCGCTCGGATACCCCGAGGGCGTTGAAGGCGCCAAGTTCCAGCCAACGCTCAACGGTGCGAACCTCATCTGCCGCGGAGTGGATCCGTGCAGCCATCGATGCATCCGTGCTTCCCGGCCCTCCAACAAACTCGGGCCATCGCATCGCCCACAGCCTCCAGGAACGCTCCCAAGCCTCCAGCGCCCCCTGCCCGGCGCCACCGCCGTTTCCGGGAGCGATCGTCCCATTGGCAGGGCCCGAAGTCCGGCCCAACTCAAACAGGCTCATACCGGGCACGGCAGTCAGCGTAACGCTGTACTCATCGGAGGCGACGACGTCGGGAACCTCGAGCCCGGACCCAGCCAGCGCTCTCACTGCAACCCGATGCGCATCGGCAACGGCGGATGCCTTTCCGCCGGCGACGAACTTCCTGTACTGCCCATCCGAGCGCACGACGGCGCGCCGCTTCAGCCGGTGCACCAGCAGCTCCCCGGATAATCCTTCGGCGCTCAGCGCGGGCAGGGCAGGGTCGTGAGCGAACGGCACCATGGACGCGCGGCCACCTGCGTCGATTCGCCCGGCCCGGACCCGATCGGATCCGATCTCACGACCCTCTACGATCAGGCTTCCGCCGCGTCGCGGCCAGGCGCGGTGGATTCGTACGATTTTGCCGTCGTCGTCCGCAACTTCACCGGGAATGCGGTTCACCACAGCACCTCCTCGATCATTGCGAGACGCGCGTCCATCTGTTGCCGCCAGGAGGGGGAACAGGCACGGAACGGTTCGCGGAGCCGGTTCAGCAGGTAGAAAGCGGTCCAGGTCAGCACCTCGGACTCGTTCACGGTGTCAGGACCTGAGCCATACCCGTCAAGCAGGGCGGCCGTTCGGGGCAGCGCGAGAACGCTGCGGCGGTCCGCTTGGCGAACTTCAAGTGCTTCGACGGCAGCAAAACTGCCCAGATCGGATGCGGCGGCACCGTACGTGCACCGCTCGAAGTCGATCAGGCGCACGTCCTTACCGTCGACGAGTATCTGGTCGGCAGAGAAGTCACCATGGATTACCCCAGCGAGGCCGGGCCGGCGCAGCAAACACTCCAGTTGCCGCTGCACACGCTCAAGGCGGTCCCGGTTCTCAGGCATCAGCTCAACGTTTTCCTTCACCAGCGAACGCAGACGTCCCGCCGGGGCGCGCCACGTATGTGCCTGGTGGATCGGGGCCTGGCGGTGCAGCAGGGCCAACGCTCCGCCGGCCGTACGTGCGGGCGGCTGCGCTTTCGCCGGTGGGACGGTGCCGAGGTCGCCGGAGCCGTACCAGGGCAGGTACTCCAGGTGCTTCCCGAACGGTAGGCCCGCCGGCAACAGCGGCGGTTCGAGGGGAACAAGTAGGGGAACCCCACCCTCCGCCAGTTTGGAGAGCATATTGCGGGTCATTGCGTGACGCGCAGCACTCGCCCTGCCGACCAGGCATCGGCCGGTCCCGGTGATTGAACCGGGAGCGATACCGGCGGTAGAACCGGGGGCGATACCGGCGGTAGGACCGGTGGCAATACTGAACACCACACGCCGCAACGGGTTGTATTTGAGCACCCGCACGCCGGAAGATAGGGAATCCAGCGCCGCCCGGCGGAACGGGCGGAGCACGCCGTAAAGGCGCGGATCCAGCGTAATGGGCCCGCTCGCCAGCACACCGTCATCGAGAGCAAAACGCTCAAGCTCCAGGTTTTGTGTGAGCGCCCGCCGGGAGGACTTCTCCAGCTTCACCGACGCGTCGGCGCTATACATGGCAAGCCAACGCACGCCGTCGCCGTCGTGAAGGCGGGCCACCGCGGATGTGCCGGGCTTCCAGCGCAGGTGGCTGGCACGAACAGGACGGTTGAAGAGAGAACTCAGCGCATCAGGGTCAAAGAAGAGATTGACCGAGTGCAAGCCGGAGTCGAGAGGAGCGAGTACGCTGCTCACAGCAGGGTCCCGATGGGAAGCGAACCGTCCCGGTCCTGGCGGGAGGTGCGTTGTTCCTCGACCCAGCGCGCGAAGAGGGGATAGCGCATCAATTCCTCGGGTGAGCCGTCCAGCAGGACCCGGCCGCCCTGAAGCCAGATAACCCGGTCGCACTTCAAAGCCACCGACGCCTCATGGGTCACCGTTACGGTGGTTCGACCCGCGCTGAGAGTGGAAAGGGCCTGGAGCACGTCCGTCCGTGAGTTCTGGTCAAGCCCCGTGGTGACCTCATCCAGGAGTACGACCGGCGCGTCCCGCAGCATTGCGCGGGCAATGGCGATTCGCTGTCGCTGACCGCCCGAGAGGGTTCCACCGCGCTCGCCGACAGTCGAGTCGTAGCCGTCGGGAAAGCTGGTGATGAACCCGTGTGCCTGTGCCAGCCTGGCTGCATGCTCGACCTCCTCATCCGTCGCTGAGAGGCGGCCGAAGCGGATGTTCTCCCGGACGGTCCCGGTGAACAGCACGGCTTCCTGAAGGACAAGGCTCACGTTCGACCGCAGGGAGGCGAGCGTGATGTCGGGCAGATCCACTCCATCGAGGCGCACAGACCCGTGCTGCGGATCCATTGCCCGGACAAGCAGGGACAGCAGCGTCGACTTTCCTGAGCCGGAAGGACCGACAATGGCCGTGCTGCGACCCTCCTTCAGGCACAGGTTCAGGTCGGAAAGCACTTCGCACCCGTTGTATGAGGCCGATACCTGCCGGAACTCAAGCTCGCCCCACACCCTGCCCAGCGGAAGGGCTGTAGGGGAGTCGGTGATGTCCACCTCCTCCTCGAGCAACTCGGCCACGCGCTCGCCGGACGCGGTGGCGCGCGCAATTCTGCCCGTGTACTTCGCCAGGTCCCTCAGCGGTTTCATCGCAGTCTTCAGGTACATGAGGAAGAGCACCAGATCGCCCGGAGTCATGGCTCCCTGAACAACGCGCCACCCGCCGCCTCCAAGCACGACGGCGGTTGCGACACCGACAATCACGTCCGTCCTTCGCTCCAGGGCTGCTGCGAGGCGACGGGACTTGACTCCCTCCCTGAGGGTCTGCTCGTTGCTGCTGCCGAAACGGTCGGAGAGCGCACGCTCCAGCCCATAGGTCTGAACAACACGGATGGCGCCCAGGCTCTCCTGCGCAGTGTTGGCCAGAGAACCCTCACCCTTTCGCGTACGGCGGGCGGCGATGGTGATCTTGTCGGTGCTGACCCTGGAAAGGAGCAAGAATCCGGCACAGGCGGCGATGACCACGAGGGCGAGCAGCGGATCAAGCCAGAACATGACGCCTGCCATTGCAACCAGGGTGATGCAGTTGGCCATCAGCGGCATCCCCGCGGTGACCGCGACTTCCTGCAGCCGGCCAACATCGCCGACCAGTCTCTGAACCGTGTCGCCGGTCCGGTTGGCTGAGTGGAACCGGCCCGACAGGGACTGCACGTGGTCGAACACTGCGGCACGCAGCTTCGTTGCCACCCGCGAGCCGACCAGCGCGAATGCGAGCGTGGCGACGAAGTTGCAGAGGGCCCGCATTCCGGTGAAGAACACGAGGGCAGCGCCGCAAGCCAGGAGGAGCAGGGGAGTGGCCTCCGGTCCGGTGCCTGAGAAGTCAGCTCCGAGGCTACGGGTAACAGCGTCAACGACGAATTTGACGGGCCATGGTTCGAGAACCCGGAACGCCACCTCGCACAGCAACACCAGTACCCCACCGCCCATGAGGAGTCCCTGGCCGCCCAGATGAGGCCTGATGGTCTGCAATGTTCGCCGAAGGGCGGATTTCTCGGGAGTCGTGTGAATGGTGTTGCCCATCACGCCACCTCCTGGGTGATCCGGTTCAGCACGGTGTCCCAGCTGTGGCGCTCAGTGGCTGCGCGGCGAGCCGCGGAGGACATCGCTGCCCTGGCCAGCGGCGCTGCGGCGAGGCTGCTGATGGCTTCGCTGAGAGCGTGCGGGTCGGACGGTTCCACCAAAAGCCCGGTGACGCCGTCGTCAATGATGTGGGGTGCCTGACCCACGCGGGAGGCAACAACGGGCAGCCCGGCCGCGCAGTACTCGTAGATTTTCAACGGGGAGAAGTACTGGTCTCCGTCGTTGGAAGTGCTCGGATACGGTGCAGCCGCAATGGCACATCCGGCGAGGAGCTCCGGCACTTTCTCGGGAGCCACGGCGCCGGTGAAGTCGACGTCGGCGCCCACTCTCTCAGCCAGGCTGCGCAACGCCGGCCCCTGCGGGCCGTCACCTACGACGCGCAGGGTCCACGCCCGCGAGCCCGAGGCCTGTGCTTCGATCAGGGTCTCGACCCCATGCCAGGGCTTGAGCGTGCCCACGAAAGCAACCACCGGTCGGCCGGGTGCTTCCGGGAAGGGACGGATGCGGTCGGTATTCACGCCGTTGGCGACGGTGCGGATGCGCTCATGGTCCCCTGGATCGACCCGTTTCCGGACCCAGTCGGCCACCGGATCGGAGACGCATACCGTCCGCGTAGCAGCGGCAACCTGAAGCTGCAGTGCCGCGGTCGCCGCGGTCTCGTCATGCAGAATCCGATAAGTCCGCTGTTCGTCGATCAGCGGCGCGTTGACCTCAAGGAAGCCCGGGATACGCAGCTCGGCGGTAACACGGGCAAGTGCATCGCTGAAGAGCGAGTAACGCTCGTAGACTGCATCCGCGCCATCGTTGAGAACCCGCTGGGCCAGTTCAGCGGCAACGGCAGCCTGCGAGGCCTCCCGCGTGGCGCCTTTACCCGTCACGGGCACGACGACGACGGTCAGGTCTGCCAGATCGGCCGGAACATCGCTGCCGGTCCGCGTGCAGTACACAGTCACTTCTGCACCACGGTTCCGCCAGGCACGGATGATTTCCTGCACATGCACTGAGGCACCTTTGGTGCCGAACACCGGCACGCCGGGGTCAACACACAGGTACGCGATGCGCCTCATCGTGCCACCGCCTCAATTTTCGGGGACCTGGTGGACGGCGGGATAGCGGACGAGGGCGCTGACGGGATCGCGTCCGGCCCCGTAGCCAGAGCCTCCGCCGCTGCCTCGGCGCATAGCCGCCTCAGCTGTGCCGACTGGATCCGGGAATCGAAGCACCGTTGAATGAGTGATCGGGCAGCACAGGCCGTTGCCGCACGGTCGAAGGAGTCGGAAGCTGCCGTCTCCAGCGCCTGAATCAGGTCCTCGACATTCCCCGCGCGCACAAGCAGACCCGTATCGGTTCCGTCCGGGCCGCCGAGGACCTCCGGTATGCCGGTGACATCGGAGCCGATGCACACCACGCCCATCGCCATGGCTTCAAGCAGGACTGTCGGTAGTCCGTCGGCGTTGCCGTCCGCTCCGATGACGCAGGGGGCAGCGAACACATCGGCCCATTGCAGGAGGTCAATCACTTCGCTCTGGGTTTGCGGACCAAGCAACCGGATGTGCTCACTCAGACCAAGCAATCTGATGCGCTCTGCCAGGCTATCCGCCAGTTCCCCGCCGCCTGCGATGCGCACGTCTACCTGCATGCCGGAGCGAACCAGCGCCGCGGCGGCGTCGATCAGGAGCGAGAAGCCCTTCTTCTCCACCAATCGGCCGACGGCGGCGACACGGAAGGGCGTATGCACGGGAGCCGGTCGCCGGAAGGGAAAGCGGTCAAGCTCCAGTCCGTTGTACACACGGTGGAGCCGATCGGAGGCTGCGGGCGCCAGGGTTGAAAGGTAGCGGTGGTTGAAGTCGCTCACAGTGACTGTGTGGTGGGCGTCCTGCATGAGCCGGATGAGTTCAGCGTTGTCCACCTGCTCGTGATAGATGTCTTTCGCATGGGCGGTGAAGGAGAACGGAATGCCCGTGAGTGCAGAGGTGATGCGGGCGGTGCGCGCGGCGATTGAGCCGAAATGGGCGTGAAGATGGGATATACCGCGCTCGACCACACGGGTCGCGAGCTCCACCCCCTGATGAACTTCCGACGCGTCGCACTCAGCCAGCTCAGGCAGGAGGTCCGCGAAACGCTGGGCGAAGTTCGGGATGATGGCGTGGGCGGCCGCGATGATCGGCCAGCCCTCGGATAGCTTCTGCGGGCGGCCGACGTAGGTCACGGGCGCCTGCACCCGAGCAAGTTCGGGGTGGAAGCGCGGGTCCACTGGCGGGCGAAGGGAGAAAATCTCCAGCTCCTCGCCCGCGGCTTCTCGGGCAAGGATCTCGGTGACAATGAATGTCTCGGAGAAGCGCGGGTAGATTTTCAGGACGTAACCGATCCGCCCCGTTTCAGACAGCTGCATGGCGGGTCCAATCCGTGTGGTGTCGCGAGGCATCGGCGGGCTCGGCGAGGAGCTCGGCGGCATATTCATGGATGGTGGTGAGTCCGTTCAGGTTGACCCCGCTACGGAAAACGTCCTGCCCGGCCATGTCCTGCAACCAGGCAGATAGGGTGCCCGGAGTGAATTCATCCGGATGGCAGAAGTCGAGCAACTGATGGCGGGCCAACCCTCGCGCCCGGATCAGCTGCTCACGGCGTGGGGCGACCCGCGGCACGATCAGCGCCGGCGTAGTTGTGCTCATGATTTCGCAGACCGTGTTGTACCCGCCCATTGCGACGACGGCGGACGCCGACTGAATCTCCGCAAGGGCGTCCCGCACGGATGCAACTACATGGGTGCCGGGGCGGGCGGCGGCCTCGACCTGCGCGCGGTCAGCCTTGGGCATCTGTGGTCCGGTGATGATGAGCTGCTCGAGACCCTGCGGAAGTGCGGCCTTGGCCGCGGTGAGTGTGAGGTCGAGGCCGTCGGACCCGCCGCCCGCCATTGTGACGACGAAGGGTACGCCGGTAGAGCCGGTACGACGGCGGACCGGGCGTCCCAGGGAGAGGTACCCCGTGTGCCGCACGAGGGGGGCAAGGCTCCGGGGAATCTCCCCGGTCCGCACGGCATCGTGTACCGCCGGATCGCCGTAAACCCACAGTTCGTCGAAACTCCGGCGCACTTGCTCCAGATCCAGGGCGTCCCACTCACGCCGGGCAGCCGCAGGTTGGTCGAGAACCTCTCGCAGGCCGAGTACCACGCGGCAGGATGGCCGCCCGCGACGCAGCCACTCGAGCCCCGCCGCCAGCTCATGGTCCACGCCGAACGGGTGGCGGTCCACCACCACGAGGTGAGGGTGGAAGTTCTTCAGCACGGCGGCGATCAGCGACGATCGAAGCCTGACGACGCTCGTCTGCCGGATTGCCAGGTGCCGGGGTTCATACCCGTTGCCTCCCTTGGTGATTCCGGGCAGCACCACCCAGTCCCATCCTTCGGGCGCCTCGAAGCGGGTGGCGGAAGCGACGCCCGTGACCAGGACGCCGCTCACCTTCTGTCCCTTCCGCCTGAAGCTGGCTGTGAGTGCGTGTGCGAGGGCGAGATTGCGCCGGGTATGGCCCAGCCCCTGCGAGTCGTGCGAGTACAGGACTACGCGCAGTGTCCCGGCTAAGTGCGGATCGGCACTCTTCGCGCCGTCGTTGTCCACTGTCATGGCTTCCCCAACTTTCCCCGCCGTCCAACGAGGACCGCAGGTTTCCCATTTAGCCAGCAGGCGATGAGACGTTGGTGAGCCGTCCATGAGAGAGCTCTCATCTGGAGCGGTGGCACCGGCGGAGTGGTCACCGGACACAGAAGTGCCCGTCCGGCCTGCAGTGTCAGAGGCAGGAAGGCCGGGCACTCGTATTTCCGCCCGGTGCGGGGCGGAAGCTACCGGGGTTGGTAGGACAGGCAGTCGGCGAGATCCGACCCGGACCCGATCTTCACGTCGTGCTTGTTGCACATTAGATGGCTGTTGTGGACGCACTCGTTGCGCTGGCAGGCTCCCACATGAGCAAGGACCATCGGCAGGCCGCCAGTCTCGGAGGTGTCGATGAAGGTTGCGCAGGAGGCATGCTCAGGACTGCCGCTGACCGTGATCGCGTAGGCAGTGCAGCCATCATGGTTGAATGCGCACTTGTGCACGCTGCAATCGGATACCTCTGTCACTTCCGCTGTCATGATTCCTCCATCAGTAGTGGGTGGGAAGCCAGCTGTACTGAGTCAGCACGTTAGTTCCACGGTACTGCGGCTTCCGGCCAATGGCGCTGAATCAATAGCGTATGAAAATTGCGCGTAAATCAGCGCTTCGTAAGGCTGAAAGCCTCGTAGTCGCCACTTGTAAGGACGGTCGCCGGGTGCGGTCCCGCGGCCGTGAGGGCGGCCGTCCACTGAACGTCCCAGGGTGACGCCGCCGCCAACACAATGTTGCCTGCATGCTGCCCGGTGAACATACCCGTCTCGCCCAGTGCAGCGGCGTCGTGCCCCGTGTTCTGCAGCAGTCGCGCCTGCTCGCGTGCGAAGGTGAGCGGAGGGTCATCGCCCACGTTCACGAGGACAACGCCTCCCGGCGCAATCGCCCGGACGAGCAGCCGGTAGGCCTCCGGAGTCGCAAGTTCGGTCGCGCCGTCTGCGCCGGAAAACATCCAGGACGACGGCGTCATAGGAGCCTTCCGCGCAGGCCGCGAGTGTGTCGCGCGCATCCTCAACAAGCAGCTCGCAATCGGTTCCAGCCGGTAGCGGCAGGTGCTCCACAACGAAGGCAAGCAGTTCCCGTTCCCTCTCAACCGCCACCTGCTGTGAGCCGGGGCGGGTGGCCTGGACATAACGGGCTAGGGTCAGTGCTCCCGCGCCAAGATGCAGGATACGGATCGGATCACCGGCCGGTTTGAAGACGTCCAGGACGTTCGCGATCCTGCGGAGGTACTCGTAGAACACGTTGCGGGGATCTGCTAGGTCAACGTGGGACTGCTGTGCACCGCCGATGCTCAGAATGAAAGCGCCGTCGTTGAAGGCATCCCCGTCGATTTCTGCATGCGCGCCGGCCATCCGGAGATAGCGTGACGGAACGGTCACAGCCGGTCCCTCAACGTTGCCAGCCGCTGCACCGCGTCAGCCAGCACGTCCTCCTTCTTGCAGAATGCAAACCGCAGGAGTGAACGCGTGCGCAGAGCACCGCGCTCATGGCAGAACATGGGAACGGGAATCGCAGCGACACCGACCAGCTCGGGCAGGCGCCGGGCGAAGGCGACGGCGTCAGTGATACCGAGCGGGGCTGCGTCCACCACTGTGAAATAGGTGGCCTGCGGTGTGAAGACGTCGAAGCCGGCGGCGCGAAGGCCCTTGCCCAGTACGTCCCGCTTACGCTGCAGCGCTTCGGCAATGGAGCGGTAGAACGCGTCCTCCAGACCCAGCCCCAGCGCAACAGCGCCCTGAAACGGCGTGCCGGAACTGTAGCTGAGGAAGGACTTCACGCTCCGGACTGCCTCCACCAGTTTTGCCGGTCCGGTCAGCCAGCCAATTTTCCAACCCGTCACCGAGAATGTTTTGCCCGCCGAAGAAATGGTCACGGTCCGCTCCCACGCGCCGGGCAAGGTAGCCACCGGGATATGCTTCGCAGCGAATGTCAGGTGCTCGTACACTTCGTCGGTCACAATAATCGCGTCGAACCGTTCAGCCAGCTCGACGATCCGTTCGAGCGATTCCAGGGAGAACATCGTGCCCATGGGGTTGTGGGGGTTATTCACCACGATGACACGGGTCCGCTCGTTCATGGCAGCTTCAAGTGCCTCAAGATCCGGCTGGAAGTCGGGGCCGGTGAGCGGCGCTGTGGTGTGCCGCGCACCGCTGAGCCCGATGATGGCGCCGTAGGAGTCGTAGAACGGCTCGAACGTCAGGACCTCATCGCCCGGCCCGGCGAAAGCGAGGATTGACGCGGCTATGGCTTCAGTTGCGCCGGTTGACACCACAACTTCCCGTTCAGCATCGACCGGGATCCCGTAGAAACGCTGCTGGTGGGCCGCAATCGCCTCCCGGAGCACGGGCAGTCCACGTCCGGGCGCGTATTGGTTCATGCCTGATGCGATGTTCTCGCGGGCGGCGTTCAGCAGGAGTTCCGGACCGTCCTCGTCCGGGTACCCCTGCCCGAGGTTGATCGCGCTGTGCTTTCCTGCGAGAGCCGTAATCTCCTCAAAGATGACGGTCCCGAGGCGGCCGTCGGGGGAAAGGAGGTTGGCACCCTGGGCGGTGCGCTGCCACCCGGAGAGCTGCCCCGTTGCGGAGGATTGGTTCGGTTCCATGGCATCCAGTATGTCGAACCTGTAGTTACAGTCCCGACAGGACCGAAATTCAGCGTGCAGGCGGTAGATTCGTTGTATGCGCCGAGCCGTCTGCCCCGGATCCTTCGACCCCATCCACAATGGGCATCTCGAGGTCATTGCCCGTGCCGCCAGCCTCTTCGACGAGGTCATCGTCGCAATCTCCACCAATTACGCAAAGAAGTATCGATTCGAGCTCGAGGATCGGTTGGAAATTGCGAGCGAGACTCTTACCTACCTCCGAGGTGTGTCGGTGCGCCCTATGGGTGACGGACTGCTCGCAGAATTCTGCCGGGAGCAGGGCGCCAACCTGATCGTGAAGGGCCTGCGGTCAAGCGCCGATTTCGAGTATGAGATACCAATGGCCGCCATGAACCGCCAGCTGGCGGGAATTGAGACGGTGTTCATTCCGGCGGAAGCCAGTTATTCGCACCTGTCGTCAACCCTGCTGAAGGAGGTTGCAGCGCTGGGCGGTGACATTTCGTCGTTCGTACCCAAAGCAGTGCTCAAGAGGCTGAGCGAAGATCCGCGCTAACGGTCTGCGTTTCAGTACAATCAGGACTTCTGAGGGAGTCGCAGAATAGGGGAGACATGGGCAAGAGCCGCATCACGCCGGGGGACAAGTTCCCTGAAAACCTGAATCAGCTTGAGGACAGTCAGGTCGAGGTCCTCAACAGCAAGGTTCACCGTCAGATCGAGGTTGAGTATGTCGAGGAAGGTACCCCCGATCCTGAAACTGAGCACCGTCAGGAAGAGTTGAACGAGGAACTCGACGACAGGGACCTGCTCTCGGACGCTTCCACGCAGCAGGCAGATGAGAGGTCCCAAAACGACGACGACGGCGGAAGGCCGGCAGCGCCCGAGGGTTCAGCGGAGCATTCGTCCGAGAGACGCTGACCTGTCAGCGCAGATAGATACTCACCTCTGCCGACTTCACGCTGAAGTACACTTCCGCCCCGGGCAGCAGGTCCAGTTCCGCAGCTGAGGCGGTGGTGATCTCAGCGCTCAGATGACCGGCCCGTACCGTGGTGCGGGCTCCGTGCTGCTCAAGGTCGGTGATAGTCACGGGCAGCACGTTCCGCGGACTGCCCGTCGGCCGGAGCCTGTGCACTGACACAGCACGCGGACTGAAAACTGCTGCCGCTTCCTCACCGGGTGGAAAGTCCTGATCCTGCAGTGCTGCCAGCTGTATCCCTGAAGGCGTGAGCAGGCCCCCTGGTATGGTCGCGCCGGTCAGCAGATTCACACCAGCCAGCCCCGCCGCAAAGCTGCTCCGGGGTCGTTCCAGGACGGACCGCGTAGGCCCTTCCTCGACGATCCGTCCGCCGTCGATAATCACCACGCGGTCAGCGAGCAATAGGGCATCCACAATGTCGTGCGTGACGATAATTGCGCTGCGTCCCGCAAGCACCCGGCGCAGCGTCCGGCGCAGCAGCGGCGCCATCGAAATGTCGAGGGCGGCCAGCGGTTCGTCCAGCAGCAGGAGCGCGGGCTCGGCGGCCAGCGCGCGCGCTACGGCCACCCGCTGTGCCTGTCCGCCGGAAAGGTTGGCCGGCCGACGCTGGGCAAGGTCATCGGCGTCGACCTCGCGCAGCCAGCGCAGCGCTGCCTGTCTGGCGGCGCTGCGCGGGACACCGGCGCTGCGCGGCCCGAACGCAACGTTCTCCAGAACCGAGAGGTGCGGGAACAGCAGTGCATCCTGGGCGAGCAGTGCGATGCCGCGGACATGCGGCGCCAGCCAGGCGTCGTCGTCGTACAGAGTTCGTCCGTCCAGGGCAGCTGAGCCGCTGTCGGGACGAAGGAGCCCCGCGAGAACGCCGAGCAGAGTCGATTTTCCGGCTCCATTGGGACCCATTACGGCCACTGTTTCCCCCGCCGAGAGGGAAAACCGCACGTCAAAGTTCCGTGTCTCGATGCGGGCGCTGCACCGAAGACTCACTGTGTGCTGCCCTCATGAATCCGGTGGGCAACGGCGACCACCAGTACGGCAACCGCGACGAGTACAAGCGACAGTGCAACTGCGGCGTCCGGGTCCGTCTCCCTCTGCAGGTAAATTTCTAGCGGCAGCGTGCGGGTGACGCCCTGCAGGCTTCCCGCGAACGTCAGGGTTGCACCGAATTCGCCCAGGGCACGGGCGAAGGACAGAACGGCACCGGACACAATGCCCGGTCCCACGAGAGGCAGACTCACCCGCCTGAGCACCGTTGTGGGGCGTGCACCCAGCGTCGCGGCAACGGTTTCGAACCGGGTGCCCGCCGTGCGCAGTGCGCCCTCAAGACTCAGCACAAGGAACGGCAGCGCTACAAAGGTCTGCGCCAGCACGACGGCGGCGGTTGAGAAGGCGATGTCCACGCCCACCACCCGCAACGATTCGCCCAACAGACCTTGCCGCCCGAAAGTGTAGAGCAAAGCAATGCCGCCGACTACCGGAGGCAGCACCAACGGCAGGAGAACGAGCGCGCGAAGCACCCGCTGGCCCCGAAACCGGGTCCGCGCGAGAGCGAAAGCCATGGGAACCCCGAACAGAACGCACAGCACCGTACTGGTTGCGGATGTCTGCAGACTGAGAAGCAGCGCGGCGCGTGAGGAGTCCGAGCTAACCAGTTCACCGAACCGGGCCCAGTCGACCCGAAGCACGATGGCACCAAGCGGCACAACCAGAAACAAGGCTCCGACAACCGCGACCGCCAGAAGCCAACGGGGAACTCCGGAGTAGGTCCCGGTCACTGGTCAGGCTCCCCGAACCCGTAGGCGGAAAGAATCTCCTGGCCGGGCGGTGCGGTGACCAGGTCGACGAATGCCTGGGCAAGTTCCCCGCCGGAACCTGTCACGGCGATGGGGTAGGCGTTCACAGCCTGACCGGCCGCGTCGAACGGCACGCTTTCGACGGCTCCGCCGGCCGCCTGCACATCGGTCACGTACACCAGACCGGCGTCTGCCTGCCCGGAGGAGACCTTGCCTAACACGTCCGTGACTGAGCCCTCTTCGCTGACGGGTTCGATCGGGATGCCGCTGAACTTTTGTACTGCCTCAGCGGCGGCTCCGCACGGCACCTGCGGAGCGCACAGGACCGTGGAGACATCCGGGTTGCTGAGCGACTCCAGTGAGTCAATACCGAGTGGGTTTTCCGCTGCCACCGCAATGGTCAGCGTGTTGGTGGCGAAAGTTCTGGGCGTGGATGCGAGCAAGCCTTCTGCTGCAACCCGTTCCATAGTTGCAGCATCGGCTGATGCAAACACCTCGGCGGGCGCACCGGCGATGATCTGCGTTGCGAGGTCCGCGGATCCGGCAAAGTTCAGTTGCACCCTCACTTCGGGGTGATCAGCTTCGAACTCACCGGCGATGTTTTCGAAGGGAGCTTGAAGGGATGCCGCAGCGTAGACGTTGAGTGTGGCGTCCGTCGTCGGGCTAGTGCTGCCGCACGCGGTCAGGGAAAGGACGACGACACCACCCACCAGAAGGGACAGCCTGCGGCTCACCGGGAACCGCCCGGCGGACGCGCTACGGGGCCGGCCGGAACCAGGCGAATTTGAGTCACGGAGGCGAGCATATCTTGGAATATGTGACCCGATTCCGGGAACTTGCTGCAACCTGCGCAACCCGGTCAGATCTGGTTGGCGCAAACGGGCCGAACTGCACCTGCCAGGAGGCCGGCGCTCTCTTCAACGAATCGGGGTATCCACCCGAGCTCGCCCAACTCCGGGTCGGAGCCAGCCATGATGATTCGAGCGCTGGAGCACTGATCGATGTACTGATATGAGCGCACCGCATGGTAGCGCGAGGTCACCACCAAGATCGTGTCCCACCCTTTGTCAGCAGCCAGCCGGGCGATGGCGCGGGCTTCGCCCCGGGTGGTCATCGGATCGGGCCGGAAACAGATGAGGGATTCGACCTGCCGCCGGTGGCACCGTTGATCGGCATCCACGTTCCCTGGTGTGTCCGTATGTGAGAGGACAAGCACCGGCGCCCAGCCGTCCGATACCAGTTCCAGCCCTACAGGCAAGCGCTCGGAGCTCGCACCGCCAAGGACCACCACCGCATCTGCCTGCTCTGGTTCGCCCAACGGCGGATTGAAGAACAACGCGTAGGAAGACAGGAGCCATAAGATAAGCACGGCGCCCGATGCGAGGACCAGCCTGCGTCCCGCTTCCCGCTTCGCCGCTGCTTGATCTGTCACGTCATCAAGTTTAGGGGCCTTGGCGGCACGGGATCCTCTCGGTTTGGGGCAGGGCTTTGTTTCGGGCTAAGATGGTTCGTCGGTCACATGTTCTACAGGAGTTTTCATCAAAAGCGATCTCAGTTCGCCCCTGGTCTTCAGTGTCAGGGATCTCGGGCGCAGCCCGGGAACCATGCGGACAGAAGAAGAACATGTGCCTGCACCGAAGGATTTTGGTGTGGCGCTCATCGGCGTTCAGGAAGGCTCCCGTATTGAGTTGGACCTGAGGTTCGAGGCTGTACACGAGGGGATCCTGGTATCAGGAACCGTTGACGTCGAAGTATCCGGCGAATGCGGTAGATGCCTCGACCCGCTCCGCTACAACAGCAGCGTCGACGTGCAGGAACTCTTCTATTACGACGCCCCTGAAATGGCGGAGGACGAAGAGGAGGACGCGCAGCGTCTGATCGAGAACGACACGATCGATCTCGAACCGACGCTGCGGGACGCGGTAGTGACATCGCTGCCGTTCCAGCCGGTATGCCGGGAGGACTGCCAGGGTTTGTGCGCCGAATGCGGCGTGCGCCTGGAAGAGGATCCCGGACACCAGCACGAGGTCCTTGACCCCCGCTGGGCTGCCCTGACAGGGTTGGCCGGTGCGGACGCCGGCCCTGATGCAGCTGAGCCAGAAGTTAAGACAGAGTCAGACAAGAGAGAAGAGAGTTAGCCGTGGCTGTTCCCAAGCGGAAAATGTCCCGCTCGAATACGCGTGCACGCCGGTCCCAGTGGAAGGCTGTTGCTCCCAAGCTGGTGAAGACGGTTGAGAACGGCCGCGTCACTTACAGTCTTGCCCACCAGGCCAAGGTCGTTACGGATTCTGCCGGCACCGAACTGTTCCTTGAGTACAAGGGCCGCAAGGTAGCCGACGTCTAATCTGCTGGCGGCACCGGTTTCCGGTGCTTTCGGCAATGACCGCGAAAGCGTCGTCCGCGTGGAAAGTTCAGAAGATCTTTTGAAGCGTCTCGGTGTCACTATTGACGCCGAGACGCTTCGTCTTGCCCTGACGCATCGCTCATACGCCTATGAGCAGGGCGGTATCCCCACCAACGAACGCCTTGAGTTCCTTGGGGACGCCGTCCTCGGCCTTTCCGTCACGGATGCACTTTACCGGGACAATCCGGACCTCTCGGAGGGTGAGCTCGCCAAGCGGCGCTCGGCCGTCGTCAGCACGCGTGCGCTGGCGGAGATTGCCCGCAGCCTCGATCTGGGGAAGCACATCCTTCTGGGACAGGGGGAGAAGCTCACCAACGGATGGGACAAGTCCTCAATCCTTGCTGACACCATGGAAGCCATCATTGGTGCAACCTACCTCAGCAACGGAATGGAAACAGCGCGGTCCCTTGTAATGGGCATCATCGGTCCTGTACTTCAGGACGCTGCGGCGCTCGGCGCAGGAACCGACTGGAAGACGAGCATCCAGGAGATAGCCGCCGCGCAACGGATGGGCGTAATCGACTACCGGGTCACAGGGTTCGGGCCTGATCATGACCGCCGGTTCGAAGCCGTGCTGGTCATCGGCGGAGCTAGCTACGGTTCCGGAGCCGGCCGGTCCAAAAAGGAAGCGGAACAGGAGGCTGCCGCCGCCTCCTGGAAGCTTCTGCAGACTGAGGGCGGCACTGCACAGGCCGCCGCGGAGGCACAGCAGTCTACGTGATTCCGGGAGCCGTAATTGCCTGAGCTCCCCGAAGTGGAGGTGGTCCGCCGGGGTCTTGCGCGCTGGGTCCGCGGTCGCCGCATCGACGCGGTTGACGTTCTTGACCCACGATCCATCCGCCGTCATGCCCTCGGCACCGAGGACTTCATCGGCAACCTCATCGGAGCCCGCGTCAGCGACACCGTACGTCGCGGCAAGTTCCTCTGGCTGCCGCTCACCGGCGCCCCGGTAGCACTGGTAGCCCATCTCGGAATGAGCGGTCAGCTGTTGGTTGAGGATCGCGCGCAACCCGATGAGAAGCACCTGAAGGTTCGGTTGAGGCTGTCGAAGGCGGCTGGCGATGCCTCGATGCCGGACGAGCTCCGCTTCGTGGACCAGCGAATCTTCGGCGGTCTCTTCGTCACTGGCATGGTTCCCACTTCTGATGGGCTTCCCGGGGGTCTGGGGGAGAATCCCCTGCCCCTGGTTCCGGTTGAAGCAGCCCATATCGCCCGGGATCCCCTCGACCCTGCATTTTCGTTCGAGGATTTCTATCGGAAGCTGCGCGCACGGCGTACCGGCGTGAAGCGCGCGCTGCTTGACCAGACCCTCATCTCGGGCGTGGGGAACATCTATGCCGACGAGTCGTTGTGGGCGGCCAAGCTGCACTATGCCCGGGCCACTGACACGCTGCGCCGTGCCGAAGCCGTGCGGCTGGTCGACTCCTGCCGGGAAGTGATGACCCGGGCGCTCGACGCAGGCGGGACGAGCTTCGATTCCCTCTATGTGAATGTGAACGGCGCCTCAGGCTACTTTGAACGATCTCTCAATGCCTACGGCAGGGAGAGAGAGCCCTGCAGGCGATGCTCAGCCCTCGGCTTGGATTCACGAATCCGGCGGGACATCTTCATGAACCGGTCTTCCTACACCTGTCCCCGATGCCAGCCGCGGCCGCGCAGCGGACGTTGGTAAGCATCCCCTGACGTGACAAAAGTAAGTATGCTGACTAGATTCGATACCTCAGTATCCGACACGTCAGGAGTATCGCGATGAAGAACAAGTTGGTTTTTGCGGCGGGGATGGCAGCAGGCTACGTTCTGGGCGCCCGGGCCGGTCGTGCCAGTTACGAGCAGATCAAGGTCAAGGCGAACGAGCTCTGGAACAACCCGAAGGTTCAGGACAAGGTTTCGCAGGCATCGGAGACGGTCAAGGCCAAAGCGCCGGAGGTCCAGGCACAGGCTGAGCAAGCGGTAAAGAAGGCGCAGTCAGCGCTGCATCGCAACGGCGATCAGGACGCTCCGAAGAACCCTACGGACGAATACAAGATCTGATTCCGGTTGCACCCAGGAGCTCAGTCTGTCCTTCCTGTGATCGAAACGTGACATTTCAAGGAAAGGTATGTAACGTTATGGATACGCCGGGCTCAAAAGCCCGGCTTCCTTCTGGTGGATTGCCTAATCCTGCCGCCGCCGGAAGGTCCGTTCGCTACACACAGCGGCAGGAGCGGGGGAACCAGATAGCGGGCTTCTTCAGGAAGTTCTAGGGGTGAAGACGCACCGGCTCAAGCCGGCCGTCCGGGTGGCTCCCATCCGAATCCGACAGCTAACTTCGCAGGCATTGGGAGAGGCTATTTCTGTGTCCAAGAACCGTCATATCGCGCGCCACCGTGCAACACCGCCCAGCACCATGCAGGTCGTGTCCAAGGCAGTCAGCTCCCACGCTGGCACCGTTGGCCGCCCCGCAGCCGTAGTGGTCGCAGCTTCCGGAATCATGTTCGGAGCCGCCCTTCCGGCAAGTGCGGGAACCACCACCACTTCCACTGCCACCCCGGCCGCTGAGGTCAGCGTCCAGGCAACGGCTGCGCCGGTAGCACCTGCAGCGCCTGCAGCTCCGGCACCTGCCGCAGACGCTCCCGCCCACACCGTACAGTCCGGTGACACCCTCGGCTCGATCGCGGCAAACTACGGCGTCAGCCTTGACGCCGTATTCGCTGCCAACGGCCTCGGCTGGGATTCAGTTATCTACCCGGGCCAGGTCATCAGCCTGTCCGGCAGTGCTGCTGCTGCTCCGGCGCCTGCTGCCGCTCCTGTACAGCAGATCCAGGTTGCTGCCCCCGCAGCCGCACCTGCACCGCAGGTCCAGGCAGCTGCTGTCGCTCCGGCAGACACCAGCAACATGGGCATCAACCTAGCTTCCTCCACTAACATTCAGGTGGCTGACGGGGCATCGAGCGGAGCGGGTGCGACCGTTCTCGCTTCGGCTCGTGCACAGCTTGCCGCTGGCACTGTTCAAGACTGCACCCGTCTCGTCGAGATTGCGATGGCCGCAGCCGGTATGCCGGTCGGCGATCTCGGCCCTCTGCAGTTTGCTGATTACGGCACCAGGGTGAGCTCTCCGGCGCCGGGTGACCTCGTTATCAGGCCCGGACACGTTGGAATCTACGCGGGTGGCGGACAGGTCATCAGCAGTGGAATGAATGGTGCAAACCTCACCATGGAGCACCCACTAAGCGACTTGGCCGGATCGTTCTTCGTGCGTCTCTAGAGATTCATAGCGCACACCCGAAGTAATCTGAGAAGCGAAAGGGAGAACCGGGAAACCGGTTCTCCCTTTCGCTTTACCCGCCGGGTACCGGTCAGGCGCCGCCATAATGCTGTGCGAGCCGTGCAAAGCCATCGTCCAGGCTCACCCCGGGCTTCCAGTCAAGGAGTGCTCGCGTTCGCCGCTGGTCGAACCAGTGAGCCGTGGAGAGCTGCTCCGCGAGGAAGCGGGTCATCGGAGGCTCACTGTCAGCCCTGGAACGGCGCCAAAGAGTTTCTACAGCGCTGCCTGCCGTCCTGCCGAGCCAGCCGGGAACAGACTTCCGGGGCTCCGGGACGCCTCCCGCCGCGCACATGCGGGCAAGGAGTTCGCCAATGGGCCGCGGTTCCCCGTTGGTCACCACCAGCGGCACCCCGTGAACGTGTTCAAGGCGCTCAAGAGCGGCAGCGATCGCCGTCGCCGCATTGTCCACGTAGGTTGTGTCAACGAGCGCGGTGCCACCGGCAAGCAGCGGCAGCCTGCCGGACCTTGCCCGGGTGAGGACACGTTCCACCAGTTGGGTGTCACCCGGTCCCCAGACGATATGCGGACGGATGACGGCGACCGGCATCCGGCCATCGTCCGCCTCCAGCGCCAGAAGTTCCGCCTGCGCCTTGGTGCGCGCATAGGACCCGCGAGCGTGCTCAGGGTCAGCGGGTTCGGCAGCGACCCCCACCAGGGACCGCCCAACGTGTGCCACTGACGGCGAGGAGACGTGAACAAACCCTTGGACGCCCGCTCTCCGCGCTGTCTCCAGCAGCTCGGCGGTGCCGGTTACGTTGACCCGGTGGAAATCCGCCGCGTCGCCGGTGAAGGACACCTTGGCCGCGAGGTGAACGACTGCATCGATTCCCTTGACGGCACGTTGCACAGCTGCACGGTCGCTCAGCTCACCGGCCACGTCCACAGCCCCCGGCACGCCTGAGGGCCGGCGCTGAAAGGTTCGGACAGCGTTCCCGGTCTGCACAAGCAGGGAGGCCACGGCACCCCCGAGCATTCCGCTCGCTCCGGTGACAAGGACCTTCACGGCTTCTTCTTTCCGCGCCCCTCAAGAACGCTTCCGGCCCACACGGCCACTGCAGCTCGGTCAATCTTCGCGTTGTGCCGGATGTCGGTTGGAAGCGTAGAAAGCTTCAGTACAGCAGCAAGTTGGACCCCGCCTGGGCGAACAGATTCCCGGACCCGCTCAGCCAGGCTGTCCGGGGCAAGAGCCGCGCCATCGGCGTCACTGGCAGGGACGACGACGGCGACGACGGCCTGCGTGCCCGCCGGACCCACACCCACCACGGCCGCCTGGCGAATCTCTTCGAGCTGTTCGATCGCCTGTTCGGAACCCACGGGAGTCAGCACGCCGTCCGCGGAAGTGATCACATGGGCAAGCCTGCCCTCCACCCAGAGCCGGCCGTTTGCGTCGAGGTGGCCGACGTCGCCCGTGCGGTGCCAGCCCGCGGTCCGGGAGGAAGCTCGTTCGGTAATCCAAAGCCGGTAGTACCGCTCCTTGACGTGCGGAGCGCGGACGAGTATTTCACCGGTCACCCCAGGACTATCCGAAGGCTCACCGGCCGCAAGACCCGCAGCATCCAGTGCACTGATGCTGATCTCGGCACCCGGAACAGCCCTGCCCACACAGACACCGTTGCCCGCTCCCGTTACTGTTCCGGCACCAGCCTCGCGGATTTGCTCCAGCTGGATGTCGGTGACGGGCAGAGCTTCGGTCATGCCGTACGGCGTGTGCAGCGATGCTTCAGGCACCAACGGCTGCAGTTGCTCCAGGAGCTCTACGGGGATCGGCGCCCCTGCGGACAGCAGAACCCTTATCCTCCGCAGCGCCTGTTCACCGTCGGCCGTAATGCCCGAGGCGGTGGCGAGAACATTGCGCAGAGCGGCAGGAGAAGCAAAGACCGTGGTGGCGTCGATTGCTGCTGCCGCATCAGACAACGCACGTGCGGTGAGAGTCCGCGGGGCGGTGACGTCCATATCCGGGGTCACCGAGGCTGCTCCAAGAGCAGGGCCGAGCAGTGCGAACGGCGCGAAACCGGCAACCAGCGCACTGCCGGGCACCAGATCAAGCGTGGCAGCGAGAGTATCCCGCATCGCGGAAAGCTGGCGGTGGCTGTACACCACCCCTTTGGCGGGCCCGGTTGATCCCGAGGTGAAGAGGATCGCCGCGTCGGAGTCGGGATGGGGATCACCACCGGCAAAAGCGGAGTTCTCCGCAACGAGGTCTTCGAGGCGGTGGCTCACACCGAGGAAGCGCGCCCGCAGGTCCGATAGGGAGCCGACGCTGACCCGCACACCCGGCCAGCCGAATAGCCGTCCGGCAACCAACGCCCGCTCGATGCCGATGAGGAAGTCCGGCACGGTGCCGCGTACTGCCCGGCTCAGGCCGCGTGCTCCGAGCCCGGCGTCGGCCACCACAATGACGGCCCCCAGGCGCAGGCAGGCGTAGATCAGGATTGTCAGGTCGATGCCCGGCGGAACCATCAGGCTGACCCTGCTTCCGGCAGCGACGCCGATGCGGTTCAGTGCTGCGGCGAGGCTGCTTACGCGTGTGTCCAGCTCGCTCCAGGAGAGCGATCGTGCCACCACGCCGTCCTGTCCCATGTCGGCGACGGCCAGTGAATCCGCAGTGGATCCGTTGCCGAGCTCCCGGATCTGGTGCCACAGCGGTGTGAATGAGGCGGCGGAGAGCCGGTCTTGTCTGCCGTCGTCGTTGGCGGTGCGATGCTGCAGCCAATCGAAGATGGGCTCGGCGATGTTACGGTCTTCAGCGACGAGGTGGCCGGCGCCCTCGAACCGGTGCACATCCGCCTCAGGCAGGCGCTCGGCGAGGTCATCGAGATAGGTATCCGAAAAAATCGGATCGCCCGGCCCCCACAGCATGAGAACAGGCACGTCGAGGCTGCGGATCCCCTCCGCAATGCGGATCAGTTCAGCATGGCTTGGGTGCTCGGGGCCAACCGGGATGTCAGCGACGAACTGCTCGATGCCCCGTCTCCGGTTCGCGGTGCGGTAGGGCGCCCGATAAGCCGCCCGTATATCCGCGGCCAGACGCGGCCGCGCAAGAGCGAGCGTTGTGTCGAGAAAAGCGGTTGTGGTGGACGTTCCCAGCCGGTGGACAGCTCCGCTCAGCGCGAGGCGCAAGGGTGCGGGGATGGGGGAGTCCGGATTCTGATGAATTGCCGTGTTGGTGAGAACCACTGCGGCAAGGTCCGCACGATTGCGGTCCGCGAAACCGAGACTGACGACGCCGCCCCAGTCATGTCCGACGGTGACGAACGGTCCGCTGAGGCCAAGCGAGGACACAAAGTCCTCGAGGTCGCGGATGCGGTCAGTGAGCCTCCGTTTTCGACCCGTCCGCTCCGAAAATCCCATTTCCAGTTGATCGACGGCGACCACCCGCCAGCCGTGTCGGGCGCCCTCCCCGAGGAGGCTGCGCCAGAGATAGGACCAGGTGGGGTTGCCATGGACGCACAGAAGCGTGCCCCGGAGATCGCCGGTAAGGGAAGGCAGGTTGTCCAGATAATGCCACCGGTTGATCGTTCCAGCCGGATCCACGCCGGCGGTTGACGGCACGTCGAGGTAGGCCGACCACGAGGGGTCGACGCCGGGAAGTGCTACCACGCAATCTCCAGCATCGCCGTGTTGAGTCCTGAGCCGACCCCCATGCACAGCACCCGGTCGCCGGTGGTTAGGGTCTGCGCTTCCGCCGCCAACGTCATGGGCAGCGACGCGGGCCCGACATTGCCCCACAGGGGAAAGGTCTGGGGAACCCTGGCCAAGTCGAGTTTGACGGCCTCGATGATCGCTTTGGTGTGGGTGGTGCTCACCTGGTGGGTTACATAGCGGTCCATGTCCGCCCAGTCCCAGTCCTGCTGGGCCTCCGTCCAGGCATCAACCACGAGCTCCAGGCCGCCGTCCAGAAGCCCTTGCGCATCTGTATACATGCCGTCAATGCCTCCGACGCAAAGTTCGTGATGTTCCGTTCCGGCACGTGCCACCCCGCCCAGGACGCGGTGGGAGCCGGGGTGGAGGTCCGCGGGCCCGAGGATTGCGGCAGCGGCGCCGGAACCGAGAGTCAGCGTTGCAAACTCCTGCATGAAACTCTCCCGCGTAGCGCCGGGCTCATTCAGCCTGCGGAGAGTGGCTTCCTGGGTTGCCTGTGCGTCCTCGCCGTTCACGACCATCGCGTACTGAATCTGACCGGCTTCGATCATGTTCGCTGCGAGGGTCATGCCGTTGACGAATCCGAGGCAGGCGTTAGCCACATCGAAGTTCATGGCGGAGGACGGGAGGCCAAGGCCATTGTGAATCTTCACAGCGACAGATGGTTCGAGGTTGGTTCGCGAGACGGACGTGTTGATCAGCAGTCCGATCTGCGAGGCTTCGATTCCCGAGGACGCGAGGGCCTTCGCGCCCGCTTCGATGGCGCCGTCCTCGAACCCCGTCCCGGGCGCCCACCAGCGCCGCTCGGTTATTCCGGCGACGCGCTGAAGGAGACCCTTGGAGAGCCGCAGGCGCTTCAACGCCGGTGAGAGGATGCGATCGAATTCTGCTGAACTAACAATGACCGGTGCCTCAACACTTTCCACGCCCAGGAGCGCGGTGTTGTGATGTCGGAAGTTGGAATTACCGGTCAAATTTCCCGCCTTGTGTCCGTCTGTTCCCTCGCGGGGTAGTCCGCTGGTCCGCTGTTCGCTGCACCGGAACCGATAGCGCTTTGCCGGCAGTTGATGCCAATCTGAGAATGATAAGCATACTTCGGTTACTAACGATCCTGAGGAAAGCCTAGTTCCTCCAGCCGATAACGGCATCTTGGCTTTCCTGAGCCAGGGGCCGGGATGCCCGCGGAAATGCTGCTGTATCTGCCGCGGACGCAGTAGATTGAGGCTAATAATCCCTTTCTGGAGATCCCGAGAACCGTGCACCTGAAAAGTCTGACCGTTCGAGGCTTCAAGTCCTTCGCCTCTGCAACGACCTTTGACTTTGAACCCGGCGTCACCGCCGTCGTCGGCCCCAATGGGTCCGGCAAGTCCAACGTTGTCGACGCCCTGGCCTGGGTGATGGGCGAGCAGGGGGCCAAGACACTGCGCGGCGGGAAGATGGAGGACGTCATCTTCGCCGGCACCTCCGGCAGGCCGCCGCTGGGCCGTGCCCAGGTGTCGCTCACCATCGACAACGCCGACGGGGCTCTGCCCATCGAGTACTCGGAAGTCACCATTTCCCGCACGCTCTTCCGCGCCGGTGGTTCCGAGTACGCCATCAACGGAAGCAACTGCAGGCTGCTCGACATCCAGGAACTCCTCTCCGACTCCGGGCTCGGGCGGGAAATGCACGTCATCGTCGGGCAGGGCCAGCTTGACCGCATCCTGCACGCAACCCCCGAAGACCGCCGCGGTTTCATTGAGGAAGCCGCCGGGATTCTGAAGCACCGCCGTCGCAAGGAGAAAACTGTCCGCAAGCTGGAGGCGATGCAGGCAAACCTGACCCGGCTCACCGACCTCACCGGCGAGCTTCGACGGCAGCTGACTCCCCTTGGGAAGCAGGCTGACGTCGCCCGCCGTGCCCAGCAGGTGCAGTTCGAGGCCCGCGATGCGCGTGCCCGACTGCTGGCGGACGACCTCGTCCAGCTGACCGCTTCCTTTGAACAGGAGATTGCTGACGAGGCGGCGCTGAAGGACCGGCGGACGGAAGTCGAAGCCCAATTGGAATCGGCGCGGTCCCGGCAGGCCGAACTCGAGCGCCTTGCCGCAGAGGCGACGCCGCGCCTGAACTCAGCGCGCGACGCCTGGTACCGTCTTTCCTCCGCGCGCGAACGGTTTCGCTCCCTGGGCGCACTGGCCGACGAGCGGCGTCGTCTCTTGGGGTCGGAGGACCCTGCGGGGGAGACAGGGCGCAATCCCGATGAGCTGGACCGGCAGGCCGCGCTTGTCCGTGCGGAAGAGGCTGAGCTGCAGGAACTTATCGCCGAGCGGTCGGACATGCTTGAGGACGCGCTTGAGCAGCGTGCGGAAGCGGAAGACGCAGCGGCAGCCGAGGAGCAGCGCCTCGCCTCCCTCCTGCGCGCGGCTGCGGACCGGCGCGAGGGTTTGGCGAAGCTGTCTGGCCAGGTGGGCGCGGCACGCTCCCGGGTGGAGGCGGCAGAGGCGGAGCTTGGAAGGCTACGGGGATCCGTCGTCGAAGTGGGTGAGCGTCGTCGTCACGCGCAAAGCGAGTTCACCGCGCTTGAATCACAGGTGGCGGGTGCGGAGGAAGGCGAAGAAAGCCTCGACGCCGACTACGAGGAAGCAGGCGCCGCTCTCGACGCCGTGCTTGCAACGCTCGAGGAGCTGCGGACGGAGGAACGGGCGGCGGAGCGGGAGCGCGACGCCCTGCACGCACGCATCGAAGCGCTGAGATTGGGTCTGGAGCGCAAGGACGGGTCGCGCTCACTACTGGACGCCGGCCTCGATTTCGTGATTGGTCCCGTGTCCGGACTGCTTTCGGTGGAGCCCGGCTACGAGACCGCGATCGCGGCAGCGCTCGGCACGCTTGCCGAGGGTGTGGCAGTGGATTCACTGGAAGGGGCCGGTGCTGCGCTTCATCGGATGAAGGACGACGACGCCGGCAGGATTGCGTTACTGGTTGCCGGATCATCTCCGGTTGAAGCGGAGGCCGGAGCACTGCCCGACGGCGTCCGTGCAGCGGCCTCGCTGGTTACCGCCCGGGGCGGGCTGGAAGGTGCCGTCAAAACGCTGCTGGCCGCCGTCGTCGTCGTTGATTCTCTCAGCGACGCCGCCGAGGTGGTGGAACAGCGCCCGCTACTGACGGCAGTGACCCGCGAAGGCGACGTCTACACAGCGGTATCGGTGAGCGGAGGTACCGCCGCAGCGCCGGGGACGCTCGAAATTCAGGCTGCCGTGGATGACGCAACCGAAGCCCTCCGCGCCGCCACCGAACGGTACGAGCGCTCGCGCTTCGGACTCTCCGCGGCGGCCGCGCGGCGGCAGGAGGCACAGGATCGGGCAGATGCAGCGTTGGAGCGGCTTCACGAGTCAGATGCCCGTCTCGCCGCCGTCGCCGAGAAGCTGGGCCAGCTCGGGTCGGTGCTGCGTTCGGCGTCCGGTGAAACAGAACGGCTGACCCGCCTGGCCGAGGCAGCGGAGGGAAACCTTGCCGCAGAGCAGGACCGGCTTGAGGAGATCACCGCGCGGCTGGCACAGGCGCAGGACGCACCGACGGAGGCTGAGCCCGACACCCAGACGCGCGACATGCTCGCGCTGGCTGCCACGCACTCCCGCCAGGCGGAAATGGAAGCGAGGCTGGCCTTGCGCAGCGCTGAGGAGCAGCTGCGCGCAACCGCCAACCGGGCTGCGTCCCTTGAACATGCTGCACAGACCGAACGGACGGCGCGGGAACAGGCGGCGGAACGGGCACGGGTCCGGCGGATACAGAGCGCCAAGGCCGCTGCGGTGGGTCAGGCTGCGCAGCAAGCGCTCGCCTTTCTCGACATCTCTGTTGAGCGGGCCGGCCGGGCGCGCGATGCCGCCGAAGAAGTGCGGACGGCCTGGGAATCGGAGCTTTCCGCGGTCCGCAGCCGCAATGAGTCGCTGCTCACCGAGCTGGCGGAGCTGACCGACTCCGTGCACCGGGATGAACTGGCGCGCGCCCAGCAGCGCCTCAGGATCGAGGCTCTTGAGAACCGGGCCATCGATGAGCTCGGACTCACTGCGGACCATCTTCTCGCTGAGTACGGTCCCGACCAGCCTGTTCCGGCCGCACCCAGCGCGGCAGACAAGTGGGCGGAATTGCGGGTAACGGTCGACGACGACGGGAATCCCGTGCGCGAGGGTGTTCCCTTCGTGAGGCAGGAGCAGGAGAAGCGCCTCAAACGGGCCGAGCGGGACCTGTCGGCGCTCGGCAAGGTCAATCCGCTGGCCCTTGAGGAGTTTGCGGCGCTGGAGGAACGCCATCAGTTCCTCAGCACCCAGCTGGAGGACCTGAAAGCCACCCGGAAGGACCTGCTCGACATCATCCGTGAGGTCGACGAGCGGGTGGAACAGGTGTTCACCGCCGCCTACCGCGACACGGCAGAGCAGTTCGAGCGGGTTTTCGGGCGCCTGTTCCCCGGCGGCGAGGGCCGCCTGGTACTGACCGAACCAGATGACATGCTGACCACCGGCATCGAAGTGGAGGCGAGGCCGGCCGGCAAGAAGATCAAGCGGCTCTCACTGCTTTCCGGCGGCGAGAGGTCACTCACCGCCGTCGCGCTTCTGGTTGCGATCTTCAAGGCCCGCCCGTCACCGTTCTACGTGATGGACGAGGTGGAGGCGGCACTGGATGACACCAACCTTGGCCGATTGATCACCATCTTCGAGGAACTGCGGGAATCGAGCCAACTCATCGTGATCACCCACCAGAAACGCACCATGGAGGTAGCGGACGCGCTCTATGGCGTAACGATGAGGGGTGACGGCGTGTCCACGGTGATCAGCCAGCGGCTGGTCGACGCCTGACGGACCGGTCCGCGTCCGCCAGCGTTTCGTGGGCGGCCGTCCACATCAGGAATGCCGCCAGCGCCGTGACGCCGGTCAGCCCGAAGGCCCAGCCGTAGGAGAAAGCATCCACAAGGAGCCCGGCCAGAATCGGCCCGAAGATTGTTCCCGTATCGGTGCTCATCTGGAAGGCTGCCAGCACCTTGCCGCCGCTTCGGTCGTTCCCGATGACATCGGCGACGGCAGCCTGCTGAGCGGGATTGAGGATTCCCGCACCAATGCCGGCAACCGCTGAGACGGCGAGGAACGTCGTCACATCGCCGGTCAGGCCCAGGCAGGCCATGGCGGCGCCGTTGACTGCCAGCCCTGTGAGCACCAGTGGTTTCCGACCCAGTGAATCAGCGAGCCTGCCGGATACGGTGAGCGCCAGCGCTGTACCCCCTGCGAAGAAGGCCAGCGAGATGCCCGCCACTTCGGGTCCGGCGCCGAGTACCGCCGCCGCGAATAGCGGGACGAGCGCCATCCGGACCCCGAACGATGCCCAGCCGTTGGCGAACCCTGAGACCAGTGCGGCCCGGTATGCCGAGTTCCTGACCGCCTCCCGCACCGTGAGCACGGGCTGGGCAGTACCACCCTTGCGGCCGCCCCGGGTGGTGGTGGTGTCTTTGAGTTGAAAGAAGACGACCGCGGCAGCCACCAGCAGGGCGCCGGCGTAGACAAGGAACGGAACACGTAGGCCGAACCCGGCCAGCAGGCCGCCCAGGAACGGCCCGGCAATGCTGCCGAGGAGGAAGGCGGAGGCATAAGCGCCCGTCACCCGTCCGCGTATCCCGGCGGGCGCCAGCCGGACGATGAGGCCCATCGCGGAAATGGTGAACATGGTGGAGCCGATACCGCCGAGCCCCCGGAAGATCAGCAACTGCCAATAGTCGGCGGCAAACGCGCACGCCGCCGTTGACAGGGCCACGATCAGCAGTCCGGCCACATAGACGGGCCGTTCGCCGAGGCGTTCGACGAATTTGCCGCCGGCCGGGGCGAAGACCAACCGCGTGAACGCGAACGCGCTGACGATGACGGCCGCGGCCGTTGCCTCCACTCCGAAGCTCTGCGCAAACTGGGGGAGCACCGGTGCAACCAGCCCGAAACCGATCGCGATCACGAAAGCCGCGGCAATCAGTACCTTGAGTTCGCGCGGCAGGCGCGGCCGATCTTCTGCACGCGCTCGGAATCTGGCCCGCCCGGGAAAGTTTTTGAAAGCAACCACGATTCATGATTCTCCCAGTTTCTTCGGCCGGGCCCGCCCGGTGGCCGTGTGAGAAGCTTGGGAGCGTGAATGAGATCCTTCCGATAGCTATTTACATAGTCGTAGCCTTGGCCGTGCTTGGGTCGCTGGCGGCCCTGCTGGTGCGCTCCCGCCGCACGCCCCCGGGCACCTACACCACCACCCGCGACCTCGACGACGACGGCGGCCTCGCCTCACGCGGCGCAGGAACCGACACGCTCGAAAGGCCCGGTGACCTCGATACCGGACCCGACGTCGTCGTTCCGGATGACCTGCGTGACCTCGAGGAGACGCAAACCGGCGTCGAGACCATACCGGTCGAGACTCCGGACCCCGTGCAGGGACGCCTCGCCCGGTTGCGCGCCCGGCTCGCGAAGTCCAACAACGCGCTCGGCAAGGGGCTCCTGGCGCTGCTGTCCCGGGACCGCATCGATGAGGACGTATGGGACGAGATTGAGGAGACCCTTCTCCTGGCCGACCTGGGCACCGCACCGACCGGCGAACTCGTGGACGCCCTTCGCGAACGCGTGAAAATCGCCGGCAGCCGCAGTCCGGAAGAGGTCAAGGGGATGCTCCGTGAAGAGCTGATCAAGCTCGTGGACCCCACGATGGACCGTTCGCTGGCCACGGACCGCCACGCCGACCGCCCAGCCATCGTCATGGTTGTCGGGGTGAACGGCGTGGGCAAGACCACTACGGTCGGGAAGCTCGCCCGCGTCCTCGTCGCCGAGGATAAGGATGTGCTCCTGGGAGCCGCCGACACCTTCCGCGCAGCCGCTGCCGAGCAGCTTGCCACCTGGGGACAGCGGGTCGGGGTACCCACAGTGAAGTCCGACGTCGACGGCGCCGATCCTGCCTCGGTGGCCTTTGAGGCTGTCAAGGCCGGCATTGAAGGCGAGGTCGACGTCGTTATGATCGACACGGCCGGCCGCCTGCAGAACAAGGTTGGCCTGATGGACGAGCTCGGCAAGGTCAAGCGCGTCATTGAGAAGCAGGGCACCGTGGATGAGGTGCTGCTCGTCCTTGACGCCACTACCGGTCAGAACGGACTGAATCAGGCGAAGGTGTTCGCTGAGGTCGTCAACATCACGGGAATTGTCCTGACCAAGCTGGACGGCACCGCCAAGGGCGGCATCGTCGTCGCAATCCAGCGCTCGCTGGGGGTGCCGGTCAAGCTGATCGGTCTGGGTGAGGGCGCTGATGACCTGGCGCCTTTCGACGCTGAGGAATTCGTCGACGCGCTGCTGAACTGACCGCTGCCTGCCAACGGAAAACGCGCCGGAGAGGATGCCTCTCCGGCGCGTTTTCTTTCCAGCTGACGCTGTGTCAGAACGTGAACGTGAAGACAGTTGCCGTACCCGCCGTGATCGGGAGAGCGACTTCAGTAGTTCCCGGAACAAAGCCCGGAATTGAGGGGCGGTCGGCGGCTGGGATCGGCGGAGCTTCCCGTCCATCAATCAGCGTTTCATTCTCGGCGCCGTAGGAAGGCCCGTTCATCTGCGTCATGACTCCGGTGTGCGCGCCGTCCGGCAAGCTGATTGTGACATCGGTTTGCGCGGCCGTCTCCGGATTGTTCTCATTGACCAGAATGACGCTCAGGCTGCCGTCGTCGTGCTGAACGGCGTAGCTGTAGGCAAGGCCGCCGCCGCTCTGCGATGATTCGAGGAACCAGCCCGCGGGCATCTCCGCGACGAGTGACTGGCCGTACCAGTTGGCCCGCTCATGGAAGGTGCCGTCCGGCTGCAGGTACGCGCCGCCGGTGCAGATGGAGGACATGGGAGGTCCGCCCTGGCAGGTGATGAGGGAGCTATGGAAGCTGAGCTTCGGGATACCGAGCTTTGCGGCGCTGAGCGCGTAATCCACGGTCCAGAGCGCGGAAGCATGGGTTTCAGTGGTTTCATTCGATCCCGGACAGGCGGAAATGCCGGTCTCGGGGATCCACGTGCTCAAGCCGGCCGCGTTGGCGGGCGCCATCGCTTGCAACCGGTAGTCCTGCGCCCGCTCGTGGATCGGCGCAGCCATCAGGTTCTCCATGATCGGCTCTCCCAGAGGGTCCTTTGCACCATCGCACTGCGAAAGCGGGTAATGATGAAATGACAGGACTTTCTCCTGCGGCAGGTCGGCCTGCGCAAACGGTTCCCACCAGGACTCGGAATAGGTACCCGGGCCAACAATGGGCACATCGGGGGCGACTGCGTAGATGGCGTCTGCATACTGCTTCAGTTCGCCGAGATACTCCTCCACGCCCCAGTCGTCCGGACGAAGCCCGGTGCTTGGATATCCATTTGGCTCGTTACCGACCGTGATGCCGACCAACCGGTCTCCAAAAATACCGGTCGCGTGCTTCGCCATGTCGGCCGCCCGTGCGGGGTCAAAATGGGCGAGGTCAACGGTCAGACTGATGGTCGCGTCTGCGGCCTCGAGAAGGGTATTGATCCGTTCGAGATCAGCCGGACCCACGGCGCGAACGGGGTGCGCCTCATCTCCGGTGAGATTGGACGGAGTCGGCTCACCGGTCGAGGTCCAGAAAAATCGGCGATCCACCGCGTTGCCGCCGAACCGGAGCATCGGCTTCCCCAGTCCTGTCAGACTCGAAACGATTTCGGCGTTGTCGCCCGACAATTGAGGACTCGCAAGGTCCGTGGCCTCAAGAGAGATACCGATGAGGCCGGTAGGCAGCATGGTGCCCGTTTGTTCGTTACTGACGTCGATGGACATCGGCTCGACGGCCTCCAGCGGAGACCCCGCGGGTGGCCCCGCTTGTTGGTAGAACACAGTGGGGGCAGGAGGAAGCGCCTCTGGTGCAGGAGGCGATGTCTCATTAGCGATGGATGGCGGCGGCGTCGCGCCAGAGACCGGCGGAGGCGTGCCGATGTCGACGCCCTGGTCAGTCCGGCCATCATTCCCGATCACAGAGACGCCGATCAAGCCGGCCGCTACCAACGCAGCCAGCGCTGCGGAAGTGCCCACGAGGATGCGGGGACTTGGACGACGGCGGCGGGGCGGGTCTGCTTCGTGTCCGTCTCGGGGTGACGGGTAGTTCGATTCATTGGGCGGGTGAGACATACTTCTCCATATCAGGCTGGGATCCAGCGTCAATCCAGCTTAACCGCTTCTGGACTATCGTCCGAGCGCCGGCCGATGACAACGAGCTAAGGCCGTCAGGAAGGCGCCCCGGGATCCTCTTGAAACATGTTCGAAACTTCGCCGATTTGCATTCTTTACTCCAGCGGGTCCGCCGTAACGTCCCGGCAACACAATTCCCAAGGTGCCGAAACACGCGATTGTGAAACTTCTTTCAGCGGGAAGTGCCCGCCACTCGCGAGAGGACGTAACGATGGATCTGACAGCAGGTCACGTCTGGGTCATGGTTTCCGCCGCCCTGGTATTGCTCATGACCCCCGGACTGGCATTTTTCTACGGCGGCATGACCCGTGCCAAAGCAGCCTTGAACATGATGATGATGAGCTTCATCGCCGTCGGGCTGGTGGGAATCGTCTGGGTGCTTTGGGGCTATTCAATGACCGGGGGCGACGGGGTTGCCCAAGTCTTCGGAAACCCCTTCGCCTCATTCGGCCTTAATGGGCTCATCGGCACTGAAGACATGATCGGCGCCGGTTACGGCGTGACATTCGCTATCATCACCGTCGCCCTGATCAGCGGCGCAATCGCCGACCGCGCCAAGTTCGGCGCCTGGTCCCTGTTCGTGCCCATCTGGGTCACGGCCGTCTACTGCCCGCTGGCATTCATGGTGTGGGGCGGCGGGCTGCTCAGCGCTGAAGGCGCCATCGGCGGTGCAGTTGGTGAAGCCATTGATTTCGCCGGTGGAACCGTCGTCCACATCAGTGCCGGCGTTGCGGCCCTGGTCCTCGCGATCATTCTCGGAAAGCGGCAGGGCTTCGGCAAGGACCCGGCGCACCGTCCGCACAACGTTCCACTCGTCATGCTTGGAGCGGCGCTGCTGTGGTTCGGCTGGTTCGGGTTCAATGGCGGTGCCGCAGGTACTGCCGAGGAGGCAGGGCTGATCTGGGTGAACACCATGGCAGCACCTGCGGCGGCAATGGTTGGCTGGCTGGTCACGGAGCGTTTCCGTGATGGCCGTCCCACCTCCCTTGGCGCAGCCTCGGGTATCGTCGCCGGCCTGGTTGCAATCACCCCCGCTTGCGCAAGCGTGAGTCCAATCGGCGCTGTGGGTCTCGGATTGGTATCCGGGGCGGTATGCGCGCTGGCAGTAGGTCTGAAGTACAAGCTCGGTTTCGATGATTCCCTCGACGTGGTGGCCGTGCACCTGGTTGCCGGAACCCTGGGAACCGTTGCGATCGGCTTCATTGCGCTACCCGTTGATGGCGACGGCGGTGGGCTGTTCTACGGGGGCGGAAGCGGCCAGCTCGTTGCACAGATCGTCTCCGTCCTCGTAGCGGTAACCCTGTCCGCGGTGATGACCGCATTGATCGGCCTTGCTATCCACAAAACCATCGGCTTCCGGGTCACAGCTGACAACGAAGTGTCTGGCGTAGACCTTTCCGAACACGCAGAAACTGCATACGAATTCGGCGGGCTCGGTGTCGGAGGGCAATTCCACCCGTTCTCTGCAACTGCCCAGGCGCCCGCCGCCGACCCGGCGCAACAGAAGGTGAACTCATGAAACTCGTGACAGCGATCGTTCGTCCGGACAAGTTGGACAGTGTGAGGGGAGCACTCGAGAACTACGGGGTTCAGGGCCTCACCGTCACCCAGGCGAGCGGCTACGGTCGCCAGCGGGGCCACACGGAGGTTTACCGGGGAGCCGAGTATACGGTGGATCTGCTGCAGAAAGCCCGCGTCGAGGTTCTGGTCGCAGACGCGTCGGTCACCGACATCGTGGACGTGCTTGTCTCGACGGCAAACACCGGCCGCGCCGGCGATGGAAAGGTCTGGGTCCTCCCTGTCGAAGACGCCGTCCGGGTCCGGACGGGAGAGCGCGGCGACGCGGCCCTGTAGTTCGATGTGACCCCCCGAAAAACTGTGGCGGACTGGTGCATACCAGTCCGCCACAGTTGCGTCATTCCGCAGATGCCACCTCGGTGGATCGTTACGCATCATCTCTATGCAACGCCCAGGATTCAGGTCCGTCGGACCCGGCGGGGTACTCATCCATCGGTACCTCGTCGGCTTTCCACGCGGCCAGTACCGGCTCCACGATGCGCCAGCAGTCCTCAGCGGTATCCCCGCGGACGGACAATGTCGGGTCACCTGACAGCACGCCGTCGAGGACTTCGCCGTAGGGCAGAAGCTCCGACGCGTTCAGCTCGGCCTGAAGTGTTGTCCGGTCGAGGCAGAAGACATCCCCGGGCCCGTTGACGTCAATATCCAGTTGGAGCGTGTCCGGGCCGAAACCGATCCGGAGTTGTGTGGGGGAGTCCACCCCGGTGAAACCATCAGGCAGGTGATTCACCGGCTTGAAGGTGATCACCGCTTCCTTCCGGGTTCGGCCGAGTGACTTCCCTGAGCGCAACCGGAACGGAACTCCTGCCCACCGATCGTTGTCAATCGACACCACAATCTCCGCCAGCGTTTCAGTGCCCCGGGATTTGTCGACACCGCTCTCATCGACGTAGTTGGGAACGTCGCGTCCGTCGATGCTGCCGGCCGTGTACCGCGCCCGCCGGGTACTGGAGCGGAAATCCTGATGTACGGAACTCGCCCTGAGAACCGATCCGATATGGTCCCGCAGGTCCCGCTCATGCAGGGTTGACGGAGCGTTCATCGCGATCAGCGCCATCACCTGCAGAAGGTGGCTCTGGATCATGTCCTTCAAAGCACCGGCGCCGTCGTAATAGCGTGCGCGGTTCTCGAGGGTGAGCTTCTCGTCGAAGACGATGTCGACGGATTCGATGTGCAGGCTGTTCCACACCGGCTCCAGCAGACGGTTAGCGAAACGCAGCCCGAGAATGTTCAGTACCGTCGCTTTGCCGAGGAAGTGATCAACCCGGTGGATGTGGTCCTCCGGCACAAGCCGGCTGAGCACCGTGTTGAGTCGGGCCGCCGATTCCCTGTCGGTACCGAACGGTTTCTCCATCACCAGACGTGAACCTTCGGGCAGATCCCCGGGCTCGAGCGTGGCGCAGGCCTTTTCGCTGACGGCCGGCGGTAACGCGAAGTAAATGGCGACCGGAGGCTGAAGCCCTGCGATAAGTTCCGCCAGCGCACCCTGTGCAGTCACATCAACTTGATGGTAGCTGCTGGCAGCGCAGATCTGTTCCAGCGCTCCGCCGTCGTTCCTGGCGCCCGAGTCAGGCGTGGCGGCGGCGAAGGACGTATCCAGCCGCCTCTGCCAATCCTCAGCGTTCCACGCGTCGGAACCCGCTCCCACCAGGGTGATTCCCTCTGCTTTGCCGTTCCTCACAAGCCGCGCGAGTCCCGGCAGCAGCAGGCGGCCTGTGAGGTCACCCGAAGCACCGAGAATCAGCAGCGTCCTGATTGCCTGGCCTCGAAATTGGTTTCCGGATGCCTGTTCATCAATCGCATGAGTAGTCACCCTTACACCCTGCCACTGTCAGGGGGTGGCTGTCTGCTGCCCGAAAGGAGTGAACCCAGTTGCTACCCTAGATAGTTGAATCCACTTGAGTTCGAGGAAAGCAGTTCACGCACCGTGTTCAATTCACTCTCAGACCGGCTGACAGCGACCTTCAAGAACCTCCGGGGCAAGGGCCGCCTGTCGGAGGCCGACGTCGACGCAACGGTCCGCGAGATCCGTCGCGCCCTGCTCGACGCGGACGTCGCCGTGCCTGTGGTGCGGGCGTTTGCCGCGCAGGTTAAGGAACGGGCCCTCGGTCTTGAAGTATCCCAGGCACTGAATCCTGGACAGCAGGTCGTCAAGATTGTGAATGAGGAGCTGGTGGGCATTCTCGGTGGCGAGACGCGCCGTCTCCGCCTCGCCAAGAATCCTCCGACGGTCATCATGCTTGCCGGCCTGCAGGGCGCGGGCAAGACCACCCTGGCGGGCAAGTTGGCCAAGTGGCTGAAGGGTCAGGGGCACAGCCCGCTTCTGGTGGCGTGTGACCTCCAGCGGCCCAATGCCGTGAAGCAGCTGCAGGTTAACGGGCAGCGGGCCAGCGTTCCTGTCTATGCGCCCCACCCGGGCGTGAGCTCCGAATTCGAGGCCGCCACCGGCAACCCCGTTGAAGTCGCCCGGCAGGGCGTCGCCGAGGCACGCACCAAGCTCCACGACGTCGTCATAGTGGACACCGCCGGTCGCCTCGGCATCGATGCCGAGTTGATGCAGCAGGCCTCGGATATCCGCGACGCCGTCAATCCCGATGAAGTGCTCTTCGTCATTGACGCGATGATCGGTCAGGACGCAGTGAACACTGCGCAGGCCTTCAACGAGGGTGTCAATTTCACCGGCGTGGTATTGACCAAGCTCGACGGCGATGCACGCGGCGGTGCCGCGCTCTCCGTGGCGTCGGTCACCGGCAAGCCGGTGATGTTTGCTTCCACAGGTGAGGCACTGACGGATTTCGAGGTCTTCCATCCGGACCGCATGGCCTCCCGCATTCTCGACATGGGTGACATACTCACCCTGATCGAGCAGGCCGAGCAGGCATGGGACAAAGACGAGGCTGCCCGGATGGCGAAGAAATTCGCCGACCAGGAAGACTTCACCCTCGACGACTTCCTCGCCCAAATGCAGCAGATCCGCAACATGGGTTCGATGAAGAAGATGCTCATGATGATGCCCGGCGCGGCCAACATGCGGCAGCAGCTGGAGAACTTCGACGAACGCGAGATTGACCGTGTGGAAGCAATTGTCCGCTCCATGACGCCGCATGAACGCGTCGCCCCCAAGATCATCAACGGCTCACGACGCGCCCGCATTGCACGCGGCTCCGGCGTCCACGTCTCCGAGGTGAATGGGTTGCTGGAGCGTTTCGGGCAGGCGCAGAAGATGATGCGCAAGATGGCTGCCGGCGGCGGCATCCCCGGTATGCCCGGAATGCCGGGCCCGGGCGGCTTCAACGGTGGCGGTGCACGGAAGGGCAAGGCTGCTGCCAAGGGAAAGAAAAAGCCGCGCTCGGGAAATCCCGCCAAGGCCGCGCAGGAGGCCGCTGCTGCCGAGGCCCGCCGGAACGGTCAGCGTGCATCCGTTCCCACAGGTGCAGCCTTCGGCCAGCAGAACGACTTCGATCCCTCATCGCTGAACCTCCCCAAGGGCTTCGAGAAGTTCCTCGGGAAATAGGCGCTTCAGCGCTTCCGAACCCCCGGCCGGTTTCGTCAGAGGCGGCAGCTAGGTTGATGTCATGAAAAGCGATCGGGTGGTTTTTGTCCACGGAGCCGGAAGCTTTGGCGCGGCAGCCTGGTCGCGGCAGCACGGAATGGCACTCGAGTTTGACTGCCTCTTTCTGCGCCGGCACGGCTTTGATCCCGTTGCTGCTCCGCTCCCAACAGATTTCTACGCTGATCAGCACATCCTTGAGGAGGCGCTGGGGCAGGGCGGTCATCTGGTTGCGGCCTCGCAGGGCGCCGTGGCGGCGATGATGCTGGCCGTTGAAAGGCCTGAGCTGGTCCGGTCGTTGGTTCTGGCGGAGCCGGCGTGCCTGTCCCTCACCAAGGAGTTGCCCGCAACAGCAGCGCACCGCGCCCGGGTCGAGCCGCTGTTCGAACGCGCAGCCGACGTGACCGACGCGGAATTCACCAGGGAATTCGCCCGGGCTGTCTTCGCCTCCGAGCCGCCGCCGTTGAACACGGCAGTAGACCATCATCGCGCACTCCGCCTCAGGTTGCAGGCGCCGCCCTGGACCGCACCGCTCACCATCGTGCCCGGGGTTCCCACCCTCGTCCTGACCGGTGGTTGGGAACCGGTCTATGAAGAAGTCGCTGAGTACCTGGCAGAAACAGGAGCGGTACACAGGATCGTTGGAGGCGGACACCGTCCTCAGGACACTGAAGAAGGTGATGCACTCATCCGGCAGTTCATTCGAAAGCATACTGGGGTGGGCACCGCCCGGGTGAATTGACGGGCGCCATTGACGGGGCCGGTCGGAGGGAATAACTTTAACCTTCAAGTAGTTGCCATGAGGTGAACCATCGCTTGGAGGACACGATGAACGCTCAGGATCTGCTGCCCGCGGACACGATGATGGGCACGGTGATGCTCAAGGTCGGAAACCTTGACCGCATGGCCAACTACTACCGGAATGCGCTCGGCCTTGTCGACGTCGCCGAATCCGACGGCGGGCTGTACCTGGGGCGGGCCGGCGAGCGATTGATTCATCTCGCCCCGGCTGCCGGGTTGAAACTTCCGGCCCCGACCGAGGCTGGACTCTTCCATACAGCGCTTCTTTTCGGCGATCGGGCAGATCTTGCCGCAACGGTTGCCTCCGCCGCCCAGGTCGCTCAGTCGGCAGAAGGCCGCTATGTGGGAAGCGCGGACCACCTGGTGAGTGAAGCCTTCTACTTCTCGGATCCTGAAGGCAATGGAATTGAACTCTACTTCGACAAGCCAAGGGATACCTGGGACTGGACTGTAAGCGAGGGGCGGCGCACCGTGGTCATGGACAATGCGCCGCTTCCGCCGCAGCAGTACCTCGAAAGCAACCTCACCGAAGAGTCGGTGACGAACCAGCAGAAGTCGGCGGCCGACGTCGGGCACGTCCACCTGCAGGTAGGGGACGTAGCAACAGCGGAGAAGTTCTATGTGGGTACACTCGGTTTCGAGCGCACTGCAGGCTGGCACGGCCAGGCACTGTTCGTCTCTGCAGGCGGCTATCACCACCACATGGCGATGAATGTCTGGAACAGCCGGGGGGCGGGTCCGCGCAAGGACACCCTCGGGCTCGGGGAGGTCCTCATCCAGGTGCCGCATTCCGATGAGGTCGGCGCGCTTGCTGAACGGCTGGAGGGTGCCGGCATAAAGCACCATCACACCGGCCGGGAGTTGCGGTTTGAAGACCCGTGGCGGAACAAGCTCAGGGTCGCTGTCCGCTAGGAGCCGGTCCGGTACTGCGAGAAGTCGCATGCAGGCACCAACTTCTGGCACAATGGCTTAGTACCCAATCCGCGCAGCCCCTCTCTCTGCGTGCGTTGTGTCCTCTAGAACCCCCAAATGTATGGCCCGCCCCACGGGTGCAGAAACCGGGATTCGCCCTTTGATCAACAAGGAGTGACCACACAAGTGGCCGTAAAGATTCGCCTGAAGCGCTTCGGCAAGATGCGCGCACCGTACTACCGCATTGTCGTCATGGACTCACGCGCCAAGCGCGATGGCCGTGCCATTGAGGAAATCGGTAAGTACCACCCCACCGAAGAGCCCTCGTTCATCGAGGTCAAGTCCGACCGTGCGCAGTACTGGCTCGGCGTCGGCGCACAGCCCTCTGAGCAGGTTGCCGCGATCCTGAAGATCACCGGTGACTGGCAGAAGTTCAAGGGTATCGAGGGCCAGGAAGGCACCTTGAAGACCAAGGCTCCGAAGGAGGCCTTCACGGCCCCTGAAAAGGGTTCCGTCATCGTTCCCGAGGCGATCACGCCGAAGAACAAGAAGGCCGACGAGCCTGAAGCTGTTGCCACCGAGGCTGAGTAAATTGCTTGCTGAAGCGCTGGAGCACCTCGTCCGCGGAATCGTGGACAGCCCTGATGATGTGCAGGTTTCCTCCAAGTCGAACCGTCGCGGTGAGACCCTCGAGGTGCGTGTGCATCAGGAAGACCTCGGCCGTGTAATCGGTCGTCAGGGCCGAACGGCACGCGCATTGCGCACCGTCATTTCCGCACTGGCGGATGGCGAGCCGGTGCGGGTCGATGTCGTGGATACCGACCGCCGCCGCTGATCAGCAGCACATGCTTGAAGTCCGGCCCCACACGCAGGTGTTGGGGCCGGATTTTTGTTTGACACGCCATCTAAAAACCGGAGAACCCATGGATCTGCAGGTCGCCCGTATCGGAAAGCCCCACGGCATTCGGGGGGAAGTAACCGTCCAGCTCTTCACCGACGCGCCTGAGGAGCGGTTCGAGCCAGGGGCGGTATTCCGGGTTGAGCCGGCTGCGCAGGGACCCCTGACTGTTTCCAGCGCGCGCTGGAACAAAGACATTCTTGTTCTCGGCTTTGCGGAAGTGCCGGACCGGAATGCGGCCGAGCTGCTGCGCGGTGCACAGCTTTTCATCGAATCGGATGACACTGCTGACAACGACGGCGATGCCTGGTACGAGCACGAATTGGTGGGACTCGAGGCACGCGTCGGAGACGACGTCGTCGGCCGCGTCAGCGCGCTGCGCACCATGACAGTCCAGGATCTGCTCATCATCGAGCGGTCGGACGGCGAGGAGATCCTGGTGCCCTTCGTCGAGGAGATTGTTCCCGAGGTAGATGTCGAGGGAGGATTCGTGGTTCTTACCCCGCCGGAGGGCCTGCTCGAACTGAACCTGCCCGGCTCCAACCAGGCGGAGCCCGGTGAGACGGTGTCCGGTGAGGACGAGGATGACAGCGCAAAGAAGGCTGGCGAAAGCTAGTGCGCATCGACGTCGTCAGTATCTTCCCGGAGTACCTCGCCGCACTGGAACTTTCGCTGATCGGCAAAGCCCGGCAGGACGGATTGCTCGACCTCACGGTTCACAACCTCCGCGAATTCACAGCTGACCGGCACCGTACCGTTGATGACACTCCATATGGCGGTGGCGCGGGTATGGTCATGAAACCGGAGCCGTGGGCGCAGGCACTCGAGAGCGTGCGGCAAGACGCGCGGCCGGTCCTGATTGTCCCGTCACCGGCCGGAGCGGTGTTCACGCAGGCGATGGCTCACGAGCTGGCACGGGAAGAGCACCTGGTGTTCGCCTGCGGCCGCTACGAGGGGATAGACGAGCGGGTTCTCGAGTGGGCCGAAGGATCGTTCGACGTACGCCCGCTCAGCCTGGGCGACTATGTACTGAATGGCGGGGAGGTGGCCGTACTCGCCATTGTAGAGGCGGTGGCACGGCTGCTGCCCGGGGTCGTAGGGAACCCGGAGTCGCTTGTGGAGGAGTCGCATTCCGACGGACTGCTGGAATATCCGGTGTACACGAAGCCATCGTCCTGGCGCGGGCTGGACATCCCCGAAGTACTTCTGAGCGGCAACCATGCCCGGATCGCGCGATTTCGGCGGGATGAGCAGCTGCGCAGGACTGCGTCCCGACGGCCGGATCTGCTGGCGAAGCTGGACGCGGGAAAGCTTACGCCAGCCGACCTGGCAGTACTGGCCGCTGAGGGCTACACCGTGGTGCACGGAAGAATGGCGCCGGCACCGCCGTCGTCCGATTCCTGAGTGCTGAGTTCGCTGTGGCATAATTGAAGTTCGTGCCAACCGGTGCGCGCCTGCCACAGGGGGAGCGTAGCCAACAGGTCGGCACACCGGAATCCGCCAAAGGGTGCACCGGTATCTAATCTTCAACGGCAATTGCCTGCGTGCAGGTCTTCGTCGTTGTGACCAACGTGAATGACCCGTGGCGTTCACCAGGAGCAATCAGATGCATATTCTCGACAATGTGGACGCAGCTTCCCTGCGTAACGACGTTCCCGACTTCCGCGCGGGAGACACCCTGAAGGTTCACGTCAACATCATCGAAGGCAAGAACACCCGTGTTCAGGTCTTCCAGGGGTTCGTTCTCGGCCGCCAGGGTGACGGCGTCCGCGAAACCTTCACGGTGCGCAAGGTCAGCTTTGGCGTCGGCGTTGAGCGTACCTTCCCGGTGCACTCCCCGGTGATCGACAAGATCGAGGTTGTCAGCAAGGGCGACGTGCGCCGCGCGAAGCTGTACTACATGCGCGAACTCCGCGGCAAGGCTGCGAAGATCAAGGAAAAGCGCGATCCGAAGACCGCCAAGTAACTTTCCTTTCTACCCATGCCTGAATCTTCCGTTGAGCGGAAAGCCTCCAGGCACCAGCCGAAGCGCTGGCCCGGCACCACGGGCTGGCGCTTCGCCTTTTGCACGGTGGCGTTCGTGTGCGTTGCCGTCATCGCCGTCCGTGCGCTCCTCGTCGATGTCTTCTACATCCCGTCCGGGTCAATGGAGCCGTTGCTCAAGGAGGACGACCGGGTCCTGGTATCCAGAACCGACTACGCGTTCGGAGAGATCCAGCCCGGCGACGTCGTCGTCTTCGACGGTAGGGGATCGTTCGCCCCGCTCGGCGAAGGCGGGCTGAGGCAGACGTTTATCGATGCAGCGCACTTCTTCGGCCTCGGCACCTCCGAGACAACGTATGTGAAGCGCGTGCTTGGAACAGGCGGTGACACCGTCGCCTGCTGCGATCCCGCCGGGCGATTGACAGTCAACGGGAACGCCATCGAGGAGCCCTACGTTTTTTCCATGGACGCGGCAAGTGACACGGAGTTCGAGGTCGTCGTCCCGGAAGGTAAGTTGTGGCTCATGGGTGATCATCGGTCGGAGTCGTTCGACTCGCGGGCGCTGTTGGGCGCCCCTGGCGGTGGCCTTGTCTCCGAGGAACGGGTCGTCGGCCGGGCTACCCATGTGCTCTGGCGCTTCGAACGCTTCACGACAATCCCACGCCCGTCGGATCACCCGCCGTCGGCCGGTTTCGCCCGGAACGCATAGCAGAGGAACAACACATAATGGCTAAAGCCCACCCGGGGACCCCGAACGACGGCGCCGAAGATCCGGCAGGTACGCCCCGTTTCGACGGTCCGGACGAGGAGGCCCCGTCCGGTGGGTCAGTGGCGCGCAGCCTGGGCAGCTGGGCCAAGGAAGTTCTCATCATCGTCGCAGTCGCGTTACTGCTGTCCTTCCTCATCAAGACCTTCCTCTTCCGGGCGTTTTTCATTCCCTCAGGATCCATGGAAAACACTTTGGAGGTCGACGACCGCATCTTCGTAAATCAGCTCGTTCCCGAACCGTTCGAGCTGAAGCGAGGCGATGTTGTCGTCTTTCGCGATACCCAGGGCTGGCTTCCGGAGCCGGCCGCTGGAACGGCGTCCAGTAACTGGTTCAAAGATGCGCTCATTTTCGTCGGGCTGCTGCCGGATGAGTCCCAGCAGCACCTGGTGAAGCGCGTTATCGGTCTGGAGGGCGACCGCGTGATTTGCTGCGACGCGAACGGCCGACTCACGGTCAACGGCGAAGCTCTTGACGAGCCGTACCTTTTCCCCGGTGCCAGTCCCTCGGATATGCCATTCGACGTCACGGTGCCGGAAGGAAAGATCTGGGTCATGGGCGATCACCGAAACGCGTCCGCGGATTCCCGCGCCAACACCGGTAAGCCCGGCGGCGGTTTCATCGATGTCGATGACGTCGAGGGCAAGGCTGCGGTCATTGCGTGGCCCCTGGATCGCATGGGCTTCCTGGGCAACTACCCCGACGTTTTCGCTGACGTACCTGATGCACCACAAAGCAGCAGCGGACGGGAACCAGCGACGCCGTGAGAGGGAAGGCACCTACGCTGCGCTATGAACGGTCGTTCCTGGCAGAAGGGCACCGTTTCCTGGCTGGATGTGACGAGGTAGGCCGCGGAGCCCTTGCAGGACCGGTCACTGTCGGGCTTGTCGTCGTCGACCTGACAGCAGTGAAGCCGCTGCGCGGCGTCCGTGACAGCAAGCTCCTCGCTGCGCCTCACCGGGAGGCGCTGGTGCCCAGGATACGACGGTGGGCAGTGGCGCACGGAGTGGGACACGCTTCGGCGGCAGAGATCGACTCCACCGGGCTGATGGCCGCGTTGCGCACCGCTGGAAACCGCGCCTGGACGCAGGCGACGCGGGATGTCCACCCGGAAGCGGTCATTCTGGACGGTAACCACAACTGGTTGGCACCGCTTTCGCAGGGCTCCCTGTTCGATGATGCAGAAGCCGTCGAAGTGCACTGTGATGCCCCGGTCCATACCCGGATCAAGGCGGATCTGCAGTGCCTGAGCGTTGCCGCGGCGAGTGTGCTGGCGAAGGTGGAACGTGATCGGCTGATGGTCGATTTTGCTCAGAACTATCCCGGCTACGGTTGGGAAATCAATAAGGGATATGCGACAGCCGCGCACCGTGCCGCGATTGACAGTCTCGGGTCCAGCGTTGAACATCGGCGGACGTGGCGTCTGGGTAGTATGGGCGCCGATCCGGGCATGCCTGCAGCCGAAATTGGGGGATGATGGGTTCATGAGTGCCGAAGATCTCGAGAATTATGAAACTGACATGGAGTTGCAGCTCTATCGTGAGTACCGCGACGTCGTCAGCCTTTTCAACTACGTGGTCGAGACGGAGCGGCGGTTCTACCTGGCCAACCACGTCGACCTGCAGGCACGCTCGGCGGACGGCGAGATCTATTTTGATCTCACCCTGAATGACGCCTGGGTTTGGGATGTGTACCGCTCCGCCCGGTTCGTCAAGACGGTGCGAGTCATCACTTTCAAGGACGTGAACGTCGAGGAACTGGCGAAGACCGACGACATTCCGCTTCCAAAAGACGGCTCGCTCGGAGCCTGACTACTGCTCCACATCCGGGGCGCTTTCCTGTAGTTACCCACATAGCTTGCCTGCCCGACACCTTCGGCTACCGGTTGTTCCACGCTGGTACCGGAGGTGTTTTCATGAGAACCAAGGACGAGCTGGGCAAACGGGGAGAAGCCATTGCTGCCAGCTATCTCGAGGACGCGGGGCTGAGGGTCATCGACCGCAACTGGCGGTGTGCGCTCGGGGAAATTGACCTCGTGGCGGTTGAGGGCGCCACACTGGTGGTCGTTGAGGTCAAGACCAGATCTTCCGAAGCGTACGGTCATCCATTAGAGGCGATTACGCCGGGAAAGCTGGAACGGTTGTACCTGCTCGCCTCGCGTTGGGCGCGCTCTCATGACCTCCGTTTTTCGGGCTTCCGGGTCGACGCGGTGGCGATTCTGGATGACGGCACAGGGAAACCCGTTGTCGAACACCTGCGGGCGGTGAGCTGATGCCGCTTGGACGAACTTACGCCGTTTCACTCGTGGGACTCAACGGCTACATCGTTGAGGTCGAGTCCGATATTGGACAGACACTCCCGGCATTTGTCCTGCTCGGCCTGCCAGATGCGTCCCTGACGGAAGCCAAGGAGCGAATTCGGGCTGCGGCGCGAAACGCCGGTCTTCCGCTCACGCGCCGGAAGATAACGGTGAATCTGGTTCCGGCGTCGCTACCCAAGAGGGGTTCGGGTTTCGATCTGGCCATTGTGATGTCTGCTCTTGCAGCGGCGGGCGATGTCCGCAACTGCGGCCGCACCGTCTTCCTTTCCGAGTTGGGGCTGGATGGGCGACTTCGGCCCATTCGCGGAATACTCCCAGCTGTCATGGCTGCGGTGAAGGCGGGTTTCACCAGCGTAGTTGTAGCCAACGGGAACGGCGCCGAAGCAGCGCTCGTTCCAAGCGCTGAGGTGAGAAGCTACGACTCGCTTGCCGAGGTGGCCCTGGCCTTCGGAGCGGACGCAGCAGTTGTTGAGCTGCCCTCACCGCAACTGGAAACACCTTCCGGTATCACGCAAGGGGGTATTGCGCCCATTCCCAAAGACATGTGCGACGTGGCGGGCCAGTCGGAAGCCCGGTTCGCCGTCGAGGTCGCTGCGGCTGGAGCCCACAACCTGATGATGGTCGGCCCACCGGGGGCTGGAAAAACCATGTTGGCCGAGCGCATTCCCGGAATTCTTCCGGACCTCACAGATAAGCAGGCGATGGAAGTTACGGCCATACATTCGCTGGGGAGCGCGGAGGCCTGCCGGGAACTGCGGCGGCGGCCACCCTTCGAGAGCCCGCACCACACCGCCAGCGCAGCGTCGATCATCGGCGGAGGCAGCGGAATTCCCCGGCCCGGAGCGGCTTCCCGAGCTCATCGCGGCGTGCTGTTCCTGGACGAGGCGCCGGAATACCAGCGACGCATTCTCGACGCGCTTCGCGAACCGCTCGAGAGTGGAGAGCTGGTTCTCCACCGCGCAGCAGGCACCGCCACTTACCCCGCGCGCTTCCAGTTGGTCCTGGCCGCGAATCCATGTCCTTGTGGGAAGGCGACTGGCAAGGGTATCGATTGCAACTGTTCCGCCCAGCAGCGCCGGCGTTACTTCAACAGGATGTCTGCCCCGCTCCTTGACCGTGTCGATTTGCAGATGGCAGTCCACCGGGTGGCACTCGGGGATTTTTCCGGGACAGCCACTGCTGAGTCCAGCGCGGATGTGGCGGCGCGCGTCGCCGAAGCGCGGGCGGCCCAGTACGAGCGGCTCGGCAGATGGGACTTGTCCACCAATGCAGAGATCCCCGCTTCACTGCTTCACGGCGAGCTCAGGCTCACCCGGAAGGCAACCGAATCGGTGGACAGCAAGATGGAGCAGGGTGTGATCACCAAGCGCGGCTATGATCGGGTCCTTCGCGTGGCGTGGACCGTCGCTGATCTGGCGGGAAGGACTGTGCCCATCCCGGACGATGTCTTCACAGCACTTCTGTTCCGGACGCAGGAGGATGCAGCATGAGCTCTTCTGGATGGAGCGAAGAGCAGGTCGCACGCGCCGCCCTGGCCCGGCTCATCGAACCCTCCAACAACGTCGGGTTAGCTCTGGTGGCGGCTGCGGGGCCGGCCGAGGCATTCCAGATTGCCACTGGCGCGGCAACCTGTAGTGCCAGGCTTCACCGCACTTTCCTTGAGGTACTTGCCGCAAACGGACATACCATGCGAGCGGATGCGCTTGCACAGGCGGTTGACGGATGGCGGGCACGCGTGGACACGTTGGCACCGCTCAGGGATCTGGAGACGGTGCGTCGGTTCGGAGGTACCCTGCTTACGCCCGAGTCCGACTGGTGGCCATCAGCGCTGGCAGATCTCCAGTTGCAGGAACCGTTGTGCTTGTGGGTGAGGGGCGAAAATGCGGTTGCAATCCCACCATCCAACCGGGTTGTCGCAGTAGTTGGTTCCCGGGACAGCACCAATTACGGACATCAGCTGACCGGTGAAATCGCAGGGGGTCTCGTGGCGCGCGGCTATACCGTGGTGTCCGGAGGCGCTTACGGTATCGATGCACATGCACATCGAGCGGCCCTGGGTAGAGCGAGTGAGAACCATCCGCTGCCAACGATGGGAGTTCTCGCCTGCGGCGTCGACCGGTACTACCCCGCCGGAAACGAGGGGCTGCAGAGGGAGATCGCCGCGAAGGGGTTGCTCATCTCGGAAGTTCCACCTGGTTCATCGCCCTCCCGCTACCGATTCCTGCAACGAAACCGGCTTATAGCTGCCCTCAGCTCAGTCACAGTAGTGGTGGAGGCCCGGTGGCGGTCGGGAGCACTCAATACGGCGCACCACGCCGCCGGTTTGGGACGCGCGGTGGGAGCTGTTCCGGGCTCCGTTCTATCCGCGAATTCAGCGGGGTGCCACCGCCTGCTGCGGGATGGAAGTGCAATCTGCGTCACTGACGCCGCGGAGGTCGCGGAGCTCACTGGTCCGCTGATCCTGGAATCCGGCCAGAAGCACGATGAGCGGCCGGCTATACACGACGGCCTCACCGTGGAGGACCTGTTGCTGTTGGACGCGCTGCCTGTTCGCGTCTCTTCTTCGGTGGACAAGCTTGCAGTGGTTGCCGGTCTCAGCGTGCCCGGTGTTCTGGCGGGCCTCGGTCGTTTGGAGACTGATGGACTCGCACAGCGTGCCGACGACGGCGGCTGGCGGAAACGTCGACGATAATCCGACCCGCACCGTCCTTTATCACGATCAATACAGCAGTCAGCACAAAGAGAGGTACAAGTTGTGAACACCTTTGAAATAATTGACAGCCCGATTGGTGGACTGGTTCTGATCGCCCGGAACGAGTTGCTCGTCGGCCTTTACCACGAGTATCACTCACCGGAGCCTTCCCCGGTTCTACTGGGCCTGCCCTTCGCCAGGGAACAGCTGAACCTTGCCGAAGAGATACCGCCGGAGGGTTCACCGGCTGTCGATAGGGAGGCTGCCGCCGAAGTGTATCGGCTCACGAGCGATTGGCTGCGAGCATACTTCGATGGCACAGTCTCTGAGCCTGTGCCATACACGCTGTTGAACGGGACAGAATTTCAGCGCCGGGTCTGGAAAGCTGTCGCCGATATCCCGTACGGTGAGACACGCACGTACAAGGACATAGCAGGCGCGCTGGGCAATGAGTCGATGGGACGGGCGGTGGGGGCGGCGGTCCGTGCTAACCCCCTGTCGATTGTTATCCCGGGACACCGGGTAGTAGGTGCAGGCGGAGCGATTACAGGCTACGCGGCAGGCATGGCAGTTAAACGTGCCCTGCTCGAACTGGAAGCGGCAGTGATCGCGGGAGCTGCCGCGTAGATTGGTTGGAGGCAGAAGTATGACGACACGACCAGATAGCCATTCTCAATTCGCCCCCGAGATGGATGGATTCATCCGCTATCTGTCCCACGAACGGAACCGTTCCGCTCATACAGTGCGCGCCTACCGGGGCGATCTGGAGCATTTCGCATCTTTTTCTGCCGCCCGCGGTATCGAGACACTTGCGGAAGTTGACCTCAGGTGTCTCAGGTCCTGGCTGGCTTCCCTCGATCAGCAAGGGCTATCCCGGGCAACGATTGCCCGGCGTGCAGCAACTGTCCGTAACTTCCTGACGTGGGCAACCAGGGAGGGATTTTTGAGCGACAATCCCTCACTTCGCCTCAAAGCACCCCGACGGCAGAACAATCTCCCGGACGTGCTGTCTGTTACGCAGCTCGAACCGTTACTTGCAACCACCCAGGAGGCTGCAAGAGCGGGCGATCCTCAAGGCCTCCGCGCCTGGGCCGTGCTGGAACTGCTTTATGGATCAGGAATTCGTGTCGGCGAATTGGTGGGACTGGACATCGACGACCTGGATCACGGCAGGCGTACTGTACGTGTGCTAGGCAAGGGAAACAAGGAGCGCACTGTTCCCTACGGCGTTCCGGCCGCCCATGCCCTGAACGACTGGATAAGCCGTGGCAGGGACCAGTGGGTCACCTCACACAGTGGACCGGCGCTGTTTCTCGGACCCCGAGGGGGGCGTCTGGATCAGCGACAGGCCCGGTCGATTGTGGAGAAGCTCCTTGCAACCGTTCAAGGCTCCGGGGCCAGTGGACCCCACGCCCTCCGTCATACGGCCGCCACGCACCTGCTGGACGGGGGAGCAGACCTGCGGGGGGTCCAGGAGCTTCTTGGACACCGCAGCCTCGCAACAACACAGCTCTACACGCACGTATCCGTTGATCGCCTCCGGCGCAGTTATGAGCAGGCCCATCCGAGGGCCTGAACCCGCGCGGCTTAGGCAGGTGCCGTCGAAGCTCACTGAATGCTGCCGTGGTAATTACAGGGTGAGTAATCACAGTGGCGCTATCTGTCGCCATAGTGCACAATGATCGTAGTTCAATAACTGTGGACTGAGCACACTAATACCAAGCAAACTCCTACTGAGCAAGTACTTTGCAACAAGGGCAGTACCTCCGAGAGTTGAAGGTCGTTGGGGAAGACGTACCTACAGCTATGGAGGATGGAATGTCTGTTGTGATGGCGCGCGGTGTTTTGTATATTCACTCAGCCCCTTCTGCGTTGTGCCCTCATATTGAGTGGGCGATCGGATCGGTGATTGACCAGCGGGTAGACCTGCAGTGGTCCCCGCAGCCTGCCGCGCCCGGAATGTTTCGGGCGGAGCTTTCCTGGGTTGCAGCGCAGGGATCGGGAGCTAAACTTGCGTCTGCCCTCAGGGGCTGGGCGCACCTGCGCTACGAGGTCACGGAGGAGCAGAGCGCCGGAGCGGATGGCGGTCGCTGGTCGCACACTCCGGAGTTGGGTATCTTCCACGCCACAACGGACGTCCACGGTAACGTCATGATCTCCGAAGACCGCATCAGATACGCCTACGAGGCAGGGGCGGGCGACCCGTCAGCGGTCTACCATGAACTGTCGCTGGCCCTGGGCGAGTCCTGGGACGAGGAACTGGAACCCTTCCGACATGCAGGAGAGGGCGCGCCCGTCCGCTGGCTGCATCAGGTCGGCTAGCACGCCCTTCTGAAACAGAACCTCTGAAAATAACAAGGTCCGGGCACCAGTCAACTGGTGCCCGGACCTTGTTCGTTGTTCATCCAACCAACGGATCGCTAGACGTTCTTCACCACGATGACCGCATTGTGACCGCCGAATCCGAAGGAATTGCTCAGGGCCACGATATCGCCTGAGGGAAGGTCACGGGCCGACGTCACTACGTCCAGCGGGATTTGCGGGTCCTGGTTTTCAAGATTGATCGTCACCGGGGCGCGCCGGTCGTGGACTGCAAGTACCGTCATGACCGCCTCTACAGCGCCGGATGCGCCAAGCAGGTGCCCCGTCTGCGATTTTGTGGCAGAGACTGCGACCGAATCCACCTGGTCACCGAGGGCGGTCTTCAGTGCTACATACTCCGGTTGGTCGCCCACCGGTGTGGAAGTTGCATGAGCATTGACGTGCACCACGTCGGACGGCTGAACGCGCGCGTCGAACATCGCCGCCTTCAGGGCCCTGGTCGCACCGAGGCCGCCGGGATCCGGCGCTGTGATGTGATACGCATCCGCAGTCACAGATGTGCCGGCCAGCTCCCCGTAGATCCGTGCCCCCCGTGCAAGAGCATGCTCCTCTGCCTCGATCAGCAGGGCACCCGCGCCCTCGCCCATCACAAAACCGTCGCGGTCGACGTCATACGGGCGCGAGGCATGTTCAGGATCATCATTGCGGCGGGACAGCGCCTGCATGGACGCGAAAGCCGCAATCGGCATCGGGTGGATCGCGGCCTCCGCGCCGCCGCACATGACGACGTCAGCCTTGCCGGATCGAATCAGTTCAAGACCCTGATGGAGGGCCTCGGTGCCGGATGCGCATGCAGATACAGGAGTGTGTGCGCCGGCGCGTGCACCCAGATCCAGGCTTACGGCGGCTGCAGGGCCGTTGGGCATCAGCATAGGAACTGTCATGGGAAGGACCCGGCGCGGACCCTTCGCACGCAGGGTGTCCCAGGCGTCCAGCAGTGTCCAGACGCCGCCGATGCCCGTTGCAAATGCGACAGCGAACCGGTCATGGTCTACCTCTTCGATCCCGGAATCGCGCCACGCCTCACGGGCAGCAATCACGGCGAACTGGGTGGACGGATCCATCCGTTTTGCCTCGACGCGGGTGAGGACCTCGCTCGCCGGAGTTGAAATCTGCGCAGCGAAGGTCACCGGAAGCTCGTACTCCGCAACCCAGTCGGCCTCGATCGTTCGGGCGCCGGAGACGCCTTTGAGCGCGTTCTCCCACATGGTGGGAACATCGCCGCCGATGGGTGTCGTGGCGCCCAAGCCGGTGATGACTACTTTGCGTGCCATGGTTCACTCTTTCGATGCGTCGTCGTTTCCGTGTGGAAGGTTGCCTGGGGAGGCGGCGATGGCGACCCTTTCGGAGGCCATCGCCGCGCGTCACTAGGACTGTGCGCTGGCGATGAAGTCCACAGCATCGCCGACGGTCTTGAGGTTCTTGACCTCCTCGTCGGGGATGCGCACGCCGAACTTCTCCTCGGCATTGACAACGATGGTCATCATCGAGATGGAGTCGATGTCCAGGTCGTCAGTGAACGACTTGTCAAGTTCCACCGATTCGGGTGCGAGGCCGGTTTCTTCGTTAACGATTTCTGCCAATCCTGCAAGGATCTCTTCATTGCTAGCCATGATGGCTCCTTTTCTTCTTGTGTGTTCCGGCGGGTACCGGATCGTTCGATCAGGCCGCGGCTTGCGGCTTGAAGCGGGAAAACTATGGGAGTACAACCACCTGGGCGCCGAATACCAGTCCAGCACCGAAACCGATCTGCAGGGCTAGACCGCCGCTCAGATCGGGCTTCTCCGACAACAGGCGGTGCATTGCGAGTGGAATCGAGGCGGCGGAGGTGTTGCCGGCGTCGACGATGTCCCGCGCGACAGCCACGTGCTCCGGCAGACCCAATTGCTTCACCATCTCGTCGATGATACGGATGTTCGCCTGATGGGGGACGAATGCTACAAGATCCTCGGCCCGCACGCCCGCCGCGTCGAGAGCCTGCTGCGCGACCTTTGCCATCTCCCATACAGCCCATCGGAACACAGTGGGGCCGTCCTGGCGCATCGTGGGCCAGATTGCGGACTCTGCGGCCGCCGCAAGGGCGTTCGGTCCCTCTGAAAGTGCTGCAAGGGACAGCTCCCGGACATCGAGCAGCGAGTGCGTCATGCGGATGGCTTCATGCTTGCTACCGTCCGAGCCCCAGACAGAGGGGCCGATTCCCGAACTTTCGGACGGGCCGATGACGACGGCGCCGGCCCCGTCACCGAGCAGGAAAGAAATAGTCCGCTCGTTGTTGTCGATGAAATCCGAAAGCTTCTCCACGCCGACCACGAGTACGTACTCAGCGGTTCCCGCGTGTACAAGGGCGTCGGCCTGCGCGATCCCGTAGCAGTAACCTGCGCAGGCCGCTGAAATGTCATAGGCGGGCGCCGGAGTTGCACCGAGGCGATCAGCAAGCTGCGCTGCCGCTGAGGGCGTGGCGTAAGGGTGCGTGACGGTTGAGACCAGCACAGCGCCCAGCTGCGAAGCCTCGATGCCGGCGTCCGCGAGGGCGGCACGGGCTGCTGATTCCGCCATGTCGATGACACTGGTGTCCTTGCCGGCCCGGTGACGCGTGACGATACCCGTGCGCTGACGGATCCACTCATCGGAGGAATCGATCCACTGGCAAATGTCCTCGTTGGTGACGATCACGTCCGGGCGGAAAACTCCCAGCCCGTGGATGCGTGTGTGCTCGCGCAGGGTGGACTGTTTGAGGGTTGGTGTAGTCACGCGTTTCCTTCTGCGATGGGGGCGTCGGCCGGGGGAGCAGTACGGGAATGTTCTTCCATGAAGGCACGTGCGGCGCTGAGATCCTCCGGCGTTTTCACTGCCAGGCTGGCTGTTCCGCGCATCCCACGCTTCGCCAGCCCTGTCAGGGTACCTGCAGGAGGAAGTTCAAGCACCCCTGAAACGCCCATGTCCTGCAGTCGCTGCATGCAGAGGTCCCATCGGACCGGCCTGGACACCTGCGCTATCAGGCTGTCAAGGTTGAGGTCTCCGGACGCGACCGGTTCGCCGTCGTAATTGGAAAGCAGCGTGGCAAGGGGCTCCGCGGGCGAAAGGGACGGCCGCAGCGCCTCGAGAGCTTCCACGGCGGGAGCCATATGGTTCGTATGAAAAGCTCCGGCCACCTTCAGCGGGATGACGCGCGCCTTCTGGGGCGGATCCGCAGCCAGGGAAGCCAGCTGCTCCAATGTGCCCGCCGCAACGGTCTGGCCGCCGCCGTTGGCGTTCGCAGCGGTCAGTCCGTGCCGCTTCAAGCTGGCGGCGACGTCAGCGGGGTCTCCGCCCAATACCGCGCTCATGCCTGTCGGCGTGGCAGCGGCAGCCCTGGCCATCGATTGGGCGCGGGTGCGGACGAGCGCGACGGCATCCTGCTCAGTCAGCGCTCCCGCAATGGCGGACGCCGTGAGTTCGCCCACCGAGTGGCCCGCGACGACGGTAGCGGATGTCAGCGGTGTGTCTCCGAGGAGCACGCGTGCAGCCACCAATCCGGCGGCAACTATCAGCGGTTGCGCAACGGCGGTATCGCGGATGGTCTCTTCGTCGGAGACGGTGCCGTGCCGCAGGAGGTCTACGCCGGCAACTTCGCTGAGAGCGCCCAGATGGTCGCTTACGCCTGGGACGTCAAGCCACGGGGTCAGGAATCCGGGGGACTGGGAGCCTTGTCCAGGGCAGAGAATTGCAAGCACGTATCAAGCTTTCCAAATGAGCGGTCAGAAGCAGGGTGTCCCGGTGCACGAAGCTCCCGAAGTCACTTTGTAGGAAGTCTACAACGAGGCAGTCCTATCCGTACGTGCCGGCGAACGATCGGCCACTCCCTTGAGGGGCGGTGCGAGCCGCCCGATGACGAGGGCAGTCTGTAGCACGAATGCCTCGCGGGGAAGCAGCGGATCCCACCCCGTGATGTCACAAACCCGCCGTAAGCGGTAGCGGACGGTATTGGCATGGACGAAGAGTTCGCGGGATGTTGCTTCCAGTGAATGACCCAGGGCGAGATACGCGGACAGGGTTTCCTCAAGACCGTTCTGTGCGCCGACGAGAGGGCGGTAGATGTTGCGCAGGAGTGCCTTGCGGGCCGTTTCGTCGCCCGAGATGACCCGCTCCGGCCACAGGTCGTCAGCGGCAACCGGACGCGGCGCAGAAGGCCAGGCCCGGGCAGCAGTGAGGCCGGCAAACGCGGCCTGGGCTGAACTGCTTGCGGCTACCAGGGAGGCCGATTCCGGTCCGTAGACTACCGCTCCCGGTCCGAACAGTTCGCTCAATCTGGCGTACGAGCTGTCCCGGTCCTGAACGCCTCCAAGCACCAGGATGAGCCGATCGCCCTGAATGCCGACCAGGGTGTCTTCGGCAAGGCGGCCCGTGATGCGCCGCAGCTCGTTGAGGAACATCGCATTTGGTTCGGCGGGAGAGCTGCCTACCATAACGGTGATTGGCGCCTGGGATTTCCAGCCGACGGCTGCAATCCGCGACCGCAAGGCATCCGAGCTCTCGCCCCGGAGGATGGCGTCGACCACCAGGGCCTCAAGTCGCGTGTCCCAGGAACCCCGCGTTTCAGCAGCTCGGGCATAAACGTCAGCCGCGGCGAACGCGACCTCGCGGGAATACCTGAGCACAGCTTCCCGAAGGAGTCCCTGGTCGGCATTAGAGGCGAGATCGGGGACCTGATCCTCCACCACCTGCACGACGACGCGGATGAGCTGGAGTGCCTTCTGGAGACTGATGGAACGCGTAAGTTCAGTGGGCGCTGTTCCGAACACGTCGCTCAGGACCCAGGCAGGAGAAACCGGCTTCTGGTACCAGTTGACGAAGGAGGCGATGCCCTTCTGCGCAACCAGGCCAAGCGCGGACCGCTCGTCGGGACGCAGATTGCGGTACCAGGGGAGAGAGGAATCCAACTGCTTCAGCGTGGCCGTCGACAGAGCACCGATTTGCGTGCGCAGCCGGTCAACAGTTGCCGGATCCGGGGCGGGCAGGGACGTTCCGCGCGGGGGAGTGGGCGATGCCATGATCCGAGCATACGGCCCCGCCGACCGAGGCTCCATTTTGTACGAAGGCTACAAACAGTGGGTTAACAGAGCAGGGCCCGCCGGCTCCCTGTCTGGAACCGGCGGACCCTGCTCAATCCGAAACGGTGTGGGCTAGGACTCTCCGCCTGTGTTCCCCGTTGTGCCCGCGTTCACGTCGAGGAGTGAGTACTTCTCGATTGCCTGGCGGGGTGCATCCGAGTCGACCTCGCCTCGCTTGGCGAGGAGTTCAAGGGTGCGTACGACGACGGAGTGCGAGTCGATCTTGAAGTACCGTCGGGCGGCGGCGCGGGTATCGGAGAAGCCGAAGCCGTCCGCTCCCAGGGTGGCGAAGTCCTGTGGGAGGAATTGCCGGATCTGGTCGGGGACCGCCTTCATGTAATCCGTGACGGCGACGATCGGCCCCGGCGCTTCGCCGAGCTGCTGCGTGACGAACGGGACGCGGGTTTCGGCGCCGGGATTGAGGAATGCCTCTTCCTCTGCGGCCAGGGCATCCCGTCGAAGCTCAGTCCATGACGTCACCGACCAGACATCGGCTGAGACGCCCCACTCTTCGGCAAGAATCTGCTGTGCTTCGAGCGCCCACGGCACGGCCACACCGGACGCCAGAATCTGCGACTTCGGAGCGTTCTCCGCCGATTGCCCATCCCTGAGCTTGTATACGCCGCGCAACAGTCCGTCGACGTCGAGGTTCTCGGGCTCAACAGGCTGAAGTATGGGCTCGTTGTACACGGTGAGGTAGTACATCACGTTCGGGTCGGACCCGGAGACAGCATTGCCGTTTCCGTACATGCGCTCGAGCCCGTCGTGAACGATGTGACCGATCTCGTACCCGTAGGCCGGGTCGTACGTGACCACGGCGGGGTTGGTCGAAGCGAGGATGGGGGAGTGTCCGTCGGCGTGCTGCAGGCCTTCACCGGTGAGGGTGGTGCGCCCTGCGGTCGCGCCGATGATGAACCCACGGGTCATCTGGTCCCCCGCGGCCCAGAAGGAGTCCCCGGTGCGCTGGAAACCGAACATCGAGTAGAAGACATAAATGGGAATCAGCGGCTCGCCCTGAGTGGCGTATGCCGTTCCGGCAGCTGTGAATGCCGCAACTGATCCTGCCTCGTTGATACCTGCGTGCAGGATCTGGCCCTGGATCGATTCCTTGTAGGCGAGCACAAGGTCGCGGTCTACCGACAGGTAGTTCTGGCCGTTGGGATTATAGATTTTTGCCGTTGGGAAGAACGAGTCCATACCGAACGTGCGTGCTTCATCCGGAATGATCGGCACAATCCGCTTGCCGAACTCCTTGTCCCGCATGAGGTCCTTCAGGAGCCTCACGAATGCCATGGTTGTCGCGGCCTGCTGCTTGCCGGACCCACGCTTGGCTACCTCGTAGGTCTTGTCTCCGGGAAGGGCAACCTCGGCATGCTTGGTGCGCCGCTCCGGCAGGTAGCCGCCAAGCGCCTTGCGGCGTTCGTGCAGGTATTGGATCTCCGGTGCGTCGGCTCCAGGGTGGTAGTACGGGGCGTTGTAGAGGTCATCGTCGATCTGTTCGTCGGTAACAGGAATGCGAAGGTAGTCGCGGAATGCCTTCAGATCGGCGTTCGTGAGTTTTTTCATTTGGTGGGTGGCGTTGCGGCCTTCGAAGTGGGGGCCGAGGCCGTAGCCCTTCACGGTCTTCGCGAGGATGACGGTGGGCTTGCCCTTGAATTCCGTGGCTGCCTTGTACGCGGCGTAGACCTTGCGGTAATCATGCCCGCCGCGCTTCAAGCCCCACACCTGGTCATCGGTCATGTCCGCCACGAGATCCTTCGTGGCCGGGGTCTTACCGAAGAAGTGATCGCGCACGAACCCACCGGATTCAGCCTTGTAGGTCTGGTAGTCCCCGTCAGCGGTTTCGTTCATGATCTTCACCAGGTCCCCGCTGGTGTCCTTCTCAAGCAGGTCATCCCACTCCCGGCCCCAGACGACCTTGATCACGTTCCAGCCCGCACCACGGAAGAACGCCTCGAGTTCCTGCATGATCTTCCCGTTACCCCTGACCGGCCCGTCCAGGCGCTGCAGGTTGCAGTTGATCACGAAATTCAGGTTATCCAGCCCGTCATTGGCTGCCAGCTGCAACAAGCCGCGGGATTCGGGTTCGTCCATCTCCCCGTCGCCGAGGAACGCCCACACCTGCTGCTCGCTGGTGTCTTTCAACCCACGGTTCTGCAGATACCGGTTGGACTGGGCCTGATAGATGGCGTTCATCGGCCCGATGCCCATCGACACCGTGGGGAACTCCCAGAACTCCGGCATCAACCGCGGGTGCGGGTACGAGGACAACGCGTGACCGGCCTTGGACTTCTCCTGCCGGAACCCGTCAAGATCCTCCTCGGTGAGCCGGCCTTCCAGGAACGCCCGCGCATACATGCCCGGGGACGCGTGTCCCTGGAAGAAGATCTGGTCCCCGCCGCTTGGGTGGTCCTTGCCCTTGAAGAAGTGGTTGAACCCGACCTCATACAGGGTCGCCGCGCCGGCGTAGGTGGAGATGTGACCGCCGACGCCGATCTCCGGGCGCTGCGAACGGTGCACCATAACCGCGGCATTCCACCGCATCCACGCCCGGTACTTCCGCTCGATCTCCTCATCGCCGGGGAACTCAGGCTCCTCGTCAACAGGGATGGTGTTCACATAGTCAGTCGTTACAACGCTGGGAAGGCCCACGGACCGGCCGCCGGCACGCGCGAGCAGACGCCCCAAAACCTCACGGGCACGCTCGGATCCACGCACATCAACCAGCTGATCAAACGACTCAACCCACTCAGCCGTCTCCTCCGGATCCGAATCCCCACCGGTACCCGAACCCACAATCCCCTGATCAGCAACCATGCCAAACCCTCCCAATCCGCAGATTATGTCTGCGACGTCTACGACTTCGTGCTTCGGGCCGTTGCTCGTCGAAGCGGTCAGAATCCGATCGGCGTTCGCCGGACCTATGGATTCACTGGAACACTCTAGCCCTGCGGGGTGTTGGATGCGTAGCTGAATGGGTACTGCCGCGGCAGGTTACGCCTAGAGGGTAAGCCGATGCCCCTGACGTTTCTCCCGTCACCCCTCCTTCGAGGCTGCGCGTGAAGGAGGGGTGACTCGCCGCCGTCGTGCCGGTCTGCCGCGTACTCGGGTTGAAGCGTGGCGCTAAAGGGTGTTGGCTGGTAATAATGCATATCAACGTACTGTGGAACCGGGGTCAGAGGCACCATCGAGACAGCCACAGCAATAAGCGCAGCGACAATTGCAGTTTTTCGGGAGGAAAAAAGTGAGCGAGGCCGAAGCCGCCACAGCAACAAGCGTGGCGGGCAAACTGGGTTTCAAGGACGGCGACCTCGTTCAGGAGCTTGGGTACGACGAGGATGTCGATTTCGACTTCCGTGCTGAACTGGAAGACGAGATCGGTTCCGAGCTCCTTACGGAGGATGACCAGGACGTTGTCGACGGTGTAATCCTGTGGTGGCGCTCCGACGACGGCGACCTGGTGGATGCACTCGTTGATTCGCTGACCAGTCTGGATGACGGCGGTGTTGTATGGCTGCTGACACCGAAATCGGGCCGGGACGGGTACGTTCCTCCATCTGAAATTCAGGAGGCAGCACCGACCGCCGGGCTTCACGCCACCTCCTCAGCGGGGGTCTCCCGCGACTGGGCGGCAACCAGGCTAGTAGCGCGCCGCAAGCAGTAGGTGGCAAATTTCCCTGCGCCCGGCGACGCGGTCCCGGGGTTTGAACTCCCCAATCAGCATGGGGAGCTTGTCAGCCTGGACGCATTGCACGGTTCCTCCGCGGTGCTCGTGTTTTACCCTTTCGCGTTCTCCCGCGTCTGCACCGATGAACTGGACGAACTGCAGCAGAATCTCGAGCAGTTTCAGCGGCGTGGTGTGAGAGTTCTCGCTATCTCGATCGACCATCGATACGCCCTTCGAACGTACGCAGAGGAGAGGGGTTACGAGTTCGACCTCCTCGCTGACTTCTGGCCTCACGGTGCGGTGGCCGAACGGTACGGGGTTCTGGATACCTCCGATGGCTATGCGCGCCGAACCACATTTTTCGTTGACCCCACTGGTTGCCTGACCTCCAGAATCGAGGCTCCCCTTGGCCAGGGCCGCTCCTTCGCGGATTACTCGACAGCGCTTCGCGGCCTGCCCCTACAGGCTGAACTGCCGCAATGACTTCCTCACCGCTGCCGCATGCCTCCTCCCTCCCCGGCTTCGGAGTGACCGGTTTCGCCAGGGAAGACGGTGCGGCGGCCAGGACCCTCTCGACAGAGCAGGTGGCGAACCTTCGTTCTGTCGTCGATCTTCTCGCGGGCAAGCGCCTTGCCGTCCTGACCGGAGCCGGTCTCAGCACAGACTCCGGCATCCCGGACTATCGTGGACCGAATTCCGTTCCTCGCAATCCAATGACCTACCAGCAGTTCGTTGGTGATGATGCGCTGAGACGGCGCTATTGGGCGCGAAACCACGTCGGCTGGCACCACCTTCGACGAGCGGACCCCAACAGCGGTCACCGTGCCCTGGCGCAGATGGAGCAGCGCGGACTCCTGGCTGGACTGATCACCCAGAATGTGGACCGGCTGCACTCAATGGCAGGCAGTACCAATGTGGTGGACCTGCACGGAACTTATGACCGCGTGGTGTGTCTTGGCTGCCGCAGTTCCTTCAGCCGCCAGGAGGTTGCGGGCCTGCTCGAGCGCCTGAATCCCGGGTATCTCGAGCGCACAGGCAACGCGGGCGACGTGGCGCCGGATGCGGACGCTGATGTCGATGACACCTCAGACTTCACCATTGCGCCATGCCCGGTGTGTGGTGGAATGCTCAAACCGGATTTCGTGTATTTCGGCGAGAATGTGCCCAAGGACCGGGTTGCGCGGGCCTACGCGATGGTGGATGACTCGGGCGCCCTCCTGGTGGCCGGATCGTCGCTGACAGTGATGAGCGGCCTTCGTTTTGTCCGGCATGCAGCGAAACAGCAGAAGCCGGTTGTCATCATCAACAGGGGCCAGACGCGTGGTGACGAGTTCGCATCGTTGAAACTCGAGTTGGGGGTTTCGGAGGCACTGGCGTACCTCGCGGAGGCCCTGCCGGGGCTTGAAAGAGAAGACGCCGGTCGGTCCCCGCACTGATTGGCATTGGGGCGCGTCGATCCGGTACAGTAGTTCCTCGTGGCGCAGGGCGGTTCTCCGGCCCCGCCGCAACTTTGGGTCTTTAGCTCAGCTGGTAGAGCGCCACGTTTACACCGTGGATGTCATCGGTTCGATCCCGGTAGGACCCACCACCACAAACCCCGCTGTTCTGAGACCCACGGTCCGGGCAGCGGGGTTTTTGCGTCCGAGTCAGTCGGAGTCAGAGGGCACGGTGCAGTTCCTCCACGAACCGGGGTGCAAGCGCTTCCGCCATCGGAGCCGACAGATGGTGGGTATCACGGTAGGCCAGGATGTCCCCGATGATCACGGGACAATCGTCAGCGCACAGATACTTGTTCATGTCCACGAAGTGCGCTCCGGTTTCGACTGCGACCTTCCGCTCGGAAGCAGCCCGCTCCGGGTCGATGGCCTCATCTCGTTCGGCGTCGCAGCTTGTTGCGCGTTCGACGTTCCGTGAGAGGCAGGAAGCCGGGGCGGAATCATGAGCCGGAGTGTCAGCCAGGACCACCACCTCGGTTTCCGCCGGCATCGCCTTGATGGTCTCTCTCAGACCCTCCTCCCACTGGGATCGGAGACTGTGGGATCCGTCGACAGGGCTCACCTTTCCGTAGCTGCCGAGCACGACGAGGCGCGGCTTCATAGCGCTAATCTCGCGCAGCGCGCTGTCCCGCCACTGGTCACATGCGGTGTATGGCGAGCCCTGGTTCTCGATCGAAATCGAAACTGCCGGGCAGGAGGATTTGGTGAACGTGTGCAGTCGCAGCGAAGCGTCCTCTGCCAACAGTTCTACTCCGGCAAACCACTGCTCGGCGTGCGAGTCGCCAAAAAGGACAACGTCTTCAGATCCTTCGGCAGCTCCGTACACGCACTGGGTCTGCAGTTGTGTCTGCTCCTCCTGCGCATGGCAACCATCCGCGTTTGTAGGTGGCGCACTGGTCGAAGCGTCCTCAAGCAACGGCGTGACATTGGCCGGGACGAAAGTGGTGCCCGCCGGATACGGCATGCCCGCCTCACGCTGCGCGGATTCGGTCGCCGTGACAGGAATCCGGTCAATGTGAAAGCCAACCGCATACGCCGAGCATGCGATCGTGAGCGAACCCGCGGTCGCCACCGCAATGGCCGGGACCGCCCGTTTCGATCGGGCGCGGCGAGCGGCAGGTCCAGCCGGCACCGGGGCTTCTGTGTCGCGGCGACGAAACGAGTTCGGGCGACGGAACGGCTCCTCCACGAAACGGTAGAGCAGCACTGCAAGCGGCAGGCTGAGTGCGCCGAGGACGAGCGTGATGGGAACCGGCAATTCATTCTCGACGCCGACAGCAAGCTGGGGAATCGTCAGGAGGGGCCAATGCACGAGGTAGATGGAGTAGGACCAGCGGCCGAGGGCCTGCATCACCCGATTGGTCAGGACCCGCGGCTGCGCCCCGCTGACGCCTCCGACCACCACCGCAGCGGTGGAAAGGACCGGAAGCAGCGCTGCCCACCCCGGGAACGCTGTCGAAGAGGTCAGGAGGGCGAAGCTTGCGACGATGCCAGCGAGACCGCTCCACACCAACAGACGTCCTGCCCATGCCGGGAGCATCCGGGCGGCACTGCTCAGCGCACACGCCGCGAGAGCGCCGATGCCCAGTTCCCATCCTCTGCTTGGAAGCGAGAAGAATGCCCATGCGGGGTAGGTGTGGAGCAGTAGCAGGCCGCAGAGGAACGACGCCGCAACCACCACGGACAGGACGACGACGACGGCCCGCTTCCCGACGCGCCGCCCCAGGAGGAAGGCCCCGAGCAGTATCAGCGGCCATAAGAGGTAGAACTGCTCCTCAATGCCGAGGGACCAGTAATGCTGGAATGGAGAAGGGGAGGTTTCCGCAAGGTAATCTGTCCCCTGAACCGCGAAAAGCAGGTTGGGCACGTAGAGGGCTGTTGCAGCGGCGTCGTGCATAGTGCCCGGTACGTCTACGCGGGGCACGAAGCAAAGCGACGCCACCGCTGTCAGGATCAACACCGCCAGGGCAGCCGGAAGAATCCTGCGTATACGGCGGGAATAGAACTGGGCGAAGCGGATGGTGCCGTCCGCCCGCAACATTGACAGCAGGTGGCCGGTGATCAGGAATCCGGAAATGACGAAAAAGACGTCAACGCCGGCGTAGCCGCCCGGCAGTGCGGACACACCGGAGTGGTACAGCACCACGCCAAGGACGGCGAGAGCTCGCAATCCTTGAATATCCGGGCGGAAGTCAGATCGGCTTCCGTTCTTTCGAACCGGCGCTGTGCGTTCTGAAGTGGCAGACATTCAACACAAGGTATCAATTCGGTAACGGTGCCCGCATCTTGAGGCCGCCGGTCTCCCGTCCTAATGTTTCGACGGATTACCTGAGAACCGAGGCGCCGTCTGGCTTCGAACGTGACCCCGGTAATAGGGTGGGAGGGCCAAGGCGCACAGGGGCGTCGCTAAATGATGTGCCCCTGACCATGGGGGCAAGCTGCAGATGGAGACTTGATGAGTGCACAAATCGGCGTGACCGGCCTTGCCGTCATGGGGGCAAACCTGGCCCGAAACCTTGCCCGGAACGGGTACACCGTAGCCCTTCACAACCGGTCGGTCGAGAAGACCGATGCGCTGCTTGAAAAGCACGGAGACGACGGCGATTTCGTCCGCACGGAGTCACTTCAGGAACTTGTCGACTCGCTGGAGAAGCCGCGCCGCGTACTGATCATGGTGAAGGCCGGCGCTCCAGTCGACTCTGTCATCGAGCAGCTTGAGCCGTTGCTGGAGCCGGGGGACATTGTCATCGATGCCGGCAATTCGCACTATGAGGACACCCGTCGGCGGGAAGCGGCCCTGGCTGAGAAGAACCTTCACTTCGTCGGCGTCGGTGTTTCCGGTGGTGAGGAGGGAGCGCTGCTCGGCCCCTCCATCATGCCGGGCGGCTCACGTGAGTCCTACGATTCGCTTGGTCCCATGCTGGAGAAGATTTCTGCCAAGTACAACGGTGAGCCGTGCTGTCGCTGGATCGGCACGGATGGCGCCGGTCACTTCGTCAAGATGGTGCACAACGGAATCGAATACGCCGACATGCAGGTGATCGGGGAGGCTTATGACGTCCTCCGCACTGCTGCCGGGATCGAGCCGGCAGAGCAGGCAAAGATCTTCACCGAATGGAATACGGGAACCCTTTCCTCCTTTCTCATCGAGATCACCGCCGAGGTCCTCGCTCACACGGACCAGCGCACCGGCAAGCCCTTCGTTGACGTCGTCGTCGATTCGGCAGGTCAGAAGGGCACCGGTCGCTGGACCGTCGTCTCTGCGCTCGAGCTCGGCAGCCCCACCTCGGGCATTGCGGAGTCGGTCTTCGCGCGCGGTCTCTCCTCCCAGCGGGGCCAGCGCGAGCTTGCACAGGGCATCCTCGAAGGGCACGAGGGCAGCGTTGAACTGCCCGAGGGCTTCGTCGAAGACGTGCGCCTGGCCCTCTACGCGTCGAAGCTGGTCAGTTATGCACAGGGCATCGATATGCTCACTGCTGCTGCAACGGAGTACGGCTGGGACCTCAAGCTCGACGAGATCGCCTCCCTCTGGCGTGCAGGCTGCATCATCCGCGCTGAGCTGCTCGATGACATCATGAAGGCGTACGCTGCGGATGAAAAGCCAGCCAACCTGCTCCTGGCTCCGGCCTTCGCGCATTCCATCGCCGGAGCGGTTCCTGTGTGGCGCCGGGTGGTTGCCACGGCAGTGCAGTTGGGCATCCCGGTTCCGGTTTTCTCCTCATCGTTGGCCTACTACGATGGCCTGCGTCGTAAGCGGCTGCCGGCAGCCCTGACCCAGGGGCTGCGCGATCTGTTCGGCGCTCATACCTATAACCGCGTCGACGCCGAAGGTACCTTCCACACGCTCTGGGGCGAGGACCGCTCGGAAGTCGAAGCAGTCGATACCCACTAGAAACCCAGGAAAGCGCCCCGGCGGACTCATCCGCCGGGGCGCTTTCCCGATTAACCTTGGAAGGAATTTTCTAGATGTACAGGGCCGGGTCGATGTACTCGGCCGGGTCCACCGCCGGCAACGTTTCCCTTGCGGAATCGCGATGGCGGAAGGTCGCCGGAATGCCTGTGATGATCGAGTCAGGAGGCGTGTCCTTTACGACGACGGCATTGGCACCGACCGCGCTACCGGCGCCGATCGTAATCGGCCCGAGGACTTTGGCACCGGCGCCGATCGTGACCCTGTCGCCAATGGTCGGGTGGCGCTTGACCTTCTCGAGCGAACGCCCGCCGAGGGTGACCCCCTGATACATCATGACGTCGTCGCCAATTTCGGCGGTTCCGCCGATCACCACTCCCATGCCGTGGTCGATGAAGAACCGACGACCGATCGTGGCTCCGGGATGAATCTCGATCCCCGTGAGGAAGCGTGTCATCTGCGCAAGAACCCGCGCGGGAAACCGGAGCGTGGGAATCTGCCACATGCGGTGCGTCAGACGGTGCACCCAGATCGCATGCAGGCCTGAGTAGACAACGCCGTTTTCAACGTCGCCCCGCGCGGCCGGATCATGTGCCCGGGCGGCTTCGAGGTCTTCTCGGAGTCTCGCTAGGAAGCTCACAAACCACTCTCTTTTGAAGGGATGACTAACCCCGGATGTCGTCGAACAGCACGGTGGAGATGTAGCGCTCCCCAAAGTCGCAGACAACGGCGACAATGAGCTTACCCGCGTTCTCCGGGCGCTTGGCCAGCTCAAGGGCGGCCCACACGATCGCTCCGGAGGAGATGCCGCCGAGAATGCCTTCCTGGGTACCAAGTGCCCGTGCTACCCGTACGGAATCTTCAACACTGGCGTCCATAACTTCGTCGTAGACGGACGTATCGAGAATTTCGGGAACGAAGTTTGCTCCCAGGCCCTGGATCTTGTGCGGTCCGGGAGCGCCGCCGTTCAGGATCGCCGAGTCTGCTGGTTCCACAGCTACGATCTTGACCCCCGGCTTGCGCTCTTTGAGGACCTGTCCGACGCCGGTGACGGTACCTCCGGTGCCTACACCGGCGACGAAGATATCCACCTGGCCGTCAGTGTCATTCCACACCTCTTCGGCGGTGGTTTCGCGGTGAACAGCGGGATTTGCTTCATTCGCAAACTGACGCGCCCAGATGGCGTTGTCGCTGGAGGCGACGATTTCCTTGGCCCGGTCGACGGCCCCGCGCATGCCCTCGGAGCCCGGCGTCAGAACGATCTCCGCACCGTAGGCCCGGAGCATAACCCGACGCTCCGTGGACATGGTCTCGGGCATGGTGAGCACGACTTTGTAGCCGCGGGCAGCGCCCACCATGGCCAGCGCGATTCCCGTGTTGCCGGAAGTGCCCTCCACGATGGTGCCGCCCGGCTTCAGGGCGCCGGCTTTCTCAGCTGCATCGATGATTGCGACGCCGATGCGGTCCTTGACACTGTTCGCGGGATTGTAGAACTCGAGCTTCACAGCCACCTGAGCGTCCAGGCCCTCGGTCAGGCGGTTCAGACGCACCAGGGGAGTGCGGCCTACCAACTGGGTAACGTCGTCGTAAATCGGTGCCATGAGATTCCTGTCTGGGGTTACATACGGATTGGAGCAAAACTGTGCCCAGCCTAGCCAGCGGCCACTCGCAGAACTATGCGGTGAGCCATTCAGCGTAATATTTCCGTGCCTTGGCAAGCTTCGGATTGATAATCACCTGGCAGTACCCCTGCTCGGGGTGCTTGGCATAGAAATTCTGGTGGTATTCCTCCGCCACGTAGAACCGTGGGAGGCGCACCACCTCAGTCACGATCGGATTTGCCCAGTCGTCCTGATGCCGCTCAATTGCGCGCTCAAACAGTTCCTTCTGCCCGGCATCCTGGTAGAACATCGACGAACGGTACTGTGTGCCGACGTCGTATCCCTGGCGGTTGAGCGTCGTGGGGTCGTGGGAAGCGAAGAAGATGCCGAGGATCACCTCAACGGGAACCACCGTCTCATCGAAGCTGACGGCCACGACTTCTGCGTGGCCGGTGATACCCGAGCACACTGATTCGTAGTGAGGAGCCGGGTCATGGCCACCGGTATAACCGGACACCACTTCGGTCACGCCGCGGGTTTTTTGGTAGACGGCATCGAGGCACCAAAAGCAGCCCCCGCCAAGGACGAAAGTCATCATGGTCTTAACAATGCATCCATGGACGCGATGATTCCCGCCAGTCGGCTGCGGACCATGGCGGGGATCCCCGGAACCGGGAACAGGCCTGAAGAAACTGGTAGAACTAGGGCTATGGAAGCTGACGAAGAGCGCGTCCAGGACAGTGGCGAGGTGAACGGGTCGAGGCCCACCGTCGGCGATGTCCTGCTAGCGATCGAGGAGTTGTGGCCGGAATCCCTGGCGGAAGGTTGGGATGCGGTCGGGCTAGTGGTGGGGCGTGCCGATCGCGAGGTGTCGACGGTCGTCTTTGCTGTGGATCCGTCGGAGGCAGTCATTGACGATGCTGTGCAATTGGGTGCTGATCTGATCGTTGCGCATCATCCACTCATGCTGAAAGCCGTGCACTCAGTGGCGGCCACCCATGCCAAGGGCGCGGCGGTGCACCGGCTTATTGAGTCGGGTTGTGCGCTGGTTACGGTGCATACCAATGGAGACAGCGCCATCGGGGGTGTCTCGGATGTGCTGGCAGACGCGTTCGGACTGGGCAACGTTGAGCCGCTGGCCGGTTCTGCGGACGGGCTGCCGGAGGAAGGCATCGGTAGGGTCGGTGATCTGGCGGAGGTGATGTCGCTCGGGGAATTCGCCGAACTGGTGTTCGGTCTACTGCCGGCTGTGGCCGGCGGAATGCGCGTCGCCGGTGACCGTTTCGGACTCGTTCGGCGTGTGGCGGTGTGCGGTGGGGCGGGAGACAACCTGTTCGACCGGGTGCGTGCGAGTCAGGCGGATGTTTACGTTACGGCGGACCTGCGGCATCACCCCGCCCTTGAAGCGCGGGAGTCCGCGGTGAACGGGCGCCCTTACCTCATCGACGTGTCCCACTTCGGCAGCGAGTGGCTCTGGCTGACGCCCGCCGCCAGCGCATTATCCAACGTCCTGTCTGATCAGGGTTTCTCAGTTGACGTGCGGGTAAGCACCGTCAATTCAGACCCTTGGGACTTCGTGCTCACGCCTGGCGGAAACTAGGTCGTCGGCCGGCCATTCAGCACGTTTCTGTCCTCACCGACGTGCCATAAGGTAGACGGACAACGGAATTAGCGACGGCGGAGGACTATCGGTGGCAAAAGCACCTCAGGCGGAACAACTGCGGCTCCTTGAACTGCAGGCTCATGATTCGAAGCTCAACCAACTGCAGCGGCAGGCGGCTGCCGCCAGGGCGAATCCCGAGCTGGCTGTGCTGGCTGCGCAGGCAGCCGGTGCTGAGTCTGAGCTGGTGACTGCGGCAACGAATCTCGGCGATGCTGAACGGGATCTTACCCGGGCGGAAGATGACGTGCAGGCAGTGGTCACCAGGCTTGAGCGGGACGAGCAGCGGCTGAACAGCGGCTCGGGTACGTCGAAGGACCTCACTGCGCTGCAGAGCGAAGTCGCTTCGCTCACCCGGCGTCGCTCGGACCTTGAAGATATCGAGCTCGAGGTGATGGAACGCGTCGAAGCCGCAAAGGCAGCGCGTGATGACGCCCGAAACCGTTCGGAGGCTGTTCAAAGTCAGCTCCGCGAACTCGAGCAGGCACGCGACGAGGAGTTGGGCCGGATCGATGCAGAGCGCAGGGAGGTCCAGGCAGCACGGGATGAGCTGGCCGCTTCTTTTGAGCCCGCCCTGCTTGGGATCTACGAAAAGACGCTCGCCCGACGGGGCGTCGGCGCGGCCCGTCTTTCTCACGGCCGATCGGAGGGGTCAGGCATGCAGCTCAGCCCTGGCGACCTCGCCGACATCTCCAAGGCGGCTGACGACGACGTTGTCTTCTGCCCCGATTCCGGATGCATTCTCGTGCGCTCGGCTGAGTGGGGAAGCTGAACGGGTGAGTGACTCTGCTGGAACCCTGTTCGACGACGCTTCCGCTGCCGCTGCCGATGGACGGGCCGGAACCTCGGTCCACAACCTCCTGATTGTTGAAACAGACGGGGGTTCCCGCGGGAATCCCGGTCACGCCGGCTATGGTGCCCTTGTCCGCGATCCCAAGTCGGGCGTCATCCTGAAGGAGAAGGCAGGTTATGTAGGAATCGCCTCGAACAATGTCGCTGAGTACTCGGGGCTTCTCGCAGGTCTCGAGCTGGCGCACGAGATTGACCCGGATTGCCGCATCCTCGTCAAAATGGATTCCAAGCTCATCGTCGAACAGATGAGCGGGCGCTGGAAGATCAAGCATGCCGACATGCAGAAGTTGGCTGGGCAGGCCCGCCGTATTGTCGATCCCCGGCGCGTGCGCTACGAGTGGATTCCCCGTGAGAAGAACAAGGACGCAGACAGGCTCTCCAATGAGGCCATGGACGCGGGCATGGCGGGCGTTGCGTGGAAGCCCAAGAATTCGGGCGAACCCAAAACCACTGTCCAGACGGGCGAGGAGGCTGCCGCTGTTGCCGATACTCCCCGGGAAGCCACCGGCACCCTCAACCACGTCGAGATCTGGGTTCAGGACCTCGACGCAGCGCTGGCCAGTATGGGTTGGCTGTTTGAGCGGCTGGGGTTTGTACCGAAAGACACCTGGAAGGACGGCGCGAGCTGGGCGGGTAACGGAACATATCTCGTGCTGGAGGCCGGCCCGGACGTCGTTCCCGCGCCGTACGATCGCCGTCGCCAGGGCGTCAACCATCTAGCGTTCAACGCAGGTACGCGTGCCGAAGTCGATCTGCTCGCGCGCCGGGCTGCCAGTCACGGCTGGTCCCTGATGTTCAGGGACAAACATCCCTATGCCGGCGGGCGGAAGCACTACGCGGCCTATCTTGAGAACGCAGAGGGGTTCGAAGTGGAACTCGTCGCCGGGCCAGACGCTTAGAAACCGGCGGCGCCCGGGAGGACCAGCGGCGATCAGGCGCCGGGCAGGACGATGTTCAGCTGGGCGGCTTTCCGGGCAGTGGCGGGCACAAGCTCGCACACCCACCGTTCAGATGCTGCCTGCAGCAGCTGCTCTGGAGTCGCGGGTTGTTTCCCCCTCCGCGTCAGGAGGTGGCGAGCCAATTCACCGCGGGTGTGCTTGGCGAAGTGGGAAACCACCGATCGTTTGCCGTTCCGTTCCTGGAACACGTTGACGGCGGCCGTCCGCTCGGGTGTTCCGGACCATACTGTGGCGTAGGTGCTCGACCGGCAGTCGACGATGAGGGAACCGCCGGCACGTTCGTCGAGGACGGCTGCGAGACGTTTTCGCCAGAAGGGCGCCAGCTTCCCGGTGCCCGGCAGATTCACCGACATTGAGAGCCGGTAGGCCGGAACGGCGTCGGCGAATCCGACTGCGCCCCAGAGCCCTGAAATGATGACGACGGCGGCATCAGCCTTCATTTTCTGCACGCGGGTCATGCTCCGGTATCCGAGCGCGTCGTACAGCACACCGGAGTAGACCGAATGTGCAGGCGCTGCGGCGGCTTCCCGCAATCCGGTATTGCGGCGCACATCCTCAGCCAGGGAGGCTCCCACCCCGAGGACGGCGTGAGCGTGGTCATGTGCGCTGGCCTTCGCAAGCGCCGCGAGCACCTCCAGCCGGGCATCGGTCAACTCAGGAAAGGCCAGCGAGGCCAGGTCGAGGGGACGCCCGTTGTCTGCAGCCGTTTTTCCTTCGGAGGGTGGGAGCAGAATAAGCACCCGACCACTTTACCTGCGTCCGGCCGGCTGGGATCTCACCAGCACTGGATCCAGCCGGCCACAACTGCCTCTTCCGACACGTAGGATTGATGTGGATGGGTTGGCCAGGCGGCCGCGTGGGAAGCACTTTCGTCGCTTCCCCCGAGGAACGTCCGGGCTCCGCAGGGCAGGGTGGTGGGTAACGCCCACTCGGGGTGACCCGCAGGCAAGTGCCACAGAAAATAGACCGCCCCGGTGATTCGTTCAGGCGGGGTAAGGGTGAAACGGTGGTGTAAGAGACCACCAGCGCACCGGGTGACCGGAGCGGCTAGGTAAACCCCACCCGGAGCAAGGCCAGACAGGGCACGATCGAGGGCTGCCCGCCCGAGTGTCCGGGTAGGCCGCTGGAGGGCGTCGGCAACGGCGCTCGTAGATGGATGGCCGCCACTGCAGTCTTCACGGACCTGCAGGACAGAACCCGGCGTATCGGCCGACCCATCCCTTTCGGTGATTTCGCATCTCGGGCGAGCGGACATAATTCACCGGCTTGGCCTATTCGTCAAGAGTCTGAAACTTCTTGCGGACCGGTCATCCACAACCGCGGTTATCGCCCAATACGTTCCATTACGCTAAGGGGATGGCCGAGACGACTGCATCCAGCGTTTCCCTGGTGCGTCGCAACCCGAATTTCAGAGCCTTGTGGTTGTCAGCCACAGTCGGAGTTTTCGGCACGGCCGTTGCTGCTGTTGCCCTGCCCATCATTGCGGCGGTGGAACTCGCCGCAAGCGATTTCGCGGTGGCCGCACTGGCCGGAATGGCCTTCCTGCCCTGGCTGCTCTTTGGCCTGCCTATCGGGGTGTGGGTAGACCGCTGGCCGCGCAAGCCGGTGATTGCCTGGTCCCTCGTGGCGAGGATAGTGTCCCTTGCCACGCTGCCGCTCGCCTACTGGTTCGACATGCTCACAGTGGTGCAGTTGTTCGTCGTCGCATTTGTCGCCGGACTGTCATCGGTATTCTTCAGCCTCGCCGACCAGGCGCTGGTACAGCGCGCCCTCTCTGGGGATGAACTGGTCGAGGGGAACGGCATCATCACTGCCTCCGGGGCTTCGGCGGATGCAGCAGGACGCGGGATCGCTGGCTGGCTAACGGTGGTGCTCGGGGCTTCCAACACGCTCCTGGTGCAGGTTGCAGCGTCGTTCGCTTCACTGGCCGCTATCTCATCCCTGCACATCGAGGAAGAACGCGTGGTCACGGGGGAGCGTCGCATCTTCGCGGAGATGTTGGACGGGCTTCGGTACACCTTCAGTACCGCGCCGCTTCGGGCAATCCTGTTCAATGCAGCGCTCTGGAATCTGGGCGGAAGCATGGTTGCCTCCCTGATGGTGCTGTTGGTGATTCGCGTCTTGGGGGAGTCGGAAATCTGGCTCGGCCTTCTCATGGCTGCGACCTCTGTCGGCGGCGCCGTCGGAGGTTTGAGCGCCAAACGGCTCACCGAGCGGCTGGGATCCGGACCGGTGTGGCGGTGGTCGATGGTGCCCGGCGTCCTGGGCTACGCGTCGCTGCTGATTATGACGCCGGGCCCGGGGATGCTGGTGGGGATGGCCGGGATGTTCATCATGGGCATTTCGATCGCGCTGAACATTGTCGTCGGTACAAGCTTCCGCCAGCGTGTCTGCCCACCGGCGATGATGGGCAGGCTTGGCGCTGCAACCAGGATGGTCAGCTGGGGGATGCTGGGCATAGCGAGCATTCTTGGCGGGATTCTTGCCGAAATGTTCGGCATTACCGCCGCGGTCCTGGTGGGAGTCCTGCTGGCTGCCACAGCTCCCCTCGTGGCACTCTTGGGCCCTCTGCGCTCGGTCCGGCGTCTGGAGGACCTTGACCGCGGGGTTACTACGGGCTGACTAGCGACTACTGACTTGTCACTACTGACTAGTGACCGAATGGGTCCGGATCGACGCCAGGTATCCAGGTCAGGCCCGGTTGGCCCCATCCATTAGCCCTTGCCACCTTCTTTGCCTTCCGTGCATAGCGCTGATTCAGCCGGTCGACGTACAACGTGCCGTTCAAGTGGTCGAATTCATGCTGCATGCAACGGGCGAACCACCCGGTTGCCTCGAATTCCACCGCGTTGCCGTCGCCGTCGTAACCGTTGACTTTCACCCAGTCCGCGCGTTTGAGCGGGAAGGACTCCCCGGGGAAGGAAAGGCACCCTTCTGATTCGTCCTCATCCGGTTCGGCGCCTGACACCTTGGAGGTGACCAGCGTGGGGTTCACCAGAACCCCCCGAGGAGGCACGCCGTCATCATTCATCATGCCGTAGACGAAGACCCGCAGCCCCACTCCAATCTGCGGCGCCGCGACACCAACACCGTTGGCCTCGTCCATGGTTTCGAACATATCCGCGATGAGAGAGCGCAGCTCCTCATCGAACTGTTCAACTTCGGCAGCGCGGCGGTGCAGCACGTGCTCTCCGGCGATCGTGATAGGGCGGACAGGCATAGGGGGAACCTTCCTTGCTCCGGTGGGTTAGCGGGCGATGTTGCGGCCGATGGTTTCGCGCATAATCTCGCTGGTCCCGCCAAAGATGCTCAGGAGACGAACAGCAAGGAATGCCTGCGCAATCGGATATTCGAGGATGTAGCCGTATCCACCGTGCAGCTGGAGGCAACGATCCGTGATTGATTTAACCCGCTCGCTGGCCCACAGTTTCACCCCGGCAGCGCTGACGGCGTCGAGCTCACCGTCATTGAATGCCAAAACGGCCCGGTCAACGTAAGCTTCCAGAACCTCAACCTCCGTCAGGACATCCGCAAGTTCGAATCGGGTGTTCTGAAAGTCGATGACCCTTTCGCCGAAGGCGTTGCGCTCCTTCGTGTACTGGACAGTGGCTTCGTACATGGTCCGCGCCACAGCCGAGGACGCGACGGCGATAGCCAGGCGTCCCTGCGGCAGTTGTTCGGCCACGTACCGCAGCCCTTGCCCCATTTCGCCCACAAGGTGTGACTCCGGAACGCGTACGTTATCGAAGAAGAGTTCGGCCGTATCCGAGGCCTTCAACCCCATCTTGTCCAGTTGCTTGCCGGTCTCGTAGCCCGGACCTTTCGCCACCATAAACAGGGAAAATGAATTGCTGCCGCCTCGCCCGGTTGACCCGTCGGTACGTGCGAGAACGAGCGAAGAGTCACCGCTGATGCCGTTTCCGATGAAAGTCTTCTGCCCGGTGATCAGCCACTCACCGCCGTCGCGCACTGCCTTGGTCCGGACTCCGCGGAGGTCGCTTCCGGCCCCCGGCTCAGTCCAGGCCACAGACGTGACTTTCTCACCCGTCACCATTCCCGGCAGCCACTGTTGCTTGAGGTCGTCCGATCCGTAGGCGAGCAGATGGGGGAGGACCATGTCATCGTGCAGGTGAAGTGCCAGCCCTGCTGCGAGATGGTTTGCGCGCGCGAACTCCTCGTCAAGGACAACCCGGAAGCGGTAGTCAGGCATGCCTGCGCCACCGAATTCCTCAGGCACGGCCAAGCCCAGCAGTCCTTGCTCGCCGGCCGCGCGCCACATGCTGCGCGGCATCAGATGATCCCGGTCCCACTGCGCGTAGTGCGGGGCGATCTCGCGTGCGTTGAATTCCTGCGCCACATCCCGGAAGAGTTCGTGGTCTTCCTCGAACAATGTGCGTTTCATGCAGCAATCCCCTTCTGGTGAATTCTTGTTCCCACGCCGCTGGGCCGAGCGAATAAATACCAATGGCCGCCCCGCTACAACCAGGACGGCCACCGAAGCCTGCGGCTACTGCCAACGGGCCAATGGGGTGAGTAACGGGGTTTGAACCCGCGACCTCCTGGACCACAACCAGGCGCTCTGCCAACTGAGCTATACCCACCATGTGCCTCACAAAACGGCCCGAGCACGGTTCGCTTCCAAGCGAACGTACTGGGGCTGAACGAGGCAGCGCAGACAATTCTACACACTTTTCTGCGTACATTTTCCGCACCCTGCGCACCGTAACCCGCAGGGTGCCGCTCACGCTTCGGCGAGCAAATCCCTCGCGGCTGTCTTGCTGGTTTCGGAATCGGGTCCAGGGCCCGGTACGAAGATGGTGCTGCGGTAGTACTGCAGTTCGCGGATCGAATCCTTGATGTCTCCCAGCGCCCGGTGGTTACCGCTCTTCTCCGGGGCTTGGAAATAAGCACGCGGATACCAGCGGCGGGCGAGTTCCTTGATTGTCGACACGTCCACTACCCGGTAGTGGAGGTGCTCCACCACCGCCGGCATGTCACGAGCAAGGAATATCCTGTCGGTCCCTACTGAGTTCCCACCCAACTGGGCGCGACGCGGTTCCGGGACGTGTGCGGTGATGTAATCCAGCACGCGTTCCTGGGCTTCCTGCATTGTGATGCCTGAGGGGAGTTCCTCCAGGAGCCCGGACTCGGTGTGCATGTTGCGCACGAAGTCGCCCATGGTTTCGATGGCGCCCGCGGGAGGAGCAATAACGACGTCGACCCCCTCACCGAGGACATTCAGTTCAGAGTCGGTGACAATGACCGCCACCTCAATCAGGGCATCGGCGACAGGATCCAACCCCGTCATCTCGCAGTCGATCCAGACGATGGGTTCACTTGATATCGGCACCCGACAAATGTACCGGTTCATCAATGGCCGTCGCGCCTGTGCGCACCGGTTGCGTAGCGTGCCCCGAGGCACCGTCAAGGTGTCTGAATGGTAAAATCGTCCAACCTCGAACCCATTTTCACCGCCCTGTCAGACTGACGATCGGATCCACCCATAATGACCGCCCCTGCGCCCGCCTCCGTTGCGACTGCGCACATTGGGCGTCCGCGGATTGCGATCATCCAAGGTTTCGTCGGCTCCATGCTCATGCTCGTCGGATCGTTCGGGGTGGGCTGGCTTTCGCTCGCGTCCAGGGAACTTCGCCAAGTGCCTGTGATCATCTGGCTACGCTTCGAACCCGTCGGTGCTGTCCTTTCCGTCATCCTGCTTGCTCTTGGCGGGATGCTGCTGGTGCGGTCGTGGCTGAGACTGGGCCAACGACTGCAGGGATGGGGGCCCGAAACACGCCGAACCATCCTGGCGGCAACGCTTGCCTGGGCTGCACCGATGTGTTTCGCTCTTCCGCTGTTCAGCAGGGACGTTTTCGCGTACATCGCGCAAGGCCAGGTCATGGTCGCGGGGCTCAACCCCTACGAGGACGGCTACTCCCAGATCTCCAACTATTTGCAGATCGGAGCGGACGATCTGTGGGCGCAGAGCCCCACTCCCTACGGGCCCATCTTTCTCTGGATGGAAGAGTTTGTGGTTCGGTTGACCGGAGGGCAGCCGGACCTGTCAATCCTGCTCTTCCGCCTGCTGGCAATCGTGGGTGTTGCATTGTGCGTGTACTACGTGCCCCGGCTCGCTGAACTGCACGGTGTCAATCCCAACCGGGCCCTGTGGCTCACGGTTGCCAACCCGCTGTTCCTCACCAACTTCGTGGCCAGCATCCACAACGATTCACTGATGATGGGCTTCGCAGTGGCCGGACTCTACTTCGCTGCGCGGGGACGATACGTCACGTCGATCCTCCTTGTAACGCTGTCCATCGGCATCAAACCGATAACCCTGATCTTCCTGCCGTTCATAGGACTCATGTGGGCCGGGCGTGGGGCAAGTTGGCCCCGCAAGTTCCTTTGCTGGGCCCTCACAGCCGGCCTGTCGCTTGGCATTCTCTGGGTTCTGGGCATCATCAACGGGTTTGGCTTCGGCTGGGTGGGCGCCCTCAGTACACCGGGAAGCGTCTGGATCTGGTACGCGCCGATCGGCTTTCTCGGCATGATTGTCGCCCTTACAGGAGATGCCCTCGGTTTTGACGGATGGACCTGGGCCGACGTCGTCCACAGGATCGGCACTGTAGTGTCGCTTGTCCTTGTTGCCTGGTTCATTTTCAAGGGGGACCATGCCTACCTGGTGCGCCGGCTGGCACTGGCTCTTACCGCCGTCGTACTTCTGGCTCCGATGATCCAGTCCTGGTACGTCGTATGGCTTATTCCCCTGTTCGCGGTGACCGGGATCAGGGACGACTGGCAGGTGAAGGTCCTCTACTTCCTCGTGTCCTTCTTCATGATCTACGCGATCTCGGACCAGCTGGATATCTTCCCCTACATCGAGCTCAGCCTGCAGACTGCGCGGCAGATCGCCGCGGTCGTCGGGGTGGCTTTTGCGACCTACCTTGTCCTGCTCGATCCGCGCACGAAGATGCTCTTCCGGGGCCCAGCATCGCCGAAGGACGCCGCTCTCAACCCGTAGGTTGACGTCTGCGCAACATGCGAAGGTCGCGCGATGCCGCAATACTGGGAGGATGAGCGAACTGCAGGAACAGGTTGTACGGGCAGCATTCGACATCTCACACTGGGAACCTGAGTCCTACTCGGTTGAAGGCGTTGACAGCGAACTGACCCGCGTTCGTGCCACGAAAGATTTTGCGGGCGACATCGAGGGATCCTCGGTCGCTGAACTGCTGATGGCCGGTAACAACAGGGGAGCCGGTTATGTGGCGTCCGAAGTGTTCAGTGGAAATGTGCTCGGGCGCCGCGGAAGCATGATCATCCAGCATTGGGGACTGGCGGAGGGAAACGCAGCGGCCAGTTCAGGACACATCATTCCCGGATCCGGGACGGAGGAACTGGAGGGAATTGCCGGACGCGCGGAGTACTCCCAGGATGTTGCGGGCCAGCACTACCTCGAACTGCGGGTTACTTTCCCCTAAGTGATTGGTGCCCCCGGCGCGACTCGAACGCGCAACCTACGGATTAGAAGGCCGTTGCTCTATCCATTGAGCTACGGGGGCTCGGCAGGCACGCTGCCCACATAACTTTAGCGGTACTTAGTCTGCTTCATCTCCTCCACAGCGGACAAATTGCATTGCGGTTGCCCACATAGCAGCGATCACTGATCACGCCATGTTCTGCTCATCAGACACTGGAGCTAACCGGCGCATCGGCGTCGGTCCTCGAACCCTGAAGGGATGAACGATGAGCAATTATGTGACTATTCGTGGATTCGTCGGTACCGAAGTCAAATGCGCCGTAACCGGCAGCGCACTGCCGATCACAAAGTTCAGGTTGGGCAGTTCCGACCGCTACTTCGACAAGAAGGTGAACGCATGGGTAGACGGAGATACCAACTGGTATTCGGTCTCCATGTTCCGTCACCTGGCAACGAACGCCGGAGTCAGCCTGCAGAAGGGTGACCGCGTGATTGTCACAGGCAAACTTCGAGTCCGGACCTGGGTCAATGACGAAGGGAAAAGCGGGACCACCGTGGAGATCGACGCGGATTCGGCCGGCCATGACCTCCTGTTCGGCACGGCCAGCTTCCGCAGATCGAGTGCAGACCGCAATGACTCGGCGCAGGCGGGCGCGGAAGACGGCTTCGATGGCGTGAATTTCGCCACTGGTGAGATCTCGGCACCGGGTTATGGAGCACCTGGAACAGCTGTTGAGGCGTCGTCAGACCCGGACAGTCGGTCCGATGCCGAGAGTGATGCTGAAGCCGATGCGGAAGTAGATGCGAAAGGTGAACTGGCCTCCGCGCCCTTCTAAGCGGCTGTCCAACAGCATCGTGACAGAATCACATCATGCGGGAACAGCGGGCGCGGGCGGAACTGGACGTTGATCGGGCACGTCGGGTGGTGCTTTTCTGTACCCTCGCGGCAGGCATCGCGGTGGCAGTCAGCGCTTGCGGGTCCGAAGCCGGTGAAAGTCGGCCTCCGGCCTCGGAGAGGGCACCGGCAGCACCAAGTCCCGGACCTGCTAACTTGCCTGTTCCTTCGGTCCCGCCTGCGCAGTCGGATCCTGCTGCGACGCCCGATTCGTCCGCAGCGGATGCGATCACGTCCGCTATTGAAGACTCGCTGAATTCCCTGGCTGCAGAGACCCCGAGGCCGGCGTCAGAAGAGCTGAAGGCGGCGTTTCAATCAGCGGGCGCCGATGCCGGCTCGGTCGAGGTTTCCGTGGATACCACTCCAACCGGTCTGGAGGTGGACGCGATGACCGCGGCCGTGCCGGTCGGGGATATCTGCATTTTCGGTCACGTCCGCGATGGCATCGCAGCAGTGACACAACTTCCCGTTCTCGCCGATGGCCAATGCTTCGTCGGGGACCAGAGATAGCGCGGGCCGCAGCCGGTTCAGCGGACCGGCCGAATATGTTCTAGGGGCGTCCACGCACTAGCCTTGCACTATGGCGGAATTTATCTACACGATGACCAAGGCCCGCAAGGCTGTAGGCGACAAAGTAATTCTCGACGACGTAAGCATGTCCTTCTACCCCGGCGCAAAGATCGGCGTGGTCGGCCCGAACGGTGCCGGTAAGTCCACCATCCTGAAGATCATGGCTGGTCTGGACACTCCCTCGAATGGGGAAGCAAGGCTCAGCCCGGGCTACACCGTGGGGATCCTCCTTCAGGAACCGCCCCTGAACGAGGATAAAACGGTTCTCGGCAACGTGCAGGAGGGCGTCGGGGAAATCTACGGCAAGATCCAGCGCTTCAACGAGATTTCCGAAGAGATGGCTGACCCCGACGCTGATTACGACCGGCTGCTCGATGAGATGGGCAAGCTGCAGGAAGCGATCGACGCTGCCGATGCGTGGGATATCGACTCACAGCTGGAGCAGGCGATGGACGCGCTGCGCTGCCCGCCGCCGGAGGCTGACGTATCGATCCTTTCCGGCGGTGAGCGGCGCCGTGTTGCTCTGTGCAAGCTGCTGCTTCAGAAGCCGGACCTGTTGCTGCTGGATGAACCGACAAACCACCTCGATGCCGAAAGTGTGCTCTGGCTGGAGCAGCACCTGTCCGCGTATCCCGGTGCAGTCCTCGCCGTAACCCACGACCGTTATTTCCTCGACCACGTCGCCGAGTGGATCGCGGAGGTAGACCGTGGGCATCTGTATCCCTACGAGGGCAACTACTCCACGTATCTGGAGAAGAAGCGCGCCCGGCTGGAGATTCAAGGCAAGAAGGATCAGAAACTCTCCAAGCGACTCACCGAAGAGCTTGAATGGGTGCGCTCAAACGCCAAGGGCCGCCAGACCAAGTCGAAAGCGCGCCTCGCCCGTTACGAGGAAATGGCATCCGAAGCCGAGCGAACCAGGAAGCTTGACTTCGAGGAGATCCAGATCCCGCCGGGCCCGCGCCTCGGCAGCCAGGTCATCGAGGCACACGACCTCCGCAAAGGTTATGACGACCGCATCCTGATCGACGGCTTGTCATTCTCGCTGCCCCGAAACGGAATTGTCGGTGTCATCGGCCCCAACGGCGTCGGAAAGACCACGCTCTTCAAGACGATTGTCGGCATGGAGCCGCTGGACGACGGCGAGTTGAGGATCGGCGAGTCGGTCAAGATCTCCTACGTTGACCAGTCCCGCGGCGGAATCGATCCCAACAAGTCCCTGTGGGAAGTGGTATCAGACGGTCTCGATTACATCCAGGTCGGCCAGGTCGAAATGCCCTCCCGTGCTTACGTCTCAGCGTTCGGATTCAAGGGACCGGACCAGCAGAAGAAGGCCGGAGTTCTTTCAGGCGGTGAACGCAACCGCCTGAATCTCGCATTGACTTTGAAGCAGGGCGGCAACCTGCTTCTCCTCGATGAGCCCACCAACGACCTGGACGTCGAAACTCTCTCCAGTCTCGAGAACGCGCTGCTTGAGTTCCCCGGTTGCGCAGTTGTGGTTTCGCACGACCGCTGGTTCCTCGATCGGGTAGCCACCCATATCCTCTCCTATGAAGGCACTGAGGAAGACCCGGCGAACTGGTACTGGTTCGAGGGCAACTTCGAGGCCTATGAGGAGAACAAGGTTGAGCGGCTCGGCCCCGATGCAGCAAAGCCCCACCGTGTGACCCACCGGCGCCTTACCCGCGACTGATACTCAGCGCGCCAGGGTAAGCCGTGAACTGAGGGAACGTGCATCGAGCACGTTCCCTCAGTTCGTTCCGGCGCGGATTTCAGTTCTTCCAGCGACGCATCTTCTGGTCCATCAGCTTTCTCTGCACTGCACCCTTGAGGCGGCTGCCGGCGTCGTCCGGAACCCGGATCATCCCTTCCTGCGCAACAGTGGCAACAAGGTCGCCGGTCCGGTTATAGATCTTCCCGAGCGCCAGCCCGCGCGCGCCCGAGGCGCTGGGGGAAGCCTGGACGTACAGCAACCATTCGTCCACCCGTACCGGACGATGCCACCACATTGCGTGGTCGAGACTTGCCACGCTCATGCCCGGATGGATCCAGGTGAGTCCGTGCGGGCGCAGAATCGATTCGAGCAGGGTGTAGTCGCTCGCGTACGCGAGCGCAGCCTGGTGCATTGCCGGATCTGCCGGCATTGAGCCGAAAGTCTTCATCCAGACGGCGTTGACCGGCTCATCGGACCCTGTGTTCTCGACATAGAGGGGGGAATCGATATGGCGGATATCGAACGGACGGTCGTACGCCCACGCCTTCGCCACCGGATGGTCGAACCCGCCCAGAAGATCCGCCGTTGAGGGAAGCGACTCCGGCTGCGGTATGTCCTCGGGCATAGCTTCCTGGTGGGTAATCCCGTCGTCGGGCTGCTGGAAGGAAGCGATCATGGACAGGATGGGTACGCCGTTCTGGTAGGCGTGCACCCGCCTTGCTGAGAATGAACGGCCGTCCCGCAGCCGCTGTACCCCGAAAGTGATCGGGAGGTCCGCATCCCCGGCACGAAGGAAGTAGCCGTGCATCGAATGCACGTAGCGCACCGATTCGACGGTTCGGATCGCGGCGATCAGAGCCTGGGCGAGCACCTGCCCTCCGAATACCCGTTTGCCGGGCTGCTTCACCGGCGTCGCTACGAAGATTTCCTCGTCTGTCTCGGCCCCGGCGGCGCTATCCAGGTCGAGCAGGCTGACGAGGGCGGCGGTGGGATCCTGCACGGGGTCGGCGGACATGGTGATGGTTGGCTCCTTCAATACGCGGCATGTGTGCCCTTGCGGCTCCCGGTGCATCCGGAGATCTGAGGTCAGTGGAGCCATGACCGACACTAGACCGCGCGGCCTGCCGCCTCAACCGGCTGTGCCGCTGCCTGCCGCTATCGCGGGGGTTGGCAGGCAGTCGAAGGTTACGCGAATAGAAGCGTCCGGCGCGCGAGTGAGAGGATTGCACCATGTCCCAACCCTCCACCATCTCCCGTGAACTGACTTTGGCTGAACCGCAGGTAATGCTCGACCTGCGCACGTATGTGGGGCGCGCCCGCGCTGCCCAGGACGGTGCGGTGAGGCTGCAAGCCACTGGCGGAGTACTTGCGGCGTATGTCTGCATCCTCGCCCCCCGCATCCTCGGCGAAGCGACGCCGACGGTCCTCGGGCTGCGCACCATGCCGCTGAGTGAGCCGGCGCAATTGGACACAACCGTGGCGCTTGCCGCTGTGTCGGACCGTCTCGCCCGGATGGGAGATAACGACGTCGTCCTGCCGGTACCGCCATCGACAGTCACCGAAATCTGGGCAGGAGTGCTGCCGCCACGGTCGGGTTGGGCATCGAAGGGTTCCATGCCGGCGGACCTGTTGCTCGCTGCTGCTTCCGAAGGAATCAAGGAAGTCGCCGAGTCGGTGCCGCAGTCCACGGGAGCGATTGCCGTCAATAACGCCCGCGGAATAATCTGGGGCCGACCGGTCCAGGAAGCGCCGGTGGAGCTACCGGCCGGTGCGGCTTTCGGCGCATTCGCACTCGGTTTCCTGGCTCCGGGAGCGCAGGTCGGAGTATTCACCAACGGCCGGTGGGCACGGCTCAGCACAGGCAACGGACACGTTCTTGTCCGTCAGGCTGCTGTTCTCTAAGCGGAGTTCACCATGGAATGTGCCGCCCGCTCCAGATAGTCCCACAGCGTTGCCTCGTGCAGGGGAGAGAGCTCGAGGGAGTCGACGGCATCCCGCATGTGCGTCAGCCAGCGGTCGCGGGCGGCGGGAGTCACCTGGAACGGCTGGTGTCGCATCCGCAGACGCGGGTGGCCCCGGGTTTCGCCGTAGGTCTTCGGACCGCCCCAGTACTGTTCCAGGAAGAGCAGGAGCCGCTCTTTGGCCGGGCCCAGATCCTCCTCCGGGTACATGGGACGCAGGAGTTCATCCGATGCCACCCCGTCGTAGAACACATCGACCAGGCGGACGAAGGTTTCGTGTCCGCCGACAGCTTCATAGAAGTTGTCGGTATAGGACGGCTGATCGAACCGCGGCCCCACCGGCGTCAACCGGGCGATTGGTTCACCGAACCGGGATGGAATGGGGATGGGGCCCGGTGTTTCACTGCTCATTGGCTTTTTCCGCCTTTTCCTCGTCAGTTGCGGGCGGGACGTAATTCCCCTGGGACCTGTTGCCTACCTTCATGATGTCACCGTTGCGGATGTACCAGATCGCACCGTTCTCATCCACCATTCGGGTGATCCGCAGCCCAACCGACTGCACAACTCCGACTGTGTCCCCCACTTCGATAACATCGCCGATGCCGTACTGATCCTCGATGGTGATGAAGAATCCAAGGAAGGCATCCCGGATCACTTCGCGGGCTCCGAAACCGATGGCAATACCGACGATCCCCACGCTCGCGAGAATCGGACCGATATTGACTCCCAGCTGCTCGATCGCGGTCATCAGCGCGATGATCGCGATGGTAACCGCCGTCGTGCTGCGCAGGAGCGCGCCGATAGTTTCAGCGCGCTGCATGCGCCGCTTGTGATCGAGCGTGCGGAGCACCGGTTGAGCCCACCGGAAGTGCGGCTTCCTGAACATCTCATACCCGTTTTGCACGCGGGAGACCATGCGGTTGATCAACATCCGCAGGATGAGCCAGAGTATGAGCGCGGCCAGCAGGATCAGCGCGGCGGCGAGGATGTTGCCGCCGTAACCGAGCTGGTCAAGGAACTGCATGGGGGACACCTTTCATTGGTCTGCGCCCGGGCGGCGTCAATCGGCGCATTGGGGCAGGTCAAGATTACCGTTGCAGGCTTGACGACTGTGCATGCGCCGTTCCAGCCCCGCCATTCCCTCACCGCGGGCTGCGGGGAGCTGATCAGGCTGGAGTCTTTTCGCGCGGAGGCTCGGTCAGCGGGCCCGCCTTCCCGCCAACCACTACAACGGGCTCATGCAGGACGGGAAAATTCACCGACCTGCCAATGAAACAGGCGGCAGCAGCGTCCGCGTGAATCGATTGGGCCGTGTGCTTGGCCGTGCTGTCCGTAATGGTCACGCGGGGCTTGAGCGTCACGCCGGTGAACTCCCCGCTGCCGTCGGGATTGAGCCGCATGGTGCCTTCGGCTGCATCTTCGTAGGCGGTCACAATGACGCCGTTCTTCACAGCCATGTGCAGGTAGGACAGCATGTGGCACTGCGAGAGGGCGGCCAGGAGAAGCTGTTCCGGATTCCAGCGTTCAGGATTGCCGTGGAAAGTCGGGTCTGCTGATCCGAGGATGACCGGCACACCCGCTGAGGAAACGTCGTGATCACGGGTGTAGGAACGGTAGGAGGAGGTGCCCTCACCACGGTTTCCCGTCCATACGACCCGTACCAGATAGGAGTGCTCGGAGAGGTTCATAGGCACAAAATACACCCGATGGTTCGCAAACCGCAGGTGCGGTTTCCGAACCATCGGATTGGGTAGCGCGAAGGTCCGTTACCTGTCGGCGGCCTGCGCGCGTAGAGCCCGTGCCACGCCGTCGCGGTTCTCCAGCGTGAGCCGGCGGAGGGACGCCGAATCCGAATCCAATGTGGCCAGGAATTCGTCGGTGGCATCAAGTGTCGACTGCGTAGTCAGGCGCGACGGGTAGAGGCCAACGATGATCTGCTGGGCAATCTCATGGGTGCGGTTCGCCCACACATCCTTCGCAGATGCGAAGTACTTCCCGGCGAAAGGCTCCAACAGGGCTGCGTCATGCACGCGGGTGAACCCGGCGATGGCAGAGCGCTGTGCGGCGTTGGGCATGTCCGAGCGCTCAACGATGGCCTCCCAGGCCTCTTCCTTCGCTGCAGCGGTCGGAATGGCGGCCTTCGCCTGGGCGGCAGCGAGGGCACCCGTGGCGGTGGCATCCCGCTCGAGCTCTGCGTCGATGTCTTCCCCCGTCCTGCGCCCGCCGACCACGAGACTTGTCAGCAGCTCCCACCGCAGGTCGGCATCGACCGTAAGGCCCTGTGGTGTGCCGGAACCGTCGAGGATTCCCTCGACGGTATCCAGCTGTGCATCGGTCTGCGCGTGCGCAGCGAACGCCTTGACGAACTGCAGCTGCGAGTCCGAGGCGGCGCCGGCTGCTGCTGCCAATTCCCAGAGGCTGTCGGCCGCCGCTATCTCCATCGCCTGCCGGTCATCGGGGTTCACATAGAACGTCAACGTAGTTGCCAGCTGCCGCAGGAGTACCAGGACCACCGAGGAGTCGGATTCCGAGGCGATGTTCTGCAGAATCAGCTCGACGTAGTTGCGTGCGGGCGTCTCTCCGTCCCGTGCGGCGTCCCAGGCAGAGGCCCACACCAGCGTGCGGGGAAGGGACTCAGCGAAATCCTTGAGGTGGCGGGTGGCGGTTCGCAGCGACCGGTCGTCGAGACGGATCTTCGCGTACGCCAGATCGTCGTCGTTGAGAAGCACCAGGTCAGGCCTCTGCAGCCCGATGAGCTCCTGGACGTCAGTGCGAACTCCTGCGACATCAAGCTCTACCCGGTGGGACCGCTCGAGCTGGCCTTGCACCGTCAGGTTGTAGAAACCGATCGCCAACCGGTGGGACCGAATGGTCGGATAGTCCGCGACGGCGGACTGGAGAACCGCGAAAGAGGTGATGCGGCCGTCGTCGTCGTAAGCGATTTCCGGACGGAGGGTGTTCACGCCGGCTGTTTCCAGCCACTCGGCCGACCACTCCTTGAGGTCGCGGCCGCTCGCCTTCTCAAGCTCGACGAGCAGGTCGGAGAGCTCTGTGTTGGACCAGGCATGTTTGCCGAAATATTCGCGCACTCCCTGCATGAACTTGTCCTGGCCTACCCACGCCACCAGCTGTTTGAGCACTGAGGCGCCCTTGGCATAGGTGATGCCGTCGAAGTTGACCTGCACATCCTCCAGGTCATTGATCGGAGCGACGATGGGATGTGTTGAGGGCAGCTGGTCCTGGCGGTAGGCCCAGGCCTTTTCGAGGGACGCGAAGGTGGTCCACGATTGCGTGAACTTCGTTGCCTCCGCGGAGGCAAGGGTGGACATGAACTCGGCGAAGGATTCATTCAGCCAGAGATCGTTCCACCACCGCATCGTTACCAGGTCGCCGAACCACATGTGCGCGAGTTCGTGCAGGATGGTGATGGCCCGGCGCTCCACGGTGGCCTCGGTGACGCGGGAGCGGAACACGTAGCTCTCGAGGAAGGTCACCGCCCCGGCATTCTCCATTGCGCCGGCATTGAACTCGGGTACGAACAGTTGGTCATATTTCTCGAAGGGATAGGGCGTGCCGAACTGCGCCTCGAAGAACTCGAAGCCCTGGCGGGTCAATTCGAAGACGTTCTCGGCGTCCAGGTGCTGCATAAGTGACTTGCGTGCGAAGACGCCCAGCGGGACCGTGCGGCCGTCAGAGCTCGTGAGCTCGCTGCGCACAGCCTGGTACGGGCCCGCGATCAGGGCGGTGACGTACGAGGACAGGACGGGCGTCGGTTCGAAGGCCCACGTGGAGCGTGCACCGCCGTCGTCCGCTGAACCGGCTTCCACAGGCTCAGGCGTGGGGGAGTTGGAGATGACATCCCAGTGCGACGGCGCTGTCACAGTGAATCGGAAGGTCGCCTTCAGATCCGGCTGCTCAAAGACGGCGAAAACGCGGCGGGAATCAGGAACTTCGAACTGGGTATACAGGTAGACCTCGTTGTCTACCGGATCGACGAAACGGTGCAGGCCCTCGCCGGTGTTCATGTAGAGCATGTCCGCATCGACAACCAGTTCGTTGGACGCGGCAAGGTTGTCCAGGCGGATCCGTACGCCATCGGAGACCTCCTCGACATCAAGGTCCAGCCCGTTCAGTGTCACGCGGTGGACCGCGGCCGTGACGGCGTCGATGAACGTTGACGAACCTTGCTCGGCGTCGAAAGACACCACTGTGGTTGATCTGAAGATGGAATCGCCGCGGGTCAGATCGAGGTTGATGGCGTAGCTGTGGACGCTGACTATGGCCGCGCGTTGGCGTGCTTCGTCCCGCGTCAGGTTCATACCTGGCAAGGTGATGCCTCCGGAAGTGGGGAGTGGACTTACCGCGCGGTGACGCGGTGTGATCCACCTTACGCAGAACCGTGTACCTTCACCATTTCCGCGGCGTCGCCCCGCCGGCCGGCGAAGTACTCTGGACCGGACGAATAAATCTCTCTGGAACGGATCCGACATGCGCGTTCATATTGCAACCGACCACGCCGGCATGGAGCTCAGTGCGCACCTCGTCGCGCACCTCAGCGCGAAGGGATATGAACTGATCGACCACGGCCCATCCGATTACGATGCCGAGGACGACTACCCTGCCTTCTGCATCAACGCAGCCCTGGCGGTCGTCGACGATCAGCTTTCTGGCGTTGAGGCGCTCGGCATCGTCCTTGGCGGGTCGGGCAACGGGGAGCAGATCGCAGCGAACAAGGTCCGTGGCGTACGCGCAGCGCTGGCCTGGAACCTCGACACAGCCCGGCTTGCCCGGGAACACAACGACGCCAATGTCGTAGCGCTTGGCGGACGCCAGCATTCGCTCGAAGAGGCCACCGCCATTGTGGAGGCCTTTCTCGAGGAGTCCTTCAGCGGTGCAGAGCGGCACGTACGGCGAATCAGCAAGATTGCCGTTTACGAGACAACCGGCGAAATTCTCCCGTAGTGCCTGAGGGCCACTCCATCCACCGGCTTGCCCGGCAGTTCACTTCGGTGTTCACCGGTGAAACGCTGAAAGCGAGCAGTCCCCAGGGCCGCTTCTTGGAGGGTGCCGGACGTATTGACGGCTCAGTTCTGACCGGCGCCCGGGCGCACGGCAAACAGTTGTTTCTGGAGTTCGACAATGATCTGGTCATGCGCGTCCATCTTGGCCTATACGGGGCGTGGAGCTTCGGCGGAGACAGCCGGTTCCGTGGCGCATCCAGTATCGGTGCGCCGAGGCGGGTAGGGGAGAGGGAAACCCCGAACGACGACGACGGCGGCTCCTCCTACGGCGGCCCACCGGCTCCGGTGGGGGCGGTCCGTGTCCGGCTGGTATCGAAGCATGGTTGGGCGGACCTGCGCGGTCCGACAGCCTGCGAGATCATCACCCAGGCGGAGCGCGACGCGATCATAGCCAAACTCGGACCGGACCCGCTGAACCCGGACTCCGATCCTGCCCGATTCGTTGCGCGCGTAAGGCGTACCCGGACCGCTGTAGGTCTTTCGCTGATGAATCAGGCAGTGATCGCAGGCGTCGGCAACGTCTATCGCGCCGAGGTGCTCTTCCGGCGTCGGGTGCATCCATGGCTTCCGGGCGTGGCGCTCGGGGAGGTTACGGCGCTGGCACTGTGGGAAGACCTCGTCCTCCTGATGAACGACGGCGTGCGTGCCGGGCGCATTGTTACGACGACGCCGCAGCACCGGTCTCCCGGCTCCGGGAGCTCCTCCGCTGTGCCGGCGGAGGATGCGCACTATGTGTACAAAAGGACTGGCCTCGAATGTCGGATCTGTGGCACGCCGGTGGCCATGGCTGAGATGGGTGCTCGGAAGCTGTACTGGTGTCCGTACTGTCAGGCTGACTGATTCAGGCGTGGACGACTGTCCAAAAAGGGGCGGTCCGGGAAGAACGTGGAGGGGATGACGGGAATCGAACCCGCGTAATCAGTTTGGAAGACTGAGGCTTTACCATTAAGCTACATCCCCGAGACCCGCCGGAAGACTGAATCGCGGTGAAAGCTGCGCGATTCCAGGTCGGGCTGGAACGCATATAACTACACCATAAGGGCGTCGAATTCTCAAAATGTGCAACCTTGCCGTTTCTTTCGTAGACTTGCCTCTGCACTCAAACGGGGTGTAGCTCAGCTTGGTAGAGCGCCTGCTTTGGGAGCAGGAAGTCGCAGGTTCAACTCCTGTCACCCCGACTCTGTGTTCAACGGTGCAGAAACCTGTATCAAACGGTGCAGACATGATCCTTCGCGGGATACGTATGCCCGGTGCAGAACCGATCCCTATCATTCAGGAGAACTAGGCTGTGAAGAGCGCTGTCGAAAACCTCACTCCCACGCGAGTGAAGCTCAACGTGGAGGTCCCTTTCGAGGAACTCAAGCCGAACATCGAAGCTGCCTACAAGACCATCGCCACCCAGGTGCAGGTTCCGGGTTTCCGCAAGGGCAAGGTTCCCAACAAGCTGATTGATCAGCGCGTCGGACGCGGCTACGTCATCGAGACAGCAATCAACGAGGGTCTGAACGGCTTTTACCAGGACGCTGTGCAGGAGACGAAAATCCGTCCGCTGAGCAGGCCCGAGGTAGAGATCACCGAGGTTCCGGACCCCTCGGCGCAGGACGGCCAGCTTCTCTTCACGGTTGAGCTTGATGTTCGTCCTGAGATTGAACTTCCCGAGTACTCCGGTCTTGAGGTAACTGTCGAGGCCGCCAAGGCGAGCGACGAAGACATCGTGAAGGCGCTGGATGAACTGCGCGGGCGGTTCGGCACGCTCAAGGAAGTAGACCGTCCCTCGACCGACGGTGATTTCCTGACTCTTGACCTCACGGCGAAAATCGACGGTGAGGAAGTGGACTCCGCCGCGGACATCTCGTACCAGGTGGGCTCCGCCACCATGCTCGAAGGCATGGACGAAGCAGTGACCGGTCTGAGCGCCGGTGAGTCCTCCACCTTCGAGACCACCCTCGCCGGCGGCGAGCACACGGGCAAGGCAGCCGAGGTGACTGTCGAAGTGAAGGCAGTGAAGGAGCGCGAACTCCCGGATGCCAATGATGATTTTGCACAGCTGGCAAGTGAGTTCGACACCATCGACGAACTGCGTGCCGACCTGGCCAAGCGCTCCGCCGAGGACAAGCTCGTGGAGCAAGGGGTGGAAGCCCGCGACAAGGTGCTCGAGAAGCTCCTGGAGCTCGTTGAGGTTCCTGTGCCTGAGTCAGTCATCGAAGACCAGCTCGAGCAGCACTTCAACTCCGAGACCAGCCACTCAGCCGGTGCCGATCACGACACAGAGGAGCACCGCGCCGAGGTTCGCGAAAACACGGCGCAGGCGTTCCGTAACGAGATCGTCCTCGACTCAGTAGCTGAGAAGGAAGAAATCGGCGTCAGCCAGAACGAGCTGATCGACTACATCGTGACCTCTGCCAGCCAGTACGGCATGGAGCCCAATCAGTTCGCGCAGATGCTCGACCAGAGCGGCCAGGTCCCGATGATCGTTGGGGAAGTACGCCGGCGCAAGGCCCTGGCGAAGGTCCTTGAGCTCGCCGTCGTGACCGACACAAACGGTGACACGGTGGACCTCTCGGACTTCGTGCGGCCTGCAGGCGAATCGGAGCAGCCGGAGGCCGGCTCACCGGTCGAAGATGCAGCCGGCGAAACCTCCGATGGCGCGGTCGTCGAGTCGGAGGCACCCGCCGCGGACACCGCAAACGAGGACGCGGAGTCCCCGAAGGCGTAATTTCCGAACGCTTGAGTAGATGCCGTCAGCCATGTGCTGGCGGCATCTGCTGTTAACCCTCCCTGCCTCCTAACGCCGTAAGCGAACAGCTGACGGCGCGGGAGCAAAACATCAACCAAAAAGGTTAGTGTCCAGTGAGAGAAAAACCTGAGTGAGAGGTCAATCAGCAATGGCACCCGAATCCACCACACCGACCATGGCAACTGTTGATCCTGCCAGCCGCGACGACTACATTTACAACCGCCTCCTGAGGGAGCGCATCATCTGGCTCGGCTCCGAGGTACGCGACGAGAACGCCAACGCGATCTGCTCGCAGCTGCTCCTGCTCTCTGCGGAGGATCCCGAGAAGGACATCTTCCTCTACATCAATTCCCCCGGAGGTTCGGTCACTGCGGGCATGGCCATCTACGACACCATGCAGTTCATCCCGAATGATGTCGTCACCGTCGCCACCGGGCTTGCCGCTTCGATGGGCCAGTTCCTCCTTTCCTCCGGAACCAAGGGGAAGCGTTACGCTACTCCGCACGCCCGTATCCTGATGCACCAGCCCTCAGGCGGAATCGGTGGTACCGCTTCAGACATCAAGATTCAGGCCGAGCTGATTCTGCACATGAAGAGGGTCATGGCCGAGCTCACCGCTGAACAGACGGGTCAGACGGTTGAGACCATCCTCAAGGACAATGACCGCGACAAGTGGTTCACCGCCCAGGATGCCCTTGAATATGGGTTCTTCGACAAGATTTCGGCCCACGCTGGATCCGTCTCCGGCGGCGGCGGAACCAAGCGCGACTGACCCGCACACAGCCCACTTTCACTGACCTGCCACACAGGAGGCACCATGAACCACGATTTCTCCGCCGCAGCCGGCGGCCGGGCTGCCCAGCTGCCAAGCAACCGCTACGTTCTTCCCCAGTTCGAGGAGCGCACGCCCTACGGGTTCAAGCGCCAGGATCCGTACACCAAACTGTTCGAGGATCGCATTATCTTCCTGGGTGTCCAGGTGGACGACGCCTCCGCTGACGATGTGATGGCGCAACTCCTTGTCCTCGAGTCCACTGATCCTGAGCGGGACATTACGCTCTACATCAATTCGCCCGGCGGGTCCTTCACGGCCATGACGGCCATTTACGACACAATGCAGTTCATCCGTCCCGAAATTCAGACGGTTTGCCTGGGCCAGGCGGCCAGCGCGGCCGCCGTGCTGCTCGCAGCGGGTGCGCCCGGCAAGCGCCTTGCCCTTCCCAACGCCCGCGTGCTCATTCACCAGCCCGCGCTCGGCGGTGGGCAGGGCGGGCAGGCTTCGGACCTCGAGATTCAAGCCAACGAAGTCATGCGTATGCGTGCCTGGCTTGAAGACACGCTGGCGCTGCACAGCGGGAAGACCTCCGAACAGGTGAATATCGACATTGAGCGGGACAAGATTCTGACGGCCGAGGATGCCAAGGCTTACGGTCTCGTCGATGAAGTACTCACCTCGCGGAAGATCACACCGCCGAAAATCAACAAGCCGTAGCTAGTGCCGTAAGTGCCCGTGGTCCCTCGCAATTGTGGGAGACCACGGGCGCTATATTGCTGAATCGGGCCACCAAGTGGCCTAGAGTGGAACCTAGTCGACGCACGGAGACCGTCCCATTGCAGCAGCTGACAACGGTCGAAGACTTAGGCGAAATACTCCAGGACCACGTTAGGGGACTGACACATGGCTCGCATTGGTGAGAGCACCGATCTACTGAAGTGCTCTTTCTGTGGCAAAAGCCAAAAGCAGGTCCGGAAGCTCATTGCGGGCCCGGGCGTTTATATTTGCGACGAATGCATTGAACTGTGCAACGAGATCATCGAGGAAGAGCTCTCGGAAGTCGCTGACCTCGGTACCTTCGAGCTGCCCAAGCCCCGTGAGATCTTCGATTTCCTGCAGGAGTATGTAATCGGGCAGGAGCCGGCCAAGCGTTCGCTGGCTGTGGCGGTCTACAACCACTACAAGCGGATACAGTCCGGTCACTCGCCGCGTGCTTCGGCCAACCTGTCGGATGCCTCGCCAGCAGAGGACGTCGAAATCGCCAAGTCGAACATCCTCCTGATCGGCCCCACCGGTTGCGGAAAGACCTACCTTGCCCAGACGCTCGCCCGCCGGCTCAACGTGCCGTTCGCCGTCGCCGATGCCACCGCGCTCACCGAGGCAGGCTACGTAGGCGAGGATGTTGAGAACATTCTGCTGAAACTTATTCAGGCCGCAGACTATGACGTCAAGAAGGCCGAGCAGGGAATTATCTACATCGACGAGATCGACAAGATTTCGCGCAAGAGCGAGAATCCTTCAATCACGCGTGATGTGTCAGGTGAGGGAGTTCAGCAGGCGCTGCTGAAAATCCTTGAGGGAACGGTTGCATCCGTACCGCCGCAGGGCGGACGGAAACATCCCCACCAGGAATTCATCCAGATCGACACGACGAACGTACTCTTCATTGTTGCCGGCGCCTTCGCGGGGTTGGAAGAAATCATCGGATCACGCGCCGGGCGCAAGGGCATCGGTTTCGGTGCGCCGCTGAGTTCCCTCAAGAATGAGGAAGTCAGTTATGGCGACGTCATGCCCGAGGACCTGCTCAAGTTCGGGTTGATCCCCGAGTTCATCGGACGCCTCCCGGTAATCACCACCGTCACGCATTTGGATCGTCCGGCCCTGATGCAAATTCTCACCGAACCCAAGAATGCCCTGATCAAGCAGTATCAGAAGATGTTTGCGCTGGACGGCGTGGAGCTTCTGTTCGAGCCGCAGGCTCTGGAAGCGATCGCCGACCAGGCTCTTGAGCGAGGAACCGGGGCTCGCGGCCTCCGCGCAATCATGGAGGAGGTCCTCCTGCCTGTGATGTTCGATCTGCCGAGCCGCGAAGACATCGCAACAGTGGTCATCAGCGCCGCTGTCGTCGACAAGACCGCCGAGCCTACCCTGATCTCGCACGACGTCGTGGCCAAGCGCCGCAACAAGTCTGCGTAGCCGGAACCAAGGAGTTGTGTCCATGACTGCTGCCAAAAAATCCGAGAAGAAGGCCGACTTCTGGTTTGACCCGGTGTGCCCGTTCGCCTGGATCACCTCCCGCTGGATGGGAGAGGTCGAAAAGGTACGGGACGTTTCGGTCGAGTGGCACGTGATGAGCTTGTCTGTCCTCAACGAGGGTAGGGATCTGCCCGAGGAGTACAAGGAGGGCATGAAGCAGGCATGGGCTCCGGTCCGCGTTATCATCGCGGCCGCTGAACTGCACGGCCCCCAGAACATCAAGAAGCTTTATGACGCGATGGGCATGCGCATTCACAACGGCGGAAACGATGATTACGCCGCAGTCATCCGCGAGGCTCTTCAGGAGACCGGGCTGCCCGCTTCTCTTGCTGAATACGCCACCAGTGATGAATATGACGAGCAGTTGCGGGCGTCGCACCAGGATGGCATCGACAGGGTTGGCGACGAAGTCGGTACCCCCGTCGTGGCATTCGACGGCACCGCCTTCTTCGGGCCGGTCCTCACCCGCATTCCCCGCGGGGAAGAAGCCGGCCGCATCTTCGACGGAGCAGTGATGATGGCCGGTTTCCCCGAGTTCTTCGAGCTGAAGCGGTCCCGTACTTCCAGTCCGTCGTTCGAGTAGGGCGAACACAAACGGTCAGCACAAAGGGAACCCCTCCAGCGTGATGCTGGAGGGGTTCTTTCTGGTGCTGGGTCAGGACGGGTTGACGGGCTCTTCCGGCGGCGCCAGACGAACATCGCTGACCGTGAGATCGCCATCGTGGACGCGTAGCTCAAGTCCGGCGGCATTGCCTGCCGCACTCAGGTCAAAGCGCGCAGCTTCAAGCTGCCGCACCTGCGCCTCGGAACCGTGGATGACGGCTGCGAGCACCTGGGTACGCTGCTTGACCTTGGCCTCCGACTTCGCCTTCCGCAGCCCACCCAATGCTGCGCCGACGGTGGCCAGCATGCCGGTGTCCGCGTTCAAGGCGGCGGAGGTAAGCGCTCCCGAGGCCGGCCATGCCGCGCGATGCACCGATCCTTGCCTCCACCAGCCCCAGACCTCCTCCGTGGCAAAGGGCAGGACGGGGGCGAAGAGCCGAAGCAGCCGATCGAGGCTCGTCGCGAGTGCGGCGAGGACCGATGCCTTCTCCGCTTCGCCGGCACTTCCATAGGCACGGTCCTTGATGAGTTCGACGTAGTCGTCGGTGAACGACCAGAAGAACGTCTCAGTGAGCTGAAGGGCCCGCGCGTAGTCGTACTTCTCGAAGGCAGCCGTTGCCTGCTGAACGACCTCATCGAGGGACGCCAGGAGGGAACGGTCGAGCGGATTGGTGACCGTTCCCGCGTCGACCGAAATGATGTCCGCTTCAGTGGCGCCCAGGTTGAGAACAAATTTGGATGCGTTCAACAACTTGATGGCGAGCCGGCGGCCGATCTTCATCTGTGCGATCTCATAGGCGGTGTCCGCACCAAGCTTGGCCGACGCTGCCCAGTAGCGGACGGCGTCCGAGCCGAACTGCTCCAGCGCATCCGTGGGAACCACGACATTGCCCTTGGACTTGGACATCTTCTTGCGGTCGGGATCCAGAATCCAGCCCGAAATGGCCGCGTGCTTCCACGGAGCCGAGTCAAGCAGCGAGTCGGCGCGAACCACCGAAGAGAACATCCAGGTACGGATGATGTCGTGTCCCTGCGGGCGCAGGTCAAACGGGTACACCTTGGCGAAAAGGTCCTCATCACGCGACCAGCCGCCGATGATCTGCGGCGAGAGGGAGGAAGTCGCCCAGGTGTCAAGCACGTCCGGGTCACCCATGAAGCCGCCGGGGTGGTCGCGCTGTGCTTCGTCGAAGCCCGGAGCCGGTTCCGCCGCAGGGTCCACGGGCAGCATGTCGTCCGAGGGCAGGATCGGGTTCTCGTAGTCGGGCGTTCCGTTTTCATCGAGGGCATACCAGACGGGGAAAGGCACGCCGAAGAACCGCTGGCGGGAAATCAGCCAGTCTCCATTGAGGCCCTCGATCCAGTTCTCATAGCGGCTGCGCATGAAGGAGGGGTGGAAGTCGATCTCGCGGCCGCGTGCAATGAGGCGTTCACGGCGGTCGGCGTCGCGGCCGCCGTTGCGGATGTACCACTGGCGGCTCGTCACGACCTCGAGCGGCTTGTCGCCCTTCTCGAAGAAGTTCACCGGGTGGGTGATCTTCTTTGGTTCTCCGTCCAGCAGATCCGCATCCGCAAGCAGCTCCGCGACGGCCTCCTTTGCGGAAAAGACCGTTTTGCCGGCGATGCGGGCATAGTTTTCCCGGCCCGCCGTCGTCGTAATCCAGTCCGGGGTATCCGCGAGGATGCGGCCGTCCCGGCCGACGATTGCTCTGGTGGGCAGTTCCAGTTCCCGCCACCAGGTGACGTCGGTCAGGTCGCCGAAGGTACAGACCATGGCGATGCCGGCGCCCTTGTCCGGCTTGGCCAGCGGATGTGCCCTGACCTCGACCTCCACCCCGAAGAGGGGAGAGGTGACCGTCGTGCCGAAGTACGGCTGGTATCGCTCATCGTCCGGGTGCGCCACGAGCGCCACGCAGGCAGCGAGCAGCTCGGGACGGGTGGTCTCGATGTGGATCCGGGTGCCGTCGGCCGCCGCAAAGGGGTAGCGGAAGTACGCGCCGGGCACCTCCCGGTCTTCCAACTCCGCCTGCGCAACAGCCGTCCGGAACGTTACATCCCACAGCGTGGGCGCTTCAGCGAGGTAGGCATCGCCCTGCTTGAGATTCGCGAGGAAAGCCCGCTGCGACACTGCACGGGAAGTTGAGTCGATCGTGCGGTAGGTCAGATTCCAATCCACGGACAGACCGAGGGACAGGAAGAGATTCTCGAAAACCTTTTCATCCTCGACCGCGAGCTCCTCGCAGAGCTCGATGAAGTTGCGGCGGGAGACGACGTCGAAATCGCGTTGGTTCTTTGCGGGTTGGGCGGGTGGACGGTAGTCGGCGTTGTACGGCACGGATGGGTCACATCGCACGCCGTAGTAGTTCTGCACGCGCCGTTCGGTGGGCAGGCCGTTGTCATCCCAGCCCATCGGATAGAAAACGTTCTTGCCGGTCATACGCTGGTAGCGCGCCATCACGTCGGTCTGCGTGTAGGAGAAGACGTGGCCCACATGCAGTGAACCGGACGCTGTCGGCGGCGGCGTGTCGATCGAGTAGACGGCTTCACGCGACGTCTCGGGATTGAAGGTGTACGTTCCCTCGGCGCGCCAGCGCTCGTTCAGGGCGGCTTCGAGACCCTCGAGCGCGGGCTTGTCGGGAACGTTGATGGGGGCCGTTGTGGGCGTGTCTGTACCCTCGTTGATGTGTGCCATGGACCAATTGTTTCATGCTGGCTGTCTGTGACTGCATCGAGCTCCGCGGTGGGCTAGTTTGGGTCAATGACTTCTGGACAGGGCAGGGCTGCAGTTGTAACCGGTGCAAGCTCCGGTATCGGTGAAGCGACAGTGCGCAGGTTGGCTGCAGACGGCTGGAAGGTCTGGGCCGTGGCCCGACGCCAGGATCGGTTGGACCGGCTGGGCGAGGCGACCGGCGCGGTGCCGGTGGCACTGGACATCACCGACGACGACGGCGTTGCCCGTCTGGTGCGCGACGTCACCGAAGCGGGCGGCATCGACACCCTGGTGAACATTGCCGGCGGCGCGCGCGGGACCGACTGGGTGGCGGACGCCTGCACCGATGACTGGGCGTGGATGTATGAGGCGAACGTTCTCGGCACCATGAAGCTGATTCGTGCCTTCTTGCCGATGCTGCGGAAGCATGGGGATGGCACGGTGCTGAACCTGACCTCGACGGCGGCGCTGGTCGCGTACGAGGGCGGCGCCGGCTACAACGCCGCCAAGGCGGCCCAGCGAGCGCTCACGCGGGCGCTGCGCCTCGAGGAGGTAGAGAACAACGTGCGCGTGATTGAGGTCCTTCCCGGCATGGTCCATACGGAGGAGTTCTCCCTGAACCGGCTCGGGAACGAAGCGGCGGCAGAGAAGGTGTATGCGGGCGTCGAAAAGCCGCTTACAGCGGACGACGTCGCTGATGTTGTCGCCTACGCGGTTTCAGTGCCGCACCATGTGAACCTCGACGAGATTGTTGTACGGCCCGTGGCGCAGGCGGCTGCGCACAAGGTAATCCGCAGCAGCTGACGCGGCGCGGCTTTCCGATTCGGGAAGTTCGCTAAGTCCGACATCGACCGTTAGAATTGAGCGATCAGCTACGACCCGGCCATCACCGGTGAGCTTCCGGAAGAAATCCCGCGGAAGAAATTCCGCCGGTGAGTAGAACCGGACGGGTAAGCCCGTCACAGCGGACATGAAGCGGCTTGTGCTGTTCCTTCCACTCAGGGAGGAGGAGTGCAGGCAAGCGAGGTGGTACCGCGGATTGCTCACCGGGGCTTCGGTCCCGGCGGAAAGTTCGTCCTTGCAGATTGATGAATCTTGCCCGCCGCATCCTCGCCAGCTTCAGGACACACCACATGTCACAGATCTATCCCAAGGCCTCAGCCGCAGATCCGGCTGTCTCCGGCTCGGCCTCACCGAAGTTCCCCGAGCTGGAGGAACGCGTTCTCGCATACTGGGACCAGGACGGCACCTTCCAGGCCTCCATTGACCAGCGCGGCGCTGACTTGTCCGGTGGCCAGCACGGCTCGAACGAGTTCGTCTTCTACGACGGACCCCCTTTCGCCAACGGACTGCCCCATTACGGGCATCTGCTGACCGGCTATGCCAAGGACCTCGTGGGCCGCTACCAGACGCAGCGCGGCCGCCGCGTTGAGCGCCGATTCGGTTGGGATACCCATGGACTTCCCGCCGAACTGGAGGCCATGAAGCAGCTCGGTATGAGCGACAAGAAGCAGATCGAAGCCATGGGCATCGACAAGTTCAACGATGCATGCCGTGCCTCGGTCATGAAGTATGCGGGGGAGTGGCGGGACTACGTCACCCGCCAGGCCCGCTGGGTCGATTTCGAGAACGATTACAAGACCCTGAACGTCGATTACATGGAGTCGGTGCTCTGGGCCTTCAAGACCCTGCACTCCAAGGGTCTGACGTACAACGGTTACCGGGTGCTTCCGTACTGCTGGAAGGACGAGACTCCGCTGTCCAACCACGAGCTGCGTATGGACGACGACGTCTACCAGGACCGCCAGGATCAGACCGTCACCGTGACGTTCCCGATCCTGGCCGGAGAGTCGGCCCTGTCGCAGGAGCTGGCCGGCGTCGAGGCGCTTGCCTGGACCACCACGCCCTGGACGCTGCCCACCAATGCGGCTCTCGCCGTCGGCCCGGATATCCACTACGCGCTGGTACCAGGCGCCGGTACTTTCGAAGGGCGCCGCTTCCTCATCGCGGAGGAGCTCCTGTCAGGCTATGCGAAAGACTTCGGCTACGCGTCCGCTGAGGAGGCACGTGCAGCCGTCGTCGGAACACACCGCGGAACCGAGCTCGGCGGCCTCGAGTACGAACCGCTCTGGGATTACCTAGTCGATCCCGAACGGGGCGGCTACCGCAATGCCTTCCGCTTCCTCGTTGCGGACTACGTCACGACGACGGACGGTACCGGCATCGTGCACCAGTCGCCTGCCTACGGCGAAGAGGATCAGAAGATCTGTGAGGACGCAGGGATCCAGGTGATCCTCTCGGTCGATGAGGGCGCCCGCTTCCTTCGGACCTTCGAGAACGGGCCGCTGTCGGACATCGTCGGGGTCCAGGTCTTCGAAGCGAACAAAACCATCACCCGCGTGCTGCGTGACGCCGGTCGCCTGGTACGCCAGGCAAGTTACGTCCACAGCTACCCGCACTGCTGGCGCTGCCGCAATCCGCTGATCTACCGCGCGGTCTCCTCCTGGTTCGTTGAGGTCACCAAGATCAAGGACCGCATGGTCGAGCTCAACCAGCAGATCAACTGGATCCCGGACAACGTCAAGGACGGCCAGTTCGGCAAGTGGCTGGAGAATGCACGGGACTGGTCGATCAGCCGCAACCGCTACTGGGGCAGCCCCATCCCGGTGTGGGTGTCGGATGATCCGAACTACCCCCGCACAGACGTTTACGGATCACTCGCGGAAATCGAGAGTGACTTCGGGCGCCTGCCTCGCAACGCGGCCGGCGAGGTTGACCTGCACCGGCCCTTCATCGACGAGCTGACCCGTCCCAACCCGGACGACCCGCGTACTCCCGAAGAAGGCCGGTCGACCATGCGCCGCGTGGCGGATGTGCTCGACGTCTGGTTCGACTCAGGGTCCATGCCGTACGCCCAGGTGCACTATCCGATGCAGAACCAGGACTGGTTCGAGTCCCATAATCCTGCTGATTTCATCGTCGAGTACATCGGCCAGACCCGCGGCTGGTTCTACACGCTGCACATCCTGGCGACTGCCCTGTTCGACCGGCCGACGTTCAGGAATGTCATCAGCCATGGGATCGTGCTTGGCTCGGACGGTCAGAAGATGTCCAAGAGCCTGCAGAACTACCCGGACGTCTCCGAGGTCCTCGACCGCGACGGCTCGGATGCCATGCGCTGGTTCCTGATGGCCTCGCCCATCCTCCGCGGCGGCAATCTCATCGTCACGGAGCAGGGAATCCGCGACGGCGTCCGGCAGGTCATCCTGCCGCTCTGGAACGTCTGGCATTTCTTCCGGCTGTACACCAACGCCGCCGCCGGCGGCGCAGGATACGAGGCCAAGACTGTAACTGCCGAGACGGCTGAATTCCTGGCAGATCCGCTGGACCGCTATATCCTCGCCTACACCGGAAACCTGGTGGAGGATATGACGGCTTCCCTCGATGCGTTCAACATCAGCGACGCTTGCGAGTCGCTGCGACGCTACCTGGACACCTTGACCAACTGGTACGTGCGCCGGGGTCGGCAGCGGTTCTTCGACGAGGACACCGACGCCTTCGACGTCCTTTATACCTGCCTTGAAGCGGTCAGCCGGGTGGCGGCTCCACTGTTGCCGCTGGTCACGGAGGAGATCTGGCGCGGCCTGACCGGCGGCCGCTCAGTGCACCTGACCGACTGGGCGGCGCCGTCGTCGTTCGCTGCTGCACCGGAACTGGTCGAGCGGATGGAGCGGACCCGGCAGATCTGCTCCACTGGCTCCAGCCTGCGGAAGGCCGCAAACCTCCGCGTGCGACTGCCGCTGGCGGAATTGACGGTCGTTGCGCCGCAGGCCGGGGAGCTTGAGGGCCAGTACCGCGCTGTCATCGCGGATGAGCTGAACATCAAGTCCGTCCGGCTGATCGACTCCGCGGATGTCTCGCCTGAGGAGTTCGGGATCTCGCAAAAGCTGGTTGTCAATGCGCGCGCCGCCGGTCCGCGGCTGGGCAAGAACGTCCAGGCCGCGATCAAAGCCGCCAAGGCGGGCGACTGGTCGTTGGACGACGCCGGCGCCGTCACCGCCGGCGGCCTGGTGTTGGAGCCGGGCGAATACACGCTGGAGACGGTAGTAGACAGAAACGACGACGACGGCGTGAGCACCGCAGTGACGGTGCTGCCGGGCGGTGGTTTCCTTGTCCTCAACACCTTCGTCACGCCTGAACTTGCGGCGGAAGGCACTGCCCGCGATGTCATCCGTTCCATCCAGCAGGCACGCCGGGATGCTGATCTCCACATCAGTGACCGCGTTATCACTACTGTGGAGTCCGACGCAGAGACGCTCTCTGCCCTGGAAATGCACGCTGAGCTGGTGAAGCAGGAAACATTGACCGATGAACTGGAACTTGTTGCCACGGTATCCGCGCCGGCAAACGGAGTGTCAGTGAAGGTGGAGCGGCAGGCATGAACGCTGATATGAACGCTGACAGCGTACCCGGAAGCGGGGAGGGCATCGACCGGTTCTCGGTTGAGAGCGTGTACGCCGAGTTGCTGAGCCGTGCGCCCGAAAGCAAGATGCAGCCCCGTATGGCGCCGCTTTTCCGGGCAATGGAGATCCTCGGCGAGCCGAACCGGGCAGTGCCGATCATTCACATCACCGGCACGAACGGAAAGACCTCCACAGCCCGCATGATCGAAGGGCTGCTGCGCGCACATGACCTGCGCACCGGCCGCTACACCAGTCCGCACCTTGCGCGGGTGACCGAGCGGATCAGTATCGACGGTGAACCCGTCGCGGATGAGACGTTTGTGCGCGTCTGGGATGAGATCCGGCCGTATCTGCAGATCGTCGACTCCGAGCTTGATGCCGCCGGTGAACCGCAGCTGACCTACTTTGAATGCGTGACCATTCTGGCCTTCGCTATCTTCGCTGATGAGCCCGTGGACGTGGCGGTTATCGAAGTGGGACTTGGAGGCATCACGGACGCCACCAACGTCGGTGACGGCGTTGTATCGGTCGTCACGCCGATTTCTCTCGACCACACCGAGCTTCTCGGGGATACCCCCGGCGACATCGCGATTGAAAAGGCGGGGATCATCAAGCCGGGCGGGTTCCTCGTCAGCGCTGCCCAGCCTGCAGATGCGGCGCAGGTGCTCCTGGAGAAGGCGCGTGAAACCGGCGTCGAGTTCCGCTTCGAGGGAGTGGAATTCGGCGTGGAAGACCGGCGGATCGCCGTCGGAGGGCAGCAGCTCACCGTGGCAGGAATGGCAGGCCGCTACGAGGACTTGCTTTTACCCCTTCATGGTGAGCACCAGGCGCAGAACGCGGCAGTGGCCATCGCGGCGGTCGAGGCATTCCTCGGCGGCGGTTCCCGGGAACTGAGTAGCGATGTCGTCCGCGATGGATTAGGCGCGGTCACGTCGCCGGGACGGTTGGAGCTGGTACGGACGGCCCCCAGCATTCTGGTGGATGCGGCTCACAACGCCGCAGGCGCCCGTGCATCGGCGAAAGCAATCAACGAGGCCTTTGAGTTCACCAAGCTCGTTCTCGTCATCGGTGTCCTCAAGGACAAGGATGCCGGAGGAATCCTCAGCGAATTGCACGAGGAACTCGGCGGGGTGCTCGAGGACGTATGCCTGACCCAGTCAACCTCGCCTCGCTCCATTCCCGCAGAGGACCTGCGCAGGCTGGCGCTGAGCGCAGGCTTCGCAGAGAATCGCATCCATGTTGCCGAGCGACTGGACGATGCCCTTGAATGGGCCGTGCTGACTGCTGAAGAAGGCAGCGAGCTCGGCGGAGGCGGCGTCCTGGTAACCGGGTCAATCACCGTGGTGGGCGAAGCCCGCACACTCCTGGGCAAGTAAGGGGTCGCAGATGGCTCGCCAGACAAAGGCCCAACGCGAGTGGCGTCCGGGCATGCCGAAGAAGCGGCGCTCGGTCAAGGTGATGTTCGCGTCGACGGTGCTCCTGCTCGAAGCCTTCGTCGTGCTGTTCGCGACGCTCGTAGTGTTCGGCCTGCGCTCCGACACCATCCCGGTAGGCCTGATCCTCGGCATCGGACTCACTCTGAGTGCCGTGCTCATCGCGTCCTGTGCGCTCCTGACGAAGCCGTATGGCATTCTGCTCGGCTGGGTGCTACAGGTGTTGATTATCGCCACCGGGATTGCTGAACCGATGATGTTTCTCGTTGGTGTTCTTTTCGCTGCTACGTGGCTGTACGGGATCCGCACCGGCGGACGCTTGGACCGGGAGAATGCGCAGCGCGATCGTGAGCAGGCTGAGTGGGAGCAGGCAAACCGGCCCGAGGGGAACAACGGCGGGCAGACGCTTTAGTAGAGTCGACGATGGACCCGGCCGGTTACCGGCCGAACAGAGCGTAATCGAAAGGAACAATATGAGTACTGAGCGGACCCTGATACTGGTCAAGCCCGACGGCGTCGCCCGCGGACTGAGCGGAACAATCCTCTCCCGCGTTGAGGCGAAGGGCTACAGGCTTGTAGACCTCAAGATGGTGAACGCCACCAGGGAAATCCTGGAAGCGCACTATGCCGAGCATGTGGGCAAGCCCTTCTACGAGCCGCTGGTCGAATTCATGCTGAGCGGACCGGTGGTCGCTGCCGTATTCGAGGGCGAACGGGTCATCGAGGGCTTCCGGTCGCTGGCAGGGACAACGGAGCCGACGACGGCGGCACCCGGAACAATTCGCGGCGACTTCGGCCGGGACTGGGGATTGAAGGTTCAGCAGAACCTCGTACACGGGTCAGACTCGGCCGAATCGGCCGAGAAGGAAATTTCGATCTGGTTCAGCTGACCCTGCCGGGCTGAACTCCGGCGCCGGGTTGATAGCCTTGGGCAATGACTGAATATCGCAGACTCGGCACATCAGGTTTGAGCGTTTCGGTGATCGGTCTGGGGTGCAACAACCTGGGCCGGCCCGGAACCGCTTCGGAATCGCAGCGGGGTGCCGCTGCAGTCGTGAGTGCGGCGCTGGACGCAGGAATCACGCTGTTCGATGTCGCGGACTCCTATGGTCGCTCTCCCGGTGTCAGCGAGGAACTTCTCGGGCGGTCGCTGGGAAAGAACCGCGACGACGTAGTGGTGGCCACCAAGTTTGGGCTGGACCTCAAAGGAGTCAACGGCCCTGACTGGGGCGCGCGCGGGTCGCGGCGCTACATCGTGAAGGCGGTTGAATCCTCGCTGAAGCGGCTGAACACCGACTGGATTGACCTGTATCAATACCATGCTCCCGATCCGGCGACGCCGATCGACGAGACTCTCGCAGCGCTGGACCAGCTGGTGCAGAGCGGGAAGGTGCGGTACATCGGGCACTCGAACTTCGCCGGCTGGCAGGTGGCGGAGGCGGAGTACGTCGCCCGCCAGCTGGGTTCAACACGCTTCATCTCAGCGCAGAACCACTACAACCTCCTGGAACGCGCAGTCGAGCGCGAGGTTGTCCCGGCAGCGCAGTCCTACGGCCTGGGCCTTTTGCCGTACTTCCCGCTGGCAAACGGGCTGCTCACCGGAAAGTACGCCGCCGGCCACGCACCAGCCGGAAGCCGTTTGACGCACTCCCGAACCAATCTGCTCGACAATGCGAACTGGGAACAGCTTGCGGACTTCAGCGCCTACGCCCGCGCACGCTCCCTGACGGAGTTGGATGTTGCGTTCTCGTGGCTCGCCAGCCGTCCGACCGTGGCCAGCGTCATCGCTGGAGCGACGAAGCCGGAGCAGGTCAGGCAGAACGCCGAAGCCGCCCGGTGGATTCCCTCGGAGGCAGACCTTGCGGAACTTGATCACATCTTTCCCGCCCGGCCATAGACCCGCCCGGCGATGAATTCAGGCGGTTCAGTGGAAGGTGTTCCCGTTGACGCGAGCTGAAGCGCCAACCCTGTCCAGGTAGGGGGTAATGCCCCCGAGATGCATCGGCCACCCTGCGCCGAGGATCATGCACAGGTCAATATCCTCGGGTGCCGCGACGACGCCCTCCGTGAGCATGCGGCCGATTTCATCCGCGAGAGCGTCCTGCGTACGCCGCAGAACCTCTTCAATTGAGGACGGCGAAGAGCCGAAGCTGAGCAGCGCCAGGGTGGCTTCGGGCACCACGTCCGTGCCGGCGTCGTCCTGTTCCCACAGTCCCTTCTTGCCCGCGTCGATCAGGATCTGCTGGTTCTTCGAAAGGTAGAAGCGATCCCCGAAGGCGCTGTGTAGAGACTCCTGTACGTGCTGACCGACCGGCAGGCCCACCAGTGCGAGCAGCTTGAAGGGTGTCATGGGCAAACCCAAGGACCGCAGCGCCCGATCTGCCGTGGCGGCATCGGTTCCTTCGTCGAATGCCGCGGTGATCTCGCCGAACATGCGTCCCAAAATCCGGTTCACCACAAATGCCGGCGCGTCCTTGACAAGCACCGCGTTCTTCTTGAGTTGCTTGCCGACGGCAAACGCTGTCGCCAGGACCTCATCTGCAGTTCGCGGGGCCTTCACTATTTCCAGCAGGGGCATGGCGGCGACCGGGTTGAAGAAGTGGAAGCCGACGGCGCGTTCCGGGTGCAGCAGATCCTCAGCCATTGCAGCTACGGAGAGCGACGAGGTATTCGTCGCCAGAACGCACTCGGGGGAGACCACCTGTTCAACCTCTGCGAAGACCGACTTTTTGACGCTCAGTTCTTCGAAGACTGCCTCGATCACGAAGTCAGCGTCGGCAAAAGCATCTTTCGAGACGGAGCCGGTCACGAGGGCTTTGATGCGGTTCGCCTTGTCCGGGGACAGCCGCTTCTTACCCAGCATCCTGTCGATTTCGGTGTGGACCCAGCCGACGCCCTTGTCGACGCGCGCCTGATCGATGTCGGTGAGAACTACGGGAACGCTCAGCTGCCGCGCGAAAAGGAGCGCGAGTTGGCTGGCCATCAGGCCCGCGCCCACCACTCCCACCTTGGTCACGGGGCGGGCAAGCGATTTGTCAGGTGCGCCGGCCGGGCGCTTGGCCCGCTTCTGGACGAGATCCAGGAACGCGTAAACCGTGTCATGGAACTGGGGCGTTAGCATCAGTTCAGTCAGGGCCTCACATTCCGCCGCGGCAGACTCCGCCCGGGTCCGGGTCCGGGCAGCCTCGAAAAGATCCACAACTTTCCCCGGCGCAGGTGCGGCATTGGACGTTTTCGCTTCAATGAATGCCCGCCCGGCCGCGGCGGCGGCTTCCCACTCACCGTCGTCGTACTGTGATAGCGCTGCGCGGCGGTCTCGAACGTCCGAGGAGTCCTCCAGAACATCCGCCGCCCACCTGACTGACCGCTCAAGGAAATCGGCCGGTTCGAAGAGAGCGTCGGCAATACCTGCTTCGTAAGCAGACCGGCCATCAAGGGTGCGGTTGTTGCTGAGCGGATTTTCGATCATGACCTTCACGGCCGCGAGGGGGCCGGTCAGCCGCGGAAGCCGGTACACGCCTCCCCACCCGGGAACCAGGCCGATGAAGGCCTCTGGTAGTCCTATCCCGCTCGCGCTGGAGGAGACCGTCCGGTAATCCGCGGCGAGTGCGATCTCAAGTCCGCCGCCGAGGGCCACACCGTTGATGAATGCGAAGCTGGGAACGCCGAGGGAACCGAGGAGGTTATACGCCGTGTGACCGAGTTCGGCCATCAGACGTCCCTGTTCCGCAGCTTTCAGTGACTTCACTGTGGAGAGGTCCGCGCCCGCGGCAAGGAAGTATGGCTTTCCGGTCAGTGCGACAGCGGAGATCTCACCCGACCGCGCGCGGTCTTTGAGGTTCTCAAGGGTACGGCCGAACTCGATTAGCGTGGCTGGCCCCAGGGTGGTGGGCCGGCTATGGTCCAGCCCGTTGTCGAGGGTGATGAGGGCCATTGCTCCGCGGCCGCCGGGAAGCGGGACGTCCTCCACAAGCGAGTGCGTGATCACCTCATCCGGAACAAGCGCGGCCAGCCCCTCGAAGCGTTCGAAACTCATGCTGCGTCCTCCGTGGTGTTTCCTGAATAGTCTGCGTGGTGCGGATTCTCCCAGATGACGGTTCCGCCCATCCCCAGCCCTACGCACATGGTCGTGATGCCGTACCGGACCTGTGGATCTTCTTCGAACTGACGAGCCAGCTGTGTCATGAGGCGCACGCCCGAGGAGGCCAGAGGGTGGCCTACGGCAATCGCTCCACCGTAGCGGTTGACACGCGGGTCATCGTCAGCAATGCCGAAGTGGTCAAGGAAGGACAGGACCTGGACCGCGAAGGCCTCGTTGATTTCGAACAAGCCGATATCGTCGATTGTCAGGCCGGCCTGGCGCAGGGCCTTCTCGGTGGCCGGCACAGGCCCGATACCCATGACCTCCGGCTCGACGCCGGCGAAAGCGTAGGCAACGAGACGCATTTTTGTGGGAAGACCCAGTTCGGCGGCTGCGTCTGCAGAAGCGAGCAGTGCTGCTGTGGCACCGTCATTCAGCCCGGCAGCGTTGCCCGCGGTGACCCGACCATGCGGTCGGAACGGCGTACGGAGCGTCGCGAGATCCTCGATGGTAGTGCCCGGGCGCGGGGGTTCGTCCTGCTGGTTCACAGTCCAGCCTGACCCTGGCTTCCGGCCTGCAACAGGGACCAGATCCGGTTGGATCTGCTTGCGGCCGTATGCTGCAGCTAGCTTCGCCTGGCTGGCGACGGCATAGGAGTCAGCGCGCTCTTTCGTAATGGCTGGGAAACGGTCGTGCAGGTTCTCTGCAGTATTTCCCATGTTGAGGGCGGCAGGATCAACGAGGCGTTCGGCAAGGAAACGCGGATTCGGATCAGTGCCGGAGCCCATTGGATGGTGGCCCATATGTTCGACGCCGCCGGCCACCACAACGTCATACGCACCGAATGCGATTCCGGAGGCGGTGGTTGTCACGGCGGTCATGGCGCCTGCGCACATCCGGTCGATGGCGAACCCCGGAACCGTTCGGGGCAGGCCCGACAGCAGCGCCGCGGTTCGTCCGATGGTCAGCCCCTGATCGCCGGTCTGTGTTGTGGCCGCAATGGCGACGTCGTCGATCCGCTCCGGGGGGAGGGACGGATTGCGCCGCATCAGCTCACGGATGCACTTGACGATCAGGTCGTCGGCCCGTGTACCCGCGTGTATCCCCTTGTCTCCGGCCTTGCCGAAGGGTGTCCTGACGCCGTCCACGAAGACGACGTCCCTGATTTGTTGCCGCGCTGCTGTGGCTGGTGTGGGCACAATCGCTCCTCGTTGAGTATTCGGATTCGGCCCTCATGTTACTCGCCAGTAACATGAGGGCGCAACAGGCCGGGCGTTTTATTGCGGTGGCTGCTTCTGCTGCTTGGGCTGCAGCGGATCCGGGTCGAGGAACGCGACCGTGAGTACCGCTGCCACGTGCTCGATCTGCCAGCGGCGGGCACCGAGGCCGGCCAGCGCTGCAGAAATTGAATCCAGGTCGATCGGTGCCGGCGGCCGCCAAGCCAGTCGACGCAGATAGTCGGGGGTCAGGAGGTTCTCCATCGGCGTGTTGAGCTTCTCGGCCACTGCGGCAATTCGAGGCTTCGCGGTCTGTAGCCGTGCGGCCGCCGCAGGATCCTTCTCCGGCCAGACGCGGGGCGGCGGCGGCGCGTTGGTGGGTAACTGGAGTTCGGGCAGATTCCGGGTTGCCCGCGCCTCCGAAATGCAGCGAAGCCACCGTGGCGCCTCACGCTGCGCCGCCCTGCCATGAAATCCGTTGACGGACAGCAGCTGGGGAACCGTCTGGGGCATTGCTGTTGACGCCGCCACAATTGCGGCATCGGGAATCAGGCGGCCGGGAGCGACGTCGCGCTTCTGCGCCAGCGACTCCCGCTCCTGCCACAGTTCGCGGACAGCGGCCAGTTGCCGCCGGTCGCGAATCTGGTGGACGCCGGATGTTCGCCGCCATGGGTCGGATTTCGGGGCCGCGGGCGGGCTGGATCGGATGTACTCGAACTCCTCCTCGGCGAACCGGAGCTTGCCGTCCACATCAAGCACTTCAGCCAAACGGTTGCGGAGCTCCACCAACACCTCTACATCGAGGGCTGCGTACCGGAGCCAGGGTTCAGGCAGGGGTCGCTGCGACCAGTCCGCTGCGGAATGTTCCTTCGCGAGGGTGAAACCAAGCAGGTGTTCTATGACAGCGGCCAGCCCGACACGAGGGAATCCGGCGATCCGGGCACCGAGCTCGGTGTCGAACAGTTTGTCCGGCCACATCCCGAGTTCCGACAGGCACGGTAAATCCTGCGTGGCCGCGTGCAGGATCCATTCAACTCCCGACAGGGCTTCGTTGATGATGCGGAGGTCCGGGAAGGGCTCGGGATCGATCAGCCACGTTCCCGCGCCCTCGCGTCGGATCTGTACAAGGAACGCCCGCTGTCCGTACCGGAAACCGGAGGCCCGTTCAGCATCTACTCCGGCCGGTCCCGTCCCGGCCGCGAGTGCACGGGCGGCCCGCTCCAGTCCGGCGGGCGTGTCGATGACGAAGGGAACCCCGTCCCGTGGTTCGTCAAGGAGCGGAAGGGCAACGGTAGAGCCTTGAGAGGGTGCGCCGTCGATTGCGGTGCGGCTTTCAGGCTCTGAGTGCACTGTCATGATGATGCCAGTCTAACCGGGCGGTCCGGCACGTCCGGCTGGTTGCGGCGCGTGCGCGAAGAGCGGCGGCTGGAAGCGATGGCGCTAATTCCGGCGTCGGTTCGGCAGAGCCGCAACACCCTCTGGAAGCGGTGGCAGGCCGGCGAAGGTACAGACCATGTCCCCCCAGGCCTCCAGATGCTTCTGGACGCTGTCGGAATCAGGGGTCCAGGATGCGCGCAGTTCGATATCGATGGTGTCCACGCGGTCGGCAAGTGAGCCGTAGCTTTCGGACAGGATGCGTGTTGCCGTGCCGCCTGCAGACCTATACCCGGCATCGTGGTTGTGCAGCGCTTCGACCAGCCAGGTCCACGCTACGGATCCGAGGAGGGCGTCGTTGCCCATGTCCGGCTCAAGTTGCGCCCTGATGTACGTCACTATGCGAAACGTGCCGTCCCACACTTCGGAGCCCTCCGGATCATACAGAAGTATGAACCGGCCGGTGGCGAGCTCCTCGGAGTGGTCCTGCTGAAACGCCGCGCGTGCAGGGCCATGAAGAGGAAGAGGGCCGGGCTGGGCGCCCTGCAGGACTTCGGCTCCAAGCGCTACTGCGTACGGCGCAAGCCGGGAGGGAGCCGGGATTTCGTCGAGGCGAAGCTCAGCACGGGACCGGGCCTGCCGCAGGCCGGCCAGGGCATCCAGAAATTCAGGGGGAACCTGCGAGAGGTCACCAATTGCACTCACCATCGCAGGTTAAACCCCAACCGACCCCTGGACCGGGCAGCCACGCCGTATAGCCGGGCATTGCGGTACTGTGCAGGCGCGAGGGCTGGATCAGGAGGCTCCGACCTCGCGCCGGATAGCTTCCGCAAACGCGTCGACGTCCTCGGGAGTCGTGTCGAAGGTACACATCCACCGCACTTCTCCGGTTGCCTGGTCCCAGTCGTAAAACCGGAACTGTTCGCGCACACGGTCGGCCGCACCACGGGGGAGGATGGCGAAAACCGCGTTCGCTGCCGTTGGCTGCGTGAGCCGAACTCCCTCGATTTCTGATACGGCCGCGGTGAGCCGGGCGGCCATCGCGTTGGCATGCGTCGCCGAGCGCAGCCACAGGCCGTCCTCAAGCAGTGCCACCAGCTGCGCGGAAACGAACCGCATCTTGGATGCGAGCTGCATGTTCATCTTCCGGAGGTAGTCCAGGCCCGTAGCGGCAGCAGGGTTCAGGACAACCACGCATTCACCGAACATGAGCCCGTTCTTGGTTCCCCCGAAAGAGAGGATGTCCACGCCGGCGTCGCGGGTAAACGCACGCAGCGGAACGTCGAGCGCAGCCGCTGCATTGGCGATACGGGCTCCGTCCATATGGAGGTGCATACCCCGGGCATGCACGTGGTCGGCGATCGCGCGGATCTCCTCCGGAGTGTAGAGCGTCCCCAATTCAGTGGTCTGCGTAATCGACACGGCAAGTGGTTGTGCCCGGTGCTCATCGCCCCAGCCCCAGGCCTCCTGATCGATGAGCTCGGGGGTCAGCTTTCCGTCAGGTGTGGGCACAGCCAGAAGCTTCATCCCGCCGATCCGCTCCGGAGCACCGTTCTCGTCCACATTGATGTGCGCGGTCTTGGCACAGATGACCGCACCCCAGCGGGGCAGAAGCGACTGGAGGCCGAGTACGTTGGCGCCGGTTCCATTGAACACGGGGTACGCCCTGGTCTCCTCCCCGAAATGCTCCTGCATCAGCTCCGAAAGCCGATGGGTGTACACGTCCTCGCCATAGGCGACCTGGTGGCCCTCATTGGCGGCGGCCAGCGCAGCAAGAACTTCGGGGTGGACGCCCGAATAGTTGTCCGACGCGAAACCGCGGACATGGGGATCGTGGAGACGGGCAGGTGCGGAAATGGTGTCAGTCACTGGTCCAGTATCTCGTATCAAAATCCCAAGGAAGGTGTCAGGAAGTGAGGTCAAGCCGCTGGCCGTTGATGGTGGCCGCATCGCGCTCGAAGAGACCGGTCATCATCACGGCAAGGTCGCGAACGTGCGTATAGCCCGGGAACCGTCGTTCAGGGCTTTCGGCACGCATCTTCTCATCGAGGAGCGCCTTGACCACAACTACGGAAGCTGCAGCACGTGCCTGCCCGTCCGGTGTCTTGTTGAATTCCTGCGCGACCGCGCGCACCCAGGTTTCAGCTGCAGCCTTGATTGCGGCATAGGATGCGCTGCCGGCGGCAGGCTCATCCACCGCCTTCGACGAGACGATTGCGATCCTGCCGCGCGGGGACCGGCTCAGATCGCCGACGAAGGCCCTCGTAGTGTTGCGGAGGGTGGTGAGAACGGAGCGGTGGAGGAAGTCATAGTCCTCGTCTGACTGCTCCGCTACTCCCGAGCCGCCACGCCAGCCGCCCACAAGATGGATCAGGCCATCCACGTTCGTCCCACCGGCGCGCAGTTCCCGGGACAGGGCCTGGACGGCAGCAAAATCCGTGAGATCGCAGGTTCGACGCTCCACCGACTGAAGATGCCCGAGGGAGCTTTCGAGGCGTCCGGAGTTCGACCCGATTGCGATGACTCGCGCGCCGGCCGAGCTGAAGGCCTCGGCAGCCGCAATGCCCGCCTGGCTTGTGGCTCCCGCGACAAGCACGTTCAGGCCCGAAAGCCCCGGGGATCCGCTCATGCAGTGGCTCCGGTGATACCCGCGGTCGATTCGATGACGGCCTTCATCTTCTTGTCCAATGCCTCGAAGAACATCGACAACGGAAATTCGTCATCGAGCACTGCGTCGGTGAGCCCGCGCGGCGGACCGTCGAGCGGGAGGGCGTCCGGACCCTTGGCCCAGGTTGACGCAGGATGGGGGGTCACCGTTTCCGAGACCAACTCGTAGGCTGCAAGCCAGTGAGCGATCTTCGGCCGGTCGATTGACCGCCAGTAAAGCTGTTGGATCTTCTCGCCGAGCGCAATGACGACGCCGGGAACTTCTTCCCAGTCGATGGAGAGTGTCGTGTCGGTCCAGTGCAGGACATGGTTCTGGTGAAGCCATGCGAAGAGCAGCTGCCCGCCGAGGCCGTCGTAATTGCGGACGCGGCTGCCGGTGATCGCGAAGCGGAAGATGCGGTCGAAGATGACCGCGTACTGAACAAGGCGGGCATGCCGGCGAGCGTCGTCGGAAGCGTCGTCGTCGGCCGCTATTCGCACCGACTCACGGAAAGCGGTGAGGTCGCACCGCAGTTCTTCGAGTGAGTAAAGGAAGTACGGCATGCGCTGCTTGATCATGAAGGGGTCGAAGGGGAGGTCGCCGCGCATGTGGGTGCGGTCATGAATGAGGTCCCACATGACGAAGGTTTCTTCGGCCAACTGCTGATCCTCGACAAGTTCCCGGGCTTCGTCCGGGAGTTCAAGGCGTGTGATCTCCGCCGCTGCGGTGACGACACGACGGAAGCGGGCCGCTTCGCGGTCAGCAAAGATCGCTCCCCAGGTGAACTGCGGCGTCTGTCGTACCGCGACGGTCTCCGGGAACAATACGGCGGAGTTTGTGTCGTAGCCCGGAGTGAAGTCGAGGAACCGGATGGGAACGAATAGCTTGTTCGAGTAGTCCCCGGCCTCAAGCTCAGCAATGAAGTCGGGCCACAAGACTTCGATCAGCACTGCTTCGACGAAGCGGTTGGTACTGCCGTTCTGCGTGTACATCGGGAAGACGACAAGGTGGCGCCGCCCATCGACGCGATCGCGCTGCGGTTGAAACGCCGTAAGGGAATCGAGGAAATCCGGCACTCCCATGCCTGCAGTCTTCCACTGCTGGAAATTCCGGATAAGTGCTTCGTGGTATTCGGCATCATGCGGAAAGAGGGGAGCAAGTTCGCGGATTGACCGGACGATGGTGTCAACGTGGGCACCTGCTGAACCAACCTCGTCAGGGTCGGCGACCGATCCGTCCTTCGCCTGAAGCGCCTGCAGTGCGCCCGCCGCGGTTTTGAGTGCCGTCCATCCGGGAAGCTTCCCGGGATAATCGGTGCATGTCCGGCGCTGATCGGCGTCCAGGGTCTGAGTCACGATTCCTCCTCAAGGTGGTGTGGGTTGTCTCTTGAGGCGAGCGTAACAACAGGACAGCACTTCTGATCCTCAGAGGACCACTTCTTAAGCGATCCTAATGCTCAGATCCAGAGCCAGGGATGGCTAGGACCAGCAGTCTTGATGGTTCCTCACCGGAACGCAGGAGCGGGAAGCGGTGGGCTTCAGTCCTTCGGGACAAGCCTCATGGATACCGAGTTGATGCAGTAGCGCTGATCGGTCGGAGTGCCATAACCCTCGCCCTCGAAGACATGACCGAGGTGGGAATCGCAGCGGGCGCAACGAACCTCGACCCGTTCCATGCCGAGTGTGCGGTCCTTGATGTACCGCACCCTGTCTTCGGCCAGCGGCGCCCAGAAAGAAGGCCATCCGCAGTGCGAATCGAACTTCTCGTTGCTGGTGAACAGCTCGTGCCCGCACGCCCGGCACTGGTACATACCCTTCGCGTGGGTGTCATGGTACTCACCGGTGAAAGGCCGCTCCGTGCCTGACTGGCGCAGCACGTAGTACTCTTCGGGCGTCAGTTCCCGACGCCATTCCTCGTCAGTCTTCTCAATAGGAGTTTTGTCGATCTGCGATGCCGATTCTGGTGTGCTCATGATTGCTTCAACGCCTAGGAGTCGCCGATAAATCCCGAACCCGAATACAAGTGCAGTACCGGGATCCCCAGCTTGTCCTGTGCGCGATTGGCCCAATCTCTGTGAAGGGTGTCAGCTACCGCATGGGGACGAGTGATCACCACCGCCTGCCGTGCGCCGCGTTCCCTCACGGTGTTGACCATCATGTCGACGGCGCTGCCCGGGGCAGTGAGGCCATCGGCTTTTAGGCCGGCCCCTCTCAAGGCATCGAGCGAGCTTTGCAGGGCCTGGTCGGCAGAAACCCGGACTTCCTCATCGCTCGGGCGGTGGGAAAGTCCCTGAAAAGCCTCGGTGAATTCCAGCAGGCTCAGGTGGTGGAGGAATTCCCCGAGCACGTTGGTGTGGCGGTCTTCCGGTATCACCACCGTGTACGTCGAGTTCCCGCCGTCAACAAGGGCGGACAGATGAGCGGCATCCGCGTCAGTCAGCGGTACCTCAGCAAGTACAACGATCGTTTCCTCCATGTGCCAACCCTAGACCCTCTGAACCCCGGCACGTCTGGCACCTAGACAGGCGAACGACACTCCAGGGCGCCTGACCGTTCGCTTCGCTACCGCTTGCGTGGGCAAGAATGGGATCATGCCTCTCAGCTCTCCACCGGCCGTTGCGGACCGTCAGTCATGGTTTCGTTGGGCAGCACTCGGCCTCGGGGCCGGCGCGGCCGCCAGTTCAGTGATCGCGGGCGCCACATCGGCTTTGGCTGCCCACTTCGCGAAAGAGGTGGTCACGCCGCGGAAACGTGAAGAGAACCTCGAAATCCTGGCGGTGGTCCAGACAGGTGAAGGCATGGAGGTAATCCTGCCGGCGAATGAGGACACGACTGTCGAAGGCATCTACAGTCTCTACTTTGACGAGGGCCGCGGGCACGCACGAATCGGCTCGATCCGTTCGTTCGTTCCCAGGGAGGGAACCGTGCAGCGCACGGTGGAGACCGTCTACTCGGGGGATCTCCGCTCGGCGGTCCGTGGCTGGTGGAGCGGCGCCGTCTACCCCATTCCCTCGGCCCTTGGCTTCGCCGATGAACCCGTTGACGTACCGGTTGCCGGCGGTACCGCCCCTGCCTGGCTGGTGCGCGCGGAATCGCCCTCTGCCACCTGGGCGATCATGGTTCATGGCAGGGGAGTGCAGCGCTCTGAGGGGTTGCGGGCAGTGCGCACGGCCCGGGAAGTCGGGATGACCAGCTTGCTGGTGTCCTATCGGAACGATGGCGAGGCACCCTTCGCTGCCGACGGCAGGTACGGGCTGGGCATGACCGAATGGCAGGACATCGAAGCGGCGATGGAGTACGCGTTCAGATCCGGAGCACACGATGTAGTGCTGTTCGGCTGGTCGATGGGAGGTGCGATCTGCCTGCAGGCGGCAGACTCGTCCCGGTATCGCACGAAGATCCGGGCGCTGGTGCTCGACGGTCCGGTTATCGACTGGATGGACGTTCTTACCCACCAGGCAGAGCTGAATCGCATTCCTGCACCGGCCGGCAGGCTGGGGCAGTGGCTCATCTCAAATAGTTTCGGGCGTCTTGTGACCGGACTGTCCACTCCGGTGGACCTCAAGAGCATGGACTGGGTAACACGGGCCGACCAATTGACTGTTCCCGTCCTGATCCTTCACAGCGAGGACGACGAATTTGTTCCGGTGGGACCATCCGCCGAATTGGCTGAACGCAATCCTGTTTTCGTTACCTTCGAGCGGTTCTACCGCGCACGGCATACGAAGGAATGGAATGTGGATCCTGAGCGCTGGCATAGTGTTACCGCCGACTGGCTCCGGCTCAAGGTCTTCGATCGCGTGGAGCCGAAGCGCCTACTAAGCGGCCCCTGATTCCCGAATCTTGCGCTTGATCCGCCCGAGCATTGCAGCCATGCCGCGCATGCGGAGCGGAGTGATCGCGCGGGTGAGGCCGAGGCGTTCGGGTACGTCGTCGGGCACGGCGAGGATCTGTGCTGCGGGCAGCCCGTCCAGGCCTTCCTGAAGAACCCCGGCAAATCCGCGCGTAGTGGGAGCTTCGGGAGGCGCCGAGAAGAAGAGGGACACAGACTTCGCGGCGTCGTCGGCAATGTCAACCGTGAGGAACAGCGGGCTCTGGCACTCGACGACCTGCTCGAGCAGTTCCGGATGATCCAGGAGATGCTCCGGCAGTGGAGGCAGCCCCCGTGAAAACTCGAGGAGGAGCTGAAGCCGGTCCGGTTCAGACAGAGCCTGGAAATCGTCCACAATTTCGGCGAGCTGTTCGGGTAATTCTGTTGTCTCCACTGTCATTCCTCACACTTGCCCCGGGCGGGTGCCCGGGGCGGCTTCTTCATGCTGGAGGTGCCTAGCGGCGTCCGGCCGGCACCGGTGCAATGCCGGGTTCTGCGCCTTTCACAATCGGTACCCTTACTACATTGCCCCATTCGGTCCAGGAGCCGTCGTAGTTGCGCACATTCTCAAAGCCCAGCAGGTGCTGCAGAACAAACCAGGTATGGCTGGAACGTTCACCGATGCGGCAGTAGGCAACGACGTCGTCCCCCTCACTCAATCCTGCCTCGCCGCGGTAGATCGCGTCGAGTTCTTCCCGGGTCCGGAAAGTGCCATCCTCAGCTGCCGCGCGGGCCCACGGCACCGAAACCGCCGACGGAATGTGCCCTCCGCGCAGCGCTCCTTCTTCCGGGTAGGCGGGCATGTGCGTGCGCGCACCGGTGTACTCATCAGCGGAGCGGACATCGATCAGCGGATTCCCGAAGTGATCGAGAACATCCGTCAGGTAGGCACGGATGGGAGCGTCATTGCGTTCGACCACCGGGTATTCGGTTACGTCGGGAAGCGGCGCGTCGGTGGTGAGCGGACGGCCCTCGGCAATCCACTTATCGCGGCCACCATCGAGCAGCCGAACGTCCTCGTGTCCGAACAGGGTGAAAACCCAGAGTGCGTAGGCCGCCCACCAGTTCGACTTGTCGCCATAAATCACCACCGTGGTGTCGCGTGAGATGCCCTTGGCTTCCATGAGGCGGGCAAATCCTTCACCGTCGACATAGTCGCGAGTGACCTCATCATTCAGGTCCGTGTGCCAGTCGATCTTGACGGCGCCTTCGATGTGCCCTGTCTCGTGAAGAAGAACGTCCTCGTCAGACTCGACAACCACGAGCCCGGGCGTACCCAGATTGTCTCCAAGCCACTGCGTGGATACCAGGCGCTCGGGGTGGGCATACTGGGCGAACTTCTCGTTGGAATCTGTTGCAACGCTCATCCGTTGGAGCCTTCCTGCATAGACAATTACTCTTTCCTGTCTAGCGTAACCACGGGCACTGGCGATTGCTTCCGGGCCAGGTCACGCAACGCCATATTGATTCTCGAAGTGGCCCTGCAGAGCCGATGATGCGGTGCGGGAGGACAGGGGCGCTGGCGTATCCTTTCCTAGCACGCCTGCTGAGGGCCTGCTCCCTCGATCGCCGACGAAAGACGCAACCATCTGTGGCAACCATTGAGCATCTGACCCAACGATCGCCCCGGGTTTCGGTGGACGAACTGCTGGACGGTTTTTTCCCGTCGCAGCGTTTCGGGACTGTCTCGTTCGATTCCTACCGCCCCGATCCGCAGCAGCCTTCGCAGGCCGCGGCGGTGAAGGAGCTTCGTGCCTTTGCCTCCACCGTCAACACGCCCGAGCCGAGCGGGCTTCGCAGGTTTTTCGGCGGGAAGCGGGAACAGGGCAGGGCAGGCGTCTACATGGACGGCGGCTTCGGTGTCGGCAAGACGCACCTGCTTGCCTCACTCTGGCACGCTACCTCCGGAAAAAAAGCCTTCGGCACCTTCGTTGAGTACACAAACCTTGTGGGCGCCCTGTCCTTCAGGCATACGGTCGAGGCCTTGAGCACCTATCAACTCGTCTGCATCGACGAGTTCGAGTTGGACGACCCGGGCGATACCGTGCTGATGTCGCGGCTCATGCGGGAACTCGCCGACGCCGGTGTCAAGCTTGCCGCCACCTCCAACACGCTTCCCGGCTCGCTCGGGGAGGGCAGGTTCGCAGCTGTCGATTTCCAGCGGGAGATACAGGTTCTCGCGGACCAGTTCGATGTCATCCGCATTGACGGCGAGGACTACCGGCATCGCGGGCTGCCTGCTGCTCCGGCGCCCCTGTCGGAGCAGCAGGTGCGCCGACAGGCCCGACATTTTCCGGACGACGTCACCGTGGCCGAAGACCACTTCGGTGACCTCGTGAAGCACCTGGCCGGCGTCCACCCGAGCCGATACCGGCAGCTCATCGACGGCATCGACGCCGTTGCGTGGCACGAGGTTCAAACCATCACGGAACAGGCTGTCGCCTTGCGGTTCGTTGTACTGGCCGACCGACTCTATGACCGGGATGTGCCGATCCTGGCCAGCGGTGCTCCGCTGAGCGACCTCTTCACAGAGGAAATGATGACGGGCGGGCACATGAAGAAGTACTACCGCGCAGTTTCGCGCCTGACGGCGCTTGCCCGTCAGGGATCCGAATCGCCGGCCTGAACCCGCGGCCGCAGCGGGCAGCACAACAAAGGCGCCGACGCTGCCTCTCGGCAGGGTCGGCGCCTCCTTGTCGTGCTAAAGGCTGTGCGGGCCGAAAGGCTGAGGAGCGGGCGGCAAGTTGCCGTCCTGACTGTCAACGAATCGACCATCGAGGAGGCCCTTGGGCTACACGGAAACGATCTTTCCCGCGTTGATGCCCATTCCTGCTGCCTTGTCCTTCAACTCTCCAGCCCTGCCTTTGAGCCCGTCTGATACAGACACAGGCACCTCCCTTCTTTCCTGTGGAACCCGTTGTTCCACCGCACCAACAATCATAGGGAACCGACATCCGTCGGCCAAGGGTTTGAGCTTTCGCCCTGAGCGTGATTCACCTTGCCGCCGGCTAAGCAGTGTGAAAGCCTAGGCGGGCCAAGCTGGCACCCGGACGAGGTGCGCCGTACCCGGCGAGCGACAAGACGGCGCTGGAGGAGCAATCGACCATGGCGTGGATAGTGCTGGTTGTGTCCGGAGTGCTCGAGGCCGTGTGGGCTACAGCACTCGGGAAGTCCGAGGGATTCACCAAACTCTGGCCCACGGTGGTGTTCGGCGTTGGATTGGTGCTGAGCATGGCAGGTCTCGCCTGGGCCATGCGGACATTACCCACCGGAACGTCGTATGCCGTATGGGTAGGGATCGGAGCCGCGCTGACCGTCACCTATGCCATGCTTTTCGACGGTGAGGCAGCATCCGTGCTGAAGGTCCTGCTGGTGCTCGGAATAGTGGGATGCGTCATCGGGCTGAAAGTGCTGCACTAAGCGAAGCGCCGGCGTGGGTCGCGAGGAAGAAAGAACAGGCTCCGTCCCTTCAGGGGCGGAGCCTGTCGCTTTGGCAGCTGAGAGCGGACGACGGGATTCGAACCCGCGACATCCACCTTGGCAAGGTGGTGCTCTAGCCAGCTGAGCTACGTCCGCGAAAAGGCGCCTCCCATGGAGGCGCCTTGCGTGGGCGATACTGGGATCGAACCAGTGACCTCTTCCGTGTCAGGGAAGCGCGCTACCGCTGCGCCAATCGCCCAGGTCTTGCAATATCACCGTATGGAGGTGGGGACGGGATTCGAACCCGCGTATACGGCTTTGCAGGCCGCTGCCTCGCCTCTCGGCCACCCCACCATGACCCACCGAAGCAGGATCACCGACTGAAGCCGGCGAATACAGTGACTTGCGAGCGGACGACGGGATTCGAACCCGCGACATCCACCTTGGCAAGGTGGTGCTCTAGCCAGCTGAGCTACGTCCGCAGAGAAAATCGCCGTGTTCCAGTGAGCGTGTACCACCGGCTCGGCGTCTTTCCAACGAGTAAAAACAATATCGGAGGAACAGGGGTTCGTCCAATTGGGGGATCGTCGGAGCGCCTCGTTCGGGAGCCCGCATTCATGCGGTATACCGCGCTCATTAGGTCGCCGGTGCCGAACTGTCAGACGGGGATGACACACTTAAACCATGACCGAGCCGCTCCTTGCCCGTTCCACAGAGCGCGGGCGCATGTATTCCAGATCCGTTTCGGAGCCACCACTGGTTCCTTCGATCACCACCGTGATTTCGCAGGCGCAGAACTCTTCGCTGGACGGTTGGTTCGGGTATATGGCTGCCAGCGCCGTCGCACAGGACCCGCGTCTTGCCTCCTCGCTTGGCAATGCAAGCGAGATGCGAGCTGTGATCAAGGACGCTTCGAAAGCAGCCGAGCGATACCGGAATGATGCCGCGCGGCGCGGAACGCGGGTTCATTACTACTGCGAGCAGGTGGCGTTACGTGACCTCGGGCGGTCGCACCGGCTCGATGAGGCGCGCACAGACCTCGCCCAGCAGGGTGAGGAGGCCTTTGCTGCCCGCTTCGACGAATGGTGGGACCTCTATCAGGTGAAACCGATCGCCCCCGAGATCACGGTCTGGAATGCCGAACTCGGCTATGCGGGCACCCTTGATCTCGTGGCGACAATCGGCGGGCGGCTCTGCATTCTCGATTTCAAGACCCGTGCCACGGACCGCGACGGGATGGTGAAACCGCTTGATGAGAAGGTAGTCATGCAGCTGGTAGCCGGTATGAAGGCTCAGGAGTCGCTGGTCGACCCGCATGCCGGTACCTGGGAACCGTGGAAGTACTCAGACAATCCCATCCTGCTCGGCGTGGCTATCGGCCAGACCGAGGTGCGTGCGCATCGAGCCAATCCGGAAGTCCTCAAGGAGCATTGGCATAAGTTCTGTGCCCTCCGCCGCGCGTGGGAAGCGGGTGGCAATGCAGCCGACGCCGGTCGCCCCCTGCTGGCGGTGCCGCCGCCGCCGCGCGCGGATGATGACGAGCCTGCCGCCTCCCGGGCGGCAAGCTCGGCGGCTCCGGACGACGCTCCGCGCCTGCCCGCGGACGCCAACCGCGGATAACCCAGTCCCGAGCCGAGCAGGCGTGTACTCGACGACCGCTGAGGCGTCCGGCCCGTCCTACAATTGACCAAGCATCCTGAAAGCTGCCACCCGCGCTGCAGCTCTCGGGGGAAGTCGGGCATCAGCCGGATTTCCAAGGCGCAATTTTCCAAGACCAACAGGTGAGGACGCACAACCGGATGGCGGTTCTGAGTATCAGGATGATCGGTGATCCCGTACTGCGGACGCCCGCGGCGAAGGTGACCGAGTACGGTCCGGATCTGGCGCGGCTGGTGCATGACATGGCCGAAACCATGCACAGCGTCAACGGCGTAGGTCTCGCCGCTCCGCAGGTTGGGGTAGGGCTGCGGGTTTTCACCTACGCAATGGACGGCGATGAGGGGCATGTAGTCAATCCGGAGCTGATCGTTTCAGGTGGTCTCCAAACCGGGGATTCCGAGGGCTGTCTCTCCGTCCCGGGGATCGGCTTCGCGCTTCCGCGCGCTGATGAGGTGGTGCTTCGGGGTTTTGATGTCGCGGGTCATCCCGTGCATCTCGACGCCACGGGGATGCTCGCTCGCTGCTTCCAGCATGAGACAGACCACCTGAACGGACGTCTCTACATCGATCGGCTCGAGGGAGAGGACCGCCGTGCAGCCATGCGCGCAATTCGGCACGCCCGGTACAGCGACCTGACTACAGAAACCCTTACCAAGCGCTCGACGAAGGTTGGATCGGCATTCGGCATCGGCGCTTCCTTGACAAAGCACGTCCGGGAGCACGGGAAACACGGGGAAACGGGCGCATGAGGCTGTTGTTTGCCGGTACGCCGCAGGTAGCAGTGCCGTCGCTGAGCGAGCTTCGCCGCGCCGGACATAGCGTAGTCGCCGTCCTTACCCGCGAAGATGCTCCTGTCGGGCGGAAGAAAGTGCTTACACCGAGCCCGGTTGCACAGGCAGCAGCCGATGCCGGACTGCAAGTCATCAAGGCAAACCGTATCGATCAGCCGGTGATCGCTCGCCTGGCGGCGCTGGACCTCGACGCGGCTGCGATCGTCGCCTACGGCGGTCTTGTCCCGCCCGCTGCCCTCCAGCTGCCCCGGTTCGGCTGGATCAACCTGCATTTTTCGCTTCTGCCGGCATGGCGGGGAGCTGCGCCGGTCCAGCACGCGCTGATCAACGGCGACGACATCACTGGCGCATCGACCTTCCTCCTCGAGGAAGGGCTGGACACCGGCCCGGTTTTCGGAACCCTGACAGAGACCGTCCGCCAGGAGGACACAAGCGGTGCGCTCCTCGAACGCCTCTCTGAAAGCGGTGCGGCCCTCCTTTCCCAAACCTTCTCCGCGCTCGAGCAGGGGCGCGCTGTCCCTGTTCCGCAGCGGGGTGAGGTGTCCCTGGCTCCGAAACTTTCCAGCACGGACGGAAGAATTCGTTGGACTGACCCGGCATTGGCCATCAAGCGTCGGATCAGCGGCGTAACACCGGAACCCGGGGCATGGACCATCCTTGGAGGGCAGCGCATGAAGCTCGGGACCGTAAAGCTTCGCCCCGAGCTTCTGGAGATACCCCCGGGCGCACTTGTCGGAAGAGAGGGAGCGGTGCTCGTCGGGACAGGTTCACATGCCGTGCAACTGACTGAAGTTCAGCCCGCCGGCCGCACTATGCTCGCGGCCCCGGAGTGGTTCCGGGGCGCACGCCGAGAGGATTTGGTGTTCGAATGACGCCTGAACATCGCCCGGGAGAATCAAGCCGGCGCAACGAGCGGGGGCGTGAGCGCAACAGATCCGGTACCCGCAAATTCTCCGCTACGGCGCCGGGAGAGCGGACGCGGCGAGCGGATCCTGCCCGCCTGGTCGCCTTCGAAGTCCTTCGGGCGGTTGCTGCCGACGACGCCTACGCAAACCTGGTCCTGCCGACCAGTATCCGCAAGCACCGACTCGGCCGTCAGGACGCGGGTTTTGCAACCGAACTGGCTTACGGCGCGCTCCGCGGACAAGGCACCTACGATGCCATCCTCGCGCGGTGCGTCGACCGCCCGCTCGAGCAGCTTGATCCGGCTATCCTCGACGCGCTGCGCCTCGGCGTTCACCAGTTGATGGCAATGCGGGTGCCGCCTCACGCCGCGCTCGATCAAACAGTCGGTCTTGCTCGAGCCGTAATCGGCGCCGGACCTTCCGCACTCATCAACGCGGTGCTCAGGAAAGCTTCGCGCCGCTCCTTCGTCGAGTGGCTGGAGGTGTTGACAGCGGGCGTCGAGGATCCGATTCGTGTCAGTTCGCTGCGGCACAGTCACCCGGAATGGATTGTGCGCACCATGCGGCAGAGTCTGGTGGGTCATGGGCGGCCGGTAACCGAGATTGATGACCTGCTTGAGGCGGACAATGCTGCGCCGACCGTCAATCTGGTAGCGCTGCCGGGTCTCGGGACCCTGGACGAAGCCATCGAGGCCGGAGCCCGTCCAGGAGAGCTGGTGGAGGGGTCGGCATTGTTCGCTGCTGGAGACGTCGGCCGGCTTGAATCCGTCCGGTCCGGCAGGGTCAGGGTGCAGGATGCCGGGTCTCAGCTGGTTGCACGGGCGCTGGCGGCCGTTGAGCTCGACGGTCCGGCACAAGGCGGTGAGCAATGGCTCGATCTATGTGCGGGCCCCGGCGGCAAAGCGGCGCTGCTGGCCGCGATCGCAGCACAGCGTGGACACAGCCTCGTGGCGAACGAACCAGCAGAACATCGGGCAGCGCTGGTCCGGCAGGCGCTTGCTGCGGTGGACCCGGCAGTCTGGGGCGTGCGGGTGGGCGACGGCCGCACCATCGGGAGCGCCTACCCGAACGGGTTTGACCGCATCCTCGTCGACGCACCGTGCACAGGTCTCGGTGCACTTCGCCGTCGCCCCGAGGCCAGATGGCGCCGCAAGCCCTCGGACCTTGCAGAATTGGGGCCGCTCCAGCGCGCCCTGCTTTCGGAGGCGCTCGACACGTTGCGCCCGGGAGGCGTGGTGGCGTATGTGACCTGTTCCCCGCACCCCGCCGAAACGACCGCCGTCGTACAGGATGCACTGCGAGGCAGGGAAGGGTTCTCGCTGATCGACGCCGGCCCTGTTCTCGACTCGGTGAGCAAGACAGGTTCCCTTAATGCCGGCCATGATCTGACGGCACAGCTGTGGCCGCACGTTCACGGCACCGATGCAATGTTCCTCGCTTTGATCCGCCGGGCGGCGGATTAGCGTTTTCCAAAATGCCATCCCAATGAAAGGTTGTCCATGAGATCCTGCTGTATCCACCCGAGCATCCTGTCCGCCGACTTCGTCAACCTGCAGTCCGAACTGGACCGCATCTCCTCGGCGGACTCGGTGCATGTGGACGTGATGGACAACAGCTTCGTTCCCAACCTGACGCTGGGGCTGCCTGTGGTGAAGCGCATTCAGGCGGTGAGCCCCGTACCGCTGGACGTGCACCTGATGATTGACGACGCCGACCGCTGGGCGCCCGAGTACGCAGCTGTGGGCGTCGCCTCCGTGACGTTCCATGCAGAAGCGGCTCAGGCCCCCATCCGTTTGGCCCGCGAACTGCGCTCAGGTGGCGCGCGGGCGGGCATGGCTCTTCGTCCTGTCACCGCCGTCGAGCCTTATCTGGACATGCTCGGCGAGCTGGACATGCTGCTGATCATGACCGTAGAGCCGGGGTTCGGCGGGCAGTCCTTCCTTGACGTGATGCTCCCGAAGATTCGGCGGGCAGCAGAAGCTGTCCGCGGCGCTGATCTTCCCGTCGCCATCCAGGTTGACGGCGGTATCACCGAGGAAACTATTGTCCGTGCAGCCGAGGCCGGCGCAACTGTGTTCGTTGCAGGGTCTTCCGTCTACGGCGCCGACGATCCCACTGCGGCCATTACCGCCCTCCGGCGGGCAGCGTCCTGAATCAGGCCCACGAGGTGGGCTGCAGCTACCCTGCGGGTATACCGGTGAGGCTGATTCGCAGAGCGCGAGCGTCGGCCGCCGCCTGGCGCAGCACGTTCTGGCGCGGGTCAGGGACCGGCAGGAGCGGCAGACGGGGGAGCACGCGATAGGGCGCCAGTTTGACGTGCGCCACGCATTCCGAGAACAGCTTGGCGTCCCCGCCGGGCTGCAGGCAGTCCGGGGCCCGCTCGGCAAACAGAGCCGCCGCCCTCTCGGCCGCCGTTTCGACCAGCGCGTCCGCCTGATTCGCCCTTCGCCGGGCGAACCGCTGCTGCGACCAGCCACCTGCTGCCGTTCGGGACTGGACATAGCGCGTGCCGTTCTTCGAGGCGATGAGCGTGCCTTTCCTGGCAAGGCCGACGCCATATCCGCCGCGCCGGATCAGGAGCAGCCCCACGGTTACGGGAACGGAGGCCTGCCGAATCAACTCCTTCACCGCGCGTCGGGGCTCGCAGGACACCGATTCGCCGGCAGTTTGATGCTGGCCGAAAGCAGCGAGGGGAGTTGTGATCTCGGCCGTGCAGCCATTTGCTGCCCGCAGGATGAGGACGCCGGGTGCGCCGGCCGGCTGCTCTGCGGAAAAGGCTCCGTTGCGGTCGCCGAAGCGCTGCACCCAGCCCGCAAGGCGCTCTGGCGGGACAAGTACCGACCGGTTGTCCTGCACTGTGCTTTCCTCCCGGCCCTGGGCATTGAGTGTCAGAGGTTCACAGTAGCCTTGGCACTGTGAACGACCTATTCAGCCTTGACTCCGATGGGCATGACGACTCCGATGGGCATGACGATCCGGCTACTGCCCCGGGAACGGAGCGGAACCGGCCCCGCAGCCCACTGCCGGTGCGCATGCGTCCGCGGACGGTTGACGAAGTGGTCGGGCAGCAGCACCTCCTGGGAGTGGGTTCGCCGCTGCGGACCCTGGCCGGGGGTGAGCCTGCCGTTCGGACAGGTGCTCCGACGTCCGTCATCCTCTGGGGCCCACCGGGAACAGGAAAAACAACCCTGGCCCACGTCATCGCACGGGGCCCGGGCCGCAAGTTTGTGGAACTGTCCGCAATAACCGCAGGCGTCAAGGACGTCCGCCGGGTGATGGACGAAGCGCTGTCCAACCGCGACCTTCACCGCATTACCACGGTGTTGTTCCTTGATGAGATCCACCGGTTCAATAAGGCGCAGCAGGATGCACTCTTGCCGGGCGTTGAGAACGGTTGGGTGGTGCTCATTGCTGCCACCACGGAGAACCCGTCCTTTTCGGTGGTGTCCCCGCTGCTGTCGCGTTCTCTCCTGCAGACATTGCAGCCGCTCACCGAACAGGACATCGCTTCGCTGCTGGCGCGCGCGGTGGCGGACCCGCGCGGCCTGGGGGGAGAGGTCGTGCTCGACGAGGATGCGCTGGCGCACCTGGTTCGGCTCGCCGCCGGGGACGCCCGCCGGGGACTGACTGCGCTAGAGGCCGCTGCCGGCGTTGCACACTCTGCACTGTCGGAACCGGCAGCGGTCGAGGATGGGGACGAGGAAGAGGGTATAGCGCCGGGCAGCGACGGAGCCCAGCCTGGACCAGTACGCATCACCCTGCAGCACGCAGAGAAAGCCGTTGACGTCGCTGCCTTGCGCTACGACCGCGCTGGAGACCAGCACTATGACGTGGTCAGCGCGTTCATCAAGTCACTACGCGGCTCCGATGTCGATGCGGCACTGCATTATCTGGCCCGGATGCTCGAATCCGGTGAAGATCCCCGCTTTGTGGCGCGCAGACTGATGATCTCGGCCGCGGAAGATGTTGGCATGGCAGACCCCACTGCGCTGCAGACGGCAGTTGCAGCGGCACAGGCGGTCCAACTGATCGGCATGCCGGAGGGCCGCATCATCCTCGCGGAGGCAGTGGTGCACATTGCCACGTCGCCGAAGTCCAATGCGGCCTACAACGGAATCAATCGCGCCATTGCCGATGTGCGGGCAGGCAAGGGGCAGGGCATACCCGCGCATCTCCGTGATGCGCACTATCCCGGCGCCCGGCAACTGGGGCACGGAAAAGGGTACGTCTATTCGCACGATGAACCGCACGGAATCGCCGGCCAACAGTACGCACCGGATGACCTTGTGGGCACCGACTACTACCGTCCCACCGACCGGGGGGCCGAACGGACAGTCGCCGCGCGGCTCGAAAAGCTTCGCGCCATTATCCGGAAGAGCTAAGCACTGCTAGGATAGTGCGTTGACTGGCAAGTCGCGGCTCATTCATGCCCGCCGCCCATGTCCGATGTATTCGGCCAAGGGAAGGCAGTGGCACAGTGAGGACCCGCGGACTGTAGTACCGGAAAGCGGCCCCTTCCGGCTCTCCGAACGTGGAGGCCAGCGACACTAGAAAGAGTTCACAGGCTGATCGCCGCTGTGAACTGCTTCGCCGCAAAACAGTGAAAGGTAAACGTGGCTAACAACACACGTGCCCGCCGCAAGGTTCGCATTTCGCGTGCCCTCGGCATTGCTCTTACTCCCAAGGCTGAGAAGTACCTCGAGCGTCGCCCGTACGCACCCGGTCAGCACGGCCGTTCCCGCCGCAAGCAGGACAGCGACTACGCCGTACGCCTGCGCGAGAAGCAGCGTCTGCGCGCCCAGTACGGTATCCGCGAAGCCCAGATGACCCGCGTCTTCGAAGAAGCCCGCCGTACCGCCGGCCTGACCGGTGAAAACCTGATTGAGCTGCTCGAAATGCGTCTCGACGCACTCGTGCTTCGTGCCGGATTCGCGCGCACCATCGCCCAGGCCCGCCAGCTCGTGGTTCACCGCCACATCATGGTTGACGGCGCCCGCGTTGACCGCCCGTCCTTCCGCGTCAGCGAAGGCCAGCTCATCCACGTGCACAACCGCAGCGAAACCATGGTTCCGCTGCAGGTTGCCGCTGCAGGCGCACACCGCGACGTGCTCCCGGCTGTTCCCGGGTACCTCGACGTACAGCTTGAGAAGCTCCAGGCACGCCTGGTGCGCCGCCCCAAGCGCTCAGAGGTCCCCGTGACCTGCGAAGAGCAGCTTGTGGTGGAATACTACGCCCGCTGATCCAGCGCCGATTTCGGCGTTTCAGCAGCACAACTGAACATCACCTACTCAAGAGCCCGCGGCGCACGCCGCGGGCTCTTGAGTAGGTAAGGTACATAGGGGAATCGCGGGCACTCGTCCGCCATGCGCCAAGGCTAAGGAGTTGTTCACGAATGTCAGGTGGAGATATCGCCGGGCTGATTGCCGCCGGAGTCTTTGCAGTCCTGGTCGCTTTACTGGCTATTCCGGTGTGGAAGCTGGGCAAGGTCTTCGATGAACTCCGCCAGGCCATCCGCTCGGTCAGTGAGGGCACTACGCCGCTCATCGACGAGGTCACGAGCACCGTGTCCACAACCCACCAACAGTTGAAGAACGTTGACGGAATCACCTCCAACGTCTCTGATGCTTCCGCAAACATTTCCGCGCTGTCTTCGCTGTTCGCCGCGACGGTCGGATCCCCGCTGATTAAGGTGGCAGCCTTCTCCTACGGCGTGCGCAACGCACTCGCCTCAAGGCGTAAGCCGGCTTCCCGCCGTCGTAGTCGCTGATTCATTGCCGATCCACAAGACGGACGCACAACAGACGAGGAATTCTTGATGATCAAGAGGGTTTTCTGGCTTGCGGCAGGAGCCGCCATCGGTGTCGTAGCGGTACGTAAAGTATCTGCGATGAAGTCGGCGGTCGGTCCTGAGGGACTGAGCCGGGCGGTCGCGCAGCTGACGGACAGCGTCGCGGACTTCGCCGACGTGTTCCGTCAGGGGATGCAGGAGCGCGAGACAGATTTGCGCACCGCCCTCGGTATCGATTCCGAGCGCCGCTCCTAAGCCCCGATCGCGTATTCCACCCAACATCGCCGCTGCGCACTGTCCGCGCGCAACACCGAAGGAACCCCATGAAGTCCCAAGAGATCGCCCGTCGCTGGCTTGACTACTTCGAAGGCCAGGGGCACACCCGAGTGCCGTCGGCCTCCCTGGTGTCCAGCGACCCGTCGCTGCTGTTCACCGTCGCCGGCATGGTTCCGTTCATTCCGTACCTGACTGCACGCGAGGTGCCGCCGTACAGCCGGGCCACGAGCATCCAGAAGTGCATCCGGACGGCCGATATCGAAGAAGTGGGCAAAACCGCGCGGCACGGCACCTTTTTCCAGATGTGCGGAAACTTTTCCTTCGGCGACTACTTCAAGCAGAACGCCATCCGCATGGCCTGGGAGCTCCTGACCTCCAGCCTGGAGGACGGCGGGTTCGGGCTGGCCGCGGAACGGCTGTGGGTCACGGTGTACCAGGACGACGACGAAGCTTTGGCTATCTGGCGCGACGAGGTTGGCTTCCCGGCCGAACGCATTCAGAAGATGGGCAAGAATGACAACTACTGGAATACCGGCCAGCCGGGACCCGGCGGTCCCTGCTCCGAGATCTTCTACGACCGTGGGCCCGAATACGGTAAGGACGGCGGACCGGAGGCTGACGAAGACCGCTACATCGAGATCTGGAACCTCGTGTTCATGCAGTACCGGCTTTCGGCCGTGCGCAGCAAGGAAGATTTCGACATCGCCGGTGAGCTTCCGAAGAAGAACATCGACACCGGACTCGGCCTGGAGCGCCTGGCGATGGTGCTGCAGGGCGTCGAGAACATGTATGAGACCGACCAGGTCCGCCCCGTCCTGGACAAGGCCGCTGAGCTGTCAGGCCGCGAATACACCAGCGCGGAGTCCGATGAGGATCCGCACCACCAGGACGACGTGCGCATGCGCGTCGTCGCCGACCACGTCCGCTCGGCGCTGATGCTCATCACTGACGGCGTGACGCCGTCCAACGAAGGCCGGGGCTATGTCCTGCGTCGGCTGATCCGCCGCGCCGTGCGCGCCATGCGCCTGCTGGGGGTTGAAAGGGCGTGCCTTCCCGATCTCCTCCCGGTTTCGCGGGACGCCATGAAGGGCGTCTACCCCGAGGTGGAGCAGGATTTCGAGCGCATCAGCCGCATTGCTTACGCGGAAGAGAAGGCGTTCCTGCGCACCATCGCATCCGGAACTGCCCGCCTCGGGGAAGCCGTCCGCGAGTCGAAGAGCGCGGGCCGGAACCTGTCCGGCGAAGACGCGTTCAGCCTGCACGATACTTACGGATTCCCCATCGACCTCACGCTCGAGATGGCTGAGGAAGCCGGCGTGAAAGTAGACGCAGAGGGGTTCCGGGCGTTGATGCTCGAGCAGCGCCAGCGGGCCCAGGCGGACGCGCGCGGCAAGAAGGCCGGGCACGCCGACATGACGGTGTTCAACGAGCTCCTGGCGACGGGCGAAACCCTCTTCACCGGTTATGACGAGTTGACCAGCGAGGCTGTGGTGCGCGGCATCATCAGCAACGGTGCAGCCGTTCCCGCAGCCCGCCAGGGCGAGGAGATCGAGCTGATCCTTGACCGCACTCCCTTCTACGCGGAAGCAGGCGGACAAGCGGCCGACGTCGGATTGATCACCGGGAACGGGTTCACTGTCGAGGTGACCGATGTCCAGAGGCCGATCAAGGGACTCAGCGTCCACCGCGCTCTGGTGCGCGAGGGGGAAATAACCCAGGATTCCCCGGTGACCGCTGCCGTCGACCGGCAGCGCCGTTCCGCCGGGGAGCAGGCGCACTCGGGAACGCACATTGTCCATGCCGCCCTTCATCAGGTCCTCGGCCCTGAAGCTCTCCAGCGCGGTTCGTTCAACAAGGCGGGCTACCTGCGGTTCGATTTCTCCTGGGGCGAGGGCATCAGTTCAGCGGCCAGGTCGGAAATCGAGGAAGTCTCGAATCTCGCCATCCGCAGCAACCACACCGTCGAAACGAAGGTCATGGGCCTCGATGAAGCCAAGGCCCTCGGTGCCACGGCGCTCTTCGGAGAGGCTTACGGGGACCGGGTGCGCGTCGTGGAAATTGATGGTGAGTGGTCCCGGGAGCTGTGCGGCGGCACCCACGTCGAGTCGACGTCGCTGATCGGTACCCTCACGCTTCTCGGCGATCAGTCCGTGGGATCCGGCAACCGCCGCGTCGAAGCCCTTGTCGGCATGGACGCGTTCCGGCACGCTGCTGCTGAGCGCGCGCTCGTCACCGAGTTGTCGGAGATGCTGAAGGTGCCGTCCCCGCAGTTGCCCGAACGCCTCGGCGCAACCCTGAACCGGCTCAAGACGGCCGAGAAGGAACTCGAGCGTTTGCGGAAGGAACAGCTGTCGAACGCTGCTGCTGCCCTCCTCAATACGGCCGTGGACATTGATGGCATCCGGTTGATCACTCACGACGCCGGCACTGTCGGCAGCGCTGATGACCTCCGCAATCTGGCCCTTGACCTGCGGGGGCGGCTCGCTTCGGGCGCCTCGGTGGTTGCTGTGGCGGGAGTGAGCAAGGACCGCCCGGTAGTTCTCGTCGTTACCAACGACGAAGCCCGCGCAGCAGGGGTCAAGGCGGGTGCGCTGGTGCGCACCGCGGCAGGCATTCTCGGCGGCGGTGGCGGCGGCAAGGACGACATGGCTCAGGGCGGCGGATCCGATCCGGCGAAGGTTCCGACGGCGCTGGAGTCCATCCGCGCCGCCGTAGCGGGCCGGTAGCAGGAGCTTCTCCCACCGTGGCATCCGGAGAATACCCTCGCGGCGTCAAGATCGGCGTCGACGTCGGCATGGTGCGCGTGGGGGTTGCGGCCAGTGACAGGGACGGGTTGATCGCGACCCCGGTCCGCACACTGAACCGTGACACCCGGAAGAATCGGGACCTGCGCCTGCTGCTCCGGAACATTGAGGAGCTGGCAGCCGTTGAAGTATTTGTTGGCTTGCCCCGTAACCTGAGCGGAACTGAATCGGCGTCCACGGCCATGGCACGGGACTACGCCGCGCTACTTGCGGACGAGTTGTCAGTTGCAGGACTGGATGTGCCCGTGCGGCTGATTGACGAGCGACTTACGTCTGTTTCAGCCCATAGGTCGCTGCGGCAGGCTGGCTTGAACAGTCGGGAACACCGTAAGGTGGTAGATCAGGTGGCAGCCGTGGAGATCCTCCAACATGCCATCGATATGCAACGCAAGCTCGAGCGGGATGTGGGGGAGCCGGTCGTTCAGCATCGGCGGCAAAGTTTCGACCAACCGCCGTCGGCCTCATCCGAGGAGTTAGACATTTCGCAAACTTACAGTGGGAGGAAAGAGGAGCAATGAGTCATCGCCATCCTCCTTTCCCGGCAGCCGATCACGGAGCTGAGCAGCACCCGGACGACTACTTCGAGGAACACCACCCCGGACATCCTGAACCAGTGGAGCAGTTTTTCGAGGCGGACCTTCCATCCCGCCGCAACCGGCGGCCCTCGAAAGCGCGGCAGCGGCAGCGCAGACGCAGGACGATCATCATGTTGATCGTTGTGCTCGGTTTCGTCGGTGTAGTGGTTGCTGCCGCCATGTTCCTTCGGAACCTCATTGGCGTTGGTGAAGTCACGGATTACGCAGGGCCGGGAACCGGATCGGTTACGTTTACGGTTGAAGCCGGTGCGGGGGCACTGGTCGTAGGCAACGGCCTCGAACAGCAGGACATCGTTGCCAGTTCGGACGAATTCCTCAATGCGTTCGCAGCCGTCGCGGACGGAAGAGTAATCCAGCCCGGTGACTACGAGATGAAGTACCAGATGAGCTCGGAGGAAGCAGCCAAAGCGCTGCTGGCTGACGCGGATTCCAAGGTGTATTACGCCGCCGTCGCCCGTGACCTGAGACAGAACGAAGTGTTCGACGTCCTGGCCGAATCGACAGGAATTCCGCGCGAAGAATTTGAGGCATTAGCCGAGGATCCAACGCAGTTCGGCATTCCTGAACAGTCACCCAGCCTGGAGGGTTATCTCTATCCGGGTGAGTACCGCTTCGATCTTGATGTCACGGCCACTGAGGTGATTCAGCAGATGGTCGACAACACCAAGGCGGCTCTCGAAGACGCTGGTGTGACCGATCCGGCTGAGCAGTACCGCATCCTCACCATTGCGAGCATCGTGCAGGCCGAAGCAGGTCAGGCGGATTACGCGCAGGTTGCCGGAGCGATCTTGAACAGGCTCGGTCCGGACAACACCGAGACAAACGGCCTGATCCAGTCCGATGCAACTGTGACCTACGGGCTCGACCGCAAGAGCTACAACCTGACGCCAGAGGAAAAGGCTGATACTTCGAACCCGTACAACACCTACGCGAATCCTGGTTTGCCTGTCGGCCCCATCGGCTCCCCGAGCGCCGAGGCAATCGAGGCGGCAGTCAACCCGGCCGATGTTCCCTACTTCTACTGGGTGACCGTCAACCTCGATACCGGCGAGACCAAGTTCTCCGAAACCCTCGCCGAACACGCCCGGTACGTCCAGGAATATCAGGAATGGTGCGCAGACAACGCCGGAAGGTGTGAATAGGTGGTCCCCGACCGGACGCCGGCCCCGTTCAGGGCCGGCGTCATTGGTCATCCCATAGCGCATTCCAAATCACCCGCGCTGCATGGCGCGGCGTACGCCTACCTGGGGTTTGACTGCAGTTACACGGCCATCGACGCCGCGCCCGGCGCCCTGGATGATCTGCTGGCTGAGCTTCGTACTGTGCCTGAGTGGCGCGGCCTCTCAGTCACCATGCCGCATAAGGCTGCCGTGTTGACGTACATGGATGAGGTCGGTCCCGACGTCGCTGAACTGGGCGTGATCAACACCGTACTTGCTGCCGGCGCAGGCTCGCGACGACGTTTGATCGGCTACAACACCGACGTCGAGGGGATCATCCGTGCCGTCGAGCACGCAGGTGCAGGTTCTCCGGAGCGGGCCCTAGTGCTCGGCGGCGGCGGAACGGCCGCAGCGGCAGTTGCCGCGTTGGCTCGAATGGGAGTCGAGCAGGTAGACATTTGCGTCAGGTCACCACTCAAGGCTGAGCCGCTGGCTGCACTGGGCAGCCGGTTCGGCATGGCAGTGCACCTCAGCGGGTTCACTGCTGCTGCAGAACTCTGCAGCACATCTGAGCTGGTCATCTCCACGCTGCCGCCCCATGGAGCGGATGAGTTGGCCGCTGCACTGAACCACGCGCCGTCGTTCGCTGTAGAGCCGGGGCAACACGGGAAGCGGGTGCTTCTCGACGTAGCCTACGACCCGTGGCCCAGCGCCCTCGCCGAAGCCTGGTCCTTGCGCGGCGGCGTGATTGTTCCCGGTCTTGAGATGCTGCTCTATCAGGCCGTTGCGCAGGTGAAGCTCTTTGCCGGCGGCGTCTTCCACGACGAGTCTGCTGTCATAAATGTGATGTGTGACGCCGTAGGGGCTCCCCGGCGCTAGCCGTGCCCACGGCCCGTGGCAGGATGGACTCATGTTGCGTTGGTTGACGGCCGGGGAATCCCACGGCCCTGCTCTGGTCGGAATCATTGAGGGAATGCCTGCAGGCGTTGAGGTCACCAGCGAGGCGATCCAGGCCGCCCTGGCGCGTCGCCGCCTGGGTTATGGTCGCGGTGCCCGGATGAAGTTTGAACAGGACCAGGTCCGGATCATCGGGGGTGTCCGCCACGGACTGTCCCAGGGCGGTCCCGTGGCCGTCGAGGTGGGAAATACCGAGTGGCCCAAATGGGAACAGGTCATGTCGGCCGATCCCGTGGATACAGATATCCTCAAGGATTCAGGGCGCAACGCGCCGCTCACCCGGCCGCGTCCCGGCCATGCCGATTTCACCGGAATGCAGAAGTACGGGTTCGATGAAGCTCGCCCGGTGCTGGAACGGGCCAGCGCGCGGGAAACCGCTGCCCGCGTGGCGCTTGGCACCGTGGCAGCACGATTCCTCGCCGCTCTGGGAATCGAACTTGTCAGCCACACCGTTGCGGTAGCATCCGTTGCCGTTCCGGAAGGATCGGAGCTTCCCGGTCCACGCGACGTCCTTGCACTGGACGAGGATCCGCTGCGCTGCTTTGACCGCGAAACTTCAACCGCGATGGTCGCTGAGGTCGACGCGGCACACAAGGAAGGCGAGACCCTCGGTGGGGTTGTCGAGGTACTCGCCTACGGCCTTCCTCCCGGACTCGGAAGCTACGTCCACTGGGACCGCCGGCTCGACGCCCGCCTCGCAGGCGCCCTGATGGGCATTCAGGCGATCAAGGGTGTTGAAGTGGGCGACGGCTTCGAAACTGCGCGCCGTCGGGGATCGGCCGCACACGACGAGATTGTTCGTGAGGAAACCGGGCGGATCGGCCGGACAACCAACCGTGCAGGTGGAATCGAAGGGGGCATGAGCATCGGGGATGTCCTTCGGGTGCGCGCTGCAATGAAGCCGATAGCCACCGTTCCGCGCGCACTGCAGACCATCGACGTGAGTACCGGCGATGCCGCGAAGGCGCACCACCAGCGCTCCGATGTCTGTGCTGTCCCGGCTGCCGGAGTGGTCGCCGAAGCCATGGTGGCCCTGGTCCTGGCGGAGGCGGTGACGGAGAAATTCGGCGGGGACTCTGTGGCGGAGACGAAGCGCAACCTCGCTTCCTACCTGGAGCACATCCCCGCGTCGCTCAATTCGGTTTCGCACTGATGCTGCCGGCGGCTTCCGGACCGCTGGTACTCATCGGCCTGATGGCGACCGGCAAATCGACGGTCGGGCGGCGACTTGCTTCCCGGCACGGCTGGCGATTCGTCGACACTGATGCCGAGATTGTCAGCCGGCATGGTCCGATTCCGGAAATTTTCGCCAACGATGGTGAGCCGGCGTTTAGACGATTGGAGGCTGCGACCGCAGCTGAGGTATTCTCCGCAGCGGACTCGGCGACTGTCATCTCTCTCGGCGGTGGCGCTGTTCTCGATGAAGGGACGCAACAGTTGCTTGCCTCAGCATTTGTGGTGTTCCTCGACGCTGACATTGCTACGGTACTGCCGCGGCTCGCCGGTGATACCGGTAGGCCGTTGCTTGCGGGGGACGCCGCCGAAACCTGGACCAGGCTCGACCGGGAGCGCCGCCCACTGTATGAAGCATTGGCGGACGCAGTGGTCGACACCCGTAATGGTTCTCCCGATACCGTGGTTGACCGGCTCGAGGCGCAGCTGCGCCGTACTGAATTTAAAGGAAAGGATTCTCGGCAATGACCGCTGAACCCACTACCATCCGCGTTACGGGCAGCGCCCCGTCAGAGAATTACGACGTCGTCGTCGGTCGCGGTTTGCTTGACCGGCTTTCGCCGCTTCTCGGTGAGCGAGTGCGGCGCGTCCTGGTGATTCATCCCCGCGCGCTGCGCTCCACGGGTGACACCGTGCGTGAGCAGCTGGCCGGAGATGGTTTCACGGCAGTCACGGCGGAGATTCCCGACGCTGAGGAAGGCAAGCACATCCAGGTTGCCGCGTTCTGCTGGCAAGTACTCGGCCAGAACGATTTCACGCGCTCCGACGCAGTTGTTGCCGTGGGTGGAGGCGCCGTCACCGACGTCGCCGGTTTCGTTGCTGCAACCTGGCTGCGCGGAGTGAAGGTTGTGCACCTGCCCACCACGCTGCTGGGCATGGTCGATGCAGCTGTTGGCGGCAAGACCGGGATCAACACGGCCGAGGGCAAGAACCTCGTCGGCGCGTTCCACCCGCCGGTAGGCGTTCTCGCCGACCTGGACGCCCTCCAAACCCTTCCGGCCAATGAACTCATCACCGGCATGGCTGAAGTTGTGAAGTGTGGATTCATTGCGGATCCCCGCATTCTCGAGCTGGTCGAGTCCAACCCGGAAGGGGTGAAAGACCCCGCAGGTGAGGTTGTCCGCGAGCTGGTGGAGCGTTCGATAGCAGTCAAGGCCGCCGTGGTCTCAGAGGACCTCAAGGAATCCGGTCGGCGTGAGTTCCTCAATTACGGGCACACGCTGGCCCATGCCATTGAACTTGCGGAGCGCTACTCCTGGCGGCACGGCGCAGCTGTTTCCGTAGGACTTGTTTTCGCAGCGGAACTTTCGCGGATGGTCGGCCGGCTCGACGATGCTACCGCAGACCGGCACCGCGCGATCCTGGAAACGCTGGGGCTTCCCGTCACCTACCGCCGGGACCGCTGGGCGGCGCTTCTCGACGGTATGCGCCGCGACAAGAAAGCGCGTGGCGACCTGCTCCGCTTTGTGGTGCTCGACGACGTCGCCCGCCCCGGAATCCTTGAGGTGCCGGACACGTCGCTGCTCTTCGCCGCCTATCAGGAGATTGCTTCCTGAGTCGTCGACGCAGGGCAGGGTAGACTGGTTTCTGGTCTTTTGGCGGGCAGATCCTGAGCGGTCGTGTACTGCGCCTGCTGGACGTAAGCCGAATATCAGTCAATCGACGAAAGAGAATCCGTGGCCACCACGAACGACATCAAGAATGGCACCGTCCTCAAGCTCGAGGGAAACCTCTGGAACGTGCTTGAGTTCCAGCACGTGAAGCCAGGCAAGGGCGGCGCATTTGTCCGTACCAAGCTCCGCAACATCCTCTCGGGCAAGGTCGTCGACAAAACCTTCAACGCCGGCCTCAAGATCGAGACCGCGACCGTGGACCGCAGGGACTACCAGTACCTGTACAAGGATGGCGAGGATTTCGTGTTCATGGACACGACGGACTATGACCAGATCACCGTTCCCGGTGCAACCGTCGGCAACGCTGAGAATTTCATGCTTGAGAGCCAGATGGCCACCATCGCAATGCATGAAGGTTCCCCGCTCTACCTCGAGCTGCCGCCGTCGGTCGTTCTTGAGATCACCTACACGGAGCCGGGCCTGCAGGGGGACCGTTCGACCGGCGGCACCAAGCCCGCCACCGTCGAGACCGGCTATGAAATCCAGGTGCCGTTGTTCCTGGAAACCGGTACCAGGGTCAAAGTCGACACCCGCTCCGGTGAGTACCTGGGACGCGTCAACTAGTGAGCGCCCGTAGTAAGGCTCGGCGTCGGGCAATGGACATCCTGTTCGAGGCCGAGCAGCGGTCAGTGTCACCGGTCGAAGCGCTGCAGGCACGCCGCGAGAAAACTGACACCGTCATCAACGAGTACTCAGTGGACATCATCGAGGGCGTCATGGCTCACGGCATCCAGATCGATGAGTTCCTCAGCACGTACTCGCAGGGCTGGACGCTGGATCGCATGCCGGCCGTCGACCGCATGATCCTCCGCGTCGGCGCCTGGGAGCTGCTGTACAACGACGATGTGCCGGACACGGTGGCGGTCAGCGAAGCCGTTCAGTTGGCCACCATGCTGTCAACCGATGAGTCACCCGCATTCATCAATGGCCTGCTCGGCAGGCTTCAGCAGCTCAAACCCACACTGCTGGCGTAGTTCACGCAGGACCGCTGTCGGCGTGCGTCAAAAGCCTCTGCAGCGCGCTGTGCGCGCGTAGAGGGCGCGCCGAGTGCGCGTTGAGTGCGCGCCGGGAAGTCAGAACCGGCGCGCCGACGCCGCGGTGATAATCTGCCTGCGGGAATCGTCCAGCTCGTGGAGCAGTTGAACCTCGAGTTGGGAATCGAGGCGGGCGGCATGGCCAGCACGCAGCCGCTGGCGTACAAAGGAAAGACGCACGCCGGTACTGATGAACCGCTTCATGGCCGGGCCCGCACCGACGCTTCGCGCCCAGGCGAGCGCCGAAGAGCGGCCTCGCGGGGCAGCCACCATCTCCAGTTCCTGGCTGGTAAGCCAACCTGCCCCTGCGTATTCGGCGAGACGCTGGTAGGTCACCGCCCGTTCAGCTCGACGCAGCCACAGCACAACCGCGATCACCACGAGAAACAGCGGAACCTGCACGAGGAGATAGAACGAGAAGAAATCGGTGAACAGGACCACCAGCCCGCCGTTCCACAGCATGTGACCGGCGATGGCGGGAAGAAGTCCGAGGAGGAATCCACCGACCAACCTGCCCTTGCCGCGGCCCTTGGCGACTGCCAGACCGAGGACGAGGCCCAGCGCACCGGTGAACATGACGTGGGCGAAGGGTGAGAATAGTCCCCGCATCACGAACACAGTCGCCAGTCCGCCCAGCCCGGCCGGGTCAGTGAGCGCTGATCCGAAGTACAGGACATTTTCGGTGAATGCGAAGCCGGCGGCAACAGTGCCGGCATAGACGATGCCGTCGACGGGTCCGTCGAAGTGGCTGCGGCGGGAAATGGCGAGGATCAGTACGCCCAGGCCTTTCGCCGCTTCTTCGACCAGCGGAGCCTGGAAAACCGGACCGACGACGGCGGGACTTGCGCCATCCAGGCCGGCGCTCAGAAGCGCGGTGACCGTGGGCCCGATTAGAAGCGTGACGGCCACCGACATTCCCGCACCCCAGAGGAAGGCAAAGGCCAGTGCACCCCGGGGTTCGGGATCCCATCGGTCAACCCAGCGGATACCGACGAGGCAGATGACCAGCGGCACGAGCGCCAGCGCAGCGCAGACGATCAGCGCGGCCGTTCCCAGCTGAGCCGTCACCAGTACGGCCACTCCTCCGAGGACGAGGGCGGCAACCAGAAGCAGCAGGACATTGGCGACGGTGGAGCCCAGCGCGGATGGGCGCTTCCTTCCAGCGGAGTCCAGTCCGGCGGAAGGATGGGCGGCGGGCGGAACCGGCGGTCCCGCGTGAACCTGCTGCCACATCCCCAGCGGCGGCCGCACGTTCGGCGGCAGCTGACTGCCCGGTCCAGTGGGGGCGCGTCTCGGGGTCATACTCATCAACACAGAATAGTGGCCGGGGGTGCCTGTGGTAGTTTTGAACGCGCAGCCAAACCCTTTAAAGGCCGTCCTGTGAGGCGGAGAAGGAGGATGCGTTCCATGAGTGCACCCAGTTCCGAATCCCCAGGATCCGTTTTCCGTACGGTCCTCGGGAACGCTGACATTGACCGGGCCCTGACCCGCATCGCCCACGAGATCCTTGAATCCAACAAGGGTTCGGAAGATCTTGTACTGCTGGGCATTCCCCGCCGCGGTTTCCCATTGGCCCAGCGGCTCGCACGCAAGATCGCACGTACTGACGCGACTGTGGATCCCGAGCGCATGGTCGGGCGCCTCGACGTCACCATGTTCCGTGACGACCTGCGCAGGCACCCTACCCGTCCGCCGGGCCCGACCAGGCTTCCCCCGGCCGGCATCGACAACAAGGTCGTTGTGCTGGTGGATGATGTGCTCTACTCCGGCAGGACCATCCGTGCAGCGCTGGATGCAATTGTCGACGTCGGCCGCCCCCGGATCGTGCGCCTCGCCGTACTCGTGGACCGCGGACACCGCGAGCTTCCGATCCGCGCCGACCACGTGGGAAAGAACCTGCCTACTTCCTCCGCAGAGAAAGTCCGCGTAAGAATCAGCGAAATCGATTCGGTCGACGAAGTAGTGATTGAGGGTCCGGCATGAAGCACCTGCTGTCCACCGAGAGCCTTTCAGCCGTTGACGCCGTCCGGATCCTTGATACGGCCGAGGAAATGGCCGCCGTCGGCGAACGCGAGGTCAAAAAGCTGCCCGCGCTGCGGGGACGCACCGTTGTGAACCTCTTCTTCGAGGATTCGACCCGCACGCGCATCTCATTCGAAGCTGCAGCAAAGCGGCTCTCCGCCGATGTCATCAATTTCGCAGCCAAAGGCTCGTCGGTTTCCAAGGGCGAGTCGCTCAAGGACACGGCGCAGACCCTTGAGGCAATGAGCGCCGATGCCGTGGTGATTCGTCATTGGGCGTCCGGGGCACCCGCAAGGCTCGCCGCGTCGGACTGGATCGACGCCGCTGTGATCAATGCGGGAGATGGAACCCATGAGCATCCGACGCAGGCTTTGCTCGATGCATTTACCCTCCGCAGGCACTGGTCCAGGGTCGCCGGACGTCCATCCCTCGGTGGCGATCTGGCCGGGCTCCGCATCGCCATTGTGGGCGATGTCCTGCATTCACGGGTCGCCCGCTCCAACCTGTGGCTACTCACCACGCTGGGGGCAGAAGTGACCCTCGTGGCGCCGCCGACACTGTTGCCTGTAGGAATAGACAGCTGGCCGTGCAGGGTCAGCTTCGACCTCGACGAGGTGTTGGCAACGGGCCCTGACGCGATCATGATGCTCAGGGTCCAGGGTGAGCGGATGAACGCTGCCTTCTTTCCTTCCACACGGGAGTACACGCGAACGTGGGGGTTCGACGACGAACGGCTGGCGGCGCTTGAGGCCTCGGCAGGCAAGGACACCATCATCATGCATCCCGGCCCGATGAACCGGGGTCTTGAAATCTCGTCAGCGGCCGCTGACTCGCCCCGTTCGACGATCCTGGCGCAGGTACGCAACGGCGTCTCAGTCCGCATGGCCGTCCTTTACCTGCTGCTGTCGGGTGACGACTCCGCGCAGCCCACCCCCGCCCAGGAGGCAACAGTATGAGCACCCCCAGGTACCTGATCAAGGGCGCCACAACGGCAGCCGGTGAGACCGGCGTTGATTTCGTGATTGAAGCCGGACGCATCGCCGAGCGGGGCCGATCGCTGTCGGCTTCGGGCGTCGTCGTCGTCGATGCTGACGGACTGGTGCTCCTGCCGGGAATGGTGGACATCCATACCCACCTTCGGGAACCCGGGCGCGAAGATGCGGAAACCGTTGAAACGGGCACGCGGGCAGCTGCGCTGGGCGGTTACACCGCGGTTCACGCCATGGCCAACAGTATGCCGGTAGCTGACACCGCGGGCGTGGTGGAACAGGTCTATGCCCTGGGCAGGCGCGCCGGGTGGGTCGACGTCCGCCCGGTGGGGGCCGTGACCATCGGCCTGGCGGGGGAGCGGCTTGCGGAGCTCGGCGCGATGGCGCAGTCGCGGGCAGCTGTCCGGGTCTTCTCCGATGACGGTATCTGTGTGTCCGACCCTGTGCTGATGCGCCGCGCCCTCGAATACGTGAAGGCTTTCGACGGTGTGGTCGCCCAGCATGCCCAGGACCCGCGTCTCACCGCGGGCGCACAGATGAATGAGGGCGCTGTCTCGGCTGTCCTTGGCCTGGCGGGCTGGCCGGCGGTTGCGGAAGAAAGCATCATTGCCCGGGACGTGCTCCTGGCCCAGCATGTCGGCTCGCGCCTCCATGTATGCCATGTGTCGACGGCGGGTTCGGTCGAAATCATCCGGTGGGCGAAGCAGCGCGGCGTGAACGTGACCGCGGAAGTCACGCCGCATCATCTGTTGCTGACCGACGAGTTGGTCCGCTCCTGGGATCCCGTCTATAAGGTGAACCCGCCCCTGCGCACGAACGACGACGTCACGGCGCTCCGCGAGGCACTGGCGGACGGGACAATCGACGTCATCGGCACCGACCATGCACCGCACCCCTCCGAACACAAGGAGTGCGAATGGGCGCAGGCAGCCATGGGAATGACGGGCCTCGAAACCGCCCTTTCGGTGGTACAGCACACCATGATCGAAACCGGACTGATGGACTGGTCGCGCTTCGCTGAGGCGACGTCCATCCTTCCCGCACGCATCGGCGGGGTAGCGCCGCAGGGCAGGCCGCTAAAACCGGGGGAGATGGCGAATCTCACACTGGTGGATCCGGCGGCCCGGTGGACTGTCGACCCCCATAAGATGGCTACCAAGGGCCGCAACAGTCCCTTCGCCGGCCTCGAGCTGCCTGGCGCCGTCGTCGCAACCTTCTACGCCGGACATGCCACCGTGCTTGAAGGACGGCTCAACACACCGCATCCCGATGCGCAAGGGGACTAAGAGCGTGGACGTAGCAACAACCGCCGTCGTCATCTCACTGGTTGCGATCGTGCTGGTAGTGGGACTGATGGCCCTCGGCTGGCGGAACCGCGTACGGCGCCAGCAGACGCTGCAGGCTCCGCCCGTAGCTCCCGAGGATCCGGGGGCACCCCTCTACGCGGCGGTCGGGCAGTACGTGGTCACCACCACCGGCGGTGACTGGCTGGACCGGGTCACCGCACATGGCCTCGGGAACAAGGCCACAGCCACCGCCGCCGTCTACCCGCACGGGCTGCTGTTCGACCGGTCCGGCGACACCGACGTCTACATCGCCACGCAGAACCTGACGGGCGTGCGACTGGAGCGCGGCATGGCCGGAAAGTTCGTCGAGAAGGACGGACTGGTGGTTGTGTCCTGGACGATGGACTCCCAAACATTCGATACCGGCTTCCGAACCAGGTACGCGGCAGACAAGACGCAGCTCCTGGCAGCGATCAGCGCACTGATCGAGGACGCCGACCCCCTCACCAACCCCACAGGCAAGGAAGTACAGTGACAACACACGCGCCAGTAACAGGAGCCGGAGCAGCGGCTGTCCTGGTCCTTGAGGACGGTCGGATCTTCCGCGGACGAAGCTACGGCGCCCACGGTACGGCGCTTGGCGAGGCGGTTTTCGCCACCGGCATGACCGGCTACCAGGAAACCATCACCGACCCCTCGTACGCCCGGCAGCTCGTGGTTCAGACAGCGCCGCACATCGGCAATACGGGAGTCAACCGCGACGACGCCGAATCCCGCCGGATCTGGGTGGCCGGCTACATCGTTCGTGACCCCGCCAGGCGGCCGTCCAACTGGCGGTCCGAGAAAAGCCTCGACGATGAGCTGGTTGAGCAGGGCGTGGTCGGCATCCAGGGTGTCGACACGCGCGCCGTCACCCGGCACCTCCGCGAGCGCGGCGCCATGAAGGCCGGCATCTTTTCGGGAGCCGACGCGGCACGCAGCGACACCGAGCTCCTCGCCGAAGTGAACGGCCAGCGCAGCATGGAGGGATCGCGGCTCGCCGAGGAAGTCAGCATCGACTCGCGCTACGTTGTCGAGCCCGCCGACCACGGTTGGGACGGTGAGCCCCGGTTCACCGTGGCAGCGCTGGATCTCGGGATCAAGGCAATGACGCCGAAGCACTTCGCCCAGCGTGGGGTGCGCACCGTGGTGCTGCCGGCAGATTCAACGTACGACGACGTCGTGGCCGTCGGCGCTGATGGAGTCTTCATGTCCAACGGTCCGGGTGACCCGTCCACGGCGGATGCCCAGGTGTCGCTGCTGCGTCAGGTCCTCGACGCACGGATACCGTTCTTCGGCATCTGCTTCGGCAACCAGATCCTTGGCAGGGCACTGGGCTTCGGCACCTACAAGCTGCGCTACGGGCACCGGGGAATCAACCAGCCCGTGCTCGACCGGCGCACGGGGAAGGTCGAGATCACCAGCCAGAACCATGGCTTCGCCGTGGATGCGCCGCTCGACGGCCCGGTGACTGCTCCCGAGGAACGCTTCGGGAAGGTCGAGGTCAGCCACGTGTGCCTCAATGACGACGTGGTCGAGGGCCTCGCATGCCTGGACCTGCCGGCGTTTTCCGTCCAGTACCACCCGGAAGCGGCCGCCGGCCCGCATGACTCCGCGTACCTGTTCGACAGGTTCATCGACTTCATGGCCGAAGCTGCCCGACCGGGCGAACTCGATGCCTCCGAGGTCTCCAAAGCTCCCACCCCCGCGCAGGAAGAAAACTAGATGCCCCGCAGAACCGATCTCACCTCCGTCCTGGTCATCGGATCGGGCCCCATCGTCATCGGCCAGGCGGCCGAATTCGATTACTCAGGCACCCAGGCACTGCGCGTGCTGAAGGAGGAAGGCCTGAGGGTCATCCTCGTCAACTCGAACCCGGCGACCATCATGACCGACCCGGAGTTCGCCGACGCCACCTACGTTGAGCCGATCACCCCCGAGGTGGTCGAGAAAATCATTGCGAAGGAGCGCCCCGACGCGATCCTTCCCACCCTGGGCGGCCAGACAGCCCTCAACACGGCGATTGCCCTGGACAAGAACGGCGTGCTTGAGAAGTACGGTGTGGAACTCATCGGTGCGAACATCGCGGCGATCGAACTCGGCGAGGACCGCGAGAAGTTCAAGGGCGTCGTCGAGCGCTGCGGGGCAGAGTCGGCCAGGTCCGCCATCATCCATTCACTGGATGAGGCGTTCGTTGCTGCGGAAGACCTCGGCTACCCGATGGTGGTCCGGCCCTCCTTCACCATGGGCGGCCTTGGCTCCGGACTGGCCTACAACGAGCAGGACCTGCGGCGCATCGTGGGCCAGGGCCTGCAGTACAGCCCCACCAGCGAGGTGCTGCTCGAGGAGAGCATCCTCGGGTGGAAGGAGTACGAGCTGGAGATGATGCGCGACAAGAAGGACAACGTCGTCGTCGTCTGTTCCATCGAGAACTTCGACCCGGTCGGGGTCCACACCGGTGACTCCATCACGGTGGCTCCGGCGCTGACCCTGACCGACCGCGAGTACCAGCGCCTGCGGGATATCTCCATCGCAGTCATCCGCGAGGTTGGCGTGGACACCGGCGGCTGCAACATCCAGTTTGCCGTCGAGCCCGGCACCGGCCGCGTTGTCGTCATCGAGATGAATCCCCGGGTATCCCGTTCCTCAGCGCTGGCATCGAAGGCGACCGGCTTCGCCATCGCGAAGATCGCAACCAAGCTCTCGCTCGGCTACACCCTGGACGAGATCCCCAACGACATCACCCGGCAGACCCCCGCTTCCTTCGAGCCAACCCTCGATTACGTCGTGGTCAAGGTTCCACGTTTCGCGTTCGAGAAGTTTCCCGCAGCGGACGACACGCTGACCACCACCATGAAGTCCGTGGGCGAGGCCATGGCCATGGGCAGGAACTTCACTGAGGCGCTGCAGAAGGCCCTGCGGTCGCTCGAGCAGAAGGGCTCTCAGCTGACGTTCGAGCCGGTCAGTGAGTTCGATGTTCCGGAACTGATCGAGTTGGCCAAACGCCCGACGACTGAGCGCCTCTCACAGGTCCAGCGTGCACTCTTGGGCGGAGCGAGCGTCGAAGCTCTCTACGAGGCCACCGGTATTGACCCGTGGTTCCTGGACCAGCTTGTCCTCCTCAACGAGGTGGCCGGTACGGTGCGCAGTGAAGGGATCAAACCGGACACCCTTCGGCTGGCGAAGCGGCATGGTTTCTCCGACGAGCAGATCGGGCTCCTTACACACACCGCCGAGGCGGTCGTGCGGGGGGTGCGCCACGCGCTGGATATCCGGCCCGTTTTCAAGACCGTTGACACCTGCGCGGCTGAGTTCGCGGCCTACACGCCCTACCACTACTCGTCCTACGACGAAGAGGACGAGGTGGGCCTGCACGCCAAGCCGTCCATCATCATCCTGGGCTCCGGACCGAACCGCATCGGGCAGGGCATCGAGTTCGACTACTCCTGCGTGCACGCCACCATGGCGCTGCGCAAGGCCGGCTACGAGACGGTGATGGTCAACTGCAACCCCGAAACGGTGTCCACTGACTACGACGTCTCCACCCGTCTCTACTTCGAACCCCTCACTCTGGAGGACGTGCTCGAGGTCATCGCCGCGGAGGAGCGCACCGGCGGCGTCATGGGCGTCTTTGTGCAGCTTGGCGGCCAGACTCCGCTGAAGCTCGCCCAGGCGCTTGCTGACGCCGGGATCCCGATCCTCGGTACGTCGCCCGAAGCCATCGATCTGGCAGAGCACCGGGGGGAGTTCGCGCGGGTCCTGGCCGAAGCCGGGCTGATCGCCCCGAAGAACGGCACGGCCGTCTCCTTTGAGGACGCGCGCTCCATCGCGTCTGAGATCGGTTACCCCGTCCTGGTGCGTCCCTCCTACGTGCTGGGCGGACGCGGCATGGAGATCGTCTACGACGAGGCGAACCTGGCCCGCTACATCTCCAATGCCACCGAAATCACCGCGGACCACCCGGTGCTGATCGACCGCTTCCTCGAAGACGCAGTGGAAATCGACGTCGATGCGCTCTACGACGGCAAGGACCTGTATCTCGGCGGCATCATGGAGCATATCGAGGAAGCCGGCATCCACTCCGGCGATTCAGCCTGCGTGCTGCCGCCGATCACCCTGGGCACGGATGTGCTGGAGAGGGTCCGTGCAGCAACGCACGCGATTGCCGAGGGAGTGGGCGTCCGCGGTCTCATCAACATCCAGTTCGCCCTGGCGACGGACGTGCTCTACGTACTGGAAGCCAACCCGCGTGCCTCACGTACCGTGCCGTTCGTGTCGAAGGCGACCGGCGTACAGATGGCGAAGGCAGCCGCCCTCATCGGCACCGGCGTCACCATTCACCAGCTCCGCACCGCCTACAAGATGCTGCCCGAGACCGGCGACGGATCACGGCTGCCGCTGTCCGCTCCAGTGTCCGTGAAGGAGGCCGTTCTTCCGTTCAGCCGCTTCCGCACACCGGAGGGTACCGTGGTGGATTCGCTGCTCGGCCCAGAGATGCGTTCCACCGGCGAAGTCATGGGAATCGACAAGCACTTCGATACGGCCTTCGCCAAGAGCCAGGCTGCCGCGAACAACGCCCTGCCCACACAGGGCAAGGTCTTCGTCTCAGTTGCCAACCGGGACAAGCGTTCGATCATCATGGGCGTCAAGCGGCTCTCCGACCTTGGTTTCGAGATCGTCTCCACCGGCGGCACTGCCGATGTCCTGCGCCGCAACGGCATCCAGGCAACACCTGTCCGGAAAGTCGCCGAAGGCAGCAGCGCAGAGGGGGAGGGCACCATCGCAGACCTGGTGGTCGCCGGTGAAATCGACATGGTCTTCAACACACCCTCGGGAGGGGAAGCCCGCAGTGACGGTTACCAGCTGCGCGCCGCTGCAACCTCGATTGGCATTCCCTGCATCACCACCGTCGCTGAGTTCAACGCGGCAGTGCAGGCAATCGAGGCGCTGCGCACCTATGAGTGGTCGGTCACGAGCCTGCAGGACCACGCACGGGCTATCCGGGGCGAGACCGTTCCGGACCCGGTCGGAGCGTGATGGAAACCTTCGGCTCACGCCTCGCTGCCGCCGTCGGGCGCTTCGGGAACCTGTGTGTGGGGATCGACCCGCACCCGGCACTGCTCGCAGCATGGGGGATCCCCGATTCCCCGGCCGGTGTCGAACAGTTCTCGGCAACGGTGCTGGAGGCGGTCGCGGGCAGGGTTGCGATCATCAAGCCGCAGGTTGCCCTGTTCGAACGGCACGGTTCACAGGGGATGGCAGCGTTGGAGCATCTGCTGGCCCGCAGCGCTGAGAGCGGCGTCCTGACGATTGCCGATGCCAAGCGCGGCGACATCGGGTCCACCATGGCGGGCTACGCCGACGCCTGGCTCCGGAATGGATCGGCACTGGCAGCAGACGCACTCACACTGAGTCCCTACCTGGGTTTCGAGTCGCTCCGTCCGGCACTGACCGTCGCCCGTGAGAACGGACGCGGAGTGTTTGTCCTGGCGTTGACTTCCAACCCCGAAGGCGCCTCCGTCCAGCACGTGGGCGGCGAAGACTCTGTCGCGCGCCGGATCGTGCAGGCTGCCGCTGCCGAGAACGACGACGGGGTCCCCGGCTCGGTGGGTCTGGTGATCGGCGCTACCGCGGGAGACGCCGTGCGGCAGCTCCGGCTCGATCTCAGCACCCTGAACGGTCCCATCCTTGCTCCCGGGGTAGGCGCGCAAGGAGCCGGGAGGCAGGAGCTCCGGAAAACCTTTGCGCGTACATCGGGCATCATCCTGCCTACCTCAAGCAGGGAGATCCTCAGCGCCGGTCCCACCGTTGCCGGGCTTCGCCGGGCCGTGGCCGCTACGCAGCATCAGGTCGGCCCTGGGAATGGCGCCGGCCCCGGAACGGATTGATTTTGGGCCAGCCAAGCAGATAGGTTCAGTGCAAGCCCATACTCCAGATCCGGAACTGCCGGTGCTTGGCCGACGGTTGCAACTGCCTAGGGAGCCCGAGTGAGCCTGAAGCCTCTCACCGATAGTGAACGAACACTGGCGCGGGAAAAAGCGACGGCGGCGAGGACTGTCCGGGCGGAGCTGAAGTCCAAGCTGAAGTCCGGAGAGATATCCGTCGATGAGGTCATCAACGGCTCGGCTCAGGATGAGGCCATCGGCAGGCTTCGGGTTCTGGACCTGCTGAAAGCTCTGCCGGGCGTTGGAGAGAAGCGGGCTGCAGGGATCATGGATACCGTCGGTATCGCCGCTACCCGCAGGGTGCGGGGCCTCGGCATTCACCAGCGCAAGGCTCTCGTTGAGCATCTGATGAACCACCGAAGCGCATAACCGTCACTAGAGAAGGAAGTATTCGTGAATCAGCCGCGGCTGACCGTGCTTGCGGGCCCAACGGCTGTGGGCAAAGGGACCGTATCAACCTACATCCGCGACAACTATCCCGAGGTGGAGTTGTCTGTGTCTGCAACGACGCGCCCGCCCCGCCCAGGTGAAGTGGACGGTGTGCATTACCACTTCGTTTCTTCCGAGGAGTTCGACGTCCTTGTCGAAGGCGGGCAGATGCTCGAGTGGGCGGTGGTCCATGGACGCAACCGGTATGGCACGCTCCGCCGTACTGTGCGGGCCGCGATGGAGGCCGGGAAGTCAGTCCTGCTGGAAATCGACCTGCAGGGCGCCCGGCAGGTCAAAGAGAGCATGCCGGACGCGAATTTCGTGTTCCTCGCACCCCCGAGCTGGGAGGAAATGGTTCGGCGCCTTGTCGGCAGGGGCACCGAAACACCCGAGGAGCAGCAGCAGCGTCTTGAAACCGCTAAACTGGAACTTGCTGCCGAACCGGAATTCGATCACACAGTGATTAATGACGACGTTCAGCGCGCAGCAGATGAGCTTGTTTCATTGATGGGCTTGACCGCGCACTCGCACTGAGAGCGCGGCGCAGTACGTTTACGGCCCAGCGACTATTGGAGATTTTGTGTCTACTCAACCCGAAGGCATCATCAACCCGCCGATCGACTCCCTGCTGGAGGCCTCGGACTCGAAGTACGCCCTCGTGATTTACGGGGCCAAGCGCGCCCGCCAGATCAACGCTTACTACTCGCAGCTGCACGAGGGCCTGTTTGAGTACGTCGGTCCGCTCGTGGAGACCAAGCTGAACGAGAAGCCCCTGTCGATCGCCCTGCGCGAGATCAACGAGGGCATGCTCGTCGCTGCCCCCGCTGAAGCGTCGGAGTAAGCGCCCCGCCGGTCAGTAGACAGGTACCGACGTGCGTATCGTCCTGGGAGTTGGAGGAGGGATTGCCGCCTACAAGGTGGCGTCCCTCCTGCGTTTGTTCACTGAGTCCGGCCATGATGTAACGGTCATACCCACTGAGGCTGCGCAGCGCTTCGTCGGGACGGCTACGTGGGAAGCACTTTCGGGAAACCCGGTCAGCAACAGTGTGTTTGACGCCGTCGACCAGGTGCGTCACGTCCGGCTGGGCCAGGAAGCAGACCTGGTGGTCATTGCTCCTGCAACAGCTGATTTGCTGGCCCGTGCGGCCGCGGGGATGGCCGATGACCTGCTGACCGGTTCACTTCTCGTCACCCGGGCACCGGTTGTGTTCGCTCCGGCCATGCATACCGAAATGTGGCAACATCCGGCCACCGTTGCAAACGTTGCGGCACTGAGGCAACGCGGCGCCGTCGTGCTTGAGCCTGCTGTGGGCCGCCTGACGGGCGCCGACAGCGGGCCCGGACGGTTGCCCGAGCCTGAAGCGATCCACGAGGCGGCGATGAAGGCGGTGTCCGGGACCGGCGACCGTGCAGAGCGTCCGCTGGCTGGACGCATTGTCACCATTACGGCGGGCGGCACGCGTGAGCCCCTGGATCCGGTTCGGTTCCTCGGTAACCGTTCCTCCGGAAAGCAGGGCGTTGCCCTTGCCAATGCTGCCCTGGACGCGGGCGCGAGAGTCAGATTCATCGCGGCCCATATGGAGGTGCCGCCTCCGGCCGGCGTCGATCTGACGGTTGTCGAAACCGCCGAAGAATTGCGTGAGGCCACGCTGGAGCTCGCTCGGACTACCGATGCACTCATCATGGCGGCAGCCGTCGCTGATTTCCGGCCGGATTCGGTCTCGGAAACGAAAGTAAAGAAGCGTGATGACGGGGAAAACCCGGTCATCACGCTCGTGCGGAATCCCGACATCCTGGTTGAGGCTGTGCAGCAGCGCACGGAGCTGGCATCGCCGGCGGTGATTGTCGGATTCGCTGCTGAAACCGGAGATGATGACGCCACGCCGCTCGCGCACGGGTTGCGGAAACTGGAGCGCAAGGGTTGCGACTTCCTGGTCCTGAACCGGGTCGGCCGGAAACTGGTCTTCGGGCAGGATGCCACCGAAGTAACCATCCTGGACGCACGCGGCGCTGAGCCGGAGACGGTCAGCGGGAGCAAGACCGATGTTGCGGCAGTGATCGTGGCCAGGGTGGCTTCGGCGCTGCACCGGGCCGGATAGCGCCTCACACCGGAAGCGGCGTCCCGGCCTTCCCTGACAGCGGCAGCTGGGGACGTAGCACCCGGAAACACAACCGGGCGGTCGTCCCAACCAAGTAGAGTGGTCACGTGAATTCACCCCATACGCCTAGCCCTTCCTTGCGATTGTTCACCTCGGAATCGGTCACGGAAGGCCATCCTGACAAGATCTGCGACCAGATCAGCGATGGAATTCTGGACGCGCTGCTTGAGGCTGATCCGCGGTCCCGCGTGGCGGTGGAAACCCTCGTGACAACCGGTCTGGTTCACGTGGCAGGTGAAGTGACCACAGAGGCCTACGTCGAGATCCCCGAAATCGTCCGCAAGACAATCCTCGGCATCGGGTATGACTCCTCGGCGAACGGATTCGATGGCGCACGCTGCGGCGTTTCCGTGTCCATCGGCCAGCAGTCACCGGAAATCGCCTCGGGCGTGTTCACGTCGCTCGAGACGCGCCTGGGCACGAGCAGCGATCCCTACGACGCCCAGGGCGCAGGGGACCAGGGCATCATGTTCGGCTACGCCAGCGACGAGACACCGGTTCTGATGCCCACGCCGATCTGGCTGGCCCACCGGCTGTCCGAGCAGCTGACCGACGTGCGGAAGAACGGCACGCTGTCCTATCTCCGCCCTGACGGCAAGACCCAGGTCACGGTCGGTTACGACGGCGACAGGCCGGTCAGCGTCGATTCGGTGGTGATCTCATCCCAGCACGCGCAGGGGATCAGCCTGGAGACACTGCGCGGTGACCTCGTGGAACACGTGATCACGCCTGTTCTGGCCACCTCCCACCTTGATGTCTCGAACGTCCGCCACATCCTGAATCCCGGCGGAGAGTTTGTCATCGGCGGGCCGGTCGGTGACGCAGGACTGACGGGACGCAAGATCATCGTTGACACCTACGGGGGCATGGCGCGCCACGGAGGCGGGGCATTCAGCGGTAAGGACCCCTCAAAGGTGGACCGCTCAGCGGCCTACGCCATGCGCTGGGTAGCCAAGAACGTGGTGGCTGCCGGACTCGCCCGCCGCGCGGAGATTCAGATTGCCTATGCAATCGGCATGGCCCAGCCGGTGGGAATCTACGTGGAGACCTTCGGGACCGAGCAGGTTGACCCCACCGCGATCGGCTCAGCCATCGACGAGATTTTCGACCTCCGTCCACTCGCAATCATCAACTCACTCGACCTGCTCCGTCCGATCTACCAGAAGACCGCGGCACACGGACACTTCGGACGCGAGGGCGAGGGCTTCAACTGGGAGCTCACAGATCGCACGGACGAGCTGAAGAGCTACTTCAACGCCTAGGACCCGCCCCGAGCCGATGAGTTCTGACGAAGGGCAGCAGCTCTCGCTGCTGCAGGGCTTCACCGCACCGGCAGCTCCCCGCGGCAAGTCTGCCGTTGCGGCGCACCTGCCAGTTGCCCGGGTCATCATCGACTCACCGTTGCCCCATCTGGACCGGCCCTTTGATTACCTGGTTCCCGAAGAGTACGACGACGACGCCGTCCCCGGTGCACGGGTGAAAGTGCGGTTCGCCGGCCGTGAGCAGACTGCGTTCCTCGTGGAGCGGCGCGCTGCATCGGACAGCCCGGCGCGCCTGTTGCCCCTGGTCAAGGTGGTCTCTGCCCAGCTGGTCGCGAGCGCTGAGATCCTTGCACTGGCAGCCGCGGTGGCCGCCCGGTACGCCGGATCGACCAGCGACGTCCTTCGGTCGGCGGTGCCTCCGCGTGTAGCCCGCGTAGAGAAGGAATTCGACGCCACCGTACCTTCCGCCACCGTACCTGCCGCAACCGATACCGATACCGATCCCGCCGCCCCGGCTGCGGCCAGCGGCCGGACGCATCAATCGAACCTCTACGATCGGTATGCGAACGGCGCTTCTTTCCTGTCACGGCTGGCCGCGGGGGAGAGTCCACGGGCGGTGTTGGTCACGCTGGGCGGTTACGGGCCGGACGGTTGGCCGGCGGAGCTGGCCGAAGCTGTCCACGCTGTGTGGGCGGCGGGGCGCGGCGCCGTCGTCGTTGTTCCTGACCAGCGGGACCTGGTTCGGGTCGAGGCGGCACTGCGGAATCGCATCGGTCCCGAGGCCTTTGTCAGGCTCACCGCCGAGGACGGCCCCACCCCGCGGTACCGCAGTTTCCTCAAACTCCTGCACGGACAGGTCAGGGTCGCTGTGGGTACCCGTTCCGCTGCTTATGCGCCGGTACAGGACCTGGGACTTGTTTGTCTCTGGGACGACGGCGATGATTCCCACAGCGAGCCCCGCGCGCCCTACCAGCACGCCCGGGACGTGCTCCTGCTGCGCAGCGAGCTGCAGGGCTGCGGGCTGCTCATCGCCTCGGCATCACGAAGCGTCGAGTCCCAGCGACTGGTCGACAGCGGCTGGGCACAGTCCCTCCACGCGGACCGGTCCACCGTACGCCGGCTGGCACCTCGCGTCCTCCACTCTGCAGATACCTACCACGTTGAGCGGGAACCGTTGACGCATCAGGTACGGATTCCCCCGGTGGCGTGGCGTGCTGCCCGCGAGGGACTACAGCGCGGACCCGTGCTGATACAGGTTGCGCGTACCGGATTCTCACCCGCCCTGGCCTGCCAGGACTGCCGGGAACCGGCACGCTGCAGGCACTGCGCCGGTCCGCTGGCCCAGTCCGGGCGGGGATCCGCGGTCGCGTGCCGTTGGTGCGGGCGGCCGGAGCACACGTGGCGCTGTCCCTCCTGCGCCGGCGGCAGGCTGCGCTCGACTGTCAGCGGTGCCGCGCGCACGGCGGAGGAACTGGGGCGGGCATTCCCCGGCGCGGTCGTGGTTTCGTCATCGGGCGACCACATTCTCGATGAAGTGGACGATTCACCGCGCGTGGTGGTTGCAACTCCCGGCGCCGAGCCGGTCGCTGTTTCGGGATACGCGGCAGTGCTCCTGCTGGACGGGAACGCGCTGCTGGGCCGGGAGTCCCTGCGCGCCCTCGAGAGTACGCTGCAGCGTTGGTTCAATGCAGCGCTACTCGCCCGTCCGGCGTCGGCCGGAGGTGTAGTGGTGGTAACAGCGGACGACGACGCCGCAGCCGGGCATCTTGTCCGTTGGGATCCTGCCGGCTCGGCCGTGCGCGAGCTCGCGCTGCGAAGTGAGCTGGGCTTGCCTCCGGCGGTGCGGTACGCGGCACTGACCGGTTCCCTGGAGGCACTTGCTTCGTTTCTGGACGGGCTGGACCTGCCGACGTCGTGCAGGGTTGTGGGTCCGACGTCAGTGCGCCTGCCGGTAGGGCCGGCAGCGGCCGGGCCAAGGCCGGGCCAGCAATCAACGGCGGGTTCCCACCGTACCCTGCTGTTTTTCCGCTACCGGGACGCTGCTGCCGTCCTCGGTGCGTTGCGGGCACGCCGGGCTTCCCTGTCCGCCCGGCGGACTACCGAGCCCGTGCATGTCCGGGTTGACGCCGTGGAGATGCTCTAGTGTATGGGCCGGCGCGCCGTGCGGCGACTGGAATGGAGCCGGGCAGCTTCAACAAGTGCATTCAGGAGCGAATCCGCTGAAGCTTCCCAGGAATAGGTATCTGCCTGTGCACGGCCCGCGGACGAAGCTCTCTTCCAGGACAACGGGTCGTCGAGCGTCCGTACTGCCCGCGTAAATTCATCGGGAGAGTCCGGGTTCACATACAGCGCCGCAGCTCCACCCACCTCTCGGAAGATCGGAGTATCTGCAGCGATCACGGGGGTGCCGAGCGCCATCGCCTCGACGACGGGAAGTCCGTACCCCTCTGCGCGTGAGAGGGTCACGAGAGCGGTGGCGGAGCGCAGCAGCTGATCGTACTCCTGATCGCTCACGCCGTTGTGGAAAACCACTCTCGCACCGCTGGGTACCAGTGCAGCCAACTCGCGTTGCCGCTCGGGCGTGATTCGACTCAGCAGGTGGAGTGTGTAGTCGGTCAGTCCGGCCATCCCTGCCAGCAGGGTCTCCACGTTCTTGTAGGGCATGAAGGAACCCATGTAGAGCAGAGACTTCCCGAGTGGCGCTTCCGGCGATCGGGAGCGGACGCCCGGCTGCGGGGCGTTGCCGATGATGCGGACCGGGCGCCGCGTCAGCCGGTGCTTGAGTATCAGCGCGCGGGTGGTCTCCGAGATGGTGGCTATGACGTCGGCGCGGTTCAGCAGCAACCGCTGGGGCCAGTAGGCGAGGTGGTATAGCCGCCACAGCACCCGCACGGGCAGCGGCAGGAAGCCCGGAGGTGTGCGGTTCTGGTAGTAGATGAGGTCGTGGAGCGTGAGGACCAGGGGATAGCGGCGTCCGAAGGAGCCCATCGTTTGCATGGGACAGAATACGGCGTCGGGATTGAGGCGGTTGAGGCGTCGCGCGACGAGCAATTCGGCGGGGGAGAGCGGGCTGTTGATCATGACATGCGGCACATCCGGCAGCAGCGCCAGCTGGCGTCGGTCGTGGATGAGCATCGTCACGTCCGCCCGGTTTGAAAGTGCCTCGATGAGACTGGCTCCATAGCGGCTGATTCCGTCGTGGTGATCCGTGCGGGTGAACCTGGCGTCAATCAGAACCTTCATCGGGTCCTTGCCTCCACAAAATCGGCGATGTGTGCGGCGGCGGCATCCGGCGCCTCATAGTGAACGAGGTGACCTACGTCCGGAAGGACCACGAGCGTGGCATTCGGGATCAGTGCCGCAAGCTCCTGCTGCGTTTCCACCGTGCCGAGGTCATCCTTTTCCGCTGCGATCAGCAGGACCGGAAGCTGTAGCCGGGATGCACTATCCCGTACCGTCGAGCTGATGGACGCGGTGAACGCCTGCAGCACCACGTCCCGCGAGGCGAACGCACTGAAGTAGGCGCGATGCTGGGCATGAATCCACCGTCGCAGTTGGCGGTCCCGGGTCTTCGCCATCAGCTCGCTCATTGCACGCACAATGATGCGGTTGCTTAGCAACGCCTGCCCTGCCCGCTCTGGCAGCGCCGCCCCAAGACGGTAGTACAGCTCCGCCAGCCGGGTGGCGAGCCGGCTGGAACCTTCGAGGGCGGGTGCGCTGATCGGGTTGATCAGGACCAGCGCAGCGAAGGCATCCGGAGCGTCCGCTGCCGCCCTGCCTGCGATGATCGACCCGAACGAATGCCCTACGAGCACCGTCTCCGGGCCGAGGGCGAGCCGGCTGACGCTGTCGCGCACAAACGACGCGTACGCCGCGACGTCGTGCTTGCCGGAGAAGGGGTCCGATTGACCGAAGCCCGGAAGGTCCGGCACAATCACGCGGTAGCCGGGGAGCGCCTCGATGATACGGAGCAACCCATGGTGATCACCCCGGAATCCATGCACCAGAAAAAGGGGAGGTAACTCCGCGGCCCCAGAGGCTGCGGGGAAATCCCAAAACCGGCGGGCTCCACCGTCCCCGTCCAATGTCCGTTCGGTCGCTGAGCGCGTCAGTACCACCACGTCAGTTGACCAGATCCGGGTGGGAACCGACACGCGTATCCGAGTCCAATTCGGCAATGGCCGCGAGGTCCACCGAGTCGAGGCTGAAGTCATCGACACGCAGATTCTCTCCGATGCGTTGCTGCGAACTTGCCTTCACTACGGCTGCGCCCCCGCTGTGCAGATGCCAGCGGAGAATGACCTGCGCAGGTGAACGTGAATGCTTCGCGGCGATGTGTGTGATGGTGGGGTTGGTCAGCAGTTTTCCGCGTCCAAGCGGACTCCACGCCTGGGTGATGATTCCGTGCTCGGCGTTGAATTTCCGGAGGCTCTCCTGCTGCAGGAGTGGGTGGAGTTCAATCTGGTTGACTGCGGGGACCACTTCCGTATGGGACAGCAGCTTCTCAAGGTGGTGGCGCTGAAAGTTGGACACCCCGATTGCCCGTACTTTGCCTTCCGAGTAGAGCTCCTCGAGCGCCCGCCATGTGTCGACATACAAATCCTTGCCCGGGCACGGCCAGTGGATGAGGTAAAGGTCGAGGTAGTCCAGGCCGAGGCGCCCCAGTGAGTCCTCGAACGCCGCGCGCGTTGCGCGGTACCCGTGGCTGTCATTCCAGAGCTTTGAGGTCACGAAGACGTCGCTGCGGTCAACGTATCCGGCGGACATCGCATCCCGCACGGCACGGCCCACGCCCTCCTCGTTGCCGTACATCGCGGCGGTATCGAGCAGGCGGTAGCCCGCCTCGAGTGCGAGGGTGCAGAGTCCGTGGGCATCGTCCGCAGGAACTTTATAGAGCCCGTACCCCAACCGGTCCAGGACGACGCCGTTGGAGATCGATAGCTTGCCGGATCTGTGCATACTCCGACTCTACCGAGCGTGCACCGTCGCTGAGGACCGCGACCCAGGCACGTCGGACTAGGGTTGACGCACGAGAGCCCGCGCCGAACGTTCGTCCACAATGAGGTCCGTGACCAAGCCGGCAGCAAGCGCCCCGCGCAGACCGTTGATCTTCGACTCCCCGGAAACCACACAGATGCGCCGACCCACCTGAGCGAGCATTTTCAGGTCCGGACCCGTGCTTCGCTCGTTGAGCACAATGTCGCTGTGCGAGCCGTCCGCCCGGAAAAAGACGGTGGCCACATCGCCCACAACCCGGTGTTCGCGCAGAATGGCGAGGTCTGCCTCGTCAAGGTAACCACCCGCGTAGACATGACTCGGGATACCGGCGCCGGTTGAACCTACCCCGAAGATGGCCATGGTCATCCGCTCCTGCAGGTCGAGGATGCGCTTGACGCTGCGCTCGGCCCACATGGCGGTCTTCGTTTCGGCATGGTCGAAGAACGCCGGAACGGGAAACTGTTCGACACGCGCCCCGTATGCTGCCCCGAAGCGGCGGAGGATTTCGCTGGCGTAGGTTATTCCGGTGGTCTGGGTGTTACCCGCGCCGTTCAACTGAACGATCGTGCTGTCGTGGGTCACCTTGCGGGTGAGGTGGTGGCTCACTGCGTTGACGGTCGAGCCCCAGGCAACGCCGATGATGGCGTTGGAATCCACCAGGGGTCCGAGTGTCCGTGCTGCCTGGATGGCTACGCGGTCCAGCACATCTGAATCGCTGACGAGATCCGTCACCGGGACGACATGGGCGTCCACGTCATAGCGGTTCCGGATTTCCCGTTCAAGTGCCGGAGCCCGGTCGAGGGGATTGTTGATCTGAATCTGAACGAGGCCTGTGTCACGTGCCATGGCAAGGAGCCGGGACACAGTGGACCGGGACGTCCGCAGTTCGCGGGCAATGGCGTTCATCGTAAGGTCCTGCAGATAGTACATCTGCGCTGCCCGTAGTGCCTCACGGCTACGGGGAGGCGTTATTTCCGTATTCCGGGCATTTGCGTCTTTTGAGGTTCCTGCCGCAGGGGTGTTCAAGAGTTTCTCCCAGAGGAAGTGCACGTTTGTGCAACGTGGTTGACGAATATTCCCAACTCTCCAAAGAATAGGGTGCAGAACCGGAATTCACCATCAGGCAAGGAGCCCAGGATCCAAGTGAGGAACAGCACCGGGCCGACGACGCCGTCGGCAGACCAGAACCGCACCATGCGGGACAGCGTGCAGGAACTGAAGAACAATCCGAAGACGTCCGTGCTGATCATCGGCGGCGGGATCAACGGTGTCGGAACCTTCCGCGATCTTTCCCTGCAGGGCATTGACGTAACGCTCGTTGAGCGAGGTGACTACTGTCAGGGTGCGTCGGGTGCTTCATCACACATGATCCACGGGGGTATCCGCTATCTGGAAAACGGGGAGTTCCGCCTGGTACGGGAGTCCGTCGTGGAACGCAACGCACTCTTGAAGCTCGCTCCCCACTACGTCAAGCCGCTTCAGACAACCATCCCGATCTTCAGCACCTTCTCCGGGATTCTTGCTGCACCGTTGCGCTTCCTGACCCATCGGCAGGGCGCTCCGCGCGAGCGCGGCGCAGTCCTCATTAAGGCAGGTTTGACCCTGTACGACGCGTTCTCCCGTGCCGGCGGCAGCGTGCCCCGCCACAAGTTCGTCGGGAAGAAGGCGTCGCTGGCGCAACTGCCCAGGCTGCGGCCCGATGTCAAGTACACCGCAACCTACTTCGACGCCTCAGTGCATAACCCCGAGCGGCTTACGCTCGATGTGCTTCGGGACGGTCTGGCCGCAAATCCCCGCTCACGGGCGATCAATTACGTCAGCGCAGTAGGGAGCGATGCCGAGGGGATCGTGCTCCGCGACGAGCTGACCGGTGACGTATTTCCGGTCCGGGCCGACGTCGTCGTCAATGCGACGGGTGCGTGGGTCGACGGCACCAATAGTGCGCTGGGTCAGTCGAGCCGCTTCATGGGCGGAACCAAGGGCTCGCATATTGTGCTCGATCACCCGGAACTGCTGGCCGCGTGTGCCGGTCGGGAGATTTTCTTTGAGCACTCCGACGGCCGCATCGTGCTGATCTACCCGATGGGGGAGCGCGTGCTGGTCGGGACCACCGACATCGATACAGACATGGACACTCCTGCTGTCTGCACCGATCCCGAAATCGACTACTTCCTTGACCTGATCCACCATGTGTTCCCCACCGTGCGGGTCAGCCGTGACAGCATCGTTTACAGCTTTTCCGGAGTCCGCCCGCTGCCGCGCCACGATGACACGCAGCCGGGCTTTGTCTCCCGTGACTACCGGATCGAACGAGGGACCGCCTCGGGCCGCCCCACGCTCAGTCTGGTCGGCGGCAAATGGACCACCTTCCGTGCGCTTTCCGAGCACCTCGCGAACGAAGTTCTCGACCTGCTGCAGCGCGGAAGAACCGTTTCCACTGGGGCCCTGCCGATCGGGGGAGGACTGGGGTTCCCCCAGCAGCCGCGTGATGTCGCTGCCTGGGTTGAAGCCAACGGCGCAGGGCTGCCTGCAGAGCGGGTGAAGCTCCTGCTTGGCCGCTACGGCACCCGGGCAGCCGACGTCGCGGCATATGTCGCGGACGGCGAGGATTCGCCTCTGCAGACAACACGTGAAGTATCGACGCGCGAGCTCGAATACATGGTCCGGCACGAGCAGGTCCACCACATCTCCGACGTCCTCATCCGGCGAACCGCGCTTGCCTTCAACGGCCTGGTCAGCGCAGAGCTCATCGACGAGGTTGCAGGCATTCTCGGCAAGCACCTCGAATGGTCCGCGTCCGTCCGCGAATATGAAATTGAAGACACCCGCCGGGTATTGCAGGAACAACACAAGGTGAGTGTGCATAGTTTGGTTGCATAGGTTCCAGGCAACCTTCAGCAGCCCTCGGGTGGCTGAGAACCAACGGCAGCACTTGCCGGGGGAGTAACGCGGTGCCGCGACCATCACGGTACCGGGGCCACACACGGCCCACAGTTGAATAATTGGAGGAGTCAAAGATGTCTCTGGAAGTATTCGTCGCCGAAACATTCGGCACGTTCATGCTGCTGTTGCTAGGTACAGGGGTCGTGGCCAACGTTGCGCTGGCCGGGACCAAGGGAAATAACGGCGGGTTCCTGATGGTCAACTTCGGCTGGGGCCTTGCGGTCTTCGCCGGCGTTTACGTCGCCGCGCTCTCGGGAGCGCACCTGAACTTCGCCGTCACTGTCGGTCTGTGGGCCAATGGAGACACCGCGGAGTTCGCCCCGGGCGTCGACAAGAACGTGGTCAACGCACTTGCCTACCTCGCCGCGCAGATGCTCGGTTCCATCCTCGGTGCGGTTGGCTGCTGGCTCGCCTACAAGCAGCATTTCGATGCTGAACCGGACGCCGCAAACAAGCTTGGTGTGTTCTCCACCGGTCCGGCAATCCGAAACTACGGGTGGAACCTCGTGACCGAGATCATCGGCACCTTCGTTCTCGTGTTCGTCATCATCGCATTCGCCGGAACACCCTCGGGACTCGGCCCGCTCGCTGTCGCCCTCCTCGTCGTCGGCATCGGCGCGTCGCTGGGTGGACCCACCGGCTACGCCATCAACCCGAACCGTGACCTCGGTCCACGCATCGCCCACGCATTCCTGCCGATCAAGGGCAAGGGAAGCAGCGACTGGAGCTACGCGTGGGTACCGGTGGTCGGTCCGGTCATCGGCGGCCTGCTCGCCGGCCTGGTGGCCATGCTGGTCACCTTCCCGACGCCCGCTGCCTGAGCATCACCAACCGGTGGTGCGGATCGCTTCGCACCACCGCCGTCCAAAATTCCAGAAACACACTCAATGAGGAGCAGTAATGCCGCAGTACGTCATCGCTATTGATCAGGGAACCACCTCAAGCCGTGCGATCGTCTTCGACCACCAGGGAAACATTGTGTCCTCGGGGCAGAAGGAGCATGAGCAGATCTTCCCCAAAGCCGGCTGGGTTGAGCACAACCCGATCGAGATCTGGGACAACACCCGCGAGGTGATCGGCAACGCACTTTCCAAAGCAAACCTGACCCGTCACGATATCGCCGCAGTCGGCATCACCAATCAGCGTGAAACAGCCGTCGTGTGGGACAGGAAGACCGGCCAGCCCGTCTACAACGCAATTGTCTGGCAGGACACCCGCACGCAGCCGATCGTCGACGAGCTTGCCGCCGACGGAGGGGTGGAGAGGTTCAAGCAGCAGGTCGGCCTGCCGCTGGCCACCTACTTCTCCGGTACCAAGATCAAGTGGATCCTCGACAATGTGGACGGCGCCCGCGAAAAGGCTGAAGCCGGTGACCTGCTCTTCGGAAACACGGACTCCTGGGTTACCTGGAACCTCACGGGCGGCACCGACGGCGGTGTGCACATCACCGACGTCACCAACGCGTCGCGCACTCTCTTCATGGACCTTGAGACGCTGAGCTGGGACTCCTCCATCCTGGACACCTTCGGCGTGCCGGCGTCCATGATGCCGGAGATCAAGTCCTCGTCCGAGGTCTACGGCACGGTGCACAGCTCACAGCTCCTGCGTGAAGTGCCCGTGGCCGGAATCCTCGGTGACCAGCAGGCGGCGACGTTCGGCCAGGCAGCGTTCGAGAAGGGCGGTGCAAAGAACACCTACGGCACCGGCAACTTCATGATCGTCAACACCGGCGAAGAAGTGGTCCACTCCAAGAACGGACTGCTCACGACGGTGTGCTACAAGCTCGGTGATGCCAAGCCCGTCTACGCGCTCGAAGGTTCGATCGCGGTCACCGGCTCGCTGATCCAGTGGCTGCGAGACAACCTCGGCCTCATCAAGAGCGCTCCCGAGGTGGAGCAGCTTGCCAAGACGGTCGAGGACAACGGCGGCGTTTACATCGTCCCCGCATTCTCGGGATTGTTCGCACCCTACTGGCGCTCCGACGCACGCGGCGCGATCGTCGGCCTGACACGCTTCGTCAACAAGGGCCACATTGCGCGCGCGGCGCTCGAGGCAACTGCGTTCCAGACCCGCGAAGTGCTCGACGCAGCCAACGCTGACTCAGGCGTCAACATGGAAGACCTCAGGGTCGACGGCGGTATGGTCGCCAATGACGCGCTGATGCAGTTCCAGGCCGACATCCTCGGTATCCCCGTCATCCGGCCCAAGGTCACGGAAACCACTGCGCTCGGTGCCGCCTATGCGGCCGGTCTTGCCGTCGGCTTCTGGAAGGACACCGACGAGTTGGCCGCCAACTGGTCCGAAGACAAGCGCTGGACGCCCACCATGGACGACGGCGAACGCGACCGGCAGCTGCGCAACTGGAAGAAGGCCGTCACCAAGACCTTCGACTGGGTGGATGAGGACGTCCAGTAGTTCCCGGTAGCAACTAAAAGGCGGAGCGGACATTGTCCGCTCCGCCTTTTTCTTTACCGCTCGCCCGATGCTGCCTAGCGGAGGATTTCGCCCGAGACGTTATCCAGGTTCCCGAAACGGTGGGCGGTGATGGTTACCGCCTGCTCGCGCAGGAAGGGCAGCAGCTCGATGCGGCCGGCCTCCGTGACGGGCCCGCTGTAGATCGCCATGTCCGGGTCGCCGTCGGTAGCCGCACACAGTTCGGAGTATCCGCCTCCGACGAGACGCACCCGACCGAGACCGGCCGACGGCGCGGCTGCCAACCACGCGGCGTCGTCCTCCACCCGGTGGGTGACGCCGTTCGCCGACAGGGCTGCGGTCAGGGCAGGAGCCAACGGCTCCGGTGTGGAAACCGACAGGGGTGCACCACTCCGCAAGCCTGCCGCGGCCACACGGATGAAGTCGCTCATGGTTCCGGCTTCGTTGAGCCTGACGGTGACCGGCGTGGGCAGATAACGGAACTCGTTCCGTTCGACTCCGAGGGCCGACACGTCCTCGTGGGTGCCGAAAGTTCGCACCCAGTGACGCTGGTCGTCCGCGGCGGAGCGGGCAAGGAAGCCCCGGTCGCGGTCAGGCACGTCCGCCGCATGCAGCAGCTGGCGGACCGGCTCGCTCAGCGGAGCATGGACGTTCCCCGGGTGGAGTTCATCGCGCTCCCAACTGCCGAGGTGAATGAGGTAGTTCGGTCCACCCGCCTTGGCACCGGGTCCTACGGAAGAGCGCTTCCATCCGCCGAACGGCTGCCGGCGAACAATCGCGCCGGTAATGCCGCGGTTGACGTAAAGGTTTCCTGCTTCCACCGACGCGAGCCATTGCGCTACTTCCTCAGGGTTCAGCGTGTGGATGCCGCCTGTCAGCCCGTAGGCACTCGCGTTCTGCCACTCGATGGCCTGCTCGAGCGATTCGGCGTGCATGATCCCGAGCACAGGACCGAAGAACTCGGTCATATGAAAGTAACTGCAGGGCTGTACCCCGGTACGTACTCCGGGGCTCCAGAGGCGTCCGGTGTCATCGAGCTGCTTCGGCTCAACAAGCCACGATTCGCCTTCGGCCAGCGTGGTGAAAGCGTCTTTGAGCTTACCGGCGGCGGGCTCGATGATCGGCCCCATCTCGGTCTCCGGGTCTTCCGGATAGCCGACCTTCAGGGAAGCCACAGCATCGATGAGCTGATTGCGGAAGCGTGCGGAGGTGCCCGCCGAACCGACCAGAATGGCCAGCGACGCGGCGGAGCACTTCTGGCCGGCATGGCCGAAAGCGGACCTGACGACGTCGGCCGCGGCCAGGTCGAGGTCGGAACTCGGCGTGACGATGAGCGAGTTCTTGCCGCTCGTCTCGGCCAGCAGCGGGAGGTCGTTTCGCCAGGACCTGAACAGCTTCGCCGTGTCGTACGCACCGGTGAGGATGACCCTGTCCACGTCCGGGTGGGAAATCAGGTGTTGTCCGACAGGACCCTCGGCGACGTCGGCGAACACCAGGACGTCCCGGGGGATTCCAGCGTCCCACAGCGCCTCAACCATCACAGCGGCACACCGCCTGGCCTGCGGCGCCGGCTTGAGAATGACGGCGCTGCCGGCAGCCAGCGGAGCCAGCACTGAGCCGGCGGCGATGGCGACCGGGAAGTTCCACGGCGGAGTAGCGACGGTCAACCCCGCAGGGACAAAGCGGGCACCCTCAACGGCGTCGAGCTCCTCGGCGAGCAGCGCGTAGTAATTGGCGAAGTCGATTGCCTCCGAAATCTCAGGGTCCGACTCGGAGATGGTCTTGCCGGTCTCGCTCGCGGAAACTTCCACGAGGTCGCCGCGGCGGGAAGCCAGCAGGGCTGCGGCGTTGCGCAGGACAGCGGCCCGCTCAGCACCCGCTTTCGCTGCCCAGTCCCGCTGGGCGGTGCGGGCCGAGCGGACGGCGGTGTCGACGTCGTCGTTCGATTCCAGCCGGGAGGCCTCCACCAGGGCGACGCCCAGGGTGGAGTCCGGTACGCGGTCGAGAACAGCGCCGGCCCAGGTCCGGATTGCGGGCAGCGACGGGTCGGAGTCCGACTGGTTCCGGAATTCGCCGGGTCCGGTTGCCGTGAAGCGATCCGGAGTCTGCGAACGATTGGGCTCCGGGACGGTGAAATCGAGTTCCGTGAGGGACGCGAGGAAGCGGTTCTTCTCACGCTCGAACAGTTCCTCGCTCTTCGTCAGCTCAAAGACAGCACTCATGAAGTTTTCCTGGCTTGCGTTTTCCTCAAGGCGGCGAATGAGGTAGCTGATCGCCACGTCGAACTGCGCCGGCTTCACCACCGGTGTGTAGAGGAGCAGCGAGCCGACGTCCTTGCGCACTTCGGCGGCCTGGTCTTCCGCCATGCCGAGCAGCATCTCGAACTCGATCCGGTCCTCGACGCCACGCGCCACCGAAAGGGTGCGGGCGAGGGCGATGTCGAACAGGTTGTGCCCGGCTACGCCAAGGCGCAAGGCGTCGGCATTCTCTGGGCGCAGCGCCCAGTCCAGGCAGCGCTTGTAGTTGGTGTCGGTGGCCTGCTTGCTCGGAAGAGTCGCCGGCTCCCAGCCGTGCACGGCGGCATCCACCAGTTCCATGGCAAGGTTGGCGCCCTTAACGAGCCGTACCTTGATGGCCGATCCGCCGGCCGCACGGCGTTCCTGCGCCCAACCGGTCAGACCCTGCAGGGCACCGAGCGCGTCGGGCAGGTACGCCTGCAGCACGATGCCGGCCTCAAGATTGCGCAGGTCAGGCGTCTCGAGGATGCGCTTGAACACGGCAACAGTGAGGTCCAGGTCGTGGTACTCCTCCATGTCCAGGTTGATGAACTTCGGAGCCGGAGACGACGCCGCGAGCCGGTAAAGCGGCAGGAGGCGCTTCGTAACCCGCTCAACGGTCCCATCGAAGTCCCAGAGATTAAGGGTACTCACCACCGAGGACACCTTGATCGAGACGTAATCGACGTCGTCGCGCGCCAGAAGATCCCGGGTTCCACTCAGCCGTGCGTCCGCTTCCTTGTCACCCAGAACCGCTTCACCAAGGAGGTTGATGTTGAGGCGGACGCCCTCGCCGCGCAAGGCGGCAATCGACTTTCCGAGGTGGGACGGGCGGGCGTCAACGATGAGGTGGCCGACCATCTCGCGCAGCACGCGCTGCGCCACGGGTACCACCACCCGCGGCAGGACGGGGGCCATGACCCCACCGAGCCGTACTGCACCCTTCATATACCAGGGCAGGAACGACGGCGTCTGCCGGGCAAGCTGCGCAAGGTTCCGTGCTGCCACGGCGGGGTCTTCCGGCCGGATAACCCGGTCCACGAAGCCGATCGTGAAGTCCAGGCCGTTCTGGTCCTTGAGGACCTCGGCGAGGAGCTGCGCCGATTTCGATCCGCGGCCGCCGGCTGCGGGAACCGCTCCGGCCGTGCGGTGTGCCGCACCGCCGGATTCGCCCAGGTGGAGCCACCGCCGCACCAGGGCAACCGCATCATCGCCAAGGGTCTGCGGCGATGGATCTGCGGTAGGAATGGTTTGTGTCATTTCTCGTCTACCTAACGACGACGGGCCAGATTGCCTGCAAAGCAGCCCACCTCCTGTGGGTGGCTGGCCGATCAGCCGCGGGCGCATTCCGCCTCGGCATGCTGGGTGCAATAACAGAAAGTTGCGCCCAATGGAAATATGGTAACTCTTCGGACGTCCCGCCCGAACCAAACTGCCCAAACTGCGCTAAGGTGGATAGATGATCGCGCATCTGCTCCTTATCTAGCCGCGCATTTCCGCGCGGCCGCCCCTCCCATGTCGAGGGGCTTTTGTATGTCCGGGGACTGAGCAGGACGGGCTTATTCGAAGGAGCGGTGCAGCGGCGGTGAAGGACAGCGAAGACGGTCACGAGTGATCAACAGACAGGGCAAGAACCAGTGAGCATGAATCCCACGGCGGAAGAGCCGGAAGCCGGCACCTACAGTTTCGCGGACATCGAAGCGAAATGGCTTCCGGTATGGGAGCAGCTCGATACGTTCAAGCCGGTGGACGACGGCAGCCGGGAACGCCGCTATGTCCTGGACATGTTCCCGTACCCATCGGGTGACCTTCACATGGGACATGCGGAAGCATTCGCCATGGGTGATGTTGTTGCCCGCTACTGGCGCCAGCTCGGCTACGACGTTCTGCACCCGATCGGCTGGGACTCCTTCGGTCTGCCGGCGGAGAACGCGGCCATCAAGCACAACGCGCACCCCAGTGAGTGGACCTACGCGAATATCGACACCCAGGCGGCCTCCTTCAAGCGCTACGCCATCAGCGCCGACTGGTCCCGACGGCTTCAGACTTCGGATCCTGAGTACTATCGCTGGACCCAGTGGCTGTTCCTGCGCTTTTTCGAGAAGGGGCTCGCCTACCGTAAGGACCACCCGGTCAACTGGTGCCCCAAAGACCAGACGGTGCTCGCGAATGAGCAGGTAGTCAACGGAGCGTGTGAGCGGTGTGGAAGTCCCGTCACCAAAAAAAGCCTGAACCAGTGGTACTTCCGCATCACCGATTACGCTGACCGCCTGCTCGAGGACATGGAGCCGTTGGCAGGGCACTGGCCGGAACGCGTGCTGGCGATGCAGCGGAACTGGATCGGGCGTTCCGAAGGCGCGCACGTCACCTTTGCCATCGAGGCCGACGGCGATCTGCCGCGCACCGACGTCACGGTCTTCACCACGAGGCCGGACACGCTTCACGGTGCCACGTTCTTCGTTGTCGCTGCGGATGCCGAATTGGCCACCGAACTGGTGACAAGCGAGCACGCTTCAGCACTGGCTGAATACCGGGAAAGCGTCAACACACTCAGCGACATTGAGCGTCAGTCCACCGAACGGGAGAAGACCGGCGTCTTCACCGGGCGCTATGCAGTAAACCCCCTCAATGGCGAAAAACTGCCTGTCTGGGCCGCCGACTACGTGCTCGCGGACTACGGCACCGGTGCTATCATCGCCGTTCCTGCACACGATCAGCGTGACCTCGACTTCGCCCGCGCCTTTGACCTGCCTGTCCGCATGGTCGTGGACACGGGAGAGGATGACCCGGCAGCCACAGGCAAGGCAACTACCGGCGAGGGAACGCTGGTGAATTCGGGGGAACTGGACGGTCTCCCCAAAGAGGCAGCGATCCAGCGTGCAATCGAACTCGTCGCTGCCCAGGGCACCGGCGAGCGCACTGTGAATTACCGGCTGCGGGACTGGCTGCTGTCCCGGCAGCGTTTCTGGGGCACGCCCATTCCGATCATCCATTGCGCTGCGTGCGGCGAAGTGCCGGTACCGGATGAGCAGCTCCCGGTACGTCTCCCCAGCGATCTGCGCGGAGAGGACCTGGCGCCCAAGGGCACATCGCCGCTTGCTGCCGCGACCGACTGGGTCAATGTCCGCTGTCCCCAGTGTTCCGGCCCTGCCAAGCGGGATACCGATACGATGGACACCTTCGTGGACTCGTCCTGGTACTATCTCCGATTCGCCGACCCGCAGTCCGAAGACGCACCATTCGATTCCGCCAAAGTCAATGAGTGGCTGCCGGTCGGCCAGTACGTCGGCGGTGTGGAGCACGCAATCCTCCATCTGCTGTACAGCAGGTTCTTCACGAAGGTCCTGTTCGATTTGGGCCTGGTCAACTTCACGGAGCCATTCTCTGCGTTGCTGAACCAGGGCCAGGTGCTCAACGGCGGTAAGGCAATGAGCAAGTCGCTGGGCAACGGCGTCAACCTCGGCGAGCAGCTCGACCGTTACGGTGTCGATGCCATCCGCCTCACCATGGTCTTTGCCTCCCCACCGGAAGATGACGTTGACTGGGCGGATGTGTCGCCGTCGGGCTCTGCGAAATTCCTCGCCCGCGCCTGGCGCCTCGGTGCCGACGTCACCTCCGAGCCCGGGGTCGATGCCGCTTCCGGTGACCGTGCACTGCGTTCGGTCACCCACCGCACCCTTGCCGATGCCGCCGACCTGGTGCGAAACAACAAGTTCAACGTCGTCATCGCCAAGGTCATGGAACTGGTCAACGCCACCCGCAAGGCCATTGATTCGGGAGCCGGCGGCGCTGATCCGGCTGTGCGTGAGGCAGCGGAGGTTACGGCTGTCATCCTCAGCCTTTTCGCCCCCTACACCGCGGAAGACCTTTGGGAGCGGCTGGGCCACCCGGCCTCAGTGGCGGCTGCCGGTTGGCCGGCGGTGGATGAGTCGCTGTTGGTGCAGGACACTGTCACGGCCATCGTGCAGGTGCAGGGCAAGGTGCGCGACCGCCTGGAAGTGCCTGCTGACATCACGGAAGACGCATTGCGTGAGTTGGCGCTCGGTACGGCGCAGGTGCAGCGGACGCTGGCGGGCAGGGATATCCGGACGGTCATCGTCCGCGCCCCTAAACTGGTGAACATCGTTCCGGCCTGATCGGCCAGGAAGCAGGTTTCGCCGTGGCATGGTTTGACCGCCGTGCGGGCCGCGCCATCGTCGGAACAAAACAGGCCGCGGAAGCGGTAGCCGCGGAACCGACGACGGCGGTCGTGACGGATTCCGCCGCCGCGTTCCCACAGGCGTGGGTCACCGGCGGTGGTCCTGCCGCGGGCGTCGCCATCGTGCCGATGCCGGTCATCATCTCGGGCCGCCATTACGGCGAGGGATCCGACAATCTCCTGGAGCCGCTCTCCGTAGCACTGGTCGAAGGGGCAGAAGTCCGAACCTCGAGGCCATCGCCTGGCCACTTCCAGAACGTGTACCGGCGGCTGGAGCGCGAAGGCGCCAGTGAGATCGTTTCGATTCACCTGTCCGGGAAGCTGTCCGGATCGGTCGACGCCGCTCGCTGGGCTGCACGCACTGTCTCCATTCCTGTGCATGTTGTCGATAGCGGCACGGTGGGAATGGCGCAGGGATGCGGGGTTGCTGCGGCGGTTGTTGCGCTCCGAGACGGGGCGAGCGCCACCGCGGCCGCCGATCGCGCTGCTGCCGTCTGTGCCCGAACGCGGCTGCTGTTCTACGTACCCAGTCTGGAGCAACTGCGCCGCGGCGGCCGGATAGGTGCTGCGGCCGGCTTCGTCGGCGCGCTGCTTGCGGTAAAGCCGCTCCTGACCGTGCGGAATGGAGCAATAGAGCCGCTGGAGAAAGTGCGCACCGCCGTGCGCGCCAGGCAGCGCCTCGAAGAACTGGTGAATGAGGACATTGGCCGCCGCGCGGGTGGGAGCGTCGTAGCGTTCCACTATTTCGGCAACAGACCGGACGCGGAGGCAGCGGCAGCGCGGGCGCCGAACGGAGCCGAGACTGTCCTGACCCAGATGCCGGCCGTGCTCGCCGCCCACACCGGCCTTGGCGTTCTCGCTGTTTCCGTTTCCGATCCTCTGGGTTAAAAGCGCAATTGATCCTTACTCCACATTCGTGGAGATCCGGGAGGCTTGTGCACATTCGTGACCGATACAACCTATCGGTGGGCACAACGTTCCTACGCTGATCCCATGGCAAGGCATCGCTGGGCAACGGGGGAGCGCACCCCCGGTCCGGACCGATTGGACCGCGTACTCAACCTCCACCGCGGGGAGCGGGATACGGAAGCTGAGCCGGATGTTGAAGGGGAGCGAGGCGCAGAGACAGCCTGGCCAGAATTCGGCTGGACAGTAACAACGGACGACGGCGCGGGCAATACCGCGGAGAAATCGACATCGGACAGGGACGGCAGTCCTCTTCGTTCCGGCGTGGCCGGAACGAGCCTTCCCCTTGCGGAACGTGGACGCTCCGGCCGGAGATGGGTGGCCACGCGTCGGGCCGCGTTGGTCGCCGCCGGCTGCGCCCTCGTAGTCGGCGGTTGGCAATTCATCAGCACCGACCGCGAGGAGACCCAGGTAGTGCCGATCGCGCCTCCCGCAGCAGCGGGTGAAGCTGATTCAGCGGGCGGCCCGGAGTCACCGGCCGAAGCCGCCGCTCCCGTCGAGGAAGCGATAGACGCCGGTGCGGCCGGTCAAGGCTCCGGCGGTGCGCAGGGCGAAACCGTCGTCGTCCATGTTGCCGGAGCAGTCCAGACTCCCGGCGTAGTAGAAATAGCCGCAGGATCGAGGGTATTCGAGGTGTTGGAGAAGGCAGGCGGCGCGCTGCCTGAAGCGGAGCTCTCAGCCATCAACCTGGCTGCGGTGGTACAGGACGGGCAGCAAATCCTAATCCCGCGTGCCGGCGACCCACTGCCGCCCGCCGGCGGCGCACCTGAGCCGGAGCCGGGATCCCAGGGATCGCTCGTGAATCTCAACACCGCGGACCTTCCGGAGCTTGAGGAGCTTCCCAGGGTCGGCCCCGTCCTCGCTGAGCGCATCATGGAGTGGCGAACGCAGCACGGTCCGTTCGCGCGTCCCGAAGACCTCGATGCGGTGCCGGGTATCGGTCCGGCGATGCTCGAATCGCTGCTGCCCCTGGTGACCGTCTGAATGGCACGCGCCGGGTCAAGCCGGTGGCAGGTCTTCGTCCGGTCCGCCGCCCAAACTCCTAATCCGAGCCCGACGGCCGCCCTGGCCAGCAGAGATCGTGCGCTGAAACGGCTGACGGTGCACCGTTCCCGCACGCAACAGCGGCCGACGGCGGACCAGCCGAGCCCGGCGAGGGATCTTCGACTATTGCCGGGAGCGGTTGCTGCTTGGGGCACGGCAGCGTGGGTCATTCGTCTGGATGGTCAGGGCGCCCTGGTGCTGGGCGGTGTGCTGGCGCTGTGCGCGGTTGGTTGCGGCGCCGTCGTCGTTCGGGGTAGGAGCAGCAATCCCGCCGGGCGGGTCCTGCTCGTCGTCGCCGGCGTTGCAGCTATGGTGTGCTTCGCTGCGACCGGTCAGCTGGAACAGCGTGCTTCCGCTCCGCTGGCAGCTGCCATCTCGGCAGAGGCGCACGTTACGGTGACCCTCCGCCTGGCCTCGGATCCGCGGGAGGCATCAGCCGATGGACCGGACGGAACTTCACGATGGCTCGTCGAAGCTGAGATTCTCGAAGGAACGTTCAACGGGTCAAGATTCACGGCGAGCACGCCGGTGGTTGTGCTTGGCAACGCTGCCTGGAGCAAAGCGGCGCACGGCGATGTCGTCAGTTCGGCCGCGAAGCCGCTGGCAACAGAGCCCGGTGCACGAGCCGAAGCTCTGCTGATCGCGACGACGGCCCCGGCGCTGCAGGAGGGAGAACCGGGCGCAGAATCCCTGGTGGAGCGGTTGCGCGAGCGCTTCCTTGCGCTGTCGTCTTCCATTGCTGTGCCCGACGACGGTTTGATGCCCGGCATGGTCATCGGCGCGCGGTCCGCGGTTGGACAGGATCTGGTAGAGACGATGAAGGCCACAGGGCTGACCCACCTGACGGCTGTTTCCGGGGCCAACTGCAGCTATGTACTCGCGTTCGTGTTCCTCCTGTGCCGGGCATGCCGGTTGCCGAGGTGGGCCGCGGCAGTAGGGGGCGTGGCCGCGCTGGTGGGATTCGTCTTGCTGGTGCGGCCGGAGCCGAGCGTCCTGAGGGCCGCAGTGATGGGCGCGATCGGGGTGCTCGCCGTCCTTACCGGACGGGGAAGGTTGTCCATGACTCTCCTGTTCCTGTCCATCGCCGCGCTGCTGGCCGCGGATCCCTGGCTGAGCACCGAGTACGCGTTCGTCCTGTCCGTTGCGGCCACCTGCGGGCTGGTGCTCGCGGGCCCGCTCCTGGCGGCGCGTTTGGCCTCGTTGCTGCCGCTGTGGACAGCCCAACTCATTTCTGTCCCGCTTGCCGCCCAGCTGTTCTGCTCACCGGTTCTGGCCCTCATCCAGCCAAGCGTGCCGACCTACTCGCTGCCGGCGAACATCGCTGCGTCACCGCTCGTTCCCTTCATCACCATCTCCGGCATGGTGGCGGTGGTCCTTGTGGCGCTGGCGCCGTGGGCAGCCGCGCCGTTCGCCTTCGCCGCCGGCTGGGCGGCAGTGGGGGTAGCGGAGATTGCACGGTTCTTCGCCTCGGCTCCGTTCGCTGCCATTCCCTGGCCCCCGGGAATCGGAGGTGCGGTCCTGACGGCCCTGATCAGCGTGGTCGTCCTGGTTGCAGTGGTGTGGTGGCCGCGAGTGTGGTCGTTAGTGAGAAGTGCCTTCAGAGCGCCAGCTGATGTGTGTGTAAAGGGAGAGGGATCGCGTACAGGACGACCAGGCCTGGCGGGAGTTATTCAACCTGCTGCCTGGGTTGCTGCGGGTTGCGTGCTTGGCGTCGTCGTTCTGTGGATACTGAGCGGCGCACGTGGGTACGGATCAGGGAACTGGACGGTCGCCGCCTGCGACGTGGGGCAGGGAGATGGCCTTGCCGTCAGGACCGGTCCGCGCAGCGCAATGGTGGTCGACGCCGGCCCGGATAGGGACTTGATGGATGCCTGCCTTGACCGGCTCGGTGTCGACACGGTGGATTTGTTCATGCTCACCCACCTGCACGAGGACCATTACGGTGGAGTCGCCGGGGTATTCGAAGGCCGCTCCGTTCACCGCCTGCTCTTCTCGACGGCCGAGGACTCGCTGCCGCAGGTGGTGGCAGAGGCAGCGGCGGACGCAGATGTGACACCGGAGAAAGCAGAGGCCGGGGTTGGTGGCACCGCGGGGACTGTGGGCTGGTCCGTACTCTGGCCGGCTCCGGAATCTCCCATCGGCTCGGAGAACAACGCGTCGGCGGTCGTGCTTGCGACGGTGCCAGGCGATGAGGGAGATCCGGACGTGGACATACTCCTCACCGGTGACCTCGAGGAAGATGCCGCCGACCGCTTCCTTGCCGGGCACACGCAGCTGGCTGCAACCGGTGTTGATGTACTTAAAGTGGCGCACCATGGCGCCCGGAACGGCGGTGCGGCCGTGATAGAAGCGTTGTCTCCGCGGCTGGCATTGATCTCAGCGGGAATGCGCAACAATTACGGCCATCCGCATCCGGAAACGCTGGAAGCGCTGGAAGCGGCGGGTGTGCATGTCGCCCGCACAGACCTGCTCGGCACCATACTGCTTACGTTCGAGGGTGGTGCCATCCATGTCGAGTCCCGGGGATGAGTTGGACCCTTCGTGCACCCGTGGCAAAGTTGAGCCAGCCTACCCCTATCGATCAGGAGCTACACCGTGTCCCCAAGCCCTGCAGGTTCGGTAACTGCGAGCTGGCGGGAGGTTGCCCCAGCGCCCGTCATCCTGCTGCTCGGTCCGGAGGACTACCTCGCAACGCGTGCCTTCCAGTCCGTCCGCCACCGGATGCGCCAGGAAGAGCCTGATGCCGAAACTGTCCGCCTCGACGCCGCAAATTACGAGGCCGGGTCCTTGATCCTGCTGGGAAGCCCTTCCCTGTTCGGCGGTACGCAGATCCTCGAAGCACGGGGGCTTGCCCAGATGAACGACGCGTTCCTGCAGGACGCACTCGAGTATGTTTCCGACCCCGCTCCGGACGTGGTGCTCGTTATGCATCACGCGGGCGGTACGCGCGGCAAGAAGTTGCTTGATGCGCTCAAGGCGAGGAAAGCCGTCGTGGTTGAGTGCCAGTCCCTGAAGAAGGACTCCGACAAGATCGACTTCGTGACCGCGGAGTTCCGCAATGCACGGCGCCGGATCGAACCCGACGCGGTACGCGCCCTCGTTGCCGCCGTGGGATCGAGCCTGTCTGAACTGGCGGCGGCTTGCCATCAGCTCGGTTCGGATTCTGACGGACTGATCACCGCCGAAATGGTGGAAAAGTACTACGGTGGCCGAATCGAAGCAACCGGCTTCAAAGTAGCTGACGCCGCACTCGCCGGCCGCGGTGGGCAGGCGCTCGCAATGCTCCGCCACGCGTTATCAACAGGAGCCGACCCTGTGCCGCTTGTCGCTGCCCTCGCCATGAAACTGCGTGCTGTGGCGAAGCTCTACGGGGTGCGCGGCAGCTCCGGCCAGCTTGCCAAGGAGCTTGGGATGGCCCCCTGGCAGGTCGATCAGGCCCGACGTGAAGCACAGCGCTGGTCACCGGAGGGCCTGAACCACTGCATCCAGGTCCTCGCGGAAGCCGATGCGCAGGTCAAAGGCGAGGCCCGGGATCCCATCTACGCCGTCGAGCGCGCCGTCACAGCTATTGCCCTCGGTGGTTCTGCACCTGGTTAAACATCGACCCGGTCAATCATGCACCCGGTTAAACAGCAGTGGCCGGCCCAAGGGCCGGCCACGCAGCTTTAACGCCGCCAAAGTGGAAGCACTCAGGCGAGGTTGTTAACCCTCTTCGCGATTCCCGACTTACGGTTGGCCGCGTTGTTCTTGTGCAGAACGCCCTTGCTGACGGCCTTGTCCAGCTTGCGGCTGGCAACGGCCAGCGCAGCAACCGCACCATCCTTGTCGGTGGAATTCACCGCAGTGTTGACGGCGCGGATAGCGGTCTTCAGCTCGGACTTGACCGAGTTGTTGCGCTGACGGGCCTTCTCGTTGGTGAGGATGCGCTTTTTCTGGGACTTGATATTTGCCACGTATAAGACTCTCTTTGTATTGCGGACTGGTCGTGAGGGATTTTCGGTGTGGCCAGTGACTGAGCGGCGTGGGGATACCGGGCGGCCGAGCCGAAGTGCCCGTCGACCTGCGCGGACACACAGCTATATAGGTTACCAGAAACCGCGCACAATCTCCGGTCAGCAGGATGACGGCGGTTCTTGCACCTGTGTATCGGCGGCCCAGTGGGTGAACCCATACGCCATCGCCAACAGCGTACCGGCTGCCCTGGCGCCAATTCCAAGGTCTGCAGGTGGCCGTGGGACAATGGACAACGCACGCTGCACGTGGTCCCGATGCAACGTCGGCGTCTTGCCGCAGCGGTCGTGCCGCAAGCTGTCCGAGTTCCACCAGCCGCCCCGAAGAAGTAACCCCAAGAAGTAAGAGGTACCGAGTGTCTCCCATGGCCCGCACCGCCCCGGTGCCCGCTGCCACGGATCCAGCGATCATCAGGAACTTCTGCATCATCGCCCATATCGATCACGGAAAGTCCACTCTTGCGGACCGCATGCTGCAGCTCACCGGCGTCGTTGAGCAGCGGGACATGAAGGCCCAGTACCTGGACCGGATGGATATCGAACGTGAGCGCGGGATCACCATCAAGTCGCAGGCCGTGAGGCTCCCGTGGGAGCTTGATGACGTGAGCTACGCACTCAACATGATCGATACTCCAGGCCACGTGGACTTCACCTACGAGGTGTCGCGGTCGCTCGCTGCATGTGAGGGAGCGATCCTCCTGGTCGACGCCGCACAGGGAATTGAGGCGCAAACTCTTGCCAACCTGTACCTCGCAATGGAAAACGACCTTACGATCATTCCGGTGCTGAATAAGATCGACCTGCCTGCGGCCCAACCCGAAAAGTACGCGGCGGAGCTCGCGAGCCTGATCGGCGGCAACCCCGAGGACGTACTTCTTGTCTCTGGAAAGACCGGCGTCGGTGTCGAAGCGCTGCTGGACAAGATTGTCCGGGATCTCCCCCCACCGGTGGGCGACGCGAACGCGCCGGCACGCGCCATGATCTTCGACTCGGTCTATGACACCTATCGCGGGGTTGTGACTTACGTTCGGGTGGTTGACGGGCACCTGAGTCCACGTGAGCGCATCCAGATGATGTCAACCCGTGCAAGCCACGAACTTCTCGAGATTGGCGTCAGCTCACCGGAGCCCACCCCGTCCAAGGGCTTGGGCGTGGGTGAAGTCGGTTACCTCATCACCGGGGTCAAGGATGTCCGCCAGTCCAAAGTCGGTGATACAGTCACCAACCTGGCCAAGCCTGCCTCGGCGTCGTTGAGCGGCTACGCGGATCCCAAACCGATGGTTTTCTCCGGCCTGTACCCCCTGGACGGAGCGGACTACCCGGTGCTTCGCGATGCGCTCGAGAAGCTGATGCTCAACGATGCCGCGCTGGTCTATGAGCCTGAGACCTCGGCCGCGCTGGGATTCGGTTTCCGAGTGGGATTCCTCGGCCTGCTGCATCTGGAAATCACCCGTGAGCGCCTCGAACGTGAATACAACCTGAGCCTGATTTCGACCGCGCCCAACGTGGAATACGAAGTGACGCTCGAGGACAAGAACGTGGTGCACGTCACCAACCCCAGCGAGTATCCCGTCGGGAAGATTGCTGCCGTGCGGGAACCGATGGTTTCCGCGACCATCCTTGCACCGAATGAGTTCGTCGGTGCCATCATGGAACTGTGCCAGAGCCGACGTGGTGTCATGGGCGGAATGGACTACCTTTCGGAAGACCGGGTGGAAATCCGGTATCGGCTTCCCCTGGCCGAGATCGTCTTTGATTTCTTCGACATTCTGAAGTCACGGACCCGCGGGTATGGGTCATTGGACTGGAAGGCCGATGGCGACCAGGTAGCCGATCTGGTCAAGGTAGACATCATGCTGCAGGGCGAGCAGGTGGATGCCTTCTCCGCCATCACACACCGGGACAAGGCATATGCCTATGGCGTGATGATGACGGGGAAGCTGCGGGAATTGATTCCGAGGCAGCAGTTCGAGGTTCCCATCCAGGCCGCCATCGGTTCACGGATCATCGCGCGTGAGAGCATCCGCGCCATCCGTAAGGACGTCCTCGCCAAATGCTATGGCGGTGACATCACCCGAAAGCGCAAGCTGCTTGAAAAGCAGAAGGAGGGCAAGAAGCGCATGAAGATGGTCGGACGCGTCGAGGTGCCGCAGGAAGCGTTCATTGCCGCCCTGTCCTCCGACAGCAGCAAGGACAAAGCGAAGAAGTGACAGCACCCGCTCGGGAGGGCGACCGTGCCTAGTACGCTGCCTCTCGGAGATCCCTCCCCAGCCGACGGCGTGCTGTCACCTGCCGCAGCCGCAGGCTCGCCGGACCGCGATTTCGGCCTGTACGTCCACATACCGTTCTGCGCAGTGCGCTGTGGTTACTGCGACTTCAATACGTACACGGCGGCCGAACTCGGTGGGGGAGCGTCTCAGGCGAGCTACGCGCATACGGTACAGCGTGAGCTGGAGTTCGCCGGGGGCGCGCTGGCAAAGTCGGGCGTCGCCCATCGCCCCCTGAACACCGTCTTCTTCGGGGGCGGGACTCCCACACTGCTTCCGTCACAGGATCTTGCACGGGTTCTACAGACCGCGAAAAACGTTTGGGGGCTGGAGCCTGGAGCCGAAGTGACAACGGAGGCCAACCCGGACTCGGTTTCCCCGGAATCGCTGGAGGAACTAGCCCGTGCCGGGTTCACCAGGGTGTCCTTCGGAATGCAGTCGGCGGTACCGCACGTGCTCGCCGTACTCGATCGGACGCACTCTCCGGAGCGGGTCCCCCTTGCCGTTGAGTGGGCGCGCGCGGCAGGGTTGAAAGTCAGTCTCGACCTGATCTACGGCACACCCGGCGAACAGCTTTCCGACTGGCAGGCATCCCTCGAAGCGGCGCTCAGCCTCACACCTGACCACCTGTCTGCCTACGCCCTGATCATCGAGGACGGCACTGCGCTGGCACGGCGGATCCGTCGTGGCGAGGTGCCTATGGTCGACGACGACGATCATGCCGACAAGTACGAACTTGCTGAGGACATGCTGCGGTCCGCGGGCATGTCCTGGTACGAGGTGAGCAACTGGGCGCGCACCGGCGAGGATCGGTGCCGCCACAATTTGGCCTATTGGAAAGGTCACGACTGGTGGGGCGCCGGGCCCGGCGCCCATTCGCACGTGGGCGGCACCCGTTGGTGGAACGTAAAGCATCCCGCCGCCTATGCGCAGCGCCTGGGCGCCGGTACGTCACCTGCCGCCGGGAGGGAAACCTTGGACGAATCCGCCCGCTATGTGGAGGACGTCCTGCTGCGCACAAGACTTGCGGAGGGCTTTCCCACGGCAGGTCTGCAGCCCGGCGGACGCCGTGCAGTGGCCGGCCTGATTGCCGACGGCCTGATCGATCCCGCTGAGGCGTTCAAAGGTGTTGTTCGCCTGAGCGGGCGGGGACGGTTGCTTGCCGACGCCGTCGTTCGCCGCCTGCTGCCTGACTGACCTGACTGATGCCTTACTGAACTTCGGGTAGGGCTAGTGGAAGATCCGCAGGTTGAAGGGGTAGCGGTACGGCTTGCCACGGTTGACGTGAATGCCCGCCGCAACTGAGAACGCAGCGAGCATCACCCAGATGAGGGCATTGAAAACTGCGAAAATTCCGCCGACCCCGGGGATCAGGGAGAGCAGCAGGCAAACGCCCGCAAGGATGCTCGGAGGGAAAGTGAAGTTGAAGGCTTCCTTCGATTCCTGTTCCGTGAATGGCCCCCGGTCACGGAAGATCAGGAAAATGATCAAGGACGGAACGAACCCAAGTATTCCGAGAAAGTGGGCGAGCGTAGCCCATTGGCGATCGTCGGACGGACTCAGCGGTGGAGCACTGGAACTGGCACCCTGGAATCCGGGGACGTCGTCCCCGGATGCCGAACGTGACTGGGCGTCACCGTGCCGGTCGGCGCTGTTAGACAACGAAACTTCCTTCGGAGTGGGACTTCACCGCGCGTAGGCGCAGAACTTACCTCCCTAGGGTACTTGGTGCGTCGGCCCGATGCAGTCCTCCGCGGTTGCGCAAGGGAGCCCTGCAATCAGGTCCCTGTTACGGGAGCGGTGAGGAAATCGATGACTTCCTCGACGCGGGCCAGTAGCGACGGTTCAAGGTCCGCATAGGTGCTGACTCCGCCCAGTATGCGCTTCCAGCCATTGGCGGTGTCTGCCTGGGTGGAGTGCGGCCAGCCCAACCGGCTCAGTATGCCGGTTTTCCAGTCTTCGCCGCGGGGAATGACGGGCCAGGCATCTAGACCGAGGGCGCGGGGCTTCACTGCCTGCCATACATCGACGTAGGGATGCCCAACGATCAGTACGTTCCGGGCTGCGCCGGGCACCGCCATCGCCTTCTCCGCGATCCTTGCCTCCTTGGTGCCAGGCAGCAGGTGATCCACGAGGATACCCAGACGGCGACCAGTGGAGGGAGCGAAGTCGCGGACGGCTCCGGCCAGGTCGTCAACTCCGTGCAACGGCTCGACGACGATCCCCTCGACCCGCAGGTCATCTCCCCACACCTTCTCCACCAGTTCGGCGTCGTGCTTGCCCTCGACCCAGATCCTGCTTGCCCGCGCGGTACGAGCGCGCTCTCCTGCAACGCGAACGGAGCCGGACGCAGTACGCTGCGGAGCCGCGGCCTGTTCAAGTGCGGCAACCATTTCTACCGGCGACCCCTCATGGTGGAAGCCGAAGCCGAGCGGGAAGGTGCGCCGCTTGCCGCGGCGATCCTCCAGAATCATCACGTGCATTCCGCCGGACTTCTCAGTGCGGAGTATCTCGCCCACGAATCCGCTCTGCACGTCCTCCAGGACAACGCCGGGGCGGGCTTCAACCCTGGCCAGCACGGTGCGCCGGCGGTTCGCGAGGTCTTGTGCACCCCACTGGTGATAGGACATGGAACTTCACTCGCTTCCGCTACCGGCCTGCCGTCAGAACAGGCAGAGCCAATGCTAACAATCGCGTGGAACGTATTAGACTTGGCACTTAGGTGTGTTGAGTGCTAACTCAGGAACCGGACAATACCGGGCAGACAGTACATCGGAGGTGAACATGAGCGAGCCCAGGCGGCTTGAAGTCCTGCGAGCCATCGTTGAGGATTACGTGCATTCGCGCGAGCCGGTGGGGTCGAAGGCTTTGGTTGAACGCCATCAGCTGGGTGTGTCCTCGGCGACAATCCGCAATGACATGGCACTTCTGGAAGAAGAAGGCCTCATCACCGCCCCGCATACCAGCTCAGGCCGCATTCCGACGGACAAGGGTTACCGGTTGTTCGTGGACCGGATCGCCGAGGTCAAACCGCTGTCAGCACCAGAGAAGCGGGCCATCCGTGCCCTTCTGGAAAGCGCTGAGGACCTCGATGACGTCCTGGATCGCACCGTTCGGCTGCTGGCTCAGCTGACCAATCAGGTTGCCGTGGTGCAGTACCCGCACCTGGGTGCAGCCTCCGTTCGCCATATCGAACTCGTTCTGCTTGCGCCCGGCCGCGTGCTCGTGGTGCTGATTTCCACGAACGGGGCGGTACAGCAGCGCGTGGTACCCGTCCCTGCGCAGGCCCAGGAAAACGAGTTGAGCGATCTGCGCCAGCGATTCCTGGAGAAAGTATCGGGCGTGCGGCTGCCGTCTGTGCCGCAGGAACTGAACTCGTGCATCGCTGAGCTTCCGCCGGCGCTGAGGCCGCTCGGACAAGCACTCGCCCAGGGCCTGCAGCAGTTATCGGCTGCCAGCCGTGAAGACCGCATAGTCCTTGCCGGCACCGCCAACCTGGCACGGTCCACCCTCGATTTTCCGCTCACGATCGGCCCGGTCCTGGAGGCTCTTGAAGAACAGGTCGTCATGCTCCGTCTGCTCTCAGAGATGGAGCAGGATGCTTTGGGTGTCTCTGTCCGCATCGGACGCGAGAATCCGCACGGGGGGCTTGCGGAGGCCTCGGTCATTGCTACCGGCTACGGACCGGACTCCCTGGCGAAGGTGGGAATCCTCGGTCCCACCAGAATGGACTATCCCACCACCATGGCTGCCGTGAGGGCGGTGGCCCGTTATCTTTCCCGCATCCTTGATGAATCCTGACGGGATGACGGAGCCCACAAACACCAGCCGCTCACGCGGTGAGATTACAGGAAGTGATGTGCAGGAGTGAGTAATCACTACGAGGTCCTTGGCGTTGCACGCGATGCCAGCGGCGAAGAAATCAAAAAGGCCTACCGGAAGCTCGCCCGCAAGCTTCATCCGGACGTCGCCGCCGGCCCTGAAGCGGCCGAAGAGTTCAAGCTCGTAACCCGCGCTTACGAGGTCCTCTCGGACCCGCAGAAGCGGAGGGTTTATGACACCACGGGCAACGAGAACGGCACCGATAACGGGTTCGGCGGCGGCTATTCCGGTTCCGGGTTCGCCTTCAACGACATCTTCGAGACGTTCTTCGGAGGAGGCGGCCCCAGCGGCCCGCCGTCGCGGACCCAGCGGGGACAGGACGCGCTCATTGCCGTCCGCATTGACCTTCGGGACGCCGTATTCGGTACCAATAAGAAAATTGAGGTTGACTCCGCTGCGGTGTGTCCTACGTGTGACGGATCCTGCACCCAGCCGGGCACGTCGCCGCGAACCTGCGACATCTGCGGTGGCTCCGGCCAGGTGCAGCGCGCGGTTCGCTCAATCCTCGGCCAGGTAATGACGACGGCGACCTGCGGCACCTGCCAGGGATACGGAACCGTTATCCCGCATCCCTGCAACGAGTGCAATGGTGACGGCCGTATCCGCTCCCGCCGCAGCCTCACCATCAAGGTGCCCGCCGGTGTCGCCACCGGAACCCGAATCCAGCTCGCCGGCCAGGGTGAGGTCGGCACTGCCGGTGGCCCCCAGGGAGATCTCTACGTGGAGATCCGGGTTAACAGCGACCCGACTTTCCTGCGCGAGGGTGATGACCTTCATGCCACTTTGAGTGTTCCCATGACGGCGGCCGCACTCGGCACCACCGTAACCATGACCAGCTTCGACGGCGACCAGGAGTTGATGATCAAGCCCGGCACCCAATCCGGCGAAGTGATCACTCTCAAGGGCCTTGGAGTTACCCACCTGCGTGGGTATGGCAGGGGGGACCTCCTGGTGCACCTGAGTGTGGAAACGCCGCGAAATCTCGACAGCGCTCAGGAAGATCTTGTTCGTCGCCTGGCGGAAATGCGCGGCGAGCAGTTCACCGAGGGCCAGCTCGCGAGCAGCGGATCAGGAGTTTTCGCCCGCCTTCGCGAACGGCTCGGAAATCTCTGACCGGCATCCGGAATTATGACCAATCACGCATTCTTCGGTGATCCGGCGGAGGTGCGCGCCGCCGTTACCGGGGGAACCCTGACACTGATCGGTTCGGAGGCACACCACGCCGCAACCGTAAAGCGGGTTGTGCCCGGCGAGACGATCGATGTGGTTGACGGGGAAGGGCGTCGCCTGAGCTGCACCGTCGCGAAGGCAACGCCCGCTGCCGTCGTGGTCGCGGTGGACAAGATGTCCTTCGATCCGCCTCCTGGGATGCGCATCGTCCTGGTGCAGGCACTGGCCAAGGGGGACAGGGCGGAGCTGGCCGTCGAGGCGGCTACGGAACTCGGCGTTGACGGGGTGCTTCCCTGGCAGGCAGATCGAAGCATTGTGCGCTGGCGCGCCGAGAAAGCCGCCAAGGGTCATGCAAAATGGCAATCCCTCGTCCGCACGGCTTCCAAGCAGAGCCGGCGCACGCGCGTGCCGGAAGTCTTTGGCGTGCTCGACAGTAAAGGCCTTGGGAATTGGCTGAGCGGAGTGGAACACGCGCTCCTGCTGCACGAGGAAGCAACTGAATCACTGGCCGACTATTGGAACCGTGCGCCGTTGGGCGGCACGGGAACTCTGGCCGTCATCGTTGGGCCGGAGGGCGGGATCAGCCCGCACGAACTTGAGATGCTCGCCGCCACCGGGGCTGTTCCGGTGCAGCTCGGTGCCAATGTTCTACGTGCTTCGACTGCGGGACCTGCGGCGATTGCCGTACTGAACCACCTGATCGGGCGCTGGTAGCGGCGAACTAGCGGATGCTGACCAGTTTGTCGTCAACAACAGCGTCGGCGGCAGGAGCTGTTCCCGGCTCTGATTCAGCGGGTTCGTAAACCTCGATGAGGAAGGTTCCCTGCTCCAAAGCGACGCTGAACTCATACAGCCCGATCATGCTGCTGCCCGCTTCCACGGGCACGGTTCCACCGACAACGTCTTCTGCCGGAACCCCTCCACCGTCCACACGCCGCACACGCCACTCAAGGGTTGGGTGCGCCGTAGTGGTGCTGCCCTGGACGATCACGGTTCCATCGGAGCGAACAGTGCCGTCCTGCGGGTTGATGATCCATACCGGCGCAACTGCGCTGACATCCCTCCCCAGGAGCGAACCCAGCTCAATGTGTCCGAACGCGTTGTAGCCGGCTTTGCCGTCGACCAGCAGGCGCACGCTGCTGGGACTGCCGCTTGCGATCAAGCCGGCACTGGCCGCCGCTGCCGTCGCGGTATACACCAACTGCTGAACTGCCCGTCCGGCAACTGCTGCGTCGATGCCGGCGGCGAAGGAATCGGAGGAGATGTCGATCGTGATCACGTTGTCCGGTGAGATCGAGGTGTTGACCGATGACGCTTCCTGCCAGGGGCTGTAATAGTCGTCGTCGAGCGGTTCGCTGCTTGTCATCGCCCATACGGCAGCGGCGATGGGATCGCCTGTCGATTCAGCAGGCAGGAACTCCCGGTAAAGGAGTCCGTTCGCCTCTCCGAGCCAGTACACAGGAAGGAGGGGGGCGGTGTCAGTCGCAGCAGGGCTCTGAAGGTCGATTTCCGGCATGCTCGCCGTCGACTCCAGCAACACTTCCGCCCCAGTCGCAATCTGTTGGGCGGACTCAGTTGGTCCTCCGATGGTGCAGGCCTGCACTGCCAGTGCCGCGACGACGACGATGGAACCCTTCCAGCGACGCCCGCTGATGCGGCGACCGGGGAGAGGAAAGACGCCCATGCGTGTCAATCTCCTCTCGACAATCCTCGCGAATGATTCATATGTGCGCAGGGGGCGGCCAAGGCGGCGCCATCCCAGACGAGAGTGGCACCAGCAGAGACCGGCACTGCAAGCAGTTCCAATCCAGCTTGGCATAGGAAGCGGCCGCTGCCGGGGGCTTTTCCGGATTGCCGCCGGACTGAAACGCGATTGATATCGGGCCGTTGCGTTCCTGAGATATTTGCCGATGCGAACTGATCAGTGGGTTCCGTCGACACACTCATTGCGAGCAGCGGAGAACGCGCGGCGGTACGCTAGTAACAGGCTCGTTTTGCGAGCCAGTTCCAGCACATGACCGGGCATCCGGCAGCACAAGGAGAGATGGAAGGCCCACGGGCCGATACTATGACGGATTCTGCAGTGGGTATGGGGGCAGCGGGCCTGGACAGCCGGGTTGTCCAATTCGATTCAGCTGACCAGATGGTGCAGGCTCTGGGCGCCAACGATGAGGCCCTGGCCATGATCGAAGCCGCTTTCCCAGGTGTGAGCCTCCACGTGCGCGGCAATGACCTCTCCATCACCGGCCCCGGAACAGACGTGGGCCGCACGGAGCGCCTGATAGGTGAAATACGCACCCTGGCCGCGAACCGGACGCCGGTGACGGCGCAGGTACTTGAACAGTTGCTCTTCATGCTCAAGACGCAGGGAGCCGCCAAACCGGCCGAAGTACTGTCGATAAATATTCTTTCGTCCCGCGGGCGCACCATCCGCCCCAAGACGGTGAACCAGAAGAATTACGTTGAGGCGATTGATACCAACACGATTGTTTTCGGTATCGGACCAGCAGGTACGGGAAAAACCTACCTGGCAATGGCCAAGGCGGTCCAGGCGCTTCAGCACAAGGAAGTCAACCGCATCATCCTGACCCGTCCGGCAGTCGAGGCAGGTGAGCGGTTGGGCTTCCTTCCGGGCACCCTTAACGACAAGATCGATCCGTACCTGCGCCCCCTGTATGACGCGCTTCACGACATGATGGATCCCGACTCGATCCCGCGCCTGATGGCCGCCGGAACGATCGAGGTCGCGCCGCTCGCCTATATGCGCGGCCGCACCCTGAATGACGCCTTCATCATTCTCGATGAAGCTCAGAACACCACACCGGAACAGATGAAGATGTTCCTCACGCGTCTCGGGTTCGGATCAAGGATGGTCGTGACCGGCGACGTCACCCAGGTCGATTTGCCCGGCGGAACCAGCTCCGGGTTGCGGGTAGTAAGTGAAATATTGCAGGGTGTTGACGACGTCGCATTCATGCGGTTGGACGCCACCGACGTCGTGCGCCATCGCCTTGTGGGTGACATTGTGTCCGCCTACAGCGAGTGGGACGAATCCCAGCGGATAGCAATGAACGGGCGCCGCAGCTCCGGGAAGGCAGGCCGCAATGAGCATTGAGGTCAACAACGAGTCAGGCGTCGAAGTCGATGACGAGTCGCTTGTCCGCCTCGGTCGCCACGTGCTTGAGCGCCTCTACGTGCATCCGGAGTCGGAGCTGTCCATCATCCTCGTTGACACTGACGCCATGGAGAAGCTCCACATCGAGTGGATGGACGAACCGGGCCCGACCGACGTCCTGTCCTTCCCCATGGATGAACTGCGTCCGGGGACCGCCACAAGGCCCACTGCTTCGGGCATCCTGGGTGACGTTGTCCTCTGCCCTGATGTAGCGCGCACCCAGGCGATGAGCGCCGGACACAGCATGCAGGAGGAACTTCTCCTGCTCACGACGCACGGCATGCTCCATCTGCTGGGCTTCGATCACGCGGAGCCGGAGGAGGAGAAAGAGATGTTCGGCCTTCAGCGCCAGCTCCTCGCGGATTTCCTGGGCGGCGCCGCGCCCCGGGAAACCACGCAGTGAGCATGCCCGCCTCAATGAAGCAGTCCTGCCCATGATCGTTTTCCTTTTGGCCCTGATGGGTATCATCTTCGTGTTGATCGCCGCGTTGGTGACGGCCGCCGAAGCGGCCTTCAGCTATCTGCCCCGCCAGGACGCGGAGGCCCACCTGCACGGACCGATGGGGAAGCCTGTCCGCCGCATTCTGGAATCTCCCGTTGCGCATATGCACGCGCTACGCTTCTGGCGCGTGTGGTTCGAAATGGCCGCCGCAGTTGCTGTTGCGCTCCTGTTTGCCGACGTCCTGGACAACATCTGGATCGCAGGGCTGCTTGCAACGGTGACGATGGCGGGGCTCGGCTTCGTGCTGGTGGGTGTGTCGCCTCGTCAACTGGGGCGCACCCATGCGGCAACCCTGGTGCCGTTGACAGCTCGGATGGTGGGCGTGCTGCGCTCCATTCTGGGTCCCATCCCGCGCTGGCTGGTCGGCATCGGAAGCGCCCTTTCTCCCGGATCCGCCCGTGCCGAGGCAGCCTTCTTCACTGAGGAGGAATTCAGGGAGCTGCTCTCCCGGGCGAATGAAGCAGAAATGATCGAGGACAGCGAAGCCGAGTTGATTCACTCGGTTTTCGAGCTTGGAGATACCAAGGTCCGGTCAGTGATGGTGCCGCGCACTGACATGGTATCCATCGAAGCTGGTTCCACCCTTCGGCAGGCAATGTCCCTCTTTCTCCGATCCGGTTATTCACGCGTGCCGGTCATCGGAGACAACGCTGACGATGTGCGCGGCATTCTTTATCTGAAGGACGTCGTCGCGGTACTGAACGGGCACAACCATAGCGACCGGGATCCCGTCGACGGCGTCTGCAGGGACGTTCGCTACGTGCCCGAGTCCAAACCGGTGGGAGACTTCCTGCAGGAACTCCAGCGGGAATCCACGCACGTGGCGATTGTGATCGATGAGTACGGCGGTACAGCGGGGCTGGTAACGCTCGAGGACCTGATCGAGGAGATTGTCGGCGAGATCGTTGACGAGTACGACTCCGAGGTACCCGAGATGGAGCAGTTGCCCGAGGGCGGATTCCGCGTCAGTTCCCGGATGAGCATTGATGACTTGGGGGAGCTCTTCGACCTGAACCTCGACGACGATGAGGTTGACACAGTCGGTGGGCTTCTGGCCAAAACCCTCGGCCGCGTGCCCATCGTCGGAAGCGAGGTCCGCATGGGTGACATCGCGCTGCGGGCTGAGCGGGTTGAAGGACGCCGCAACCGCGTCTCCCACATCCTGGCGTGGAAAATCGAGCGGCCCTTCGACGAGGACGCAGAGACAAGCACGGACAATGAAGTTTCAAGGGAAACGGTGGAAAACAAATGAGCACGCAGCAGTATCGGGCGGGGTTCATCTCGCTGGTCGGCCGGCCTAACGCAGGAAAATCCACCCTTACAAATGCGCTGGTCGGACAGAAGGTCGCCATTACCTCGGCCAAACCACAGACCACGCGACACACCATCCGGGGCATCGTGCACCGCGAAGACGCACAACTCATCCTCGTCGACACACCGGGCCTGCACCGGCCGCGCACTCTGCTGGGACAACGTCTGAATGACCTCGTGGCCGACACACTGGCGGAGGTCGACGCCGTGGGGTTCTGTCTGCCCGCCAACGAGCAGGTGGGACCGGGCGACCGCTACATCGCATCCCAACTCGCGCAGCTGTTGCGGAAACCGGTCATTGCTGTGGTGACGAAGGCAGACCTCGTTTCGAAGGAAGCGCTGGCGCGTCAGCTGCTCGCGGTCGCTGAGCTGGGTGGCGAGGTTCTGGGGGATGAAGGCTGGGCAGACGTCATACCGGTGTCTGCGGTGGACGGATACCAGGTTACGACGGTGGCCGACGTCTTCGCGTCCCATATGCCGCCTTCTCCACCGCTGTACCCGGATGGAGAACTCACCGACGAGCCGGAGGCTGTGATGGTCGCTGAGCTCGTGCGGGAAGCGGCGCTTGAGGGCGTGCGGGATGAACTGCCGCACTCGCTGGCCGTCGTAGTTGAGGAAATCGTTCCGCGCGAGGGCCGACCGGAGAATAACCCGCTCCTTGATGTGCGGGTGAACCTCTATGTTGAGCGTCCGTCGCAGAAGGCCATCATCATCGGAAAGGGCGGAGCCCGGCTCCGTGAAGTTGGAACGGTTGCCCGGAAGGGGATCGAAGCGCTTCTGGGAACAAAGGTTTATCTCGACCTGCACGTGAAGATAGCAAAAGACTGGCAGCGAGATCCCCGGCAGCTCGTCAAGCTCGGCTTCTGACTGTTGCCGGTTGTCAAGGCACTTCGGGCAGCACTTGCTCGTTGAGCTACAGATGCTCCGCTCGCCGGAGCCGCGAGTTCTGCACACATTTCGAAAGGGCCGAGCGTCATGAGTGGTTCAGGCGGTGAACAGACAGGCTACCCGCAGGGCGTTCGTCTCGGGGCGAGTGGCCGTCATCTGGGCAGCGGGCGCCCGCGTGCCCTGAAGGTCATCGCGCTCTCGCTCGTTGCGGTTCTTGTGGCAGCCGTCGCTTTCGTGGCACTTTCAGTGGTTCGACTGCAGGGGAACGTCACCACCGAACCGTTGAATCTCTCGACCGACGGGCAGACCCAACTGCCGGTCGATCTCAGCAGGGATCCGGTGCAGATCCTGATCATCGGCAGCGACACCCGCGCGGGACAGGGTGGGGACAGCGAGCCGGAGGATAAAGAGGGCCAGGCGGACGTCATGATGCTCATGACCATGTCCGCAGACCGAAGCAACGTTACGATGGTGAGCTTCCCCCGTGACCTGCTGGTTCCGCTGCCGGCGTGCGAGAACCCGGCAAGGGGAGTAACCAGCGAACCGATGGCGCTGGGGCAGCTGAATAGCTCGCTGGCGAACGGCGGCCCCGGCTGCACGGTTGCGGCCATCAATGAAATCACCGGACTCCAGATCGACCATTTCATGATGGCGGATTTCAAGGCGGTGACAGAGCTGTCGAAGGCAGTGGGCGGCGTCGAGGTATGCGTCAATGAGGCGGTCGATGATGAATTCTCCGGGCTCGAGCTGCCGGCTGGCACCAGTGAAATCGAGGGGGAGCAGGCCCTGGCTTTCCTTCGGACCCGGCATAGCTTCGGTTCCGGGGGAGACGAAGGCCGGATCCGCGCACAGCAGGCTTTTCTCGCTTCCCTGGCTCGGAAGATCAAGGAGGAAGGAACGCTCAGCAACATTCCGCGCCTTTACTCCATTGCTGAAGCGGTCACCCAGAATCTGACGGTCGACGACGGTCTGGCTGAGATACCGGAGCTCCTCAAACTCGCTGGTCGGCTGCAGGAAGTCGATCTCGGCAACGTTGCCTTCGTAACTGTCCCTGTGGTCCCCTATGAGCTCGATCCGAACCGGCTCGTACTGGACGAGCAGAAGGCTGACGATCTGTTCGCGGCTCTTCGGGCCGACCGTGACATCACCGAGCCGGTGCCTGAGCCAACCCGCTCACCAAGCGAAAGTCCCAGCACGGATCCGTCAGGCGCACCCGAGCCCACGCAGGAACCCGAACCCATGCCCACCGCCGAGGAACTCGGCTTCGACCCTGCCCTGGTGCCGATCACCGTACTCAATGCGTCAGGCGAAGCGGATCGCGGGCAGGAACTGCAGGACGTGCTGATTGCCGAGGGATACACGCAGGCGGCCATCGCGGACACCGATGATCGTCCGGCAACCCAGTTGTTCGTCGGCCCGGGCTACGAGGGGATCGCGCCGGCAGTCGCCAAACTGTTCGGCTTGGCTGATGTCCAGGTCATTCCCAGCGCAACTGCGGTCGGGCTTGAGCTGTCTATCGGCAGTGACTTCACCGAGGGCGAGACGATCGAGACCGAGGGCGTCACGGGTGACCTGAGCGGCCAGACAGCCGCCCAGGTCACCTGCCAGTCCTGACCGGTCGCTACCAGATCCGGACGCGGTCCTCAGGAGCGAGCCAGAGTACGTCCGTCTCCTTCACGGCGAAGGCAACGTGGAATTCGTCGAGGTTGCGCACCACCTGATTGCACCGGAATTCGTTCGGGGAATGCGGATCAATGGCGATGCGGCGCGCCGCCTCTTCAGGCCGGATGTTCTGACGCCAGCACTCCGCCCAGGAATAGAAGAACCGCTGAATGCCGGTCAGTCCGTCGATCAGGGGCGGCTCGGCTCCGTCCAGGCTGAGGACATAGGCCGCCAGACTGATCCCGAGGCCGCCGAGGTCGCCGATGTTCTCTCCCAACGTCAGGTTCCCGTTCACGGGGTGGTCGGGAGCCTCAGTGGGTGCCAGCTCGGCGTATTGCGTGACCAAACGTCCGGTGAGCGCTTCGAAGGCCGTCCTGTCTGCCTCGGTCCACCAGTTGTGCAGGGCACCCGTCCCGTCAAACTGCGATCCCTGATCATCAAAGCCATGCCCGATCTCATGGCCGATCACCGCGCCGATGGCCCCGTAGTTCGCTGCAGGATCAGCCTCCGCGTCGAAAAACGGCGGCTGCAGGATCGCCGCGGGAAAAACGATTTCATTCATGGTGGGCATGTAGTAAGCGTTAACGGTCTGCGGCGTGAGATGCCATTCACCGCGATCGATGGGACCACCGAGTTTGGCGAGCTGCCGGTCGGTCTCGAACTCGGTTGCTCTCCGCACGTTGCCATACAGGTCACCGGGAATGATCTCAAGCTTCGAATAGTCGATCCACCTATCCGGATACCCGATCTTGGTGGTGAAGAGGCGCAGCTTTTCCAATGCGCGTTCACGGGTTTCTCCGCTCATCCACTCAAGGCGATCGATCCGCTGCCGATAGGCGGCCAGAAGGTTGGCGACCAGGTCCCGCATGACGGCTTTGTGGCTCTCGGGGAAATGCCGTGCCACGTACTCACGCCCCACTGCCTCCCCCAAAGTTCCTTCGACAACCGCGACGCCCCGCTTCCAACGCTCTTTCAGCTGCGGTGTCCCGCTGAGCGTGGTGCCATAGAACGCAAAGTGCGCACTCACAAAATCGTCACTGAGGAACGGAGCCGCGTGCAGCAACACCCTGGCGGCTAGCCAACTCTTCCAGACAGGAAGCGGAACCACCTCCAGAGCACTCATCAGACCCTCCAGGTAAGCGGGCTGGTTCACCACCAGCTCAGCGGGAACCCCGACGTCGACAGTGAGCTCCGCGAGCCAGGTTGCCAGCTGCGGAGCATCATCATTCAGCTCAGCGGTTCGGCGCAGATTGTAGGTAGCCTGTGGATTTCGCCTCGTCACGGTATCCATGTGTGAAGCCGCGAGGCGGGCTTCGAGGTCGAAAACGCCGGCTGCGGCCGCGCGGCTCTCGGGAAGTCCGGCGAGTTCGAACAGCCGGTGCAGCAGCTCGACGTACGCGAGCCGCGCCTCTTCGAACTTGGCCTCACGGTAGTAGGACTCGTCAGGCAGCCCGAGGCCGGACTGGTACAGGTGAAGGAGGTAGCGGTCGGGATTCCCTGCATCATTGCTGACGTATGGAAGAACGATACCGGCGGCCCCGGCACGCGCCAGCTCGGCGTCGAGCCGCACGAAGTCGTCCACGGTGGCGGCGGCATCAATCGCTGCGAGCAGCGGCTTCACGGGGGCTCCGCCCTCACTGTTGAGGTGTTCGGTGTCCATAAAATCCGCGAACAGTGCACCGATACGGAAGCGGTCGCCGTCGTCGTTCCTGTCTGCCGCCGCGTCCTCGACGATTTCCCGGACAGCCAGCTCAGCTTCATCCGCAAGCTGGGAGAACGAGCCAACACGTGAGCGATCATCGGGAATCGGGGTGTTCCGAAGCCAGCCACCGTTGACGTGACGGAAGAGGTCGTCCTGAGGGCGGACATCGGGATCGATGTGTGAGAGATTGATGCCGGAAGCGGCCATGAAAGCTCCTTCGTTGGTGCGTCTTTCCATCCTAGGGGCCGTGCTAATGTTGAAATGTGCGTGCAGAGCTGCTTCTTCTTAGCTGCCGTGGCGGGGCTCAACCGACTGGTTAGTCAGAATCTGACTACGTCGTCGCAGGCCGAACCCCCGCTGCGGAGTCTGTGTTGCCGGCCGCCATTCTGGAAAGCCAGAGCCCAAGAGGCTCACCAAAGGAAAGGCCACCACCGCCATGCACAACGCACAGAAATCCTCCGGAATGCCGTTCGGCAAGTACGTACCGTTCCAGGACCAGATCTCGGTGGAGCTCCCGGACCGTACCTGGCCGGACAAGGTCATCACGAAGGCCCCGCGCTGGTGCGCCGTTGACCTCCGTGACGGCAACCAGGCACTGATCGACCCAATGAGCCCCGAGCGCAAGCACAAGATGTTCGACCTGCTGGTGCAGATGGGCTATAAGGAGATCGAGGTAGGATTCCCGTCCGCGTCGCAAACGGATTTCGACTTCGTCCGCCAGCTCATCGAAGGCGACCGCATCCCGGACGACGTGACCATTCAGGTACTCACCCAGGCCCGCGAGCACCTGATCGAGCGCACGTACGAGTCACTGGAGGGCGCGGACCGCGCGATCGTCCACCTCTACAATTCCACCTCGGTGCTGCAGCGCCGCGTCGTGTTCAACCAGGACATGGACGGCATCGTCGATATCGCCCTCACAGGTGCGCGGCTGTGCCGGAAGTTCGAAGAGAACATGGGTGACACCCACATCACTTACGAGTACTCACCGGAGTCCTTCACCGGAACCGAGCTTGAATTCGCCGCACGCATCTCCAATGAGGTCGCAACAGTGTTCGAGGCCTCGGCCGACCGGCAGATGATCCTGAATCTTCCGGCAACCGTGGAGATGGCCACCCCCAACGTGTACGCCGACTCCATCGAGTGGATGTGCCGCAACCTCGCCAACCGGGACGCCGTCATCCTCTCGCTGCATCCGCACAACGACCGCGGTACCGGTGTAGCAGCGGCGGAGCTCGGCTACCTTGCCGGCGCCGACCGCATCGAGGGCTGCCTCTTCGGCAACGGAGAGCGCACCGGGAACGTGGACCTCGTAACTCTTGGCATGAATCTGTATGGACAGGGTATCGACCCGCAGATCGATTTTTCCGACATGGACCATATCCGCCGCACCGCCGAATACTGCAACCAGCTCAGCGTTCCCGAACGCTCTCCCTATGGTGGCGACCTGGTGTTCACTGCCTTCTCGGGTTCACATCAGGATGCGATCAAGAAGGGCTTCGAGCGGATGGAGGCGGACGCGGACGCGGCAGGCAAGACGGTCGAGGACATCCCCTGGGCGGTTCCATACCTGCCGATCGATCCGAAGGATATCGGACGCTCGTACGAAGCTGTGATCCGCGTGAATTCGCAGTCCGGCAAGGGCGGCGTCGCCTACCTGCTCAAGCACGAGCACAGCCTGGATCTGCCGCGCCGTGCCCAGATCGAGTTTTCCGGTGTGGTGCAGCGCCGCACGGAAACGGTTGGCGGTGAAGTGAGCGGAGCCGACCTGTGGGACATCTTCCAGGATGAGTACCTGCCGTCGCGCAACGGTGCCTGGGGCCACTATGTCCTGACTTCCACCAACACTGATACGTCAGAGGACGGGCGCTTCAACCTGACGGCGACCCTCCTCGTCGACGGCGTCCAGCAGCGGCGCTCGGCGCAGGGCAACGGACCGATTGACGCCCTTCTGGCCGTCCTCGGGCAGGACGGCGTGGACGTGCGCGTCCTGGACTACACCGAACACGCGCTGTCATCCGGCGGAAATGCACGTGCCGCTGCGTACGTGGAGTGCGCAGTGGGGGAGCGGGTGCTCTGGGGGATCGGTATTGATGCCAACTCAACGATGGCATCGCTGAAGGCGGTTATCTCCGCGGTGAACCGTGCCATTCGGGACCGTAGCTAACATCTGCAGGACTGCATCCGCGGGCCGGGCGCGGCGTCGGCCGCACCCGGTGTCCCGGGTGGGAAAATAGAACGTGGCCAGATCATTCGCGTCGCGGACCTACCGCGCGGAAGGCGTCGTTCTTCGCACCTACAAGCTCGGTGAAGCTGACCGCATCATCGTCCTCCTGACGCGGGAGCACGGGCAGGTGCGGGCGGTAGCGAAGGGCGTCCGGCGCACGAGCAGCAAATTTGGGGCCCGGCTCGAACCCTTTATGACGGTCGATCTTCAGCTGGTTTCCGGACGCACCCTCGACGTCGTTACGCAGGCCCAGACGCGCGGCGCCTACGGGCACGGTATCGCGGCCGATTACTCCCGCTATACGGCCGCTGCAGCCATCGCTGAAACCGCTGAAAAGCTCACGGACGCCGACGGCGAATCCGCCGGCGCCCAGTACGGGCTCGTAATCGGCGCCCTGTCCGCTCTCAGCAGGGGGCTGCATCCGTCCGAGCTGATTCTCGATTCCTACCTCTTGCGCGCACTGGCCACTGCCGGCTGGGCTCCCAGCTTCACCGATTGCGCGCGGTGTGGGGCTGCTGGCCCTCATACGGCGTTCTCGGCTGCCCTTGGCGGGGCTGTGTGTGCTTCCTGCCGTCCGCCGGGCGCTGCGTCACCGTCCCCTGATGCCATGTTGCTGCTGGGCGCACTATTGTCAGGAGACTGGGCTGTCGCGGACGGGTCCGGTGAGTTTGCGCGACGGGAAAGCGCGGGACTGGTGGCGGCCTACGTACAGTGGCATCTTGAACGAGTAGTGAAGTCCCTCAAACATGTGGAGCGTGTGTGACAACTTCCCCCAGCAGGCCATTGCGGCCGTGGCCCCATCCCAGCGGTGAAGTTCCGCCGGCCATTCCTGCGGAACTCGTTCCCGCACACGTAGCAATTGTGATGGACGGCAACGGGCGGTGGGCCAATCAGCGAGGTCTACCGCGCACCGAGGGCCACCGGGCGGGTGAAGCGGCGCTTCTGGACGTCATTGCCGGCGCGATCGATATCGGGGTCCGCCATGTCAGTGTGTACGCCTTTTCGACGGAGAACTGGAAGCGTTCCCCGGACGAGGTGCGGTTCCTGATGGGGTTCAGCCGGGATGTCCTGCGGCGGCAGCGCGACCAGCTCAACGAGTGGGGCGTACGGATCCGGTGGGCTGGGCGTCGACCTCGCCTCTGGCGCTCGGTGATCAATGAGCTTGAGGTCGCTGAGGAGCACACGCGGGCCAACTCGGTGTGCACCCTGACAATGTGCGTGAACTACGGCGGGCGGGCCGAGATCGCCGACGCTGCCCGGGCGATTGCCGAAGATGTGGCCGCTGGGCGGCTCAAGGCGTCGTCGGTGTCGGAAAAGACGATCCAGCGTTATCTGGATGAACCGGATCTTCCCGACGTCGATCTCTTCCTGCGCACCTCCGGGGAACAGCGGACCTCGAACTTCATGCTGTGGCAGTCGGCCTACGCCGAAATGGTGTTCATGGACGTTCTCTGGCCGGACGTGGACCGACGCACGCTCTGGCGGGCCGTAAAGGAGTATGCCTCGCGCGATCGCCGCTATGGGGGAGCGGTGGACCGCGCCAGCACCTGACCGTTACGCGGGCGCGGGAACGCTGTAGCAGCCTATCCACCGACCAAGTTCGGCGTACACTTTCTGCCGCACCGGTGCCGAAGACAGCAGAGTATCGTGCAGTGCGCCGTCGAACCGGCACACCGTGACGTGGGGTCCGAGCTGCAGCGCGCGCTGGGTCATGACGGTCACATCGAGGACGCTGTCCGAAGACAGCATTGAGTCATTCCATACGGGACTTATCGTTGACCTCGAGGAGGCCAGGACAAGGACCGGAACGTCGATCGAAAGTCCGCGGCGCACCTGTGCGTGGCCGGTCAGCACCGCCGTAAGCCAACCCGCGCGGATGGGGAATCCGAACTGCGGCCGCCAGAGGCCGTTCAGGTCCCACTCTCCATCAGCCTGGTTGCTGATGCTTCGCCAGTAGAAGCCGAACTCCGGAAGCTTTAGGCGGGCCTTGGGCCTGAAGCGTGTGATCGGGTCCAGCAGGCCCTGGGTTGTGGTGCGCAGGATCGCGCTGCCCTGAATATCCAGCCATGGGCTGTTGAGGATGAGGCTCGAAACCCTGCCGGGGAAGCGGTGTGCCCACAGAGCTGCAACGAGCGCGCCGGTCGAATGCGCCATGAGGGAGATGCCCGAAGGCGGTGCCCCGGTCCGTGTCCCGATGTCCTCGGAGAGGGTGTCAAGCGCGGTGGTGATGTCGTCGTCGTACTCCGCAAGGTCCGTAACGTAACCGGGCGTTTGCCAGCTGCGCAGGCTTCGTCCGTATTTTCGAAGGTCCAGCGCATAGAACGCGATACCGCGTTCGCTGAAGAACCGCGCCAGTTCGTGCTGGAAGAAGTAGTCGCTCCAACCGTGCAGATACAGCACCGCCTGGACCGGCTTCTTCGGTTCATCCCGTCCGCTGACGCGTCGCAGTAGTGCCCGCGCAGTGCCGCGCAGGTCGGGCGGCGTCTCGACAGCGGGCGGTGTGTACGCGACGAGCGTCGCGACGCAGGGGCCCTCATCATCGGCGCCCAGGTCAAGCTCGGTAAGGGCGAACCCGTCGCCGAGATGGTCCGGCTGCCAGTTGATGCCCATGAATCGAGGATATCGATGCGCTCATCAAGTTGGTGAAGCGGCGGGCGCCGTGGCAACTTTGATCCATGCGTATTTATCCCGCCTTTTTCCGCGTCGTCTTCAGCGGTATGGACCCTGAGCGCGCGCACCGGATTGGCTTCCGCCTGATCCGGTGGACGGGCAGGACACCGGCAGGCACCGTCCTGCGCCGTATCACTGCTCCCGCTCCCGAGCTTCGGACCACGGCTTTCGGCGTTACCTTCCCGTCCCCGTTCGGGCTGGCGGCCGGTTTCGACAAGGAGGGGCACGGCATCGCCGCCCTCGCAGCTTTGGGATTCGGGCATATCGAGGTGGGCACCATCACCGGCCAGGCGCAGCCCGGCAACCCGAAACCGCGGCTATTCCGGCTGGTCAAGGACCGCGCGGTCATCAACCGGATGGGCTTCAATAACGACGGCGCTGCCGCCGTCGCCCCGCGGATCGCCGCAGCACGGCGGACTCTCGAGCGGCGGCACCCATCGGCTCGGCCGGTTATCGGAGTGAACATCGGCAAGACGAAAAATGTCGACCTGCGCGATGCGGTGGCTGACTACCGGCTCTCCGCCGAGACTCTGGCTCCTCTTGCCGACTATTTGGTGGTGAACGTCAGTTCACCCAACACCCCTGGACTCCGCCTCCTGCAGAGTGTCCGCTCCCTGCGCCCACTTCTGAAAGCAGTCCGCAAGGCGGCGGATGAGAGCGCCGGCCGGCATGTGCCGCTGCTTGTGAAGATTGCGCCGGACCTCTCCGATGAGGATATCGACGAGGTAGCGGCCCTGGCTCTGGAATTGGAGCTCGACGGCATCATCGCCACCAACACCACCATTACGCGGGAGGGGCTGAACACTGGCGCTGAAACCGTGATGGCCTGCGGAGTGGGCGGACTGAGCGGCGCACCGCTCAAGGAACGTTCGCTGGAGGTGCTCATGCGGCTGCGTGTTGCTGCGGGCCCGGAACTTGCTCTGATCTCGGTGGGCGGCGTGGAAACAGCTGACGACGTCGCGGCCCGGTTGGATGCAGGAGCCACCCTTGTGCAGGGTTACACCGCTTTCCTCTACGAAGGTCCGTTCTGGGCGTCGTCGATTAACCGTGCGCTAAAGAACCGGCTGCAGTTGAGCCGCTGACTCAGGGAAGTGAGCGTCGTGGCCCGCGGTCAGACCAGTCAAGCCGGGTACTGGCCGCGACCGACCTGGGGCTTGGGCAGGCGCAGCCGCCGGATCTGCATCGCGCGTGAAATGCCATACCAGAGATCGCCGCGTCCCGGTTCGCCGAACTTCTCGGTCAGGCGGGTCTTCAGCTTGCGGCGCAAGAGCAGGCAGTCAACGATGACAGCGAGGATGATCACCCAGAAGGTGAGCATCACGTAGCCCTGGAGCGTGAGGTTCGGAATGAAACTAAGGAAGACGAAGACGAGAGCCGCGAACATCAGAAACTCGGCGACGTTCCACCGGGCATCCACGTAGTCCCGAACGTAGCGGCGTGCCGGGCCCTTGTCCCGAAAAGGCAGGTGCCGCTCGTCACCGTTCTCCAGGGCGCGGCGCATGCGCATCTGTTCCTCGCGCCTGGCCAGGCGGGATGCTTCCCGTGCTGCCTTCCGGTCATTGGGTACCAGCGGGCGCTTGCGCGCTGCTTCCTGCACGCTGCGCTTCGGAGTGGGCGCGCCCTTGCCTGCCGTCCGCAGACGGTGCTCCTCGGCGGCGGCTTGATCGGTGGGATTCTCGATAACGGCAGCGTCTTTTTTTCGTCCAAACACCCCTCTAGGATACCCGCCCCGCAGGCCTCGGCTTCCGCCATCGTGTGTAGGCTCGAATGTATGAACAAGCTATCTACTGATGCCCTGCCGGACACCACCGTTGCTGCCCTGCGTTCCAGTGTCGACTCGTCGTTTCCTCGAACAGTTGAGGAGCTCACGTCGCTCGTAGCCATTCCGGGCGTGGCCTGGGCCGCCTTTGATCCTGCTGAACTTGATCGAAGTGCCGAAGCTGTCGCTGCCCTCGTTCGATCCACCGGGATTGAGGACGTACGCATCCTGCGCGTGGACAACAGCGGCACTCCGGGTGGTCCTGCCGTCGTTGCACGCCGGCCGGCTGCTGCGGGGAAGCCCACCGTCCTGCTGTATGCACACCACGATGTGCAGCCGCCAGGTGCCCGCGAGCTGTGGGAGAGCGAGCCGTTCGTCGCCGAGGAGCGCGGGGGACGTCTGTACGGTAGGGGCGCCGCCGATGACAAAGCCGGCATCATGGCTCATATCGCAGCGTTCCGTGCTGTCACCGAGGTTCTGGGGGACGAGCTTGGCGTGGGAATCACCCTGTTCATCGAGGGGGAGGAGGAGGCCGGGTCTCCTACCTTCCGTCGATTCCTCGATGAGCATCGTGAGCTGCTGCAGTCCGATGTCATCGTGGTTGCCGACTCGAGCAACTGGAAAGTCGGCGTACCGGCGCTCACCACCAGCCTGCGTGGTCTGGTGGACGGCACCATTGAGGTCAGGGTCCTCGAACACGCGGTGCATTCCGGAATGTTCGGCGGTCCGGTGCTGGACGCACCGACGCTGCTTGCACGGCTGATCGCCACCCTGCACGACGACGACGGCAGCGTCGCCATCGATGGGCTCGTTTCGGCCGATTCCGCGGTCGTGGACTACCCCGAGACGGACTATCGCGCGGACGCATCGGTTCTCGAAGGTGTCCGGCTCGCGGGAACAGGCTCGCTCGCGTCGCGGTTGTGGACGCAGCCGGCACTCTCCATCATCGGCATCGACGCTCCAAGTGTGGCGGTCTCGTCCAACACGCTGCTGCCGGCGGCGCGGGCGAAATTCAGTCTTCGCCTGGCGCCGGGTCAGGACCCGCAGGAGGCGATGGCTGCGGTTGAACGCCACGTCAATGCCAACGCTCCTTTCGGCGCCACCGTCACGTTCACACCCGGCGAGTCGGGTAATCCTTTCTCCACAGACACCACGAAGCCCGCTGCCCAGATGGCCATGTGGGCGCTTCGGACCGCCTGGGGGACGGATGCCGTCGAGACCGGCATCGGCGGCTCCATACCGTTCATTGCCGATCTGACGGAGGTCTACCCCGACGCGCAGATTCTGGTGACCGGGGTAGAGGATCCCGATTCAAGGGCGCACAGTGCCAACGAATCCCTGCACCTGGGCGAGTTCAGCCGGGCGGTGCTTGCGGAAGCGCTGATGCTGGCCCGGTTGGACGTGGGCGCCTGACCGGCGCGAGGCGTTGTACCGGTCGGCCTCCACACGGTCAGGAATGTTTGGCGGGAGCGGTTCGTTACACAGCTGGGCAGGCTGTGCGCACCGGAAGTACCATGGAACCACAGCGCTGCGAGGCGTTGAAAGCCACTTGCCGCCGGGCGTCGTGTTTTCGGCGCGGGAGCCGGTGCGGCGGGCATAAAGCTAAGGAGAAGGCATCATGAGCACATCAACGAGCGAACCGACCACCCAGACGGCCGCAGAGACCGAACTGCCGGTACACGAGGTTAACCTGTCAGATGTTGCCGCCGGAAAGGTACGCAGCCTGCTGGAACAAGAGGGGCGAACCGACCTTCGACTTCGGGTGGCAGTGCAGCCAGGTGGCTGTTCCGGTCTGATCTACCAGCTCTACTTTGATGAGCGGGTGCTGGACGGAGACGCCGTTCGGGATTTCGATGGCGTGGAAGTCATCGTCGACCGCATGAGCGTTCCCTATCTCGCCGGTGCATCCATTGATTTTGAGGACACCATATCCAAGCAGGGCTTTACTATCGACAACCCGAACGCGGGCGGCTCCTGCGCCTGTGGCGACTCCTTCCACTAGGCTTCGCCTCGAATGGGCTCGAGCCCCCGGCACGTATCCAAAACGGGTACGTGCCGGGGGCTTTGTTGTCACACGATGGCTACCGTTGCGGGTAAGCTCTACAGTGAGTAGTAAAACTGAAAGTGCTTCGCGTTTAAGCAGTAGCTTAATTAGCGGCGTGCACCGGAGACGCTGCCACCGTCGGTGGCACCGCACGTAAGAAAAGGAAGGGCCGTCTGTGAGTTCGCAGGACCGAACCGGCAGCCGACGCGCAAAGATTCTCAAGGTCTCAAGCCTCGTGGTCGTGGCTGCGCTGTTCTTGTCTGGTTGTTCATCAGAAGTCCAAAAAGGTTGGCTGCCCACCGAGCGGGACACCACTAACCACACCGGCCGGATCATTGACCTCTGGGTCAATTCCTGGATCGCCGCCCTGGTGGTTGGCGTCATTACCTGGGGCCTGATTATCTGGTGCATCGTGGCATACCGCCGTCGTCGGGATGAGACGGGTTATCCGCGCCAGCTCAGCTACAACCTCCCCTTGGAAGTGTTCTACCTCACCATCCCGATTTTCATGGTGCTGGTTTTTTTCTACTTCACGAACCGCGACCAGCAGGCTATCGACGCGCGCGTCGAAGATCCCGACGTGATCATCGACGTCCGTGGCAAGCAGTGGTCCTGGGATTTCAACTACGTTCTTGAGGACAAGTACGACGTCGGCGTTCAAGCTCAGCTTGATGGCGAGCCCGGAGTCCCCGAGACGCTGCCTACGCTGTACCTGCCGGTCAACCAGACGGTCGAGTTCCGGCTCAACGCCCGCGACGTCATTCACTCTTTCTGGGTACCGGCCTTCCTGCAGAAGCGCGATATGATCCCCGAGCGGGAAAATTACATCACCCTTACCCCCACCCGCGAAGGTGTCTTCGAGGGCAAGTGCGCCGAGCTGTGCGGCGAGTACCACTCGGAGATGCTGTTCAACGTGGCAGTGGTTTCCGAGGAGGAATACGAAGCGCACCTGGAAACGCTTGAGGACGGACAGCTGGGCGAAGAGTATGACCGCAATCCGCAGAGTGTTACGGGCGAGAGCCCCAGCGGAGCTGACGAGCAAATTGGGCAGGATTAATTAGATGTCTACTTACGAATACACCGCCGAGGACGCTGGCACTACAGTTGCTCCGCGGGTCGTCCCACGATCCAAGGGTCGAATAGTCGTCAACTGGATCACCTCCACTGATCACAAGACGATCGGATACATGTATCTGATCGCTTCGTTCGTGTTCTTCTGCCTCGGCGGCGTGATGGCCCTTGTCATCCGTGCCGAGCTATTCGAGCCGGGTATGCAGATCCTGCAGACCAAGGAGCAGTACAACCAGTTGTTCACCATGCACGGCACGGTGATGCTGCTGATGTTCGCAACCCCGCTTTTTGCCGGGTTCACCAACGTCATCATGCCGCTGCAAATCGGTGCGCCTGACGTCGCCTTCCCGCGGCTGAACGCGCTGGCCTTCTGGTTCTTCCTCTTCGGCAGCACCATTGCCGTCTCGGGATTCATCACCCCGCAGGGAGCAGCGTCATTCGGCTGGTTCGCCTACGCTCCGCTGTCGAACACAACGTTCTCGCCGGGAGTTGGCGGTGACCTCTGGGTCTTTGGCCTTGCGCTCTCCGGGTTCGGCACCATCCTTGGCGCCGTCAACTTCATCACCACCATCATCTGCATGCGGGCACCCGGCATGACCATGTGGCGCATGCCGATTTTCACCTGGAACGCGCTGGTCACCTCGATCCTCGTGCTGATGGCCTTCCCGCCGCTTGCAGCGGCGCTGTTTGCGCTCGGCGCGGACCGACGGTTCGGGGCGCATATTTTCGATCCGGACAACGGGGGAGCGATCCTCTGGCAGCACCTCTTCTGGTTCTTCGGCCACCCCGAGGTGTACATCATCGCCCTGCCGTTCTTCGGGATCGTTTCCGAGATTTTCCCGGTTTTCAGTCGAAAACCCATCTTCGGTTACAAAGGCCTCGTCTTCGCCACCATCGCTATTGCGGCGCTGTCCGTAACGGTGTGGGCGCACCACATGTACGTGACAGGAGCGGTGCTGCTGCCGTTCTTCGCCTTTATGACAATGCTCATCGCGGTACCCACCGGAGTGAAGTTCTTCAACTGGATCGGCACCATGTGGCGAGGGTCAATTACCTTTGAAACGCCCATGCTGTGGAGCCTCGGCTTCCTGGTCACATTCCTGTTCGGCGGTCTGACAGGGATCATCCTGGCCTCTCCGCCGCTGGATTTCCAGGTTTCCGACACATACTTCGTGGTGGCCCACTTCCATTACGTCGTCTTCGGAACCGTGGTGTTCGCTATGTTCGCCGGATTCTACTTCTGGTGGCCCAAGTGGACCGGAAAAATGCTGAATGAGCGGTTGGGGAAGATCCACTTCTGGCTTCTGTTCCTTGGCTTCCACGGCACATTTTTGATTCAGCACTGGCTGGGAGTCATCGGTATGCCCCGCCGGTACGCCGACTACCTGCCTGAGGACATGTTTACGTCGATGAACCAGTTCTCGACCATCGCCTCTTTCGTTCTGGGCGCATCGCTGATTCCGTTCTTCTGGAACGTGTATGTCACCTGGCGCAGCGGAACCAAGGTAGAGGTCGACGATCCTTGGGGCTTTGGTGCCTCGCTTGAATGGGCAACCTCCTGCCCACCGCCGCGGCACAACTTCACGTCCCTGCCCCGTATCCGTTCGGAACGGCCTGCACTTGACCTGCACCATCCCGAGTTGGCCCAGTGGCACACCCCAAGTTCACCCTCACCGGCAGCTCAGGTGCTCGGATCTGCCGATCGGAAGGACGCTTAAGTGAAGGTAGAGACACGCCTGTTCCTCCTACTGGTACCGTTTTTCGTACCGGTAGCGCTGATCTATGGGTTCCTGACCAATTGGTCAGAGTGGGTCGGCATCCTCGGTATCCTTCTGGTCGGCGGCCTCGCGGGAATGATCGGCTTTTATCTGGGCTTCACGGGGCGTCGGGTCGGAATGCGGCCCGAGGATCGCCGTGATGCCGAGATCCATGAGGGATCCGGCGAACAGGGGCACTTCAGCCCCTGGAGCTGGTGGCCGCTCGTTCTCGGATTGTCAGCGGCAGGCGGATTCCTCGGTCTTGCTGCCGGCTGGTGGATTCTTTACGTTTCCGCTGGGCTGGCAGCCATTGCACTCGTCGGTTGGGTCTACGAGTACAGCCGGGGAGACCACGCCCACTAGCAGTCTCCAAGCACTGCATCGTCGAAGGGTCCCGCACACAGCGTATGCGGGACCCTTCGTGTATTCTGCTGCCGGACCAGCTCGCCATGCTTCTTTCCGCCCGACTCCTGCGGCTCAGGAAGCCGAGCCGTACTGGAACCACGGAAGGCTATAGAATTGAGCAACTATACCGGTCCACTTCTCCAGAAGACTGCAGCCACGCACTGAGGAGCTTCCATGCCTGATCTACTCAGAGGCCTCGGAACAGTGCTTGACGGCAAGGGTGCCAAGCATGCACAGCTTCGCGAGTTACTCCGTGCTTACATTCTTCAGCACGCAGAGCCGGGCACGGCAATACCGTCTGAGCGAAAGCTGACGGAACACTTCGGCGTTGCCCGCATGACGGTGCGTCATGCAATAGACGCGCTGGTTGCTGAGGAAGTGTTGGAGCGGATCGTGGGGCTTGGAACTTTCGTCGCCCACACGAAGCTTGACCTGCAGATGAAGCTCACCTCGTACAGCGAGGAGATGCATCGCCGCGGCATGGTGCCCGATGCCCGCGTCCTTAGCTTCGAGCAAATCGCTGCGACACCGCTGATCGCCCGTGAACTTCAAATTGACCAGGGCGTACCAGTGGTGCGGTTCCGACGTCAGTTGCTGGCGGATCATGAGCCGATGAGCGTCGATGAGAACTTCATCCCGGCGCATCGTGTACCGGGCATTCTCGATGATGATCCGCCCACCTCGCTGTACAACGTTCTCAGCGAGAAGTACGGGCTGGTGATGGAGTGGGGAGAGGACACCGTGGAAGCTACCGCGGCGTCACCCTCCATCGCCCGGCTGCTGAACGTGGAGATGGGGGCGCCGCTGCTCAAGATTCAACGCCACGCTTACGTCGCTCGCGCCATGATCGACTATTCAGTTTCGTACTATCGGGCGGACAGGTACAAGCTGTGGGTACCACTGCAGCGGCCAGGCATACGCACCCCGAGAACGTACACGGCAAAGAGATTCAGTTGATGACCTCCATCGAGTTCCGACAGCCGAACTAGCTCGGCAAGAGATCAAGAGCGCCGGTTCTTGACCAACGACCCCTTGAACAACAAGAAGAGGGACGCACGATGTGCGTCCCTCTTCTTGTTGTCCAGTCGGCACCTAGTGGCTGGAAATTGCTGCCTTGTCGTGCTCGCTCGCGACTTCTCCGTGATGACCGTGCGAGTGGGCTTCCTCAAGCTCGGCCGGCGTCACGGGTGCAACGCGATCCTCGAAGAAGAACTTCGACGCCCAGGCGCGCCGCTTCTCGCCCTTAGGAACGTGGCCGTTTACGTCAGGCTGGGCAGTCAGAGCTTCGGGTGAGTCGAAGTTGACGAGCTTGTAGCGCTTGTACTCGTCCACGGGCTCGTGCACTTCGATGAACTCACCGTGCGGCAGTCGAACGATACGGCCGGTCTCCCGTCCGTGAAGGACGATCTCGCGGTCCTTACGCTGGAGCGCCAAGGCGATGCGGCGGGCGACGACGAACCCGATGATGGGGCCGAAGATCACCAACGCGCGGAGCCAGTAAGTCACATCGTTGAGCGAGACCATGAAGTGCGTTGCAATCAGGTCGGAGCTTGCAGCAGCCCACATGACGCAGTAGAATACAACGCCTGCCACGCCTACACCGGTGCGGGTGGGAGCATTACGCGGCCGGTCAAGAAGGTGCTTCTCCCGACGGTCTTTGGTCACCCAGGCTTCAATCCAGGGCCAGGCGAACAGGAGCGTGAAAACGATGCCCGCCGGCACGAGCGCAGGGAACAGCACGTTCAGGGAGAGCGTGTTTGTGCCCCAGGGGAATGGAATGTTCCACTCGAACGGGAAACCGGCCAGAACGCCTGGCATGAGGCGTAGAGCACCGTCTACCCATCCGATGTACCAGTCCGGCTGCGTGCCGGCGGATACGGGGGAGGGGTCATACGGCCCGTAGTTCCAGATCGGGTTGATGGTGAAGGCTGCCGAAATGGCGGCAATGATGCCGAAGACGATGAAGAAGAAACCACCGGCCTTCGCAGCGTAGACCGGACCGACCGGGAAGCCCACCACGTTGTCATTGGTGCGGCCGGGGCCGGGGAACTGGGTGTGCTTGTGAACCACAACCAGGAAGAGGTGGATGGCAATCAGGAGGAGAATCATTGCCGGAATGAGAAGGATGTGAAGCACATACAACCGGGGAATGATTACGGTGCCGGGAAATTCTCCGCCGAACAGGAAGAAGCTGATGTAGGTACCTACAACCGGGATGGACTTGACGACGCCGTCGATGATCCGAAGGCCGTTACCTGAGAGCAGGTCATCCGGAAGTGAGTAACCAGTGAATCCTGCAGCCATAGCCAGGATGAGCAGCACGCCGCCGATGACCCAGTTCAGCTCGCGCGGCCGGCGGAAGGCTCCCGTGAAGAATACGCGCAGCATGTGCACCGATACTGCAGCTACGAAGAGCAGGGCAGACCAGTGGTGGACCTGACGCATGAAGAGCCCGCCGCGGATGTCAAAGGAGATATCCAGCGAGGACGCGTAGGCCATCGACATCTCGATGCCGCGGAGTGGCACGTAACTGCCGTCGTAGTGTGTTTCGGCCATAGACGGGTCGAAGAAGAACGTCAGGAACGTGCCCGAGAGCAACAGTATGACGAAGGAATAAAGCGCGACCTCGCCAAACATGAACGTCCAGTGGTCGGGGAAGATCTTGCGCCCGAACTCCTTGACGATGGCTGATCCGCCGACACGGGTGTCAACGAAGTTGGTGATCTTGCCGACGCTGGTCTTTGGCTGGTACGGCTGTCCAGTTGCCGAGCTGCTCATGTCAGCCACGCTCCCAGTAACTTGGTCCTACGGGTTCTTGGAAGTCGCTCGTCGCTACCAGGTAACCTTCCTCATCCACAGAGATGGGAAGCTGCGGGAGCGGACGGGCGGCCGGGCCGAAGATAACCTTGCACTCCTGCGTGAGGTCGAAGGTTGACTGGTGGCACGGACACAGCAGGTGGTGGGTCTGCTGCTCGTACAGGGCTACCGGGCAGCCCACGTGTGTACAGATCTTGGAGTAGGCAACGATGCCGTCGTAACCCCAGTCCTCGCGGCCCGGAGACGGGTTGAGCGACTCGGGGTTCAGACGCATCAGGAGAACGACGGCCTTCGCCTTCTCCTCAAGCTTGTGCTCTGCCTCGTTCAGGCCTTCGGGAATGACGTGGAAAGCCGAGCCGATGGTCACATCGGAGGCCTTGATCGGAGTGCCGCTCGGGTCGCGGGTCAGACGAACGCCGTCGTCCCACATGGTCTGACGAAGAACGTCTCCCGGCAGGGGACCAAGGTCACGGAAAATTGCGATGGCCGGGAAGATGGCCAGAATTCCCGCACCCAGCAGGGTGTTGCGAATCAGGGGGCGACGCTTGATACCGGATTCTTCCAGGATGTCGCCAACAATTTTCTCGGCGTCGGCCCGGTCTGCTTCAGGGCGGATCTCGTGGCGGTCCTCGGCAATCTCATGGTCGGGCATGAGGGTCTTTGCCCAATGCACGATCCCAACACCGATTCCGAGCATCGCGAAAGCCGTACCAAGGCCCAGCAACAGGTTCTGCAGCCGGAGGGTACCGATGGTCTGATCGAGGGGGATGAAGAAGTAGCCGAAGAAGAATAGCAGTGTTCCAAAAATGGAGATAAGGAACAGCACCCCCACCTGGCGCTCTGCACGCTTCTCAGCACGGGGATCGACGTCAGCCAAACGCGGCCGGTGCGGCGGGAGACCAGGATCCTGGAACTTCTGCACGCCGCCCTGACCAGGTTTAGCTACGGTGACCGCGTCGTCCGGGCTGCCGTGACTATGGTCGGCCATGATCCCTCTCATCCTTCTTTAGAAACTTCACTCATCAATCCTGTGTAATTGGTTCTTTGTCTCGCCTGCAACCCGCTACGAGGAGCGGGACGTCAGCCAAACCGTGAAAGCGATGATCACTCCGAGTCCGGCTACCCAGATGAAGAGACCTTCAGAGACCGGCCCGAGAGAACCGAGGTCCGCTCCGCCCGGGGACCCCTGTTCTTCGATGATGTTGAGGAAAGCGATGATGTCCTGCTTGTCCTCCGGAGTGATGTTCGCGTCATTGAAGACCGGCATGTTCTGCGGTCCGGTAACCATGGCCTCATAGATGTGCTTGTCAGTCACGCCTTCCAGCGTCGGTGCGAACTTGCCTCGGGTCAGGGCGCCGCCGGCAGCTGCGGCATTATGGCACATTGCACAGTTCACTCGGAACAGCTCGCCGCCGGCAGCGGGATCAGCACCTTCAAGGTCGAGTTCTTCCTCGCCCGGAATGGCAGGACCGGCACCGAGGGACGCAACATAGGCAGACATCTGCTGGGTCTGTTCCTCGGTGAACTGCACCGGCTTCTGCAGGGCCTGCGGGCCCTGCATCTGTAGTGGCATGCGTCCTGTGCCTACCTGGAAGTCAACTGCAGCAGCTCCAACGCCGATCAGCGACGGGCCGTCCTCGGTGCCCGCAGCGCCCATGCCGTGGCACGTTGCGCAGTTTGCGACGAATAGCTTCTCACCTTCTTCGATGTCATTGGCGGAGAAAGCCGTCTGCGCTTTGGCCTCATTCGCGTTGCTCGCCACGGCGTAGATGCCACCTGTCAGCAACAATCCCATGAGCAGCAGCGCTATTGCCGCAAGGGGGTGACGCCGCTTCTGCGAAAGTGCCTTCACGTCCTGTTTCCTGCCTTCTGTATTGCTTTGGTTCGTTCCTCGGTTGGTGTCAGCCACCGTTGCGACCGCCACGCTAATTCTACCCCGGGTAGAAAAGGGTTCAAGAGAAACCTACTTCAAGAAGTAGATGATGATGAACAGCCCGATCCACACCACGTCAACGAAGTGCCAGTAGTACGAAGTGACGATGGCCGACGTCGCTTCGAAATGCCCAAATCGCTTGGCGGCGTACGCACGTCCAATGATGAAGAGGAATGCGATCAGGCCCCCGATCACGTGCAGGCCGTGGAAGCCGGTGGTTATGTAGAAAGACGACCCGTAGGCATTGGCCGACAGGGTGATGCCCTCGGCTACCAGCTCCGCGTATTCGTATGCCTGGACGGCGACAAAGACCGCACCCATGAGGAATGTCAGCAGATACCATTCGACCATGCCCCACTTGGTGAAGTTGAGAAGGCCACCGATCCTGCGCGGCTGGAGGCGCTCGGCAGCGAACACACCCATCTGGCAGGTAAAGGAGCTTGACACCAGAATGATGGTGTTGATCAGGGCGAAGGGCACATTCAGCTTTTCCGTTTCGGCTGCCCAGAGTTCGCCGGATGTTGAACGCAATGTGAAGTACATGGCGAAGAGTCCGGCAAAGAACATGAGTTCACTGGAAAGCCATACAACGGTGCCAACTGAGACCATGTTGGGTCGGTTCAGTGTGGGATGCGCAGTGGAGCTAGGGGCATGGGTCGCTGTCGTCACCCTGACATTATGTCTCTAAAAGATCCCACTTCACCAATGCAAAACGACCTCGGCGTGCCTCGCGTCACCCGCGGCAGCGGCCGTGGCCAGTAACGGCGCGGGAGTAACAACGTGATGAGTTTCTACAATTCGTAGATAACCTAGGGGAGTGACTGCGATTTCCGCTCCAGAAGCCCCCGCTGCCAGTTGGCCGCAGCTCATCTCGAAGCTCATCGAGGGGGAGGACCTCACGGCGCCGCAGGCTCGATGGGCAATGGATTCCATCATGGAAGGAATCGCCTCCGCGGCACAGATTGCCGGCTTCCTTGTCGGTCTGCGGGCCAAAGGAGAATCCGTGGAGGAACTTGTCGGCCTTGTCGAGGCGATGCTTTCCCGTGCGCACCGGATCGATGTCCCGGGTCCGGCCCTGGACATCGTCGGAACCGGGGGAGACGGGCTGAACACGCTCAATATCTCCACCATGTCCTCGCTGGTAGCCGTCGGCACCGGCGCCCGGGTAGTCAAGCACGGCAACCGGGGAGCATCTTCATCCTCAGGCGCCGCTGACGTCATAGAGGCTCTGGGAGTCCGGCTTGACCTGTCCGTGGAGGACGTCGCGCGATCGGCAGAGGAAGCCAACATCACTTTTTGCTTTGCACAGGTCTTTCACCCGTCCATGCGGCACGTTGCGGTGCCGCGCAGGGAGCTGGGTGTCCCGACGGCTTTCAACTTCCTAGGCCCGCTCAGCAATCCGGCCGGAGTCGAAGCTCAGGCACTGGGCTGTGCCAGTGAGCGCATGGCACCGCTCATGGCCGGTGTTCTGGCCGCCCGCGGTGTCCGCGCGCTTGTCTTCCGTGGCAGCGACGGACGCGACAAGCTGACAACCAGCGGGTCATCAACAATTTGGGAGGTGCGCGGAGGTTCCATCACCGAGCACACGGTACACCCCGAGGACTTCGATCTTCCGGTGGCGACAGTCGAGGCGCTGAGGGGTTCTGACGCTCAGAACAATGCGAAAGTGGTGCGTGCCCTGCTGGCGGGGGAGAAGGGGCCGGTACGTGACGCCGTCGTGCTCAATGCGGCTGCCGGACTGACGGCACTGGACACCGAACACTCGGCGCCGCTGACGGAGCGCATCAGGGCCAACATGCGGGTCGCGGAGACATCCATTGATTCAGGCGCCGCACAGGCAGCACTCGATCGATGGGTTGCCGTTACCAGCAGGTAGTTTCGCCGGCGCGTAGTTTCTCAGCCCTCGAAACCGAGGGAGAATGCGGCGTCAAGGTCGTGCTCCGAGTACGAGCGGAATGCGATGTGGGTGGTGGTCGATTCCACGCCTTCCACCTTGGACAGCCGGTCGGCAATCACGTCCGCCAGATCCTCATGGCGGTTGACGCGCGCGATGGCGATCAGGTCCCATTCGCCGGTGACTGAGTACACCTCGCTGATTCCCTCTAGTTCCGAGATTTCCTGCGCGCACTCCGGGATACGGCTGGCATCGGTCTGGATAAGTACAAACGCTGTGATCATGGTGATGCTCCTAGGTTCGAACTGGTGAAGTGGGTGCGGATCGATGACTGCGGCGGCTGGGACTCAGCAGCGTTGCGACGGAGCGGGGGAGAACGATGAACACTGCAAGGACGCAGAGGGCAACAACCTGGAAAGACAGAGCGGCGCTCTCTCCTAACACAACGCGAAGAGCCAGTCCGCCGGCTGCGGTACCCGCCCACAGCGGTACCGCGGTGCGCAACAGGGCGGCAGGGCGACGCCACGGGCGCAGAATCGCCGTGACCCCGAGGTACGCCGCGAGGAAGGGAAGTGCCGTACTTGCTATTCCCGCAGCGGAGGGCGTTCCGTAGTGCGCAAGGTGTCCGAGAAATGCGAACAGGCAAATCAGTACGACATCGGTTCCCACCCAGCCGGCATAAGTCCGCCGGACATGGACCCGGCTGCCGGAATGTGCACTCGTCATAAGTTCAGCCTACTTGGGGTGGCGAGTGAACCGGGATGGGGCGTTACGCCACAGCATGAAACTGCGTGCAAACCTGTTCCATGCGCGCACGCACCGATCTACCCTTGAAGCATGTGCAGGAATATCAGGACGCTTCACAACTTTGAGCCCGCCGCCACCAGCGACGAGGTGCATGCGGCCGCACTTCAGTACGTGCGCAAGATCAGTGGCACCACCAAGCCTTCCAAGACCAATCAGGAGGCTTTTGACCGCGCAGTGGAAGAGATCGGATTCATCACCGAACGGCTCCTGGCGGAACTGGTCACAGCGGCACCGCCAAAGGACCGCGATGAGGAGGCTGCCAAGGCGAAGGAGCGGTCGGCGCGCCGGTTTGCCACGGCTTAGCCTTGATCCACCGATGAGGGTTTGGTTGTCTCCGGCGTTTTAAACACGGAATGCCCGTCGTTTCGGGGAAAATTGGACTTACCACAGAACCAATTACCCTAATTCGAAGGACATCTCGTAGATGCAAGTTTCCCATAGATCCGCCGCCGCGTCAGTTGCCTTCGACGAACCGAATCTCGT
>NZ_CANLXP010000004.1 GCF_947495145.1 uncultured Arthrobacter sp.
ACACGCCGGCGTCAACGCCGGCCTACTAACTACGATTTCCAACTAAAAATCTCTCCACCAAACCCGGGGCTTGACAAACTTCTTCTCGCATCTGAAGACCGAGTACTACCACCACCACAGCTTTGCCAGCCGGCTGGCCGCTAGGACCGGGGTCATGGAATACATCGAGTCCTGGTACAACCGGAAACGGCCCAACGCAAGGGCCGGCCACCGGTCACCAGCGGCAGCTCTGACTGCCTACGAAGCCCGCGGCCGGGAACCCCTCGCCGCGTAACCAAGAAACAACCGAACTGTCTCAAGAACTTGACGTGCGCAGTGTTGCATTGGTTCCCGGTATCGTGATCGCTTCAACTTCGCTGCTGCTGCTTCACTTAGGGTTTTCTCGTGGTGGTGTGGTGAGCAGAGCCATTGCAGATTAGTGAGGCTGTGATCGTCGTTGTTGATGATGTGGTCGCACTCTTGGCCTGCCTCAGTGCACCGAACACCTTCAGTGATCCATTGGCACTGACCGTTTGCTCTTGCCTTGACTGTTAGCCGTATTGACTTCCAATTGCCCGGTAATCGAGCGGCTCTGCCGGTTTGCCACGGCATATTTGGTTCCCTTCGTCGTGTGGAAAAAGCACCGGGAGTGAAAATGGCACTATGCCAAGGGAGTGCCTTGCGCACTCTTCGGGGGCGTATAGGCCTGGGTGTTGAGGGTGAAGGCCTGCCAATGTGTGACCGACCTTCACCCTCGTTCGTGTTGCCGCCGAGTGCCCGTTCTGGGAAAGGTGTTTCCTTCCAATGGTTATGTCCCGGGCAGATTTGTCGGACGGCTGGCGCTGGCGGATCTTCGCACCCTGAGAGTCTTGGGGCTTCTCACCATCGTTCGGCACTTGCCTTGTGCAGTACGCCGTGACGTTGACGCCGTGCATGTTGGGTTACCTGACTACTACTTGTGCACCTTCGCGCACTGTCTCGCGCTGGTGTGCTCGGGCTGCGGTGCGGCGGCGGTCGCTGTGTTCCTTTGGTGTTGCGAGCTTGAGGGTCACGCCGTCATAGGCTCCGCGTGCAACGTCGATGAGTGTAAGGTCGGCGTCGTCTTTCGCGTCCTGAGCGAGCTTCCTGATGGCGTAGGTCGTGGCGAGCTGGTCACGGTTTGCGACGGGCACGCCTTCACCGATGGAGGGTTTCACCTGTTCGACGGTTGCCGCTGGCAGTTCGATGACGGGAAGGATCGCGTTGAGTGCGACGGGGATCTCTCCGCTGTATGTGGACTGGTAGATCGACGCGGCTTCTCCCATGAGTGCGAGGGCTGCGCGGGCTTCCTGTAGGGCTGTTCCTGAGTCGTTGTTGATGTTGGATTCCGGGTCGAGTGCTGCCGCTCCTGCTGGGAGTTTCTTAGCTGCGGTGGTGAGCCGGCGGATAACCTTATCCACGGCTGGCCCGATGTCGTTTGCTGCGTCTTCCAGGTACTTCGGGAGGGAACGGCTAACGGCGTCGGTGTAGCTGCGGTTGAACGCTGCCGTGAGTGCTTCCCGGGCTTGTGCTTCCTTGATCTGGTCGAGCGCTGCGGCGTACCACTCATCCGGGTCTTGGTCGGTTGCGAGCGCTTCGAGGGCGAGCCGGTGAGCGGTGGAGTGGACGGACTGACCCTCGTTGTTGACAAGGGCTTTGATGTCGAGGGCGCGGGTTGGTACGGCGAGCCCGAACACCCTGTATGTGTCGGCGATGGTCTGGAACTGGGTGTGCTGGTTGGTCGGCTTGCGATTGAAGATAGTCATTTCTGGGTATTCCTTAGAATCGGGGGAAGTGGTTGAAAACGTCGTCGGCGTCCGGTGTGGACGTTGGCAACGGTGGTTCTGGTGTTCCTTCGGCGTCGAGCAGATCGAACTGTTTTTGGAGGAAGTCGCCGCCCTTCGCGGTGCGGGCTTCCTTCTGCTCGGCTGTTTCGTGTTTTCTGGCGCGTGCTGCGCGGATCTCTGCTGCGCGTTGCTCGCCTGCTGCGATGAACGCTGATTGGATGTCGTCTGACATGGTTTAGCCCTCCTGAGTGGGTGCGATTGTGAAGCGGTATCCGGTTACCCGCTGGTCTGGGTTGAGGTGCATTCCGCAGCCTGGGGCGCGGTGGTGTGTGCTGCCCGGGGTGAATGCGTTGGTTGCTGCGCTGTGCTCGTGAACACCACGGCAGTATGGGCAGCGGACTTTGCAGAACTTGTCTCTGATGACTAGAACCTCTGCGGTTGGGATGGTGGTCATGCTGTCTCCTGCACTGTTTCTAGGGCGTCCACGATTGCGTCTGCTACGCGGATTGCGTCTGCTGCCGGCAGGACCATGCGAAGCCTTCCAGCGGCGAAGATGACGACTCCGGGCTCGGTTGCTTCTGGTCCGGTGAGGATCGCGGGGTGGGCAACAGTGCGGCGTCCTTCTGAGATGTTCCGCTTGTAGTTCTCCGGACGGCTGGTGAATACGGCGCTCATTATTTGCCCTCCCGCTTGTATTCCAGGTAGGGCTGGTAGTCCTTGTTGAGAATGGCGGTTGCGATGCCGGCGAGCTTCTCGAACGTCTCCGGGTAGCCCGTGAGGTTCCACCCACCGCATACCCCGTGCGGGCTTGCCATGTCTGCGTCCCCACGCTCTACCGCCGTTGCATGTAGGTATCCGAGGTATCGGTACTGCTCATCGGTCACTAGGCGCGGCCAGGTGAACGGCAGGAAGATGTTCCCGCCGAAGTCGCCGCGTGTGTATGCGAACGTGGCGCTCATGATTCCTCCATGCAGTCGTGGGCGAGCATTCGAGCTTCGGCTGATTCGCAGCGGCGCTTCCAGTAGTCCGCTTGGGTTTCTAGGTAGTGGCAGCGTTCCCAGAGGGCGGCTGCGGCTGCTGCTGTGGGCCAGCCTTGTATCTGCTTGTCGGTGTAGGCGTATCCGGGCATTAGTGGTTCCCCTCGTGTGGCTTTGCGGGTTCGTATGCGGCTCTGAGTGCTGCTAGCTGGCTCTCGGCGAGTAGCGCCCGGTTCTGCCATCGGCGGGCTTCCTGGTGCTTCTGCTTGGCCTTGTCCAGCCATGCGAGGGCGCAGGTGGTGAGTTCCTGCCGCGATAATCCAGTGAGCGGTGACGGTTCCTTGCTGAGAGCGGGTGCTAGGTCGGTCACTGGGTGCCTCCTGCGCAGGTGAAGCAAACAGAGGGGCGCGGTTCCGGGTGCAGTGTGCAGACTGTTTCGGGGACGGTTTGACCGGCTGGACCGGTTTGGCCGGTTTGTTTTAGGGGTACTGGTCCTGAACCGGTCCGAGTGATTTGCATTCGCTTCCATGCGTGCTCGAATGCTGTGCGAGGGTAGCCGCGTACCTTCTCCGCGTTCCGGTCTGAGTGGATCTTGAACGCCTGGACAAGCATCCGGCCCATGCGCTGTGTCGTGAGTGCTTTACCAAACGGGCTCACGTCTCCCCACATCTCGGGCGAGTGGTCCGCTAGTTCCGCTGCTAGCACCGTTGAGCTTATGAATCGTTCATCACGCCATACCGCGTGAATGTCCTTTAGGAGGACGACTGCCGGGGGTAGCTTTGAGAGTCCTTCGTCTCGTTCCATCTGTACCTCTACGATGTCGCGGCGGATGAGTTCGTCAGCGATGGCCGGCCAATTACCACCGGCAACGACGGCAACCCGCTTGAGTGGATTCCATTTCTCTTTCAGGCGTCCGGTACAGCCTTCTGGGAGTTCCGGACGTGCTGCCCGGATCGCGTCTCGTTCCAGCTCCGTGCTAGCTGCTAGCGCTTCCCCCAACTCGATAGCTTCCGGCTCGATTTCTTCCCAATCGGTTGATTCCGCAGTGCCCTCGAAGTCAGGCATCAGAAGGACTCGAATACAACGTGAGCGGGTGTCATCCGGCAGTTGTGGCGCGTTCCCTGCCATTGCTACGGGGGAGAATGTCGGCATTTCCTTTACGTCCCACTCCCCGCCCTTGCTTGGCACTAGGACCGGTCTGGTAGCTCCGCGCTTGTAGCCGCTATTGAGGATTGCTAGGAGGTCTTCTACGCCCGGTTTCTTCGGGTCAAGTGATCTGTCCACTTCATCTATCAGGATGGTCCGGATCCCCTTATCGATCATTCGTGCCAGTAGCGCGGATGAACTGAGGGAAGCGGCTTGAACCGGGGCGAACGCTAAGCGGCTCATGTGTTCGAGGACGGTGGTTTTCCCGGAACCGGGCATGGTGGAGTCGATCTGAAGTCGGGGGGTCGAGTAGGTCTCGAAGCAGACGTAGGTGTGTGCTGTCCAGAGGGCCAGGAGGTCTATGTCCAGGTCGTCGGATACGCAGATGAATCTGGCGTACCACTTCCGGACCGCTTCGAGAGTGTCTCCCAGTATTGAACCGGCCGAACTGGTCCAAACGGTAGAACCGGTCTCATCGAGCCCTGATATTGAACCGGCCGAACCGGGCAGAGTGGTTGAACCGGTAACTTCTGCCCATTCGTTGTCTGTTAGCGGTGGAGGGAAGCTCATGCTTTCACCGCCGTGTATCTAGGGTCACCCTTGCGCGGGATGTAGGAGGATTCCGGCGAACGCCTGTAAGCGTTGACTTCGATCATGGCGGCTGCACCCTGGGCTACCTTCCGGGCGTGCAGCTCGGCACCTTCGAGGGCGTAGAACCGCCGTGCGGCGTTCTCTGCCTGCTGTTCCTGGGTTAGCTCCGCTGCGGCGTACCCGGCGAGATATCCGGCGGTATAGCCCGCATCGTAGGCGTCGAATTCCCGCAAATTGAGAGTGCCGGCTGGTAGACTTGAAGAACCATCTCCCGCCAGAGAGAATTTGTCAGCCGCCTGATCCGTTGGGCGGCTTTTCTCTTGCTCGCTCATCGGCCACCACCACGCAGCAGGACGGCAATGCGGTCCAATTGGTCTGGTCTAAGTGGTGGACATTCAGAAACGATGCGCTGTATATACGCTTCGAGATTCGCGGCGGCCAATTCACGCCGCGCATTCTCAATCTTGACCGGATCGCCTTTGCGTGTTGCCACGCCTACAGCGGATCTGGCTTTCAGAACCGGAGAGGGCATAAAAATAGCTCCCATGTGAGAGGCAACTAAAAGTTGCTTTTCACTGGGAGCTGTTAGGCTACTTCCCTCTCATGAGGGCCCTGTATTGGCGGAATCCGAGGCAACCGCAACCATGTACTACAAACACTACCAGAACAACTAGCTTAGGTACGTATCTGAATTATCGGGCGTGTCCGCTTCGCTCCTGCCAGCGCTTTCAAAGTGGCCGTCAGCATCCAAACGTCATTGCGCGTCGTCAGCGTGCCGCACTTAGGGCAAGTGAGGCTCAACGGCGCGGCGGGCTCGTCCTTATGCTGGATTCCCCAGTGCGGGCGGTCCTTCAATTCTTTGGGCATCGTGTATAGGAGCTTCACCTCGTCCTGCTTGACCGCGAGTGAAACGGAATAGCCGGTGAGATGATCCGCACACTTTAGCGGAATGTCAGCTATTCGGTCGATGGATTTCTTCACCTGCGACTGAACGAAACTCACAATTCGGGCGTCCCTGGCGAACAACCGGTAATCAGCATTCTTCTCATCGATTGCGGGGAACCATCCGTCCATGAATGAGGTCCCGGGCTTCGCATATTTACTACTCATGCTGCTTTCCAATCGATTCGGACCCGCTCGGGGTCAAACTTACGCGGCGCCGGTTTCCCTGTCGGCACGATATGAATTGTCATCAAGGCATCAATCACGGCCCTCTGATCTTCAATGCCGGCAGCGTTCCACCATCTGCGCACTTCCTCGGGTGTTCCTGTCCGGCCTGCCAAGATGTTCGCGCCGCGTAAGTTTGCCAGCTCGTTCTCCGTCGCTTCGAGATCCTGATTGACCCGGGCTGTGATGATTCCAAGTTGTTTGGCGCTGATTTCTCCCCCGGCGAAGCTTGCAGCGGCCTCATCCAACCGTGAACGCAGCGTTAGCGCCTTGTTCCGTAGTTCTGCGGCCGCTTCATCCGCCCCACGCCCGCCAAGCCCTGAGATGTTCTCCGGGCGGCTGAGAACGCCTATAACGACTTCTGACATCATCTCTTCGAGCGGTGCAGCGTTCTGGAAGGCGTGCCCTCCCCCGAGTTCCTTGCACTTGTAGTAGTACACCTGACCGCGAGGACTGGACCGGCTAGAGGTTTTCATCGGCTCTCCGCACTTTCCGCAGCGGATGAGGCCAGCGAGTAGGTGCTTCACTCTGCTCCCGTTGTGTGTGAGCCTGGATGGGTTGCGGACGATTGCGGATACTGCCCGCCATTCGTCCTCAGTGATGATTGCGGGGAATATGGAAGCACCCATGATTTCGCCGTGATAGGCAGACAGTCCGGCATTCGTGGGACGTAGGAGCGTGTTCCTAACGGCAGTGCTGGTCCACTTCTGCCCGCGCCGTGTGGGGATGTCCCGGCTGTTCAGATCCTTCACGATGAAGCCGATACTGCGACCTGCCAGAAAGCCTTGCACGGCGTTACGGATCTCCGCTGCTTCTGATTCTTCGATGACCGGTGAGCCGTCGATGATGCGCCAACCGAACGGGACCGGCCCGCCACTGAATGCGCCGTCCTGGGCGAGCTGCTGCTTTTTCCTAACGATGCGCTCGCTCTTGTGCTCCGATTCGTACCGCGCCCATGCGCCCAATGTGCGGGCAACTGCGCGGCCCGAAGGTGTGGAGAGGTCGATCTCTCCCGCCTTGACGGTATGCGTAACGACGCCGTTCTGTTCGGATGCATCTATGTAGGTTTCAAGCTCGCGGGGCGAACGGTGGAGCCGGTCAGTGTGCCAGGTTAGGACACCACGGACACGGCCCGCCTTCATCTGATCGAGTAGCTTTTCGTACTCCGGGCGGCGTTTCCCTGAATATGCTGAGATGTCGTTATCCACATAGAGGCGCGTAACGTTCCATCCGAGCTTCGAGGCGAGTTCCCGGCAGTCCTGCTCTTGCCGTTGCACACCAAGCCCCGCGCCTTCTCGGTCCCGCGATATTCGGCAGTAGATCGCTGCTGACACTGCGCTTTTCTCCATGTCCCTAGTCTACTTTCTTGTAGGTACTTGACATAGAGAACACTGGAAATGTTGTCGCCGGCCAGCAGCGGGAGCGTGCATATTTTCGTGACGGCGTCGTGAGCACTATTGGCGTGGACGCTACACATCCCAGGGAGGCCCGAATTAAGCGCGATGAGCATGTCAAGGCTTTCGGCTTCACGCACCTCACCAACGATCAGGCGATCGGGCCGCATACGGAGTGCTTCCTTCACGAGGCGGCGCAACGGGATCTCCCCGTGACCCTCCAGGTTGGGTTGCCGGCACTGCAGACCTACGACATCGCGCAGAGGAAAATGAAGTTCGAATATCTCCTCGACGGTCACGACCCGTTCGCGTGACCCGATACTGGCACCAAGGCAATTGAGCATCGTTGTCTTGCCTGCCTGGGTTGCGCCGGAGACCAGAATGTTCAACCCGCTATCCACGGCGGCGGCCAGGAATCTTGCTGCCTGCGGGGACAGGGTTCCGAGCTCGACCAGATGATCGAGGCGAGTAGCACGTGAGATGAACTTCCTGATGTTGACTGCCCAGTGGCGGCGCGTGACGTCCGGAATTACCACGTGCAGTCTCGACCCGTCAGGCAGGGACGCATCGACGAATGGCGAGGAGAGATCAAGTCTGCGGCCGGACGATTTGAGCATCTTCTCGACGAGGTCACGCACCTGCTGTTCGGTGAGAGTCAGCGACGTGAGCTCCGATTCACCCGCCCGTGCGACGTATATCTCCGATGGTGAGTTGATCCAAATTTCTTCAATCGCGGGATCGTCCAGCAGGGGTTGCAGCGCTCCGTAGCCTGCAACTGCGTCGAATACATGGCGCCTCGCCTGTTCCAGATGCCCAAGGGGAGGCAGGGACCCAACGAGCGACCGCTCGTCGTAGTCGTTGACCGCAGCTTCCACAAGACGCCGGACTTCCGACCCCTGCAGCGCAGGATCAAGACCACGACGACGGATGAGTTCTCTTACCTCATCCTCAACAATGCGCACTGCATCCATAGTTTTCCCCAAGGATTCGGCATGCAGGCGGGAGACGCACGCCGGAGACTGTCAGACTGTTATTGCACGACATAAAGCTTGTTTACCTGCCTCAAAGCGTAGGTCAAACCAAAACAACTTACCTAGCCCGATGAAGAGCCTGTGGAGAACTATGCCGCCGGCTCGTCACATTTGTCCCTCTCGTTCCATGTAAAACGCAGGTACCCGTCCTGGGAAACGCCCGGCCTCTGCCGGGGCTTGCACTATCTGGAGATTTCCCCGTGATAGCTTCCCGCACCTCGAAAACCTTTGCACTTTCTTCGCTCGTCGCTCTTGGCCTCCTCGCCGGGATGACGCCCGCGGTCGGAATTGAAACGCCCACGACGGCGCCCGCGGCTCCTGCCGACATCGCCACCGCTACCGCGCCGTCGGCTCCCGCAGTGCCTTCAACTGATCTCCCGGAAGTTGAAGCGAGTACTCCCGCCACCCCAGGCGGCATAGGCAACGTCGGAAATGGCGCCTACATGGGCCAGGGGCTCGAGCGGTTACAAGCAGGGCTAACCCCTCAAACCCGGATATCACCGGAACGTCTGGATGAGCTCTCGCAAGCCGAATCCGGCAGCGCTGCCACCTCTCCTGAAGCAGCCGCAGCGCCTGAAGCCGAACCTATGGCGGGATCGTGGCGGCCACCGGGCATTCAGGGTATGGACGTCAGCGCGTATCAGGGAAACGTCAACTGGGCTACCGCTTGGGCGCAGGGGGCTCGCTTCGCCTACGTCAAGGCCAGCGAGGGGACGTTCTATAAGAACCCCAACTTCAATCAGCAGTACAACGGTAGCGCCAACGTAGGTATGTACCGCGGCGCTTACCATTTCGCCATGCCGACGCTCACATCCGGGCGGGAACAGGCCAATTACTTCGTCGATAACGGCGGCGGCTGGTCTTCAGATGGGAAGACGCTTCCACCTCTGTTGGACATCGAATACAACCCGTACGATGCGAAAACTATGCCGTCGGGCCGAGGTGACACCTGTTATGCGATGTCTTCGGCTGAGTTGATCTCCTGGATACGCGACTTCTCAAACACCATCAAGGCACGAACCGGGCGACTGCCAATGATTTACACGGCAACCAACTGGTGGAACTACTGCATCGGCAAAACGACTGCATTCGCAGACCACCCCCTGCACGTCGCCGCCTATAACGAGGTCGGTGCTGGTCCAGTCCCTTCTGGCTGGAAAACATATTCTTTCTGGCAGTACAGCTCCACTGGTCCTTTCGTGGGCGACTCCAACGTGTGGAACGGCTCCGCTGCTGGTCTTGCCGCCTTCGTCAGGGGTGCCGCTCCGGCGCCCACAACGCCGTTCAAGGACATCTCCACGAGCCAACTGTTCTATAAGGAGATGGTCTGGCTTGCCAAGACCGGAATCTCCACCGGCTGGAAAGAATCCGACGGAACCCGCACCTACCGCCCGCTGCTGCCAATCAATCGCGACGCGATGGCCGCTTTCATGTACCGCGCTGCAGGCTCGCCGCCGTACACTGCGCCCAAAATATCGCCCTTCAAAGACGTCAAACCGGACCAACTGTTCTACAAGGAAATGGCGTGGCTCGCCGAAAAGGGGATCTCCACCGGCTGGACCGAAACCGACGGAACGCGTACCTACCGGGCACTACAGCCGATCAACCGCGACGCCATGGCCGCCTTCATGTACCGCCTGGCAGACTCACCGTCCTACACCCCGCCGAGAACCTCGCCCTTCAAAGACGTCAAAACGGATCAATTGTTCTACCAGGAAATGGCGTGGCTCGCCGAAACCGGGATTTCCACCGGTTGGACCGAAACCGACGGAAGGCGTACCTATCGGGCACTACAGCCGATCAACCGCGACGCCATGGCCGCTTTTATCTATCGCTTCTCGAATCGATGACGCAACGTCCGTGACTCGTGCATGGCGTCTGGAACCGGGTACCGTTTCGCTGGTGAACAGCCGGCCAGAGCTCTCAGATCAGCGGCGGTCCTTTATGATCCGTCCGTAAAGCTCGAGGAGGGTTTGGACGCCAACGCTTACATCGTGATGCTGGGCGATGAAGGCGGCACCGTTTTGTCGGCGCGATGCGATTTCCGGGTCGGCGAGTATCTCGATGGCTGACTGCGCCACCAATTCCGGACTTGTGCCGCCAAGGCGAACCAAATCCGGATAGAAATCACTGGAAGCGCCGCTCACAAGCGGAACGCCGATCGACAGCGCCTCCAGTTCGCTGGCGGACAGGATGCTCGACATCTGACCCACGACGACGGCGGCCGTTGCCAGCCACGCTTTGTACTCCTCGTAGGACATTTTCGGGACGAGCTTCACACCTGCGCTGCGTGCCGCTTCTGCATCCCTCCCCCAATCAACACCGAGCACTTCGGCGCCAGGGCACTCATCCAGGATTCGGCGCGCAACGTCGATTTGAGCTTCGCCGCCCTTTACCTCTTCCCAGCGCGACGCAAAGACCACTCGGTTACGCGTCGGCGACCAGCGAGGGGCCCGGTCCGCTTGGACTGGAACGGGAAAATAAACGGGCTCGGTTCGCGCGTTCAGGTTACGCACGTGCGGCAAAAGATCTGGCGTCGAGTAGAGAATTGCTGAAGCATGCTGGGCACCGAAACGCAGCTTGTCGCCCCACCCGTCATACTGACGGCTTCGGACATCCGTGCCATGCAGGTGCAGTATCCAGGGCCGCCGCACCCACCGCATATGAGGAGAGAGTCCTCCGGTATGTAGGTGGACCACGTCCGTCTGCATGCTTCTGAGCGCGAGCATTCCGTCCCACAGCACCGGACGAGCACGCAGTGCGGGATGCTTCAAGGGTCCGGTCCATACTTTTCTGTAGTACCAGGGGATGTCCGTGGTACTCCAGCTCAATCCTGATTCATTGGCGGAATCCACAAGATTACGCGCCGTACTCGCGGCGTCATGCACGTGAAGGGCCCTGACCTGCGGCGTCGACTCATTCATGGTTGATACCGGCAATTGTCTTGACGGCTCGGGACCAGGCACTGCTTGTTGCTTCTGCGCTCAACTCCCCTGCTGCCGAGTGGGAAGCCTTCTTCCACTGAGACACTTCGACCGGTCTCATTTTAGTCAAAGCGACCGCGGCGGACTCTGCATCGAATCCCTTCGCAACCATTCCTACTCCATATCGATTCACCAGCGCGCGCATCTCGGGAGAAGGTCCTATGAGAAGAGCAAGCCGAGCCTGGATGAATTCGAAGAGCTTGTTGGGTAACGCGTGTTCCATGTTGAAATTGCTCGGCGGACATAGGTAGAAACCTATGTCGTAGTCCTGCAGCATAGGAACTATCTGTTCGAAAGAAACCGGCGGCCGCATACGCACCGCACCATCGGGCACTTGGGAGGCTTTCTCCCCCAACTCCACAATGTACCGTTGCTCGCCTGGCACAAGCACGAGGTCCAGAGTTGCGGTACCGGGTCGGATTTCGTTGGCACGTCGAACTGCCTCGATCATGACTTCGATCTTTCGCCCACGTCCGGCAGCCCCGGTGTGCACTAATCTGAGTGGCGATTGAACCGGAGTTGGACTGAACCGGTCGTCGAAGGACGATGCGTTCGGCACCACAGAGGGCTTTCGGATGCCGTAGACGGAGGCATATTTCTCCGCTATCCCGTCAGCCACTGTGGAAACAGAATCCGCTTTCGTGACGTACCGCCGACATGCCCAATCCATGAACGGCTTCATCATTAGACGCCACTTCAGGTCATCGTCATTTTGTTTCGGCGCGTACTCGTGGAGATCGGCATGAATCCCCTTCTGGGGCTTCAGCGACACAGCCAACGGCACGGCCAGTACGTCGTTTGCAACTATGACATCTACGCTTCCCGAAGGAACGCGCTCCTGCACAAATTTGACCTTGTCGGCACCAAAATAAAGTTGTTCGTGGCGACGTGCGCTGAGATTGAATCCCACACGGGATCTGCTGGCGTGCCAGGCGGGAAACGCGCCCGGCACCTCCACATGCTGCACCACCCCGTCCGGGGCGGGGCCGTAACCGCAAGATAGTACGTCCGCAAACTCACGAAAAAGCCGAATCTGCCTGAGCACCCGCGGATCGCGCGCTATATGGGAAAAGGAAAGAACAAGAACTCTCGGGCGAGTCGCACCAGCTGAGCTGTTAGTCGGCATTAGTTCACTCTATCGATTTGGGTAGCTTCCGAGCGGCATTCAGACGTTGGAAGACATTAGTCAATGGCAGCAAGAGTCTTCACCGCGTCGATCCACGGTCCAGTGACTTTTTCAGCACTCAGATCGAACGCGGCGGCATCCGCATTCTTCTTCATCACGGCCACCTCCTCGGCAGTGAGATCCACAAGCACTCGTGCTGCCGACTCTGCGTCGAAGGCGTCGGCCACCTTCCCTAGTTTGTACTCATTCGTCACTCTCGCCATTTCAGGTGAGGGACCGATCACGATGGCCAACCGAGCCTGAATGAACTCGAACAGCTTGTTTGGGAGCGCATGCTCCATATTGAAGTTGCTGGGTGGACACAGATAGAAACCGACATCATACTCCTGCAGCATCGGGACGATCTGGTTGAACGGCACGGCGGTCCGCATGCGAATAGCGCCGTCGGGTACGGTCGCTGCCTTACTTGTCAGCTCGTCGATATACCGCTGTTCGCCCGGAACGAGAACAAGATCCAGCGTCGCTGTACCCGGATGCATTTCGTTTGCAAGCCGAACAGCGTCGATCATCACCTCGATCCTCCGCACCCTGCCAGCTGCACCAGTGTGCACGAGACGCAACGGCGATTCGACGGGAGTGGGTTTGATCCCATCGACGTAAGCAGAGGCGTTTGGCACCACGGACGGTTCGGGGATGCCATAGGCCGACGCGTATTCCTCGGCAATGCCCTTCGACACGGTGGACACTGAATCGGCCTTTGTCACGTAATTTCGGCATGCCCAATCCATGAGCGGACCTACCAGCAAACGCCACCGTCGATCATCTTCACCCTGCTTCGGCGCATATTCATGCAAGTCTGCATGGACACCCTTCCGCGGACGCAATGCCAGAGCGAGGGGAACTGCGATGGCGTCATTCGCCACAACGACATCAATGCTGCCCGGAGCTATATGATCACGGACAAAACGCACCCGTTGTGAGTGGAAGTACAGTCTGCTGTGCAAGCGCGCAGCTAGCAAAGAAGCTACTTTCTTATAGCTAACACGCCAAGACTTGAAACTGGCGGGAACCTCGATATGCTCTATGACGCCCTCCGGCGTTTCGCCATATCCGCACGACACCACATCGGCAAACTCTCGAAAAAGCCGTATCTGACGGAGCACCCGTGGGTCTCTGGAAATCGGCGAAAACGACAGAACCAAGATGCGCGGCCGTGGGGTATCGCGCCGTTCCTCAATCAATTTCATTCCTCCGGTCGAAAGTCGAGTTGCGGTTGATGCTCAGGCAAGTCCGGCGAGTGCAGCCTGCCTCGCAAAATCGGGCATCGATGCGATGACCTCGGTGAAAGTCCCCTGGGCTGCGAGCCGGCCATCAGCAAAGAAGAACACAATGTCGCTGTCCTTGATCGTGGACAACCGGTGCGCGACCGTGATCGTTGTTATGCGACCGGCAAGGTTCCTGATGGCATCTGTAACGGCTGCCTCGGTGGTGGTATCCAAAGCGCTGGTTGCCTCATCCAGAACCAGTACCACGGGGTCGGAATAGAGCCCGCGCGCAATACCCAGTCGCTGCCGCTGTCCTCCGGAAAGCGCCATTCCCCGCTCACCGGCCGCACCATAGATGCCGTCCGGGCGGGCTTCTACCGCGTCAAGCATTTGGGCTCGCTTCAATGCTCTCCTCACGCGATCGGGATCGACCTCTTCAGCGTCCCACGTCAACGCGACATTCTGAGCAATTGATGCATCGAAGAGGGACACTTCCTGCGGCACGTATCCCACACGCGAGCGCCAAGAGTGCAACACCGTACCCATCGGCACACCGCCAACGAGCACTTCACCGCTACTCGGCAGAAGCAGGCCTAACAGAAGATCAATCAGGGTCGACTTTCCAGCGCCTGAGGATCCGACGACGGCAACGCGAGATCCTGCTGGAATGCTCATATTGATATCGCTGAGCGCCGGAACGTCGGAACCGGGATAGGTGAACGTTACGTCTCTGAGCACGACATCAGGCACGCCTTCGGGAAGGTCGGATTGATCAGGTGACTCCTCGTCTTTCGCCCGTGCCTCAGCTTCCTTGATGTCCGACAGCACTTGTTCTGCGAACGGTGTGCTGGAATGCACTGTCGAGAGAATCGACTGGAACCGCGTGAGCGAGGGAACGATCCGGAAGCCCGCTACACCAAACAGGGCGATGGAAGCGAGAGTGTTGGTTACAGGGTCAATCCCGGCCGGGCTCGTGACCATGCCTACTACGCCAACCAACAGAAATCCGCCAATCAAAGCGGACTCCAGCACAAATCGAGGCACCTGTCCGAGGAACAACGCCATAGAGCGGGCCTGCGACGAGTGAATCCTGTTGTCGTGGACCGCTTTCTCGACGTCCTCAGTTGCACCCTTGAGCGTGACCTCTTTGAGGGCACCCATTGCCTCGGTGATCAGGCGCACGGTGCGCAGGGAGAACTGGCGGTTTCGACGTCCGTTGGCGACGGCACGACGGGAAATTCCTTGAGACAGGAATAGCGCTACAAGACCAAGGTAAATTATGGCGGTGATCGCAGTGATCCAGTTGCTCACCAGAAGTACGACGACCACGGCAAGTACTGAAACAATCTCTCCCGCAAGGCCCATAGATGGCATGAGAACACCAGAAACGGTGATGGAAACACCTGAATCGACGGACCGCACAAGTTCCGACGAATTGCGCTTCAAACGGTCAACCCAGGGCGCTCTCATATAAGCGGCAAGCAGCCGGTCACCGATTGCAACTTCGTGTGCAGCAAAGCGTTTGGTTGCAACGCGAAGCAAGAGGACATTCAACGCGCTTTTGACAATCACCAGCGTGCAAAAGATCACGAGCACTACGGCGTAGTCAGCGACCGAGTCAATCGCTATGGGCCCCACACTGATGGAGTTCTCAGTGATAATGCTCGAGAGCGTTATGGCGAGCAGGCCGAGTGCGACTATGTCGATCAGCGCCAGTGAGGATGAGAGAACTGCGTAGCGGATGAGGAAGCGACGCGCGGAGTCGGGTAGTACGCGTAGTAGCCGTTGATTGATCTGAATCAGTGATTTCATAGTTAAAGAAAGACTAACTCAGGAGCCTGCCGGGTAATCGCGGCGCCCGTTCTCGGGTAGCTGTTCCTTCTTATTCAACTCCCAGACCTTCGGCGTCTCATCAAGCGCGAGCCGCCGTGCCAGCTTCGTCACTGCATCTTCCATGCGGCGGTGGCGCTGGGCACTGGAGGCGACAAAAACCATGAAGCTCACAATGAGCGCATAGAGAACGAGGTCCGTGCCCCTGCCAATCCCAAAAGCCTGCGCAATTTTGGTCAGCACGACGGGGAAGAAAATCGAGAAGACCGCCACAAGCGCAAACGCCAAGAGCATGATGCGACGGATTGCCAAGTGGCGGGCGTTCGCGCCACCGCGCATCAACGCCAGCGCCCCCAGGGCGACCGCCAGCACAAGTACTGTCTGAACAATGAAAAGCATGATTACCTAAAAAAGAGATCGGCCAGGATATTAACACCGTTCAGCAGCGACTGGCCTTTTGATTTCGAGTACTCCGTGTACACGATCTCAACCGGATGCTCGACGATGCGCGGTCTGATTTGGGCGAGTTGCTGGATGAGTTCAGAGGCGTGAGCCATGCGATTCTGTGCCAGATGCACTCGTTTGATGATCGAGGCATCAATCACGCGGAGACCATTGTGAGCATCGGTGAGTTCCAAACCGGTGCTAAAGCTGGACTGAACCGCTGCTGTGCGGAGCACTAGGCGTTTCAGTGGGGATATCTTCGTGCGGCGGTCCAGGAACCTTGATCCGAGCACGACCTCCGCCTCCCCGGAGCGCAGGCGCTCGAGCATTGCTACAGCATCTTCGACTCGGTGCTGGCTGTCGGCATCAAAGGTGATGACTGCCTCTAGTTCTGGATCCTGCAGTGCGTATTCGAACCCGGTCTGCAGGGCCGCGCCCTGACCGAGATTGAACGGATGCTCAACCACAACAGCGCCGGCCGCCCGCGCCACGACCGCCGAATCGTCGCTGCTGCCGTCGTCAACGCAGACGACATATGGAAATGAGGGAAGCAGACCCTCGATCACCTCACCAACGACGGTTGCCTCGTTGAACATAGGCATCACGATCCACGTACGACTCACCCGCCAAGTATCCCATAGCGCGAAGCAGGCACATGGCCGCGCGAATATCCGCCGCCGATTGCTCTTGTATCGTTGGTTCAAGTTCTTCTGACGAACGGACCGGCGCAGAAACGAATCCCAGGAGCTTGAATGTCGTGGTGGCAGGTACTGCCTGTAGTCCTGGGCGCCGTGTGCCTGATCCTCCTACCCGGATACCTCATAGCTGTGGCCTGCGGGGCCAGGGGCTTGAGCAGAATTGGATTGGCGGCGCCTCTGACCACGAGCGTCGTGTCGATGTCAGCGATCGTCGCGGGGATGCTAGGAGCAAACTGGTCCATCTTGTGGCTGTTGATTCCAACAATCCTTATTTCTGTCGTTGGCTTCGTGATCGGGCGTGTCGTCGACAGAAGCAGAACACACAAGACGTTGAGAACGTTCTCTCTCCCGAGACCTAACCTTCGCTCCACTGTGGTGGTTCTCGCGGTGAGCCTTTCCGGGTCAATCATCGGGTGGCACCTGACTCAGCTGTTCGGCCGCCCAGAAAGCGTTTCGCAGACGTACGACGGCGTCTTCCATCTGAACGCTCTGCGCTACATTATGGACACCGGAACGGCATCCTCGCTTACCTTGGGTGGCATGCCGACCGGAGGCGAGAACCCCTCCTTTTACCCAGCCGCCTGGCATGGTCTCGTTTCGTTGCTCATTCAGGCTACGGACACCTCGATTCCCGTCGCCGTGCATGCCGCCAATATCGCCGTTGCTGCGATTGTCTGGCCCATCGGGTGCATCTTTCTTTGCACCCGAATAACCGGTCATCGTCCAATTCCAGTGCTGGTGACAGGGGTACTAGCAAGCGGATTCAGCGCCTTCCCCTATCTGCTTCTTGATTTTGGCGTCCTCTATCCCAACTTCCTTTCCGTCGCCCTGCTTCCCGCCTGCGTTGCCCTTGCCGCTATGGTCCTGCGAGTGAGCAGCGACAACCGCCAGCCATGGACGGTCAGCTTCCTCGCGCTTTTCGCGACCCTCCCGGGCCTCGGGCTCGCGCATCCCAGTACTTTGATGGCCCTCGCTGCCCTGTTCCTCCCTCTCGGCGGTGTTGCGGTGGTTCGCCACTGGCGTCAGCTCAACCGCCGGAGAGCACATGCCGCCAGGTTCATCCCGTCTTTGGCCGGCCTTGTCCTTTACACCACTGCCGTAGTCATGCTCTGGCAGGAACTCCGTCCCAGCGAAGCGGCGTCGAACTGGGAGCCTTTTCTGACGAATGCGCGTGCGGTAGGGGAGATAATCGCCGTCGCTCCGATGGGTGCGCCTGCGGCGTGGATGATGATGTTCCTGACCCTCGCTGGCCTGCTGCACATCGTGCTGAGGAGGGGAACCTGGTGGGCGTTCGGTCTCTTCCTCGTGACCGCTTTCCTCTTCGTCGTCGCTTCCTCTGAGCCGGAAGGGGACTTCAGGACGCTCATTACCGGTGTCTGGTACAACGACAGTTTCAGGCTCGCAGCGCTGTTACCCGTTACAACTGTCATCCTCGCCTCGATCGGGGGCTCATGGATCGTTACCGTAATCGCGCAGCGCCTCCAGGAACGGGGAAAGGTGTTGGTGCTTCAGCACAATCAACCACGCCTCACCACGACGGTCCCCGCCATCGCGGCCACGATCACTGCGGTCGCTGTGCTGGTGCCCCTCGTTCAAGGCGCCTCCATCGATCTGCCGATTCGTGAAGCCCACAGGAAGAACTATGCTCTTACCGAGGAATCCGCCCTTTCCATTGATGAACGCACACTGATCGGGCGTCTCCCCCAGCATGTGCCCGACGACGCCGTCATTGCCGGCAACCCCTGGTCTGGAACCGCGTATGCCTACGCACTATCGGGTATCGAAGTTCTCACCCCGCACCTTGGGACCACCGGAGCGCCTGAAAACCTCCAGCTGCTCATGGAACTGAACCAGGTGTCCACCAACCCGGCTGTCTGTTCGCTCCTGCAGACCACCGGCGTGGAATACGTCCTCGAGTTTCCGGGCAAGGAGATCCATGCAGGAGACCACTTCTATCCAGGCGTTGAGGATCTCTCGGGCCAACCGGGGCTGACTGTTCTGGATTCAGAAGGAGAGGCAACCCTGTACGAGATCACGGCTTGTTAGGGCTCGCCCCCACGTTACGGCCGATCCCGTAACCTGGCGACGACGTCTCCTACCGGCCCGTCCATCACAATACGTCCGTGCTCAAGCAGCACTCCGCGCTCACAGATCTGCGCAACAAGGTCAAGATCATGGCTCACCACGACGAGAGTCCTCCCCGCGGCGGCCAACTCCTTGATTTTGGCTATGCACTTCTTCTGGAAAGGTTCGTCACCGACCGCGAGTATCTCGTCCACAAGGAATACTTCCGGATTGGTGTGCACCGCTACCGAGAATGCCAGACGCAGGTACATGCCCGATGAATAAAACTTCACCTCGGTGTCAATGAACTGGCCGATTTCCGAGAATTCGACGATGGAGTCGAACCGCTCTTCTATCTGGCTCTCACTCATTCCCAGAATGGCACCGTTCAGGTAGACGTTATCCCGACCGCTGAGATCAGGATGGAACCCTGCCCCCACCTCGATCAGGCCGGCAACCCTCCCCCGGGTGAGCACCGTACCGGTATCCGGAAGCATCACACCGGAAATGTGCTTCAACAGCGTTGATTTTCCCGACCCATTGAGTCCGAGCAACGCGACCGTTTCACCCTGCTCGATCTGAAGGGAGACTTCGTTGAGGGCATAGAACTTCTCGGAGAGATCGCCCTTGCGGCCTTTCATTAGCCAGACGAAGGCTTCCTTGATGGATCGGGTGTGTCTCAACACAAACTGCTTGGATAGGTCCTGAACCTGGATAGCGGTACTCACTTACAACTCCTGGGCAAAGCGCCCTTCAAGGCGCCGGAAGGTGTACTGACCGAGCAGGATGACCAAAAGGGCCATCCCCGCTGCCACCGGCAGCCACAACCCGAAGAGGTTCGGTGGGACGGTCGTCGCGGCGTCGGTTGCCGCCGTCGTCGTCGGTTTCCAGAACGCGAAGTGAAACAGCTCCACGGCAATGGTGAGCGGATTCGCCTGGTAGATAGTAAGGAAGCCGGTGCCCAATGTGTCGCGAACCATCGTCCATGAGTAGAGGACCGGGGACGCCCAAGTTGCCACCATCAATAACATATCGACAAAATTTTCCGAATCTCGGAAATAGACGTTTGCGGCGCCGAAAAACAAACCAAGTCCCGTGGCCAGCAGCGCGACGATCAGGAAGCCCGCAATCGCAGCGGCAATCTCGAAGAAACCCGGGGTCCACCCCGTGAAGAGACACGCGGCAAGCAGAACCACAAGCTGCGGGACAAAGTGCACTGCGGAAACCCACACAGAGGCTACCGGAAACAGTTCGCGGGGCAGATAGATTTTCTTGATCAGTCCACCGTTTCCTACGATCGAACGAGAAGCATTTCCAAGGGCCTCGGTAAAAAAATTGATGAGGATGATTCCGGAGAAGAGATAAATCGGATAGTTCTCAGTGTTCCGATTCATGCCGAGGAAGACACCTAGTGCGAACCAAAAGACTACGAATTGCACGCCCGGCTTGACGTAAGACCAGAGGAGACCCAGCACCGATCCTCGGTAGCGGACCTTAAGCTCCTTGGCGACAAGGAGCTTGAGGAGGAACCGCGATCGCAGGACATCCTTTAAGCCGCGCCCGAAACCTGGCGCAACCAGTTCCGCGCTCAACCTCCCTGGCTCTTCTGGGAATGCGCTTCGAACGTCTTCTTCCACGACTCGAACGAAGTCAACTCGGGCAGCGCCGCGCGGTACTGTTCCCTCAGGCGTGGCCAGTTCCGCAGGATTTCCGCGTTGAGACGGGCTGATTCCGCCAGCATCGCCCGCAGCTTCTGCGGATCCCTCTGGTACCAGGAGGCGCCTGTGCCCTCAGCGTTCGATACCACCGCACTGTCGTACTGTGACATACGCCACCATTTGTTATCTTGGTGCGCGACAACAGCTTGCGGGCGTACCTTGCTCGACTGAGGCACAGGTTTGCTGAGCTGGCGTGCGATCGTCTTGGCTGCCCATGGCACCAGCTTAATGTAGGAGGGAGCCGCGAATCCCTGTCCATGTCGCGGGGGCTTATCCATCTTCGCGCCAGGGAAGGCGTCTGGATCATCTCGAAATTGGGAGTCAGGATACTCCTTGGCCATCGCCCGTATTTCCGGCAGCTTCGTCGGAAGGATGTCGTGCAACTGTGCCGGACCCTTCAAAACGTCCTGTAGCGCTTTCACCCGACCCATCGCTGTGAAATACTGCATGGAAATCAGGTGCTTGATGTCCATATAACCGGACTCCCGAACTACCCGGCCGCCGTGCTCATAAGGGCTATGAATCAATGCAGCAATCATTCGGTTTCGGGTGTGGAAATACGCCTGCCAACCGACAAGGTCATCTTTATCTATCCATGAAACATGCCAGACGGCGGAACCAGGCATCGATACAGTCGGATACCCTGCTGCTTTGGCTCTCAGCCCGTATTCGGCATCATCCCACTTAATGAAGACAGGCAGGGAAAGCCCGATATCGCGGATGGTAGCTGTCGGGATCAGCGACATCCACCAGCCGTTGTAATCGACATCCACTCGCCTGTGCAACCAGGGAGTCTGACGAAGGTTGGAGCGCACGAAATCGTGCCCAAGGATTTGCTCGGCGACAGGCTGGTCCGGCTGGAAGCGCCAAGGGTTTACGGTCTCGCCGAAGGTGTGGAGAACTGTCCGGTTATAGAGGTCGAACATGTGGCCGCCCACTATGGTGGGAGACTTGCAGCGATCAGCGAAAGTGAGGAGTCGGGAAATACTCTCAGGCTCCATGACTATGTCGTCATCGAGCAACAGAACGTAGTCGCTGCCGTTCTCGACGGCTTCATACATTCCCCTCGCGAAGCCGCCTGACCCACCAAGGTTGGCTTGGTCGATGATGCGCAACTTCCCTTGAAGCGCTGCCCTCACCCCGGCGAATCCGGGCTCAGCAGCGACCTTGCTGGTGCCCTGGTCAACGACAAGAACCTCCTTGAGATTCTCGAGACTCGTTGGATTCTCGGCAAGTATCCTCAAATTGTTCAAGCAGAAGTCCGGCTTGTTCAGAGTGGTGATCTCGAGGGTTACCTGTCCGGCGGCTTTGCCCAGAGCAGGCGCCTGCCATTGAGCCGACTCAAGGACGAAGTCCTCGGCTGCCGCTACCAGATCGAACCAGTACCACCCGCCGTCGCCGAACGGTTTAAGGGAAAGTTCGAAAGTCGTCGTGCCGGCTTCTCGCACTCGCTTGGTATCCACATGTTGCAGGGATCCTCGGGCGTTGGATTTATAGACGCTTATACTTCCTGCACCGGAGGTAGCGACGCGGAGTCGGACATCCTGGACAGATGTCCAGCGACGCCAATAGCTGGCAGGGAATGCATTGAAGTAGCTTCCGAAGGAGACCCGCTCGCCGCGCCTGATCGAGGTCGAGTGCCGGGAACGAAAATCTTCAGCGTGAATCTCCTTCGCGCTTCCGAAGCTGCTCTGCGAAGCTTTGTCAGTGAAAGCGCTACCATCCATAGTGTTCAGTTGGACGCTCAGTGCGCTGCCAGTGTCGAGATACAGCGGTGCCGTGTCAACGTTTGCTTCGGTGGGAAGGATGATTCGTTGAATCGTCTCCCACTGCGTCTCTGTATCGGTCGCTGGGTCCGTGGCCATACTCACTGTGCTCATGCGTCGATTCCCCCGCTTTCGAACTTTGCACCGCCACCGAAATGCGGCTTGATCTTGTTATCGAACATTGACAGCGCCGATCCGATGGCCATGTGCATGTCGAGGTACTTGTATGTGCCAAGGCGTCCACCGAACAACACCATGTTTTCATCCTTCGCGAGGTCGCGGTACGCGAGGAGTTTTGAGCGGTCGGACTCCGTATTCACCGGGTAGTAGGGTTCGTCTCCCTTTTCGGCGAACCGTGAATATTCCCGCATGATTACGGTGGCATCCTTAGTGTAGTCGCGCTCCGGATGGAAGTGCCTGAACTCGTGGATGCGGGTATACGGGACGTCTTCGTCCGGATAGTTCATGACAGGACACCCTTGGAAGTCCTCCATCGGCAGGACCTCTTCCTTCAGGTCGATAGTCCGCCAGGACAGATCGCCCTCAACGTAGTCGAAGTACCTGTCAACAGCCCCGGTGTACACCACTGGGATCCGCCCCCTGGTGGCCGCCCGAGAAAACTGATGACCATCGTCAAAGAAGTCCGTGTTGAGTTGCACGCTGATATTGGGGTGTGCCGCCATACGTTCTATCCAAGCTGTATAGCCGTTGACCGGAAGTCCCTCGTACTTGTCATTGAAGTAGCGGTTGTCATAGGTATAGCGAACGGGCAGCCGGGAAATGATCTCGGCTGGGAGGTCTTTAGGGTCGGTCTGCCATTGCTTCCCGGTGTAGTACTTGATGAAGGCCTCATACAGCGGTCGTCCAATGAGCTGGATGCCTTTGTCGTTCAGATTTGCCGGATCTGTTCCAGCCAGCTCGCCTGCCTGCTCCTGAATCAACGCTCGTGCCTCGGTTGGACCCATGGACGCACGGAAGAACTGGTTGATAGTGCCCATATTGATCGGCATGGGGTACACCTCACCTTTATGGCTCGTGTACACCTTGTGCTGATAGCCGGTGAAATCAGTGAAGCGGTTGACGTAGTCCCACACCCGTTCGTTCGAAGTGTGGAAAAGGTGCGCGCCGTAGCGGTGCACTTCGATGCCTGTCTGCTTCTCGTTCTCGCTGTATGCGTTACCACCGATATGGTGCCGACGGTCAAGGACCGCAACTTTGAGTCCGAGTTCCTCGGCAGCCCTCTCGGCAATTGTCAGGCCGAAAAAGCCGGAGCCTACGACGACGAGGTCAACGTTCACAAAGTCTCCTGGATTGGATGAGCAACTGCACACAGGTATCCCTGCCCGGTCTAGGTTACCCGACCGGCCATTGGCATGCCGACGTATCCCATGCCGAACTACAGTGGTCTCATGCGTCCCAAGATCCTTTGTATTTCCTTCTCAGATATCCGGGCAGATTCGAGGGTGCTGCGCCAGGTAGCAGTTCTAGCTGAGTTCGGGGACGTCACTACGGTCGGGTACGGGAGCAAGCCGGAGGGTGCTGCACATCACCTGGAAATCGACTCGGACATGCCCTCACTGCCGCAAACCTTTTTTGGCGTGGCGCTTTTGGCGGCCCGCTTGTATTCACTGGTCGAGTTCCGCGCTCCCGCAGTGCGGCGTGCCCTCGATCTCGTTGACGGCAAGTGGGATCTCGTTGTGGCCAACGAAGCTCGCGCACTGCCGCTGGCCCGCCGAATTGCAGGTCCCGAAACTCCCGTCTGGGGGGATATGCACGAATGGGCCCCGGAAGAACGCGTTCATGTCTTGTCCTGGAAGCTGCTCATCAAGCCATTCATGACATGGGTATGCGCTCGGCACCTACCACGAATGGCGGCGGTCTCTGTGGTGAACGACTCAATTGCGGCTCTCTACCGCTCAGAGTTCGGAATCGACACCGTTACGGTACGCAATGCCCGCCGGTTCACCGACCTTACCCCATCGATGATGCGCCCTGACGTGATCCGACTCGTGCACAGCGGAGCCGCGGTGCCGGGTCGCAACCTTGAAGGGATGATGGCGGCTGCCGGCATCCTCGGATCCGGTTATTCCCTGGATTTATACCTCGTGCCCGCTCGCGACGGCGGGAAATATAAGGCGCAGCTAGAAGGTCTTGCGGAGGAGTTTGGCAATGTGCGACTGCTTCCACCTGTGCCGCCGGATGACCTTCCGGAAGTTCTCAACTCTTACGACGTCGGAATATTCAGCCTTCCTCCGAGGACACGCAATCACGCCTTGATGCTGCCCAACAAGTTTTTCGATTTCGTCCAGGCAAGGTTGGCAATAGTATTCAGTCCATCGCCTGAAACGTCTCGCCTCATAGAGGAATTCGAACTAGGGGCTATCGCCAGCGACTTTTCTCCCGAAGCGTTGGCCGACGCTGTCTTGGCACTAAGCCGGACAGACATCCAAAATTGTAAGCAGAGTGCACATCGCCACGCGATTGCTCTGAGTTCGGCGACCGATGAACAGGTCGAGCGTAGCCTGCTCACCTCGCTGTTGACACGAGCCGCATAGGTTGGTGCCGGTTTGGAACTAGAGTGGAACCCATGCAAATTCTCAGCGTCGTGGGTGCACGCCCGCAGTTCGTGAAGCTGGCTCCCATTGCCTCTGCTCTGCAGGGTAAGGCAGATCATCTCATCGCCCACACCGGTCAGCATTACGACGAGCTCATGTCAGATGTCTTCTTTCAGGATTTGGGTATTCCAGCTCCTGACTTCAACCTAGCGATCGGTTCGGCGACGCACGGGCGCCAGACCGGCGCAATGCTCGCTGGCCTCGAAGAAGTCCTGGAAAAGACCCGTCCTGATTGGGTGCTGGTATATGGGGACACGAATTCGACCCTTGCAGCAGCCGTCGCGGCGGTGAAAATGCATATTCCAGTCGCGCATCTCGAAGCGGGCTTGCGCTCGTTCAATCGCAGAATGCCAGAGGAACACAACCGTGTTCTCACTGACCATGCGGCCGATCTTCTCCTTGCTCCGACAGAAGTCGCAATGGAGCACTTGGCGACCGAAGGGCTTTCGGATCGCAGCGTATTAGTGGGCGACGTCATGACCGACGTCCTCTACCTAACCAGAGACGCCGTCGCTGCAAGGGAAGAACCTCTCCCTCAAGGTGTCAGCACCGGTAACTACTACGTCAGCACCATCCATCGGCCGGACAACACAGACAGTCCTGACCGACTTTCAACAATCCTCAACCAGCTGTCGCAGTTGGACAAGCCCGTGCTCCTTCTCGCGCACCCTCGTCTGCGTTCCCTAGCGGAAAAGCACGGGATAGACCTCGAAATAGGCGGCCTTCGAGCAATTTCGCCGCTCGCCTATCCTCAACTTGTCAATGCAGTACAGAACTCAGCGGGCGTGGTTACGGACTCCGGCGGCCTGCAAAAGGAAGCGTTCCTCCTTCGTGTGCCTTGCACCACGATAAGACCGGAGACCGAATGGGTGGAAACCGTGAACCTGGGCTGGAACGTCCTTGTCTCAGAAAACCTAGACCAGTTGGGTGCCGCCGTCGCCCGACCCATGCCGGCAGCGACTGACGCTGCGCCATATGGAGAAGGTCTCGCCGCGAACCAGGTAGTTGCTGCCCTTCTCAATGGGACGACATCGGCCTGAGAACGCCGATTCGACGCCGTCGTCTGTTGATTAGTCCAGTACGGCCAGCACGGCGGCGGCGGCGCGTTCGCCGGCGGTCTGCAGCGACGCGTTCTTTCGCACCCAGTTCACTCGTATATCTGACTCTGCGTCGTCCCCGTCAAGGAGCCGCGTCATAGCAGCTGACACCTTCACTGGATCGAAGTCAACGCTCTCGCCAAGCCGATTGTCCGACACCATGCTTGAGCAGTCCCCCGCGCCTGCATAAATCACCGGCGTGCCGCAGGCTCCAGCCGCATAAATCTTCGTCGGTTTGGCAAAATCATAGCCCTGCCCAGGCACAATGCTCACGAGGGCACCAACGGCGCCTCTGATCCATGAGGCAGTCTCTTCGGGGGTCTTGACTCCGCCGAATATTACCCGTCCTGGGGCAATGCGTCCGGCGAGCTCCCGAAGCTTCTGCTCGGACGAGCCTTGCCCGAAGTAGTAAATGTGTACGTTACTCCCCCCAACATACTGCAGCGCTTCAATGAAAATTTCAGCGCCCTGCCACTCCGACATCGTGCCGGTGTAGACAAAGTACGGATGTCCAGGAGATGCCTCGGGTCCATCCGGCCGGAAAGTCTCGGTATCGATACCATTCCCGACGACGCGTATCACGTCGGACGGAACGCCGAACTGAGGCAGTTGGTCGGCCACACCATCGGAAATGGCGATTACTTGTGCCGCATTCCTCAGTGCTGTTCCCTCCATCCAGCGCATGACTTCGACGACCGGTGAAGCGGCGCCCATAGCGATCAGCGCGTCCGTCCACACGTCAGCCGCGTAGTAAACATAAGGGCGTCTTCTGATCCAGGAAGAAAGAGCTACTACAAGCCCCGTTGTGGGCGGCGGCTCAGACACGACGATGTCAGCACGAGTGACGAGCAATCGAAAAAAGAGCGGCACGTCGAAGCTGAGGTACTGGATGTAACCCCTGACATTTCCTCCCGCATCGCGCAGAACGGGCCACCGAGAAACACCGCGCTCGGGAACCATCCCTACCGGGGGCATCGTCGTGAGTACACTCACGGATGCGCCAACGCTTCTCAGTGCGGTCGCTAAGGCCTTCAATCGGAAAGCAGCCGCCCCAACCTCCGGCGGGTAGAGCCTGGTTGCAATGACAACACGTGTCGTCACGCGGTAATGTCCACCATCTGCCCGGTTCGGGCAGACTCGATCATCGCCTCCGCCACCCGCAGGGTGTTTAGGCCTTCGCGCATCGTCACCACGTCGTTGCGTTCCCCTCGCACAGCATCACGGAACGCCTCGTGCTCGGCCTTCAACGGCTCACGTTTGGTCAGTGCAAGACGCGTGATGTTGCCTTCACTAACTCCGCGGAAGTTTGAGACTGCTTCCCATTCGGTGTTGATCGTCCCGTTTTCGTAGAACGTCAGGTCCGCCGTCAACGTGTCCGCGACGAAGGCCCCCTTTTCTCCCGTTACCACGGTCAGTCGCTCTTTCATAGGAGAAAGCCAATTCACCAGGTGGGAAGTGATGACGCCATTCTCCAGTTGGCAGGACGCCGTCACCATGTCCTCGTGCGGACGTCCCGACCGTGTACTCGTGCGCGCGGAAACTGACTTGTAGTGCGACTGCGCCAGCCATGCGGTCAGGTCAATATCGTGAGTGCCTAGATCCTTCACCACCCCGACGTCGGCAATCCGCGAAGGAAACGGTCCCTGACGGCGGGTTGCCACCTGATAGACATCACCGAGATCACCGTTCTCGATGCGGGAACGCAGCGACTGAAGCGCAGGGTTGAACCGCTCGATATGCCCCACAGCGCCAACCAGACCGGCAGCCTCGAAAGCCTCTGCCAGCTTCACACCGCCCTCGATCGTGGAAGCGATCGGCTTCTCAACCATGGTGTGCACTCCCGCAGTCGCGAGGGCAAGACCCACCTCCTCGTGCAAGCCTGTCGGCACGGCACACACTGCCATGTCTATTCCCTGAGCGATCAGCTCATCCACTGAGCCGCACAAGGGTAGGTTCCCCGCCACACCATGCGGGTCCCCGTAAGCATCTGCCACCGCAACCAACTGAACGCCATCGAGCTCCCGCGCCACGCGTGCGTGATGGCGGCCCATCATTCCCAGACCGATAATGCCTACCCGAAGGTCCGCCATCAGGCGCCCGCTCCCGCAAGCTTGTTCACGGCCGTCACGATGCGGTCCAGGTCCTCGCCATCAAGCGATGGATGCACCGGGAGGGAGAGTACTTCGCGTGCCGCGATCTCGGTATTGGGCAGGTCCTCGGTTCGGTTGAAGGAAGGCAGACGGTGATTCGGGATTGGGTAGTAGACACCGCTACCGATGTTGTACTCGTCCTTGAGCGCGGCGGCGAATCCGTCGCGGTCGCCCGAGATGCGAATGGTGTACTGGTGGTACACGTGCTCAGCACCCTCAGCTACTGCTGGCGTACCTACGCCTTCAAGGTTCTCGGTGAGGAACTTGGCGTTTGACTGACGCTGCGCAGTCCACCCGAGGACCTTGGTCAACTGCACGCGCCCGATAGCCGCATGGAGATTGGTCATGCGGGCGTTGAAGCCGACCAGCTCGTTCTCGTACTGGCGCTCCATGCCCTGGTTCCGCAGCAGACGCAGGTTACGCTCGACGGTCGCGTCTCCGGTCGACACCATGCCGCCCTCGCCCGAGGTCATGTTCTTCGTCGGGTAGAGCGAGAACATCGCGAAATCTCCGAACGTGCCGACCTTCCGGCCATCCAATCCAGCACCATGAGCCTGAGCCGCGTCCTCAAACAGCTTGATCCCACGTGAGTCAGCAAGTTCACGGAACGCGACGACGTTCGCCGGGTGGCCGTACAGGTGCACGGGCATGATCCCCTTGGTCTTGTCGGAGATCAGCGACTCTACGTGAGCGACATCCAGGCAGTAGTGATCCAGCTCAATGTCGGCGAAGACCGGCGTCGCGCCTGTGAGTGCGACAGAATTCGCGGTTGCGGCGAACGTGAATGATGGGACGATCACCTCGTCCCCGGGTCCGATTCCGGCAGCCAGCAAGCCAAGGTGCAAACCGGACGTCCCCGAATTCACGGCAACGGACGACCGACCATCGAGCAGGACCTCCGAAAACTCCTTCTCGAACTCGGCGACCTCGGCGCCCTGCGCCAGCATGCCGGAGACGAGCACCGCATCAACAGCAGCGCGCTCCTCGTCCCCTACGATCGGCTTAGCCGCCGGAATGAATCCTGTGCTCATTTCTGATCCTCTACTGGTGCCAGTGTTCCGTGTGCTTCGCTGTACTTCTCGCCGGTCGCAGGACAGACCCACAGTCCGTCCTGCTCCTTCAACGGGTGACCTGCCTTGCCAACCCACCCCAGACGGCGGGCAGGAACTCCTGCCATGAGCCCGTAGGCGGGTACGTCTTTGGTGACGACGGCGCCGGCAGCTACCGTGGCCCACTTACCGATGGTCACCGGGGCCACGCACACAGCGCGAGCCCCGATGGAGGCACCGTCTTCGATAGTGACCCCGACGGGAATCCAGTCATGCGCGCTTTTCAGCGTTCCGTCCGGCGAGACTGACCGCGGATACGTGTCATTCGTCAAAACAACGGCCGGACCAATAAATACACCCTTGCCGAGCGACGCCGGCTCATACACCAGAGCGTAATTCTGGACCTTGCTGTTCTCGCCCATAGAAACGCCCGTACCGATGTAGGCCCCGCGTCCGACAATGCAGTTGGCGCCCAGCTTCGCGTTTTCCCGCACCTGGGCGAGATGCCACACCTTCGTGCCCTCGCCCAGTTCCGCCTGCTCCGAAACGTCAGCGCTATCGGCGATGTAAGTCATGCGACTACCTTCCGTTGCGTCTCTCAGGCCTTGCCGATGACCCGATAGGTCACTCCGGCCCACTTCTCCGGCGAGCTTACCCGGCGACCGTCGATGAACGTCTTCACCCCGGGCAGATCGGACGGCGTCAGGTTTGCGTACTCTGCGTGGTTCGCCTGCACCACTGCAGCATCCACCGGCTCGCCAACCTGGTAGGCGTCGAATCCAAGAGAGGAAAGTTCCGCATCCGTGTACATCGGGTCGTGCACCAGCACCTTTGCGCCGCGTTCCTTCAGCGCGTCAACCGTCGCGAAGACGCCCGAGAAAGCCGTCTCCTTGACCTCGCCGCGGTAGGCAGCGCCAAGCACGACGACGGTGGCACCGCTCAGCTCGCCATGGGCGCCTTCCAGCAGCCCAACCGTGTACTCCGGCATCCCGGCATTGGCTTCGCGGGCCGCACGAACGACCGTTGCTGACGGATCGTTCCACAGATACAGCCGAGGATAAACGGGGATGCAGTGGCCTCCGACTGCGATGCCCGGCTGGTGGATGTGGCTGTAGGGCTGGGAGTTCGAAGCCTCAATGACCTGGTAAATGTCGATTCCCGCAGTTGCGGCGAAGCGCGCAAACTGATTGGCCAGACCGATATTCACATCGCGGTAGGTCGTCTCGGCAAGCTTTGCCAGCTCCGATGCTTCGGCTGATCCCAGATCCCACACGCCGTTACCGCGAACCAGATCAGGACGGTCATCGAAATCGAGAACGGCTTCGTAGAACTCGACCGCAGCCTTCGCGCCGTCGTCGGACAACCCGCCTACCAGCTTAGGGTACTTGCGGAGGTCCTCGAAGACACGACCGGTCAGCACACGCTCCGGTGAGAACACGAGGTGGAAATCCTTGCCCTCGACCAGGCCCGAACCTTCCTCGAGCATCGGCTTCCACCGAGAACGGGTGGTCCCTACCGGAAGAGTCGTCTCATAGGAAACCAGCGTTCCCGGAGTGAGGTGCCTGGCCAGCTCTGTAGTGGCGCCGTCCATCCATCCGAAGTCAGGATTTGCTTCAGCGTCGACGAACAAAGGCACCACCAGGACCACTGCATCAGCATCAGGAACCGCCTGACCGTAATCAGTTGTCGCCCGAAGCTTGCCGGCGGGAACCAGTTCGGAAAGCTTTTCCTGGAGGTGCGCTTCACCGGGAAACGGCTCCACAGCGTTGTTGATCAACTCGACAACCTGGGCGTTAACGTCAACGCCCACCACTTCGTGACCCTTCGACGCGAACTGGACTGCCAGCGGCAGACCGATTTTCCCAAGGGCAATGACAGCAATCTTCACGGTGGTATGACCTTTTCTCTGTACGTGGAGCAGACCCGGCTCCAGATCCAGTAGCCAAGCCTATCGTCCCAGCTGGAATATCGCCCGTTGAAGCTTCCGCGGCGCTGACCGCGGCCCTTATCCACAGGTCGACGCCGACTCCCGTCAAGGAGCCCGAAATGCTCCTAGGCTCGAACCATGGATCTGCACGTCACGCTCGCCGCAGGTCCGGGCGCGCAATTGCCGGGAGGCGAACCGACGGAGGAAATCGTCATCACGAGGGCCCATTTGTCGAGTGGCGAACAGCTTCACAGACAGCTGTCAGAACGAATTGGGACCCAGCACCTCTCGATCGGCGGGACACCCCTGCAAGAGCTGGAACCAGGAGTACCGCCCCTGACGTCCGGCGCGGTGATCGTCGCCTCCCCAAGCCAGCGACCGGCGTCGCGACCATCCGACGCCGGGAACCTGATCTTCCTCGTGCGGTCCGGACCCGACGCCGGCAAGTCAGTACCGCTCTCACGCGGCGTCTACACGATCGGCCGAAGCGCAGCAGATATCTCCATCCATGACCCCGAACTCTCCCGCGTGCATGCCGTCCTCGCGGTGAGCAACGACGCCCTCGTCCTCCGCGATCGGAAGTCGGTGAACGGCGTCTGGGTGAACGGATCCCGCGTCGAACGAAGCCCGGTGACCACAGACTCCGAAATCCGCATCGGTGCCAGCCGTTGTGCCGTCGTCCTCGCGGACACGCCGGCCGAGTCAACCCTTCCCGCTGAGCTCCATGAGCCGTGCGAGGTCAGCGCGCCCCCTCCCCCGGAGGGCAACAGGTTACTGATCCTCACAGCCTTCCTGCCGCTCGTGCTCGGCATTGTGCTCGCAGTGACCACTGGTATGTGGTTTTTCCTGGCGTTCAGTGCGCTCTCCGCCGTCACCGGCCTCGTACCGCTCATAAACGGACGAAGAAGACGCCGCGTGTTCGACGCAGCGGTGGCCGCAGCCGCAGCCAGAGACAGTGAACGACGACGACGCGCGGCACCGGACCCAGGCGGGCTCGCGCTCGCTGCTCTGCGTCCACAGCTGGCCGACTTCGGTCGAATACCATCGCTGCACTCGCGCGGCACCTATCTACGGCTCGGCATCGCGGACCAGCACGCCAATGTCCAGCCCAAACCCACACCTGCGCAATGGCGGCCGCCCGTCATTACCGACGCGCCAGTGCTCCTCCCATTGGTGGAGAGCGGAGGTCAGGAACCGCTCAATCTGGACATCCGCGGACCGCTGGAAATCCTCGTCGAAGTCGCCCACTTCCTGCTTCTTCAGCTCGCCGCCCTTCGCGATGCCGGGGAAGTCCTCTGTTTCGGTGCCGCCGCAGCTCTACCGTCGGCGGCGAGATTCCTGCCAGGGGTGACCCTCGTTGCCGATCACGCACGGTTCGCTGAACTTCTCGCTTCCCGCAGGTACTCCACAATCATGACCTTCGATTCGGGAACGGTCACAGCAGCGGAAGGGATGCGCATCTACCGTTTCTCGTCGTCGAACCGACGTGACAAGGAGCGTTGGACCATCGACTACTTTCCGCCGCGGCCCGAACTCACAACCCCGGACGGCGCTGTTTGTTTCCAGCCGGATTTCGTCCAATCGGACACATTTGAGCGGTTGGCCCGAGCAATCGGAACACGTAGCCGACCGCACGCAGCCGATCAGACAGGGACAACAGTCCCGGATGCTCTCGCGTTTCTGGACCTGCTGCCTTGCGACAGTGACAGCATTGCGGAAAGATGGCGCACGGCGTGGAACGGCTCACATCTTTGTACAAGCATCGGGTCATCGGCTGAGGGACCGCTGGTGCTTGATCTGGTGATGAGCGGCCCACATCTGCTTATCGCCGGGACAACAGGATCCGGCAAATCCGAGTTCCTGCGGACACTGGTCCTTGGTCTGGCGCTCAGCTACTCCCCCACCGGCCTGAACTTCCTCTTCATCGACTTCAAGGGCGGCTCCGGACTCGGCGGACTTGCGCACCTGCCGCACGTTACCGGCATGTTCACCGACCTCTCGGTAGCTGCTGTCTCCCGCACCCTTGTCTCCCTCAGGGCAGAGATCAAGCGGCGCGAAGCACTCTTCGCAGACGCCGGTGCTGCCGACTACCTTGAGTACCGTAGAAGCACCGCCATGCCGTTACCCCGTCTAGTGACAGTGATCGACGAGTTTCGGATGCTCAGCGAGGAGGTTCCCGGGTCCGTCCAGGAACTGATGCGGATCGCTTCCCTGGGGCGCTCGCTCGGGATGCATCTTGTCCTTGCAACGCAGCGCCCGCAGGGTGCGATCACATCCGATATCCGCGCAAACATCACGGCAAACGTTGCACTGAGGGTTCAATCCGCCATGGAATCCCAGGACGTCCTCGAAGCAGCAGTAGCAGCGTCCATCCCGGTCAACCTTCCCGGCCGTGGTTTTCTGCGCATAGCCTCCGGGGAGCCCATCGAGTTCCAGACCGCGACGACGACGGCGCCCGGCTCCAACTCGCTGTCCGCCTCAGTTACGTCCTTTGCTTCCTTCCTGGCGCAGAGCCCCGGCTATGAAATAGCCGATCACGCAGGGAAAGACACTGCCCGGGAAGTAACCCCAGATTCGGCAGATAACCTTCAGGCGCTTGTGGACTCCGCCAACAGAGCTGCGCACCTGCTACCGGTTCCGCGGCTGCGAAAACCGGTATGTCCGTCCCTGCCGTCGGCGCTCACGCGCTCGACCGCGGTGCCGACCGACACTCCGCAGCTTGGCCTGCTCGACCTCCCCGAGAAGCAAAAGCAACGTCCGCTTGTATGGGATCCCGCACGTCACTCACATCTCGCACTTGTGGGTCAGCCCGGCAGCGGGCAGGGCATGGTGCTCCAGGCCCTGACGGCGGAACATCTCCGCACCCTGCCCGACCGGCACCTCTATCTACTCGACGGCGACTCGACCCTGCGCCCTGTCAATGATGCTGCACAGGTCGGCGCCTATGTCACTGCCGCCGATGTGAAACGGGCTGCCAGAGTCCTCGAACGGATTGCCGAGCTGGTGACGGTTCGGCTCGGCAACGCTCAGTCCATAACCTCCCACTTCCCGCAACTCACAGTCTTTATCTCGGGCTGGGGAAGGTGGGCAACGGCGTTCCGCAGCAGCCGCTTCGCTTGGGCGGAAGACGCGCTGCAGGACATCGTGCGTGACGGCGAAGCCGCCGGAATCTCACTGGTCATTGCGGGTGAGCGGGAACTCATCGCCAGCAGGTTCTTTTCCGCGTTGCCCAACCGCCTCTACCTGCCGCTCGGTGCCAGCTCAGAGGCTCTACTCACCTGGCCGAAGCTTCCTGCCATCGATTCGATACCCGGTCGTGCGTTCGTTCAGGGCCGTATCAGCGCTGACGGGGATGCGATTGCCCAACTCATGATGGATCCCGGCCCGGTGCCCCGCGGGCTGCCGGCACAGCGACCGTTCACCGTCGCTGCACTTCCCCGCATTGTCAGGAGCATTGATCTCCCAGCAACGCACCCATCTCTGGGGCAGCTACGGATCCCAGTGGGTGTGGGCGGTGATGACCTCGCCCCAGTGGAGTTGGCGCTGCCGCAGCGAACGGTGGCGGTGGTCGTCGGGTCAGCCGGCAGCGGCAAATCGCAGACGCTCAACCTGGTCGCACAATTGGCCCCTGAGTCAGTGAGATGCCTGCGGCCCCTCGAAAATGAAGATCCGGCGGTTTTCTGGAAGCAGGCCGCCATGGGAGGAGCTGGCGGGAAGGATCTGCTGCTCGTTGACGACGCCGACCTGCTACCCCGCGATACCCACCAGCAACTCGCTGAAATGCTGGCGGCCGGCGCACGGGCTGTCTTTGCCTGCTCACCCTCGCCAGCAATCGCGGTCAGCCCCGCCCTTGCTTCCCTGCGCGTCAATCCGGTGGGGATCATCCTCGGTCCCCGGTCGCCCGCTGATGGGGATATCTTCGGCTTACGCGTCGATGTGGATGGCAAGTCACCGCCGGGACGCGGCATCCTCGTGCACTCGCACTGCACAGTGGAAATTCAGGTTGCCCTCTGTGAGCGCGCCCCGTCCGGGTGGGATCCATCGAGGTCCTCCTGACAGCATCAGGGCTAGAGCATAGGTGTGCCGTCGCCCGTCCGGCTGGTGTAGGCCGCGACGGGACGTGTGAAGAGTTGGTGCACCACTACCACCGCGGGTACCAGTAGCAGGAGACCGACCCAGATTATTCCACCGGTCAGCGTAGGTATTGCAACAACAATCACGAAGAACTGGAAGACCAGCGCTGCGGATCGTGTCCAGCGGTATCCCCGGAAGAGAAAGTGCGCCACGATCAGGAGCCACCCTGCGAAAAGGAGCAGGAGTACCAGCATGAAAACCGCGCCGCCCAAAGAGGTGGGCGTGCTTGTGAGCAGACCGAAAGCAAACCAACCGGCGACGGCGAGCAGGACTGCTGCCTCGCAGAGCAGAATCGCCGCGATGATTACCACCCCTACCGGCCGGGCTCTCTCATGGGACTGGGGCAGGGAGGCGGGTCTTGACACAGTCGCACCCTACCGGACATAGTCGTTCACAGCTACGGATGCTTTGCCTGTTGTCAACTGTGTGACGCATCCCTCATGGTTTGAGGCAATTACCTTCTGGTTACCCCTTGTTTGCGTGTGCGTAACGTGACAACCTTAATGAAGGAAATGCGGGGGCCGTAGTGGCCCCCTTTACTATGACACCCCTCGTGAATGTTTTCACAAACCTCGCGAGTTGTAAGGAGAAAGTGATCAGCATGGACTGGCGTAGCCGCGCTGCCTGCCTAGACAAAGACCCGGAACTGTTTTTCCCGGTCGGCAACACAGGGCCCGCCCTGCTTCAGATTGAAGAAGCAAAGAGCGTGTGCCGCCGATGCCAGGTCATCGACACCTGCCTCCAGTGGGCGATTGAGTCCGGACAGGATGCCGGCGTCTGGGGTGGGCTGAGCGAAGACGAACGCCGCGCGCTCAAGCGACGCGCAGCGCGAGCACGCCGGGCTTCCTGACTGAAGAGTCACACCCTAAGACATAGCTGAAGGGAGGGCATCGGTAGATGCCCTCCCTTCAGTTTGTCGTCGCTTCGAGCCAATCAGATTCCTTGGGAGGAAGGCCGCGATGCGCCGGTTTTACGCCGTGCTCCGGGGATTCCCATTTCGATAGTGACAACCGTGCCGCCGCCTTCCCGCGAAGTCCACTCGATCGTGCCGCCCAGTTCGCTCATGACGAGGGTCCTCACGATCTGCAGACCGAGTCCCTCGCTGTAGCCCTCCGGCGGCAGACCTGCCCCGTCGTCCATAATGGAAACGGTGAGCATCTCGCCGTCATCGCCCACGCTTCTGTTAGCGCCAAGCCAGACTGTGCCGGGCCGATCGGCCAAGCCATGCTCGACGGCGTTCGTCACCAGCTCATTGATCACCAGGGCCAGCGGGGTGGCAAAATCGCTGGGGAGCTCACCGAATTCGCCTGACCGCTCTGTCCGGACAGCCTGATTCGGCGACGCTACTTCCGCAGACAAGCGGAATTGACGCGCAATAAGCTCGTCGAAGTCCACGCTCTGCGAAAGGCCCTGCGACAACGTCTCATGGACCAGCGCGATCGTGGCCACCCGCCGCATCGCCTGCTCCAGACCCTGTTTCGCTTCATCGCTCACCATGCGGCGTGACTGCATCCTCAACAGGGCAGCCACGGTCTGCAGATTGTTCTTCACCCGGTGATGAATCTCACGGATTGTCGCGTCCTTGGACACCAGCTCCATCTCCCGCCGCCTGAGCTCCGACACGTCGCGGCAGAGCACCAGTGCACCGAAACGTTCCTTGTCATCGCGAAGTGGGATAGCACGCAGTGACAGGCTCACGCCCCTGGACTCGATTTCGGTACGCCAGGGCATCTTGCCTGTCAATACGAGTGGCAACGTCTCGTCAACCATCCTGCGGTCCTTCAGCAGCGAGGTCACGATCTCGGCGAGGGGACGCCCTTCTAGCGTCTCGACGTCACCCAGTCGCCGGAATGCTGAAACACCGTTTGGACTGGCATACTGCACGACGCCGTCCACATCGAGCCGAATCAGACCGTCCCCTACGCGCGGGGCACCCCGCCTGGATCCCGTCGGCGTAGCGAAATCGGGCCACAGCCCCAAAGTCGCCATCCGCAGCAGATCGTAGGCACACTGCCGGTAGGTCAGCTCCAGCCGTGATGGCATGCGCGAGCTGGACAGGTCCATGTGAGAGGTGACGACGGCAAGAGTTCTGCCGTTTCGCACCATCGGTACCGCTTCGACGCGCATCGCCATCTCCGTGGTCCAGTTGGTTTCCCCGGACCGTTCGATCTGCTGGCTCTCCCAGGCCTTGTCAACCAGCGGTTGAAGATCAGCGCGGATCCGTTCACCCACGAAGTCGCTGTGAAAGACGGTGTGCGAGGTGGAAGGGCGCACATGTGCCAGCGCAACGTAGCCGCCGTCGTGCAGGGGAAACCACAGCGCAAGGTCTGCAAATGCAAGGTCCGCAACCATCTGCCAGTCCCCCACCAAAAGATGCAGCCATTCAGCATCGCCCGGCGCGAAACCCGTGTGTTCCCGGATGGGGTCCGTGAAGATCGCCACCTATGCCTCCCTTACTGCCGCACGATTGAACGCAGCAAGCGTAGTGCAACGGACAGCGAAGCCATATCGTCGCGTTCCAGCTGGTTCACCTCGGCAAACATCTTCTTGGCCCGATCCAGGTGTTCAGCGTTCTGCTTCTCCCATTCCTGAAGCCTGCTGGACGCATTCGATGATTCCAAATGTGACGAGCTGTTCATAACCGACACCGTCATTTCAGACACCGTCGAGTAAAGGTCGTCACGGAGTGCAGCACGCGCAAGGGCCTGCCAGCGGTCTTCCCTTGGCAGGGAAGTGATGCGCTCAAGCAGGTTGTCCACGTTGAAGCGGTCGTAAATGGCGTAGTACACCTCGGCTATCCGCTCGACAGGTTCATCCACGCGCCGCGAGATGAGAGCAACGTCGAGCAACCCAAACGACTCGAACTGCTCCGCCCAGTGCTGCGCGATGGAATCAGGTAGTCCCCATTCCTCAGCACGCCGGAACCAGCTGCGCACCCGCTCGAGGTCGCCGCCGCTCACGTAGTTGATGAGTTTTGTACGCAACGGATCCATCAACGGTTTGAAGGCGGCGATGTCCTCCTCGACACTGGTACCGCGCCCAACGTGGTTGACGAACCACCGCACAGCCCGATCCAGCAGCCGCCGGATGTCGAGGTGGACGGTGGTCGAGTGTTCGGTCGGAAAACTTGGTGGAAGCTGGGCCAGCGCGTGGACGATGTGATCGAGGTCGTAGATTTCCCGCAGAGCTACAAACGCACGCGCGACGATCGCTTCATTGACCGATGTTTCTTCCATCACGCGGAAGACGAAGGTAATTCCGCCCAGATTCACCATGTCATTCGCGATGACGGTGGAGATAATCTCGCGCCGCAGCGGATGACTGTCGAGCTCCTCGTCGAAGCGTTCGACAAGCTGACGTGGGAAGTAGCTCCGCAAGGTGTCCTTGAACCACGGATCGTCAGCCAGGTCGCTTCTGGTGAGCGCTTTTGTCAGTTCGATCTTGGCGTACGCGGCCAGCATGGAAAGCTCCGGTGAGGTGAGGCCCTGACCGCGCTCAACCCTGGCCCGCAGTTCCGTCGTGGTTGGCAGGGCTTCGAGCTCCCGGTTCAGATCTGCATGCGTCTCGAGCCAGTCCATCAGCCGCTCGAAGCTCGGGCTCCATTCAAGGACGCGCTGCCGGTCGTTGAGAAGGAGTACGTTCTGGTCGATATTGTCCTGAAGCACGAGGTCCGCCACCTCGTCCGTCATCGAGTGCAGGAACTCGGTACGCTCTGCCGCTTTCAGTTTGCCTGTGCGTACCATCCGGTCCACGAAGATCTTGATGTTCACTTCGTGGTCGGAGCAGTCCACGCCTGCGGAGTTATCAATCGCATCGGTATTGAGGATCACTCCGTTGAGCGCAGCTTCAATCCGGCCGTGCTGGGTCATTCCAAGGTTTCCGCCCTCGCCGACCACACGGGCACGCAACTGGTTTCCGTTGACCCTGATGGAGTCGTTCGCCTTATCGCCCACATCGCTGTGGGTCTCGCTGGACGCCTTCACATAGGTGCCGATACCGCCGTTGTAGAGCAGGTCTACCGGTGCGGTGAGAATGGCGCGCAGAAGCTCCGGAGGGCTCATCGTGGTGACAGAGTCATCGAGACCGAGTACGGCCCTCACCTGTTCACTCACGGGAATGGACTTCACATGGCGCGCATACACTCCGCCGCCATCACTGATCAGCTCCGGGTTGTAATCTGCCCAGCTGGATCGGGGAAGCTCGAAGAGCCGTTTGCGCTCCTTGAATGATGTCGGCGCATCCGGGGCGGGATCCAGAAAGATGTGGCGGTGATCAAAAGCGGCAACCAGGCGGATATGCGTCGAAAGAAGCATTCCGTTACCGAAAACATCCCCGCTCATGTCGCCGACGCCGGCGACGGTGAATTCTTCGGTTTGGGTATCCACGCCGAATTCACTGAAGTGCCGCTTCACAGACTCCCAGGCGCCCCGAGCCGTAATGCCCATCGCCTTATGGTCATACCCGACTGAACCTCCCGACGCAAAGGCATCCCCCAGCCAGAAGCCGTATTCAGCGGAAAGCTCATTGGCAATGTCCGAGAAGGACGCAGTGCCTTTGTCTGCAGCCACCACAAGATAGCTGTCATCGCCGTCGTGCCGAACCACTCGCTCGGGCGGCACCACATTCTCGCCTTCCTCGGTGGTTACGAGATTGTCCGTGATGTCCAGGAGCGCGCGAATGAAGGTGCGGTAACTTGCCTGCCCTTCCGCCATCCACCCTGCACGGTCCTGTACAGGGTCAGGCAGCTGCTTCGCATAGAAGCCGCCTTTGGCACCGGTAGGAACGATGACCGCGTTCTTCACCGTCTGCGCCTTGACGAGACCGAGAATCTCGGTGCGGAAGTCCTCTCTCCGGTCCGACCACCGCAGCCCGCCACGGGCGATATCGCCGAAGCGCAGATGGACGCCTTCAATCTGTGGGGAATAAACCCAGATCTCAAACTTCGGACGCGGATGCGGCGCTCCCTCGATGGCTGAAGTGTTCAGCTTGTAACTGATGTGCACTTTGTCCTGGAAGTAGTTCGTCCGCAGAGTCGCCTCAATCACGTTGGCGAAGGTGCGGAGGACACGGTCAGCGTCCAGAGTGGGCACCTGCTCGAGTAGCGCGTCCAGCTCCAGGCGAACACCCGCCGTCGTTTCTTCACGCCGTTCGGAATCGAAGTCCGGGTCGAACCGCGCTTCGAAAAGCGCAACCAGTTTGCGTGTTACTTCCGGGTTGGCCAGGAGCGTGTCGCTGATGAATCCGTACGAATTCATGTTGCCCATCTGGCGCATGTACTTCGCGTAGCTGCGCAGGATGGCGACCTGACGCCAGCGAAAATTCTCCTTCAGGACGAGCCGGTCGAAAGAATCCGATTCGCTCGCGTTGCCTACGGCAGCAGCGAACGCTGCCTCCAGCAGTTCGCCCGTACTCTCCGGATCGATTCCCTGCGGATACCGCAGGCCGAGGTCATAGAGGAAGAAGTCCCTCCCGTCGGAGCGCTCGATTTCGAACGGACGCTCGTCCAGCACTTCGAGACCTAGGTTGTGCAGGTACGGCAGAATCTGGCTGAGGCTCTTCGGCTCAGTGAGATACAGCTTGAGCCGCGCATCTTCCGCCAGATGTTCGCCCGCACCGGACGGAACATACACATGCATGATCGGGCCGGAGGTATCTGTTCGGTCATAGGTCGAGAAGCGTTCGATGTCCTCGAGCGCGTCCTCGACTTCGTAGTCCACTCTGTACGCGGCTGGGAATGCCTCAGCCCATAGGTGCGAGAACCGTTCCGCATCCGGCCGGTTGAAACGGGTACGCGCCACTTCATCGATGCCTTCCGACCACGACCGGGCAGCCATCACCAGCCGCTGTTCGAGTTCAGCGACCTCGACGTGCGCAATCTCAGCGTTTTTGGGAAGTCGGATGCGGAAGAACAGTCTGGCGAGTGCAGACTCGCTCATCCGTGCCTCGTAATCAATCGACTCTGCGTTGAAGGTGCGCCGCAGCTCATCCTCGATACGCAGGCGAACGCTCGTCGTATAACGGTCCCGCGGCAGGTAAACCAATGCCGACATGAAGCGCCCGTAGGTGTCCGGCCGGAGGAACAGTCTCGTCCGGCGTCTTTCCTGCAGTTTCAGGATCCCCAGCGCCGTAGCCACCAGATCATCTACATCGACCTGGAAGAGCTCATCCCGGGGGTAGGTTTCGAGGATCGACAACAGGTCTTTGCCTGAATGGGAATCCGTGGGGAATCCGCAGCGGCGCAGCACTTCGTTCACCTTGTCCCGGATGATCGGCACATTGCGGACCGACCCGGTGTAGGCACTGGTTGCAAAGAGCCCGATGAACCTCCGCTCCCCGCAGACGTTGCCCTGCTTGTCGAACCGTTTGATACCGATGTAATCGAGGTAGGCGGCGCGGTGAACCGTCGACCGGGAGTTGGCTTTGGTTATGACGAGCGGCTGCTTCTCGCGTGCTTTGGCGCGCCCGGCCGGCGTCAGATGTTGGATCGGCCGGCCATCGATCGGGTGGCGCAGCAAGCCCAGCCCGCTGTCATCCCTGACGCGAAGGACGTCTTCGCCGTCCTCTGTCTCGAGATCGTATTCCTTGTAGCCGAGGAACGTGAAGTTTCCTTGGTCCAGCCAGGCCAACAATTCCTGGGTCTGCCCGAGATCAGGTATATCTGCGCCTTCCGGCACCTGCTGCAGGGTGGAGGACACCTCGCGCAGTTTGCTGCGCATTGCAGTCCAGTCCTCCACGGCTGCGCGTACATCGGAGAGGACGCGCTGAAGACCCTTGACGATCTCCCCGCGCCGCTTCTCATCGCCGATGCGACCGACTTCGACTGCCATCCAGGATTCGACGTGAGCACTGATGTCACTGTCAGCGACCAGTTCAGCCAGGTTGGGAAGTGCGGCCGTATCCCCGCTGGATGAGCCCGCGGAGGAAGGAACCCGCCTGAGCTTCATCAGTTCGTGCGACGATCGATGCCGGACCGCGACGAACGTGGGGTGCACGACCAGCCGGATTGCAGCCTGCTGCCGCACCAGCTCCGCCGTGACGGAGTCCACGAGGAACGGCATGTCGTCGGTGACGATCATGACGATGCTTGCGTCATCCTGGTCGAAGACTCCGACTATCGCCTCACCTGTGGGCCGGATCGCGGCCAGCGTGCGGTGCTCAAGCGCACGTTCGGTGAGCGCGTCCGGCGAATAGGTGCCGGCGTCGTCATCCGCTAGGTGCTGGTAATAGTGCTGGATGAACTCGGTGAGTGAAGTGTCAGAGCTGGACTGTTCCGTGGTGCTGGATCCAGACGACATGAACCGCCTCCGTAACGAAATGAAAGGCCGCCCCTTCGCGACCCCCTTACTGTGAGAGCCTAACGCCGTTACCGGAAAACTTCATTTCGTTGGAGGTTGGACCAGCAGAGCGGCGCTTGCGTTGTTCAACCGGTGCATTGACCAGCGCCGAGATAGCCTGGCGCAACGCGGAGGCGGAAGCGGCTTCGCGCAGCGTCGAACCCCTCAGTAGAGCGGCATCGGCAGCGTCGAAATCAGCGGGCAGGAACGCCGAGATGGGCATTGAAGGACCGAATCGCTCCCATGCCTCGCGGAGCTGGCGTTCCGGTGAACGACCGACGGAGGCAGCCCGCACCTTATTGAAGACAACGCGCGGAGCTGCCGTTGGTACCGCCTCTTCAAGCTCGGCCAGCGCACGAACGAGGCGCGGCACCCCGACCGAGTCAGCAGCGCCGATAGCGTACACCTCATCAGCCAGCTCAAGGCAGCGCAGTGTTGCCCCGTTGCGTCGCGGTGCGAGGGTGTCGAAACTCAATTCTTCGTCAGCTTCGATGGCGAATGCGCAATCGACGACAATGAAATCGAAGATCGAGCGCGCAAGCGCCACAACACGGGTGAGCGCCGCTGGCCTGACCTCCGCCCAGCGGTCAGCACGCGTGACGCCTGTCAGAACGTGCAGCGGAGAACCGTCGAGAGCTACTTCGGTGCAGATTCGCTGCAGGGTGGGGATATCCAGGACGCCTTGATCCGCCAGTCGGCAGGCTTGGGCGATCCCCGCCGATTCATCCAAGAGTCCCAGAAAAGCAGCAACACTGGCTCCGTAGGTGTCAGCGTCCATGAGCAGGACGCGGGAGCCCGTGGCAGCGAGTTCGGAAGCCACATTGACGGCCACCGTGGTGCGGCCGGTGGCACCGGTGGGACCCCAGGCCACAAGCACTGTGCCGTCGCCTTCCGGCTCTGCTGTTTCCAGTCGAGAGACCTGTTTGGGAGTAAGCGCACGGGAAGGGTCAGCAAACGCGGTGTTCGGCGTGCCCCGCAGATGCAGTTCGAGATCCGCCACGGCTGCAGCTACTTCACCGGCAAGCGCTCGAGCGTCCACGGCTGTCGGCGCATGGCGAACCTGCAGCACCCGCAAACGCTGCCGCGCGTCATCGTCGTCAGTGAGCGCAACTACGGCAACATCAGCCGCGCGCAACCGTTCCACCAGAGACGACGTGAGTTCACCGGCGTCGAAAGCAACGATAGCCGCACGCGCAATTCCGGTTTGGCAGGCAGCGATCATCTCCGGAAATTCGTCACAGCGTCGAACCACCGTGACCGGTCCGCGAAGCTGTTCCAGTCCCGGTACGCAATCGCTCGCGGAACGTCCGACCGTAACAACGGGGATACTCATCGTGCACCCGAGTTGACGACGACGGCGATCCTTGCCTCATTGGACAGGGCGTCAAGGAGTGCAGGAAGGGTTTCATCACCGACCAGGACGAAAATGCGAGCCGATTGGCTGGCGCCCAGCGCGGAATCTTCCTCCGCATAGCCATAGATTTCAGCGCCCTCAAGGAGCAACTCGGCAGCGCCGAACTCGTTACCTTCTCCCCGGGGAGAAATCCATACGTCGACACGATCACCCCTCGCGGTCCCGGCAGGCAGCGGATCCTCCACGGTGAGTCCCACCGGCTTACGGTCGAGCGCATCGGCCGGCCCTACTCCGGAGACAGGAAGCAGCTCTCCGGCAGGGATCAACCGCTGCGCAACTGCGTTATCCGGAAGACCTTCGCTCACTAATCGGTACGAGCCCTCAACCTCGCCCAATCGCACGGGAACGACGCTAAGATCCTCTTCCGAAATTTCGGCGCCAACTGGCAGGTCCTCACGGGCTGCATAAACGCCGATAGTTTTGTCCGCGCTTTCGACAAGGGCTATCACGCCCACAATGGAAACGCACACCAGCAGTATGCCGATGAGAAGCCGGGGGTCTTTCCAGGACGGTTTGCGCAGCCTGAGCGGCGCGTTTGTACTCACCGCGTTGTCCATCTTGAGACTCACGAGTGTTTCCCCTGTTCCCCGTCTTCACAGTCGTTTGCATGGCACCGGGACGTGCATGCCCCAAGCAATTCTCTTTCAAGCCTCAGTCAAATGGAAACCAAATGCACGAATCAGCAACAAACTGTGGATATCGTCAACGTCGGCGTCCGGGGGTGGCAAGATGGAGGGACAGGTTTCTTGCGTCGAACGAAGGGAAAGGCGGCTTTCGTGGCACAGAAACGGTTTATGACGCTGGCCGATGTGGGAGAGGTTCTCAATATCTCCTCATCACAGACATACGCGCTCGTGCGCTCCGGCGAGCTTCCGGCTATCCAGGTCGGCGGCCGCGGGCAGTGGCGGGTGGAGACCCAGGTTCTCGAGGACTATATCGCCAGTGCCTATCAACGGACGGCGGCAAGCGTGAAAGAAGGCGCGCCAGTTGAGCAGGAACTCTAGGTAACACTCCAACAGAAGGTAACACTCCACGATCATCCAAGGGCGGCGCCGATGAGGCGCCGCCCTTTACCGTTGTGACCTGTCCTGCCCGGCATAAAGCCGGATCTCCATGCGAAGAGTACGCCCGGACCAGTACGGTTCAACGGGAGGAAACCGCAGCCAGCCCGGAAAACGGAACAGCGTAAACCGCAGACACGCTCGTTGTGCGCCTCGCTTCACCGGGCAGGACTGCGGCTATCTCCAGGAAGTCCTTCCCGACACGGTCGATGATCCCTTCAATCCGCGTGGCGCTCTCCACTATGTGAACGGTGACGGCCGCGCGATCCCGAGCCAGTGTCCGCAGGGCCGATCCAAGGCCCAACCCTTTTTGAACACGCGACGCCTCACCCAATACATTCCGGCTCAGACCTTCCACCAGCCGAACAGCGGTGAACGGAACCATCACTTCCCCTGGCTGCGTGCTCAGGACCAGCCACTCTGATCCCACATGCGTCAACTCACCATCGAAGCTGCCGCCGCCGGACGTTCCTACCCTCAGTATGAACCCCAGCTGTCCACGAAAGCGGTCGGCGAGAGTAACCGCCCCTTGCTCCTGCCGAACCCGGTCTGCCACCTCGGCATCATCTAACGCCTGGTCAGCGGCGGCGAGTTGCGCCTCGATGTCTTCGAACAGAGCTTTCCAACGCATCGATTCAGCTTATGGACCCAGTGATTTTCGGTCAACTAGTAGACATCCAACGTAATCCACGGTAGACAAGTTTAAGCAAACTAGTTGAAAAGCACCAAACGGCGTCAAACGGCATTAACCAGCATTAACCAGCATCGAAAGGATCCTCACATGGAATCAGGCAGGACTGGGGTGGGAACGGCATATGCCATCTTGCTGCTTGGAGGTGTCCTCGCTCTGGTTGGCAAGATGCTCGCTGACAGTCAGGAAGCTTCCGCCTCGAGCGGGCTGGCGTACCTGGTTGGCTCGGGGGTTGCGATCTTTGGCACTCTCGTCCTCGTCTGGTGGTGCCTCAGCTTCTGCTTTGCATTCATCGCCAAAGTGCTTACCCGCGTCGGCCGTCCAAATGCTGCACAACGAATAGGTGCGTTCGCTCCAGCGTTCATGCATCGGGCGGCCGGTCTTGCATTGGGTGTGAGCCTGATTGCGGCTCCGTCCGCCCACGCCGGGGCACCCGTGCCCTCGCTATCCTCCGCCGCCGATCAGGTACACGCAGCAGGGGAAGGCCCTGCGCTCAGCCCACAGTGGGCACCGGTGGAAGCGCCGGCCGTACTCGACCCTTCCTGGCGGCCGACGGCGCCGCCACCTGCCGGAAACCTCTTGATCAAAGAGCCGCGGGAAGGCCGGTCCTCACATGTTGCGGTAGGGGGCGAGGTGGTGGTGCAGCCCGGCGACTCCCTTTGGACCATCACGGCGCGATATCTCGGTCCCGCCGCGTCGGACGCACAAGTAGCCGAGACCTGGCCGCAATGGTACGCCGCGAACAAGGATGTGATCGGCGAGAACGCCCAACTGCTTCAGCCCGGACAAGCTCTTCATCCCCCCACGGGATCATCAGCGGACTCGAAATGAAACGAGAAAACTACGTGAGCACCCTCTCCCACCTGCCCGCAGCATCCGAGATATCGCCTTTGGCTGAAGCCAGCGGAGCGCCCAGGCCGTTTCTGCTTCGCACTGAGGTTCCCCTCCACCGGAACGACGACGCCGCTGTGCTTCCGCTCCTCCGCCCACCGGCCCCGTTACCCAGTCCTGAACCTGAGATTCCCGAAGAACTGGAGGCCGTGGCCCGTAGGGTTGCCAGGGGCGCACTTGAAGTTCTCGGTGGAACGAGGCCGCTGCAGCAGATGGCCAGGTTGCTCGACGGCCGCAGCTATGAGCGCCTCCAGCTTCGATCCAACCTGGTGCGCAGCGTGGAACAGTCCCGAGGCCAGGGCGTAGGCGGGGATCCACGAAGCAATTCACTGCGCCTTCACCGCAACGTCCTGATTCGGACGGTCCGTATCTGCCCCATCACTCGAAGCATCTTCGAGGCCTCGGTAGTGGCTGCCGAGCAAAAGCGCGCCAGAGCAATAGCAATGAGGATTGAACGTTGGCGTGGTCAGTGGCGCGTTACCGAGCTTCAGATCGGCTAGTGCCATTGTCCCGCTAGTGCGCGCTCCCTGCTTACTCGTTCCCGACCAGTGCACTCCCGGCTAACGCCTACCCGGCCGGCTAACGCCTATCCGGCCGGCGCTTGGCGGCAGCGCGCTGCTCGGCCCGACTGCCCTTCGAACCATCACCGTCCGACTCGCTGCGCCGACGCTCGACCCGCGTCTCTACCCCGCCCTGTGCGTTGGGCGCAGTGAACGCCAAGCTGGCCGGACGCTCAGGTGCCTCCAGTCCTGCAGCTTTGATGGTTGGAGTATCCACAAGCCCCCGACCGTCAGCCACGCCGGGAAGGCCAGCCTTCTGCGCCGGCGCCACTTCAACCTCCAGGTTGAAGATGTAGCCGATGCTCTCCTCTCGGATTGCCTCCATCATCGCCTGGAACAACACAAATCCTTCGCGCTGATACTCCACAAGCGGATCACGCTGTGCCATGGCACGCAGGCCGATGCCCTCCTTGAGGTAATCCATCTCGTAAAGATGTTCCTGCCACTTCCTGCCGATCACCGAAAGGACCACCCGGCGCTCCAGCTCCCGCATGGATTTCTCCCCGAGCGCTTCCTCGCGCTGTTTGTAGGCAACCTTCGCATCAGAAAGAATCTCGGCGTGGAGGAAATCCCGAGTGATTTTCGACTTGCCGCCGGCTTCCTCGACGACCTCATCGATTGTAAGGCTGATGGGGTAAAGCGTCTTCAGGTTGGTCCAGAGCAGCTCGTAGTCCCAGTCGTCTCCGTGGCCTTGGGCGGTTGCTTCGTCCACCATGGCCGTAACGACGTCTTCAAGGAAATGCTCCACCTTTTCGTGCAGGTCGTCACCCTCAAGAATGCGTCGACGATCGCTGTAGATCGCCTCGCGTTGCCGGTTGAGGACGTCGTCGTACTTCAGTACGTTCTTCCGCTGCTCCGCATTGCGGCCCTCCACTTGCCCCTGCGCGCTTTCAATCGCCTTGGAAACCATCTTGGATTCCAGGGCGACATCATCGGGCATGGAAGAGCTGTTCATGATCCGCTCTGCGGCGCCCGAATTGAACAACCGCATCAGGTCGTCGGTGAGAGACAGGTAGAAGCGGGAGGCTCCCGGGTCACCCTGGCGTCCGGAGCGGCCCCTCAACTGGTTGTCGATGCGACGGGACTCATGTCGCTCGGTTCCCAGCACATAAAGTCCACCGAGGTCCCGGACTTCCTCCTGCTCCGTTTCCACTGCTTCCTTTGCGGCGGCCAGGGCATTCGGCCATTCGGCCTCATACTCCTCAGGATTGTCGGCTGGGTGGAGGCCCTTGCTCTCCATGGCGGTCACGGCGTCGAACTCCGCATTTCCGCCAAGCATGATGTCAGTACCGCGGCCGGCCATATTGGTTGCCACAGTCACCGCACGCTTGCGCCCTGCCTGCGCGACAATCGCTGCCTCCCGCGCATGGTTCTTCGCGTTCAGAACCTCGTGGCGGATGCCTGCCTTGGCAAGCTGCTTGGAGAGGTACTCGCTCTTTTCGACCGACGTAGTACCGACCAGAACCGGCTGGCCCTTCTCATGCCGCTCCACAATGTCCTTGACGACTGCATCGAACTTGGCGACTTCATTCTTGTAGATGAGGTCGGAGCGGTCCTCACGAATCATCGGCCGGTTGGTGGGGATGGGAACGACTCCCAGCTTGTAGGTGCCCATGAACTCCGCGGCTTCTGTTTCAGCGGTTCCGGTCATGCCCGAGAGCTTCTCGTAGAGGCGGAAATAGTTCTGCAGGGTAACCGTTGCAAGCGTCTGGTTTTCGGCCTTGATCTCGACGCCTTCCTTGGCCTCGATCGCCTGGTGCATCCCCTCGTTGTAGCGCCGACCGGCGAGGATACGGCCAGTGTGCTCATCGACGATCATGACCTCGCCGTTGAGGACGACATAGTCCTTGTCCCGCTTGAAGAGTTCCTTCGCCTTGATCGCGTTGTTCAGGAAGCCGATCAGCGGTGTGTTCGCAGATTCGTAGAGATTGTGGATACCGAGGTAATCCTCGACCTTCTCGATGCCGCTTTCGAGAACACCGACGGTGCGCTTCTTCTCGTCGACTTCGTAATCGGTTTCAGCGGTGAGGCGAGTGACGACTTTCGAGAACTCGGTGTACCAGCGGTTCACGTCGCCGGATGCCTGCCCGGAGATGATGAGGGGAGTACGGGCCTCATCAATGAGAATGGAGTCGACCTCATCGACGATAGCGAAGTTGTGTCCGCGTTGAACCAACTCGGCGGCGCTCCACGCCATGTTGTCGCGCAGGTAGTCGAACCCGAACTCGTTGTTTGTTCCATAGGTGATATCCGACGCGTACTGAGCGCGGCGAGTGGCGGGATCCTGCTTGGACAGGATGCAGCCGCAGCTCAGGCCGAGGAAACGGAAAACGCGGCCCATGAGGTCAGACTGGTACTCAGCCAGGTAGTCGTTGGTCGTGACGACGTGAACGCCTTTGCCTGTGAGGGCGTTCAGGTAGGCCGGCGCAGTGGCGACGAGGGTCTTGCCTTCACCGGTTTTCATCTCGGCGATGTTTCCCAGATGAAGCGCGGCACCGCCCATCAGCTGAACGTCGAAGTGACGGAGCCCCAGCGTACGGCTGGCCGCTTCCCTCACCGCTGCGAAGGCTTCCGGAAGGAGTGCCTCGAGCGTCTCACCGTCCTCGTAGCGCTTCTTCAGCTTGTCGGTTTCCCCACGCAGTTCCTCATCGCTGAGGGCGCGGAACTCATCTTCGAGTATGTTGATCGCGTCGGCGTAGTTGCGGAGTTGCTTCAGTGTCTTCTTATCGCCGGTACGAAGGACTCGTTCAAGAAGTGATGGCACTGGTTTTTGCTCCCAATCTAGGTACGCCGTTTCCTGGCGGATTCAGTCTACGTGAGAGACGTGCCGTCCCCCGATTTAGTTCCCAGCCGTATTCCTCCGCCAGCTGCGCGGCTACCGGAGCTGACAGGTTGCCACGCGGTTCGACGATCACATGATCCAAACCCAGCCAGCCCGCCATCAGCACCAGCTCCGCGGCGAGTTCGGCGGCCGTGTCGGTCGGCACTGACGCCTCACCGTGAGCGGCCCGCACCATGAGCCTCCCCTGCGCCCGGTCTGCCTTCAGATCCACCCGCGCCACCATGCCGTCGCGGAGAAGGAAGGGCAGCACGTAGTAGCCGTATTTGCGCTTTTGGGCTGGCGTGTAGATCTCAATGCGGTAGTGGAAGCCGAACAGCGACTCCAACCGGCGCCGTTCGAAGACGACGGAGTCAAACGGACTAAGCAGGGCCCTGCCCGTGGCGTTCCGTGGGAGCACCGAACCCGCGTATCGATAGGCGGGCTGCCGCCATGAGTCGACTGTTACCGGAACGAGCGTACCTCGCTGAACCAGAACATGAATGGCAGCAGCGGCCGCCTTGATAGGGATACGAAAATAGTCCGCAATGCAGCGTGTAGTACCGACTCCGACTGCCTGCGCCGCCCGTTCGGCCAGCTGAAGGTAGGCTTCCTCTACCGGAATATCCAGACGGGCAAGCGACGAATCAGGCAGGACTTTCTCCGTGAGGGTATATCGCCGCTCGAACTGGGCAGTCCTTCCTGCCGACGAAACCAGGCCTTGCTGGAAGAGGTCTTCGAGCACCCTTTTCGCCGAGCTCCAGTTCCAGCCCCACTGATCAAATCTCTTCTGTTCGATATGGCCGATGTGGTTTTGAACCTGCGCCGCGGTCAGGGGCCGGCTGGCGCCCAGCAGTTCGAGGATGCGGTCACTGAGCGGCAGCCGGACGTCGTCGGGCAGTGACGATGCGCTCGCCCACCTCCGGCTTTGGGTAGCAACGAGATAGGGAAAGAGCTCCGGCAGGACGAGGCTTGCCTCGTGTGCCCAATACTCCACGAGGCGCCGGGGCGCCCGGGATGAAAAACGGTCGAGCAGCACGCGGTCGTACGGGCCGAGCCGGGCGAACAAAGGCAGGTAATGGCTGCGCGAGAGCACATTGACGGAGTCGATCTGCAGGAGCTGCAGGCGGACGAGAGTACGGCCCACCTCCCGGGTTCCCGGGGTCTTGGTGGGCCGCTCCCGCGCCAATCCCTGCGCCTCCAATGCGATCCGTCGTGCCTGGAGGAGAGTCAGGGAAGAGGTCATTTCCTGATCATAGATTCCCGTTCAGTGCGCTATGCGGTCGCTGACTCGCGCGCACGGTACGCAACGAGCTCTTCATGCGGATCTTCCGGCGCATCGGCACACTTCGAATCGAGGGTGATGACGCCGTAGGTCCAGCCCTGCCGACGGTAGACGACCGACGGCGCCCCGGTCTGTGAATCCACGAAGAGATAGAAATCGTGGCCCACGAGCTCCATGTTGTCGACGGCGTCATCAAGACTCATTGGGATGCCTGAGAAGACCTTCCGACGGATCAGCACGGGTGAGTCCCCTGCGGGTATGTCCCCATCGATCTCATACCCGTTTTGATCAGCGGTGTCGATGCTGCCGGTGTGGTTGGAAGAAGCCGCGTAGATCGGTTCTTCTGTACTCGCGGGCGCCAGGGTGGCAGTTGCTTCCCGAACTGCAACCGGCGTGTGCCGGCCGTGGTGCACCTTCCGCCGGTCCCGTGCCCTTCGGAGCCTCTCCAGCAGCTTGCTGTAGGCAAGATCGAAAGCGGCGAACTTGTCTGCCGCTGATGCTTCCGCCCGGATGATCGGACCTTTCTGCATCACCGTAAGTTCGACGGTAAGTGCACTATCTGCCTGACGGGCGTTGGGCTCCTTCGTTACTTTTGCGTCCAGCCTCTGGACCTTGTCCCCCAGTTGTTCGATTTTGTCGATCTTCTCTTCCGCGTATTCCCGGAATCGGTCAGAAACTGCAAGGTTCCGTCCGTTGATCATGAATTCCATAGTGCCCTCCAAAATCGCTCAGGTGACACAACAGCGGCCGAGGATCCGCTCCTTCCAGCCGCTGTCGATGGGTAACTGTCTTCGTTGTGATACCCATACTTCACGGTAGTTCACCCGTTGTTTGAATTCACCCCTACCCGCCGGTTTTTTTCCATGGGTTGGCTGGGAGGTGGCTCCCGGATGCCTGGGACGACCGCCGTCGTCGTCTCTCCTACCCCATTCGGGGCGGGCGTTGCGGCAATAACGACGGCGCCAACCACCACCGCGCCGGCAGCGCGCAGGACGCGCGCAGTTTCGGAGATAGTTGCCCCTGTTGTCAGAACATCATCGACGATGAGGCACGGCCGGTTGAAGCCCGTGTCGAGTATTGCCGGCGACGCTTCCATGCTGCCGGAGACGTTCCGCCGCCTGCCCTGGCTGCCGAGGCCTTTCTGGGACAGTCCGCCCGAAACCAGCGTCAATAACGACGACGGCCGGTATCCAAGGCGCACGGCGGTGGCGATAGTTGTGCCTGCCGGCAACTCCCGCCGTTTCGCCAAACCGCCGAGTAGAAGCGCCAAGGGATCGTAACCGCGGCGCCGGACCGATGCTCCCCGCGTAGGGACAGGAACCAGCACCAGCTCCGCGGATTCTCCGCAGAGCGTCGATCTGGCTTCATGCAACGCTCCGGCAAGGGCTGCCTGCAGCCACCGCCCTATATCCGTATGACCGTGGTTCTTGAACGCAAGCAGGGCCGCAGACACGGCTTTCGCATAATGGCCTGCCGCGACGACGGGAAGCGGCGAGAACACGTCGTACCCCGCACCGGCTGCAGTCCGCGCACCTTCGGCTTCCGGCAGTCCTTCCGCGCCGTGTTCAGCGCGGAAGGGCCGGACTGTGGCGCGCCGCAGGACAGCCGCGCAATCGACGCAGAGGGAACTGTCCGCACGCTCACAGACCACACACTCCGTCGGGAAAACCAGTGACCAGAATTCCTGCAGAGCTCCGCCGACCCGGTCCCACAACGGATGCAACCGGGCACGGTCGAGACCTCGCTCAAGATTCTCCAGCCACACGACTCCACGGTGCCACGTCGACCCGGCACTTAGCTGCAGCGAAGCCGAATTGTGGATAACCAGGGAAACGCTGCTAGCCGGCGAAAGCCGGGTCGCGTGCGACCACTCCCTGGTCTGTCCAGCTGTTGCCCACAACACCGAAAATACTGTTGCCCTTCTGGGCGAAGACGTTCGTGCGGCCTGTTCCGGCGCTCAGATGCTCCAGGCCCTCAAGCGGCGAGAACTCGTCTGGTTCGGCTGCAAACGGGAGAAGCGTGGCAATCACCGATTCGTCGCTCGACGTGTCAGCAACCACAACAGAGGTCTCCGTTACCCACTTCGCTGTATTGATGGCACCGGGCGGGTTGAGGGAGATCGGGTCGCTCAGGGTCTGGGGAACCCCGTCCTCGCTTCGACTGACACCGGACAACAGCAGCTGGCTCTGCCCCGACTGCTGAGCCACGATGAGCGCGCGGGCACCATCGCGGGAGATACGGATCTCGCTGATCGTCCGGTTTCCCAGCCACGAAGTCAGCACCTCGATAGCATTGTCGGCGCTTCCGCCGGGCGGTATGGCGCGCACATACGAGCGCCCTTCTGCAGTCCCTGCCGTCCAGATCCAGTTCGACGGGTCATAGCTTGGAGGTGTCAGGCTTGATCCGACAGTGATGGTCCGGACGGTTTGCCCTTCGCCGGTAGCCATGAGTTCGGTTCGGTCAGCATTAAGGAACGCATAGTTCTTCCCGTCGTAGGACATCGCCGGATCCACCGGGTCGAATTCCGCAACGGAGGGCACATCGTTCACCGGCGTCAACTGACCGCCTTCGAAGAAGGCCAGCTCTTCCTCGCTGATCACGATCTGCCTGCTCAGAACGGCCGGGTCCAGGTCAGGGAGCACCAGGTTGGGGTCGCGTTCAAACGGGATCGGCTGCCCTGCACGCAACTCCACGGAATTCACCGTGTCGAGCCCGGTGAGCGTGACCCTTAGCTGCTGTTCCATCTGCTGTCGGCGAAGGTTGTCAGTGCCCGTCAGGATGTCCTGGGTGAAATCAATAGTGGCCGTGCCGGATTCAATGGGCACCGATTCGACGGCGAGGGCTGCGTTTTCCGGAAAAGCGCTGGTGACTGCGCCCTGCAGGTAGGGTGCCGGACCGTTGATGAGCGCTGTGACGATGTTAGTCGCGATTCCCTGGCGGTTGACGAACCAGCGAACGTCGGGAACCCAGTACTGGTAGCTGCTGCTGTAGAAGTAGAGTTCGTGCGACTGCAGCAAATTTGCGGCATCCGCCATGGAGATCATGATGCCGCTCGGGATATCCGCGACACGCCACTCACCCTGCACCTGCTCCATCTGCACGGTCATGGATTCGGTGGTGCCTGGACCGACGTTACGTCGGATACCGGCCGCATCGATGTATCCCGCTACCTCGACCTGAAGCTGCAGCTGGCCCTCGGTGGGAGTGGAGCTGATCTTGAAATCGGACCGGTAGATGGTGACCTCTTCCTCCGGTTCCCACGTCTGTGCGAGAGACGGAGTGAGATAGGACCGGGCCACGCTGTAGTTGTCGGAAACGCCGATTCCGGCCACGAGGAATCCATCGAGAACCTCACCGGCGCTTGCGCCATCACGCGGCGGCGACGGGTTATTGACGAAGCGTGGGCCGGTTTCGGCCTCCGCCGTCGCCTCGATCGTGCCCACCGGTCCCGCCTTGGGAATCGACGAGCACGCACTGAGCATTGCAAGCAGAAGAATCAGGAGAACGGACCGTGCCCAGCCCAACCGCGCGGTCACCGTTCGCTCCCGGTCGCACCATGCAGCAGTGTCGGCACCGCGTCCAGAGTGGAATTACTTACCCCTGGTTTGGCAGGAAGAGCAGCCTGCCGGGGCGGGAGCGGGAGCGGTGAAACCTTAAGCACAGAGTCCCGGCGCTTCGGCAGGGTCAGGCGGAAGCAGGAACCCTCACCCGGTGATCCCCAGGCCTGGAGCCACGCTCCGTGGAGTCGGGCATCCTCGGTCGCGATCGACAACCCGAGACCGCTGCCGCCCGTAGTGCGTGCACGTGCCGGGTCTGCACGCCAGAACCGGTCAAACACCCTGGCAGCATCCAGCGGAGTCATTCCGATGCCGTGGTCGCGGACAGCAACCGCAACCGCATCCTGATTGGACGCGATGAAAATGTTGATCGGCTTTCCTTCGCCGTGTTCCAGCGCGTTGACTATGAGGTTGCGCAGGATGCGGTCGATCCGGCGGGGATCGACGTCCACCACGCATTTGTTTTCGTTCGAGATCACCGTGATCTCGGAGTTGTGGCTCTCGGCCAGCGGGCGTGCTCCGTCGATGACGTGGTGGACAAGCTGGAAGATATCCGTGGGCTCGGCGTCCAGAACAGCCACTCCCGCATCGAAGCGTGAAACCTCCAGGAGGTCGGCGAGAAGAGACTGGAAACGTTCCACCTGGTTGTACAGGATCTCCGCGGACCGCCGGTTGACCGGGTCGAACTCCTCCCGCGCATCATGCAGGACCTCGGCCGCCATGCGGACGGTGGTCAACGGGGTTCTCAGTTCATGAGAGACGTCTGAGACGAACCGCTGCTGCATCTGCGACAGCTGGGCGAGCTGGGTGATCTGGTCCTGCAGGCTGGCTGCCATGTGATTGAAGGATGCACCAAGCCGCGCGACTTCGTCTTCCCCCTGTGTCTCCATGCGTTCCTGCAGTTGCCCTGCCGCCAACTTCTCCGACACGAGCGCAGCGTGGCTGACCGGTCCCACGACGCTCCTGGTGACGAGCCAGACGATGGCACCGATGGTCACGAGCAGGAGGGTGCCGCCGATCCAGGTGACCCCATGAATGTAGTCAAGAGTGGCCTGCATGGATGAGAGGTCATAGATCAGGTAGAGCGAATATTCGGTTTGCTCTGGAGGCAGGGTGACTTTGGTGCCGAAAGCGATGCCGGGCACGTCGAACTCCGTGCCGGAGGCGGAAGTGGCAAGGGTGATAGGCGACCAGTACTGGTCTTCGCCGTTCTGGACGGCTTCGGCCAGCCCCTCCGGAATCGCCGAAGACTCAATGAAATTGGAACTTGCGAACGGCGAAACGAAAATTGGGCCTTCCTGGCCGGGAACGCTTGTGAGCGAGTACTGCCGGGGAGCGTCGGCGCCGCCGCCCTCAAGGCTGGGCAGGGTGTCGCGCACCAGCTGCGCGGTGGACTCCCGGTCGGTCACCGATGTTTGGGCGAAAATCTCTCTGACCTCGCTGAGGCCAGCGCTTGCCTCTGCCTTGAACTGCTCAAGCCTCTCCTGGTAGAGCCCGTTCGCGATCTGGCTGGAGAGGAACGCGCCGACAGCTACGAGCGCGACGGCGGTAAGTATCAGTGTGGAGGTGACAGTACGGAATAGCAGTGACTGACGCCAGCGCCGCGCAGTCTGCGCCATGATGGACTGAACCCACCGCCACCCCCGCGCGGCGCCCGTGGACGCCGAACTCAGGGACTGGCCTACACGCCCTTCCAAAATTACGCTTGTCCTGCCTTATATCCGACGCCGCGAACTGTCAGTACGATTTCGGGGGCTTCAGGATCCCGTTCGATCTTGGAGCGCAGCCGCTGTACGTGGACGTTAACGAGCCGGGTGTCCGCTGCGTGCCGGTATCCCCAGACCTGTTCCAGCAGCAGCTCGCGGGTGAATACCTGCCAGGGCTTCCGCGCCAGGGCCACGAGCAGATCAAACTCGAGCGGCGTCAGGGAGATCGGTTCTCCGGCCCGCGTGACCGAATGCCCGGCAACGTCGATGCTGACCTCGCCTATGCGCAGAGTTTCCGGCGCTTTCTGGTCGCCGGGCCGCAGGCGGGCGCGCACCCGGGCAACCAACTCTGCCGGCTTGAACGGTTTCGGCACATAGTCATCCGCACCCGACTCCAGCCCGCGGACGACGTCGGACGTGTCTGACTTGGCGGTGAGCATAACAATGGGGAGATCCGACTCATTGCGGATCTGCCGGCATACCTCGATGCCGTCAATGCCCGGAAGCATGAGGTCCAGGAGAACAAGGTCCGGCTTGGTGCTTCTGAAGACATCAACCGCCTGCGCACCATCGGCGCAAAACACCGGATCGAAACCGTCGTTGCGCAGAACGATGCCGATCATCTCCGCCAGTGCTTCGTCGTCGTCTATGACCAGAATGCGTGCCTTCATCATCCAATAATCTCCCATTGCCCCATCAATGTCGCATCGGCGCGCGTCCAGCGTGTGCGGCCGATATGCCTTTGTCATCCTAGAGGACGATTTGCGCGCGATCTTGCAGCAAACGCGCTCGAGAGCAGGTGCAATGAAGAACAATGAAATTCGGCCGCCTCCGTGCGGGCGGTCACGGGCAGAAACGCAGTGCCGGTTGGACCTCAGAGCCGGTTCAACGTCAGCGCCCGTAAACGTCAGTGCCGGTACAACGTCAGTGCCGGTAACTATAGTTCTAGGTGTAGGTGCCGGAAAAGTACCGCACAGCGAGCAGCGCATCAGGTGTAAGGGGATTATCATGAGCGGGAACTTCCCGGAAGGGGAACCGGAGGACCGGCCTTGGCAGTCTCCTTCCGGGCCGCAGCAGTGGGGGCAGAACCAGCAACCGGCATGGGGCCAGAACCAGGCCAGGTTCCCTGAGCAGGCAGCGGGAGACATCAATCCGGGCTGGCCTGTCCCTCCCCCCGGCCAATTCCATGGCTACCAGGCCCCGCCGAAGCCGGGCATCATTCCGTTACGTCCGCTCGGCCTGGGGGAAATACTGGACGGCGCCTTCCAGGCCTGCCGGCGCAATCCCCTTTCGACTTTTGGAACGGCCATCCTGTTCCAGGTGATCGTTGCGGTCCTTACTGTTCTGCTGACCATTGGGCTGACCGGATCACTCGCAACATTTGACCCGTTCACTGCATCCTCTGCCGAGGTCACCGGGCTGGTGGCCTCGGCGCTCTCCGTCGGCTCAGTGCTCATCCTGCTGACCTCGGTGGGTGTCCTCATCCTGCAAGGAGTACTGATCATCCCGATTGCCCGGGCGGTTCTCGATGAACGCACCGGGTTCGGGCAGCTGTGGAAGCTTGCCGGGCGCAGGATTCTTCCGCTGGTAGGACTCGGTGCAATCCTTCTCCTGCTCTGGACAGTTTCCGCCGTCGTGCTCGTGCTGATTCTGGTCGGTCTTTCGCTCGCGCTTGAGGACGCCGCCGTCGCAATTGTTGTGATCGGTGTTCTGGCGGCGGTGGCTGTTGCCATCTGGCTCAATATCAAATGGATCATGGCGCCGGCCGCCCTGATGCTTGAGGGCGTCGGCCCCATAGGCGCTCTGCGCCGGTCCTGGACCCTCACCACAGGCAACTGGTGGCGGACGTTCGGGATCCTGGTGCTCACCTCCATTATTGTTTCGATCATCACCCAGGTTGTCGCGGCGCCCGTGTCTTTCCTTGCCTTCGGTTTGGGATCCTTCACATCTGCGCCCGCTTCTACCGAGGCGGCGCTCCTTGAGTCCCTCCCCGTGCTGCTGATCGTCCAGGCCGTTACCGCAGTTTTCACCGCAATCGGCTTCGCTTTCCAGGCCGGCGTCACCGCGCTCCTCTACGTCGACCTTCGTATTCGGCGCGAGGGCTTCGATATTGTCCTGCTGAGGGAGAACGAGGCACGTACCAAGGGGACCTACTCCCCCATCCCCGGACAGTCGACGGGCGGCGAGTACGGACACCCGGGGCCACAGGGGCCGTCAACCGGGCCGGGAGCCTGAGCCAGGTGTACGCCGGACCAGTGGTGTCGCTGCTGCCTGTCGCCGTGCCTGTTCAACCGGACGACGACGAAGCGCGCCAACTGCTTCAGGAGGAACTGGCGAAAGGCGTCTACCAGGAGGCCGAACCGTCGCTCCTTGAGCGGGCCTGGGCGGCTTTCCTCACCTGGCTTGGTGAAGTCCTGGGGCAAATTCGAAGTGTCGACGCCGGGCTGGGAACCGTCCTGTTGGCGGTGGGTGCCGTCGTCGTTATCGCTGCAGTAGTCCTCCTCATCAAACCTCGGCTCAACGCGCGGAAGCGTGCGGAGCCGCAAGTCTTCCAGGCCAAGACCCGGCTAACCGCGCAAGCTCATCGCGAATCCGCGGATGCTGCTGCCCGCACGGGGAGCTGGGACGACGCACTCACAGAGCGCTTCCGGGCAATAACCCGAGCCGCGGAAGAGCGCGTAATCCTCGACGAGCAGGCCGGGCGTACTGCCGGAGAGGTGGCCCGCCAACTCCAGGACCTGTTCACCGATCAAGCGGAAACCGTCGAATGGCTGGCCTTGCGCTTCAATGAAGTGCACTACGGTGCCAGACCGGCCACCCCGAACGACTATCAGCGGGCCGTTGGGCTCGACCAGGAACTGCAGCGAACCCAGCCCCGCCGACAGGCCGGAAACCAGCACTGGGCGGCCCCCGTATGAGCGGCGCTACGGAAGCCATGCAGTCCAGCCGACGCCGCGCCGCACCTGATGAAATTGCCGGCGGGGAAGTAGTCGGCGATGGAGGGAACGCGCGTTCCACACTTCGCGGCAAGCTGAAGCGGTTGCGGGGCTGGATAGTCCTCGGTGTCCTCCTCGTGCTCGCCGTCATCATCGGTGCAGTGGCAGCAGGGGCCGGAGGCCAGACTCCGCTCTCCCCCGACAATGCTGCGCCGGACGGGGCCCGGGCAGCCGCGGAGGTGTTAGGCCGCAGCGGCGTCGAGGTCATCCGTGCGGAATCCCTCGAAGCTGCCGTCGACGCCCTGCAGGGCCCAGATGACACGCTGCTCCTTCACGATTCCAACGGCTGGTTGACGTCGGAGCAATTAGCTACCTTGGGCGGCACGCTGGCCGACCGGACAGTCCTGGTCGAACCGAGCCTCACCATTCTCAGCGAACTGGCTGACGGCATACGTTCCGCCGGAGTTTTCCCGGCTGACCTCGGGGGTCCCCTTCAGGCAGCCTGCGCTGATGCGGATGCGAGAGCTGCAGCCGCCGTGAGCCCGGGCGGACTGTCCTACCGGGGCCCAGTCACGTGTTTCCCGCTTCCGCAGGGCGGCGATGGCAATCCCGCAGGAAGCTTCGCAACGACGGCCGACGGTACGGTTGCCGTCCTGGGCAACGCTGCTATCGCGAGCAACGACCTCATTGATGAGCACGGTAACGCCGCACTCACGCTGCGCGTGCTCGGCACCACGCCGACGCTCGTCTGGTACCAGCCTACCCAGGACGATCTGGCAGTTACGTCGGGGGCTGCGGATCCGCTGAGCCTGCTTCCCGACTTTGTTGATCCGCTGATGTTCTGGCTGCTGTTGACGGCGCTGTTAGCCATTCTGTGGCGGTCCCGCCGTCTGGGCCCTCTGGTAACCGAGCCGCTTCCCGTCGTCGTCCGCTCAGCTGAAACCGCCTCCGGAAGGGCACGCCTGTACCAGGATGCAGGTGCAATTGAGCACGCGGCGGAAACGCTCCGCGCCGGTACGCTGACACGGCTGGCGGCAGCACTGCGTATCCCGCCCTCCAGCCCGCGGGCATCCGTCATGGCGGCTGCAGCAAGAAAAACCCACAGGGAGTACGCCGACCTGGACCGGCTGCTCAACTCTTTCATCCCTCACTCCGACGCCCAACTGGTGCAATGGAGCCAGGAACTGGACAAACTCGAACAGGAGATTCTTCGTTCATGAATCAGCAATACCCGCACCAGCCGGCACCACCTGCGTACCAACCGGGACAGGGCACTGCTTCACACCGGACAGACGGTTCGGATGAGGGCACGACGACGACCGATCCGTCGCGCCGTGCCCTCGCGGCAGTGCGTCACGAGGTTGCCAAGGCTGTCGTCGGTCAAGACGCTGCGGTGACCGGGCTTCTCATCGCGCTCCTTGCCAAAGGCCACGTGCTTCTGGAAGGTGTGCCCGGCGTTGCAAAGACGCTTCTGGTGCGCAGCGTTTCCGCCGCTCTCAGCCTTGATACGAAGCGGGTCCAGTTCACACCGGACCTTATGCCCGGCGACGTGACCGGCTCACTTATCTTCGAATCCCGGACAGCTGAGTTCACTTTTCGGGAGGGCCCTGTCTTCACCAACATCCTCCTCGCCGACGAGATCAACCGCACGCCGCCCAAAACGCAGGCGGCACTATTGGAAGCAATGGAGGAGCGGCAGGTGTCGGTGGACGGAGTGACCCGGCCGCTGCCGGAGCCGTTCATCGTCGCAGCTACCCAGAACCCGGTGGAATACGAGGGAACCTATCCCCTTCCCGAGGCTCAACTGGATCGCTTCCTGCTGAAGCTCACCCTCCCACTGCCGGAGCGGGACGACGAGATCGAAGTCATCCGTCGGCACAGTGCAGGATTCGATCCCCGGGATCTAAATGCCGCGGGAGTGCGGGCCGTTGCAGGTGAACGTGATCTGGCAGCAGCCAGACACGCCGTGCAGCAGGTAGGAGTTGCTCCGGAGGTGCTCAGCTACATTGTCGACGTGGTGCGTGCAACGCGTTCCGCGCCGTCGTTCCAGCTTGGTGTCTCGCCCCGCGGTGCCACCGCGCTGTTGAACACCTCCCGTGCCTGGGCCTGGCTCTCCGGCCGTGATTTCGTCACCCCTGACGATGTGAAGGCGTTGGCGATGCCTGCCCTGCGGCACCGGGTGGCGCTGCGGCCGGAAGCGCAGATGGACGGCGTCAGCGTGGACAGCGTCCTGGGCAACATCCTCAGCACCGTTCCCGTGCCGAGGTAGTCGTGGGCTTCGCAGCATGACCATTACTGCCCGCCTCGTCTTCCTGGCGCTTCTCGGTGTCGTTCCTGTGATCCTTTACCCGGGGGCAGTCTCCATCGCCCTCTGGGTTGCTCTCCTGGTGCTTGGCTGCGCCGTGGATCTCACTCTCGCAGCTTCTCCGCGCGCAATCGGCGTTCAGCGGAGGCTCGCCGGGACCGTTCGCCTGACCGAGCAGACAACGAGCACGCTCACGGTTCGTAACCATTCCAAGCGAGTGTTCCGCGGCTGGATACGCGAGGGGTGGCAGCCGTCGGCCGGAGCACAAAATCCGGTGCACCGACTAAGCGTTCCGCAGGGTGAGGGCCGGAATCTCCGGGTGAATCTGGTCCCGCGCCGTCGCGGCGACCTATCGGTACACCATGTGACAATTCGCAGTGCAGGTCCTTTGGGGCTGGCTGCCCGCCAGGTCACTATCCCGGCACCCGGCACCCTGCGCGTGTTGCCGCCGTTTCATTCCAAGCGGCTTCTACCCTCGAAGCTGAGACGGCTGCGTGAACTCGATGGGCGCGCGGCAGTGCAGATCCGCGGAGCCGGCACCGAATTCGACTCGTTACGCGATTACGTCCGGGGGGACGACGTCCGCTCTATCGACTGGCGTGCCTCTGCGCGGCGCCGGGACACCGTCGTTCGGACGTGGCGGCCGGAGCGGGACCGCAGGGTGGTCATTGTGCTCGATACCTCGCGCACTTCGGCAGCCCGGATCGAGGATGAGCCCCGCCTGGACACCGGGATAGAGGCGTCCCTCCTGCTCGCAGTGCTGGCCCAGCGGGGCGGTGACCGCGTGGACTTCCTCGCGTTCGATCGGCGCCCGCGGGCAAGAGTCCAGTCGGCGGCCAAGGGTAATCTGCTCCAATCCCTGGTGACCGCTATGGCGCCGCTTGAATCCGAGCTGATTGAAGCCGATTTCTCGCAGATCCCGGCGCAAGTGCGCTCAATCTCCGCTCACCGTAGCCTCGTGGTACTCCTGACCGCGCTCGACTCGGGTGCTGTGGAGGAAGGCCTCCTTCCCATGCTCCCGTCGTTGATCTCACAGCATGTTGTGGTGGTGGCGTCGGTCCGCGACCCGTTCCTCGACGAACTGCGTTTGGAGCGAAGCACTGCTGCTGACACCTATCGGGCGGCGGCTGCCGAACGCGCCCTCCTGGACCGCGCGGCCATCAAGGAGCGGCTCCGCCAGCTCGGTGCGGAGGTAGTGGACGAGCCACCGCACGAGCTCCCGTCCAAACTTGCCGATCTCTACATCCGACTCAAGGCAGCTGGCCGGTTGTGACTACCTTGGAATGGCTCGTACAAAGGAGATGGCCATGACATCCTCGATCTATCAGCGGGCGCTTGGAACGGAATTCGGCCGGTTGCAACCGGAGCTTCAGGAGTACTTCAGCCTCCACGAAAACTCACAGGTGTATGGAACCGGACGCGGCACGTTCGACGTTGCCGGGAGCCCTGCGCGGCTCCTCAAACCGTTCTTCTCAGTTGCGGCAAAGGAGAACTCTTTCTTCCCCGAGTACGAGAACCACGTGGACTTCACCGTCCGGAACTGGGCGCACCTCGACCCGTTCGGCAGGCCCTCCCTCACAGCACGCCGCGATATCTCGTTCAGCGCCGTGGCGCGGGTATTCGAAGACACTACTTCGTGGACCGGCGACCGGTTGATCGACTACCTCGGGGTCCATCGCCGCATGGCCACAGCTCTGACCTGCGAGGTGACGGCCGGCGGTCACATGCGGATGGTTTCTTCCGCTACCCGCCTGTTCGCCGGGCTCAGGCTGCCGCTGCCCGACGTCATCGGCGCCCAGGCGTACATGGAGCAGTGGTGGGATGAGGACGAACATCGGTTCCGCATCAAGACCAATGTGCTGCACAGACAGCTCGGGCCGGTACTGGTGTACGCGGGATGGTTCAGCTATGAGCTCACCGAGTACGACGGCGGCCTGCCGGATGCCGTGGCACCGGTCCGCTGGGAACCACGCACTTAGGGAACCACGCACGTTAGGCGGAATTACCCTCAGGCGTCCGCGATTGCCTGATTGAGCGCATCCGCGCTTTGGTGCAAATGGGCCAGCATTTCGCGGGCACGGTCGGGCCCGCGCTCCGCCAGGCTGCCTGCGGGAACCAGCCGGACCGAGCCTAGCGAACCGACCGTCAGGCCGAGACCACGCCACGGACGAAGAATCACATCAGCAGTTTGCTGTGCCCGCGGGGGCCTGCCGTTCGGAACCGGCACACCTGCCCACAGTGTCCGGCCGTCTTCAATCAGTTCAGCGAGCGCCTCCCATTCGCGGTGTGAGACCGCACCTACCGGAACAGCGACGCCTACGCCGGGTACGCGCCGCGTCAGCGAAACCTGCTCTGCGGTGCTGAAGGCGAGCACGACGCCGGCCGCACCGGCTTTGCCGGCACCTTCCGCAAGCAGCGTCCATGCTTCAGCTGCTTCATGTTCCGGCACTGCGCGCAGCGTCCGGTAGCCGCTGGCGGTCGGTATGGTGCCCGCAAATATTCTGGAGATCTCGGGCTCATCGACCTGCAGCGTGAGTTTGGCACCGGGGCTGGCGGTAGCCGCACGTTGCAACAGCGAGCCGATGCCCTCGATGAGTGCATCACGAAGGTCACGACGCGCGCCGTGATCGAGCAGGGCCCGCTCGCCGCTGTGAAGGTGAAGATTAGCTGCGAGCGACAGCGGACCCCGGCAATGCACCTTGAGCTCAGCAGCCGGAGCATCTTCGGCCCCTACCGCTTCGGCGAGGACATCGAAGTCCGTGGACAAGGCTGACACAGCCCGCCGGAGGTCCCTGCCCGGATGGTCCACGAGCCGCCAGCCATGCGGCTGCAGATCGACGGGAAGTTCAGCCAGAAGCCCCGCCGTTCGGCCGATTTCGTCGCTGCCGGCACCGCGATCGGGCAGCGAGGGGAGGAACGGCAGGTTCGGGTGGCCGAGCTCGCCGCGGATGATCCGGGTTGCTTCCACAGGATCCTGGCCCGGCCAGTCGCCCAGGGCAGTGACCGTGACAGCGGCGGAGTCAGGCGGCGCAGCGGCGTCAGACATCGCGGAGCGAGTGGTTCTGCGAGATGTCCTGGTGGTGACGGATAACCTCGGAGATGATGAAGTTCAGGAACTTCTCCGCGAACGCCGGATCGAGGTGCGCTTCTTCAGCCAGTGCCCGTAGCCGGGCAATCTGCGCCGATTCTCGCGCCGGGTCCGCCGGCGGAAGTTTGTGCTCGGCTTTGAGATGGCCGACGCGCTGTGTTGCTTTGAAGCGCTCCGCCAGCAGGTACACGAGCGTGGCGTCAATGTTGTCGATGCTGCCCCGAACTGAGAGCAGTTCTTCCATTACGGCGGGATCGACTTCGCCGGCGAGTGAACTCGCCTCGGGGTCGAAACGCCGGGTCTTCTCAGTCATGGTTCCAGTTAAGCAGACGGTGCGGACCCACCTCGCATTGTGTCTGTGATCCGCCGCTTGTCAGCGTGCCACCGCGAGGTCGGGGCGCTCCAGCGAACGGGCTGAATCCAGTGTTGCCTGCCCCAGCACCCGGGTGCCCTGATAAATCACGACCGTCTGTCCGGGCGCTACACCACGCATCGGCTCGACGAGCCTAACCACGAGACTCTGGCGGCCGTCGTCGTCGTACTCAACCTGCGCGCGCGCGTCGACCGGATCACCGTGGGCACGCACCTGCGCCATGCAATCAAACTCCTCGCCGGTTTCGACGGCGGGAATGGGCAGCCCCGCCCATGACACCTTGATGCCGCGGAGCTGGTCGACGGCTAGCATGCGCTCTGGGCCCACCACAACCGTATTTTCCTTGGGACGGATCTCGAGGACGAACCGGGGCTTGCCGTCGGGAGCCGGGCGTCCGAGTTTCAGTCCCTTTCGCTGTCCGACCGTGAACGCGTTGGCTCCGGGATGCGTGCCGATCGTTTCGCCGTCGACATCCACGATGTCGCCCTCCGTCAGCTCGATGCGCTCCTCAAGCCAGCCGCGTGTGTCGCCGTCCGGGATGAAACAGATGTCGTGGCTGTCCGGCTTGTTGGCAACCGACAAACCGCGCCGTTCCGCCTCTGCACGGACTTCCGCCTTGGACGGTGTCTCGGCGAGCGGAAACATGGAGTGCTTCAGCTGCTCGTGGGTGAGGACCCCCAGCACGTAGGACTGGTCCTTGGCCCAATCGGCTGCACGGTGCAGTTCCCGACTGCCGTCAGCATTCTCGATAACCTTCGCGTAATGTCCCGTGCAGACAGCGTCGAACCCAAGAGCGAGAGCCTTCTCCAGCAGCGCCGCAAACTTGATGCGCTCGTTGCACCGCATGCACGGGTTGGGGGTGCGTCCGGCCGCATACTCGGCGATGAAGTCGTCCACCACGTCTTCCTTGAACCGCTCCGAAAAATCCCAGACGTAATAGGGGATACCGAGAATGTCGCAGGCGCGCCAGGCATCCCGGCTGTCCTCGATTGTGCAGCACCCGCGGCTGCCGGTTCGCAGGGTCCCGGGCATGCGTGAGAGCGCGAGGTGGACGCCGACGACGTCGTGCCCCGCCTCGACTGCGCGGGCGGCCGCCACGGCCGAATCTACTCCGCCGCTCATCGCTGCGAGTACCTTCATTGTTTCGGGTTCTCCCTCAGTTGAAACCTGTTCCTGCTGTTCGGATGGATGACGCGTGGCCCGACATGCCTGCCTTGCGCGCACGCTCGTATGCTTCGGGCACTGCGGCCACCAAGGCGTCAACGTCCTGGGTTGTCGATGTATGCCCGAGGCTGAAACGCTGGGCACCGCGCGCTTCGGTTTCGCTCAGTCCCATAGCCAGCAGGACGTGCGACGGCCGCGGAACGCCGGCGGTGCACGCCGAGCCTGTGGAGGACTCCACCCCCGCCACGTCCAGCAGGAAGAGCAGCGAATCGCCCTCGCAGCCCGGAAAGGTGAAGTGGGCGTTACCCGGCAGCCGTTCGGTGCGCGGCCCCCTCAAAACAGCTTCCGGAATTTCGCGTTCGACGCCGGCAATCAGGCGGTCCCGCAATGAGGCGATACGGACGGACTCCTCGGGAAGGTTGGTGACCACGTCGTCGGCGGCCGCCGCAAATGCAGCTATACCGGCGGTATCAAGCGTCCCCGAGCGGATGTCGCGCTCCTGCCCACCGCCGTGCTGAACCGGAGTGAGTTTCACCGCGCGCCCTACGAGCAACGCACCGACTCCCACCGGGCCGCCGATCTTGTGTCCGCTGACGGCCATGGTGGCGAGTCCGGATTCGGCGAAGGACACCGGAACGGAGCCGAAGGCCTGCACCGCATCTGAGTGCACAGGGATGCCGTGAGCGGCCGCTGCAGCAGTGATGCTGGACATCGGCTGCAGGGCACCCACCTCATTGTTGGCCCACATGACGGTAATCAGCGCAATCTCGTCGGCGCTGTCATCGAGTTCCTGCTCAAGCGCGTCCAGGCGGACGATGCCTTCGGCGGTCACCGAGAGCCAGGTCACCTGGGCACCCTCGTGCCGCTCCAGCCATTCGACGGTGTCCTGGACGGCCGGGTGCTCGATCGCGCTGCAAAGGATTCGCATCCGTCGTGGATCGGCTGCCCTGCGAGCCCAGTACAGGCCCTTCACGGCGAGATTGTCAGCTTCGGTTCCACCGGAGGTGAAGATAACTTCCGAAGGATGCGCACCGGCCGCCCGTGCAAGGGTTTCGCGGGCGTCCTCGACTACTCTGCGGGCACGGCGACCTGAGCCGTGCAGCGACGAAGGGTTGCCGCTACGGCTGAGCTCTGTGGTGAGTGCGGCGAGCGCGGGCGCCGAGAGGGGCGTGGTCGCCGCGTGGTCGAGGTACACGGGCACCCGACGATTCTATCGTCGGGACGGCCCAAAGCCGAACGAACCCCGGAGTCGCCATCAGGAAGGACTGATAGAAATGAGCTGTGGAAAAGACTCCCGTGCATACCGGCTCCCCGCAGTTCGTTCCCCAACTGCTGCACGCCAGGCATCATTTCGGGCAGCGCACTCTCGACTTCGACCGGCAGATAGCCCTGATGGCAATCATCAACCGCACTCCGGACTCCTTTTACGACGGCGGACGCACCTTCGCGCTACAGGCGGCAGTTGATGCTTCACTGCAGGCAGTCGCCGACGGCGCCGATTGGGTGGATATCGGCGGCGCGCCCTTTGCGCCGGGGCCGGCGATCCCCGCGGCTGAGGAAGCCGACCGGATTGTTCCGGTGATCCAGGCCGTCCGGCACGCCTCCGACGTCGTCATTTCGGCCGATACCTTCCTGCCGGAGGTCGCTGAACAGGCCATCAAGGCAGGCGCGAACGTCGTCAATGACACCACCGGCCTGCGGAACCGGGATCTCGCCGCTGTGATTGCCCAGACTGGTGCACACGTGGTGATCACCCATAGCCTTGCCAAGCCGCGGACCATCGTCGGACGGCCCACCTACACCGATGTGGTCGCAGACGTGGCGGAGTTCCTGGTTCGGCAGGTGGAACTAGCCGTTTCGCTCGGTATCAGCGAAGACCGCATCCTGGTGGATCCCGGCCACGACCTGAACAAGAACACCCTGCACTCACTCGAAATCACCCGCCGGTTCTCGGAAATCGCCAGGCTGGGGTATCCGACGCTCGCGGCGGTCTCGAACAAGGACTTCATCGGCGAGACCCTGAACGTCCCAAAGCCTGAACGGGTGGAAGGGTCTCTGGCCGCAGCCGTCATGTGCACCCTCGGCGGCGCCCGCATCCTCCGCATGCATAACGTGGCCGCGGCTCGTTCCGCCATCAACATCGTCGAGGCCGCCATGGGTTGGCGCCGCCCTGCCTATCTCCGGCACAACATGGGGGAGTTCAACGAACCATGATCAACCAGCTCCTGCCGGACAGCGCCGCCGATCGAACCGATGACGACCTGCTGGCGCTCTACGGCTATCCTTCCCAGCGCCCGTGGGTGCGGTTCAACTTCATTTCCAGCCTCGACGGATCAGCTACCCATCAGGGAGTGTCCGCGCCTTTGGGTAATGCGGGTGACCGCCGCCTGTTCGGGCTCATCCGGCGGCTCTGCGATGTGATCCTCGTGGGAGCGGGCACCGTGCGCGCCGAAGGTTATGCCGGGCCACTGGTCAGCGATGAGGACATCCGGTGGCGTACCGCACATGGACTCGCTGCACATCCCGCCCTCGGAATCATTTCAGGCACGCTGGGGGTCGATCCGGACAGCGATTTGTTCAGGCTCTCTCCGGTTCGACCCATACTTTTTACGACGACGGCTGCCGACCAGGAGCGCGTGGAGTCCCTTTCCGCGGTGTCCGATGTCGTCATTGCGGGAGTTGAAAGCGTCGGAGCAAGCACGTGCGCAGCCTGGCTCAACGACCGCGGGCTGGGACGCATACTGTGCGAAGGCGGGCCGAGCGTCTTCGACGGATTTCTTGCGGAGGGTGCAGTGGACGAACTGTGTCTGTCCCTGAGCCCGCTGCTTACCGGCGGGCAGGGTTCACGCATTGCGGCCGGCGTCGACAGTCCCGATCTGCGCGACATGGTGCTGGCGTCGCTGCTCGAATCGGATTCTGCTCTCTACGGACGGTGGGTGCGTGCGCAGGGCCCCTAGCCCGGCGGAACAACCGATACCCGGCTGCGGAGGTCCGTGACGGCAGCGGCCAGGTCTTCATCCGATGGGCAGGAGACGCTGAATACGAGCGCTGTGCCCGTTGCGTGGAAAAGCCGCAGCGAAACTGCGCTCGCGGGAGCATCGCCGGCGGCCTGCTGCGTGTAGGTCAGGAACTCGATTGATGCCGCTGACTCTCCGGGCGATGCTCCCCACAGCCACCCGGTCGTTTCCAGGTACTCGGGCAGGATGCTCGGGTCCAGATAGCGGAACAGAGCCTCGGTCGATGCCCTGTCGTCGCCGTCGACAAGGAGAGGACCCTGCGCCGGCGTAGAGCGCAGCGATGTGGTGCAACCGGCGTCGCTGACGTACACGGACTCACCGTTGACCAACAGTCTGGTCGGCGTCCAGCCCGGTGCCCGGGAAATTGCCTCCGAGAACGCCACAGTATCGGCTTCATCGATATACGCTCCCCGGTCCAAGGTCATGTCATTACCGACAATTTCGGCGCGCGGCAACGGTGGCAGCTCCGAAGCATCTTCAGCAGTTTTCGACGACGTCGGCGCCGGTGCTGGTGCCGTGGGCGCCGCCGGAGTATCCGCGTTTCCGCCGGGTGTAACGGGCACCTCGATCCGGCAGCCCGCGAGCAGCGGCACAAGGGTGACCAGGGCAACACCGGTCAGGAGCGGTCCATCCCGCCATGCCAGCACGGTGCTCCCCCGTCATTCAGTGAATCGTTGACAATGCCCGTATCTACTCTAGCGAGCGCACGGCAGTACCACGGGGAAGCGTTCTATCGGCGCCCCATGCTTACGCCAGCACTTTCAGCGCACCGGGTACTACGTCGATGCGCACCCGGCCGGTGCCAACCGGCTCGCCGTCGGCATACAGCGCGATGTGCGGCACCTCAAGTTCCACGGACGAAGCGGTGCGGATCTGCACCTCGCGGCGTCGCACATGCCGACCTGAGAAGAGGAGCGGGAACAACGCGAGCAGCTTCAGCCGGGGCAGCGGACGAACGACGAGCAGGTTCAGCCGACCGTCGTCGGGCCGCGCGTCCGGTGTGATGAGCATTCCGCCGCCGATGGAACGGAGGTTCGAAACGCAGACAAGCATGGCCAAGACGTCAGCCGGAGCACCATCGACGGTCATCCGGTAGTCCAGCGGCCGACAGAACGGCAGCTCGCGCAGCAGTGCCAGTACGTATCTGGCCCTGCCCCGCGGACGGACCCAACTGTTGGCCCGAGCACTCACCACAGCGTCGAGACCCGCGGAACAGGCAGCTGCAAACCAGATGTCCTGACCGCCGGCGCTCGTGATCAGCCCCAGGTCCATGCGTCGCGCTCCACTCTCCAGTGAGGACAGCAGCACCGTAAGGGCAGCGGAGGGCGAGCGGAGGGGAAGCTTCAGCGAGCGCGCGATGTCGTTTCCGGTGCCGACCGGGATGATGCCCAGCGGCACATCGGTTCCAGCAAGGAGGTTGACCGCGGTGTGAACGAGCCCGTCTCCCCCGACCGCGACGAGTGCGTCCGGGTTGCGCGCCATCGCTGCTGCGAGCTCGTCCGGCAACCGCGCCGCCCCCCGCAGCCCAACGACGTCGAGGTCGTGCCCTGCGTCTTCCAGCCCGCTCAGTACCCCCGGCACCGCACGTGCACCCGCGCCGGAACCTGCCAGCGGGTTCAGTGCAACGATGAGCCTCACCGGATCACCGCGCCGTGAGCCTCCGCTATGGCCATGGCCTGCGCAACGTCGACGACGGCGCCGCGGACATTGAAGTCCTCGGCTTCTATTCCCTCAAGGGCGCTTCCGCGCAGGTCAGCGCTGCGCAACCGTGCACCGCTCCAGGTGACGTTGACCAGGCGGCAGTCGCGCAGTTCGGAATTGCGGAGGTCGGCGTTGCTGAGATCGGCCTCCGTGAAATTGACCTGGGAGAAGGAGCTGCGTTGCAGATCTGCGCCCGCCAACGAGACAAAAGACCAGTTGCCGCCCTCTACGCGGACCGGCTTGAGCGAAGATCCAATGAAGACGCTGCCTGTGAACTTGCAACCTTCGAAGACGGCATCGAAGAAATTGCAGTGTTCGAACCGGCAGTTGTCAAAGGCGCTGTTGACGTGAACGGACACGTTGAACCGCACGTTGCGGAAGACACAGCCGCTGAAGATGCTGCCTTCACTGTGCATTTCAGTGAAGTCGCAGTCGACGAAGCGCTCGCCCCTGTGATCCTCGCGCTCGCTCCGAACCGCATACCAGTCAAGTCCGCTTTGTACTTTGCCATTATCTGCCTCACCAATGCCTGCCATGCCCCTGATGCTAGCTGCCCATTTGCCGGAGGGAACGGCACCGTTTACAGTCAAGCGCGGAACCTGCGAACACCGTTTCTGATCCCATCCCGCATGAAAGGCCACTATGGCAGCCCCCGACCGCACGTACTACACCGTGCTTGGGGTGAGCAGGAGCGCCACTGCGAAGGAGATCAAGGACGGCTACCGCAAGGCCGCCCGGTCAGCTCACCCTGACCAGGGCGGGACCGCTGAACTGTTCCACGACGTGGCCGTAGCCTATGAGATGCTTTCCGATCCCGAGCGCCGCCGCCGCTACGATCGCACCCTCGGTATTGAGGACCCCTTGCCCGGCGCCCGGCCTGCATCCGGTCCAAAACGCCGGCCGCAGGCGACAGCCGCCGAGGCTTACTCCCAACCGCCGCGCTACGAACCCGCCTACGACGCCGGCAGGCAGGCTCCGCCGATTCCGCTCGCCATCGCGCAGCAACAGGTGCACGGCACGGCCCGCCAGCCCGGCGCCCTCGCCCGCCTGAAGCCGGGTGCGACTGCCCGCCATGATGGTGAGCGAGCGACCGCGCGCCTGCTGGAGGCCAGTCTGCTGCCGGGTTTCCCTGCCGCACGGCTCGTCAACGGACTGGCCTTCGGTAGCGGTGCCGACGTCGGGCACGCCCTGCTCGCCGGCTACCGAATCGCCGTCATCGACTCGCTCCTGGCACCGCCTGGGAACTATTCCTGGGATGGTCACCGACTGCGGCATCGCGGCCGTCATGCCGGGGACGTACGAATTACAGAGACGGTGCGTCAGGTTCAGGACCTGTTCCCGGAGTGCAACGTGCGCGGCTGGCTGGTGCTGCACGGCCGCCAGAACAACCCTTTCGAACCGATCGTGGACTACCCGCCCTCGCTGGACCGTTCTGCCCTGGTGTCCGTTCACGTTGCCAACGCCGGCACGTTGCTACGGGAGGTCCGTCGTTTCCTCTCCGAAGGCCCGCAACCCAATACGGTGCAGGTGCCGGTGCTGGCCCGACTGCTCCATGCAGCCGGGCGCTAGGATTACACAGTGTTTCGCATCCTCTTCTACACCCCGGAAATCCCCGGCAACACCGGCAATGCCATCCGCCTTGCTGCGGTTACCGGCGCAGAGCTACACCTGGTTGAGCCCCTCGGCTTCGATCTGGACGATACGAAGCTCCGCAGGGCTGGGCTGGATTACCACGACCTTGCAGTCCTGACAGTCCACCCGGACCTGGACACCGCCCTCGCAGCCCTTCGACCCGACCGGGTCTTCGCCTATACGTCCGAGGGCACCGTTACGTACTCTGACATCCAGTACGGTCCCCGTGACGTGCTCCTCTTCGGACCGGAGTCCGTCGGGCTGCCCGCCGAGGTGAAGAACCACCCCGCCGTCACCGCAACGGTTCGGCTGCCCATGCTGCCGTCGCGCCGTTCACTCAACCTGGCCAACTCCGCATCGATCGTGGTCTACGAAGCGTGGCGCCAGCTGGGATTCGACGGCGCAGTCCAGGCACAGTCCACCGCGAAGGAGCACTCGTGACCAACGTAGGCACCCTGTTCGACGACGGCGCGGTGCACTTCGAGCGCCTCGCTCCCACTCTCTGGAACACGATGGGAAACGCGGTGGTTGCCGCCGCTGACCTGCGCGTGGGCGAGCACGTGCTGGATGCCTGTTGCGGAAGCGGGGCGGGCACCATACCCGCCGCCCAGGTGGTCGGCCCCGAGGGACGGATCGACGCCGTCGACCTTTCCTCCGAACTTCTCGCGCTGGCAGCTGCGAAGGCCGCCGCTCTTGACCTCCACACCATCACCTTCGCCAACGCGGATGTCTCGGCCTGGACGTCCGAGAAGTCCTATGACGCTGTGCTCTGCGGTTATGGGCTCTTTTTCCTTCCGGACATGGCCGATGGCACCCGGCATCTGGCGGCCCAGTTGCGCAGTGGCGGCAAGTTCGCCATGAGCACCTGGCACGAACACGCTCATGAGCCGTTTGCCTCTCTCCTGCGCGACGTCTGCGTCGAAGAGCAACCGCACCTGCTTGAAGCTGCCGTACCCAGACCCATCCGGCAGATGGCAGAGATCTCGTCGGTGGAGAAGCTGCGCGCTTTCCTTCAGGCCGCGGGGTTCGAGTCAATCGAGGTACACGAGGCCCCGCTGCAGATACCGTTGGACGCCGACCTTGCCTGGGCACTGGTCCTGGGCACCGGATACCGCTTTTTGTTGCCTTCCGACGCCGACAGCCGCGAACGCGTCCGCACCCGGTTCCTGGCGAAACTCGGAGAGAACTTCACCTTCAACGCCGATTCCCTGATCGCTATCGCGGTCCGCCGGTAACGCTGGATCAAAGACCCATCCGCTACGCCCTGTGCTCCGAACATGCTGTGTCATCTGTTGCAGTAGATCGAGTACCTGAATACGGAGAAACGGCGGTGGGGCATGGGCGCAGTGGTGGCTGGGCGAAGCGCACTCACCCGCGCTGCATGCCAGCCTGTTCGGGATACCCGATCCGGAGCTTTATGCTTGAAACCTATGGATACGCCACGTGTGAGCCGGATAACGCCCGGCAGGTCAGCCGCTGATCCGGCCGACGGTGAATCCCCGGGTTCCGCAGCTGATCTGGCTGGGCTCCTGCAGCGGATCGCGCAACAGGATCAAAGCGCATTCGCGGAGTTTTATACACAGACGTCGCGCAGGGTCTACGGCCTTGCCCGACGCGTTCTGATTGACCCCGAGCTCAGCGAAGACACCACGCAGGAGGTCTACCTGCAGGTGTGGAACATGGCGGACAGGTTCAATGCGGAAGCCGGAAGCCCCCTGGCGTGGCTGATGACGCTGGCCCATCGCCGTGCGGTGGACAGGGTGCGGTCCGAGCAAAGCTCCACGAACCGGGAAGCCCGGTACGGTGCGGCCATGCAGGTCAAAGACCATGACGACGTCGTCGACACAGTGACGCAGCGGCTGGAAGCTGAAGCTGTGGTGCAGTGTCTGGAGACCCTGACCCCGACCCAACAGGAATCCGTCCGGCTGGCTTACTACGGCGGGCTGACCTACCGGGAAGTGGCCGAGAAGCTCGACGTGGCGGTACCGACCATCAAGTCCCGGATTCGGGACGGATTGATCCGATTGAAAACGTGTTTGGGGGTGAATTGAGATGCAGGACAGAGAAATGAACAAGCAGTTTGCGGATGATCTTCGGCAGGATCTGGCCGGTGGGCTGGCTCCCGAGTGGGCTGAGCTGTATGCCCTGGATGCTGTGAGCGAAGAGGAGCGTGCCACGCTCGAGAACTACACCTCAGCTGCCGCTCCCGACGTCCGCGATGCCTTCCACCGGCGGGTTCAGTCCGCCCGTGAGACGCTGGCGCAGGCTTACGCAGTCCACGAGGAAGAGCCCCCGGCTGACCTGTTCACGCGCATCCTGGACAAACTGCCGACGGACAGTTCGTCGGCCGGCTCTACCGCTGCGCCGCTTCCGGAAGACGAGTTGGCCGCACGCCGCACCCGTCGGAGCCAGTCCCCCGTCGGTCGTTGGCTGGTCGCGGCAGCTGCTGCCGTGGTCGTGGCCGTGGGCGGCGTGACCGTGGCGCAAAACCTGCAGCCTTCGTCCGTCCAGGAGCAGGTGCTGCAGGCGAACGACGTCCAGCGCGAGGAAGTGGCGATCGGTGACACGGGAACCGCTGAACTGGCGTTCTCTGCATCCGAGGATGCGGCAGTCGTAACCCTTGACGGCGTCCCCGCCCCGCCCGAGGGCAAGGTGTACCAGATGTGGCGTCTTCCGGCGGACGGCGCATCACCGGAATCGCTCGGAACGATGACCGGCGAGGACGTAGCCCACACCGAACTCGCCATCGAAGGCATCAACTCTTACAGCGGCCTTGCAATCACTGTTGAGCCGGAGGGCGGCTCCGCAACGCCGACCCTCCCGATCGTGGTGCAGATTCCGTTCGACGCCTAAGGGCGCAAGCCACGCCCGGTCGAAAGGTTCAGAATCCGGCGATGGTTGTATCGGTGTTGACGGGAACCACCTGGAAAACCTCGGCGCATCGCCCCGGGCCCAGGCCGCCGCGCTCACCATTGGCAGCGAGGAAAGTCCGTACGGCGCTGTCCATCCGCTCGATGTCGGGATGCTGGCTGGCGTGAAAACGCAGGGCCTGCATCTTGTCTTCGACATGGTCGGTCACATCAACAAAGTGGTTCTCCAGCTGCGTAGGTCCGCCGAAGAACCACAACCAGGGCACGCGGTAGGCCTCAAGCCCGCGGGCTGCGAGTTCAGGGAAAGCATAGGGGTTCTCAACGGCGGGATAGATTGCCCGGGTGACAGCTTCGCCGCACGCCAGATGGTCGGGATGGCTCTTCTGGATCCGTTCCCAATTGCGCTCAGGGTGCATGGACAGGACGATCTGCGGCCGCACGTTCCTGATCATTTCCACTACGCCGCCCACCAGTTCCTGGTTCGGCTCCAGGTAACCGTCCTTGTGTCCGAGGAAATGCACGGTTTCAACACCGACCAGGCGAGCCGCCGCGCGCTGTTCTTCCCGTCGTCGTTCGACGATGTCGGGGCGGTGCTCGTCTGAGAAGCCCCCCGCGTCCCCGTCAGTCATGATGCAGTAATCGACAACGACGCTGGCCGCACTCCACCGCGCAACCGTACCGGCCGCTCCGAAATCGATATCATCCGGGTGCGCTGCGAAACAGAGGACCCGGCTCACGCCGTCCTCGATCGCCATGGGAAAGTCCGGCATGATCAGCTCTTGCGCTTCCTTATTTCTTCTGTTGCCTGCGGCAGGACGGTCGCCAGATCACCGATGATGCCGAAGTCGGCGATCTCGAATACCGGTGCATCAGGGTCTTTGTTAACCGCAACGATGACCTTCGCAGTCTGCATTCCGGCTTTCTGCTGGATGGCGCCGGAGATGCCAGCGGAGATGTAAAGCTGCGGTGAGACCGTCTTCCCGGTTTGGCCGACCTGCGCCGAATGGTCGATCCAGCCGGCGTCCGTTGCGGCTCTCGAGGCGCCGACCGCGCCTCCCAGCGCGTCCGCCAGATCCTCCACCGGCCCGAAGTTGCCGTCCACTCCCCGTCCGCCTGAAACCACCACGCGGGCTTCGTCCAGGGATGGGCGCCCGCTTGCGGCCTTCTGCGAACGACCGGTGATGCGTGCGGCTGCGCTGGGCACTTCCACTTGCACCGGAACAATCTCGGGAGGGGAACCGCCCTGCGGCGTCTCGATCTCCACACTGTTGGCCTTGACCGTGATGATCGGCCGACCGGTGGTTACAGCAGCGTTCACCCCGTACGAGCCGGCAAAAACCGACTTTGTGGCGGTGAAGTCATTGCCCACCGCTATGGCATCCGTGATGACGCCGGAAGAAAGACGGATACCGGCCCGCGCAGCAATCTCCTTGGCCTCGAAGGTGTTGCCCAGAAGCACGGCGTCCGCATCCGCGTCGACCGCGGCCGCAGCGAGGAAAGCAGCCTTGCCGGCAACCAGCAGCTCTTCAAGCCCGCCCGTCGAGGGCTGATATACGATACCGGCGCCGTAGGCACCCAGCTCCGCCGTGACGCCGCCTGTCAACTCTCCAAACAGGGCAACCACCGGATCCCCGAGTCTGCCTGCGAGTGTCAGCAGCTCACGATCGGTCTTGTGCAGATTGTCGCCGGGCGTATCGATATAGACGAGGACTTTTGCCATTCCAGGGACTCCTTGAAAGTTGTGTCGCTGAGCCGGATGCCGCTAGAGCAGCTTCTGCTCGGCGAGGAAATCGACCAGCCGACGCCCGGCATCGCCCTCGTCGGTGATAACCACACCCTGTGAACGCGGAGGGCGAGGCTGAGCCTGCTCCACCCGGGTCCACGCTCCGGTAAGACCGACCTCAGAAGCATCGAGGCCGATGTCGGCAAGTGAAAGGGTGGTGATCGGCTTTTTCTTGGCTGCCATGATGCCCTTGAAGTTGGGGTACCGGGGCTCGTTGATCTGGTCTGTCACGGAGACGACAGCGGGTAGCGCGCTCTCCACCGTCTCAGCCACGTTATCGCTCTCGCGGCGTGCTGTGAGGCGACGGCCGCCGTCGTCGTCGGTGAGCTCAAGGCTGGAAGCGAAAGTGACCTGAGGCAGTTCGAGCAGCTCCGCGAGCTGCGCGGGAACAAGGGATGTTTCACCGTCGGTCGAAGCCATGCCGGTGATCACCAGGTCAATCTCGCCGAGATGGCGTACGACGGCGGCCAGCGCACGCGAGGTGCCCGACGCGTCTGAACCGGCCAGGGCGTCGTCGTTGAGGTGGACACCCTCATGGGCGCCGATCTGAAGGGCCTTCTTCACTGCGTTCACCGCGGCTGTTGGACCCATGGTGACAGCCGTGACACGGTGGCCGTCACCGCCCTGCGCTTCGACGAGCTGCAGTGCCGCTTCGAGGGCATACTCGTCCAGCTCGGACAGGATGCTTTCCGAGCGCTCAGTGGTGTAGTGGTCTCCGTCAAGGTGACGATCGAACTGGGTGTCCGGTACGTGCTTGACCAACACCGCGATGTTCAGCCCGGGATTTGCCTCGTCCATTGCTGCCTTTCCTCCGGCCAATAGGTGCCCGCAAACAAGCTAACCACACAGGTGTGCCGTTTACCGCAGCCATATGACGAAGCAGCAGCGCCCTGTCCGGGAGCTGCTGCTTCTTCGTTCCAACGGTGTATTTCGGTCGGTGCTAGGCCGGTGACTGGCCGACCGTAACGTCAAGGGTCAGGGTCTCTTCACCGCGAATCAGTTCCACCTGGGTGGACTCTCCTTCGGCGAGCGTCCGTACGGCGGCCGTGAGGGCTTGCGGGTCCTCAATCGGCAGATCGCCAACGCGCGTGATCACGTCACCTTCCTGGAATCCGGCAGTCTCGGCGGGGCTGCCTGGTTCGACAGACTGCACCTGGGCACCGACGGAGAAAGAGCTGCCGCCCTCTGCGCTGCCCGACGCCGCTGCGCCGACACTCACTCCGAGGAAGCCGTGTGTTGCTTCGCCGTTGGCGATGATTTCCTCTGCCACGCGCTGTGCGTAATTGATCGGGATGGAGAAGCCGACGCCGATATTCCCGGCACTCTCGCCCGTTCCAGCAGAGGCGATAGCCACGTTGACGCCGATGATCCTGCCCTGGGAATCAACCAGGGCACCTCCCGAATTGCCCTGGTTGATGGCGGCATCAGTCTGGATCACATTGAGGTAGATGGAGCCCTGGCTTCCCTGCTGCGGGGCTTGGGATCCATCCGGCGGCAGGAAATTGAACCCGTCTCCCGGTTCCTGTTCCGGTGCGTCCGACTGTTCCTCGGGGACTGCGGAGGACTGCACACTGATGGTCCGGTTGAGTGTGGAGACGATCCCATCCGTGACGGTGCCGCTCAGGCCCAGCGGAGCGCCAATCGCGATGGCGACGTCCCCGACGTTCAGCTCGGATGAATCCGCGAGGGTTGCCGGCTGCAGGTCCGGGGCATCGATTTTGATAACCGCCAGGTCCGAGAGTGGATCGGTGCCGACTATCTGCGCCTGAAAAACCCTCCCGTCATTCGTGCGCACCTCAACGGCGGGCTCGGCGACCTGGCCGCCGAGCGTGACGACGTGGGTATTGGTGAGAATGTGGCCCTCGGCATCGAGAATGATGCCCGAGCCGGAACCGCCCGAGCCGCCGCCGCTGACCGAAATTGTTACGACGCTGGGAGAGGCCTTGGCTGCGGCGCCGGTGATCTCGTTGACGCTTTCAGTGTCGTTGACGACGACGGACTGCGCCTGTGCGGGACTGTTATTCGACCCTGGATTGCCTGACTCAAGGAGTGCGTCAGCACCCACCGCCACGCCTCCACCGAGGAGACCGGCGACCAGCATTCCGCTGAGGAACGTGCCGGTTCCGACGCGCCGCCTTGGCTCACGCTGCTTTTTTGCTCCCCCACCGGGCGCCGGATAAGGTCCGTACCCGATAGGTGCTGTGTAGGGGTGGGGCTGCTGCTGCGTGGGTGCGAAGTCCGGGTTGCTGCTCGGCGGGTTCTGCGGCCGGGGAGGAAGCGGGCCGTTGTAGGAACCGGGGGTGTTCTCGGTCATCGGGTGTCCTTTCACTGGTGCTTCCTGAACTATGCCAAAGCAAACTGTGCCTGCCACTGACGTTGCCTGTGCAGCCGCTGTGAGCCAGCCGAAAGAAGGGCCCTTCCCAGTATCCCGCACGGATCAGTGCCAAATTGATTGAGGAGGCGGGAATGCCGGGGTTTCGCTCGGGGCATACTCCTCTCGGTGGACTGCCCCCGGAGCGCGCCATAGAATCGCAATCAGGCAGACGCCGGGGGTTTGTGCCGTACCAACGGCGGTCCGCCTGTTCCCGGAGCGCCCGGCGGACACGTCTGAAGGGTTGTGAATGAAGTCGAGCATCGCACGCATCTGCTCCGCCGCGGGTGTTGGAACATTCGCCCTGTTGAGCCCGCTGGTGGCCGCGCCCGCCTACGCCGTGGATCCGGTCGACTTCAGCTCCCAAACAGTGGTGGATCAGGCTGATGTCCTTTCCGATGCTGAACAACAGCAAGTGGAACAGTCAATCGAGCAGTTGCAAAGCGAACATGGGTACACCCTGCATGTCGCCTACGTCGATTCGTTCAGCAATCCGTCGGATCCGCGCGAATGGGCTGCCGCCACCGCCGAAGTCAGCTCCTTCCAGGCCGATGACGCGATTTTCGTAGTGGGCATTGATGACAGTACCGGCGGTCTCCTCGCAGACAGTTCGAGTGTTGTGGATGACCAGTCCAACGGGATCTACCAGAGTTTCGCGGTACCGGAATTGCGGGACGATGACTGGACGGGTGCCGCGGTCGCCGCTGTCACCGGCGTTGACCAGGTCCTCGATGGCGGGACGGTCAGCCCCGCTGGAACATCCGATGACGGCGGCGGAGGTTCCTTCCTCTTCATCGGTGGACTTCTGGTTCTCGCCGGCGTGGGCGGATACTTCTACCTGCGTTCGAAGCGCCCGAAGCAGGGCGCCCGGGAACAGAACCAGCACCCGTCGGAGATTGAGTTCGGACCCGGCCGGGGCGCCGATGGACAGGTGCTCGATCCGTTGGCTTCACAGAGTGTGGAGGACCTGCGGCTCCGTGCGGGAAGCCTGCTGATAGCCGCCGATGATGCAATCAAGTCGAGCGAACAGGAAGTCGGTTTCGCGCAGGCCCAGTACGGAGACGAAGCCGTCAAGCCGTTCGCCGCCGATATCGCTGCGGCGAAGGCCCACATGAGCGAGTCATTCAAGCTTCAGCAGCAACTTGACGACCATATTCCGGACACCGAGGAAGACCAGCGGAAATGGCTCGGTGACATCATTCGCCGGTGCGAATCGGTCGATGCCAGCCTGCAGGAACACAAGGCCGACTTCGACGCACTACGAAAGCTTGAGCGCAATGCTCCGCAGGCTCTCGCAGACGCACAGGCAGCAGCCGGCGACGTCGGGACCCGCTTGACCGCGGCTGAACAGACGCTGCGCCAGCTGCAGGGTCGATACGCCGCCTCAGCTACCTCGCAGATCGAAGACAATGTGGATCAGGCTCGTGAACGTCTTCAGTTCGTCGACAATGCCGCTTCTACAGCCCAGAGCCACCTTTCAGGGGGCAACACCGGTGCCGCCGTCGTCGCCGTCCGTGCCGCAGAAGAAGGCGTGCACCAAACCAAGGTCCTGCTCGAAGCGATCGACCGACGCGCCTCCGAACTGTCCACCGCCGAGCGCGAAATGGAACGGGCCGTCTCTGACACTGCCCAGGACCTGGCGCAGGCGAAGGCAATGGTTGCCGCAGGATCTCACCCTGAACTCGCCGGGCCAGTAGCAGGAGCTGCCACGGCGCTGGACTCGGTCAAACGCGAAATCGCCTCGGGCAAGTTCGATCCGGTGTCGCTTCTGGAACGAGTCGAGAAAGCACACACCCAGTTGGACTCGACGATCGGCGGCGTGCGTGATCAGGCGGAGCAGATTCGCCGGGCACGCGAAAGTCTGCAGCACACCATCATGGCCGCCCAATCGCGGATCTCCGGCACTGCGGACTATATCCGTGCCCGCCGCGGCGGTGTGGGCAGCGAAGCCCGCACGCGTTTGGCTGAAGCGGAACGCAACCTGGACTACGCGATGCGCATTCAGACTGAAGACCCGGTCACTGCGCTCTCCCATGCTCAGCAGGCCGTAGCCCTTGCGGAACAGGCCGGCCAGATCGCCCAGAGCGATGTGGACGGGTTCGGCGGCCGGATGGGCGGCTTCGGCGGCGGCGGTATGTTCGGCGGTCGCGGAGACGGCATGGGCGGCGCGCTGCTCGGCGGCATCCTCATCGGTTCCATTCTTAACGGCGGCGGTCACGGCGGCGGATTCTTCGGCGGGGGCGGTGGCGGCTTCAGCGGGGGCGACGGCGGCGGCGTGTTCGGCGGAGGCGGGTTTGGCGGGTTTGACGCCGGTGGCGGCGGATTCGGTGACTTCGGGGGCGGCTTCGGAGATTTTTAGATGAGCGACCTCAACAGGCAGTGAACTACGTAGGCAGATCGAAAGGTATCCCATGGTAAAGCAATCAATATTCGGACGTATCGCAACACTGGCGAAAGCCAACATCAACGCGATGCTGGATCAGGCGGAAGACCCACAGAAGATGCTCGACCAGATGGTCCGCGACTACTCGAACAGTATCGCCGAGGCGGAGAGCGCAGTGGCGCAGACCATCGGAAACCTGCGCATGCTTCAGGAGGACTACAACGAGGACCGCGAGAACGCCCGCACCTGGGGAAACAAGGCGCTCGCGGCATCGAAGAAGGCCGACGAATACCGTGCGTCCGGGGACACAGCGGACGCCGAGAAGTTCGACAATCTGGCCAAGGTAGCGATCCAGCGGCAGATCACGGCAGAGAACGAGGCCAAGGGCGCAGAGCCCACCATCTCGTCCCAGACCGAGATCGTCGACAAGCTCAAGACCGGGCTCAACCAGATGAAGGGCAAGCTCAACGAGCTCACCAGCAAGCGCGATGAGCTTATTGCCCGCTCTCGCACGGCAGCGGCACAGGCGCAGGTGCACGATGCGATGAAGAGCATCGACTTCATGGATCCCACGAGCGAGGTAGGCCGCTTCGAGGAGAAGATCCGCCGCGAAGAAGCACGTGTCCTCGGTCAGGCCGAACTTGCCAATTCAAGCCTGGATGCGCAGTTCGAGAGCCTCGAGGACCTGGGCGAACAGAGCGAGATAGAAGCACGTCTCGCTGCTCTCAAGTCCGGCAGCTCCGATGCAGACGCTCCTTCAGCCATTGAGCAGGGCGAGGAAAGCCCGAAGTACTAGCCAAAAGCTTTCCTGCACGACGGCGGTTCCTCACGGGACCGCCGTCGTATCTGCTTACGGACCCGCTGGCCGTTGGATCCGCTGGCCGTTGGCCGCCGGTACATTGGGAGCTATGGCCCTGACAGTAGTATGGCTTCGCGACGACCTTCGCATCGCCGACAATCCTGCGCTGCACACTGCGGCTGAGCGTGGTGACGTCGTCGTCTGTTATCTGCTGGACGAGGTGAGCGCGGGCATACGGCCGCTCGGCGGTGCCAGCCGATGGTGGCTCCACCACTCGCTGTCCTCGCTGGCTGGTGCACTGGAGGAGCGTGGGATTCCGCTGGTACTCCGATCGGGCCAGGCAGAGGAAGAGATCCCGCGTCTCCTCACAGAGTGTGGGGCGGATGCTGTCTTCTGGAACCGCCGATACGCGTTCACGGAGCGAAATATCGATGCATTGCTTACCGCGTCCCTGACCGACGACGGATACCAGGTACAGGACTTCCAGGCGAACCTGATGTTCGAACCCTGGCAGGTAGCCACGGGCAGCGGTTCCCCCTACAAGGTCTTCACTCCCTTTTGGCGTGCCTGCCGTAACCGACAGGCACCGCGGGCACCGCTTGATGCGCCTCCTGAGTTAAGAGGCCCGAGGATACCCTCGGAAGACCTCGACGCGTGGCAGCTGCTTCCCAGCTCGCCCGACTGGGCCGGTGGCCTGAGGGAAACGTGGACCCCGGGAGAGCCAACGGCCCAGGTGCTCCTCGAACACTTTTTGACCGATACCGTTGACGGATATGCGCAGGCACGCCAGCTGCCGAACGTTGAGGGGACAAGCCGACTTTCGCCCCATTTGCGGTTCGGTGAGATAAGTCCGTTCCAGGTGTGGCATTCGGCGCAGAGCGGTTCTACCTCCGCAACTGCGGATGATCTGACGGTCTTCACGCAGGAGATCGGCTGGCGGGAGTTCTGCTGGCAGCTGCTCTACCACCAACCGCAGCTCGCTACTGAGAACTACCGATCGGAGTTCAACGCTTTCCCCTGGCAGCAGCCGGAAGCGGAAGATCTGGACGCTTGGCGTCATGGGCACACGGGGTTCCCCTTGATCGATGCCGGCATGCGCCAACTCTGGCACACCGGCTGGATGCACAATCGGGTGCGTATGACCGTGGGTTCATTCCTCGTCAAAAACATGATGGTGGACTGGCGGGTGGGTGAGCAGTGGTTCTGGGACACGCTGGTGGACGCTGATCCCGCGAACAACGCAGCGAACTGGCAGTGGGTAGCCGGCTCGGGAGCCGATGCAGCTCCCTACTTCCGCATCTTCAACCCGGTAACACAGAGCAGGAAATTCGATCCCGACGGCGGTTACCTCCGCCGTTGGGTTCCAGAGTTGCGTTCGGTGAGTAATGTGCATGAGCCGTGGAAGGATGATTCGCCCGGCGGCTATGCCGCGCCGCTTCTGGATTTGTTGGCTTCACGGGATCAGGCACTCAGCGCGTACCAGGATCTTCGCCGGGGCTAGCTGCCTTTATCGACCGCCGCTTGAGCAGTTGGGGCACGGCTACCCACAGCGCGAAGATGAGCACGGCAAGACTGATCGCGGTGATGCTACCCGCTGTCCGGTTCAGCACGATGTCAAAGATCAACCCCGTTGTCCCAATCAGGACCACGGCCACGAGCATCATCGTTGCCCGGAGAATGCGGTGCGCGTGGCGAACCAGCGCCTCCTTGATCCGCAACCGGAAGAACGTTCGGTGCATGATGACTGTACCGAGCAGCAGTGCCGTGATGAGTGCGGATAGCACCACAAGCACGAGGTACACAGCGATCTGGAACGAATCAAGCTCGGTAAAGCGGGACTGGAAAGGCAGCGTGAGAAGGAAGCCGGTGAGAATCTGGATACCGGTCTGGAGTACGCGAAGCTCCTGAAGTATTTCCAGCCAGTTCCGGTCGACCCGCTGGAGCGCGGTTTCCCCGCGTTCCTTGTCCTCACCAACCGCGCCCTGTTCGATCATGGACATAGTGTAGGTGAGCTGTGGTCGCGGTGCGGGAACGGTCGCGGGATCTCAATCCCATAAATGACGGAAGTCCTGAAAGCTTGGCTTCCAGGACTTCCGTCTCTTTGTTGCGGGGGCAAGATTTGAACTTGCGACCTCTGGGTTATGAGCCCAGCGAGCTACCGAACTGCTCCACCCCGCGGCGTGATTACTACTCTACCCGCCGCGGGGACAGATCCCAAATCGGGATCCAGATCTCTTATTCGGGGGCCCCTCCAGCCGCTTCCGAGAGGCGTGTTTCGGCGTCCAGCGCCCGCTGCAGTGCCTGGTCGAGCCGCTCCTGCGCCTCGCCGTACGCTGCGAAGTCGCCATCAGCCAGTGCGGCCTGTCCCTCCTGAATCGCTGCGTTCGCGTCCTCAAGCGCTGCACGAAGATCCGCTGCGGGGTCCCCCGTTCCCGGATCCGCGGGAGTGGTCGGTTCCTCTGCGGGTTCCTCGGTTGGCTCCGCCGTCGGCTCTTCCCCTGCCGGCGGCGCGGCCGGGTCGTCAGGGGTCTCCCCGACGTTCTCGCTGTCGCCGGTAACAGCGCCGGAGTCTCCCTGGAACACCTGGTCCAGGGCTTCGTCCAGTGTCGGTGCAAAGCCGACCTGCTCGCCGAAGCTCACCAGTACGCGACGCAGCACCGGGAAGGATGAGTCACCGGACGACTGGACATACACCGGCTGAACGTAGGCGATACCGCCGCCGATCGGCAGAGTGAGCAAGTTGCCGCTGATGACTTCTGATGCGCCCTGGCGCAGGAGGTTCAGCTGTTGCGAAACCTCCGTGTCGGAGTTGAAGAGGTTCGCTGCCTGGCCCGGGCCAACTGCTGAGTCCTGTCCGGAGGAGTCGAGCAGGCGGAGGGTGCCGTAGGTTTCCGCCTTGACTCCATTCTCGCCGGTTCCCGCATCACCGTCTGCGGCAAGGAATCCGTACAGGATGTTGCGCGGTTCCTGGCCCTCCGGAACGAATGGAATGAACGGCGTCGTCAGTGAGAAGCTTGCGGACTCCTGTTCGGGCATCTGCAGCGACAGGTAGAACGGCGGCTGCTTGACCTCCTGCTCACCGTCCTCCAGCGTCGGGTCGATCGGCACGGTCCACGCTTCGTTGTTGCTGTAGAAAGGCAGCGTTTCCGTTACGTGGTATCGAGCGAGCAGCTCCCGCTGAACCTTGAAGAGGTCCTCCGGGTACCGCACATGCGCCATGAGATCGGCCGACATCTCGCTGAAAGGCTGCAGGGAGGTCGGGTAGATCTGCTGCCAGGCCTGCAGAATCGGGTCCTGATCGTCCCAGGCGTACAGGTCAACCGAGCCGTCGTAAGCGTCAACCGTTGCCTTGACTGCATTGCGGATGTAGTTGACCTGTTCGGCCGGCAGTGCAGTCGCCACACCCTCAGCGGTCAGCGAATCAACCGTCGCTGACTGAAGCTCCTGCTGCGTTGAGTACGGGTACTCGGAGCTGGTGGTATAGCCCTCGATGATCCACTTGACGCGCCCGTCGACGATCGCCGGGTAGGTATTGCTGTCGAGGGTGAGGTAGGGAGCGACCTTCTCGACGCGCTCGACAGGATCGCGGTCATACAGGATCTGGGAGGCAGAGTTCACCTGGTCTGACAGCAACAGGTCGGTGGACTGGAACTTCAGCGCATACACCAGCCGGTTGAAGAAGCTGCCAATTCCCGGGCCCCCGTCGCCCTGGAAGGTACTGCGGGCTTCCTGGTCCGACTCTTCGGTCTCCGGCCGGTCAATCTCTACCGGTGTTTCCCCCTCCGGGGCACCGACGATCGAGTACTCGGGTGACTCCTCACCGAAATAGATCCTCGGTTCATAGGTGCTTTCGTCACCGAGCAGTCCGGTGGACGGGATTCCCGACTGGATGAACTCAGGACGACCATCCGGCTCCACGGTCGATCCGGCGGCAGCCACTACTCCGTAACCGTGGGTGTAGTACACGTGCTCGTTAATCCAGCCGTCGGGTACACCGGCGGTGTTCAGCTCGCGCACCGCGATAACGGTGTCCTCCACTTCACCGTCAATCTCATAGCGGTCAACGTTGAGGATTTCGGGAAATTGGTAGTACTGGCGGAACTGCTGAAGCTGGCTGAACGCATCGCTTACCAGGTTGGGATCAAGGAGACGGATATTGGCCGTGGTTTCGCCGTCCTCATCCAGGGCGCCCTCTTCGGGGACGTCCGTAGCTGCGTAGTTGTCGACCTGAACCTGGTCAAGACCGTAAGCGGCCCGCGTCATCGCGATGTTGCGGTCGATGAACTGCTCCTCGCGATTGAACTCATTGGGCACAACCTGGAAGCGCTGAATCACCCATGGGTAGACGCCGCCCGCGAGGATGGCCGTGATGACCAGCATCGCCGTTCCGATGACGGGTAGGCGCCACCTGCCGATCACAGCAGAGACGATGAAAAGTACCGCCACAATGATCGCGGCGGCGGCGAGGATTGCCTTGGTGGGGATGACGGCATTCACATCCGTGTAGAGGGCTCCTGCCCATTTGCCGTCGCTGCCGGTGACGGTGGCGTACCGGTCCAACCAGTAATTGACGCCCTGCAGGATCAGGAAGAGGGCAGCCAGGACCGCGATGTGGGTCCGCGCAGCCCTGCTGGTGAACAGCCCTTTTTCCTCCAGGCGGATGCCGCCGTACAGGTAGTGCGTGAGCACGCCGGCAATGCCGCTGATGACGACGACGCTCACCAGGAAGCCGAGCAGGAAGCTCAGGAACGGGAGCGTGAAGACGTAGAACGCGATATCGAGCCCGAACTCCGGATCGGTTTCGCCGAAAGGCACTGAATTGAAGAACAGAAGCATCCGTTCCCACTGGGATGACGCCGCCGTACCTGCGAACGCTCCGAGCACGATCGGGATGCCAAGCATAAGCAGCCGGCGTATCGGTTCAAGCTGTGCCTGGTAACGGTTCAGATTGTCCTGAATGTTGCTGTCCGGTGCATAGATGGGCCGTGAGCGGTAGGCGATCCGGAGGCTGAAGTAGACGCTGGCACCCATGATGAGGAAGGCCGCCACGAACAATCCGATGCGGGAGAGGTTCTCGGTGACGAACACCTCAAGGAATCCGAGCTGGTTATACCAGAGCACATCGGCATAGACCTGCGAGAAGTAGACGAAGCCAACGACGATCAGACCGAGAACGATCAGGGTCGGCACCAGCGGCCCGCGCCGCCGGGTTGGGGAAGAAGACGGTTGGCTCGGTCGACTGCTGAACGGCCGGTCAGGTCCGGATGTCACTATTACCTCATCCTTGGGGGTACGGGAATGCTGGATGCGCTCAGCGGCGCACGGTTTCCTCTTGTTTATTCTGCCCTGTGCACGTCTGGGCCACACAATTCAGTTCCGTCCGGGCCGATGCACGCTGGAATCGTTTCCCAATCGTGTCCGGGTTCCGCGTTTGAGCGGGCAGGTCAACCTTCGCAGGAAGGCAGCAGCGCGCCGTCGTCGTTCTCTGCTCCGAGTGTCCGGACGGCAGCGACTGCGTCGTCAAGGGTCTCGACGCTGACCACCCGCAGGCCATCGGGAACATGACCGACCACCTCAGCACAGTTTGCCGCCGGGGCGAGGAAAACCTCCGCACCTGCTTCCCTGGCGCCGACCAGCTTCTGGCGGATCCCCCCGATGGGCCCGACCGCGCCGGACGAGTCGATGGTTCCTGTGCCGGCGAAGTGCCTGCCGCCGGTCAGTTGCCCCTCAGTCAGTTTGTCCACGATTCCGAGGGCGAACATTGTTCCGGCTGAAGGACCGCCGACGTTGTTCAGCGCGATATCCACCTCGAACGGAAACTGGAATTCGGACATGAGGAAGACACCGAGCTGGTAATCACCGGACTCGCCCTTTCGCGGCTCTACCGATTCCACAACCGTCTCGCCGTTGCGGGTAACGGTGATGTCGACGCTCTCACCACCGGCCGCATTCAGCGCATCTTTCAGCGGCTGCAGCGACTCGATCGCTTCGCCATTGACGTCGGTGAGGAGGTCCCCTTCCTGAAGAATTCCCTCGGCAGCTGAGTCCGGCGCGAAGCCCACTACCGAGAGCGTTTCCCCGTAGGGAATTTCCAGGTGGGCAAGCGCCGCTGCGACCGCCGATTCCTGCGAGGAGGTCATTGCCTCTGCGTTCTGCTCCTCGATGTCTGACTCCGAAACGTCCGGCGGGTAGACCAGTTCGCGCGGCGTAACTGCCTGCGCAGGGTCCGTCCACGCCCGGAACGCATCGAAGATGCTGATTTTCTGCCCAGGGCCGCCGGCAACGAAGACGGTGGTCAGGTCCAGCGCGCCGTCTGTCGGGTAGGTCTCGCGACCCTCAACGGTGATGAGCGGTTCCTGGTTGATCTGACCGATGGTGTTGAAGGTAGGACCGGGTGACTCTACAACGTAGGGGGAGGGCAGCAGCACGGCCGCGGCGCCGAGGCCCAGTGCAAGCAGCCCTGATACAGACATCACAGTGAAGCGGGGGTCCCGCTTCACGGCGTCGTGCTTTGGCCGGTCTGTGTGCTCGGTAAGCGGGTGGGTCAACGGTGTCACCTTCAGATTGGGGGCGCCTGCCGCCTCCGCCGCGGGGCGGAAGGTCCGGGCATCACGTCCCAAGCCTACAAGCCGGACGTGGGCAGAAGGGATTTGTCCGCGGACCCGCTTTGCCTAGAGCGAACTCTCCCGGGGCGTGCAGACAAGTGCGGGGGCTGCCGGTAACGTTTGAGTCCCGACCAGCCATGCCGCGGCTGGCTATGGCATCTGTATGCCGCAGCGGGACGGGTGCCGGGGCCGCGCCGTATACGAGCAAGATCCGACCAAGTTTCTCCGACCAAGTTTCAAGGACCGGTGGTATCGATGAGTTCCAATCCGTCGAATAACGACGACGACACTCCGAAGGATCCCCTCTCCGAGATGCTCGAGCGCTTGATGGGCGGCAATATGCAGGGCATGGACCCGCAGGAAATTGCCAAGGCTGCAGGTTTGCCCAATGACCCGCAGGCCATGGCAATGATGATGCAGCAGGTTCAGGCCATGTTCTCGGCGCAATCCGAGGGACCTGTGAACTGGACCATGGCACGGGACCAGGCCCGGCGTGCCGCTGCTGCCGGCGGTGATCCATCGGTGAGCAGCAAAGACCAGCGCGAAGTCGACGACGCCCTGAGGCTCGCCGAGATGTGGCTCGATCCTGTCACCGATTTCCCGTCTACAGCACTCCTAGGCAGGGCATGGTCCCGTGCCGAGTGGGTCGAGGCGACGATGGCGACCTGGAAGCGGTTGACCGAACCCGTGGCGACCAGCATCGCCCTCGCCCTGTCCAACGCCATCACTGAACAGATGCCTGAAGAGATGAAGACCATGATGGGCGGCGCCACCTCCATGCTGCAGAACATGGGCGGCGCCATGTTCGGAATGCAGTTGGGGCAGGCTGTAGGCGCTCTGTCCCGCGACGTGGTCAGTTCAACGGACATCGGCATACCGCTGGCCGCAAACAACATGGCGCTCCTTCCGGCCAACGTCGCAGCATTCGGACAGGGCCTGGACATCTCCGAGTACGACGTCCGGTTGTTCCTCGCTGTGCGGGAAGCCGCCCATGTGCGGCTCTTCACCCAGGTTCCGTGGCTGACGGGTCACCTTTTGGGCGCCATCGAAAGCTATGCGCGCGGCATCCATATCGACATGTCGAAGATCGAGGACGTTGCCCGGGACATCGACCCGTCGAATCCTGAGTCATTGCAGAGCGCGCTCTCCGAGGGTGTCTTCATGCCCGAGCGCACCCCTGCCCAAGAGACCGCTCTGGCCCGTCTGGAAACTACCCTTGCACTCGTCGAGGGCTGGGTTGATGAGCTGACAGCGGCCGCTACCGCGAATCTCGAATCATCCGTGGCATTGCGCGAGATGGTCCGCCGCCGCCGGGCGACCGGCGGCCCGGCTGAGAACGCCTTCGCATCACTGGTGGGTCTCGAGTTGCGTCCACGGCGCCTTCGGGATGCCGCTGCGCTTTGGGAACAGCTGCGCCAGGAACGCGGGATAGCGGGACGCGATGCGATCTGGCAGCATCCCGACCTGTTGCCTACGCCGGAAGACCTGGATGATCCCGCTGGATTCAGCACGAGGCGCCAGTTGGCCGAATCAGGTGACGCCGACGTGGACGCCGCCCTCGAAAAGCTGCTTGCCGGCGGATTCGAACCGGCTGCCGATGAGAGTTCTGAGGGCGAGGACGCGCCCGAACCGGAGGACGGCGGAGAGGATTCGAACGGCGGGACACGCTGACCTGCAGGGGCGCTCCCATTCTTACCGGCCGCTGAGGCCGTGGTCCGCTGCGAATGCTGCGCCAAGTAGGAACGCCTTGGCGGTTTCGGTGTGTGGGTAGCTCCTCAAGAGAGACCAGAAGGCATCACTGTGCGAGGGTTCTATCAGGTGCGCCATTTCGTGCAGGATCACATAGTCGATGACCCACTCCGGCATCCCCTGAAGTTTGTGGGATAGCCGGATAGCGCGGGCGGCCGGCGTTGCCGATCCCCAGCGGGAGTTCTGGTTGGTTACCCATCGGATACTCGCAGGAATTCCTTTCCCCGCCAGGAATTCAGCTGACAATTGTGCGGCGCGTCCGCTCAGGCCGTCGTCCGAATGTGCCGGCAGCACCGACTTCGCGTTGAGCTTGGCCACCATCCGTTCCACCCACTGCTTTTCCTGGCGGGCGGTGAAAGTTGCGGGAATAGACACCACTGCGACGCCGTCCCGCAGGTCCACGCTGACAGTTCGACGGCGGCGCGCAGAGCGGCGCACCTCGACCGGGTACGGCACGGGAGCCGAGGCATCGTTCGACATCATGCGCGAGCCCCTTCCCCGGCAATACTGCTAGCTACTCTTTGCGAGGACACTGAGCACCGACTCTCCGTATCGGTCCAGCTTGGCCGGCCCCACTCCGGCGAGTTGGGCAAGCTTTTCCAGTGAATCGGGGCGCGCTTCGGCGATCGCCACCAGGGTGGCGTCGGTGAAGACGACGAAGGCCGGGACATCTGTCTCACGGGCAGCCTGCAGGCGCCACTCCCGCAGCGCTTCGAACGTCTCCTCGCTGTAGCTCGCCGGGCAATCGCGGCAGCGCCCGATCTTGCGTTCAGCACCGGAGCCAAGAACCTTTCCGCAGGTGCGGCAGTGGGTGGGGCCGGACACCTTCCGCTCCCTGCGCTGGACGGGCTGGCGGAACGAGCGGGTACCCGTGGAATCCGGGCGAAGTCCATCCAGGAACCTGGACGGCTTGCGCGAGGCACGGCCACCGGGAGTGCGTGATGTGGACCAGGACAAGGCAAGGTGTTTGCGCGCCCGGGTGATGCCGACGTAGAGGAGTCTGCGTTCCTCGTCGACTGCGTCCGGAGTGTCGGCGAATGAGATGGGCATCAGTCCCTCGCTCAATCCGACCAGGAAGACTGCGTCCCATTCCAGGCCTTTTGCCGAATGGAGCGATGCAAGCGTCACGCCCTGAACCGTCGGGGCGTGCTGCGCTGCGGCTCGTTCCTCAAGCTCAGCGACGAAGTCCTGCAGGGTGAATCCCTGCGCCGAGCGGGCCAGATGGAGTTCCTCGGCAAGGGAGACCAGCGCAGCGAGCGATTCCCATTTTTCCCTTACGGCGCCCGAGCTTTGCGGCGCCTGGCTGGTATAGCCGAGCGATGCAAGAACATCCCGCACCAGTTGGGGCACGTCGTCGTCGGTTGTTGCACGGGCAGCTGCCCGTAGCTGCAGCAGGCTTTCCCGCACCTCCCGCCGGGCGAAGAATCTCTCGGCACCGCGCAACTGGTACCCGATCCCTGCTGCGGCGAGGGCTTGTTCGTACGCTTCAGACTGACCATTGGTCCGGTAGAGGATGGCGATCTCGCTCGCCATCACACCATCATTGAGCAGCCTGGAGATCCTCCGGACGACGTCGGCAGCTTCAGCCTCGTCATCACTGCATTCAGAGAAGGTAGGGTCCGGGCCCGCCGGGCGCTGAGCAACGAGCTGAAGCGGTGTAGCCCAGGTTCCCGTACCGCCCCGCCGCCCGGCCTCGGCCGTGCGTGCTGCAAGCAGGGAGTTGGCGAGGTGCACCACCTGAGGTGTGGAACGGTAGTCCCGAACGAGTCTGACGACCTGTGCCTGCCGGTATCTGCTGGTGAAATTCAAGAGGTGGGCACTGGTGGCGCCGGTGAAGGAGTAGATGGTCTGGCTGGCGTCTCCGACAACACAGAGCTCTTCGCGCTCCCCCAGCCAGAGGTCGAGCAGCCGCTGCTGAAGCGGGGACACGTCCTGGTACTCGTCCACCACGAAATGCCGGTATTGGGCGCGTACGGTCGCTGCGACTTTCGGGTCTTCCTGCAGGATGCCCACGGTGATCAGGAGGACGTCCTCGAAATCGATGACGTTGCGATCCACCTTGAGGTCTTCGTACGCGCTGAAAAGACGCGTCACTGTTGTGGAATCCATGCCCGCCGGCTCTGCCCGGCCCTTCGCCGCCTCGACGTAGGTGTCAGGAGTCAGCATGGACACCTTGGCCCATTCGATCTCCGCGGCGAGGTCCCGGATTGTGGCCCGATCGGTGCTCAGCCTCAGCCGCCGCGAGGCTTCCGCGATGAGTTGTGCCTTATGGTCCACAAGGGACGGTAGCGTCCCTCCGACAGCCTGCGGCCAGAAGTACTGCAACTGTCGGAGCGCAGCAGCGTGGAAGGTGCGTGCCTGCACTCCTTGTGCTCCGAGGTCTCGCAACCGCGTCCGCATTTCGGCGGCAGCCCGCGCGGTGAACGTCACAGCGAGCACTTGCTGCGGCTTGTAGACGCCCGTGTGAACTCCGTAGGCAATGCGGTGAGTGATGGCACGTGTTTTGCCTGTTCCGGCTCCTGCGAGAACGCAGAGCGGACCGCTCAACTGGGATGCCACGGCCCGCTGTTCATCGTCCAGGCCGGCCAGGATTCCCTCTTCGACCGAACCGTCCACTACGGTCTCCCGGCGGACGGCTCTTCATCCAGGGGGCCGCCGTACCAATGTTCGATGAGTGCGCGCGCGATGGACGCGCCGGACGCCACGGACAGGCGTTCCTCCTTCAGGCCGGTGAACAGTTCATCTCTGCTGAACCAGCGCACTTCCCTTATCTCGACGCCGTCCGGAACAGGGCGGGCGTGTGCTGCCTTTGCGGTGAAACCGAGCATCAACGATGCCGGGAACGGCCAGGGCTGCGAGCCAAGATATGTAGGCGAGTGGACCACGATGCCGGACTCTTCCTCAATTTCGCGCACAACCGCTGCTTCCAGCGACTCTCCCGGCTCAACGAAACCTGCGAGGGTAGAAAACCGGTTCTCAGGCCAGGCAGCCGAGGAACCCAGAAGCAGGCGGTCTTCCTCATCTGTCACCGTGACGATGATGGCCGGATCGGTGCGTGGATAGTGAAGGCTCTCATCCGCAGGGCAACGCCGGACCCAGCCACCGTCAATCGACTCGGTGCGGTGTCCGCAGCGGGGGCAGTGGGTATGGGTGGCGTGCCAGTTCGAGATAGCCACGGCCTCTACGAAGAGCCCTGATTCCAGAGCCGGCAGACTGGCGGCGGCGTCCCGCAGGCCCAGCCATGATTCGACAGGCGCCAAGTCCGCTTGAACGTCCTCATGCTCCACCAGCACAATGTGAGTGCCGGCCGCCAGATTGGCCGTTGATTCCACGGTGCTGCCGAGGTACACGGGATTCTCCGGACGAACCACCTCCGCGGCGGAACTGAGTACGAGCCGGTGGTCCTGGACAGGCGACTGTTTCCCGGCGAGATGAAGGACACGGGTCCCGGGTTCCTCCCACAAACGATCAAACAAGTCAGGTGCGGTGCGAAAAGCTGAGCCCCGATCCGCCGTGCCGCGCGCCAGCGGCAGAGATCCGAGTGGGGGAAGGCTGGCGATTCCGGCTCCATGCATGCCGACGGCTTGGGTCATATTTCTACGGTACGGTCCCGCACCCCCAAAAGGACATTCGGGAGGGCATTCTGGAGGAATAGTGCGCAGCGGACAGCGACTCGCCGTGGACGGACATCCGGGCCGATGACCTCCCACGCTTACGGTTGGTGATGTGAAACGCTCACCAATGGAACTTGCGGCCCTTGCCAGTGCGGCCGTGCCGGGCCTCGCCCCGACCGGCGTCTCCGGTGCACCCGACGACCCGGCCGACTTCGAGTCCGCCCTCCTTGTGGATGAATCGGGTAAGCAGTGGCGGGTCCGGGCGCCCAGGCACGCCGAGGCCAGCATGCGGCTGGAAACCGAGCTGCAGGTACTGCGGGCGTTCAGCCCCGGCGTCCGCGCCGAGCTTCCGTTCCTGGTTCCGCATGTCGCGGGCACTGTCCGGCTCGGCGATCTGCGCACCTTTGTCTATTCCCACATCGAAGGATCAAACCGCTCCCTCGACGAGCTCGCTGCTGGCGGCCGTGAACTGGCGAGGGAGATCGGCCGGGCCATTGCCGCAATCCACGAGCTTCCAAGGATGCTCGTCAGCGAGGCTGACCTGCCTGCCTACGAGGCGAATGAAGTGCGGCAGCGGCGGCTCAACGAGCTGGACCAGGCCGCAACCACGGGCAGGATCCCCGCAGACTTGCTGCGCCGTTGGGAACATGCGCTGGAGGATGTCTCGCTGTGGCGTTTCAACCCCGTTGTGGTCCACGGTGATATCCACGAAGACAATCTGCTCCTCGACGGCGGCCGCGTTTGCGCCGTAACGGGTTGGACAGACCTCTCCGTTGGAGACGCGGCAGATGACTTCGCCTGGCTTGCAGCGACGCAAGACACTTCTTTCGCCGATGAGGTGCATCAAGCTTATGTCGACGCCCGCTCGGATGCGCCGGATGAGCACCTCCTGCGACGAGCCGCGCTGGCCGCGGAGTTCGCTCTCGCGCAGTGGATGGTTCGCGGGCTTGCCTTGCACGACGAGGACATGGTGGCGGAAGCCGAGGAGATGATGCGTTCACTCTCCGCTGACCTTGCTGCCGAAGAAGCAGCCCTGGCGGCCGACGCCGATGATGACGGACCCGCTGACAGCAGCGGAACCGCCGAGGGTCAAGGAGAGAATCAAGACACTGACACTGACAGTGACACCGGCAGTGACACCGGCACAGCATCGCGGGATCAGGAGGATCTCGAAACTTCTGCCCTGCCCGTGGTGCCGCGCCCCTAGCCCGCGGGTTCGACTCCACCCCTAGTTGGCCCCCCGGCTCCCGTTGCCTTTCTGATAATTCTTTCCAACTCGTTGCTATCGGCGAGGTCGTGTGGCCGAATCAGTTGGTCTTCTCCAACGTAGTAGAACGCTGCCCGCACAGACCCCAGCGGGACGTTCATGAACCGTGACCACGCCAGCCTGTAGACAGCCAGCTGGATGGCCTTTGATTCCCGGTGCCCCGGCGCGGGCGGGCGCCCCGTCTTCCAGTCGATGAGGTCCCATGTGCCGTCGTCGTCCTGGAAGACTGCATCAATTCGCCCCCGGACGACGATCGTATGAACCCGTGTCTCCACCGGAACCTCAATGCCGTGGGGAACACGCCGGGCCCAGACGGACTCCCGGAACGTTTCGGTGAGCTGCTCCAGCTTCAGTCCATCGTCGACGAAGGAGTCTGCGGCACCGGGGAACTCCCCCAGATCGAGCATCCCCGTGGCGCCGTAAAACTCTTCAATCCAGGCGTGGAAAGCTGTACCCCGCCGTGCGGCCGATCCGGGGCGCCGCGGGACAGGCCGACGCAGTCGCCTTGCCACCGCTGCACTGTCTTCTGTCAGTTCAACCATCAGCGAGGCAGAGATATGGGTGGGTAGTTCGACCGGTGCAGAAGTAAACCTTTGCTGCTGCCGCGCTAGCGCCTTGCGCACTTCATCGTTCCAGCGTCCGGAAGCGTCGGCGTTTACCGAGCCCTGCCAAGAGGCAGGCCGGTGTCGCTGGTCATTTGCGGCCGCCAGCACAGCTGCTGCCGCCTGTTCCATAGCGCCGCGTCGCATGCGCAGCGGGTCGACCGGCCAGATCGCCCTGTCGCTGTGTGCGCGGGCGGGATTGTCCGTCCCCACCGCGCTGTCTTCGATCCAGGCGAGTTCCCGGTAGCCCCGTTCCCCTGCTGTGGCGAGATCCCGTAGCTGTTCCAGATAACGGGACGGCGCAGTCGGCTTGGACCGACCTCCTCCCCAAGCCGACGATGAGCAAACGAGGACGTGGCGGGCTCGGGTGAGGGCGACGTAAGCCAGGCGCCGTTCCTCCCGCTCGGTGTGGGTCAGCGCATCCTCGGCGAACAGCTTCTCGCTTTCGAGCCATGATTTCTGATCGGGTTGGTCCCAGTCCCACTGCGGCAGTTCAGCTGCGTCGCCGCGCAACGGCCATGGCACGGAAGCGTCTCCGGAACTCCAGCGCGAGCCTGTTCCGCTGGGGAAAGAACCTTCGTTCATACCCGGAACGAACACTACATCCCACTCCAGCCCTTTGGCGGCGTGAACCGTCAGCAGCTGGACGGCTTCCCTGCTGGTTTCCAGCGCGGTCACGGGCAGTCCGTCTTCTTCCGCGTCGGCTGCCTCCAACCACGCGAGAAAGGCCGGCAGGTCGATGCGGTCGGAGGTTGAGACGAAGCTGCTGACGGCATCCGCGAAGGCGTCAAGATTGCGCCGGGCATCGTGGATACTAACCCCCGGTTTCGATGCAAGCTCGATGTCGAGCAGGAGGATCTGCTCGATCTCGCCGATCAGGGTAAGCAGATCGTCACCCACTGACTGGCGGAGACCACGCAACTCATCCCGCAACCGTGTTAGCCGCTCCCTCGCTGTGCCGGACAGGCTGCGTCCGCTGCCCGACATCCATCCGTCCGGCGGAAGATGGTCGACGGCGTCAACGAGACTTGCTGGTTCCGCGTCCTCGGTTGGCGTGGGGGGCTGCCCGTGACCGTCGTCAGGTGAAACCGGGAAACCGTCCGCAGCCGCGCTGCCCGCCTTCGTCGAGGACTCGGAGGCGCCCTTTCGAAGTTGATTGATCCGGAGATCGCGGTCGTAGGCGAGCTGGCGGGCCCAGTCGCCGAGTGCCATCAGATCGGCAGTTCCTACGCGCCAGCGGGCACCGGCGAGGAGCCTGAGCATTGCATCTGACCGCTCCGGATCCCCCAGCACTCTCAGGACCGAAAGGATTTCGATGATTTCCGGAGTACGCAGGAGCCCGCCCAGTCCCACGATCTGCACCGGTATGCCTGCTGCCTGCAGTTCCCGCCGCAAGGGTTCGAACTGCCGTCGTCCGCGGCAGAGGACCGCAATCGTAGGACGCAGCGGTCGTCCGTCGTCGTCCACGTCGAAGAACCGTCGCCGCTGGGCCTCAATGATCCGCGCCAGCGCTGCTGCCTCGTTCGCTTGCGGGTTGTCAGGTGCTGACGCGTCGGAAGGATCGGCGGCGGTCTCACTGAGGTAGCGGGCGAGGTACACCTCTCCTTCCGGTGCCTTCGGGCGTGGCAGCAGGGCTGGGACCTGTAACTGATGCTGCGGGCCCACCCACGGAGGCGGGGAGTTAAGGGAACCGGCCACAGCATTGGCAGCTTCAAGAATGCTGGTTGAGTTCCGCCACGCCACGGAGAGGTTGACCATGGGCGCAGGCTCAAGAGCGGACCCGGTGCCTGCTGGAAAACGCGATCTGAATGTTCCGAGCTGGCCGGCGGAGGCACCGCGGAATCCGTAGATGGACTGGTGCGGATCTCCCACCGCAGTGACTGATCTGCCGTCGCCGAACAATTTGGAGAATAGGACCATTTGGGCGTGGGAGGTGTCCTGGAACTCGTCAAGGAGAACAACAGCGAACTTCTGCCGTTCGACCTCCACTGCCTCTGGCACGTCGCTGACAATACGCGCGGCCAGTGACACGAGGTCGCCGTAATCGAGCTGGCCGGACTGGTGTTTCAGGGCTGTGTAGCGTTCCACCAGTTCGGTAACGGTGACACGCGTTCTCAGCTTGTTCAGCAGGTCCTTCACGCCATTCGTGGCGGGCTTCGGCTTTCCCGACTGGAAGGGGCGTGCAGCAACTGCGTCAATCTGATTCAGCAGCGACGCCCTCACTGCTACTGGCTCCACGAGGTGTTCCGCGCATTCGGAGGCCATGGTCAGAACAGCGCCTGTCAGTGTGGTTTTCGCAGCGGAGAGATGCTCCCATGGCCCCTGGTAGGACTCGACGACTCTTGCGGCCAGCTGCCAGGACTGCGCCGTGCCCAGCATGACGGCGTCCCGCTCCACGCCGATGCGCAGTCCGTAGTCCTGCACAATGCCGTTGGCGTAGGAATGATAGGTGGAAATGGTTGGTTCCAGCCGGTCCTCGTGCAGGTCAACCGCGTTCTCCGCCTGCGCCCGGTACAGCGCCAGCAGCTGTTGCCGGATACGGGCCGCGAGCTCGCCGGCTGCCTTGCGGGTAAAGGTCACCCCGAGAATCTGTTCCGGTCGAACCAGCCCATTAGCAACAAGCCACACGACCCGGTCCGCCATGGTTTTCGTCTTGCCTGATCCCGCGCCGGCGATCACCAGCAGCGGCTGCAGCGGCGCTTCGATGATGCGAGTTTGTTCAGCTGTCGGGTAAAGGACCTGTGCGCCGCCGTCCCCGGCAAGCAGCCGCGCCAATGCCTCAGCTGACAGCTGCGGTGCAGAACCCGCAGCCGCCTCCGCGTGTGCCGCTTCCACGCTCATTCGGTTACCTGCCTTCCCTCAACACACAGTGGACAGATTTCCGGAAGCCGGCATCCGCCTCCACCGAAAGACGACCGCTTGGGGTCGTGGACTGACTCAAATTCTGCTCCCGACATCAAACCTGCGGCCTGCTCAATCATTTCGTGCGCCCAGGATTCATCCGGTCCGAGTGGGGGCTGATCCTGAACCTTCGGGGACTTTGCGCCTGTGCCCAGCTGCACCAGGGCTGCTCCGCCAACGGCACGCGTGTCCGTGGACTCTGTATCCGCGCCTGCGGCGACGGAGTCCCCAAGGCCACCGGCACCTGCGGCAACCTGATAGGCGGCGAGTTGGGGATGCGCAGGCACATCGGGGTCTCGCGGCGCGTTTTTTCCGGTCTTGAGATCGACGACGAAAAGACGCCCGTCATGGGTGATTTCGAGACGGTCTACCTGCCCCCGGAGACGGGCCTGCCTCTCAACGCCGTCAACCGTCACGGGAAGGTCAACGCTGAAACTCGCCTCGGTGCTTGCGAGGGAACGGCCCGCCTTTCTCATCTCCACGAGGTAGGCGCCGAGTTTCCTCACCATTTCTTCAGCCCGTCGCAGATCGGCTTTGGACTCCCAGGTATCCTTCATGCCGAGGGCAGGCCAGCGACGCACGAGTTCCGCCGCGTACTGGTTTCCCGTGGCATCCGGAATGTCCTGCGCAATTGAGTGAACGAGCGTTCCAAGGGACCTGGCGAAATCAGTCGGCCGCTCCCCTCCTGCGGCCGAGACGAACCAGTTCAGCGGCGAGGCAAGGACTGCCTCCACTTTCGAGGGAGAAACGGGGATCACAGAGGCAGCAGGAACGACGGGATCGGTGGACGAAAGTCCGGCCAACCCCCACCACTGGTCTGGATCAGCACCTGGAACGGGGGGTTCGTGGAGCATCATCGTACCGAGGTGCCCGGCAGCTTCCAGAGCAGTAACGGGATGCCGGTCAGGCTGCTGGGCGTACTTCCGAAGCTCTGCGACCAGCGCACGAAGGGTCAGTGGCCGCTTTACCTCGGTGCGCGGGCGCTCATAGACACCGGTAGGCAGGGGGGCGAGGATGTCGAGAAAGGAGGAGGGCTGCTGATCCTCCGATGAAACGGCAACGCAGATCAGTTCCTGGGATGCGCGGCTGACGGCCGCGGAGAAGCTCCGCAATTCATCGGCACGGGTCAGCTGCATGAGGGAAAGCGGGTCACGATGGTGTCGGAAATCCCGGCCGTGCTCAAGCAGCGCAACGAGGTCACCGGAGCCAAGCAGTTCTCCCCTGACCCGCAGATTGGGCCAGACTCCTTCCTGTACGCCAGCCACAATCACTACCGGCCATTGGCGCCCGGCTGCTGCGGCCGGCGTCAGAATTGCAACGGCGGCACCCTTTTGTGCGCGCGCAGCGAGGGTGTCCATGGGGAGTTCCTGGCTCAGCAGGTACTCCAGGAAATTGGTTGTTGGCGCACCGGGCATCTGGTCCACGTACCGCTCGGCGGTTTGAAACAGCGCGACGACGGCGTCCAGGTCACGGTCTGCCCGTGCTGATGCAGCGCCGTGACGGAGTGCTGCTTCTTCCCATCGCGAAGAGAGGCCGGAAGCAGACCAAACCGCCCAGAGTAGGATCTCCGGCGTACTCGCCTCATCCTGCAGCGCCTCGCGACCGGCACGTATCATGGAGTGCAGCCGCCGAACCGGACGCAGTTGCCCTCGAAAGTCGTCAATCTCAGCTTCGGACAGCAGATCGACGATCAATTGATCGGAGTCACGCGCTCCCCCCGCCAGCCGTTCCTCCTGCCTGAGCAGCTGCCGGAGGCGGCGAATCTCGAGCGGGCCGGCGCCGCCTATCCTGGACGTCATGACTGAGACGGCAAGTTCAGCGTCAAGCTCCCTGGCACCGGTAACGACACCGAGAATGTCAAGCAACGGCCGTACCGCCGGTTCATCGCGGATTGCCCGCTCGGCGGGCGGGACGCTGACCGGTATATCCTGCCCGGCAAGGTAGCGCTGAAGCTCGGCTACGTGCGCGCCGGTCCTCGTGATGACGGCGATGTCATCGAAACTATGTTCCTGCTCGACGTGGGCCTCCAGGATCCGTTGCGCGATGTATCGCTGCTCGTGATAACCCGAATCGACCACATGGACGGAAACTCCGCCGGAGCCGTGCTCATCCACCGGCGCTTCGCGTGGCCGGGGATTGGCGTCAGGATCGAGCAACCGCCGGTAGCCCACCGGCGTTCCGCTCACGGGCGTCCTCGAAGCGACTGATTGCCACGCCGAAGCAAGCATTCCGGTGAGGCGGTGTGATGCGGTCAGCTGCACAGTGCGTACGGGTCCCAATACCTCGGGCAGGCGGGCGGCAAGCTCTGGGCGTGCACCCCGGAAACCCTGGACCGTAGTGTCAGGGCACGCCGTGATCAGGGAATCTTTTCCACCGGCAAGAACGCCGCACAACGCGTGGGTGGCGGTGTTGGACTCCTGGTAGTCATCAATCAGGATCAGTCCGTACTTGCTGCGTTCCTCAGCGCAGAACCGGGGATTGGTTTCGAGAATGCCTCGCGCTGCGGTAAGGATTCCGGCAGGATCGAACGCTTCGGGCATGCGAAGATCCAGGACGTCGCGGTACTCGCTGTAGAGGGCCGCTGCGGCCACCCAATCGGGGCGGTCGAACCTGCGTCCGAGATCAGCCAGTTCATCGGCGTGCAGGCTGTACTCGCTGACCCGGTCGAAAAGCTCCCTCACCTCCTGACGGAAACCCCTGGTCCCCAGCGCGAGCTGCAAGCCCTCCGGCCAGCGGAACTCAAGGGGGCCCAACGTGCGGTGGCCTTCAAGGAGCTCTTTGATAATGAGGTCCTGCTCTGCTCCGGACAGGAGTCGCGGTGAACGGGTCAGCTCCGGCAGCAGCCCTGCCACGCGCGCCCGGCGGATCAGGTCAAAGGCGTAGGACGACCAGGTTCGCGCCGGCGGCGCGCTCAGACTGCAGTCCAGACGGGAGGTCACCTCATCACGCAGGCGTGCTGCCGCCAACCTTGTGGGGGCAACAATCAAAATGCGGTCTGGTTCCACCTCCCCGTTCCGGATCCGGCTGACGGCCGCCTCCACCAGGAGTTGCGTCTTGCCCGTTCCCGGGCCGCCGAGCACCAGCACCGGACCCCCTCCAACCCCCAGGGAAAGCACGCTCTGCTGTTCCTCACTGAGGACGGGGTCCGGCGGGCCCGCCACACTTCTGGAGGGCAACCGCAGATCGGCGGTAGACAGCAGCGCAGCGGCGGTGTTTCGTGAGGAAGAGCTCATGGGTCCACCCCATCATCCGCCTCCGACAATCCGGATGCCCCTATTCGGACGTCGTTTTTCAGAGCGGCGCGGACTTGTTGGAGCGCGCACTGTTCAGCCGGTGCCGGATCCCAGCGGGACTTCGACAGATCGACCCGACGGGTGCGCGCGTCCGCCCGGCGGCTGCGGTTGGCGACAGGGCGCAGTGCAGTCGACTCCTCCAGGTAATGCTCGACGGCGGAAGCTTCCAGTCCCTGCGGCGGGCTGCCATCGGCGCGAAGCACGCGCCACCACGGCACACCTGCGTCTCCACGGGACATGACCGTTCCTACCTGGCGGGGCCCGCCCTTCTCAAGGATCTCGGCGATGTCGCCGTAGGTGAGTACCCTTCCTGCAGGTATCAAACTGACGATGTCCAGGACCGCCTCTTCATAGTCCAGGGCTCTTTCGCGCACCAACCCAGACTATCGAAATGCGCGGACCGAGCGGGCCGGGTCGGCCGTGTCTTCAACCGCCGGAGAGAATGTCGTACCCGGCCGATACCGTCTGGACCATGAACAGCTGGCACATGCATCCCCGGGCGGCCTTCGACCTCGAAACTACCGGCCGCGACCCGCTCACCGCACGAATCGTGACCGCCTCGATCATCCTCGTGGATGGGCAGGGAAAGGTCCTGCAGCACCACGAGTGGCTGGCGAACCCGGGGGTGGACATCCCTGTTGAGGCGACCGCCGTTCACGGCATCGCCACCCATACTGCCAGGACGCAGGGCGCACCGGCAGCCCAGGTGGTCAACCAGATCAGCGGAGTCCTCGACGGATTCTTCCGGGACAAAATACCGGTGCTCGCCTTCAATGCGCGCTACGACTTCACGGTCCTCGCACGGGAGGGTGCACGGCATGGGGTTATCACCGCCGATCCGTTCCCGGTCCTCGATCCCTACGTGATGGATAAGCATGCTGACCGCTACCGCCCCGGGAAGAGGACTCTGTCCGCCATGTGCGCCCACTATGGTGTGCCTCTCGAGAACGCGCACACCTCAGCCGCCGATGTGCTGGCGACCCTTGGTGTGGGGGCCGTCCTTGCCGAGCGGTTTCCCCAACTGCGGAGGCCTGCCAGGGACCTCCATGAGTTTCAAATGACGTGGGCACTCCGACAGGCCGAAAGCTTCCAGGAGTATCTTCGACGCACTGACCCGCAAGCGGTGGTTGAGGGTCGCTGGCCGGCTATTGCCTCATGACTCACCTGAGTCTCCTACGAGTTCCCTACGCAACACAATCGGAACCGGGTTCGTCGCAGATTATTCGATACGAAGGGCAATAAGGACGACGGCGGCACAACCAGCGTGATGTCCGGCACTAAATTTCAGCGGGATCTTTCATGCATGCCACAATTGCAAAGCACCGTCAGCGCCAGTGCCGGCCCACTCCGGGGCGGCCGAGGAACCTCCACTTTCTCGAGCAGCGCACTGACCGATGCTTCTTTTCTGCTCGCTTGAGTAGCGGGTTTCGCGGAAGCCCCTGCGGAGCCCCGGACAGCACGAGGACCTATGATCACAGTCACCAACCTGCGTAAAACCTATCGACAGGGTGAGCGAACCGTTACAGCACTGGACGATGTCACCCTTTCGGTGCCCAAGGGTTCAATCCACGGCATCGTAGGCCACTCCGGCGCGGGCAAGTCCACCCTCGTCCGGTGCCTGACCCTTCTGGACCGTCCTACATCGGGCTCGGTTGTCATCGACGGTCGTGAACTGACCAGTGTCAAGGACTCTGAAGTCCGCACCGCCCGGCGCCGTATCGGCATGGTGTTCCAGCACGCCAACCTCATGGACTCACGGACGGCCGCCCAGAACGTTGCCCATCCGCTCGAACTGGTGAAGACGCCGAAAGCCGAAATCGGCCGCAAGGTAGCCGAGCTGCTCTCCCTCGTTGGCCTGACGGAGTTCGCAGACGCTTACCCCTCGCAACTCTCCGGAGGCCAGAAGCAGCGCGTCGGCATCGCCCGCGCACTGGCGTCGGATCCCGATGTGCTGCTCTGTGACGAGCCCACGTCGGCCCTCGATCCTGCCACCACCGAGGACATCCTCACGCTCATCCGGAAGCTCACGCAAACGCTGGACCTGACGGTCCTGGTTATCACTCACGAAATGCATGTGGTCAAGCGGATCTGCGACTCGGTTTCCCTGCTTGAGCGCGGCCGGATCATCGAACACGGCGCCCTCCGGGACATCGTGGGTGACCGGGCCGGCTCCCTCGGCAGGTCCCTGATGCCCCTGCCTTCCAGCACCGCGGATGCCACCCTGCCGGAACTTGAGCTTCTGCTGGTCGGCGAGACTGCCTCTGCACCCATCCTCTCCGAACTCACCCGCCGTTTCGATGCCAACGTCAACGTCATCGCAGGAACGGTGGAGACGTTGGGAGGATCCCGCTTCGGCCGGCTCCGCGTCGAGGTTGATTCCGCCAGACCCCTGGGTGAGATCACGGCCTATCTCGAAGGCGCCGGCGTACATGTGGAGGTGGCGGCATGAACCTTCTCGACAACCTCTTCCAAAATCCCGGTATCACCGAAGCGTTGCCCGAAGAATTCCTCGCCACCCTCCAGATGGTCGGCATCTCGGGCTTCTTCACCCTGCTTATCGGCCTTCCGCTGGGCATATTCCTGCACACCAGCAGCCCCGGCGGTCTGCGGGCAATGCCCGTTACCAACCGGATCGTCAGCGATGTGGTCGTCAACATCACACGGTCCATTCCATTCGCCATCCTGATGGTGTCGCTTATTCCCCTCGCCCGGTTCCTGACCGGTTCCTCAATCGGGCCCGTCGCTGCGTCGGTTTCACTGAGCATCGGCGCCATCCCGTTCTTTGCGCGCCTTGTGGAAACAAGCCTGCGTGATGTTTCTTCGGGCAAGATTGATGCGGCTCTGGTCATGGGCTCGACTCGCCTCCAGGTCATCACCAAGGTAATGATCGCCGAGGCCCTTCCGTCCCTGATCGCAGCATTCACCACCACGCTCGTGACCCTCGTAGGTTATTCGGCGATGGCGGGCATCATCGGCGGCGGCGGACTGGGCAGGCTTGCCTACAACTACGGACTGCAGCGGTTCGACACCGCGGTCATGGTGGTCATCATCGTGATCATCGTCGCCATCGTGCAGATCATCCAGCTCATCGGCGACCGGCTCGCGCAGCGGGTAGACCATCGCACTGCTGCAACAGCGGGTGCACGCCAAAGCCGGAGCGATCGCCGGCAGGCAATGGCCAACAACGTCGTCGGCGTCTGAACAAGACCCCCCAACCTGCCCCGCCTATGAGCGGGGCCGACGACGGCCGGTAGCCGCCAGCCGTCACTTCACCGGCGCACGGTCCCATCCGACCGCCGGAACTACGAAAGGAACGCACATATTCATGCGTAAGCAGTTTTCGCTGGCAGCCGCCGGGCTGGCCGCACTTCTCACCCTCTCGGCCTGCGGCGCCGGAGACAGCGCTCCCGCCGCTGTCGAGACGCTCGATCCAGCCAGCCCTGCGACGGTCACCGTCGGCGCCAGCCCCGTGCCGCACGCACAAGTGCTGGAGTTCGTACGCGACAACCTGGCCGAGGGCAGCGGCATTGAGCTCGAGATCCAGGAGTTCGACGATTACACCACTCCCAACATCGCGCTGAGCGAGGGTGACCTGGACGCCAACTACTTCCAGCACCTCCCCTACTTCGAGAGCCAGGTCGAGAGCCAGGGCTATGAATTCGCCCATGGCGAGGGCGTGCACATCGAGCCCTACGCTGCCTTCTCCGACAAGCACGATGATGCCTCGGCCATCCCCGACGGCGGCCGTGTAGCCATCACCAATGACCCTTCCAACCAGGCGCGTGCCCTTACGCTGCTGCAGGAAGCCGGTCTGCTCGAGAACATCGAGGCGGATGCCTCCGTCCTGTCGCTGAGCGAAGAGCAGAACCCGAAGGGCCTCGAGTTCATCGAGAACCAGCCGGAACTGCTGCTCAACGATCTGCAGGACCCAACCGTGGATCTCGCAATCATCAACGGAAACTACATCCTCGATGCAGGACTCAGCACGGAGGACGCCCTCATCGTTGAATCGGTAGAGGACAACCCGTACGCGAACTTCCTTGCGTGGAACACCTCGTCCGAGGGTGATGCACGAATTGCCAAGCTTGAGGAACTGCTGCACTCGCCCGAGGTCAAGCAGTACATCGAGGAAACCTGGCCGAGCGGGGACGTAGCTCCAGCCTTCTAGGTCTTCCTGCGGCGCCCACATGTGAGCGGTAGACAGGACAGCAGACAAGAGAGCATGGATACAGGAATGGCCGGCGGCCCTTACGGGTTCGCCGGCCATTCCTGCGTTTCCGGCCAGTTGCGCAGGGCCGATAAGAACTACACGCCGGAGGGTGTTGCTCCCGCGGCGACCGCAGCACGCGCAGCGGCAGGTAGCGCCGCCACGATCTGTTCCATGGCCGCGTCATCGTGTGCCGAGGAAAGGAACCACGCCTCAAAGACCGATGGAGGCAGGTAGACGCCCGACTCAAGCATTGAGTGGAAGAACGGCGCATACCGGAAAGTCTCCTGCGCCTGCGCGTCGGCGTAGTTCGACACACCCAGTTCAGACGTTCCGAAGGCAATGCTGAAAAGGTTTCCGGCGCGCTGGACGGAATGGTCGACGCCGGCACGCGACAACTCCTCGGACACCGCCGCAGACAGTTCCAGGGAGCGCGCATCGATGGAGCGGTATACCTCGTCCGTAGCGTGGGTCAACTGGGCGACGCCTGCCGCCATCGCGAGCGGATTGCCCGACAACGTGCCGGCCTGGTAGACCGGCCCCAGCGGCGCCAGGTATTCCATAACGTCTGCGCGGCCACCTAGTGCAGCCGCCGGCAGTCCACCGCCGATTACCTTGCCGAAGGTCAACAGGTCCGGCGCCCAACCCTCGGACTCACCGGTCAGCCCCCAGTAACCGCCCGGACCCACCCGGAAGCCGGTCAGCACCTCGTCCAGGATGAGCAGCGAGCCGTGGTCGGAAGTAATTCTGGACAGGGCCGCATTGAACCCTGGAGCAGGCTTCACCACACCCATGTTCGCCGGGGCAGCTTCCGTAATGATCGCCGCGATCGAGTGCCCGTGTTGTGCGAAGGCGGCCTCCACTGCTTCGACGTCGTTATACGGCAGCACAAGGGTCTCCGCAGCGGTGGCGTCAGTTACCCCCGCGGATCCCGGCAGGGCCAGGGTTGCAACGCCGGATCCCGCTGCAGCGAGCAGGCCGTCAAGATGTCCGTGGTAGCAGCCGGCGAACTTCACGATGAGGTTGCGGCCTGTGAAACCGCGTGCAAGGCGCACTGCGGTCATGGTTGCTTCAGTGCCGGTGGAGACCATCCGGATGCGTTCGACGGCGGACACCCGGTTCCGGACCAATTGCGCCAGTTCCGCTTCCGCAGGCGTGGATGCGCCGAAGGACAATCCGCGGTCAGCGGCACTATGGACGGCGTCCAGCACGGCAGGGTGGGCGTGACCGAGCAGCGCCGGCCCCCAGGAGCACACCAGGTCAACGTACCGGCGGCCGTCGGCGTCCGTAACGTAGGGCCCCTGCGCCGACACGAGGAATCGCGGGGTGCCGCCGACGGAACCGAAGGCGCGTACCGGGGAATTGACCCCGCCGGGCATGAGGGTCTGGGCACGCGCAAAGAGGTCTTCGGACTGTGTCATCTAATCATTCTCCTTCAGCCACATTGCCAGCTCGGTCGCCCAGTACGTGAGGATGATCTGCGCACCGGCACGCTTGATGCCGAGCACCGACTCCTCGATTGAGCGACGGCGGTCAATCCAGCCGTTCGCGGCGGCAGCCTCGATCATGGCGTACTCCCCCGATATCTGGTAGGCAGCGACCGGAACGGGCGACATCGCCGCGACGTCCGCCACAATGTCGAGGTAGCTCATCGCCGGTTTGACCATCACCATGTCCGCGCCTTCCTCGAGATCCAACTGAACTTCAAGGAGCGCTTCGCGACGGTTTGCTGCATCCATCTGGTAAGTCCGGCGGTCACCGGTCAACTGGGAGTCCACAGCCTCCCGGAATGGGCCGTAGAAAGCCGAAGCATATTTCGCTGCATAGGCCAGCACTGCTGTGCCCTGGTGTCCGGCGTCATCAAGCGCGCGCCGGATGACACCGACCTGACCGTCCATCATTCCGGACGGGCCAAGTACGTGGGCGCCGGCGTCGGCCTGGGCCACGGCCATCTGCGCATAGAGTTCGAGCGTTGCGTCATTGTCCACTGCGCCGTCGGCCGTCAGCACGCCGCAGTGGCCGTGATCGGTGAATTCGTCGAGGCAGACGTCGCTCATGATGACGAGTGAATCCCCCACCTCTGAGCGGACATCGGCAATTGCCCTGTTCAGGATGCCGTCCGGGTCGATTCCGGCGCTGCCGGTTGCGTCACGATGCGCCGGAATCCCAAAGAGCATAATGCCCCCGATGCCCAGTCCAGCGGCTTCCGAGGCAGCGCGCCGGAGGGTGTCGGAGCTGTGCTGGACCACGCCGGGCATCGAGCTGATGGCCACCGGTTCGGTCAATCCCTCGCGGATGAATGCGGGCAGGATCAATTCGGCCGGGCTGAGCCTGTTCTCTGCAGTCAGCCTGCGGATTGCAGAGGTGGAGCGCAGCCGGCGCGGTCTGTGTTGAGGGAAGCTCATGCGTTAGTTCCTCTTCCGATGATTGACGACGGCGGTGCTCACCGCGTCTGCAATTCCTGCCGGGCTCGGCAATGCCGCTGTTGCGTCGATCCGTAGTCCGAGCGCTGAAGCGTCCCGTTCGGTGCGTCGCCCGATGGCGACCGTTGCCACGGTGTCAGGCAGCATTTCCATCATGGCATGAAGGCGGGCTGCGATGCTGGGCGAGGTGAGGACGACGGCGTCAACCTGTCCCTGCCGAAGCCGCGCCGCCAGTTCCTCCCGGCTCACGGCGGCTGCAGCATGCTCAGGGTCAGCGCTGACTCCGCTGATCCGTCTTCCGGCAGCGGCGGGGTAGTCGACGGTTCTGTAGGCGACGACTGTGTCCGCGGTCCAGCCGCGTGCGGACAGCCCGGCCCGGAGCGCGTCGGCCGCGAGGTCCGATTGGGGAAGCAGAGCCCTGCCGGGTTCCGAAGGCAAGCAGGCAAGGAGTCCTTCGGCTGATTGATCATCCCCCGGCGTCAAATGGACTGCAACCCCGAGCTCTTCGAGGGCGGCGCCGGTGGCGGCTCCAACAGCGGCTACCCGCGCCGATCCGATCAGCGCTGGCAAGGGAACTCTCCGCTCGTGGGCCCACCGTGCAAGGACTCGAACCGTGGTCACACTGGTGATTACCAACCAGTCATAGGAAGGTGCTGCGTCGAGGAGCCGGTCCAGCTCGCCTGTGTCCGCCGGCAGTTCCCAGTCGATCATGGGCACCAGCAGGGTTTCCGCTCCCCTGACGGCAAGTTCCGCAGCCATGGCAGCGCCCCGGTCCGGGCTTCGCAGCAAAGCTACCGTGATCCCGGCGAGAGACCCGGAGTGAGTCTTGGAGAGGTCACGTTCTGCTGGGCTGCCGGTGCTCATGAAGCCGCGGTAAGCCCGGCAATCTCCGCTGCCCCGTTGGCAAGGAGCTCCTCAGCCAGCACCACGCCGACGGCGGCCGCGCCGTCCACGGTGAGGGCCGTCGTCGCTCGGGTGCGGCGCAGCAGGCGGCTGCCGTCCACGCTGCACACCACGGCTTCAAGGCTCAGCGACTCACCATTCACCGTCGCATGGGCGCCGATGGGTGCTGTACAACCTGCCTCGAGCCGGCGGAGGACGGCACGCTCCGCGGTGACCGCCAGGCGCGTGGGCGCGTGATCGTAGTGCTGGAGCGCAACAGCCAGAGCCGCCGACCCGGCGTCGTCGTTTCGGCACTCGACGGCCAGCGCGCCCTGACCGGGAGCCGGCAGCATCAGCGCGGGATCCAGGTACTCCGTAATCAGTGCCTCGCGGCCAAGACGGGAAAGGCCGGCGGCTGCCAGCACGACTGCATCGAGATCACCCGGTCCACCGTCCACCAGCCCGGCTACCCGGGCCAGCCGTGTGTCGACGTTGCCGCGGATGTCAATCACCGACAGGTCTGGGCGGGCAGCCCGCAGCTGGGCGGCGCGCCGGGGAGAGCCGGTTCCAACGCTCGCGCCTTCGGGCAGCCCGGCGAGGGTAAGACCGTCGCGGGCACACAGAGCATCGCGGATATCGGCGCGTTCGGGCACCGCGGCGACAGTGAGTCCCTCCGCCTCGCCCGTCGGCAGGTCCTTCAGGGAATGCACCGCGACGTCACACGTATCGTCGAGCAGCGCCTCGCGGAGTGCCGCGACGAAGACGCCGGTTCCGCCGATCTGCGACAGCGAGGCGCGGTTGACGTCGCCGGTGGTGCTCACGCGCACCAGCTCATAGTCGAATCCACCCAGGCGGGCAAGCGACTCGGCGACCGTGGTGGTCTGCGTCAACGCCAGAGCGCTGGCGCGCGTCCCTACCCGGACAGCCTGGTTCATGCCTGCTCTGTCCCGGGAAGGCCGACGGTGGAGTCCGCACCCGCAACCGTGGGCTTCTCTCCCCTGCGGTTGGCGCAGCAGTTGGGGCGGCACACGTCATACCAGGGGCCCAGGTCGGTAGCCGCGGGGCGCTCCAAAATGGTGTTGTCGGCGGTTCGCTCGCTGACGAGGTCGATAAGGCCGGAGACAAACCGGGCGTGCGTTCCGGGCGTTGGTACGCGCTCTGCCACCAGGCCCAGTTCGGCGCACGTTTCCATTGCCTCGGTGTCCAGGTCCCAGACGACCTCCATATGGTCGCTCACGAACCCGAGCGGCACAATGACCACACCCTTGGCTCCGGTAGCGGCCAGATCGCCCAGTGCGTCGTTGATGTCCGGCTCAAGCCATGGAATGTGCGGGGCACCGGAGCGGGACTGGTACACCAGCGACCACTCGGACTCGGCTGCCTCAGGAACCCGGTCGAGCACGGCCTGTGCGGTGGCGAGGTGCTGCGCGACATAGGCGCCGCCCTCGAGGATGGGGCCGCCGTCTTCATTCCGGGGGCCGGCAGCGTCCGCATCGCCGATGGGGATGGAGTGCGTTGCAAACATGATGTGCACGGGTGCGTCCGCCTCACCGTCTGCGGCCAAACGCTCCCGGACTGACTTCAGCCCGTTGGTGACACCCTCCACGAACGGCTCGACGAAGCCTGGGTGATCAAAGTACTGGCGGACCTTGTCCACCTCGAGCTTGCCTGCCAGCCCGGTTTCGACCAGTGCCATGCCGAGGTCTTCGCGGTACTGTCGGCAGCTGGAGTAGCAGGAGTAAGCGCTGGTGGTGACGGCGAGAATGCGGCGGTGGCCGGCGTCGTACGCGTCCTTGAGAGTGTCCGCGATGAACGGCGCCCAGTTGCGGTTGCCCCACAGCACCGGCAGGCCAATCCCGCGGCGGGCGAGTTCCGCTTCCATGGCGGCTTTCAGCTCACGGTTCTGCCGGTTGATCGGGCTGATGCCGCCGAACGCGCGGTAGTGATGTGAGACCTCTTCGAGCCTTTCATCGGGGATTCCCCGGCCGCGGGTCACGTTGCGCAGGAAGGGAATGACGTCGTCCTGGCCTTCCGGCCCGCCGAACGACGCAAGCACGATCGCGTCATACTTCTTCGGTGCCATCCGGCCGTTTTCATCGACGCCGTCCAGCGGATGGAAAGTGGGAATGCTCATCGGAGTACCTCGGCTACTTCCTGCGCAGTGATTCGCCGGCCGGTGTAGAACGGGACTTCCTCACGAACGTGCCGGCGGGCCTCAGTCTCGCGAAGGTGGCGCATGAGATCCACCAGGTCCACAAGTTGGGGTGCTTCGAGTGCCAGGATCCATTCCCAGTCGCCGAGTGCGAACGAGGACACCGTATTGGAGAGGACCTGGGGATACTGGCGACCCTTCATGCCATGGTCATACAGCATGGTCCGGCGTTCCTCGCTGGGGAGGATGTACCAGTCATAGGATCGCACGAAGGGGTACACGCAGACCCATGACTCCGGAGCGACCCCGCGTGCGAAAGCAGGTGAATGGCTCTTCGAGAATTCGGCGTCGCGGTGCACGCCCATTGCGGACCACGCGATCTCAGCACCGGCCAGTGTTGCCGTACGCCGAAGGGTGCGGACGCCGGCCTGGAGATCCTCCGCCTCAGAGCCGTGGAGCCACACCATAATGTCGGCATCAGCCCGCATCGCAGATACATCATAGAAACCGCGGACGCTTACGCCGGCCGCCTCGAGTTCCGAGATCGCGGTGTCAAGCGCACCGCCGTCGTCGGGCGTGCCGGCTGACCGCTTGAAGACGGTCCAGAGCGTGTAGAACTGGGAGGTTTCGGCGTCGTCACCGCTCTGGGAGGTGGTGCCGGTGGAGGGACTCTGCATGTGTTCGTGACCCGCATTCTCGCTCATGGATCCAGTCTGCTCCTGTCATCAGGCAAATGAAAATTGATCGGTTCTACAGGCGGTAGAAGGTTATCAATTTCACAGGGCCGCTGTCAGGTCCCGGTTGCAAGGCGACGGGCGAGGGCGGCGCCGCGGTCGCGTGCATTGTCGATCACCGACACCAGACCCGTGCCGGCGAGCCAGGCGCCGGTGATTTCGAGGCTTCGGTCATCGGCGGCGGCAGCCCGAACTCGTGCAACGCGGTCCCGGTGCCCGAGGGTGGCATGCGGCAGCGCATTGGTCCATCGGACCACGTCCCAGTCGACGACGTCGGCGGGGTCGATTTCGATCCCGAGCAGCACCGAGGCGTCCTGGAGAGCAGCCTTGAAAAGGTCCTCGTCGGGCAACCGTGCGGTTTCATCATCGCCGGCGCCGCGCCCGAAGGACAGGCGCAACACATGGCTGCCCGGCCCCGCCCGTTCTGCGAGCCAGGCCCACTTGGCGGTGGCGTGCGTGAGCGCTTTGGCACGTACGCCGGGGGTGTCCGGCGCGACCAGCACTCCAGTGCCCCGTGGTGCAGCGTCCAGCTGCGGCACATCCACCACCAGACTGACAAGCGCCACTGCCGGCACCACTTCCGGACGGTCTTCGCTCAATCGCGGAACAGTTGGGATCAGCAGGTCGACGGCGGAGGGACCGTCAGTCGCAACCACGACGGCGGCGGCCTTCAGCGTCTGTGCCTCGGAAGTGACGGTCCAGCCGTCGCTTGTCCGCTCAAGGTCCCTCACCCGTCCCGACGTCCGGAGGATGACGCCGGCCTGCTCCAGGCGCTGTGTGAGCGCCGTAGCCAGCTGGTGCATTCCGCCGTCAAGGCCCGCGACCGCGGTACCCGCCGGCGCGGCCTTCCGCATGGCTCCGACAGCCGCGCCGAGTGATCCATGCTTACGCATCATGGCCCGCAGCCCCGGCACGGCGGCGTCAACGTCGAGGCCGTCCGGGTCGGCCGACAGGACACCTCCGACGACGGGTGCCACCAACCGCTTCAAAACCTCCGGTCCCATTCGGGCCCTGACCACCGCTCCCAGACTCAGCTGCTCCTGGTTGAGCAGTCCGCCCAGGGGCAGCGCACGGTCCAGGCTTGCCCGCACGCTCGCTGCGCGCCCGATCAGCCGGGCCAGCTCCGGATCACGCACGTCGGCTGGTATGCCGAGGAGACCGGATTTCGGAAGGGGAAGGTCAATGGATCCGCCGTCCTGGGAGGGCAGGTGAAGCCAGGCACCGGCGGAATTAGGGGTGCGAATCAGATTGCCCAGTCCCAGTTCACGCGCCAGGGCGGGCACGGTGTCGGAGCGGGTCGAGAACGACTCCGCGCCGGCGTCGAGCGTTAGCCCCGCCAATTCATGACTGGCGACGGACCCGCCAAGCGAGGCAGACGCCTCCAGGACGGTCACTTGCTGCCCCGCCGCCGCCAGCTCCCGCGCCGCACACAGCCCCGCTATGCCACCTCCAATGACGACGACGACGGCGGGACCAGTGCTTGTCTGCTTCTCGCGGCTCATCGGCTGGGCGGCACCGAGTGGATGAGCGATACAACCCGGGTCAGCACCTCAGGATCCGCATCCGGCGGGACACCGTGGCCAAGGTTGACAACGTGGCCCGGCGCCGATGAGCCGGCTTCCAGCACTGCCCTTATATGCGCCTCCAGAACCTCCCAGGGTGCCGAGAGCAGTGCCGGGTCGATATTGCCCTGCAATGCAACGGTCCCGCCGAGCCGCCGGTTCGCTTCGTCGAGCGGAAGCCGGTAGTCCACCCCCACGACGTCGACGCCGACGTCGCGCATAGCCACCAACAGCTCCGAGGTGCCCGTGCCGAAATGCACGAGGGGCGCGCCGAGGTGGCGCACGTGGTCGAGGGCACGGGACGACGCCGGCGCAACGTGCTCGACATAGTCCGCCAGTCCCAGCGAACCCGCCCAGGAATCAAATAGCTGGCCGGCGCTGGCACCGGCTTCGAGCTGTGCCTGCAGGAACCGGCCGGAGGCGTCTGCCGCCCACTCGGTGAGTGCCCGCCAGACGGCGGGGTCGGCGTGCATCATTGTGCGCGGGCCGAGGTGGTCGCGGGAAGGCTTCCCCTCGACCATGTAGGCGGCGAGCGTGAACGGCGCTCCTGCGAAACCGATCAGCGGCGTGCTCCCGAGTTCGGCGACCGTACGCGCCACAGCCTCGCGAATGGGATCCAGTGCGCGGTCGGTCAGCTCGGGCAGCGCTGCGACGTCCGCTGCGCTGCGGATGGGGCTTCCCAGCACCGGTCCGACACCTGGCACAATGTCCACATCCACTCCGGCAAGCTTGAGCGGGATCACGATATCGGAGAAGAAGATGGCAGCATCGACCTGGTGCCGCCGGACCGGCTGCAGGGTGATCTCAGCGGCCATGGCGGGGTCAAGGCAGGCGTCAAGCATTGCGGTTCCCTCGCGGAGCGCCCGGTACTCGGGCAGGGAGCGTCCAGCCTGGCGCATGAACCAGACCGGCCGGCGGGAAGGCGTCTTGCCCCGGTACGCCTGAATGAGCGGAGACTCCGTCGTCGTGCCGTCCATGAGGGGGTGCGTTGCGCTGAGGGTCATAAGTCGATTCTGCCGAAGTTCGACCCGCTTGGATAACTGCACCGATCCGTGGTGGTCGAAATCACCTTCCGCTGTGCCTCTTCCCAAGCCGGCCAAACACCCCGGATCCGCTCAATAACGCGGATTCTGTTGACCGAAACAGCCGTCCAGCTTAGGTGTGCCTATTAGGGTTCGGGTGCCCGTTTTGGCTATGCTGGGAGGGCTGTGAACTACTTTTCCCTGGTTGCAACCCACTCGGATATCGATCTGGAGACCGTCGCCCGACTCAGTGTCGGGGCGTCCCAGGTCGCTTCGTCCGCGCTGCAGGACAGTTCGGCACTCAACGGAGCCGTAACCCTGGCGACCTGCAACCGCTTTGAAATCTACGGTGAGGCCGCTTCCGAAGCCGACATCGAGGCCGCCCGCTCCTCGCTCATCGCAGCAATCAGCAACGAGTCCGGGCTCCCCAAGAGCAAGGTGTCAGGATCCTTCTCCACCCTCACCGGACAGGACGTACCGCGCCACTTGTTCAGCGTCAGTGCCGGGCTGGATTCCGCCGTCGTCGGTGAACGGGAGATTGCGGGCCAGGTGCGGCGCGCGCTCGTTGAATCCCAGGGCGTGGGAACCGCCAGCGGCGGGCTCGTGCGGCTCTTTCAGGCAGCCTCGCGCACTGCCCGTGATGTAGGGGCCCAGACTGCTCTCGGTGCGCGCGGCCGCTCGATTGTCTCCGTCGCGCTTGATCTGGCAGCGGATCTCTCCAGCACCCGCGAGCTCGCGGAGAAGTCAGTGGTCGTTTTCGGAACCGGCGCCTATGCGGGTGCCACCATGGCCCTCCTTCGGGAGCGTGGCTGCACCGACATCTGCGTCTACTCTCCATCCGGAAGGGCTGAGAGCTTCGTCGCCACACGGGGCGGAACTGCACTGACCGACGAAACACTGCCCGCAGCGCTCACCAAGGCCGATGTGGTGATCGGCTGCAGTGGCAGCGAGCGGCGTGTCAGCGCCGAGGATATCCGTCAGCTGCGGCAAGGCATTGACCGCACTCTTGTGATCGTCGATCTTGCGCTGAACCACGATTTCGATCCGGAAGTCGACTGGGTGGAAAACGTCGAGCTCATCACCCTGGAATCCGTGCGTCTGGCCGCGCCGGAAGAGCAGGCCGAATCACTTCGTCAGGCAGGCGAGCTGGTAACCGACGCCGCCAAGTCTTTCCAGGAGCAAGCCAACTCGCGATCTGTGGATGCGGCCATCGTCGCGTTGCGCAAGCACACCCAGCAAGTGCTCGACGCCGAGATGAGCCGGGTTCGCGCACAGCACGGGTGCACTGCCGCGGCGGAGGAAGTCGAGTTTGCCCTGCGCCGAATGGTTCGCCAACTGCTGCATGTCCCCACTGTCCGTGCGCGGCAGCTGGCAGCCGAGGGCCGCCAGGAAGACTACACGGCGGCTCTTGAGGCACTGTACGGAATTGAACCGGACGACGGCGTTGCGCCGCTTGCACAATCGTGCCCCGTCCACGAGGTGAGCGAGCCACGCACAGGCACTGCCTGAGCAGCGCTGCCTGAGCAGCGAGCGGCGTGCGGCGAGCGGCGGTGCAGCATCCTGCTACAGCAGAAGGCCGCGTCAGTACACCGGCTTTTCCGGTTCGACGTCGCGGACCCATTGCAAAATTCCGCCCTCCACGTTGTAAACCTGCTGCGCACCGTGTTCGCGCAGATACCGGACCACGTTGGCAGACCGGGTACCCGCCTTGCAATGGACGTAGATCTCACGCTCAGGGTCGAGCTCCGTCTCACCGGTGAGGATCCGGTTCTGGGGCACCAGGGTGGCGCCTTCGATGCGGACGATGTCGTACTCTCCAGGCTCCCGCACGTCGATCAGGTCAAAGTCCCGCGTTCCCGTGGCACGCTCCTGAAGCAGTTCCTCGAGACGCCCGGCGGTGACCGTGGGGAGCTCGTCCCCTTCCTGAGTTACAGCCGGTTTGAGACCGCAGAACGCTTCGTAGTCGGAGAGTTCGGTGATCGGAGCGGCGGAGGGGTCACGGCGCACGCGCAGTTCCCGCCACGTCATGTCGAGCGCATTGAAAATCAGTACGCGGCCGAGGAGGGATGATCCGATACCCGTGATCAGCTTGATCGCCTCATTAACCATGACCGAGCCGATCTGCGCGCACAGGACGCCGAGCACGCCGCCCTCTGCGCAGGAAGGAACGGCCCCGGGCGGCGGTGCTTCCGGGTACAGGTCTCGATAGCTGGGGCCGCCGACCGATGGCTTGGGCCAGAACACGCTCACCTGCCCGTCGAAGCGCAGGATGGAACCCCAGACGTACGGTTTGCCGAGGATTTCAGCGGCGTCGCTTACCAGATACCGGGTGGCGAAATTATCGGTTCCGTCCAGGATCAGGTCATAGCCGGCGAAAATATCGAGGACGTTGCTGGTATCCAGCCGCACCTCGTGCCGAATCACCGAGACATGCGGGTTGAGGTCTGCGATGCTCTGCGCAGCCGAGCTTGCTTTGCTCTGGCCAACATTGCCCACTCCATGAATCACCTGGCGCTGCAGATTGGTGACGTCGACGACGTCGTCATCCACAATCCCCAGAGTTCCAACGCCGGCAGCGGCCAGGTACAGGAGCGCCGGTGAGCCGAGGCCGCCCGCACCGATCACCAGTACCCGAGCGTTTTTGAGCCGCTTTTGAGCCAGGAGGCCGAACTCCGGAAGGATCAGGTGGCGGGAGTACCGCTCCGTCTCCTCCCTGCTCAGCTCGGCATGCGGCTCCACCAACGGACCGGGAGAAGGAGTCAAAGAACTCATGCTTCAATCTATGCCCACTTTTGCCGTCCCGCGCAATGTACGGAACGACTCGTGCGGCACGGCACAACCGGAGAAGATTCTGCCCGCCGACGTTGGACTGCGCGGGTAGACTGGAAAACCCTGCTGCCCCGGCGGCGAGAACGCAAATCCATCACCAGACACACAACCGAAAGCCTGGACACGTGAGCTCAGAGGCAACGGCAAGCGGAAAGGCCACACGGCTGCCGCGGGACGAGCGACGGCGGCAGTTACTGGGCGCGGCGCACGAAGTGTTCGTTGCCAACGGGTATCACGGTGCGGCAATGGATGAGATCGCCGAAGTCGCCCATGTCAGCAAGCCTGTGCTGTACCAGCACTTTCCCGGTAAGAGAGAGCTGTACCTGGCACTGCTGGAGAGCCATCTGGCCTCACTGACCGAGCTGCTGGTGGAGGCGCTGCGGTCAACCTCCGACAACAAGCTGCGTGTCCAGGCGACGATGCGGGCTTATTTCCAGTTCATCGCGCAGGACAGTCAGGCGCACCGCATCGTGTTTGAGTCGGACCTGAACAACGACCCTGATGTCAGCCGGCGCCTTGAGGCTTTCAACGCACATTTCGCGGATCAGATTGCCGGCGTCATCTCCGGCGACACAAGACTTTCGCATCTCGAGGCCACCCTGTTGGGGCGGGCGATGGCCGGTATGGCCCAGGTAAGTGCGCGCTATTGGCTTGAGACGGATGGCAGTCTGGACATCGATGCGGCCAGTGAGCTGGTCTACCGTTTAGCTTGGCGCGGAATTAGTCGGTTTCCCAAGGAAATGTGAGTTACATTTCCCTTAGTCGGGTGGGGTCACGCAATGTGCGCCCTCGAAATCACCTGTTCGTCAATGAAAGGCTTTAGCTGTGGAGATCAAGATCGGCGTCCAGAACGTTAACCGCGAGATTGTGCTGGAATCCAACCAGACGGCGGACGAGGTGGCCGATGTCGTCAGCAAAGCCATGAACGGCGGCGCAGAGCTCCGGTTGACCGATGCCAAAGGACGCCAGGTAATTGTTCCCTCCGGCGTTCTCGGGTACGTGGAAATTGGCGAAAGCGAATCCCGCCGCATCGGATTCGGCGCTCTCTGACCGAGCGGGTACCCCAATGGTTTCGCTGATAGTAGTCTCCGGCGTCGCCATCTCCATCGGGTTCCTCGTGTGGTTCGCCGACCGCCGGCATCACCGCTATGGCATGCTGCTGCTTCCGGCCACGTGTCTCTGCGCGGCCCTGATCCTGTGGGTCATCCTCCAATTTGCAGGGCTGGGCTACCATCCAGATCTGTTCTGGCTGGCCTGGCTTCTGCCGCTTGTTGTGTCGTCCGCCATCACGATCGCAGCCGCCTGGTGGTTCGGGCGTCACCGTGAGCAGGCGGACGCCGAGGCCATGACCGCGATCCTGAAGCGGCGTTGATCCGCTAGAAATCCGCCCGGCCGTCGAAAGACGATGACGCGAGCGCATGCTCCCGCTTCGGGATCCTTCCCGCCCGTGCTGCAAGCCTCCCGGCGAGAACTGCGTGACGGAACGCTGTGGCCATGGCGACCGGGTTCTGCGCGCGGGTAACAGCCGTGGCAAGCAGCACAGCGTCGCATCCCAATTCCATGGCAAGCGTTGCATCCGAAGCCGTACCGATCCCGGCATCAAGCACGATGGGAACGCCGGCACGTGACACGATGAGTTCGATATTGTGCGGATTCAATATGCCGAGCCCGGTCCCGATGGGTGCACCAAGCGGCATGACGACGGCGGCTCCCAGGTGTTCGAGCCGAAGTGCCAGCACCGGGTCGTCGTTGGTGTAGGCGAAGACAGTGAATCCGCGAGCAACCAGGGCTTCTGTCGCCTCCACCAGTTCGACGGCGTCCGGCAGCAGGGTCTGTTCGTCGGCAATGACTTCAAGCTTGACCCAGTTCGTTTCGAGCGCTTCGCGGCCCAGCTCGGCGGTCAGGACGGCGTCGCGTGCGGTGAAACAGCCGGCTGTATTCGGCAGGATGTGCATGTTCCGGGAGTTCAGTAGCTGAAAAAGCGATGCTCCAGCCTGCGCGTTGTAGCGACGCATTGCTACGGTGGTCAGTTCGGTTCCGGAGGCGGCGAGTGCCTCCCCGAGTCCTTCCATACTGGGTGCTCCGCCTGTGCCCATGATCAGTCGGGATGTCAGATCTACCGCATCGATTACCAGCGGGTCGGTGTTCGTGGGTGTGTCCGTCTGCATCTCATCCTCCCTGTACGGCGGTGACGAGCTCTACGTCGTCACCGTCGGTCAATTTCCGGCCCGCCCACTGGCTGCGCGGAATCACTGCCGAATTCACGGCAACTGCTACTCCGAGGCGTGACCCGTCGACCGGCTGCCCTGCGGAGGCTAATTCCTTACCCGTGAGCTCGGCGACGAGTTCCAGCAGGTCGGCGGCGAGGGTGGCTGATCGCGCCCCGTTCACTGTGATGGTCATTTGGCGCATGATTGTCCTTCCTCGAATCGGTTGGGCCTGTACCGTTCAAGGCCCAGTGGAGCGGGTTTGCCTTCCAGCAGGTCTACGCAGGCGGACGCAGCAGCCGGTGTCAGGAGCACGCCGTGGCGGAAGAATCCCGTGGCAATGCTGAGTCCCTCGACATCCGGTACGGCACCGAGCAGGGGTGCGTTGTCCGGCGTACCGGGCCGGGCGCGGCACAGCACTTCCTCAAGTTCGAGCTCGGCAACAGCCGGAATAAGCTGCTGGGCGTCACGCAACAACTGATAGACGCCGCCTGCTGACACCGCGCTGCTGCCGTCCTCGCGCATTGTTGCTCCAACGACGACGGTTCCGTCATCTCTGGGGACTACATAAACGGCAGAACCACGCACCAGCCCCCGGACCGTATGAGTGAGCAGGGGCCGCAGGGCAGCCGGAACGCGCAGGCGAAGGATGTCGCCGTAAACGGGCCGCAGCGGAAGCCTGCACGGCAGGCCGGTGAGATCTGCTGCCGCGAGTCCGTTCGCAACGATGGTGACGCCGGCAGTGAGGACTTCGCCGCTCTCAAGAACCACACCCGTCACCCGGTCGCCGGTCCGCTCAATTCCGGACGCTCGCGCCGATACCAGTTGGCCCATTGAGGTCACAGCCTTCAGCAGGGCTGCGGCGAGCCTCCGGGGATCCACCTGATGATCCTCGGCAGCAAGGAATGCCGCCGTCACTGCTGGACCGATCATCGGCTCGGACCGGCGCACCTGACGAAGGGAGACTTGTTCGACCGACAGGGAGTTGAGCGTCTGCACCTCCTGGAGGTCAGCAAGAGCCCTGCGATCCGCGCCGTCGAAGGCCAGCACAATGGTTCCGGTCTTGCGGTAGCCGGAATCCATTCCTGCCCAGGCCAGAGAGTCAAGAAATTCGGGGTAGCGGGAGGCAGAGTCGAGTGTGAGCCGGAGGAGATGCTCCTCGCGATAGTGAAGCTCGCTGGCCGGGGCGATCATGCCCGCTGCTGCGTGTGTGGCACCTGTGCCGGGAGCCGGATCCACCACTGTAACGGTGTGTCCTCTGCGGATCGCTTCCCACGCAATTCCGAGGCCTACGATTCCGCCGCCGATAACGGCGACATCCACCTCTGTTCCCACCAGGAGTCCTTCCCTACGCCGGCATGATCCGGATCAGGTTCGTTGTTCTCACAACGCGGTCGGCGTCGAACGCCCTCTCAGCCGATGTGGCGGATCCGGTGGTTTCCGGACGCGGCACGGCTCCCGCAGTACCCCCTTATTGTAGGGGTATGCAACTCGCCGCCGCCCGCCTTTACCTGTGCACCGATTCGAGAGCGCAAAAGCAGGACTTCGCCGATTTCATCGACGCCGCCTTCGCCGGCGGCGTCGACATCATCCAGTTGAGGGACAAGTCTCTGGAAGCCGCGCAGGAACTTGAGCTGCTCGAGGTGCTGCGAGCGTCGGCCGTTTCCCACGGAAAGCTGTGGGCGGTGAACGACCGAGCGGACATCGCTGCCATCAGCGGCGCACCGGTGCTGCATGTGGGCCAGCGGGACCTCCCGCCGGCCCTGGCGCTGCCGTTCCTGCACGACGGCGGCGCTATCGGTCTGTCGACGCACTCACCCACCCAGGTGAACGGTGCTGCAGCAAACGACGACGTCGGATACTTCTGTACCGGTCCGATCTGGGCCACCCCCACCAAACCGGGTCGGGACGCCGTCGGGCTGGAGCTGGTGAAGGAGGCGGCCCGGTTGGAAGCGTCGCAGGTCGAGAAGGGGATAGCGTTCAAACCGTGGTTCGCCATCGGCGGGATCGACCTCCAGAATGTGGACGAGGTGGTTGCGGCCGGCGCGGGGCGCGTCGTCGTTGTGCGCGCCATTACCGAAGCTGACGATCCGCAGGAGGCGGCAGCGAAGATCCGGGCGCAACTTCCCGCGTAGCTATTTCGCCAAGCGCCTCAGCACGACTCCTGCGGCATCGCCGATGATCAGGGCTGTGCCGATGATCAAGGTGGCGCCGTCACTCAGGGCAGCGCCCTTGGCCTGGGCGGTGCCGTTGGTCAGGGTGGCGCCGTTACTTCGGGCATCGCCGTTGATCAAGGCTGTGCCGAGGGCCAGGGTGACGCCGTTACTTCGGGCATCGCCGTTGATCAAGGCTGTGCCGAGGGCCAGGGTGACGCCGTGGCCAAGGGCGGCGCCGTTGGCCACGGTGCTGCGGTGTGGTTGTCTGCATGGGTGAGTTGTTGGTGTATGGCTTCTTCTACGTGCCAGTAGCGGTTGCGTTTGGGTGTTTGGTTTGGGTCGAGGTATTTGGGTGGTTTGAACCAGGGGATTCCGTGGATTGATTGGACCGTCCAGTTCCCTTGGTGGATGAGGTGGTGGTGCCGGGAGCAGAGCAGGACGCCGTGGTGGATGTTGGTGGTTCCGCCTGCCGCCCAGGGAATGATGTGGTGGGCTTCGCACCAGGTGGCGGGCATCGTGCAGTCGGGAAAAGCACAGCCCTTGTCGCGTGCGACGAGTGCTCGTCGCAGGTGCGGTGGGAAGAGGCGTTGGGTGCGGCCGATGTCCAGGACCTGGCTTGTTCCGCCGAGTACCAGTGGGAGGATGTCGGCGTCGCAGGCGAGTTTGCGGATGCTTCGTGCGCTGAGTTGTTGGGCGTAGACGGAATGGCCGTCGTGGCCGTCGTGGCCCAGATCGGTCAGGTCGGCTAGTAGGTCGCGGTAGTTGATGGTGACCATCACTTGGGGCCGGTGCCCGCCGGTTGCCGGTAAACCGTCTCCGGCTAGGGCAATCCGGCAGGCTGAAACCAGCCCGTCCAGAAGGTTTTGTGCACGGGTTGGCTCATCCGGGTTTGAGGCAGCCTTGCCACCACCGCCGGCCACACTACCGCCGGCCACACCACCGCCAGCCACACCACCGCCGGCCGCGCCGCCGTCTGTGTTGTCGTCGGTCGCGTGGGAATCGGGCTCGGTGCTGGTTCCTGGGTGCCGATCGGTTCCGGCAAGTGGGGAGCGTGGGTTGGTGGCGGTGTTCATGACAGTGCTGAGCTGCTCGAACTGTTCATCGGTGGCACCGATTTCCAGGAAGTGAAGTCCGTGGCGTCTGCCGCGTAGGAAGACGCCCTGCCTGGCGCGCAGGGTTTTCTCTGTCGGTTCCTGTCCGTCCTGATCGATCACGGTTTCCCAGCGTTGGGCCAGGACCCGGAGGACGTCTTCGTCGGATTCGATGGCTTGGCGGACCAGGTGTTCTTCCATGGAGTCCAGCTGTGGGCGGGTTGCCACGGTGGAAACGCGGTGCACGGCATTACGGATGAGTGTGGCGGCCCGGCTGCTGATCTCTCCGGCTGCGGTGGCTTCGGCCAGGACCGTCAGCGGAGCCTCGAGGGCGGCCCCCGGCCCGGGAACCTCCGGTAGAACGTCGTGTCCCAGCCGTAGCCGACGGTTCGCCTCGGTGCGGCTGATACCGATTTTCGCTCGCAGGTACTCTGCGGTGTTCTTGTAAGGGTCGCGGGCATCCGTTGTTGCGAGCTGGTGGTCCTCGGCGGCACGGGCAACCACTGTTTGAAGATGGTCGACCACGTTGGACAGTTGCTCGGCCTCGACCAGGGTCGCCGCGACTTCCTCGACACCCAGCGTGAGGTAGCCCGCTTCGAGCTCCTGCACGAAGGACAGCAGGTCAGCTCGCATACCGGCCAGGAGGGATGTGTCCTGGGCGGGGTGTTCGAGCAGTGCGACGGCCATACCCAAATTTTATCGAACACGTATACGAAAAACCATCGAACCGCGTCAATGTGGAGGACCAGTGAACCACCACTTATCCACAGCCGGAACCCACGCAGCAGGCGCCAACGCAAACGCCAATTATGAGTAGGCCATTCACCTAGTTGGAGAACCTAAGTGGAAGTCAGGCAGTCAGGCAGTCAGGCAGTCAGCCCCAGTGAGCTCATGCGGCGCGAGTGGTTGCGGGTGAGCTGGGCGAAAAGCTGCGCCGTCTCGCGCTCCCGGTCGGCTTCCTCGCCCTCGAACAGCAGACCACCGAGGAACTGGCGTTCAATTCCAACCCGCTGGGCCTGGGTCAAGGCCTCCCCCACCAGGCGGCGCCCCCACAGGGCCAACCGGGAAGCGAGACGGGGATCGTCGGAGAGTGCCGACTTCAACCGCGGCTGCAGCAGCCCGCCCTGCTCAGCGGTTGACTGGATGCGGCCAATGATTTCCCGCGTCGGACCATCGAGCTGTTCGGCCAACGCCGTATAGAAGTCTCCGGAGATCGCGTCGATGACGTAGGCCTTCATGAGCGATTCGTACCAGTCAGCAGGGCGGGTGCGTTCGTGAAAGGAATCGATCGAAGCCTGGAACGGGCTCATTGCCTCTTCAACATCGACGCCCAGCCCGGCAAGGTGCGCACTCACCATTTCGAAGTGCTCAAACTCCGTTACAGCAAGCCGGCCGAGTGCCGCCCGGTCCCGCAGGGTCGGCGAAAAACGCGCATCCGAGGACAGGCGTTCGAACGCTGACAGCTCGCCGTAAGCCATGACGCCGAACAGGTCGACAACGAACCGGTTGAGTGGCCCCGTGCCGCCGCCCGACCCCTCAGCCGGGGATGCTGACGGGGAGTTCGACGGGCTTTGCTGATGTAGGGCAGTCATGGATTCAAGGGTACCCGCGCGCTGTTTCCTGCTGGTTCTGCGTGAATCCGTGCCGGTTCCTGCTGGTCGCTCCCAAGCTTGTCACCGACGTGTATTACGGTTGGCACGTGCCGTATTCGCATCTGGATCTGAGCAACCGGGACTCCCAGGTCCAGCTCACCGTTGCGCTGGAGAACCTCCGGCAGGAGCTGGAACTGGGCGCCGGGTTCCCACCTGAGGTATTGACGGAGGCGGAGGCGGCTGTGGAGGCGCTCGTCCTACCGAAGCGCGATCTCACTCATCTGGGCTTCATCACCGTCGATCCGCCGGGATCAACTGACCTGGATCAGGCTTTCCACCTGGAGCGGGCAGGTGCCGGCTACAAAGTCTGGTACGCCATCGCCGACGTCCCGGCTTTCGTGGCGCCGGGAGGCACGATCGACGCCGAGGCGCGCCTGCGCGGCCAAACCATGTACGCGCCCGACGGCCGCATTTCTCTCCACCCGGAAGTCATCGCCGAAGACGCAGCCAGCCTGTTGCCCGGCCGGAACCGGTCCGCCTTTGTCTGGGAGTTCGAACTGGATGAGGACGCCGAGGTGCAGTCCGTCGTCATCGAACGGGCAGTGGTGAACAGCCGTGCGCAACTCACCTATGAACAGGTGCAGGAAGATATTGATTCGGGCGGGGCAGCGGAGAACCTGACCCTGTTGAAGGAGATCGGCACCAAGCGCATTGCACTTGAGAAGGAGCGCGGTGGGGCCAGTCTCAACCTGCCGGAGCAGGAAATAGCGCACGACGGCGAGCGCTACTTCATCGTCACGCGTCCGCCTCTTGCTTCGGAGGACTGGAACGCGCAGCTCTCGCTCATGACCGGTATGGCGGCCGCCGAAATCATGCTGGAGGGCGGGGTGGGAATTCTCCGCACCATGCCGGCTCCTGATGAGACCTCCCTGGCCCGATTCCGGCATCAGGCCCGTGCTCTTGGCCGCAGTTGGCCCCGGGACGTGCCGTATGGGGAGTTCCTTCGCAGCCTGGACACGTCCGATCCCCGCCAGCTCTCGCTCATGCATGCTGCAGCCTCACTGTTCCGCGGGGCCGGATATACAGCGTTCGACGGCGACCTTCCGGACGCTGTGGAGCAGGCCGCCATCGCTGCGCCCTACGCCCACACCACCGCTCCGCTCAGGCGCCTGGTCGACCGGTTCGTTCTGGTGACTTGCGAGGCACTGTGCGCCGGTAAGGAAGTGCCCGGTTGGGTCCGCGCAGCGCTTCCCGAGTTGAACGCCCTGATGTCCTCCTCGAACCAGCTGGCCTCCCGCCTGGAGAGCGGAGCGATAGCCGCGGTGGAAGCAGCGCTCCTGAGTAATCGGGTCGGGGAAGAGTTTGACGCCGTCGTCATCACCGGGTCCAAGCCGGCTCCGGAGTCACCTACCAACGGCAACGGCAACGGCAACGGCAACGGGGTGCCTCACGGAGTGATCCAGGTCGCCGACCCTGCCGTCGAGGCACGGTGCGACGGCGTGATGACGGCCGGCGATGAAGTGCGGGTCCGGCTGGTCACCGCTGATATCTCACGGCGGGAACTGCGCTTCGAACTGGCCAGCAGTGTGCGGCAGGCGGCGTCGCCGTCGGAAAGTGAAAGCGCAGCAGGGTAGACTTGAACGCGTAGTAATGGATGCCCGGTCGTTCTTAAGAACCTTTTCAGTTCCCGAACGTGGTGGGCCGCAGTTCAATGAACAGGCGGCCTCCCTGCAATCGACCCGCAATACCTACGCGATCTTGAGTCTTCCCAGCTCGGAAGCGGTGATTTCCGCTTCCGAAACGCAGTTGTTAGCCCGCGATCGGCTTCCACTGGACGCCCTGCTTCGTCCTGCTCCGAGCGGACCCCTCTTTAGGGCCCGGCGTTGAGCCCGGCGGCGGCAGTGCCTAATTGAAACGGTAATAAGAGTGACCACAGAGAACCATCACCTCCACGCAGACAACAGCGACGACGAGATCTTCGTAGAAGAAACGCTCGTCACCACTGATGAACCGCATCAGGAGGCTCCCGAGACCTTCGCGGATTTCAACGTCCGTGCCGATATCGTCGAATCCCTCGCTGACGCCGGGATTGTGCATCCCTTCCCCATCCAGGCCATGACCCTCTCGATTGCCCTGGGCGGTCACGACATCATCGGCCAGGCCAAGACCGGAACCGGCAAGACGCTCGGTTTCGGTGTGCCCGCACTGCAGCGGGTGGTCGGCCCAACGGATGACGGCTATGACAAGCTTCCCGCTCCGGGTGCGCCGCAGGCGCTCATCGTTGTTCCGACGCGCGAGCTCGCCGTCCAGGTTGCCGATGACCTGACAAAGGCTGCCAAGAAGCGCAATGCCCGCATCGTGACGATTTACGGCGGCCGGGCATACGAGCCGCAGATTGAGGCGCTCAAGCGCGGAACCGAAGTAGTTGTCGGCACACCCGGCCGCCTGATCGACCTCTACCGCCAGAAGATCCTGTCCCTGAAGAACGTGCGCATCGTCGTGCTGGACGAGGCTGACGAAATGCTGGACCTCGGGTTCCTGCCCGATGTCGAGACCCTGATGTCCGCAACTCCGTCGGTTCGCCAGACCCTTTTGTTCTCGGCCACCATGCCCGGCCCGGTCGTGGCCATGGCACGCCGCTACATGTCCCACCCGACGCACATCCGCGCTGCTGATCCCGAAGACGACGGCGCCACCAAGAAGGACATCCGTCAGGTCATCTACCGCGCCCACAACCTGGACAAGGATGAGGTAGTAGCCCGGATTCTCCAGTCCCGCGGACGCGGCCGCACCATCATCTTCACCAAGACCAAGCGCACGGCAGCCAAACTGTCGGAAGAGCTCGTTGACCGCGGCTTTGCGGCCGGAGCCATTCACGGTGACCTCGGCCAAGGCGCCCGCGAGCAGGCGCTGCGAGCTTTCCGCGGCGACAAGATCGACGTGCTGGTGGCAACCGAGGTTGCGGCCCGCGGGATCGACGTTGAGGACATCACGCATGTCATCAACTTCCAGTGCCCGGAGGATGAAAAGGCGTACCTGCACCGCGTTGGCCGTACGGGGCGAGCCGGCAAGAAGGGCACCGCGGTCACTTTCGTTGACTGGGACGACGTGCCGCGCTGGGGCCTGATCAACAAGGCGCTCGGGCTCGACCAGGCAGAGCCGGTGGAAACCTATTCCTCCTCGCCGCATCTGTATACGGATCTCGACATTCCCGAGGGCACCAAGGGCAGACTCCCCCGCGGCCAGCGCAAGCTGGCCGGAATCAACGCCGAAAAGCTTGAGGACCTCGGCGAGACCGGCAAGAAGAACCGTACAAACGACCGCACCCGCTCCGGTGGACGCGGCGGACGGCAGGGTTCGGAGGAGAAGGCGGGCGGCCGTCGTCGTACCGGTGGGTCCGCCGGAACCGGGGAGGACCGCAATTCAGCAGATAATGGCCCGAAGCAGGCTGACCGAACCGAAGGCTCTGATCGGCCCAAGCGCAGTCGGTCGCGTACGCGACGCCGTAACGGCGAAGTGATTCCCAAGCCCGCTGCAGATAGCTGATCAATAGCGTGAAAGAGACACCGGCCCATCCGGTCTGGCGGCCGGATGGGCCCAATCTGGTCGTGGAGGCCGATAACCTCGAGTACCTCGAGGGGCTCCCGGAGAACTCGTTCTCCATGATTTATGTGGACCCGCCCTTCAACACCGGGCGCGCGCAGCGCCGGCAGCAGACCTCGATGGTCCGCAGCGCGTCCGGCGACGGAGACCGCGTCGGGTTCAAGGGGCATAGCTACACCACGGTCAAGGGCATGCTGGCCAGCTATGACGATGCATTCGAGGACTACTGGGAGTTCCTTGCCCCGCGCCTTGCCGAGGCGTGGCGGTTGCTGGCCGCGGACGGCACGCTGTACGTGCACCTCGACTACCGGGAAGTGCACTACGCCAAGGTGATGCTCGATGCCCTCTTCGGACGCGAGTGCTTCCTCAACGAGATCATCTGGGCCTACGACTACGGTGCCCGCGCCCGGCGCCGGTGGCCCGCCAAGCATGACAACATCCTGGTGTACGTGAAGGATCCGGCAGGGTACTACTTCAACAGTGCCGAGGTTGACCGCGAGCCGTATATGGCGCCGGGCCTTGTCACGCCGGAGAAGGTTGCCCTCGGCAAGCTGCCCACCGACGTGTGGTGGCACACCATCGTCTCCCCCACGGGCAAGGAAAAGACCGGCTATCCCACCCAGAAGCCGGAGGGCCTGGTACGCCGCGCGGTGGCTGCCAGCAGCAAGCCCGGCGACTGGGTCCTCGATTTTTTTGCAGGCTCGGGAACGCTGGGCGCCGTCGCAGGCAAACTGGAGCGGCGTTTCGTATGCGTGGACAGCAACCCGCAGTCCATCGACGTCATGACCCGGCGCCTTGCTCCCTGGCTGGAACCAGCCGCGATGGCGCAGAAAGATCAACCGACCGGACTGGGGCAGTCGGCTGCAACCGGCTGACGCTCCTGGCGGCTGACCTCTTATCAGCTGACGCTCCTAGCGGATGACGCTGCTCCCGGTTGCCAACTCCTCGAGACGTGCGAACATCTCCGGGCTCGTGAGGTTCTCCCCCAGCCGGTTGGGCTTGCCCGTTCCGTGGTAGTCGCTCGAGCCGGTGACCAGCAGGTTGTTCCGGACAGCGATCCGCTCAAGCTCGGCTCGCCCGTCACGCGGATTGTCACGGTGATCGATCTCCAGCCCCAGCAGACCGGCGTCGATCATCTGCTCCGTGACGTCGCTGTCCACAATCCGCCCGCGCGAGGACGCCACCGGGTGGGCAAACACCGGAACGCCTCCCGCTTCGCGTACCAGCGCGACCGCGTCGGCAGGGTGCGGTGCATAGTGACCCACCCAGTACCGTGAGCGTGCGCTGAGCATGCTTGCGAACGCCTCACTTCGCGTACCGACAACTTTCAGCGCCACGAGCGTGTCTGCAATGTGCGGACGCCCGATGGTGGCGTTTTCGGCGACGTGTTCAAGCACATGCGCCCAGGAGATCGGGTAGTCCGCGGCAAGCTTTTCGACCATGCGTTCGGCCCGGGTGAGGCGCGCATCGCGGGACCGCTCGACCTCGGCGAGCAGGCCGGGGTGGGCCGGATCATGCAGATAGGACAGGACGTGGACGCTGATGCCCGTGTCGGTCCGACATGACACTTCCATGCCCGGTACCAGCGCCAGTCCGAGCTTCCGCGCTTCCTGCGCCGCCGCTGCCCACCCGGCGGTCGAGTCGTGATCCGTGAGCGCGACGACGTCCAGGCCGGCCGCAGCGGATGCTCGCATGACTTCCGCGGGGCTTTCGGTGCCGTCAGACACGGTGGAGTGGGCGTGCAGGTCAATTCTCACCAAATAACTGTACGCCCGGGCTACCTGTGCCTGTGGCACCGGGTGTTTGGCTCATTTCTCCGCCAGTGGGACGATGGACGGGTGAGTACAGCAGAGAACACCCCATCGGCAGATACCCGCAAGCTGGAGGATCCGACCGGACCCGGCACTGACGCCACCCCAGTCACCCCGGAAGAGCAACCACTCTCCAGCCGGAACGAGAACCGTTCCCAGCGGCCTGATTCGGCGGCTTTCAAGGCCTTCATGAGTTCGGACTGGGCCGCGAAAGGCACCGAACTTCCGGCGGAGGCAGAGGTCGCGCCGTATGCAGCGCAACGCCGCCTGAAAGTCTCCCGGCAGTTCCCGGGCGAACGACTGGTCATCCCAGCAGGCCCCTTGAAGATCCGCTCCAACGACACTGACTACCGCTTCCGGCCCCACTCAGGATTCGCACATCTGACCGGGCTGGGCCTGGATCATGAGCCCGATGCCGTGCTCGTGATGGAACCTACCGCCGAGGGCAAGGGCGACGACGGCGGCAACCATCACGCCACCCTCTACTTCCGCGAACTGGCCGGCCGGGACAGCGCTGAGTTCTATGCGAACGCGCGCTACGGCGAATTCTGGATCGGGTCGAGGCTCTCCCGTGCGGAAGTCCGTGCGCTGCTCTCGCTGGAGACCGCTGATCTTGCCGATCTTGAAGCCGCAATCACGAAGGACGCCGGCGCTGTCGAAATCGGCGGGCTCCGTATCCGCCTGCTGCGGGAAGTCGACCTGAACTCCGATGCCCTTGTGGACACGTCCCGAATCAACACGGGCGTGGACCTTGAAGCCTCCGACGAGCTCGATGCAAAGCTCGCCGAGGCTCTGTCCGAACTCCGCCTGATCAAGGACGAGTGGGAGATCGAGCAGATGCGGAAGGCTGTCGAGGCTACCGTGAACGGCTTCCACGAAGTCGTCAAGGAACTGCCGCGGGCCATCTCCCACCCACGGGGTGAGCGGGTGGTCGAAGGAGCCTTCTTTGCACGTGCCCGGGAAGAAGGCAATGACCTCGGCTACGACACCATTGCAGCCTCGGGGAACAACGCCACAATCCTGCACTGGATCCGCAATAACGGGCAGGTCGATGCTGATGACCTGCTGCTCCTGGACGCCGGCGTCGAGGCAGACAGCCTGTACACCGCGGACATCACCCGCACGCTTCCGGTAAGTGGTAAATACTCCGAGATCCAGCGCAAGGTCTACCAGGCGGTCCTTGATGCAGCCGACGCCGGGTTCGCCGCAGCCAAGGTGGGTGTGAAGTTCCGCGAGGTACACGCAGCCGCGGTGGCCGTCCTCGCCGAACGGCTGGACGAGTGGGGTTTTCTGCCGGTACCGCTCGAAGAGGCTCTCTCCCCCGAAGGACAGCACCACCGGCGTTGGATGCCGCACGGCACCAGTCATCACCTCGGCATGGACGTGCACGACTGCGCCCAGGCCAAGCGTGAGCTTTATTTGGACGGAATCCTGACCGAGGGAATGGTCTTCACCATCGAGCCCGGCCTGTACTTCAAGGACGAGGACCTCGCCGTTCCCGAGGAGTACCGCGGCATCGGTGTGCGCATCGAGGACGACATCCTGATGACGTCGGATGGGCCGGTCAACCTGAGCTCCGCCCTCCCCCGTAACCCCAAGGACGTTGAGGCGTGGATGGCGGGCATCTTCAGCCCCACCGGCGAGTAGCTTGCAGGAAGGCGGACAGCCGAATGGCTGTCCGCCTTCCTTCGTATGTGGCCACGGCTGTTGACCCCTGGCTGGCTACTCCTTGGAGGACTCTTCGCGCTGCCCTGACTGCTCGGCTGTCGTCTCCTCTGTGGGCTGCGGTTCGACGCGGACTCCGTACTGGGGCCTGCCGTCGGGGAGGTCGGGGAAGCGGCCCCGAGTGGAACGACGGGTAGCAGCACGCTGTTCCTCACCCGCTTCCGGCGGCGCAGCGTCCTCTGAGGAAGCAGCGGTTCCTTGCGGAACACCCGGTTCCTGCGCATGGGGCGGTTGAGCCGGCGGCTGTCCCCAGCCCTCAGGCCGCTGCGGCGGCTGGTTCTGCGGCGGCTGGTTCTGCTGCGGCGGCGTGCCCCAGGGCTGCACCGGACCATGTGCGGCTTCCTGCGGGCGCGAGTTCATCGGAAGCTGCTGCAGCATCCGCCGGGCTTCACCGGCGGCAGCAGGATCCACGATGACGTCGTAGCTGGTGGCCACCACCTGGCTGGTAGAGGTGAAGTCACGCTTTCCGCGCTGGAACGCGTAGGCAATCACGCCGAACAGCACCCAGAAGACGGCGCCCAGAGCGATGGAAGACAGAATCGGCAGGTACGTGGAGTCCCCGCCGAAGAGCGTGAGAATGAAGCCGACGAACAGGCCGAACCACGCACCGGTTGCCGCGCTGGCGAGGGCAACCCGCGGGTAGCTGAGGCGCCCGGTCACCCGTTCCACGGTTTTGAGGTCATTTCCGATAATCGAGACCTGCTGCACCGGGAACTTGCTGTCCGCCAGATAGTCCACGGCTTTCTGCGCATCCAGATAGGAGCTGTAGCGGCCGATGGTCTCACCCTTAGGCAGGGTGCGGCCCTCGTCGCGTGAGGTGGTTCGTCCAAGAACGTTTGACATACTTTCATTGTCGCCTAGATACCCTCAAACCGTGTCGCCGTATCGCTCGGGGTGAACTTTCCGGACGCTATGCTGTGCGGGCTGTCACGCAATACGGCTGTAGTCCGGTAACGGCAGTAGCCTTGGCATGTGAGCAGCAACCCAACGCGCGTATTCGTGGCACGTCTTCTGGGCCTGGACGTTTTCGACCCGCTCGGTGACCGTCTCGGGCGGCTTCGTGACGCCGTCGTGCTGGATCGCGGACCCGCTGTCGCTCCCCAGGTAGTGGGGCTTGTAGTCGAGGTGCCGGGAAAGAAACGCGTTTTCGTCCCGATGACACGCGTCACATCTATCGACGCAGGGCAGATTATCTGCACGGGACTGGTCAACCTGCGCCGGTTCGACCAGCGCGGTGCCGAGCAGCTGGTTGTCGCCGAGCTGTTCGACCGTAGGATCACCATTCGGGACGGAAGCGGGGAGGCCACGATTGAAGACGTGGCCATGGAAAAGGACCGAGCCGGTGACTGGCATGTCTCCCAGATCTTCGTCCGCCGCGGGGGCCCGCAGTCCCGCCTCCGCGGGCTGCGCCGGGGGGAACGCCTCATCATTGACTGGCTGGATGCCTACCACGGTGATGCAGATGAACCTCAGGCCGCTACCTCCTTCGTAGCCCAACACGATGACCTCAAAGCAGCAGACTTCGCCGACGCTCTTCATGAGATGAGCGACAAACGCCGCATCGAGGTGGCGAGCGAACTCCAGGATCAGCGCCTGGCTGACATTCTGCAGGAACTCCCGGACGATGACCAGGTTCAGATCCTCTCTTCACTGGACCGTGAACGGGCAGCAGACGTGCTCGAGGAGATGGATCCCGATGACGCGGCCGACCTCCTCAACGAACTGCCGGAGGAGCAGAAGGAAGAGCTGCTTCAGCTGATGGAGCCGGACGACGCGAAAGATGTCCGCCGGCTGCTGCAGTATGAGGAAGATACCGCGGGATCGCTTATGACCCCCGTGCCGGTCATCCTGCCGCCGGAAGCGACAGTCGCCGAAGCACTGGCGCATGTGCGCCGGGAGGAACTCACTCCGGCGCTGGCTTCCTCCATTTTCGTCTGCCGACCGCCGCTGGAGACTCCGACCGGCCGCTACCTCGGTGTGGTGCACATCCAGCAGCTGCTTCGGTATCCGCCGCCGGAACCTTTGGGCAATATCGTGGACACTGACCTGGAGCCTGTCAGCGACCAGGCGACCATCAGCGAAGTGTCGCGGATCCTCGCGACCTACAACCTGAACTCGCTTCCGATCGTCAATTCTGACGGCCGGTTGGTGGGGGCGGTGACCGTTGACGATGTCCTGGATCACCTGCTTCCGGAAGACTGGCGCGCCCAGGACGTTACGTCCGACTCGACGCGGGGAGGCATGAATGGCTGAGAGAACGAGAACTGCGACCACCAGCGGCCTGGACACGCCGCGCGAGAGCCGTGGACGGTTGCTGCCGAGGCTACGCCCCAACCCGGACGCTTTCGGAAGCGCAACCGAGAACTTCGCCCGTTTCATGGGGACGCCCCAATTTCTCTTCTACATGACGGTGTTCGTGGCTGTGTGGCTGGCCTGGAACAGTTGGGCTCCCGAGGCCTGGAGGTTCGACAGCGCCGCGATCGGTTTCACGCTGCTTACCCTGATGCTGTCCCTGCAGGCGTCCTACGCCGCTCCCCTGCTGCTGCTGGCCCAGAACAGGCAGGATGACCGCGACCGCGTTTCGCTCCAGCAGGACCGGCAGCGTGCCGAACGGAACCTGTCGGACACCGAATACCTCACGCGCGAGATCGCCGAGCTCCGCATTGCCCTCCGCGAGGTCGCAACACGCGACTTCGTCAGGTCCGAATTGCGCTCGGTCATGGAGGAGCTGCTCGAGTCTGCAGACGGGAACGAGACGCAGCCCCAGCGCAAGCCCAGGCGCAGGGTGCCGGACACCACGGTATCCCTGCCACAGGTGCCGCCGGCACGCAAGGACAGCCGGTGACTCTCGATTCCGCTGTGCGCACCGCTCTCGGCACGGTCATCGACCCGGAGCTTCGGCGCCCGATTACTGAACTGGGCATGGTGGAGGGCATTACAACGCACGACGACGGCGCCGTCGTCGTGCGTGTACTGCTCACTATCGCCGGCTGTCCGCTCCGTGACACCATCACCCGGGATGTGGAGGCAGCTCTCGGCGCGCTACCCGGGGTGACCGCGGTGTCCGTGCAACTGGGAGTGATGACCCAGGATCAGCGCGATGCGCTGAAGGAGCGGTTGCGGGGCCCGGGCGGCAAACGGGGAATTCCGTTCAATCAGCCCGGTTCGCTGACGCGCGTCCTCGCCGTCGCTAGCGGCAAGGGCGGAGTCGGTAAGTCGAGTCTCACGGTGAACCTCGCGGCCGCGATGGCTGCGCAGGGGTTGCGGGTGGGCATTGTGGATGCTGATGTCTACGGCTTTTCCGTTCCGGCGCTGATGGGAATCAGCGCATCGCCGACCCGGGTGGATGAGATGATCCTGCCGCCGGTGGCTCACGGTGTGAAGGCTATTTCCATCGGCATGTTCGTGGCGGGTAACCAAGCGGTTGCCTGGCGAGGGCCCATGCTTCACCGTGCGCTGGAGCAGTTTCTGCAGGATGTGTATTTCGGAGACCTGGACGTGCTGTTCCTCGATTTGCCGCCCGGGACCGGCGATATCGCAATCTCCGTGTCGCAGCTGCTGCCCGACGCCGAACTGCTGATTGTCACCACTCCCCAGTCCGCGGCGGCGGACGTCGCCGAACGCGCAGGCTCCATGGCGGTGCAAACCGGTCAGAAAGTAGCCGGCGTCATCGAGAATATGTCGTGGCTGGAGCTTCCGTCCGGGGAACGGATGGAAGTTTTCGGCAGCGGCGGCGGGGCCGAGCTGGCGCGCCGGCTCACCTCGACGGTCGGTTACGATGTTGGGCTGCTCGGCAGTATCCCGTTGGAGCCGGCGTTGAGGGAAGGCGGAGACAACGGGCAGCCTGTCGTCCTTGAGGAGGGCTCTCAGGCGTCCGCGGAGTTGAACCGTATTGCGCTCGCGCTGGCGCGGAGGCCCCGCGGGTTGAGCGAGCGCCTGCTCAACGTCAGTCCAAAGCGCGCCTGACCGTCCCTCTGGGGCTCCGGACAGTCCGCTGTGAAGTCCCGGCCCCTCGCGCAGCGGCCCTGTCAGCAGCTCCATACCCGGAACGATCAGGGCGCCTCAACAGTCCGGTCAGGTCGCCTCGACGTCATAGGGTGCCGGTTGACCTGCTGTCAGCCGCGGTGTGCTGACGCTATTTCCAGGGGGCGTTACGTTACCGTTCGCTGATTCAACGGCACCGTTCGGTGTCGGGTTGCTCGAAGCTGAAATGGAGCGGGATGCGGGCCGGGAGCCGTTGTCGCTCACTGGCTTGATGGCGTCTTCGATATCATCAAGGAGCGCTTCCTTGATGATGCGGCGCGGATCATACTGCCGCGGATCGAGCTTGCGCCAGTCAACGTCGTCGAACTCCGTGCCCACTTCTTCGCGGAGTTGCTCGCGCGCGCCGGTGGCCATGCGGCGCAGGCCCTTGACCAGTTGCGCCAGTTGGGATGCGTACTCGGGCAGGCGTTCAGGACCAAGGACGATGACAGCGATGAGCGCCAGCAGGAGGAACTCATATCCATTGATTCCAAACACTCTCGAAGCCTACCTGCCGGACAACACCGAATCTATTTACGTCACGGCGCCGGCTGCGCGAGCTTGCCCAGGCCGCGCAGGATGCGGCTCAGGGGGTCGCTCGGCGCGTCCGGGCGCGAGTAGGCGAGTTGTGAGTGTTCATTGAACATAAGCTGGCTGACCGCCCGCGGCATGTCTGCGACGGGCAGGGTGGAAACCACTGTGTAGGTCGCAGATTCCGAATCGATCACCAGCTGCCAGGCGCGTCCCGGGTGGAGCCACACCGTCTGCTCGGTCCCGCCGATTTCCTCGAAGCCATCTTCCTGAACCGTACGGCCCGTAGCCGCGTTCACCGGAGAGCCTTCTGCAGCGTCGCCGCGTTGTTCATAGATGGTCAGGGAATGACTGCCATCGGAAAGGTCCAGTTGGAGCGTGGGCCGGCCGTCAATCTCCCGCGCTTCGGCACCGACCAGTTCGAAACCAAGTGTCTGCAGTTCAGGGCAGAACCAGCCGTCGTCGCGCAACTGTTCGATTTCGACAGGACTCAAGTCGGCGGGTGTACCCGCCGCCACCGTCTGGAAGCTTTCCGTCACAGAAGCCGATCCGCCGGCGATCACGTCATCGGAGTCGACCTCGGATCCGAGTGCGTAGGCGGCAGTCAGCGTTGCGACGGCGGCGACGGTCAGACCACTCCCGACAGCCATCACTGCCCGGTTCCGGTGGACGAAGGACTCTTTGACAAATTCATGATCCGTGGCGCCGAAAGGCACCCCCTCTGTCTCGGCAGCCTCCAGTTCACGATCGGCAGACTTCCCCGCAGACCTGCGCAGAATTCGCTCGCACAGGTCCTCTGACGGTCCGGGAGTGGAAGTGCTGCGCAGCCGGCGACGAATTGCCTGCTCCTGCTCCACGACTTCATGGCACCGGGCACAGCGAAGAAGGTGCTTTTCGACTGCACGCTGGCGAGCGGGGCTCAGTTCGCCTGCCACGTAGTCGATCAGGAAACGGGTTGGGTGACGCATGGGCCTAGCGGGCACCCGCAATCCGCGGCATGCTTAGGCGTGGTGCAGCGGCAGCGGGCTGTCGGGGATCCCGATGCGCCAGCTTCTCCCGAAGGATGGTGCGGCCGCGGTGGATGCGCGAGCGGACGGTGCCAAGCTTCACGCCGAGGGCACGGGCCACCTCGTCGTAGGGCAATCCCTCCAGGTCACACAGGACAACGGCCGCCCGGAAATCCGGTGGAAGCTCCTCAAGGGCTGCCTGTACATCAAGATCGAGATTGTTGAATTCGAAGCTGCGCTCCGGACCCGGATGGGTGCTGGGCAAGCGGCTCTCGGCATCATCGGCAAGGCCGTCAAAGCGGATGCGATTCTTGCGGCGTGCCTGATCCAGAAAAAGATTTGTGGTGATGCGGTGAAGCCAGCCATCAAGCGTTCCCGGCTTGAAGTTGGCAAGTGACCGGAAGACCCGCACGAATACCTCCTGCGTGAGGTCCTCGGCGTCGTACTTGTTGCCCGTCAAGCGATAGGCAAGCCGGTACACCTTCGGTGAGTGGTCTCTGACCACTTCTTCCCATGACGGCGGTACCCAGTCGGATACCTCCTGATCGTGCTCTCCGGTGGTGGCGCTCCCCGTGGGTGCCACCGTGCGCGAAGTAGACATCGACCTTCTCCTCTCGCCCTCGAATGACCCGCATGCCGGTCCGTGAAGTTGGATACGCATGCACCAGGTATTCGGAGCTTTGCCTCTGTTGGATGCCTTAAGTTGCAACCGTTGCTTATCCATGGTGCCGGACCTAGCTGAAAGCTCGCTGGAAAGCTGTCTGCGGACGGGACCGGGCAACCAGGGCGCGGGTCAGGCGCAAAGTCGCATTACCTGGCCCTGCCCGTGATGCACAGTAGGCTGGCATTGACGCCGTCCGGCAATACTGACGGCGTCACACGACACCATTCAGGCTCCTGGACAGAACGGAACATCATGAGCGCGCAGAAGCAGGCTAACTGGTCCTACACGGAAGGCCTGCCTGTTGAAGATGATGTTCTGCTCCGGGCACGGGACCGGTCCCATGAATTGGGCGTGGCCCCGGTCACTACCGGCATCGCGGCCGCACTGACCGTGCTGGCTGCTGCATCAAAGGCGATGACGGTTGTGGAAGTGGGCGCCGGCGCAGGTGTTTCCGGCGTGTGCCTGCTGCGTGGCATGGGACCGAACTCGGTACTGACAACTATCGACTCGGATGTGGATCATCTCCGGGCCGCCCGCGAGGCCTACGCCGAGGCGGGAATTCCTGCGAACCGCACCCGGACAATTTCCGGGCGCGCAGCCGACGTGCTTCCCCGCCTGACGGACGCTGCCTATGATCTGGTTTTCCTTGACGCGGACAAAACCAACCTCCCGCTTTACGCGGAACAGGCCATCCGGTTGTTGAAGCGCGGAGGATTGCTGCTGATCAACGACGCGCTCGACAGCGGCAAGGTCGCCGACCCCGCAGTACGCGAGGCTTCCACGAACACGCTGCGCCAGGTAGGCAAGGCGTTGCGCGCAAACGATCAGCTGGTCAGCACGCTGGTGCCGGCCGGGAACGGCCTCCTGATGGCCGTCAAGACGCCCAGCTAGCCGGGCGTCTCGGCTTCAGTCGGTTACCGTGAGCAGGCAATCCTTTAGCTTGCCCGCTTCTTCTGCGTTCAGCTCGACCACCAGGCGTCCACCGCCGTCGATCGGAACCCGCATGATGAGGCTGCGTCCCTCTTTGGTGACCTCCATGGGTCCATCACCGGTACGGGGTTTCATGGCAGCCATCTAAATAGTTTCCTTCCACGGTGCGCGGCCGGACGAAAGCCGCGGTCAGCAGTGCACGGCGGAGTGCCCCCCGTACGCTCGTCCTACCCTATTATCCCGTAGAAGTGCGCGGCTAGCTAATCGCCGGTGCGGCGCCCATCACACCGCTAGGGCGAATAGTCTCCGCTGCCGAAGAGCGGAACCCAGGCCCACAGCCACGCAACCCATACGACCTGAAGGCAGGCACAAGCGGCGACCGCGAGCCAGCGATACGCCCTCGCATCTGAGATGAGCACGGCGGCGAGCGCAAGCGGAAACAGCGGAAGCAGAATCCGGAAGGTGCTGGTCTGCGGATTCCAGAAGGCTGCCAGGAACAGCAGATAGGCAGTGCACCACAACCTCAGCGGCAGCCCAAGGCTGCGGCCTGCTGTCGAGAGCAGCAGGCCCGCGAACCCCGCTATCAGTACCGCCAGAGCGAGCGGGCCAAGGATCGGTCCCAGCAACCCCACAGCAGCGCTCAACCAGGGCAGGAAGAGCGTGAGCTCAGAACCGCGCCAGGCTGTCTCTGTCTGCACGTAGGCATCGGGCACGCCCGTTCCCACCCAGGCAACGACCGGCCAGGAGAGAGCGGCCATACCCGCGACCCCCGTCAATACCGCGAGCCGCCCCGAAGCCCATGCGGAGTTCGGCCTGCCGCCAACATCTCCTTTGGCCGCCAGTCCCAGCAGCAGCAGCGCTCCCAACATGGCGGCGAACGGGACACCAGCGGGACGGGCAAGACACATCAGCACCACCACGGGAACGGCGGACAGGAACCGGCCGGTCATCACCAGGTACAGGGCCAGCGCCAGCAGCATCAGGTGGAGCGATTCAGCGTACGGAATCTGCAGGATGGGCGAGGTCGGAAAGAAGGCGATGAGGCCAACAGCCCAGAGGGCATCGCGGTGCTGGGCGCGTAACCGGAAGATGCGGTAGATGATGAGCGCAGCAGCAAATCCATAGGCAGTCGCAAGCAGCGGCGCGCCGGGATTCCAGCCGGTGCCGGTCATCGTCGAGAACAGACGAACGGTGGCGGGGAAGAGCGGATAGAACGCCCACTGATTTTCAAGGACTGTGCCGTCGTCCCCGCGTGGCAGCTCGGCGGGGTAGCCGTCGTCGTGGATGCGGGCGTACCAACCGCTGTCCCAGAAGTTGATGAACTCCCCGTAGCTGGGGGAACCTTGCGCCCATGGGCTGGGCATCTGGCGGCGGGCAGCCGCTATCAGGACAATCATTGAATAGAGCCTCGCCGACCCGTAGACGAGCACCACCTGCACCCACCAGGGCAGCGACCCCAGCCAGTTACCAACGGCTCGGGCGCGCACCGCCAGGCGCAGCTCAGGAAGTCTCAGCGACTCACGCGAGCGGGGCGGCATCCCGCACCCAGCAGGAGGCAAGGTGGTCATTCACGTACCCGGTGGCCTGTTGCATGGCATAGGCGGTGGTAGGCCCCACGAAACGAAACCCATGTGACCGTAACTCCTTCGCAAGCGCGACAGACTCCGGCACGACGGCGGGAACATCCGTGAGCGACTGAGGCGCCGGTTTCGGCGCCGGCCGGTGTGCCTCAAGGATTCCGGCCAGGGTGGTGCCCTCCGGAAGTGCGAGCACCGCCTGTGCGTTCGCTATGGTCGCGAGAATTTTGGCCCGGTTGCGCACGATGCCGGCGTCGCTGAGGAGGCGCGCGACGTCGTCGTCGTCGAAAGCGGCAACCGACTGGGGATCGAAGCCTGCGAAGGCAGCCCGGAAGTTCTCGCGCTTGCGGAGGATGGTGATCCAGCTGAGGCCGGACTGGAACGCTTCGAGGCTGATCCGTTCATAGAGCGCAGCATCGCCCACGACCGGGCGCCCCCACTCGTTGTCGTGGTAGGCCTGATATTCCTCGCTGGATACCGCCCAGGGACACCGCAGGCGGCCATCGCTGCCGCTGACCGCGCTCACTGGCCGTCCCGGTTCTGATCCTGCAGCGCTTCAATGAGCGCGTCGCGCTCGGCGAGCGCAACGGCCAGGCTGTCCAGGACCTCATCCACCTGGTCCATACGATATCCCCGCAGACCAAGCGAGAACCGGATCCGGCCCACGTCGGAAGCGCTCGGGTGTTCGGGAAGCAGAACCGGCGGCAGGCTGGGCGTCGGGTCAACCAGTCCAGGGAGGGCTTTCGGTTCCCCTCCTAAGGACCCGTTGGGGCCCGGCCGTCCACGCCCGACGGCGAAAAAAGCAGTGGCACCCACTGCCGCAACCGCGATGACAACGAGGAAAACCGTCATGGCTCAGGGCCCGGTGTGCCTGGCTGTATCAGCGAGTACGGCGCGCACTGCCTCGGCTGGGTCATCGACCAGGTGCACCAGGGACAGGTCCTTCTCCGAGATCATTCCGTTGGCGAGCAGCGTGTCCCGTACCCAGGTCCACAGCGGACCCCAGAACTCGGTACCGATCAGCACGATCGGGAAGGACGTGACCTTCTGGGTCTGGACCAGCGTCATGGCCTCGAAGAGCTCATCCAGGGTTCCAAAACCTCCGGGCAACACAATGAAGCCCTGAGCGTATTTGACGAACATGGTCTTGCGGGCAAAGAAGTAGCGGAAGTTGATGCCGAGATCCACCCACTCGTTCATCCCCTGCTCGAAGGGAAGCTCGATGCCGAGTCCCACTGAGACACCTCCGGCCTCGCAGGCACCCTTGTTCGCCGCCTCCATCGCGCCCGGTCCACCACCGGTGATGACGGCATAGCCTGCTTCGACGAGGAGCCGCCCCACCTCTTCCCCCACCGCATAGTACGGGGAGTCCCGCGGAGTACGTGCTGAACCGAAGACGCTGATTGCCCGTCCGAGTTCCGAGAGGGTGCCAAATCCCTCCACGAATTCGCTTTGAATCCGGAGCACGCGCCAGGGGTCCGTCTTGGTGAAGGGAGTTTCCTCCTCGGAATCCAGCAGATACCGATCGGACTGCACGGTCCTTGCCTGGTCCCGGCGAAGTTCTACCTGGCCACGGCGCCGCGCAGGTGCCGCCGGAGAACCGGTGTGCTGATCATCGTTGACGCTGTGGGGACTCATAACCCAAGGCTAACTGCCGGAAGGGGCCCTCCGCTTTGGTTGCTCTTGAATCACGATTTCCACTTTCCGCAAGCCGATGTATCGCCGGTGTGGAATTCTTCGCTACATTTCTACCTATGACTCGTGACACACAGTCGAGCACGCCCACGTCCTCGTCCAACTCGTCAGCAAAGCCTCTCGTCTCTTTGAAGAACGTCAACAAGCATTTTGGTGAACTCCATGTGCTCAAGGACATCAACCTCGAGGTTGCCCGTGGCGAGGTGGTGGTGGTGATCGGCCCCTCCGGATCCGGCAAGTCCACGCTGTGCCGCGCCATTAACCGGCTCGAAACCATCGATAGCGGCGAGATCCGGATCGACGGCAAGGAGTTGCCCGCTGAAGGCAAGGCGTTGGCAAAGCTGCGTGCCGACGTCGGCATGGTGTTCCAGTCCTTCAACCTGTTTGCCCACAAGTCCATCCTTGAGAACGTGACTCTCGGTCCCGTGAAGGTCAAGGGAATGAAGGCCAATGCGGCGAAGGACCTTGCCATGTCGCTGCTGAAGCGGGTGGGCGTGGATAACCAGGCCCAGAAGCTACCCGCGCAGCTCTCCGGCGGGCAGCAGCAGCGCGTGGCCATTGCGCGAGCCCTGGCTATGCAGCCGAAAGTGATGCTCTTTGATGAGCCCACATCCGCCCTGGACCCGGAGATGATCAACGAGGTTCTGGACGCGATGGTGGCTCTGGCCAAGGAGGGCATGACCATGATCGTGGTCACCCACGAGATGGGCTTCGCCCGCAAGGCCGCCGACCGCGTGCTTTTCATGGCTGACGGTCAGATTGTTGAACAGGCAAAGCCGGAACAGTTTTTCACCAACCCGCAGAGCGATCGTGCCAAGGACTTCCTCGGCAAGATCCTCGCCCACTAACCACCGACGAATTCCCATCAGGAAATAACGCGAGGAGAAATCATGCGAACAACACGATACGGGGCACTGGCCATGGCCGCGGCTGCCGCACTCACCCTGTCCGCCTGCGGCGGCGGAGGCGAAACCGAAGGCGGCGGAGAGGGCGGCGGCGCTGAAGCCGGTGGCGAGACCATTCGCGTCGGCATCAAGTTCGATCAGCCCGGGCTCGGTTTCGATGAGGGCGGCTCCTACTCCGGCTTCGACGTCGATGTCGCCAAGTACGTGGCGGGAGAGCTTGGCTACACCGAAGAGCAGATCGAGTTTGTGGAGTCCCCTTCCGCGAACCGCGAGAACATGCTGGCCAACGAGCAGGTCGACATGATCTTCGCGACCTACTCGATCACCGACACCCGCAAGGAAACCGTCGACTTCGCCGGACCTTACTTCATTGCCGGCCAGGACCTGCTGGTCGCCGCCGACAGCGACATCTCCGGACCGGACGACCTCAACGGGCGGAATCTCTGCTCCGTAACCGGCTCAACCTCCGCACAGCGGGTGAAGGACGAGTTCGCAGAAGACGTCAACCTGATTGAGCAGCCGGGCTACGCGGAGTGCGTCAGCCTCATGGGTAGCGGACAGATCGACGCGGTTACCACCGATGACATCATCCTTGCCGGCCTCGCCGCCCAGGAATCGAATCAGGGCCAGTTCAAGGTTGTAGGCAACCCGTTCTCGGAGGAGCGCTACGGCGTCGGCCTGACCAAGGGCAGCGAACTGTGCTCCGACATCAACGCAGCCATTGAGAAGATGATCGAGGAAGGCGCCTGGGAAGAAGCCCTGGCGAACAACCTCGAAGGTGTCGACTACGAGCCGAACGCGGAACTGAACCCGCCGACGCCGGACGACTGCGCCTAACCACTGCCGTTATTCGTGTGGGGGCTGCCTTGCAGCCCCCACACGGTTGTTTGACGTAACAAAGAAAGGTTGCCGTGGACGGTTTCCTGTCCCTCTTTGAGCAATACGATGTCGCAGGGGCCTTCTGGATCAATATCCAGCTGACATTCTGGGCAGCAATCTGGTCCCTCCTGCTTGGAACCCTCCTGGCCCTGTTCAGGATCTCACCGATAGCGAGCCTCCAGTGGTTCGGTGCCAGCTACGTCAATATCTTCCGCAACACGCCGCTGACGATCATCATCGCCTTCGGCGTACTCGCCCTGTTCGGCCAGCTCTTCGTGAGTCTGTCCGAAGACTTCGATCTCAACTTCTTCCGGCTGGCGGTTCTCGGCCTGAGCCTCTATCACGCCGCTTTCGTCTGTGAAGCGATTCGGAGCGGCGTCAACACCGTTCCACTAGGTCAGGCAGAGGCAGCCCGCGCCATCGGATTGTCATTCCTTCCGGCAGCTCGGCTCGTCATCCTTCCGCAGGCGTTCCGCGGCGCCATCGCGCCGCTCGGCAACGTGCTGATCGCTTTGACAAAAAACTCCACCGTTGCTGCGGCCGGCTCAGTCGCTGAGTCCGCCGGTCTGATGAAAACCATGATCGAGTTCCGTTCCGACATGGTGATCCCGATCTTCTTCACCTTCGCGATGGGCTTCGTCATCATCGTGATTCCGATCGGCCTGCTCACAACGTGGGCATCCAAGAAACTGGCGGTGGCACGATGAGCGCTCAGCAGGTACTTTTCGATGCGCCCGGCCCCAAAGCCAAGCGCAACATTTTTATTGGCAACATCGTCGGCGCCCTGCTCATCGTGGGATTGCTCGCATGGTTGATCATCACGCTCGCGGAGCGCGGCCAACTTGAACCCGCGAAGTGGACGCCCTTCCTCGAAGGCAGAACCTGGGAGTTCTTCCTCCTCCCGGGCCTCCTGGACACTCTCAGGGCGGCCGGTGTAGCGATCGTCACCTCGGTGGTGCTGGGGCTCCTTCTCGGCATCGGACGGCTCTCGCACTTCCTCCCGCTCCGGTGGCTTGCCGGCGTGATCGTCGAGTTCCTTCGTGCGGTTCCTGTGCTGCTGATGATGATCTTCCTCTGGCTCGCTATCGGCGCTGCAGGCATCATGCGTCCACAGGATATTCCCTTCATCGCTGTGGTCACGGCGCTGACGCTCTACAACGGCTCAGTCATTGCCGAACTCGTCCGCTCCGGCGTGGAAGGGCTCCCCAAAGGACAGCGGGAAGCCGGCATGGCCATCGGCATGACGCGCGGCCAGTCATTAAGGAGCATTGAGGTGCCGCAGGCACTCACAGCCATGCTGCCCGCGCTGGTCAGCCAGTTCGTAGTGATTCTGAAGGACTCCGCACTCGGCTACATCATCACGTACACCGAGCTTCTGCAGACCGCACGCCGACTCGGCGTTGGCGAGGGAAACCTGCTTCAGGCCCTTCTCATCGCCGCCGTCATCTTCATCATCATCAACTTCGCGCTTTCATCATTGGCGAATCGGCTCTCGAAGCTCCTCAGCTTCCGCACCACCGGAAAGACAAAGAACGACAACGTCAGCAACGTGGTGGTCGCGGACCCCACGAACGCGTAGCTTCACTATTCGTGCGAGTGGCTCGCCTCGGCCGCGCGGCTTAGGCGAGCCACTCGCTTAACGCCTTCAGGCAGGCACGGATTGCGTCTCCGGAGACGTGCTCGTTGTCCGAGTGGGCGAGTAGCGCATCGCCCGGCCCGAAGTTCACGGCCGGTATGCCGAGTGCGCTGAACCGGGCCACGTCGGTCCAGCCGTACTTGGGTTTGGGCTCCGCACCCACTGCCTCAACAAACGCAGCGGCTGCTGGGTGGTGCAGCCCCGGACGCGCACCCGCGGCGGCATCCGTCCGTTCCACCTCATAACCAACAAGTAGATCGCGGACGTACTTTTCGGCGTCCTCCGGGCTCTTATCCGGAGCAAACCGGTAATTCACCTCGACAACGGCTCGATCGGGAATCACGTTGCCCGCCGTGCCGCCGCTGATCAGGACAGCGTTGAGGCTCTCCCGGAAATCGAGCCCGTCAACGCGGACTGTGGCCGGCTCATGGTCCCGCAGGCGCATGAGGACCTCCGCCATCTTGTGAATGGCGTTCTCCCCCATCCAGGCCCGGGCCGAGTGGGCGGCGCGCCCCGTCGTCGTGACGTTGAAGCGGGCGGTTCCATTGCAGCCGCCTTCGACAGTGCCGTTGGTGGGTTCGAGCAGCACCGCAAAGTCACCGCGCAACCAGTCCGGATAACTGTCGGCCAGCCTGCCGAGTCCACTGAGGGATGCCTCGACTTCCTCATGGTCATAAAAGACATACGTGGTGTCCCGGGACGGCTCCGTCAGGGCAGCAGCAAGCGAGAGCTGGACGGCGACTCCGCCCTTCATGTCGGTGGCACCGCGTCCGTAGAGAACCTCGCCGTCCCAGGCGCTCGGGACCGTTCCGCGGGAGCCGGTCACGTGAGGCAGCGGCACGGTATCGAGATGACCCGCCAGGATCACCCTTTCCGGGCGCCCCAGGTTGGTGCGGGCAATCAGCGAATCACCGTCCCGGACCACTTCCAGGTGGGAACAACCCCGGAGGATCTCCTCCACCGCATCCGCCAACGCGCGCTCGTTGCCCGAGACACTATTGATGTCGATGATGGCGGCGGTGAGATGTGCGACGTCTGCACGGGCATCGAGGCGCTGAAATCCGGAATCTGTCATGGCCTCAAGCCTACTGGGCGAGGTGGCAGGGTCCGGTAGCCGCTACTCGGTAGAATGGAAGCCATGACTGAGACGGCTTCCGCTTCCCTGACCCCCTCCGAAACCACCGCACGAACCGCTTTCGGCATCGGACTGGCCACGCTGGCCGAAGACGGAACGGTACTCGATGTCTGGTACCCGCAGCCGGTTCTTGGCGAAGCTTCCGGCGATACTGATGCGCTGCTTACCGAACTCGCTGCCATCGCAGCACCCGACGCGCTGCGTAGCGTCACCCAGGAAGTAGTGTCGACAACTTCCCTGCTCGACGACGCCCCGACCGACGCCGCAGATGCCTACCTCCGGCTCCACCTGCTTTCGCACCGTCTCGTGCAGCCGAACAGCATCAACCTCGACGGCATCTTCGGATCGCTCGCCAACGTCGTCTGGACCAACTTCGGCCCCTGCGCAGTCAGCAATTTCGAAATTACCCGTCTGCGCCTGCGCTCGCGTGGCACAGTCGTAGTGTTCGGCGTGGACAAGTTCCCACGCATGGTTGATTACGTGATGCCCTCAGGTGTCCGGATCGCCGACGCTGATCGCGTCCGTCTCGGCGCGCACCTCGCGGAGGGCACCACCGTGATGCACGAGGGCTTCGTCAACTTCAACGCCGGCACGCTCGGCCATTCAATGGTTGAGGGACGCATCTCAGCCGGCGTTGTCGTGGGCAATGGATCGGACATCGGCGGCGGTTCGTCGATCATGGGAACCCTCTCCGGCGGCGGCAAGGAACGCATCAGCATCGGCGAGCGCTGCCTCCTGAGCGCCCAGGCCGGCATCGGCATCTCACTCGGCGACGACTGCGTGGTGGAAGCCGGTCTCTACATCACTGCAGGAACCAGGGTCACGCTTCCTGACGGTTCGATCGTCAAGGCTGCCGAACTCTCCGGACAGTCGGGTGTGCTCTTCATCCGCAACTCCACCACCGGCGTGGTTGAAGCACGGCAGCGGGCCGGCCGGGGAATCGCGCTGAACGCCGCCTTGCACGCCAACTAGGAAATTTTCCACGTGCTCCAGACCAAGAAGCAAGCCCGACGACGGCGCCGGCTCCGCGCGACCGGTGTCCTTGCCGGGCTCACGGCTGTGGTCGGCGGTGGAGCTTACCTTGCCATCATCCAGTTGAACTCCTCGGAGGTGCTGGTCCGCGAACGGTGCAGCGCCGTCGTCGGGACCGATACCTACGAACTGGCACCGGAACAGGCTGCAAACGCCTCCACCATCGCCGGCGTGGCTGTTACGCGCGGTCTTCCGCCGCGGGCTGCGTCTATTGCGCTGGCTACTGCGGTCCAGGAATCCGGCCTGCGGAACCTGGACTACGGTGATCAGGCAGGACCGGATTCGCGCGGACTGTTTCAGCAGCGGCCGTCGCAGGGCTGGGGCAGCGAGGATCAGGTGCGGGATCCTATCTACGCGGCCGGGGCATTCTATGATGCGCTGGTCACCGTGCCGGGATACCAGACCCTGCCCATCACGGAAGCCGCCCAACTCGTTCAGCGCAGCGCCTACCCGGACGCGTATGCCGATCACGAACCGGAGGGGCGCGCCTTCGCCTCGGCCCTGACCGGCCAGTCGCCCGCTTCGCTGAACTGCATACTTCGCAAGCCGGAAGAGTCCGGGAACCCTGCGGCTGTAACAGAACGGTTCGCCGCCGTCTTTCCCACCCTGCAGACCGGAACAACCGAAGAGGGCGTAGTGGCCACCGCGTCCGGATCCGTCGGGTGGGCCGCTGCGCAGTTCGCGGTTGCCCATGCCAAGGACCTGGGCATCACCTCCGTCTCCCATGCGGGCCTGCAGTGGAACCGGAGCGACGGCGGTTGGACTACCACTGAGACGGAGACCGGCCAGGTCCTGATCACCCTCGCCGAGGTCGCTGCCTAGCAAGAGCTAGGCGATGATCTCCACCACCGGCTGAATATAGCTCCGGAAAGTGGCTTCGTCGTCGTACAGGTCTTCGCTCAGAATGAGCATGTCCGGTTCAACCCACCAGGCCCGGGTCTCACTCAGTGGCAGCTCAACCACGGAGAGGGAGAAATTCCGTGCGGGCCGTCCGAGTTCCAGTTCGCGTTCCCGCACGAGGTCGCCGAAGCGCCGTTGCCCGACATCGTGCATGCGTTTGAGCTCCCGGTGGCGCCAGGCGGCATCACATTCCTGCGTCCAGGCCAGGGCGGTCCCGTAGTGAGCGTGAGTGAGACGCTGCAGCGCGGGCATTGAGTCGAGCTCGGGGAATTCCGGAGGGGTTGGGAGCAGCATCCCCTTCCCATGGCCGGCCACCAATTGATACCACCAGGCCTCCCACTCAACCCGGAGCGCAGCGAGGCCACCAACGGCGTGGACGGTCTGCCGCGGGTCAACGCAATGGACCGGAGGTCTCACCGGGGAAACAGCAGGCTGGCCAATCACCCCGAGGCCGGCACAATCCCGCAGGTACAGCGCAAAGCACATCGCCAGAGACGTTCCCGCTCCCACTTTCCAGGAGGGCGCTCCATTGACCTGCATCCGTGCCCTGGCCTCTCCGCCGGCAGAACGGGCCGGCTTTGCGCGCGTGATCCTCCAAGGGTAGACCGATAGGGCCGTTGTCTCCAGAGCGGACGGCTGCGCGAAAGGACTCACTTATGCCCGCAGTACCGTCCGTCACTAAACTGAACTGCATGAAGATACTCGTTACCGGCGGAAGCGGTTACATTGGCTCGCACACCACGCTCGCGCTCCTAGAGGCGGGCCACGACGTAGTCGTACTGGACAACCTCTACAACTCAAGCGAGACCGCGCTGAGGCGAGTGGAGGAGCTTGCCGGTCGCGACGTGGCGTTCCGCAAGGTGGACCTGCTCGATGAGCACGCGCTCGACGCCGTGTTCGAAGCCGAGGCCGTTGACTCCGTCATCCATTTCGCCGGGCTGAAGGCCGTCGGCGAATCAGTGGAGAAGCCGCTGTTCTACTACCACAACAACGTCGGCGGCACGCTGAACCTGCTGCGCACCATGGACCGCCACAACGTCCGCACGCTGGTGTTCAGCTCCTCAGCAACCGTCTACGGCGCGTCCGAAGAGGTGCCCCTCATTGAGAAGATGCCGCTGGACGCCACCAATCCCTACGGGCGCACCAAGGAACAGATCGAAGACATCCTGAGCGACGTCGGTGCCTCCGACAGCCGCTGGAACATCGCGCTGCTGCGCTACTTCAACCCGGTGGGTGCGCACGAGTCGGGACGTATCGGTGAAGATCCCACCGGTATCCCCAACAACCTGCTGCCCTTCGTGGCGCAGGTGGCGGTCGGCAGGCGCGAGAAGGTTATGGTCTTCGGCAACGATTACCCCACTCCGGACGGCACGGGAATCCGCGACTACATCCACGTGGTTGATCTCGCGGACGGCCATGTTGCCGCTCTGAACTACCTCACCTCCCACTCGGGAGTGCACCGCTGGAACCTCGGTACCGGCAATGGATCGTCAGTGCTCGAGGTGCTCACCGCGTTCTCGAAGGCCGCCGGCCACGAGATTCCCTATGAATTTGCTCCCCGCCGACCGGGAGATGCAGCGGTCAGCTACGCGGACCCTTCGTCAGCACTGGCGGATCTTGGCTGGTCGGCGCATAAGTCACTGGACCAGATGTGCGAGGACCACTGGCGCTGGCAGAAGAACAACCCGCAGGGTTACGCCTCCTGATCCTGCCTGCTCCCGCGGTCCCGCTGCGAAACTAACGTGCGACGACGGCCGGTCACCTTCCCCAGGGAGGTGACCGGCCGTCGTCGTACTGGAACTTCTTAGCGTGCGGGGTAGTGCCTTTCCCCGGCGCCTGTGTACAGCTGGCGCGGGCGGCCGATCTTCGTCTGCGGATCCTGCATCATCTCGCGCCACTGCGCAATCCAACCAGGTAGGCGTCCGATCGCAAAGAGGACGGTGAACATCTTCTCCGGGAAGCCCATCGCCTTGTAGATGAGGCCGGTGTAGAAGTCCACGTTCGGGTACAGCTTGCGCTCAATGAAGTAGTCATCGGCGAGGGCCTTCTCTTCCAGGCGCATCGCGATGTCCAGGAGCTCATCGTTGCCTCCGAGCTTTGAAAGGATCTCGTGGGCGGTGGCCTTGACGATCTTGGCCCGCGGATCATAGTTCTTGTAGACGCGGTGCCCGAAGCCCATGAGCTTCACGCCGTCTTCCTTGTTCTTGACCTTCTCCATGAAGTCCTCGGGCTGCATACCCTTGGCCTTGATGTCTCGGAGCATGTTCAGGACGGCTTCATTGGCGCCGCCATGCAGCGGTCCGAACAGGGCGTTGATACCGGCCGAGATGGACGCGAACATGTTGGCGTTCGAGCTTCCCACCAGGCGGACGGTGGAGGTGGAACAGTTTTGCTCGTGGTCTGCGTGCAGGATGAGCAGGAGGTCCAGCGCCTTGACCATGGTGGGATCAAGATCGTATGGCTCTGCGGGAAGGCCGAAGCACAGGCGCATGAAGTTCTCCACGAGATTCATGGAGTTGTCCGGGTACAGCATCGGCTGGCCGATGGACTTCTTGTGTGCGTACGCGGCAATGACCGGCAGCTTCGCCATCAGGCGGAACGTGGACAGCTCCACCTGCTCGTCATCGAACGGGTCCAGCGAGTCCTGGTAGAACGTGGAGAGCGCCGAGACAGCTGAGGACAGCACCGGCATGGGGTGCGCGTCACGCGGGAATCCACCGAAGAAGCCCTTGAGCTCCTCATGCAGGAGCGTGTGCCTGCGGATGCGGTTGTCGAAGGCGGCGAGCTCGGTGGGTGTCGGCAGGTTGCCGTAGATGAGCAGGTAGGAGACCTCAAGGAAGCTCGAGTGCTGCGCCAGCTGGTCGATCGGGTAGCCGCGGTAGCGCAGGATGCCCTGATCGCCGTCGATGTAGGTGATTGCTGAGGTGGTGGCCGCGGTGTTCATGAAACCGGGATCGAAGGTAACGGCACCGGTCTGCTTGAGCAGCTTCGAGACATCGTACCCATGGTTGCCCTCTGCCGCCTGGATCAGCGGGAGGCTAAGGCTTCCTCCGTCATACTGGAGTGAGGCGCCGTTGTGCTCAGTCATTTACTCTCCTTGTGGAGCTTATGGAAAAGCATGCGGAATTGCTGGATCAGCTCAGTCAGCTAAAACGCTACCGGCAGAAACGCCTCCAGCACTAATCGGTTGGGGCGTTGTTGTGCAATAGCAACACGGTCTCACGCGCCAAGCCGGGCAGCCGCAGCACCGACCCGCTCGTCGGAGCCGGTGAGGGCCACCCGGACGAACCCGTTCCCGGCATTGCCGTAGAACGTGCCCGGCCCCACGATGATCCCCAGCTCCGCGAATCGCTTCACGGTCAGCCAGGTGTCCTCCCCCGCGGTCGCCCACAGGTAGAGGCCGGCGTCGGAAGCGGAAATGGTCAGGCCGAAGGCTTCGAGTGCCGGTATCAGCTGGTTGCGGCGCGCGCGGTACACGTTCTTCTGGTCAGTCACATGCGCATCGTCCGTAAGAGCCACGCGCATTGCTTCCTGGACCGGGAACGGCACGATCATTCCCGCGTGCTTCCGCGAGTTGATGAGGTTGCGCAACACGGCGCTGTCGCCGGCCACGAACGCCGCCCGATAACCGGCGAGGTTCGATTGCTTGCTCAGCGAGTAGACGGACAGCAGCTGGTTAGTGGACCCGCCGCTCACTCGCTGATCGAGGATGCTGGGAACCGGATTCCCTCCCTCTGCGGGGTCCCAAGAACCCCAACCCAGTTCGGCATAGCACTCATCGGAGGCCACCATGGCGCCGAGAGCGCGGGCTTCGTCGACAATGGCACGCAGGGCTTCCACGCCCTGGACAGCACCGGTGGGATTCGAGGGTGAGTTGACCCAGACCAGGCGCACCCGTGCCCGCGTGCCCGCATCCAGCTCGGCCAGGGAGTCCGCCGCCACCGGTGTTGCACCCGCGAGATGCGCGCCCATGTCATAAGTGGGATAGGCAACCGTAGGGCGCACGACGACGTCGCCCGCTCCCAGCCCCAGCAGGGTGGGCAGCCACGCGACCAGCTCTTTGGAGCCGACGGTGGGCAGGATATCTTCCGGATCCAGGCCTTCCACGGAACGACGACGGCGGTACCACCCGCTGATCGCTTCCCTCAGTTCCGGCGTGCCGTGCGTGGTGGGGTATCCGGGCGCATCGGACGCGTCGCGGAGTGCGCGCTGGATGATTTCCGGAGTGGGATCGACGGGTGTTCCGATCGATAGGTTGACCGCGCCGTCGGGGTGTTGCCGGGCTTCCTCGACATAGGGCGCCATCGCATCCCAGGGATAGTCCGGCAGCTCGAGCCCGAAGGCCCGGTTCGCTGTCACGCTGCCGTCACGCTTCCTGGTTCTGCGGCGGCAGGGCAGCAATCATCGGGTGATCCTTCCCGGTGTTGCCGAGCTTTGCAGCGCCGCCCGGCGATCCCAGGTCATCGAAGAACTCGACGTTGGCTTTGTAGTAGTCGGCCCACTCATCGGGGGTGTCGTCTTCATAGTAGATTGCCTCGACCGGGCAGACCGGTTCGCAAGCCCCGCAGTCCACGCACTCATCCGGGTGGATGTACAGCGAGCGTTCACCTTCATAGATGCAATCGACCGGGCATTCCTCAATGCAGGCCTTGTCTTTCACATCCACGCACGGCTGTGCGATTACGTAGGTCACTTCCCACGCCTTCCCTGGGGTTTGGTGCCGCTACCGGCCTTTCGTCGCAGTTCCAGCTTAACGCAACAGGGCTTGTGATCGGCATCGGCCGGTGCCCGCCGTAATATGACACGCTAGGGCCATGAACAACCCGGCAGAATTGCTGACCTCCCTGCCGCTGGGAACGCGGGTGGTGGTCCGGTACCGGATTGAGGGCGGGCTCACCGACGCCCTCGGCGACCTGACCGCCCGGGATAAAGCGTCCTGTACGGTCACCGGGAAACGAGGGAACGTCGTCGTACCTCTGGCCGCCATCACGGCAGCGAAGCCCGTTCCGCCGCCGCCGGCCCGGCGCAGTCCGCGGGTGGTTCCGCCCGGATAACCGCAAACCCCGGTCATCTGCCTGCCTGCCATTGACTAAGTTCAATCACTGCCTGTGTGCTGACGTATGCTTTGAATTATGGAAACAGATGAGGATGTTCAGGCACGCGGCAGAGCGTTGAGCTCCCCCGTCCGGCTGAGGATTCTCCGGCTCTGCCTGCACAAGCCCCGCACCAACAAGGAAATAGCCGAAGTACTGGACCTCAATCCGGCCACGGCGCTGCACCATGTACGCACACTGATGGCCACCGGCTTCCTTAAAGCCGACGAACCGCGCACGGGCAATCGCGGCGCCAAGGAAATCCCCTATCGGGCCACCGGGTTGTCCTGGGGAAGCCGGATGCCCAATGCGGCGCCCGTACTCGTCGAGACGTTCCTGCAGGAAATTGACGGCCTGACGCCGTCGGAGATCGACGTCTGGCGTCTCGGCGTCCGGCTTAACGACGCTAACCGCGCCGAGATGATGGACAAGATCCGTAACGTGTTCGAGGAGTACGCGCGGCGCGGCTCTGACGAGGACGGCACGGCGACCTCCATCATGCTGGCCCACCATCTGGACCGCACAGCAGACTGATTTCACCTCAAGCGAGCCGTCAGCAGGACAGATTCGACAGCACAGACCCGCAATTGAGATCAAGCGGTACAGATTCAGCGGCGGGCCGAAGGCCTTAACACCCACCAGGCGATTGCGACGGCTGTGACCGTTCCTGCGGCCAGCCCCACCACCCAGATATAGCCGGCTACAGCGACCGGCGGCAGGGCACCTTCCACCTCAATACCGGCGGCGATCAGGCCGCCCACGGAAGACGAAGCCACCAGCCCCACCAGAAGATAGGCAATGACCCCTGTCAGGGCGGCGAGGAAAACGTTCCGCGCCCATAGTGCAACGAACACGGCAATACTGGTGGCCAGCACTACAGAGGCGAGCGCACCGGCAGGAATCCCGACGCCGTTTACGTACCAGATCTGGGCGTGAATTGCCGTGCCAAGCACCGCAGCCAGGACTCCGCCGATTCCCGCAGCAAGGAACCCGCGCCAGCGGGCGCTACGACGTGCAGACGGAACGACGGCGGCGGCCGGTTTGGCGCCGTCGTCGTCGTTCTGTTTCTTCACGGGCAGGCCGGAAACCGGCAACCGCATGCGCTGTTAGGCGCGGGCGCGTGAACGCGCGGCGCGCAGACGCTCGTTTGAGTCGAGGATGACCTTGCGGATGCGGATGGATTCCGGAGTAACCTCGACGCACTCGTCCTCGCGTGCAAACTCAAGCGACTCTTCAAGAGTCAGCTTGCGCGGCGGGGTGAGGTTTTCGAAGCTGTCGGAGGAAGCGGCACGCATGTTGGTGAGCTTTTTCTCCTTGGTGATGTTGACGTCCATGTCGTCTGCGCGTGAGTTCTCGCCGACGATCATGCCCTCGTACACCTCGGAAGTGGGTTCGACGAAGAACGAGCCGCGCTCCTGCAGGTTGATCATCGCGAACGGCGTGACCACGCCGGAGCGGTCAGCGATCATCGATCCGTTGGTGCGGTACTCGATGTCGCCGGTCCACGGCTCGTAGCCCTCAGAGTAGGAGGACGCGATGCCGGCGCCGCGGGTATCCGTAAGGAAGCGCGTGCGGAAACCGATGAGACCGCGGGCCGGAACAACGAATTCCATGCGGACCCAGCCGGTTCCGTGGTTGGACATGTTGGTCATGCGGCCTTTGCGCGCCGCCATGAGCTGGGTGACTCCGCCAAGATATTCCTCGGGAACGTCAATGATCATGTGTTCCATCGGCTCGTGAACCTTGCCGTCCACGGTCTTGGTGACAACCTGCGGCTTGCCGACAGTCAGCTCGAAGCCTTCGCGACGCATCTGCTCGACGAGGATGGCGAGAGCCAGCTCACCGCGGCCCTGGACCTCCCAGGCATCCGGACGGGCCGTTGGCAGGACACGGAGCGACACGTTACCGATGAGCTCCTTGTCCAGACGGTCCTTCACCTGGCGGGCGGTCACCTTGGCGCCCTTGACCTTTCCGGCGAGCGGAGAGGTGTTGATACCGATGGTGACCGAGATGGCAGGGTCGTCGACCGTAATGAGCGGCAGGGGCTGCGGGTTTTCCAGGTCGGTAAGGGTCTCACCGATGGTGATGTCTTCGATACCCGCGACTGCAACGATCTCGCCGGGGCCGGCAGACTCAGCGGGAACACGCTCCAGGGCCTTCGTGGCGAGGAGTTCGGTGATCTTTACTGTCTTCAGTTCACCGTTCTGACGAGCCCAGGCGACCTGCTGGCCTTTGCGGAGGGTTCCGTTGAAGATACGCAGCAGGGCGAGGCGCCCAAGGAACGGCGATGCATCCAGGTTGGTCACGTGCGCCTGCAGGACACCGTTGGGGTCATAGCTGGGCGCAGGGATGTGCTCGATGATGGTCTTGAAGAGCGGCTCAAGGTTGTCATTATCTGGAGCGGAGCCATCTGCGGGCTGCTCGAGGGAAGCTGCTCCCACCCGGGCTGCAGCGTAGACAACCGGAACGTTGAGAACGGAGTCGAGATCCAGATCGGGAACTTCATCCGACAGATCCGATGCGAGGCCCAGCAGCAGGTCCATTGACTCACTGACAACCTCGTCGATGCGGGAATCCGGGCGGTCGGTCTTGTTGACCAGCAGGATAACGGGAAGCTTGGCGGCGAGGGCCTTGCGCAGTACGAACCGCGTCTGCGGCAGCGGCCCTTCAGATGCGTCCACCAGCAGCACCACGCCGTCAACCATGGAGAGCCCGCGCTCAACCTCGCCACCGAAGTCGGCGTGGCCGGGGGTGTCGATCACGTTGATGGTGATGCGCTCGCCATCCGCGGAGGGGCCCTCATAGAACACCGTTGTGTTCTTGGCGAGGATGGTGATGCCCTTCTCCCGCTCCAGGTCACCGGAATCCATGACCCGCTCAGCAACCTCGCCGTGGCTGGCGAACGAGTTGGTCTGCCTCAGCATCGCGTCAACGAGCGTCGTCTTGCCATGGTCTACGTGCGCCACGATGGCAACGTTGCGAAGGTCACTGCGGATTGCAGTGTTGCTCGTGGATACAGACATGCGGAATTACTCGTTTCTTAGGGGGCTCAAGTGAGTTTCAAGGGAAATGAGAGCGGGCAGCACAGCGCGCACTACTACCATTCTAAGCGTTAGGCAAAAGATGGCCTAACGGGCCGGTTAAACGACGACGGCGGCACTCACCGTGGTGAGCACCGCCGTCGTCGGCGGACCGGCCGTTCTACTCCGCCGCTGCGAGCAGCCGGGAGCGGAGTTCCCGCCGCTCGCGCTGCTTTTCCGGATCAGGCAGGGGCACAGCCGCGAGCAGGCGCTGGGTGTAGGGATCCTGGGGATTGCGCAGGATCTGGTCGCGCGTTCCCTGCTCGACGATCCTGCCGCGGCGCATCACGCAGATGTGATCTGCGAGGACGTCGACAACGGCGAGGTCATGTGTCACGAAGAGGCAGGCGAAGCCCATTTCCTGCTGCAGGTTCTGGAACAGCTCCAGCACCTTGGCCTGGACAGACACGTCGAGAGCCGAGGTGGGCTCGTCAGCGACCATGAGTTTGGGCTTCAGTGACAGTGCGCGCGCGATGCCGACGCGCTGCTTCTGCCCGCCCGAGAGCTCGTGCGGGTAGCGGTTGCGGTACGCGCGGGGCAGTTCCACCTGGTCGAGCAGCGTCTCGATGCGCTTCTGGAGTTCGGCGCCCTTGGCCTCGCCTGCGAGGAACATCGGTTCGCCGATACTCTCACCGATCGGCAGACGCGGGTTCAGCGATGAGGACGGGTCCTGGAAGACCATACCGACGTTGCGTCGCACCGCCCCCAGTTCCCGCGAGGTGGGCTTCAGGCCGGAGATGTCGGTGCCCACAACACGCAGCGACCCCTCCGCGACGGGAAGCAGACCAACTGCCGCGCGCCCGATCGTGGTCTTGCCGGAACCGGACTCACCCACGAGTCCCATGACCTCACCGGGGCGAATGCTGAGGGTCGCATTCTCTACGGCCCGGAATGCCGGCACCCTGCCCTGCTTCGGGTACTCGATGGCTACGTTCACCAGCTCGAGGACTGCCTCCCCCCGGCTTTCCCGCTCGGCCTGGACCTTGGCCTCAAGTCCGGCAAGCACGGCGCGTTCACGGCGCTCGAGTTCGTCATGGTCTACGCCTGCGAGCTCCGACTTGGTGGCGGCCGCAAGGGCCGCTGTGATGTCGACGTCATCGCTACCGCCTTCGGCACCCTGACCGAGGTGCGGAACCGCAGCCAACAGGTCCTGGGTGTAGGGATGTTCGGGCCGGCTGAAGATTTTCTCTGCTGTGCCGGATTCCACGATGACGCCCTTGCGCATGACGGCAATGCGGTCGGCCAGGTCAGCGACCACGCCCATGTCGTGGGTGATGAGCACAATGGCGCTGTCCAGCTTGTTCCGGAGGTTGCGCATCAGGTCGAGGATTTCAGCCTGCACGGTCACGTCAAGCGCCGTGGTGGGCTCGTCAGCGATGAGGAGCTTCGGATCACACGAAAGTGACTGCGCGATCATGGCGCGCTGCCGCTGCCCGCCTGAGAGCTGGTGGGGGTAGGAACGGAAAGCCTTCTCCGGATCCGGGAGCTCCACCATGTCCAGCAGCTTGAGGGCGCGGTCCCTCGCTTCGTCGGGTGAGATCGCGTTGTGCAGCCGCAGGGTCTCCACAATCTGGAACCCGACCGTGTAGACCGGGTTCAGGGCCGTCATGGGTTCCTGGAAGATGACGGCGACATCGTTACCGCGAACTTCGCGCAGCTTGCCGGGAGAAAGGTTGAGGATGGACCGGCCGTTGAGGATCACCTCTCCGGTGACCCGGCTATTGCTGGGCAGGAGGCCAAGCAGCGCCATTGAGCTCGCGCTCTTGCCTGAACCGGACTCTCCGACGATCGCAAGTACCTCGCCGGCGTTGACGTGATAGTTCAGGTCAATGGCGGCTGGAACCCATTCCTTCTCCACGCCGAAGTCGACGCTGAGGTTCTTGACTTCCAGCACGGGTCCGCGAACGGATTTTGGTGTTTCGCTGCTCCCGTTGCCGTCAATGATGTCGTGGGTCATAGTGCTGTCCTTCCACTGTGTGACCGTGCGTACGGCGCAGCCGGGCAGGCTGTTTGCCCGCCGATTACTGCACTGAACCTGAATGTTGGAAATATGGGGGTATGAACTCGCCGACCGGTCCCACCCGGACCACCGTCTTCCGTCCCCGCAGCAGCCGCTGGATTCTCGCGATCGCCGGCGTAGTGGTCGCTGTGGGTCTGACGGTGTCCGTTGTGACCTCCGGGCCGCAGGCCCTGGTCACCGCCGCCCCACTGCTTGCTGTGGCCGCCGTGGCATGGTGGCTGTTCTGGTTCCCGGCCGTGATCATCGGACCGGCAGGCGTTGAGCTGCGCAATCCGGCGCAAACCATCAGCGTGCCCTGGGCCGGCCTGATACACGTCGACACCAAGTACGCGCTGAAGCTGGTTACGCCCAGCGGCAGCTACACCGCCTGGGCCGCGCCCGCTCCCGGCGTTCGCGGAACCCACGCGGGCAAGCCCGAGAACATGCAGAACCTGCCCGGCTCCAGCTACGGAGCTGGCGGAAGCGTTCGCCCGGGAGACCTGAGCAACACTGATTCCGGACTCGCTGCCCTGCTGGTGCGGTCCGAGTGGGAGCGCCGGATCGATAGTGGGCTGATCGACGTCGACGCTACGGATACCGCCAAGGTGGACCGCCGAATCAATTGGGGACCGCTCGGCGTGGTCGCCAGCCTGCTGCTGCTGAGTGTACTTACCTTCGCTCTCCAGTGACAGGCTGGCTGCGCCCGCGCGTTCGGCGCTGGTCCGCGCCGGGGCGACTGTAGGAGTCATCAGGCGGGCTTTCTCGGCTCTGCAGCCTTCTTGGCGTTGAACTTCTTCTGCCGCGGGTCAAACGCATCACGGAGTCCATCGCCGATGAAGTTGATTGACAGACAGATGATCACAATGAACAGGCCGGGCCACCAGAAGAGCCACGGACGGGTGCTGAACGCCGCCTGGTTGGCGCTGATGAGGCTTCCCAGCGAAATGTCAGGAGCGCGCACGCCGAGCCCAAGGAAGGACAGCGCGGTTTCGAGCAGAATTGCGGACGCCATGACGAGGGTCGTGTTGACGATGATCACGCCTACCGCGTTCGGCACGATGTGCTTAAAGATGATTCGGGTGTTGGACGCTCCGGCGATCCTTGCGGCGTCGACGAACTCCCGTTCCCGAAGGCTGAGGAACTCACCGCGCACCAGGCGTGCGAGGCCGGTCCAGATAATGAACCCGACAAATACCCCCAGCAGGATGACACCGGCGCTGCCGCCGAAGATTGTGCCGAAGAATGTTCCCGGACCGGAGATGGAATTGCCGAATGTACCCAGAACGGCCGCGATGATCACCAGCGGGATGATGATGATGACATCGGTAAGCCGCATCAGTACCGTTTCGACCCAGCCGCGGAAGTAACCGGATACTCCGCCAATGACGACACCGATGATGCCCCCAACGAGCCCGATCAGGAACATCACGATGAGGGACAGCTGGGCCCCGCGCATGGTCATAGCAAAGAGATCACGGCCCACCCGGTCCTGCCCGAAGGGGTGGTCGCCGAAGTTGAAGGGCAGCTGCCAGGTGGGTGCGCCGGTGGGGTTGGCGAGAGGCGGAGTCTCCACATAGTCCCACTTCCACCACCCGGGAATTCCCGCATATCCCACGGAGGTAAAGGCCATAATTACGACCCCGAAAAAAATGATCAAGCTGGCCACTGCCGCCGTGTGCCCGAAGAACCGCTTGCGGACAATCTGGCCTTGGCTAAGACCTTTGGCTTCTTCCGGTTCAATCTGCTTTGTTGCTCGTGCTGTAGTGCTCATGCTTTCACCCTTACGCGCGGGTCAAGTACGGAGTAGACAAGGTCGGCTACCAGGTTGAAGACAAGGGCAACAATGCCCGTGATCAGGAAGACGCCCATGACTGGATTCAAGTCCTGTCGGCCGAGCGCCTGGACAAACAGTTGGCCCATGCCGCTGAAAGCAAAGACCTGCTCGGTGATGATCGCGCCGCCGATGAGGGCACCAATGTCGAAGGCAACAAGTGTTGCAAGAGGAATCAGCGCGTTCCGGAATGCATGGCGCATAACTACCGTGCGTTCGCCGAGACCTTTAGCCCGGGCGGTACGGATGTAGTCCTGGTTCATAATTTCCAGCATTGATGCACGCGAGTAGCGGCTGTAGCCCGCGAGAGAGATGAGCATCAGCGCAATCGTGGGCAGCAGAAGGTGCGTGTAGGTGTCCAGGCCGCGAACCCAGAAGTCGCCTTCGAGGTTTGGGGTGGACGCACCGATTGTCGCGATCGGGCGGCCGTTCACGCGGTTGTTGTTGAAGTAGGCGGGCCATGCCTGCATGAAGCGGTCCAGCAGGATCAGGAACCCCATCAGGAAAGCGGTGAGACCGGCAGCCGTCATGTTCTGGCGTCTGTCGTATCCCCCCATGAAGTATCCAACGACGAGGCCGACCAGGACGGTTGCGATACCGAGCAGAACGACCATCAGGAGGGTTCCGCGGTCCAGCAGGGGCTGCACCGCAAAGTAGGCAACGATTCCGATCGCGACGACGATCAGCGAACTGTAGAGGGCCTTGCGGTTCTTCAGACCCGCAGTCAGGAGCGTGACTCCGTACGCGATGCCCACTGAGAGGAGCGCCACGACGATCAGTCCGAATCCTGGGGTGAGGAACCACCCGACGAGGTCAAGGAACCAAACGAGCCCGAAGGCAAACGCGAAGCCGATTGCGGCCCACAGAAGACGGCGCTTCAGTGCGCCGGAGGTACTCAGGTAGAAGAGGAAGGCGGCCACCAGTCCGCACACCATTGTGGCGAAGAAGCTGATGTTCGGTTCACTAAGGAAGTTGTTGAATCCGATTGCCCCGAACTCCTTGAGGAGGACGGCAACCCAGAAGACGGGCAGCGAGAAGAAAAGGAACGCCATGAAGGTGACGCCGTAGTCGAGTCCGCTGTACTGACGGAGCGCAGTCACAATGCCCAGCGTGATGCCGATGACGATCGCAAGGATAGTGGCGGCGGTGACGAGCATGATGGTCTGCCCCATTGCACGGCCGAGCAGCTGTGTCACTTCAATGCCGGTCACGCTGTTGCCGAGATCGCAGGTGAGCGCGAACGGGACGACGCAGCGGACTGCGCCGGAGACCCAGGAGAAGTACCGCAGGATGGGCGGGACGTCGAGATCCAGTAAATCGATGCGCTGCTGGATGAGCTGCTCACGATTGGGGGCGTTGCTTTGGCGCAGATCCGCGAGTGGATCTCCTGAGTATGCAGTCAGGATGTACACGAGGAACGAAGCGCCAAAAAGAATGAGTACGGCGGCGATCAGCCGCCTGACAATGTACGTCAACATAGTCTTTTATGGCCTCAGGGGTTTAGGAAGCGGGTTGTGCCCGACATGTCGGACTGAGTGTAATCCACGTTACGTTCTGTCGAAATTTGGCACTTGCCAATCACTGCGAAAGTGCCTGAGCGCCCGAAAGCGCTGGGGCCAATGGTGCGACCCCAGCGCTTTCGATTAGCTAGTAAACGTGGGCAGTGCGGGAGCTGTTTAGGCTACCGACCACTCCCAGAAGTTCCACCAGACTCCAACCAGACCCGGGTTGAAGGTCAGGCCCTGTACGGCCTCATCAGCAGCATTGATGCCGATGGACTGGAACAGGGGCAGACCGTAGCCGGTTTCGAAGAGACGGGTGTCAACGGTGATCGACAGTTCCTGCTGCTCAGCAGGATCAATGGTGACAATCAGCTCGTCCATGGCTGCCTGTGCTTCTTCATCGCAGAAGCCGTTGAAGTTGGAAGCAGAGTCGCAACCGTAGAGCTGCGGTACCCCGTTGACGCCGACACCCGGGCTAACCCAGCCGAAGATGGTTGCGTCGTAGGTTCCGCCACCGAGTGCCGCGCCCCACTCGTTACCGGGAAGCCCGCCGTCAACAACGGTGAAGCCAGCCTGCTCGGCGCTCTCCGCAATAAGGGTGTATGCGTCGACACGGTTCGGGTTATCCGCGTTGTACATGATGCGGACCTCGGGGGTGGCACCGTCAAGCAGCCTGGTGGCTTCTTCGATGTTGGGCTCAGCAAACTCTTCCGATCCGTTGACCGGCACGGCGGCGTCGTAGCCCTCTGTGCCGATGTCGAAGATCTGGGAGTTGCGGGGCTCAGCCTCGGGATCCAGCGGACCGATGACCGACTCAACGATGGAGTCACGCGGGATGGTGTACATGAACGCGCGGCGCACGTTCTCATCCTCGAAGACGCCCGAGTAGTTCAGGTCGATGTGGTCGAAGGAAAGTTCTTCGCCCTCAAGGATCTGGATACCGTCGATGGCCTCCAGCGATGCAAGGGTGTCTGCCGACGCCTGCGGCTGAACAATATCAACCTCGCCGTTCTGCAGAGCCTGCACCTGTGCGTTTGCATCACCGATGTAGCGGATGGTGATCTCATCGAGCGCCGGCTCCGGGCCCCAGGCGTAGTCCTCGTTGCGGACCAGCGTCATGGACTGGTCAGGAGTCATGTCCTGAACGACGTACGGGCCGCTCGAGAGGTAGAGCGCAGGGTCAGACGGCAGGGTGGTGGTGTCGAATGCCGTGTTCCAGTACTCAGCCACTGTCTGTAGCTCAGGACGGTCCTCAGGGCTTTCAGGATCTCCTGCAGGAGCAGTCTGGATCAGTTCGACCAGAGCATCCTCATCGGCGAGTCCTCCGCCGGTAGCGACAACGTGCGCAGGTGTGTCGAGTATACCGAAGGCGATTTCATAGTCAGCGTACGGTTCGCTGTATTCGAGCGTCATTGTGCGTCCGTCTTCGCTGATTTCAGGAAGACTGGTCAGTCCTAGTCCGTCGGTAGCGCCGGCGTAGGCAAAGTAAGTGGTTCCGGTTTCAGCATCGGGGTTTTCATCATCGAAATAACCCGACTGTACGGCCCAGGACAGCAGAAGGTCACCGGCGTCGATGGGCTCGCCATCAGACCAGGCGACACCCTCGTTGACCGTGTAGGCAACAGTGAGCGGATCCTCTGACGTCACCTCATAGGTACCGAATTCTTCGTTACGGATGACTTCGAGTGCGTCGTTCACATAGTAGAAGTCCTGGTGGGTCAGGTAACTGACCTTGCTGTTGATATCCACATTGCCGGTGGCACTGTCAGAGTTGAATGAAGTGAACGGGTTGACCTCAGCAACAGTTACAGCACCGCCTGATGCCTCACCTTCGCCCCCGGTGCCCGGATCTTCGCCGCCGCCGCTTTCGGCGCAGGCGCTCAGTGCAAGCGCAGCAATTGCAGCTACACCTACGGCTTTGGAAGTACGTCCGAAACGCATTCCGCCTCCTTGTTTCATGTTGTGGAAGATGTCCTTCATGGTTTTACAAAGGACTGACACGCACTTTGATGGTCAAAGTGGCGTGCCTCACATGCTGAAAGCTTAGGGGGTAATTGTTACCGCTAGGTATCAAAAGGGAAGCGTGGTGATGGTTGTTACCGAGATGCAACCAAACTTTCCTACCCGAACACGGCGGGACAACGAGCGCTGCCTCGGTTGTCTCCCCGGAAACCAGGGCTGGCGAGCAGCCGTACTGAAGTCCGGGGCACGGGCGTAGAGTGCTGAGGTGTCCAACCCACGCACCATCCCCCTGCTGCCCTGTGCAGATATCGACGAAATCGAACCATTCTTCGCGGCTTTGGGCTTCCGCACCACCTACCGCCAACTTCGACCGAACCCGGCCCTCGGCCTCAACGGTCACGGGTTCGATCTGCAGTACTACGGACTGGACGGTCACACACCAGAGACCTCACACAGCTCCTGCCTCGTCATCGTCGACGACACCGGCCAGATCTGGGAGGAGTTCGCAGCAGGACTCCGCGAGGCATACGGAAAGCTGCCGATCAAGGGATTTCCGCGGATTACTCGGCCGCGCGCCCGCAAGAACGCCGGCGGGCTGAGCAGATTCAGTCTCGTCGATCCGGCCGGCAACTGGCTTCGCTTTTTCCGTGACGGCGTCGCGGAGACCTCACTTTCCGAGCTCACTCGGTTGGGCGAGGCGGTTCAGAACGCGGTCGTACTCGCTGACAGCAAAGGGGACGTGGCTCAAGCTGCCAAGGTCCTTCAAGGTGCGATCAAGCGCGCACCTGCTGACGATCCGGCGCAAGGCGAAGCCCGAAGCTTCATGGACGAGCTGACCGAGCGCCTGTCGGACGGCTGAGATCGAGCAGGACCCCGCAACGTGAGCACCTGGCTCCACTGGTCGATCCGGGCGGCATGCCCAGCCTGCAACACGTCGAGCTGGCGCAATATTGTTCTAGGTGGTGAGTCGAGCGGCTCGCCATCCCAAGGGAGAGATCATGGGTCGAGTAATTGTGCACGCAACGATGACCGTCGACGGGTTCATCGCGGAAGCCGACGGCGGAGTCGACTGGATGTTCGGCCGACCATCCACCCCGGAGGACGACGCGGCGGTCGCGAAGGTCATCGAACGGATCGGCGCCGTGGTCGGCGGTGCGAACGAGACGCAGACCATCGACGACGGCGAGGTCCCCTACGGCGGCATGCTCAAAGTGCCTGTGTACCTCATGACACACAGCCCTCACGATCCGATCGAACGGGACGGGGTCACCTACACCTTCATCGTCGACGACATCGCGCAAGCCGTCGAATCGGCCAGACAAGCGGCGGGAGACAAGTGGGTCAGCCTGCTCGGCGGCAGCATCTCACGTCAATGTCTCCAGCTCGGCCTCGTCGACGAACTCCATCTCGACGTCGCACCAGTACTCCTCGGCGAGGGCATCCCGCTGTTCGCGGGCCTGGAGAAGCGCGTCGAGCTGGAACGACTCGAAACTTCGGCTTTCGCGAGCGAGACCCACCTCCGCTACCGCGTCGTCACGTAGTTCCTGGAGGGGAAGACATCGGTGAACATCCGTTCAATGCAACCGGACGACAGCGATACCCGAGGCGGGCGCTTCACGATAAGTGCGCCGCGCCCGCTGCGCCCGCTGCGGGCGCACGACCCAGCGTGCCCCTGAAACGAAACGCGACTACACGTTGAAGCGGAACTCCACCACGTCACCGTCGGCCATGATGTATTCCTTGCCTTCAATGCGGACCTTGCCGCGCGCTTTGGCTTCCGTCATGGAACCGGCTGACACAAGGTCTTCGAAGGAGACAACTTCAGCCTTGATGAAGCCTCGCTGGAAGTCTGAGTGGATGACTCCGGCGGCCTCTGGCGCCGTGGCGCCCTTGCGGATGGTCCAGGCACGCGCTTCCTTCGGACCTGCCGTGAGGTACGTCTGCAGGCCCAGCGTATGGAATCCGACGCGGGCGAGCTGATCGAGTCCGGACTCTTCCTGTCCATTCATCTCCAGCATTTCGCGAGCTTCCTCGGGATCCAGTTCAACGAGATCGGCTTCTAGCTTTGCGTCGAGGAAAATGCAGTCGGCAGGTTCAACGAGGGCGCGCAACTCGTTCTGGCGCTCGACGCTGCCAAGCACGGCATCGTCAGCATTGAAGACGTAGATGAAGGGCTTGGCCGTGAGCAGGCTCAACTCTCGCAGGTGCTCCATCTCGAGCTTGTCGCTCGCCACGGATGAGAAAATGGTGTCCCCCCGCTCGAGGACCGCCTGCGCAGCCTGCATCGCGGAGAGCTGCGCAGCTTCGCGCTTCTTGATCTTGACTTCCTTCTCGACACGCGGGATCGCCTTTTCCAGCGTCTGCAGGTCGGCCAGGATCAGCTCGGTGTTGATGGTCTCCATGTCCGAGACCGGATTCACCGCACCGTCGACGTGCACGACGTCGGGATCATCAAAGACCCGCACTACCTGGGCTATGGCTTCTGCTTCCCGGATGTTCGCCAGGAACTGATTGCCGAGGCCTTCGCCCTCGGAGGCTCCCTTGACGATGCCCGCAATATCGACGAAGGACACAGTCGCTGGCAGCACCCGCTGCGAACTGAACACTTCGGCCAGCCGATCCAGGCGTGGGTCCGGCAAGCTCACAACCCCGACGTTCGGCTCGATTGTTGCGAACGGATAGTTCGCAGCCAGGACTGTATTCCTGGTGAGAGCGTTGAAGAGGGTTGATTTGCCGACGTTGGGCAGTCCGACGATGCCAATAGTAAGAGCCACGGGAGAACAGTCTACCGTCGTGCACCCACCGTCGGCACGAGCGCCTCTGGGAACCGGCCTTCGCGGGATTGTCAGAGGCACCTGCCATGGTGGAGGCATGGATGGAAACACGCTTCTTCTCGTAGTTCTCACGGCAGTGTTAGGGCTGATTCTTGGCGGCGGCATCGCCGTTGTGCTCATGCGTCCGGTTCTCGCTGGGCTTCGGAACGACGTGGACGATGCCGGGACGAGGCTCGGTGCGGCGGTCTCCGCCCGTGCCGCAGCAGAAGCCGAGAACCGGATCCTGCATGTCCAGAACCAACAACTTCTGGAGCAGTCCGGCCAGGACCAGTCCGTCCTGCGTGCTCTTGCGCCGCTGGCAGACAAGCTCGGCCAGGTCCAGGCGCATGTGGGTCAGTTGGAGCGGGAGCGCGCGCAGCAGTTCGGTCAGCTTGCGCAGCAACTCCAGGAGGCCCAACTGTCTGATTCCAAGCTGCTGTCGACGACCCACTCACTCGCTTCCGCCCTGCGCAGCACCACAGCCCGCGGGCAATGGGGAGAAGTGCAGCTGAGGCGGATCGTCGAGGCTGCAGGCATGCTCGCCCGGGTGGACTTCTACGAGCAGGCAACGCTGACAATCGCTTCCCGGGAAAGCTCAACAAACTCGGTTCGCCCCGACATGGTTATCCAGCTACCGGGGAACAAGCAGATCGTCGTCGATTCGAAGGTTCCTCTGGACGCGTACCTTCAGGCCCAGTCTCACTCAGGCGGTGAGGAAGAGGACCGCAGCGGCTTGGAGGAATCACGTCGGAGGGAAATCCTGTCCCAGCATGTCAAGGCCGTCCGCGCCCACGTTGACGCGCTGGCGCGGAAGAAGTACTGGGAAGGCACGGATAACTCCCCTGACCTGGTCGTTTGTTTCATTCCGCTTGAATCCGTGCTGTCCAGTGCTCTACAGACGGATCCGGCGTTGCTGGACTACGCCTTTGCGCGCAACGTCGTGCTGGCTTCCCCGGTTTCGCTGCTCGCAATTTTGAAGGGGGTTGCCTTCAGCTGGCGTCAGGACGTCCTCACGGAGAACGCCAAGGAACTGTACGATCTTTCGCGCGAGTTGTATGACCGGCTCGGCACCATGGGGTCGCACATCACCCGGCTCGGCAGTTCGCTTAAGAGCTCAGTGGAGAAGTACAACTCCTTTGTCGGCACTCTGGAGTCACGGGTGCTGCCGACTGCGCGCCGGATTCATGCGTTCGAGGCTGACGGGAATGAATCGGGGCTGACAACCAAAGCTGTAGAAACCACTCCGCGCCTGCTGAGCGCTCCGGAACTCATAGACACCGAAGCGGACGGCGAGCCGGTGGAGAGATCAGCGTGAAAACGCACACTTCGGAGGCGTCAAGACGTTGGGCGCTGACCGCGTCCGCCGAGCCCGCTCGATGGGTCTCCCATGGCCTTCAGCGCAGCGCGGATCTCCTTCGGCAGCGAAAAGATAATGTCCTCTTCAGCCGTGACCACTTCCTCAACGTCCGCGTAACCGTAGTCGGCGAGCAGGCGCAGGACGTCCTGCACCAGGTTCTCGGGTACGGAGGCGCCGGAAGTGACACCAACCGTCGAGACCCCTTCGAACCACGACTCATCCACTTCGTTGGCGAAGTCAACCCGGTGTGAAGCCTTTGCTCCATATTCGAGCGCTACCTCAACCAACCGGACCGAATTCGAGGAGTTTGCTGAACCGACCACAATGACGAGATCAGCATCGGGCGCAATCTTTTTGATGGCCGCCTGGCGGTTGGACGTGGCATAACAGATGTCGTCGCTAGGAGGATCCTGCAGTGTCGGAAAACGTTGCTTCAGCAGCGCCACTGTTTCCATGGTTTCGTCGACACTGAGCGTAGTTTGCGACAGCCAGATCACCTTGTTCGGGTCACGGACGGTGACGCTGTCCACGTCCTCAGGACCATTGACGATCTGGATGTGCTCGGGGGCCTCCCCTGCAGTGCCCTCGACCTCCTCGTGCCCATCGTGGCCGATGAGCAGGATGTCGAAGTCATCCCGCGCGAAGCGCACCGCTTCACGGTGCACCTTGGTAACCAGCGGACACGTTGCGTCGATAGTCCTGAGATTGCGCTCCTCGGCGGAACGAATCACCGCCGGCGAGACACCGTGCGCGGAAAAGACTACGAGCGCTCCCTCAGGAACCTCGTCATTCTCTTCAACGAAAATGGCGCCCTTTTCTTCCAGTGTCGACACCACGTGGAGGTTATGGACGATCTGCTTCCGCACATATACCGGCGGGCCGTAATGTGCCAGCGCTTTTTCAACGGCGATCACAGCGCGATCAACTCCCGCGCAGTATCCACGCGGGGCTGCCAGGAGGACCTTGCGCGGCCCTGCGACAGGCGCGGCAGAGTGCACTTGTTCCGGCGAGCGGCGCTTCCGGGGCACCGTGGGCATGGGTACCGATACAGCTGTGAGGGACATATCTCCATGCTAACGGCCCATCCCGGCTGGCCTGCCGGGAGTAGGTGCCTGTCCGCTCAGAGCCGAGCGACCCCGGTGAACAAGGCGAACGGCGCCGCTAGCGTCGGGATCCGCTGAGCAACCTACCCGCGATGCCGGCGACCAGGAGGAGAATCCCGGCCGCCAATGCCGCGAGACACCATTCCTGGAAGTCGCTTGCTGCACGCTCGGCGAGCGCATCTTTGAAGACATCCGCAACAGCATTCCCATCAGCGACGTGGTCTACAAGATCCGGAGCGACGCTGGCACCGAGCCACAGCGCGGCGCCGCCGATCAGTATCCCGAGACCAAGGAGAGCGAGCGTGGTACTGCGACGGCGTGCGAGCAAAAGCGCAAGAACCGCTCCCACGCCGGCAGCGATGGTCAACGCAGGCCACAGGTTTGCCGCCGCCTGTACCCGCTCCACGACGGCTTGCTGGTTTGCGTCCCCGACGTTGACGAGAGTTTGTCCGGGGGCGGGAACGTCAACCCCGAGCTGGCCCCCGATTTCGTTCGTAATCAGCCTCACGAGAGGGGCGATATCCAACGTGAACGCAGCAGCTGCGCTGGTTTCACCTGCCTGCGGCTCCTGGTCGGAGAAAGTCAGGGCGTGCGAGCGGCGAAGCGTCTCCTGCCAAGCCGAATCGAAGTTCGGTAGCTGCGTTATGCCTTGCGTGACTTCCCGTACCACTGGTTCAAGAACCCCCGCGACCCCGGCAGGCACTTCCACGCCGGCCGCAGCTTCCTCGGACAGAGCGTCGGCGAGCGTACCCGTGAAGCCGGCGTCGCTGGCCAGCGGCGAGGCGAGCTCGACAAACCCGTCTTCAGCCACCACGTGGGAAGCGAGCCAGGCGCTCGGCAGTGCCACGAGACCGAGGACCAGGGCGAACAGGACAAAGAAGGCCGATCCAGCGGTTCTCATCAGCTCTCGTTCCGTTGATTGACGATCCTACGATTATGCCTGCGTCCGCGGTCATGCCTGCGGCCACCTTCCCCGTGCACGGTCCGGGTTCTCTTCCTGCACATGGGCGCTTCCGGTCCTGCACATAGGCACTTCCGGTCCTGCACATAGGCACTTCCGGTGCCGTGGATGTCGGGGGCACCTGATAAACATTAACCAGAAGAACGCGGAAAATAGCCTGGACAGGCAATGCACTGTTTATTGGGAGGATGCGGTAATTGATGAACCACGACGGCGCGCCGTTGGGCACCGTGGTCGCAGCTGACCCGCCAGCTGCAACAGATCCCTCCACTCTCCCGGAAACTGCAGCCGACACATCAGCGGAACGCCCTTGGCCACTGCATGTGCTTTCCGAGAAGTTGAAGGCCCACATCGAGCGTGCCCCTGCCGCCTGGGTTGAAGGGCAGGTCATTGAGCTCAACAAACGGGGAACAATGTGCTTCGTCACCCTTCGCGATGTGGATGCCGAAATATCCCTCTCCCTGACCGTCTGGGGCACTGTGATGGATCGGCTGACCGTGCCTCTGGAACGCGGATCCCGCGTTGTGGCCCGTCTCAAGGCGGACTTCTGGGTCAAGACCGGGCGGCTGTCCATGCAGGCCTGGGATATCCGTCCGGTCGGCCTTGGCGATCTGCTCGCCCGGATCGAGCGTCTTCGCCAGGCCCTGTCAGCTGAAGGGCTCTTCGCAGCACATCGAAAGCGTCCCCTCCCAGCGCTGCCGCATCGAATTGGGCTCATTACGGGACGTGATTCGGATGCTGAAAAGGACGTTCTGAAGAACGCCCGCCTGCGCTGGCCTGCGGTGGAGTTTGAAATACGAGAAGTCGCCGTGCAGGGTGTCAATGCCGTCTCGCAGATTCGTTCTGCGCTGTCGGAACTTGACCGGATGCCGGAGGTGGATGTCATCATCATCGCCCGCGGCGGGGGGTCCCTGGAGGATCTTCTTGCCTTCAGCAGCGAGGAACTCGTACGCGCCGTGTCTGCTGCCAGTACCCCCATCGTCAGCGCAATCGGTCACGAGGCTGACCACCCGCTGCTCGACGATGTGGCCGACCTCCGGGCCTCCACACCCACGGACGCTGCAAAGCGCGTTGTCCCCGACGTCACCGAGGAACAACAGCGCATCCGACAGGCGCGCGCACAGCTCTCCCGTTTCGTTGACCAGCTGATGTCGAGAGAAACTGAGCGGCTGGTACATCTGCGTTCCCGCCCGGTCCTCGCCCAACCCGCCGGCATGGTAACCGTCCGGCATGACGACCTTGTGCGGCTCCGCAACCGGAGCACCATGGCAATCGAAAGCGCACTGGCCCGAGAAACAGACCGGGTGTCCCACCTACGGGCACATGTGAGGTCACTCTCGCCCCAGAACACCCTGGACCGCGGATACGCGGTGGTACAGAACGAGCTGGGTGAAGTAGTGAGGACCCCCGACCAGGCGCCGCCGAATTCCCGGCTCGCCATCCGGGTTGCCGACGGAAAAATCAGCGCCCGCACCGAAACTCCTGCTGAGCCCCCCATCGATTCCCCCACCAGTAAGGACCAGAAATGACCGAGAATGCCGCCAGGGCCACAGCAGCATCCACCGATGTGTCGGCACTGAGCTACGAAGACGCGCGCGAGCAGTTGGTGAAGGTGGTCAGCCAGCTCGAGGCGGGCGGTGTGAGCCTTGAGCAGTCACTAGCGTTATGGGAACGCGGTGAAGCCCTCGCCGACCACTGCGAACAATGGCTGGAGGGTGCGCGCAAACGCCTCGCAGCTGCGCGGGAGACGGCCGATCCCGAGAACGCAGCGCAGGGCTGAGTCTCAGGTTTCGGCCAGCTTCGCCTTCTCAGCGGCGACGTCAAAGGTGGCTTTAGGCCAACTGAGCTGCATCCCGGCCAGTGCATCGGTCAGCAATTGCTGGACAGCAATCCGGGCATACCACTTGCGGTCTGCGGGGAGGACAAACCAGGGGGCGTCAGCAGTACTCGTTCGTTCGATAGCGATCTGGTAGGCGTGCTGGTATTCCTCCCAGAGTGCGCGCTCGGCCAAGTCTCCCGGGTTGTACTTCCAGTGCTTGTCTCTGCGTTCCAGCCGCTCACCCAAACGCTTTTTCTGCTCCTCTTTACCCAGGTGCAGCATCACCTTGATGATGCGGGTTCCCGATTCCACCAGGCCGGCCTCAAACTCCCGGATTTCCGCGTACCGATTGTCGAGGACGTCCGGCTCCGCAAGCTTGTGCACCCGGTGAATGAGCACGTCCTCGTAGTGCGACCGGTCGAACACGCCGATGATCCCCGGCCCTGGAAGTTCCCTGCGGACGCGCCAGAGGAAGTGATGCTTTTTCTCTGCCGCGGTGGGCGCCTTGAAGGCATGATGCCGAACCCCCTGTGGATCCACAGCTCCGACGACGTGCCGCACAATTCCGCCCTTGCCGGCGGTATCCATGGCCTGCAGGATCAACAGCACGGAGATATCGCTGCCGAACCGGCTCTCAGCGAATAACTTCTCCTGAAGTTCAGACAACCCCTCCTTGCCAGCTTCGAGCCGCGCCTTCCCTGCCTGCTTTCCGCCGCTGAAACCCGGAGTAGAGGCGGTATCGATCCGGGCCAGATCAAGGTCCGGCTCAGCGAGCAGCGACTGGGTGGGAGAAACGTTGAAGTCAGGAACACGGTGCATGGAACCTCCCTCGTTGAGGCGCCGCTGTGGCGCAGCTCAGGGCTTGTAGGTGCTAAGGAATTCTGCGAGGCGTCCTATCGCGTCTTCGATGTCTTCCACGTTGGGCAGTGTGACCATGCGGAAGTGATCCGGGTTGATCCAGTTGAATGCCGTACCGTGCGAAATAAGGATCTTCTGCTGTTTGAGCAGGTCAAGCGCAAACTGCTCGTCACTCTTGATCGGATACACCTCGGGATCAAGCTTCGGGAACAGATACAGCGCACCCTGCGCCAGTTCGCAGGAAACGCCCGGGATGGCGTTGAGCAGCTCATATGCCTTGTCCCGCTGCTGGCGAAGACGACCACCGGGCAGAATGAGGTCGTTGATGCTCTGATAGCCGCCGAGGGCGGTCTGGATGGCATGCTGCGCCGGAACGTTGGCACACAGCCGCATGTTGGCGAGCAGGTTGATGCCCTCAATGTAGTCAGCAGCTCGGTGCTTCGGGCCGGAGATAGCCATCCAGCCGCTCCGGAAACCAGCGATGCGGTATGCCTTCGACAGGCCGCTGAAAGTCAGGCAGAGGACATCCTCACCGGTGACTGAGGCAGCGTTCACGTGTACGGCGTCGTCGTACAGGATCTTCTCGTAGATTTCGTCCGCGAAAATGATGAGGTCATGGCGGCGCGCAAGATCCACGATCTGTTGGATCACGGAGCGGGGGTAGACGGCGCCCGTGGGATTGTTTGGGTTGATCAGCACGATCCCGCGCGTCTGCGGGGTGATCTTCGACTCGAGGTCCTCGACATCCGGCCACCAGGATTTACTCTCGTCGCACAGGTAGTGGACAGCCGTTCCGCCCGCCAGGCTGACCGAAGCGGTCCACAGCGGATAATCCGGAGTGGGCACCAGCACTTCTTCACCGTTGTTCAGCAGGGCCTGCAGAGAAAGCGTGATGAGCTCACTGACACCGTTGCCGAGGTAGACGTCGTCGACGTCGATGTTCTGGATGCCCCTGCCCTGGTAGTACTGGACCACTGCCGTTCGGGCCGAGAAGATGCCGCGTGAATCGCTGTAACCCTGCGCGGTCGGTAGGTTCCGGATCATGTCGACGAGGATCGCATCGGGCGCCTCAAAGCCGAAGGGCGCTGGATTGCCGATGTTCAGCTTGAGGATCCGGTGGCCTTCCGCCTCCATGATCTTGGCGTGCTCAAGCAGCGGCCCCCTGATGTCGTAGAGGACGTTGTGCAGCTTGTTGGATTGCTTGAATTCGGCCATTAACAAAGAATGCCATAGCCCGGGCCCACCCCCTCGCATTGTGATCAAGGGAACTGGGCAGGCCCGGGGCGAGGTGGAGTTACTCGCCGGCGAGACCGTTCTCGGCGAGCCAGTCTGCCGCGGCGTCTGCTGGGTTGCGCTTGTCGTCGCCGCTCACTTCGCGGTTGAGGTCGATGAGGTCTTCCGTGGTGAGCATGCTGGAGACTTCATTGAGAACCGATTGTGCCTCTTCGCCGACTGTGTCCAGGTTCACCAGCGGCAATACCTGCTGGGCGATGAAGTTGTTGGCCGGGTCCTCGAGCACAACCAGGTCATTGTCGGCAATGGACGGGGTGGTGGTGTAGATGTCAGCGACTTGGATGGTGTCGTTCAGCAGCGCTTCCAGCGTCACTGCACCGCCGCCGTCGTTAATAGCTTCGAAGGACTCCGGGACACAGCCGTAGTTTTCCTCCAGGCCGGGCAGTCCGTAGGCGCGCTCGGAGAACGTGCTCGGCGCACCGATGACCAGTTCGTCACACACCTCGGCCATGTCCTCGATCGAGGTCAGCCCGTACTCCTCAGCCGTAGCAGCCGTGACCACCATGGCGTCCTTGTTCTCCGCTTCGGCTGGTTCAAGGACGCCAAGGTTCATATCCGGCGTCTCAGCTTCCAGGGCCTCAGGAAGCGCCGTCATGATGTCCTCCGCGGATTCGGCGGTTGCCTCGGCATCCAGGAAGAGCAGCAGGTTACCGCTGTAGTCGGGGATGATGTCGACTGAGCCATCGACGAGCGCCTGATAGTAGATCTCGCGCGACCCGATGTTGAGCTGGGTGTCAGCCTCAATACCCGCAGCGTTGAGCGCGCCGGCATAAATTTCGGCGATGATCTGGCTCTCCGGGAAGTCGGCGGAGCCAACAGTCAGCGGCCCGCTGCTGCCCTCCGCGCCTTCGCTCTCCGTTCCACCCTGCGGATCCGAATTCACTCCGCAGGCCGTCATGGCGAGCGCCGCGGCCAACCCAGCGGTCAGGCCGAGCAGGCTGCGGCGCACGCCGCGCGTGGTTGTTCTGATCATGGTGTTCCTCCTTGTGGAACGACGTGGGCTTCCTGCCCACCGGTCTTTGACGGTTCCGCCGGTACGCGGGATGCCCGCAGGCCCGGCGATACAGCGAATCGTTGAAGCAGTGCCATGAAGCCGTCGACAGCGATGGCGACGACGGCGATCACCACGGCACCGCCGAAAAGGCGCCCGTTGTCCCGGAGTTGGGTGCCCTCGATGAGGAACACTCCCAGCCCGCCCAGGTTTATGAAGGCGACGACGGCGGCGGTCGCGACCACCTGTAGGACTGCTGCACGGAAGCCGCCGAGAATAACCTGCAGTCCGTTGGGCACTTCGACCCGGAACAGCACCTGCAATTCGGTCATGCCCATGCTCCGGGCGGCATCCACCACCGCGGGGTTCACTGAGGAGATACCGGCGTACACGCCCGCGAGAATGGGCGGAACGGCCAGGAGAACCAGTGCCCAGATCGGCGGCATCAGCCCCAGCCCCGCCAGCAGGACAAACAGAATCAGGACGCCGAGGGTGGGGAGGGCACGCAAGATGCCCACACCGGAGACGATGATCACGCGTCCTTTTCCCGTGTGCCCGACAATGAGGCCGACAGGAACGGCAATCGCCGCGGCGATCAGGATGGTGAGCGCGGTGTACCCGAGGTGCTCGACGATCCGGACCGGGATGCCATCGGGCCCGCTCCAGTTCGGGCCGAAGGTGAGCCACTCGAACATCTGGACCAGGAGGTTGCTGCTCGAGTAATCCATCAGTAGACACCTCCGGCCCGTGCGGCATCAGCGGAAAGATTTGCCTCCCGGGTAACAGCCATGGGATCAATGGGCTTTTCCGTGACCTTCGCCGCCCGCGCCCACGGCGTGAGCACTTTTTCGAGAACCACGAGCAGCAGGTCCATCACGAGTGCGAGGATCAGGGTCACGACAATCCCGATCACGATCTCGGTCGGGAAGGACCGGAACAGCCCGTCCGTGAACAGGGTGCCGAGGCTTGGAATTCCGATGAGCGCACCCACGCTCACCAGTGAAATATTCGTGACCGAGATGACCCTCAGGCCGGCGAACAGCACGGGGATGGACAGCGGCAGGTCCACGGTGAGGAAGCGGCGCAGCGGCGTGAAGCCCATCGCGACCGCAGCCTGTCGGACGCCGTCGTCGATTGAGTTGAGCGCATCCAGGGTTGAGCGGATAAGAAGCGCTACGGCGTAGATGGTCAGCGCCACGATCACGTTCGCCATGTCGAGCACCTGGGTGCCCAGAATCAGCGGTAGAAGAACGAACATCGCCAGGGACGGCACGGTGTACAGCAGTGCGGAGGTCGTGAGGATCACCCCTCCCAGCGGCTTGTTCAGCCGGGCAAGCTGCGCCACGGGGATGGCGATAACGACGCCGAACACCAGCGGAAGGATTGCCTGCACGAGGTGGTAACCGGTCAGTTCCGCGATGTACGAAAAGTTGTCTATGAACCACTCCATGTCAGACCGCCGTATTGTGATCGGCGCGGCCGCGGTTCAGGCGTGCCTCCTCGATGAGTTCAAGCACCTCCGCGGCCTGGACTACCCCGAGCACCCTGCCGCGCTCATCCACCGTTACGCCCAGGCCGGACGGCGCGGACAATGCGGCGTCAAGGGCACGGCGCAGCGAATCGCCACGGCGGTACAGCGAACCGCCGGGCACGACGTCGGCACCTGAGCGGATGCTGTGCCGCTTGGCCTGCGGCACCCAGCCCTGCGGACGTCCGTCGTCGTCAACCGCCAGTGTCCAGGAGGAATCTACAGTCACGTCCTGATCGGCGAGCCTGCTCACCCTGACCGTCTCGATGGGGTGGACGGTAACACCGTCACCGGTCTGGAAGGACAGCCGGCGGAAGCCGCGGTCCCTGCCGACGAAGCTTGCCACGAAGTCGTCCACGGGTGCGCGCAGAATCTCCTCGGGGGCCGCGTACTGGGCGAGGCGGCCTCCCGTGGCAAAAACCGCCACCTTGTCGCCGAGGATCGTGGCCTCATCGATGTCGTGGGTGACGAAGACGATGGTCTTTGCCAGATCACGCTGCAGGCGCAGCAACTCTTCCTGGAGTTCCTGGCGGACCACCGGGTCGACGGCGCTGAACGGCTCATCCATCAGCAGGATCGGCGGGTCTGCGGCGAGGGCGCGCGCCACACCGACGCGCTGCTGCTGGCCGCCGGACAGCTGGCCCGGGTACCGCTTGCCGAGTACTGAAGCGAGCCCGACGACGTCGAGCAGCTCTGCTGCCCGCTTCCGTGCAGTTGACCGCGGCACCCCATTCAGTCTCGGTACCGTCATGATGTTGTCGAGCACAGTGCGGTGCGGCAGCAGACCCGAAGACTGCATGACGTACCCCATGGACCGGCGCAACTCGGAGGCGCGCTGCCGACCGATGTCCCGGCCGTCGACGACGATGGAACCGGACGTGGGCTCCACCATGCGGTTGATCATGCGCAGTGACGTGGTCTTGCCGCAGCCTGAAGGGCCCACGAGGACGGTGATGGTTCCCCGCTCGATGTCCATAGTGAGATTCTCGACGGCCGGGGCCGCGCCTCCGTAGCGCTTGGACACGTTGCGGAACCGAATCATTGCAGTGGAGCCGGAGCTGCCCTCGCCGGGGTCTGGAGTTTCGCCAGTCATGAAGCTATCCCTTTCATCGACGTCAGGCCCGGCCCGTGCCGCTCCCAAGCGATTCCACGCACCCACGACCCGCGGAAAGACGTTGGGCGGGGCATCATCTTGTTGAGTCTAGCTAGGCGTTCGTACCGCACAAGCGCTTGTATGGCCCATCCGGAGACTTTGTTTCGAATCGGCAGCACGGAACCGGTTCCCTCTTGATGAGCGGTGTTGTAAGTCACCAACACCGCGTTTCTCACCCCTCCGCGAAACGGTTTCGATAGTCCTTCGCCTTGGCCGCCTCTTTCGCCACCCGATGAAACGACTTGCCGTGGCGGCGTTGCTCCACGACGCTCTGACGACGGTGGAGGCTGGCAAGTTCCCGCTGCATCTTTTGGTAACTGAGCCAGCGGCGCTCCTCCAGGGCACCTCCGTCCATAGCCGCCTGGACAGCGCACCCGGGTTCGGCATTATGGGCGCAATCGTTGAAGCGGCAGTGTGGAAAAAGCTCCTCGATATCCCCGAACACCGCCTCGAGACCGTCCTCCGCATCCCATAGAGCAAATCCCCGGACGCCCGGCGTATCCATGAGCACCGAGCCGGATCCAAGCGGAATGAGTTCGCGTGCCGTTGTTGTGTGCCGTCCCTTGCCGTCCCCCGCGCGCACCTGTCCCGTGTCCTGGACGTCGGTCTCGGCGAGCGCGTTGATCAGAGTCGATTTGCCGGCCCCGGACGGCCCGATCAGCGCCAGCGTGTTTCCGGCACCGATCCGCTCGTGCAGTGCATCTAGGCCGTCTCCGGCCTCGGCGGAGGTTGTGAAAACCTCCACGCCGCGGGCACGTTCGATGGTCTGGGCAACCACTTCATCGAACCGGCTGCTGAGGTCGGCTTTGGTCAGGATGATGATCGGGACTGCCCCCGAGTCCCATGCCGCGACAAGGGTTCGTTCGAGCCGGTTGGCCGACAGCGGACGGTCGATGGGCACCACCACGCCCACGAGGTCGAGGTTGGCGCCCAGGACCTGCGCCTCGGACAGCGGATCATGCGCCCGCTTCCGCTGCAGGGTGGCGTAGCGCGGAAGGATGCCGACGACTACGGGTGGCGAGGCGCCGTCGTCGTTGTTGCGTGCCAGCGCCACCCAGTCCCCGGTGACCACGCTGCCGTCGGTTTCCACGTGCAGCGGCCCGTGATGCGTCATCAGCAGGACGCGCCCCCGGTCGGCGCGGACCGCTCGGGCCGGCTCAATGGCCGGAAGTTCAGTTGGAGATTCAGCTGAAGAGATCGCGGAGGGGAAAGATAGAAGGAACAGACCACGGATGCGGTCGGTGAAGCCGTATTCGGCAAGAGTGTTCAAGGGAAGTCCTTTGGAAGGGCCTCCACCCGTTGCAGGGAACGAGTCAGTGCGAATGCAGGTGGGAGGCGGGGGCTACGAATTGGATCGTTGGTAGTGCCTTTACAGGGCGAAATACAGCAACAGAGACCGTGTTCATAACGTCACCTCCCTCAGCGCCGATGGCGAGTCGATTGAGTTCCCGGTGGTCCGAGGACTGACAGAAGAGTTTTATAGTAGCGCCCGGCTGGGACTTTGGTAAGAGAGCAAAATCGCTTTGTCGACGAGGTCGACGCGCGTCAGGTTGGACACCTCGGCGATTGGAACCCAGGCCGCTTCATCGGTCGACCCGTCCAGCTCATGAACGAGCTCACCCGACACGGGATGCGCGCGGTAAACAATCCGAAGCGCATGCAGAGGCCTGCCCGAGCCGTTCAGCCGGTCCTCCGGCCGGATTTGCAGGCTGTCCACTCCGAGGAGCTCGTCAAGTTCGACGACGTAGCCCGTCTCCTCCAGCACCTCGCGGACTGCCGCGGTGGGCGCATCCTCGCCCAGTTCGAGACCACCGCCGGGGAGCGTCCATCCCTGTTTGCCGTGCTCGTTCCAGTGCGCAAGCAGGATCATCCCGTTCCGAACGACGACGGCATACGCACCTACCCGGGTGTCCCACTCCTGCGCCATGAACGCCAGTCTAAACCTGCCGCGCGTGGGCCCGGAGCGGTGCCAGCCTGCTGCAGCAGCAGCGCGCCGCCGGCTACAGCGCGCCGGTGCGCAGCAGGTAGTCCACACCGTGCACGGGGTCGATGCCGAGGAACCACACCTCGTCGAATCCCTCCTCCGCGAGCCCGGCGCGCAGGAGTTCCTGCAGCTTCGGCTGGTGCACCGCCAGGCCGCCGCCGATGATGACAGGACGGCGCACGCCGAGAACCGAGGCAACGTCGGCAATGAGACCGCGGAGGTGGCGGGCGCCGCTGTTGATGATCTGCTGCGCGGCCTCGTCGCCGGCCTTGGCCGCGTCGAACACGAGATGCGCGTGGCCGGCCCAGTAACGTCTTCCGGAAGGCCCGTGAAACAGGGCGATGAGCTCTTCGGGCTTCTGCACCCCGGCGGCCCGGAGCAGCGACTCGCCCAAGATGCCGAGCGGTTCTGCACGGTTGAAGCGGTGAAGCGTTGCGCGCACCGCTTCACGGCCCACCCAGTACCCGCTGCCCTCATCGCCGAGCAGGTACCCCCAGCCACCCGAACGCGCCTGCCTGCCCTCGCTGTCCAGTCCCCATGCCACGGATCCTGTGCCGGCAATGACTGCAATGCCGGTCGTGGCTGCGCCGGCGGCGAGGATAAGGCGCGTGTCATGCACAACGTCTATGCGGGCGTTCGGCACCTGCCGGGCGATCAGTTCCCTGAGGGCCTCGGCGTCGTCGTCGGTGTCCACGCCGCCGGACCCCGCCACCACGCGGCCGACCCGACCGGCCAGGGCCGTGAACAGTTCGGCCAGGTTCCGGTCAGCTTCCTCCCGCGGAACGTTCTGGACGTTGGCGCTGCCGCAGATTGCTTCCGCCACCACTTCTCCGTCGCGCCACCGCACTCCATGGGTTTTTGTTCCACCGATGTCGAGACCGACGACGTCGGAAGCTGGGAACTCGTCGAGCGTGTGCTTTGGCATGGGCACAAGGTTACGCACCCGCCGGTAGGCTAAAGGAATTCCCGCAGACAGGACCACAGGCGAAGCAGGAGCTCCCGCATGACGAACAGTGGCAAAGCGGACGGACTCGATCCGGTGGACCGTCGGATTGTGCAGGAGTTGCTCGCAGATGCGCGGATCACCAATGCGCAGCTCGCCGAGAAGGTGGGCGTTGCACCCTCCACGGCGCTGCTCCGAACCAGGCAGCTGACTGAGCGGAGAGTCATCACCGGCTACCACGCCGAACTGAACCTCGCCGCGATCGGGCGGGCCGTGCAGGCCCTGATCTCAGTGCAGCTGAAGGGCCACAACCGTGAGGAGATCGACAGGTTCACCTCACGGGTACCCGGCCTGCCCGAGGTGGTTGCCACCTTCCACGTATCAGGCGCGGTGGACTACCTGATTCACCTCGCGGTTCCCGACACCGATGCCCTGAGGGACTGGGTGCTGGACTACCTAACGACGGATCCGGTTGTGGGGCACACGGAGACCACCCTCATTTTCAACCGTATGGAAGGCAACGCGGGCCTGCTTCCGCCTTCCTAGCGCCAGAGTCTTCGTAGCGCCTGAGTATGCCTAGTGCCAGAGTCCGGAATGGCGCAGGGCCGCTCCGTCACGGAGACGTTCCTCATGTGCACTGTGGTTCAGCATGGCGTGTTCCTGTGCAGCCAGCCGCTCGCCTGTGGTGACGAGCCAGCGGCCAACGGTGATGAGGAGGGCGTCGAATCCGGAGGGTTGCGCGGGTGGATAGAAGCCGCTGAGCGTGGTCATGGCGTGTTCTCTTTTCGGAAAGGAGGCTCAGGGAACTGGCCCTGAACGATGGGGAAGGTATTGAGGTGAATCTGTACCGCCTTGGCGTCAGGCGATGCGGTGCCGTTCGGGCGGTATTTTTCGAAGAGGTCGCGTGCAAGCCGCATCAGCTCATCCGACAACTCGGCCAGCTGGGCAGCCGTGAGGCGTGCATTGATGGTGGAGATGACCGAGGCATCCAGCCACTCCTCCGGGAGCACGAGCGGACCGCGCTCCATGTAGTCCTCGAGCAGTGCTGCCCGGTTGTGGCTGAACTCCCGATTGACGATTGCGGCAACATCCCGGGTGCCGGGATCCTGAGCCATTTCGCTGGAGTAGAGGTTGAGGGCGCCGGGTGGGCGCTCCCACCAGCGCTCACGCGCTGATCCCCGACCCTCCACTTCGCGGACGAGCTGGTGTCTGGCCAGCTGCCGGAGGTGGTAGCTGGTGGAGCCGCTCGACTCACCGAGCCGGGCAGCGAGCGCACTGGCAGTCTGCGGTCCGAACTGCGACAACGCATTGAGGAGCTGGATCCTAAGTGGATGCGTGAGCGCCTTCAGTGCGTTGATATCGACGGTGCGATCGTTCGGCTTAGCTGACTCCATAGCAGCAGAATACGCTTGCAAAGCTTTCTTTGCAATGCTTTGTTTGCAAAGAACATTTTGCTGGTCTTAGCCGCCCGTCATGACGCTTCGCCGGAGGACAACCGCCATGGCCACGCAGGCTGCGGCGACCATCACTGCGAAGAATCCGACCGCCGTCGTCAGCCCTACGGCATCGGCAGCAAGCCCAAGGCCCAGTACCGGGACCGCACTGCCCAGATAGGTAATCACGTAGACCGTACTGATGATCTGCGCATGCTGAGATCCCTCAACCTGCTGCGCAACTGCGTTGAAGACGGTCCGGAAGGCAACGCCCTGACCTGCCCCGGCAAGAACCAGCGCCGCGATCAGGAGCGGAACATTGCCAACAGCGCCCGCCACCGGAATCAGCGCGACCCCGACCGCCATCACGAGCAGGCCGCGCACGCCAGCCTGAGCAGGCTTCGCGGCGCCCTGCGGGAACAGCTGGCTCGCTGCCGAAACCGCCAGCACCAGGCCGGCGATCAATCCGACGATCGGCCTGCCGACCTCTCCGGCCATGGTGGTGACATACGTTGGCGCCAGGCTGAGCGAAAAACCGAAGACCGCGAAGCTGAGGAACCCGACGGCGGAGGCGGACCAGAATGCCCGGCGCGCGGTTCGTGACACGGCAGGGCGCCTTGGCTTCAGCGCGGACAGCGGCCGCACGGGCTGCGCCTGCTTGATCGCCGGGCGCGCATCTAGGAGCACCAGCGGAATCAGCAGCAAGGTCAGGAAGACCGCGTACAGCCCGAATGGTACCCGGGTGGGTTCGGGCAGCAGCGACAGCAGTCCGCCGATCATCGGCCCCGCCGCCACTCCCCCGGCGGATGCCACCAGGGTAAAGCGTGACGCCCATTCCGGGCGGTGCGGCAATAGATCCCGAAGGGCGGCTGAACCGGCTCCGGTAGCGCACGCCACGGCGGCGCCCTGAAGGCAGCGGCCCAGCACCAGCAGCGGAAGCGAGGTGGCGGCGCCAAAAACAACGGCTCCCAGAACGCCGGTCAGAACGGCGAGCACCAGTGCAGCCCGGCGGCCGATATGATCCGACCAGTGACCCACCAGAAGCAGGCCCGCGACCAGGGTCAGGACATACGCGGCGAAAGCTACCGTCGTATCGAAGGCGCTCAGGCCAAGGCCGGCGCGGATGAGCGGGTAGAGCGGAGTCGCAAGATTCGCCCCGACAAGCAGGGTGGCCAGAACGACGACGGTGAGACCCAGCCGGGTGCGCACCGATGCGTCCCAGCGGGGAGCCTTCACGGGGGCAGGGCGCATGCGCAATTCGCTGATGACGCTCATGCTCACCTTCCGTCGATTCTTACCATTCCTCCTATTGATGGTGAGGTCTAAGTGTTAGCGTGGGAGCTCAAACGGACGTACTTTGATCATCGTGCTCAAAACTTGAGGAGATCCGGCTCCCCAACGGGCGCAACGAGGAGTTGAGCGCATGCTGGACCAGACCGACATCCGCCTCCTGCGCGAGCTTGTCCGAGACCCGCGCTCACAGGTCAGCCAATTGAGCGAAACGCTTGGTATGGCGCGCAACACAGCGCAGGCGAGAATGCAGCGCTTGTTTCGGTCGGGAATCCTGCGCCGGAGCGGAAGGGAACTGGATCTTGCCCGCCTGGATTACGACGTCGTCGCTTTCGTCACGATCGAAGTGACCCACCGCGAGCTGGACGGTGTCATTTCTGCCCTGCGAACGCTGGAGCATGTGCTCGAAGTCCATGAAATTTCCGGCAGGGGCGATGTCTGGTGCCGGGTTGCGGCGAAGGACACGCATCAGCTGCAGTCAGCCCTCCGGTCGATTCTGCGCATCAAGGGTGTCATCCGTACTGAAACAGTCCTGGCGCTCCATGAACACATTCCGTACCGCGTGGAGCCGCTGCTTGACCGCCTGCTCACCGAGAAGTCACAGGGCAAACACGTCACGGGCGGCTGAACAGTTGCCACCTGAACCGCTGCCCGTGCAGAAAGTTGCCGCCGTTCTCATCTTCATCTCATGATGTGCGGAGATACTTGATGCATGAAACGGTCGCAAGTGCACACCTGGCTCATCACCGCAGCCAGCGCGGGTGCCGTTGTAGCGGTTGGCGTGGCAATGATCGGTGTGTTGCGTAGCCCTGCGCCGGAAAACCTCGGCCCGGCGGTCGGGGTGACCGACACAGAAGTCCCGGCTCCTCCCGGGACGCCGTCGCCAACGCCGGCACCGTCGGTTTCACCCTCTGATGTACCCGCGTCGCCTTCGGATGAGCCTTCCGCCGAGCCGACCCAATCCGTTGCGCCGCCGCCCGCGGTGGTTCCCGCCCCGCCGCCTGCAACCCAGGACGATGACGATGACAACGGCGGGCGCGGACGCGGCGGTGACGACGGCGATGATGACGACGGCGAGATCGATGATGACTAAGCCCGACGCCGGTCCGGACTCCCCACCGTCCAGCGAGGCCCCGCCCACGGAGCGCATCCGGGTTGGCCCCCCGCCGTCCTCCGAACCGACGATTCTGGTAAGGGTTCCGCCGGCCCCTGAAGCTACCTCCGACGCCGGGAACGAGCGGGAAGACAGGCCCGGCATTCTCTCCCGTCTGCGGCAGTCGGTTCGAGGGTATTCCTCCGTACGGACTCGCGTGCTTACCGCCATGCTGGTACTCAGCGCGCTGGGACTGTTGCTGGCCGGGGCCACCGCTTATGCGCTCCAGCGCAATGACCTCAACAACGACATGGACGAATCGCTTACGCGCAGCTTCCAGGAATTCGAGACGCTGCTGGCGACGGGCATCGATCCCAACACACTGCAGCCGTTTCGGGAAGCAGATCAGCTGGTCTACCTGGTCATGCAGCGAACCCTCACCGAGCCCAATGAGGGAATGATGGCGGTCCGCGGCGATCAGGTGATTTTCTTCGCCAATGAGGAAGTCGAAGTCCGGCTTGAGGATGATCCCGCGCTGGTCAGCTACGTAACCGACACGGCGTCGCCGGAACAGGTGACTATCCAGTCCGTTCGAACAGACTTCACCAACTACCGGGTCATGGTGGCGCCGGTGTTGCTCGCGGACGATGCCGAGCCCACCTTCTTCGTTCTGGCCTTCGATGCCGAGGCGGAGCACCGCCAGCTGAACCGGACCTTCGGCACTTACTCGCTCATCAGCTTCGCCACCCTCGTGCTGATCGGCGTCGTCGGCTTCCTCCTCGTGGGCAAGTTGCTCGATCCGATCCGCAGGGTCCGGACCACAGCTCAGCGCATTACCGAGACGGATCTCTCCCAGCGGATCGAGGTCACAGGCAATGACGACCTCTCCGAACTCACCCGCACAGTCAACGCGATGCTGGACCGGCTGGAGGCTTCCTTCATGTCACAGCGCCGGCTGCTTGACGACGTCGGCCACGAGTTGCGCACGCCGATCACCATTGTGCAGGGCCACCTTGAGCTGCAGGACTCAACAGATCCGCGCGATGTTCAGGCAGTGCGTGACATCGCGCTGGACGAGCTCGACCGCATGCGCCTGCTGGTGGATGACCTGGTTACCCTCGCCGGCATTGCGGGGCCCAACTTCGTGCGCCCCGAGCCGGTGAACCTGGGCAGGCTCACCGACGACGTGATGGACAAGGCCCGCACGCTGGGCGCTCGCCGCTGGATCATCGACGCACGGGCAGAGGCAATCGCTGTACTGGATGCCCGCCGCATTACACAGGCCTGGCTGCAGCTGGTCGCCAACTCGGTGAAGTTCACCGAGGAAGGCACCACCATCGCGATTGGCTCCCGCAATGATGACGACGGCGTGTGGCTCTGGGTGCGGGATGAAGGTTCGGGTATCGCGCGTGAAGACCAGAGGAGAATCTTCGAGCGCTTCGAACGCGGAGCCAGCAGCAAACGCACCGAGGGTGCCGGCCTTGGGCTCACGATCGTCAGCGCCATCACCGAGGCGCACGGCGGCGAGGTGGAGCTCCGGTCAGCTCCCGGACAGGGAGCCACCTTCACCATGGCAATCCCGCACCTGCCCGTCCACTCTTCCCCATCCACAACTGCGGGAGATCACTCGTGAGCCAGATTCTGATTGTCGAGGACGAAGACCGCATCAGCTCGTTCGTGGCCAAGGGTCTGCGTTCCGCCGGCTACGTGCCGACCGTCGCCGACAACGGACGGGATGGCTACCATCTTGCCCAGACCGGTGACTTCGAGCTGATTGTGCTGGACCTCGGGCTGCCTGACCAGGACGGCTTCACCGTGCTCCGGCGGCTGCGGGAGTCCAGGAATACCACCCCGGTCATCATCCTCTCGGCGCGCAGCTCGATTGATGACACGGTTGCCGGCCTTGAGGGAGGCGCGGATGACTACATGTCAAAGCCCTTCCGGTTTGAGGAACTGCTCGCGCGGGTGCGCCTGCGCCTCCGCCAGGAAGCTCCATCCGCTGACAACTCTGTGCTCTCGCACAACGATCTCCAGCTTGACCTCCGGTCCCGCAGGGCCCTCGTGAACGGAAAGGAAGTTGACCTCTCAGCACGGGAGTTCGCCCTCGCAGAGGCGTTCCTGCGCAATCCCGGGCAGGTGCTCAGCCGGGAGCAGCTGCTCTCCCGTGTCTGGGGGTACGATTTCGACCCCGGTTCCAACGTTGTGGACGTCTACGTGCGGTACCTCCGGAACAAGCTGGGCGCGGAGCGCTTCGCCACTGTGCGCGGCATGGGCTATCGGCTTGTCGCGGACGACTCCTGACCCCGCTTCCATACTGCGTTGTGCCTTGGCGGGCCGTGGTTTGAACGCCCCCTCGTACAGGGGCGGACCCGGGCGCGGTTGGGGGAACGCGCCCGGGTCCTTCGGAGATGGCCGACAAACAGCTGGTGTCTCGTACGGCCACAGGTCCGGTGTCTCGAGCATGACCGTTAAATGTGAGAGCACGAGGAAAACCGGATGAGAAAGCTCTCATGAATTCCCATCGAACAGGCCGGCTTAGGAGCCGAGGAAGTGTTCTGCCACCCGCAGACGCCGCAGGGCGTCTGCCCGCCAGCCGTCGTCGGGCTGGTTCTGCCCTGGCTTGCGCGCTCCGGCGATGAGGGTCATCACTACGCCCGCTGTCCTTGCGCGAAGCGCTGAGGCTTCGACCCGCTCCTCGAACGCCCCCTGGAACCGCGTCAGGGCACCGGGAACGTGAACGTACCGCTCGTCGACGCACGGCAGCACGGCAAGGTGAGCCAAAAAACATGCCAAGTCATCCACGAGGTGTCCGGGGCCCACACCGTCGAGATCGAGGACACCGGTGACCTGGCCGTTTTCGATCAGGAGGTTCCCCTCATAGAAGTCGCCATGGGTTGCCACCACCGGGCCGGCAGGTTCAGTCCGGATCACTCCTTCTACGCGTACGGCGAGCTCCGCAATCCTCGCCGATTCCGCGGGAAGCGCGGCGGTCGCCGCGCGTGCGTAGTCCCGCACCCGAGCGGACCATGGCGGTCTGGCCGACAGGTTGCGTGCGCCCTGTGGGAGGCGTTCCAGCAGGTCTATGAGTGTCCGTGGTGCGAGGTCGGCTGCGCCGTCCAGCATCAACCGCGAGGCGAGGGGCGTTCCTTTCGCCGGCATGGTCACGAGCACGTCCTTGCGCGGTGAGGTCAGAGGCTGCGGGACGGGGATGCCGGCGTCGAGCAACAACTCGTGCCGGCGGCGCAGCGGCGCAACGTGGTCCTGCCGTAACACCTTCAGGAAGCGCGTTTCTCCCGCTCCCTCCGCTCGAAGTACAGCCCTTCTCATCGGCCGGTAGCCTAAAGTTGTGAGCTTGGCGGCGCGAACCCCGAAGAGGGCTGCGCCAACGGAATTGGCGTCGCAGGCCCATGCCAGGTCAGGAAGCAGCGGATCGTTGGGGTGGCTCCATGCCAGGAGCGCAATGCCTCCCGGGCCGCGCAGCCGCACCGAACGAGGAAACGTACCCTCGAAGGTCCGTGTGGTGAGGCACAGGAATCCCTCCAACTGACCGTCCGGAGTGCGGCACCGGACGGCATAGATTCCGGTGACTCCGGCGCCCGGGCGGTGGTGCATACCCCGCAGCGACCACTGCTCCAGCCTGCCGATCAACTGTGCCGCTGCTGTTGCTAGAGCCGGTTCAACGGCCGGCCCTTCGAGCAATGAGACCTCGCCGGCTTCCGTCACCGAGCGAGCGGATCCTGAACTACGCGCGGCGACGCTGCAGGATGTCGTCCAGGTTCATCCTGGGGGCAGCGGGTGCCTCAACCTTCGGAGCTACAGCGCCGTTCTTGATGGGCGTCTTCGCCTGCGGCTTCGGCGCCTCGGGCAGGTCGAGTGGAGCCGGATCTTCCCGCTCAGCCTTGGGCGCCTCAACATACGTCGGCTTCGGCACATCCACAGGCTGCCAGGGCGCACCTGTGCCGACGGTGTTCTCCCCCGCCTCAGCGGCAACGGCGAGCGCTGCTGCACGCAGCTCGGCCGCGGTGAACTGGACGGGCGCAGCGGTCTCTGCGCCGGCGTCGTCGTTGCTGTTGTCTTCCTTTGCCGCGCTCTCACCGGTGTCCTCGGCGTTGAACAGGGTGGTGGGCCGCTGTACTGCCGGGGCCTGTCGCGCAGCAGGCTCAGCGGGTTCCTCCGCTGCGGCAGGCGTCGCTTGCGAAGTACGACGGCGGCCGCGGACCGCGAGGGTGCGCAGCACTGCGATGCTCGCAATCGCAAGCAGGAGAGCCATCACCGGCACGATCGAGGGGACCAGCCCGACGACGGCCAGCACGGCGGTGACCAGTGCCGCTACGAGCGCAACCGCGCCGACCAGCGCAATCGAGAGCCGGTCCCAGCGGATGCGGAGCCTTGGCGTCCCGCCCGGCACTTTCGAAGAGCCGCCCGCCCGCCCTGGGGTTGCTGGTCCGGATGCGGGCCGTGAATCCTCGGCGGCGGACATAGTCATGACGCTCCTTCCGAACCCGGCGTTGCCGTGTGCGGTACCTTGTAGTGCGATGTGTGCAACGCCGGCAACGGGAAGGGGCTGCCTGTGCCGCAACAGAAAAGGAGCGACCCAAATGAGCCAGAGCCCGACGATTGCCGCCAGTACGACTGAGCTGTTCAGAGAGAAGTCCACTTACAAAACGTTAGGAGCAGATGCGCCTTCTGACTCTCATTCACCGCGGTGTGTCCGGGGCTAAATCGAGAAGTTCGGCTAGACCCGCGGTGCGGTCTCCTGCCAGCGTCGCAGGAGACCGCCTGGAACCTCATCCGCTGTGAGTGCAAACGAGCGGTGATCCGCCCACGAACCCGCGATGTGCAGGTACGCCTTGCGGACCCCCTCGTCCCGGAAACCCAGCTTCCGCACCACACGGAGACTGGCCAAGTTCTCCGGGCGGATATTGATTTCCATCCGGTGCAGGCCCAGTTCCCAGAAGCAGTAGTCGGTTGCGAGGGCAACCGCTGTCGGGGCGATCCCCCTGCCCGCACGCTCCTTGTCCACCCAGTAGCCGAGAGTCGCCGTCAGGGCGGAACCCCACACGATCCCGGATACGGTGAGCTGGCCTGCCATGGCGGGACGCCCTGACTCCGGCCGCTCCGCGATCACAAAGGGCAGGGCGCTGGCGGAGCGGACCTGGGAATTCAGGGCGCGGACCATCTCGTGGTACGTCGGCAGGTATCCGCCCGGAGCCGGATTGGACGCTTCCCAGGGCGAAAGCCACTCGAGGTTGCGCTGACGCAGCTCCATCCACTCGCGCTTGTCGCGGTGCCGGAGCGGACGTAACACAAGGTTGCCGGTTTCAAGGGTGACCGGCCAGGCAAACCGACCCCACATGTCCGTTGTTAGCGGTCGAAGGAGCCCGTGAACTCCTGCAGCCACTTCCTCAGGTCAGGTCCAAGATCCTCGCGCTCGGATGAAAGGGTAACCACTGCTTTCAGGTAACTCAGCTTGTCCCCCGTGTCATACCGGCGACCGCGGAACACAACACCGTAGACGCCGGAGCCTTCTCCCTCAGCAGCAGCAAGGGTCTGCAGGGCGTCCGTCAACTGAATCTCGCCGCCGCGGCCCGGGCCCGTCTCCTCGAGGACGCCGAAGACCCGCGGGTGCAGCACATAGCGGCCGATGACCGCCAGGTTGGACGGCGCCTCGTCGGCTGCCGGCTTCTCGACGAGCTTGTTGACGCGGACATAGTCCTCGCCATCGAGTGAGGAGATGTCTGCGCAGCCATAGGCACTGATCTGATCCGGGTCCACCTCGATCAGGGCGATGACTGAGCCGCCGGTTTTCGCCTGCACCTCGATCATGGTCTCAAGCAATTCATCGCGTTCGTCGATCAGGTCATCGCCGAGCAGCACGGCGAAAGGCTCATCCCCGACATGGAGCTTGGCACGCAGCACTGCATGCCCGAGGCCCTTGGGATCGCCCTGGCGCAGGTAGTGGATGTCGCCGAGTTCGGAGGCACGGCGCACTGATGCCAGCTTCTCGAGATCACCCTTCGCCTCAAGGGTCTGCTCGATGAACGGCACCCGGTCGAAATGGTCCTCGAGCGACCTCTTGTTGCGCCCGGTGATCATGAGGATGTCATTGATACCGGCGTCGACCGCTTCCTCGACCACATATTGAATGGCCGGCCGATCCACAACCGGCAGCATCTCCTTGGGCATTGCCTTGGTGGCCGGCAGGAACCTGGTACCCAGGCCAGCTGCGGGAATGACGGCCTTATTCACTCTTGGTCGCTCAGTCATGCCACAACACTACAGAATTGGCTGCTCCTTCGATGCACGTGCGACGCGCCGCGCCCGCTGTACAGTGCCACCATGGACTCATCAGCGCCGTTGCCGAAGCCCTCAGCAAACCCGTCGTCGGGCACCTCTGCGGTCAAGGAGGAACTGCGCCGGACGCTGCGCGAGCGGCGACGCGGGCTCTCTGCGCAACAGCAGCGGACAGCGGCGGAAGCGCTGGCTGGGCGAGTGCTGGCCTGGCTGGAGACCAACCCCGCCCCCGCTACCCGGCGTATTGCAGCGTACCTGTCAGCTCCGCCGGAGCCGGGCACAGAGGTACTGTTGCCCACCCTCATCACGGCGGGGTACGACGTCGTGGTGCCCGTGTGTGAGCCGCGGTACCAGTTGAGCTGGGTGCGCTGGAAGCCCGGCGTGGAGCTCGCCAGGAGCCCTCGTGCGCCACTTTGGGAGCCCGTTGGGGAACGCAGCTCTTTCACGGCCCTGACGCCTTTCCGCCTCGTTCTCGTTCCCGGACTCGGCATGGATGTGCAGGGAAACAGAATCGGCCAGGGCGGCGGGTACTACGACCGGTTCCTTGCCCAGTTGGTCCTCGAACAGCCCGACGCCGCACGGCTGGGCTACCTGTACGACGAGGAAGTCCTGCCCGTGGGCAGCATCGAAGCAACGCTACTGGACATGCCCCTCCACGGCGCCTTCACTCCTTCCGGATTGCGCCCGACGCCGCCTGCGCGTTCCTCATCAAAGAGCCAAACAGTGTAGAATTGGCACTCGGGCGGGTCGAGTGCCAAATCTGGTGGGAACCAGGGCATCGCGGACCGCCCACCAACAGCTTTCCCACAGGAGGATTGTCCATGCCTACATACGCTTACGCCTGCAGGGACTGCGGTCACGCCTTCGATGTGCAGCAGTCGTTCTCGGATGACTCCCTGACGGTATGCCCCGAGTGCGAGGGCCGGCTGCGCAAGAAGTTCAACAGCGTGGGTGTCGTTTTCAAGGGATCGGGCTTCTACCGCACAGACTCCCGATCCGCCTCCTCATCCGTTGAGGCCGGCAGTACCTCCCCCACGAAGCCCGCCTCGACGTCGGCAGGCTCCGAAGGAAAAGCATCGGGCTCCGAAGGAAAAACCGGGTCGTCCTCGGCTTCCTCTTCCGGAACCTCCACGGGAGCAAAGACGGCGCCGGCTGCCGCTTCGGCGTAGACCCGCACCTTAAGGAAACAACACTTCTCCGCCTCGGAAGTTCCGGCTGTCCTGCACAGCCGGTCCTTCCGGGGCGGTTTTTCCACATAGTGGTGCTTGCTCCGCCACCTCGGGGGCGCGTTACATAGCGTTGGGTTCATGAAGAATCCTGTTGCGCCCCACCGTCTGCAGAGCCGGCTTCGCGCGTTCGTCTTCCGCAAGCGGCGCCTGCTGGCAGCGGGGGTCCTCTGCATTGCGGCGGGTGTAACCGTTGAGGCGCTCCTGCCGGCCGAGCCGGCAACCGTACCGGTTGTTGCCGCATCGGCCGATCTTCCGGTGGGTACTGTCCTTACCGCGGATCAGCTTGCCATTGTCCGGCTTCCCGAAGCAGCTGTACCCGAACACTCGTTTCCATCGCCCGAGCTTGTTGCCGGGCAACAGCTGGCAACACCCGTGTACGCCGGTGATGTCCTGGCACAGAACTTTCTGGTGGGCGCCGGCCTCCTAGCCGGGAGTCCGGAGGGCACGGTAGCCGTTCCTCTCCGTCCTGCCGATGCCTCAACCGTTCAACTTCTCTCGCCCGGGCAGCGGGTCGATGTAGTCCTCAGCACCGGCAATGGGTTTGAGGTATCAGCGAAGAACACCATCCTGGCGCGCGGTGTGCCGGTGTTATGGACATCGGAGGAAGCGGGGGCCGGCCCGTTCTCTGCGCCGTCGGGAACTGAAGACGGCCTGGTGGTAGTTGCGGCGAATCCTGACGAGGCTGCAGCGCTGGCCGGCGCGTCGAGCACCGGCCAGGTTCACCTGGTGCTGACAGCGGCACCATGAACGGCTTGATGAATCCGCCACGCAGCGCTGGCCGTTCCTGAACTGTGCCGCACCTGAACTGTGCCGAGTCAACCCCAGGTTTGCGGCAGGCGAACCTGTCAGCTCCAGTGCGGAGGTTTCTGCTCCTTCAGCCACTCGTCCTGGTCGCCGTCCTCGTCATTCCAACCACGGGGATCGTCTTCAGCGGCACGCTGCGGAAGAACGTCGCCATGCGGCGCCGTGCTCGTGGCGGCCTCTGAACTCGGCTGGACTTCGGCCGGCCCTGCAGTGTCAGTCCCGACCTCGGCTTCGGCGCCAGTCCCGGACTCTGCCCCGGTCTCCTCCTGCTGAGCTTCCCCCTGCGAGGTCTCCTGCTGCGCCTCATCGTTGGACTGGGTGCTGTCTGCTGCGGTTCCCATCGTCTCTCCGTTTCCTGCAGGCGGCTGCTGTGCTGCCCGGCGCGGACTCGGCCGGTCCGCCTGCTCCAGACCAAGATAACCCGAGATCCGATCGGCGCAGCCCTCAGGATCCGTGAATACCTCGATGGTCCACAGCGGCATGTACCGCCAGCCCATGCGTTCCAGGAGTTGAGGCTGCAGCCTGCTGCGCTCCCTGACGGTCATGCGTCGGTAGCGATCAGATCCATCCGACTCGATGGCTACCGGCGGAACAAACTGGGCGGTGCCGTCGCTGTCGGTCCGGGCTTCCGGTCCCCCGGCAGCAACGATATCCAGTACGCCGTCATAATTGCTGCGCACTGCGGCACCGCGGGAACGCAACCGGTCCACCAGGTCGGCAACCAGCGGATCCTCGTTCGCGGTATCGGCTTCTGCAGCCGGGTGCCGGCCGTCCTCCGAGAGCTCCCTGCGGAGGAGCTCGTAGAAGTCGAGCGCGCCGTGCCCCAACCGCTCGGGGTCCAGGTCCTCGGGACGGAAGCAGGTCAGAACGTGCAGCTTGTACCTCGCCCGGGTCATGGCGGCGACAAACTTGCCGCGGCCGTCCGGAGCCGAAAGGGGGCCGAAGTTATGCAGTGCACGCCCATGCGGCGTCCGCCCGAACCCCAGGGAGAAAATCACCGCGTCGCGGGTGAGCCCGGCCGCGCGGTCGATCGGAACCACCCGGAACGACTCGTTGCCGGGCTTGAAGAAGTCCGCTGCCCAGGGCGCGTCTGCCATGGTGAGCCGAACAGCCTCGCCTACCCGCTGGGCGTGACGGGTGCTTGCCGTGACAACGGCCAGGGAGTAGCTCGGCCGCTGCCGGATGTGTTCGAACACCAGGTCCACCACACGGGTCACTTCGGCAGCGACGCTTTCAACGCCGTCGTGATCGGAGCTCGGCATGCCCGTTCCATCGGGAAGATACTCGACGGTCAGTGCACGGCCCCTGCCGGTGATTTCCGATCCGGAGGGTAGCCGCGTCAGTTCGTTGTCGTAGAAGCGTTCGCTGAGGAAGGTGGCAAGGTCCTTGTCCACTCCCCGGTAGACGTCCCGGAGCGCCAGTGACGGCAGTACCGCCGCCAGTGCCCGGTAGGCGCTCGGAAGATGTTCCGGGGTGTTGCGGCGCTCGTCCTCGACCGACACTGTGAAGCTGCGCGGGCCCCCGAGCCGGTCATCACCGAAGGCAATAACCTGGCGTGAGCGTGCCAGCGCCGGCACCACGGACTGCAGGGAGATCGATTCGGCATCGAGCACGATGACGGCGTCGAACGTTTTGTCCTCGGGAAGGACCAGCGGAAGAATCAGGGGGCTGGCTGCCCAGACCGGCATGAGCGCAGTAACCAGTTCATCGGCCTGTTCACTGAGCGCGTCCAGCCCGGGCTCGCCCTCGCGGAGCAGGCCACGCAACTGGTCCGCCTCGGCGGGCATGGTCTCGAGCGCCGCGCGCCAGCGCTCCGCAAGTGCCCACCGGATTCGGCCGGCGCCGGAGGCGATATGTGCGTTGTCAGCAAGCCGGTACTCAGCTTCAAGCGTTCGCAGGCTGGCGCCGTCGGACATCGCGAGGTAGTCATCCCCGCTGATCATCGCTTCAAGAGCCGACTGCCACCACGCCAGTTCAAGCTCTGCACCAACCTGGCGTGCACCCACTTCCCGCGCGGCGAGGTCGTCCAGCAGCTCCCCGAGGCCGTTCTCGCGCATCTCGTCGAGCAGCAGGGTGCGCTCAGGAAGCGTCGCAAGGCTCTGCTTGTCGCGGGCAAGGCCCGCGAGTCGGGCGGCGAGCTCGTCGAGGGGCAGCGCGGCGAGCTTCGGCTCATCCGGCGTGCCGGCCAGGATGGAGGTAAGTTCCTTCAGCCGGGAGTCGATTGTGCGGTAGAAGCTGTTGATCTCGGCCAGCCCGGTGGGCACCGAGGGATGCCGTTCAGTGGTCGCGTACCGAGTCCAGAGCGTGCGCTGTTCCTGCACCTCGACGAGTGACTGGTGGAGGTCTGCGATGTGGACGCCGGGACGGACATACTCTTTCGCGACCCTGCGAAGGCGTGACCGCGTCATTGAACTCATCTCGATGGTGCGCTCACGCCGCCAGGACGAGGGCGCAGTTGCCGAGATGAGGTCCGTGACCGGTCGGTCGAAAATATCCGGGGTGAACTTATCGAGGCTGGCGCGCACTGCGACCAGCAGGTCCAGCTGACCGCCCCACTCCTCGAACGTGGTTCCGAGTTCAATATGGGAATGCTCCGCGACCGCACGAACCTTCTCGCGCAGCAATGGAATGTCGCGGGCCAGGTCCACCGCAAGACTGTGGGCGTGCTCAGTCTCCTTGCGGTTGCGCAGTTTCGCGCCGTACCAGGGGCTCTGGGTTGCTTCCCTGGAGAAGCCGCCCAGCTCAGCGGCGCGACGGAGCCGCATCGTCAGTTCGGACCGGTTCGGAATGCTGTCCATGACGCTGCGCTTGAGCCGCACGGTGGTGGCAGGAGCAGGATTCAGCGACGTAAGCTCCGCAAGGGATTGCATTGCCTGGTACGGCGAGCACCCCCAGCGCGAGCGCACGTTGTGAAGGGATCGGACATGGTCGAGCAGCTTATGGCGGTGCGATACAAGCGTTTCATGCAGCGACGCGAGCCTGGGCTGCACAGCCTTTTCATTGCGGACGATGGCCCGGACCAGCTGGTCTTTCAGCTGCACGGAATTGCTGTTGGCATTGAGCTGGAGCACGAGCGAGCCAAGGTTCAGGGCATCAAGTTCCTGCACGAACTGGTTCAGGGTGCCCCGGCGCTCGGCGACCACGAGCACGCTCTTACCCTGCTCGGCGAGCGCTGCGGCCGTGTTCAGGGCAGTTTGCGTCTGGCCGGTTCCGGGAGGAGCGGACACGACGACCGAGCCGCCGGCAACCACCGCGTCAAGGACTTTCTGCTGGCGGGGATCCGCGTCGAGGATGAGGAGCTCGGTGGACGGGTGCCTGTCATCAAGCGGCGTATCCCGGGACGGAGCCTCCGCACCGGAAGGAGCGTCGATGCCCTCACGGGCGGCATCCATGAGCGCCGACAGCAAGGGGTGCTCAGGACGAACGGCAGAGTCTGCACCGACATCGGCGAGGTCTGCGAACGTCGAGACGAGAATGTGGTGCTCGATGGTCATGCCGCGCACGTTGTCGGTGAGTGCACGGAGGCGGTCCAGCACCGGATGCGGATCGAAGCGCGCAGTGCTGTAGGCAAGCTGCGCAACGGCGTCGGAATCGAAATCGATACCGTGATCTCTGTGCAGCGTACGTACCAGCGCCGGATTGAGGTGGGCCTGTTCAGTCAGCTGGAGTTCGTAGTCGTCCTGTGAGCTGTGCACGGTCAGCGCAACGGAAGTCAGCAGAACCGGCGCGGTCAGCGAATCCGTGCGGCCGCCGTCGTCCATGGACCGCCAGGAGGCGGTGCCCGCGGCGAGGTAGCCCACGTCGATTCCACGCTCAGTGGCGAGTTCATAGACCTTGGCGCGCAGCAGACGGGCTGCTTTCATGGCGGCCGCGTACTGGTCCGGATCACGAAGCAGCGTGGACAGGCGCGTGCGTCGGCCGGCCAGTAGCTGCGCCAGACCGGACGGATGCGCATGCGTAAGGTCGATACTGTTTGAGCGCGACGGCGTGAAGTGGAGGAGCGTATCGGTTCCGGCATGCGGACCAAGCCTCCGCAGCCACGGAATCAGGAAATCCTCAGCGGAGTCCCCGGCATCCTGCACTGGCACGGTTGTCCTCTTCCCTGCGGCCTCGCGGCCTGATCTTGACCAGATAGGCATGTCTTACAAGCTATCCGACGCTGCCCGCCGAGAGCTGCAAGCAACGCGGACCGGCGCCGGATTTCAAGCGAACATCAAGTGTTCACTCCCCTGCCGGCAACTACTGCCGGAAGCGGGTCACTCCCACTCGATGGTGCCCGGCGGCTTGCTGGTGACGTCCAGCACCACGCGATTGACGCCGTCAACCTCGTTGGTGATGCGGTTGGAAATCCGGGCGAGGAGGTCATACGGCAATCGCGACCAGTCGGCCGTCATGGCATCCTCACTGGACACCGGACGAAGCACGATCGGATGCCCGTACGTGCGGCCGTCGCCCTGGACTCCCACGCTTCGCACATCGGCCAGCAGGACCACAGGCATCTGCCAGACCTCGTTGTCCAGGCCTGCCGCCGTGAGTTCGGCGCGGGCGATCGCGTCTGCCTTGCGGAGCAGCTCGAGGCGTTCGGCGTTGACGGAGCCCACAATGCGGATTCCGAGACCGGGCCCGGGGAACGGCTGGCGCCCGACGATCTCCGCCGGGAGGCCGAGTTGGGCGCCTACGGCGCGGACCTCGTCCTTGAACAGGGTACGCAGCGGCTCGACGAGCTCGAACTGCAGGTCTTCCGGGAGACCGCCGACGTTGTGGTGGCTCTTGATATTGGCTGCACCCTCACCGCCGCCGGATTCCACGACATCGGGGTAGAGCGTGCCCTGCACGAGGAAGCGGATTTTCTCGCCGTGGGCTTCCGCATCAGCGATGATGGCGCGTTCGGCTTCCTCGAATGCGCGAATGAACTCGCGCCCGATGATTTTGCGCTTGGTTTCCGGGTCCTCGACACCCTCGAGTGCTTCCAGGAACCGCTTCTGCTCATTCGCGACGTACAGGTTGACGCCCGTGGCGGCTACGAAGTCACGTTCCACCTGTTCCGCTTCGCCTTCGCGCAGCAAACCATGGTCGACGAACACGCAGGTCAGCTGATCGCCCACTGCGCGCTGGACGAGAGCCGCAGCGACAGCGGAATCCACGCCGCCGGAAAGCCCGCAGATGACGCGCGCGTCTCCTACCTGCTGGCGGATGCGTTCAACCTGCTCCTCGACGATGTTGCCGGTCGTCCAGTTGGGATCCAGCCGTGCGCCCTTGAAGAGGAAGTTCTCCAGGACCTGCTGGCCATGGGCGGAATGCTTGACCTCGGGGTGCCACTGGACGCCGTAGAGCTGCTTGCCCTCATTGGCGAACGCTGCGACCGGGGCGCCGGCTGTGCTGGCCAGCACGTCAAAACCGTCCGGCGCCGCCTGGACCGAATCGCCGTGACTCATCCACGCGTTCTGGTGCTCCGGAGTTCCCTCAAGGATGGACCGCGGACCATCGGAAACGGCGACGTCGGTGGAACCGTATTCACGCAGGCCCGTCTTTGCGACAGTGCCGCCGAGCGCGGAGGCCATGGCCTGGAAGCCGTAGCAGATGCCGAGAACGGGGACACCGGCGTCGAACAGTTCGGGGTCCACGCGGGGGGCGCCCTCGGCGTAGACGCTGGACGGCCCGCCGGAAAGGATGATGGCCACGGGATTACGTGCCAGCATCTCCTCAGTGCTGAGGGTATGGGGAACGATCTCCGAGTACACGTCCGCTTCCCGAACGCGGCGGGCGATCAACTGGGCGTACTGCGCGCCGTAATCGACAACGAGGACCGGCTGGTGTTCTGGAGCAGAAGCGGGGGTAGTCACGCGTCAACAATAGTGCGAGTGCCGGTAGTGCTGCACATTATGGAGTCAGTACCTTGACTTCGCATCCGGGTGGGCAGCAAGCTCGGCCTCCACGCGGCGGTGGACGCGCTTCTCGACGATGAAGGAGAGCAGCGGGACTACGCCTCCCAGCGCAATGATGACGAACTGCGAAAACGGCCATCGCATGAACTGCCAAAGCCGGAAGTCGGCGATGAGGTAAACCACGTACAGCCAGCCATGGACAATAAGGACGGCCGTTGAGAGATTGAAGCCGCCCGCGCCGTCGAGCTGTGCTTCCTCGACCAGGCCAAGCGCACCGGCCGATCCGCCCGCGATGATCTCCGCCCCGAAACCATACTTGGCCACCATCTCGACCACAACGAGCAGCAGCATGACGCCGGTGGCATAGGCCAGTACCTTGTAGAAGCTCAGCGCCGATCGGATCTGGGCGTGGGTTCCACCGAAGCGGCGTTTGCCGGCAGGGCTCTTGGCGGGTGCGGGTTTACTCACGTTCTTACCTCATCGGTTGTGGGTTCTGTCTGTTGCGGTGAGTAGTGATCAGCCGGGATGTCCTGGTCCTCTTCCTCCTCCAGCGCGCGGCGGTGATCGTCGGCAACGAGCCGCCACCACAGGAAGAAGGCAAATCCGGCAAACACAAACCATTCCACCGCGTAGAAGATGTTGAGCCAGTTCACCGGCGTCTCCTGCGGCTGCGGGCCAATGCGGACTGCCTCCAGCGGCGGCGCAGGCGGAACGGGACTGCCGTCCACAACAGTGTCGAAGGAGACAACGAATCCGGAGTACATCACCGGCACATCCCACACGTTGATGAGCTGCGCTACGGAGAGCGTTGGGACCTGTCCGGCAACGGGCCGCTGCACCACTGGTGCCTCAGTAGGGAGGAGCCTGCCCTCCACGGCTGCCGCACCGACGTGTCCGGACACTTCGGAGACTGAATCCGCATCGGGCACCCAACCGTGGACTACAGGCAGAACGGCGGCAGGCTGCCCTGATCCGGCAACCTCGAAAGCCGAGACGACCCACAGGCCGTCCCGGTCATCCTGAAGGCGCGTCTGCACCAGCACGCGGGTATCCGGCAGGAAGCGACCCTCCATCCGGACCATTTGATCGGCCACGCCGGCTGTCATCGGAACGCCCGGCTCGAAGACCTCGGTAAGGGGCCGGACCTGCTCGGTGGTGCTCGGCGGCGGCGGAGCGGCATCCTGCGAGCGGGAGAACTGCCACTGACTCAGGAGGACGAAAAGCGCGGCGATAGCCATGGCGAGGATCAGCGAGAGGATCCATCGAGGCTTGAGCGCGGTTTTCAACACCTCTTAACGGTACTTGGTGCCCGTTGAAGGGGACGAATTTCGACCCCTCACGGGAGACGGAGATCACTGTGCAAAAGTGATTGGGAATCATCTATCACTTCGGAGGAATTGAGACTACGATTGATTCTCGTGCGCTCGTACCCATACCCCGATCCAGGTCCGCCTGACCTCAGGTCGCCGTCCCGCTATCTGCTGTGGCTGGCGGCACGACAGAAGGGAACCCTGGCTGCCGCCGTCGTACTGGAAACGCTCCTCATGGTGGCGCAGGCTGTTGTCCCCTTCGCTCTCGGGCGTGCCATCGATGAGGGCATCATCGGGCGCAGCTGGGACGCGCTGTTGTGGTGGGTGGGGATCCTCATTGCGCTCACCGTTGGTCAGGCCTTCGCCGGCATGCTGGCGCACCGCGCGGCGATCAGCAACTGGATGCAGGCAGCCTTCAAATCAATCCGCCTCGTGGGCTACAAGATCACCCGGACCGGTGACGCGCTGCCCCAGAAGCTTTCGACCGGCGAGGTGGTATCCACAGCTGCGTCGGATGCAACCCGCCTCGGCGAGATCTTCTATGTTGCCGCCCGCCTGGCCGGCGCACTCGTGTCATGGCTGGTGGTGTGCGCGCTCATTTCCCTGAGTTCGGTCACGCTGGCGGTTGTTGTGCTGATCGGCGTTCCGGCGTGCTGCGCGCTGCTCTTGTTCGTGGTGCGTCCGTTGCAGGCCCGCCAGCGAGACCAGCGCGACGCCTCAGGAAAGATGACCGCGGTCGGCGCCGATACTGTTGCAGGCCTGCGGGTGCTGCGCGGCATCGGCGGGGAGCACATCTTCGTCAGCCGCTACCGGCAGCGGTCAGCGGAAACGCGCGACGCCGGCATCAAGGTCGCACGCTCGCTGGCCACCCTGGAAGCCTCGCAGGTTTTCATCTCGGGCGCGTTCAGCGTGGTCTTCACCTGGGTGGGCGCAACGCTGGTGCTCAACGGTGAAATTGCGCCCGGCCAGCTGGTGGCCCTTTTTGGCTATTCCGTGTTCCTGATGACCCCCATCCGAAGTGCCGCCGACGGGGTCTCACACTCGATCCGGGCGCTCGTGGGGGCGCGCAAGATCATCAACGTGCTGTCCGTGGATGCCAACGTTTCCGACGGCGCCACGGCCGCTGCTCCTTCCGGACCCGCTCCCCTTGTGGACGTTTCGAGCGGCGTGGCGCTGAAGCCGGGCGGGTTGACCGCGCTTGTTTCTGCCGACCCTGCAGCCTCGGCAGACCTCGCCACGCGGCTGGGCCGGTTCGATGACTCGGTTCTGCGGGAAGCTGTGGTCCGATGGGGCGAAGCCGCGCTGCATGAGGTTCCGCTCGATGAGGTGCGGCGCCGCATTGTGGTGAGCGAAGCCAACCCGCAACTGTTCACCGGAACACTGCGCAGCCAGTTGGATCCGCACGGACGGCACACCGATGCGGAAATCCTTGCCGCCCTCGAAGCTGCCAGCGCGCTGGACATCCTCGATGGCCTGGAGGCCGGCCTGGACTCCGAGGTCACTGAGCGGGGACGCGGATTCTCGGGCGGACAACGCCAGCGCCTGGTCTTTGCGCGGGCGCTGCTGACAGACGCCGAGACCCTCGTGCTCATCGAACCGACCAGCGCCGTCGATGCCCACACGGAGTCCCGGATTGCCGAGCGGCTGGGACGGGCGCGGCGCACCGAAGGCGGTACCACCGTCGTCGTCACTGCCAGTCCGCTGATGCTCGGTGCCATGGACCATGTTGTCTTCCTTGAAGATGGCCGCCTGAGTGCGCAGGGATCGCACCAGGAACTGATGTCGGCTGTCCCTGCCTACCGGAATGTGGTGATCCGCAGTGAGTGATACCCAGGTGATTGAGCCTGCAGCCGACCCGGGTGTTGCCGCCTCGGGCAAGCTGCCGGTTGCTGACGCGCGTGCCGTGAAGGCAGAGTCGCTGCGGCTTGTCCGCCAACACCGCGGCGGGCTGACCAGGGTGGTGCTGCTCTACGTCGGCTCGGCCGCTGCCGGTCTGGTGGGTCCGTTCATCCTCGGCCGGGTTGTCGATGCAGTGGTTGCGGGCACCACCAGCGGATTCATCGCCGCCATGTCGCTGCTCATGCTGGGCTTTCTGGTGGTGCAGGCGCTGCTGCGGAAGCTCGCCGTCAAGGCGGGCATGGTCTTCGGCGAAACGGTGTTTGCCGAGCTGCGCGAGGACTTCATGGCGCAGGTCACCTCGCTGCCGCTGTCCACAGTGGAGAAGGCCGGCACAGGCGATCTCGTTTCCCGGACGACCAACGACGTCGACTCCGTCTCCCACACTGTCCGATTCGGCGTTCCGCAGGTGGTGGTGTCGGTGGTGACGATCATCATCACGCTGGCCGCGGCAATCCTCACCTCTCCCCTGCTCTCCCTGGCCCTCCTGGTGGGCGTCCCGCTGCTCTACCCGGCTACCCGCTGGTACCTCAAACGCAGCTCGGCCGGCTACAAGGCCGAGCGGGAGAGCTACGCGGTGGTGAACGGAGCCATCACCGAGACCATCGAGGGTGCGCGGACCGTTGACGCGCTGGGTCTCGGGGGGCTGCGCCGCGACCGGATGGACGAGTCGCTCTCAGGCAGCTTCGCCGCTGAGCGGTACACCCTCTGGCTGCGGTCGATACTGTTTCCGGCTGCGGACACCGCGTTCTGGCTCCCGGTGGCCGGCGTGCTCCTGTGGGGCGGCTGGCTGGCGTCCACGGACGCGGTGACCCCCGGTGCTGTTGCAACGGTGGCGCTCTTTGCCGTCCGCCTGATCGACCCAGTTGACCTGCTCATCATGTGGACGGACGAGATCCAGGTGGGAGCTGCATCCTTGGCGCGGATCATCGGCATCAAGAATGTTCCGGGCGACCGGACCGCGACGGATGAGCAACCCGCCTCCGACGACATCACGGTTTCCGGTGCCCGCTACGCGTACCGTCCCGGTCACGATGTGCTGCACGGCGTCGATCTTCAGCTGCGGCGCGGGGAGCGCCTGGCGATGGTCGGGCCGTCCGGTGCCGGCAAGTCGACGCTTGGGCGGCTCATCGCCGGAATCCATCCGCCCACCGGCGGCTCGGTGACGGTTGGCGGTGTGCCGCTGGTCGACCGGCCGCTTGATGCGCTGCGCCGCGAGGTCGCCCTGGTGACCCAGGAGCACCACGTTTTCGTGGGCTCCCTGGCCGACAACATCCGGCTGGGCAAGGCCGACGCGACCGAGAGTGAGATCGAAAAGGCACTGGACGACGTCGGTGCGCTGGACTGGGCGCGCACCCTGCCGGAGCGGCTCGATACCGAGGTCGGTTCGGGAGCGTACGAGCTGACGCCCGCGCAGGCACAGGAAGTCGCCCTGGCCCGCCTGGTGTTGGCGGATCCGCACACTCTGGTGCTCGATGAGGCGACGTCCCTGATCGATCCGCAGGCCGCGCGAGATCTTGAGCGCTCGCTCAGCGCAGTCCTCGAGGGGCGCACGGTGGTGGCGATTGCCCACCGCCTGCATACCGCGCACGACGCCGACCGCGTGGCTGTGGTGGAAAACGGCAACATCACCGAGCTCGGCTCCCATGACGAGCTGCTCGCGCTCGGCGGCTCGTATGCCTCGCTCTGGCGGTCCTGGCGGACCGAGTAGCTGCCAGCTCGAGCAGACTGGACATCGACTCGAGCAATCCGGACACAAAACCGAGCAACCTGGACCGATGTGAGCGAAATTCCGCTCACTTGTGTCCAGGTTGCTCCCGCTCGTACGGGACTAGTGGTCGAAAAACACCAGCGATGAGTTGATGAGTTCGCTGATCACTTCGGCGTCGTGCGCCCGGCGGAGTGATTCGCGGAAGTTTTCCTTGAACAGCGAACGGGCAAGCGTGGCGAGGACCTCCAGGTGCTCGGAGAAGGACGCCGCGGGCGTTGCGATCAGGAGCACCAGTGTTGCCGGGCCGTCCTGGGCGCCGAAGTCCAGGCTGTGCCCGTACCGGGTGACGCCGACGGCGATGGAGGTCTGCTCGACGAACTCGCTGCGGGCGTGGGGCACTCCCACTCCGCCGGGCAGGCCGGTAGCCATCTGGTGCTCACGGGAATTGACCTGTGCGAGGAAGCCCTCAAGGTTGGTGATGCGCCCGGACTGGTGCAGGCGGGCAGCCAGCTGGGCGGCGGCGTCGGCCTTGTCCTCAGCCACCATGTCGAGGATCACCATCTGCGGTGTGGTCAATTCGGCGTCATGCAGATCGAGGGGTGTCACAACCGGCCTCTCACAGGGATATCGGGAACTGGTGCGTCTGGAAGAGTGCGCCGGACGCCAGTGCCTGACCGGCGCGCCGATCCGATTCCTAGCTTAGCGGCACGATGTCTTCGACTCCCATGCGTGCGCTGTCGGCCGATTCGTCGTCGGGCTGCTGTTGACTGAGTCTTTCGGCTTCGACCCGGGCGAGGTAGTGCTTAACCTCACGGTCGATCTGGGCTTCGCTCCAGTTGAGGTGCGGCGCCATCAGTTCCGCCACGACAGGAGCCGCCGACACTCCGCGGTCCCAGGACTCGATTGAGATGCGGGTACGGCGGGTCAGCACGTCGTCGACGTGGCGTGCGTCCTCGTGGGTGGTTGCGAACACGGCTTCAGCGGCCAGGTAGTCGTCAGCACCGGGAAGCGGTTCAGCCAGCGTAGGGTTCTCCCGGATGAGGGCGAGCACCAGTTCGGCGTCGGTGCCATACCGCTGCAGCAGGTGCTCGACGCGTGCCACATGAACCCCGGCTTCCTCGGCCATGCGGGCACGCTTGTTCCAGGCCGCCTTGTAGCCCTCCGCGCCGAGCAGCGGAACGGTCTCGGTGCAGCTGTCCGGAACCCGTTCGTCGAGGGCGCGGGAAGCCTCATCCACCGCGTCCTTCGCCATCACCCGGTAGGTGGTCCATTTGCCGCCGGCGACCACAACGAGGCCGGGGACCGGGTGCGCAACGACGTGTTCACGGGAGAGTTTGGCAGTGGAGTCGTTCTCCCCCGCCAGCAGCGGACGCAGGCCCGCGTAGACACCCTCCACATCCTCGCGCGTGAGCGGCCGCTTGAGCACGCGGTTGACGTGCTCAAGGATGTAGTCGATGTCCGACGAGGACGCCGCCGGATGGGCCTTGTCCAGGTCCCAGTCGGTGTCAGTGGTGCCGATGATCCAGTGCCGGCCCCACGGAATGACGAACAGCACCGACTTCTCGGTGCGCAGGATGAGCCCGACGGTCGACTGGAACCGGTCGCGCGGCACCACGAGGTGGATGCCCTTCGAGGCCCGGACCTTCAGTTGGCCGCGCTCGGTGACCATGGCCTGGGTTTCATCGGTCCAGACACCTGTGGCATTCACGACCTGCTTGGCGCGGATGCTGAATTCCTCGCCGGTCTCCTGGTCCTTGACGCGGGCGCCGACCACCCGCTCACCCTCACGGAGGAAGTCGACGACGGAGACCCTGTTTGCTGCCTTTGCGCCGTAGGAGGCTGCGGTACGCATCATGTTGACGACGTAGCGCGCGTCATCAACCTGTGCATCGTAGTAGCGGATGGAGCCAACCATGGCGTCATTCTTGAGGCTCGGAGCCGCCCGGAGGGTGCCCCTGCGAGTCAGGTGCTTGTGCATGGGGACGCCCCTGGAGTTGCCCGAGGTCATGCCCATGGTGTCATACAGGATGATGCCGGCACCGACGTACGGCCGCTCGATGAAGCGCTTGGTCAGCGGGTAGAGGAACGGCACCGGGCGAACCAGGTGCGGCGCGATCCGCTGGATCAGCAGGCCACGTTCCTTGAGCGCTTCCTGGACCAGCGCGAAGTCCAGCATCTCCAGATAGCGCAAACCGCCGTGAATCAGTTTCGAGGACCGGGAGGACGTGCCCGCCGCCCAGTCCCGTGCCTCGACGATTCCGACATCCAGCCCGCGGGTCACCGCATCCAGGGCTGAGCCGACGCCGACGACGCCGCCGCCCACGATCAGGATGTCCAGTTCCTTGCCGGGCTGGTTGGTGGACTTCAGCGCGGCAAGTGCCTCTTCGCGCTGCTGTGGGCTGAGGGCGCCTTTGTTCATGGCCGTTTATCCACCTTCATCGTTGCGGATTGGTCCCTCAACCTTAGGCAATCAGCCGTTGGAAAGGTAGGGAGAGAGTACTACCTCAACCCGCTGAAACTCCTTCAGGTCCGAGTAACCGGTGGTCGCCATCGCCCGGCGCAGCGCGCCGATCATGTTCGAGGTGCCGTTGGTATGGTGCGAGGGCCCCCAGAGCACTTCCTCCAGCGGGCCCACCGTACCCACGTTGACCCGGTCTCCGCGGGGCAGCTCGTTGTGGTGGGCCTCCTGTCCCCAGTGCCAGCCCTTGCCGGGTGCTTCCTCGGCGCGGGCAAGAGCTGAGCCCAGCATCACCGCGTCAGCCCCGACGGCGATGGCCTTCACGATGTCGCCGCTGGTGCCCATCCCGCCGTCGGCAATGACGTGCACGTAGCGGCCACCGGACTCGTCCAGGTAGTCGCGGCGGGCGGCGGCGACGTCCGAGATGGCCGATGCCATCGGTGAGTGGATGCCCAGGGCGCGCCGCGTCGTCGTCGTTGCTCCGCCGCCGAAGCCGACCAGCACGCCGGCCGCGCCGGTGCGCATGAGGTGCAGTGCCGGGGTGTAGCCGGCCGCGCCGCCGACGATCACCGGGACGTCCAGCTCGTAGATGAACTGCTTGAGGTTCAGCGGCTCCTCGTTCTTGGAGACGTGCTCGGCGGAGACCGTGGTGCCGCGGATGACGAAGATGTCGACGCCGGCAGCGAGGACCGTCTTGTAGAACTCCTGGGTGCGCTGAGGTGTCAGGGCCCCGGCAACCGTGACGCCGGCGTCGCGCATTTCCGCCAGGCGGCTGGTGATCAGCTCAGCCTGGATGGGTGCCTCGTAGAGCTCCTGCATACGGCGGGTAGCTGCAGGACTGAAGTTCTCTGTGGAGAGTCCCGCGATTTCCTCGAGGACCGGCGTCGGGTCCTCGTAGCGTGTCCAGAGACCCTCAAGGTTGAGCACGCCGAGGCCGCCCAGCTTGCCCATGGCAATAGCGGTGGCGGGCGACATGGTGGAATCCATCGGCGCTGCGATCACGGGCATCTCGAACTGGTAGGCGTCGATCTGCCACTGGACCGAGACGTCCAGCGGGTCCCGCGTGCGGCGGGACGGGACCACCGCAAGGTCATCGAGGGAATATGCCCTGCGTCCGCGCTTGCCTCGGCCGATCTCAATCTCGTAAGTCACCGGTCTAGGTTATCCCAGCGGGGAGACCTGCCCATCGCCCACGCGGCTTCCGTTCCGTACAGTCGGAACCATGTCTGGGGAAACAATCGGGGCCAACCCCGAACAGTTGCGCGATCTCGCCCGCTCAATGGGGAGTTCAAGTGCCGCCATTACGACGGCGGACCAAACCATTACTGCGATGCTCAACGGAATTCCCTGGAACGGGCCAGACGCCGCCCAATTCCGTACCCGCTGGCATACGTCCGTACGGGTGCAGCTCAACCAGACAGCGGCCATGCTGGAGACGCAGTCACACGCGCTGGCTGACCAGGCCGCCCAACAGGAACAGACAAGCAACGACGACGGCGGCGGCGGCGGCGGATTCGACGGTGTACCTGCGAGCGCGAATAGCGGAAGCACCCAGGGATCCTCGGAGGATGACCTTTTCGATCTGTTCGGCAACACGCTGGGGGACCTCGGCGCCTGGCCGCCGTTCCAGATCGCGAATTGGGTCACTTCTGCCGGCGGATTGGGAGCCGAACGCCTTCTGAATGCGATGGCGCGGGCGGACCTGCTGACTCCCGGCTTCGGCACTGCGCCCGAAGTGGGCTACCTTCGCGGGACGCAGACCCTCAATGCCCTGAACCTGGCGGGTAAGTTCGCCGGCGGGCTCAGTATCCTGACCGGGCTGGGGCAGACCTACCAGGGCATCCAGTCAGGAGACGGGCACGTTGTTGCCGATGGTGCAATCACCACCATCCTTGCGGCGGGCAGCCTTACGCCTACACCGGCTGCTCCGTTCTTTGCGGCGGCCTCGCTTGTCTGGGCGGGCGCACAGTTTTTGTCCGGTGACGTGCCGGTCACCGAAAGGATCACCGATTTTGCATCCGATGCTGGTGACGCAATCTCTGACGGGGCTGACGCCATCGCAGAAGGAGCGGAAGATGCATGGAACTGGGCCTTCGGATAGTAGCGTCATTCCCGGAACCCGCTAAAGACCCCCGATCTCGGAGAGAGCATTGACCACCACGGATTCGCTGCAACTGACCGAACACGAGATTCTGGCTTTACTTGCCTTCAACGACGTTGAGTCCACTGCGCTGACACGCGAGATCTTCCGGCTGACCCCGCAGGCAGGCAACGAGCAGCTGACCAAAGCCGGCATGACAACGCTGCTGGTGCGCGGCCTGGCCGAGCTGAACCAGGGCGACCTGGTCCTCAAGGGGCCCACCGAGTTCATAGCTGCAGTGATGGCAACTGCGGGCGAGTGGCTTGAGATTGCGCTGCTGACTCCGGACCGGAACCACGTCATGTTCGCCGTTGCCTCCGCCGGCGGGGTTTTTGTGGCAAACGCCAACGGAAACGGCACACACGGGTTCACTCCCCTGAAGAACGACCGCCCCGTCCTGAAGTTCGGGGTGGATGCGGCAGCGCACTACCTTCGTGATTCGGGGTCGGAACCGGACGGAAGCGGCTCAACCGCTCGCCGTCCGGTTGCCGCGCAAATGAAGCACCATGGCCTGGGCGTGCAGCCGAGGACCGCGAACCTCATGGTTGACGAATCCGGCACGTGGCATCTGGCTACGGGCGAGGGTGCTGAGCTTGTGAAGCGCGAAGTGGACGAATCCGTTGCGCTGGAGCTGTTTGAGCAAGCCCTGGACCTGGATCACGGGACGATTGGTTCCGAGTGAGCTGGGAGACCCGTCCACTCGAATACTGGATGTCGCCTCAACTCAGTGAGGCAGGACAGGGTTCCGCCAGCGTCCTCAGGCGGATGGCTCTCAACGACGCGCAGAGCCGGGCAACCTACCTCATGCTGTACTTCTGGTGCGCCTGGCTGGCGCTGGTGGCACTGGCGCTGGCGTTCACCGCGTCCGGTGCGGTTCCCTACGCTGTTGCCGGGGCTTTGCTCACAGGCGGAGCTGCCGGTGCGCTGCAGGCACGCCGACGCGGCCGGCACGTTCCTTCATCCCGTCATCCGGCGTCGTCAAGGGCTCCCCGGACGGTGCGCGGTGCCTGGACCGGAATCACTCTCGTGGCGGTCGGTTCGTGCGGGATAATGCTGGCGCTTGCCCTATCCGGGGACGCGAGCCTCAGTGCAGGGTCCGTCGCCGGTGCTGTCCTGGGAGTGTTCTTTCTTGTCGCGTTCTTTGCCGGCACTCTCCTCATCCCCGCCTGGCACATCGAGAACGCGGCGCGCCTCTTCCGTGCCCGGATTGGGCAGGAGCCCGACTTAAGGGAGGCGCTTGAGGAGATGTCCCAGAACCACCGCGACCCGAACGGCAGAACGCAGTTCGGGCCGCTCTAGCTTCCGGCTGGCTACTTCGATCCGTAGTTGGGTGCTTCCACCGTCATCTGGATGTCATGGGGATGCGATTCCTTGAGCCCGGCTGAGGTGATGCGGACGAACTTGCCCTTGGCTTTCAGTTCTTCAATGGTGCGTGCACCGGTGTAGAACATCGTCTGGCGCAGGCCGCCGACAAGCTGGTAGGCAACGGATGCGAGCGGCCCGCGGTAGGCGACGCGTCCTTCAATGCCCTCGGGGATGAGCTTGTCGTCTCCCGTGACGTCGGCCTGGAAGTAGCGGTCCTTGGAGTACGAGGTGTTCTTCCCACGGGTCTGCATGGCGCCGAGCGAACCCATGCCGCGGTAGGTCTTGTACTGCTTGCCGTTGACGAAGACCAGCTCACCGGGTGCTTCAGCGGAGCCTGCCAAAAGAGAGCCAAGCATGACGGTGTCCGCTCCCGCTACCAGGGCCTTACCGATGTCGCCCGAGTACTGCAAACCGCCGTCGGCAATCAGGGGAACGCCTGCCGGAATTGCGGCCTTGGCTGACTCGTAGATGGCCGTGACCTGAGGAACGCCGACGCCGGCAACGACACGCGTGGTGCAGATGGAGCCCGGGCCTACGCCCACCTTGATGCCGTCAGCGCCGGCATCAATGAGGGCCTGGGCACCTTCTCGGGTCGCTGCCTGGCCTCCGATGATGTCCACGTGCGCAGCGGACTTTTCGGCCTTGAGCCTGGCAATCATCTCGAGGACTCCGGCGCTGTGGCCGTTGGCGGTATCCACGAAGAGTGCGTCCACACCGGCGTCGACCAGCGCCATGGCGCGTTCCCAGCCGTCGCCGAAGAAACCGATGGCGGCGCCCACACGGAGGCGGCCGTCGTCGTCCTTTGTGGAAAGCGGATACTGCTCCGCTTTCGTGAAGTCCTTGACGGTGATGAGACCGCGGAGGATGCCGTCGTCGTCGACCAGCGGAAGCTTCTCGATCTTGTTCTTGCCAAGCAGGCCGATGGCGTCCTCGCCGCTGATGCCCACGTGTCCTGTGACCAGCGGCATTTGGGTCATCACTTCGCGGACGAGGCGGTTGGGGAAGTCGGATTCCGACACGAAGCGGGTGTCGCGGTTGGTGACGATGCCGAGGAGCTTGCCGCCGCCGTCGACCACGGGAAGGCCGGAGACGCGGTAGTGGCCGCAGAGGTCGTCGAGTTCGCGGAGGGTGGCGTCAGGGCCGATCGTGACCGGGTTGGTGATCATGCCCGACTCGCTGCGCTTGACGCGGTCCACCTGCTCGGCCTGGTCGGCGATGGACAGGTTGCGGTGGATGACACCGAGCCCGCCCTGGCGTGCCATTGCGACGGCCATGCGGGCCTCGGTGACAGTGTCCATGGCGGAGGACAGCAGCGGCGTCTGTACGGTGATCCGCCTGGAAACCCGCGAGCTGGTGTCCGCTTCGGACGGGATGACATCGGTGTGCCCGGGCAGCAGCAGGACGTCGTCGTACGTCAGGCCGATGAAGCCGAAGGGATCATGGTTCGACAGTTCGCTCAACGCGGCGCCTCTTTCGGGGGATGCTGTGGGAGTGATCGCGGGTGCGGTGGACCAACGCTTTCCGGGTTCTATCGTAGAACGAATGAATTGCAACCCCTATTCCGGTGACCGGTATCCGGATGTGAAAAGAGCAACGTTCCGGCCCTCCTGAAGGACCGGAACGTTGCTCCTGGTGGCTTTCGCCGTTAGCAGCAGCGCTGCCTAGTGGCTGTGGCCGTGGCCCTGCTCTTCGTCCTCGGCAGGCTTCTCAACCACGAGGGTTTCGGTGGTAAGAACCAGCGCCGCGATCGAAGCTGCGTTGCGCAGCGCCGACCGGGTGACCTTTACGGGGTCGATGATGCCGGCGTCGACCAGGTTTTCGTAATCGCCGGTAACGGCGTTGAAGCCGTGTCCGACCTCAAGCTGACCGACCTTGTCGATGACGACGTAGCCCTCGTAGCCGGCGTTCTCGGCGATCCAGCGCAGCGGCTGAACCAGAGCGCGGCGCACGAGGCCGACGGCGGTAGCCGCGTCGCCCTCGAGCTTGAGGACAGCGGGGTCCTCGTCGAGAACCTTCGAAGCGTGAATCAAGGCAGAACCGCCGCCTGCCACGATGCCCTCTTCAAGGGCTGCGCGGGTGGAGGACACTGCGTCCTCGATGCGGTGCTTCTTTTCCTTCAGCTCGACCTCTGTGGCTGCGCCGACCTTGATGACGCCAACGCCGCCGGAGAGCTTCGCCAGGCGCTCCTGGAGCTTCTCGCGGTCCCAGTCAGAATCGGTGCGCTCAACCTCGGCGCGGATCTGCGAGACGCGATCAGCAACATCCTGCTCGCTGCCTGCGCCGTCAACGATGGTGGTGTTGTCCTTCGTCACGGTGATGCGGCGTGCAGTGCCCAGAACCTCGAGACCGACCTGGTCCAGCTTCAGGCCCAGATCCGGGGAGACGACCTGCGCACCGGTGAGGGTGGCGATGTCCTGGAGCATGGCCTTGCGGCGGTCGCCGAAGCCGGGAGCCTTGACTGCGACAACGTTGAGGGTGCCGCGGATCTTGTTGACCACCAGCGTGGAGAGGGCTTCGCCCTCGATGTCCTCGGCGATGATGAACAGCGGCTTACCGGCCTGCAGCGCCTTTTCGAGCAGCGGCAGGAACTCCTGCAGAGCCGAGATCTTGCCCGAATTGATCAGGATCAGTGCATCCTCGAGGATGGCTTCCTGACGCTCGGCGTCGGTCACGAAGTAAGGGCTGAGGAAGCCCTTGTCGAACTGCATGCCTTCGGTGAGGACGAGTTCGGTCTGCGTCGTCGAGGATTCCTCGATGGTGATGACGCCGTCCTTGCCGACCTTCTCGAAAGCTTCGGCAAGCAGGTCGCCGACTTCCTGGCTCTGGGCCGAGATGGCAGCAACGTTCGCCGTCTGCTTGCCGACAACCTCGCGGGCGTTCTCGAGCAGACGGGCAGCAACGGCCTCGATGGAGACCTCGATGCCGCGCTTGAGTGCGCCGGGGGCTGCGCCGGCTGCGACGTTGCGCAGACCTTCCTTGACCAGTGCCTGGGCGAGGACGGTAGCCGTCGTCGTGCCGTCACCGGCGACGTCGTTGGTCTTGGTGGCAACTTCCTTGGCGAGCTGTGCGCCGAGGTTCTCGTAAGGATCGTCCAGCTCAACCTCACGGGCGATGGTTACACCATCGTTGGTGATGGTGGGGGCGCCCCACTTCTTGTCGAGCACGACGTTGCGTCCGCGGGGGCCGAGCGTCACCTTGACGGTGTCGGCCAGCTTGTCGACACCGGCTTCCAGCTTGCGGCGGGCGGCGTCGTTGAACTCCAACTGCTTTGCCATGTCTTGTTCCTTTCAGGCTTGTGCAGGGATGTGTATGACGAGTTGTTATCTGACAGGAAAGAACCCCGGCCGAATGTGACCGGGGTTCTTCTGCACAACTACTTGACGACGATCGCCAGAACGTCGCGAGCGGAGAGAACCAGGTATTCCTGGCCACCGTGCTTGACTTCGGTTCCGCCGTACTTGGAGTAGATGACGACGTCGCCTTCTGCAACGTCGACGGGTACGCGGTTGCCATTGTCGTCAACGCGGCCGGGGCCTACTGCGACAACTTCGCCCTCCTGGGGCTTTTCCTTGGCAGTGTCCGGGATAACCAGACCGGATGCGGTGGTCTGCTCGCCTTCCAGCGGGCGGACGACAATACGATCTTCAAGAGGCTTGATAGAGACCGACACTCGGACCTCTCCTTCACTTGGTTTGAATGAATCTTTGGGTATCGAGCAGGCGCTGACCGTCGTCGCGGTGCCGGTTGGCGCATCCTCGAAGGATTAGCACCCTCATAGTGAGAGTGCCAAGTCTGACTTTATGCAACGGTTAGCACTCGGTCAAGGCGAGTGCCAGAGGGTTGGTTTTACGCGCTCCGACAGGTCGGGGTGAGCGACCCGGACACCGAGCCGAGCAAACTGGACCTTGAGCCGAGCAAACTGGGCACGAACTCGACCAACCCGGACTGAGGTGAGGGAAATTCTGCTCACCTTTTTCCAGATTGCTCCCGTGTCCGCGGAACCGGCACCGCCACCACGCTGATGCCGCAGAACCTCTAGACTGAAAAGCCCGGCGCAACCGCCCACCGCACGCCCGCCGAAAGCTTCAAGCCGAAAGCGACACCTTGACCCAGAACCTCCTTGAGCCCATCCTGACCCCCGAGGGCTGGGAACTGCTCAACTCGCTCGGACCCTATTCCGAGGCCGAAAGTCTCCGGCTCAACGAACAGCTCCGCGCCGCCGGTCACTCCCCCGACGTCGTCAACGCCGCCCTCACCCAATCCCGGCTCCGCGCCAAGGCCCAGGCAAAGTTCGGTCCTTTCGCCGCCCGCATGCTCTTCACGCCCGCCGGCCTCGAACAGGCCACCCGCCTCAACGTTGCTGCCCGCCACGCCCAGCGCTACGTCACCGCGGGCCTGCAGAAGGTCGCAGACCTCGGCTGCGGCATCGGCGCGGATTCGATGGCCCTCGCCACGCTGGAACGCGACGTCACCGCCGTCGAACTCGACGAAACCACCGCCGCTGCCGCCACCATGAACCTGCTGCCGTGGTCCAACGCGACTGTGGTCAACGCCGACGCCTCAGCCCTTGACCTCACAGAGTACGACGGCGTCTGGCTGGATCCCGCCCGACGGACCACTTCCAGCGCAGGCACCAGGCGCCTCTTCGACCCGGAAGCCTTCTCGCCGCCGCTCTCCTTCATCGAAAGCCTCGCCGACACCGGTATGCCGGTCGGTGTGAAGCTCGGACCCGGAATCCCGCATGAGGCGATCCCGCCCAACTGCGAAGCCCAGTGGGTGAGCGTCGACGGCGATGTCGCCGAAGTTGTCCTCTGGTTCAACGCCCTCCGCCGCGAAAACGTCCGCCGCAGCGCCCTGCTCATCGGCGCGGACGGCGCCACTGAGCTGACCAGCCACACGAACTTCGGTGAGGACGACGACGCCCCGATCGGCCCGGTCGAGGGGTACCTGTACGAGCCGGACGGCGCGGTGATCCGCACGGGATTGGTGGCCGACGTCGCCCACTCCATCGGCGGGCATCTGATCGATCCGCACATCGCCTATATCTGCGCACCGGAGCTGGTTGAAACCCCGTTCGCCCGGCCCTACCGCGTACTCGAGGTGATACCGTACAACGTCAAGGCGCTGAAGGCCTGGGTGAAGGCAAACGACATCGGCGTCCTCGACATCAAGAAGCGCGGAACGTCCGTCACGCCCGAGGAGCTGCGCAAGCAACTCCTCGCCGGCTCGAAGAAGGCGACGAACAAGGCCACGCTGGTACTGACGCGGATCGGCGAAGATCGCGTCGCCGTCGTCGTCGATCCGGTACTGGGCTAACTGGAAAGGCTACGCGGGCTGCCGCGAGAACTCCCCCGCCTGGCGGATCTGCTCAGCCGACGGGCGGACGCCGGTGTAGAGGACAAACTGTTCGGCCGCCTGCAGCGCAATCACTTCAGCACCGGTAACGACGGGCTTTCCTGCGCGCCGTGCAGCCCGGACGAGCGGCGTCTCAGACGGCAACGCAACGACGTCGAACACCAGTGACGCCGCAGCAATCGCGTCATCGCTGAACGACTGGATGTCCTCGTCCTGCCCGGCCATGCCGAGCGGTGTCACGTTGATGAGCAGGTCCGCCGTGGCGTTCCCCGGTTCAGCCTGCCACTCGAAGCCGTACAGCCCGGCCAGGTGCCTGCCGGCCTCCTCGTTCCGGGCGACGATGGTCACCTGAGTGAAGCCCGCATCCCGGACAGCTGCCGCAACTGCCTTGGCCATTCCGCCGGATCCGCGCAACAGAACCGACGACGACGGCGTCACCTCCGCACGCTGTCCAATCAGTTCCGCGACCGCAAGGTAATCGGTGTTGTAGGCGGTGAGGACGCCGTCGTCGTTCACGATGGTGTTCACCGAATCGATGGCCAGCGCCGAGGGGTCCATCCGGTCCACCAGCGGGATGACATCTTCCTTGAACGGCATGGACACCGCACAGCCGCGAATTCCCAGCGCGCGCACGCCGCCGATGGCCGCCGGAAGATCCGTCGTGGTGAACGCCTTGTAGATGTAGTTCAAATCGAGCTGCTCATAGAGCCAATTGTGGAAGCGCGTTCCGATGTTGCTGGGCCTCGCGGCGAGGGAGATACACAGGACCATGTCTTTGTTCAGGATCGGCACCCGTCAATTATGCCCGGTTGCAACATACCGCAGGGCGGATCCGGCTCTGCACTACTATTGAGGTCAGTTCTCACCCGCGATGGCGCGATACCGAGGCACTATTCCCCCACAGTCCGGTACCGGTCAGGAGCACACCATTGAACATTGAGTTCGCGAAGTCCGAGCAGTCGACGCTCGGCGTTGAGTGGGAGCTCGCGCTCGTCGACCGGTACAACGGCGACCTCGTCTCGGTGGCCAAAGAGGTGCTCCGCGGCGTCAACAAGCGGCATCCCGAACTGCAGGCTGACGACGAACACCCCCACATCAAGCAGGAACTCCTCCTGAACACTGTGGAAATCGTGACCGGCATCTGCCATACGGTCGCCGAAGCCAAGGAGGACCTGCGCCGGTCACTCGCCGCCGTCCGCGAGGTGACGGACCCGATGGGCGTTGAGCTGTTCTCCGCCGGTTCCCATCCGTTCAGCGCACCGCGCTCCCAGCCGGTCACGGACAAGGAACGGTACTCCAAGCTCATCGACCGCACCCAGTGGTGGGGCCAGCAGATGGTGATTTACGGCGTCCATGTGCACGTCGGCCTCGATCACCGCGACAAGGCACTTCCGGTGCTCGACGGTCTCGTGAACTATTTCCCGCACTTTCAGGCGATTTCTGCGTCGTCGCCGTTCTGGGGCGGCGAGGACACCGGATACGCATCCCAGCGGGCGCTGATGTTTCAGCAGTTGCCCACCGCCGGACTCCCGTTCCAGTTCCCCAACTGGGCGGAATATGAGTCCTATGTGCAGGACATGTTCACCACCGGCGTGATCGATTCGGTCAGCGAGATCCGTTGGGACATCCGCCCGGTCGGGAACCTCGGCACCATCGAAATGCGTGTCTGCGACGGGCTTTCAACGCTGGAGGATGTCGGCGCCGTCGCTGCTTTGACCCAGTGCCTCGTGGACGACTTTTCAACCACCCTCGACAACGGCGGCACCATCCCCACCATGCCGCCGTGGCATGTGCAGGAGAACAAGTGGCGCGCAGCCCGTTACGGGTTGGAGGCCATCATCATTCTCGACGCCGCCGGCACCGAACGCCTGGTCACCGAACACCTGATGGATGAGCTGAACCGGCTGGAACCGGTCGCGGCGAAGCTCGGCTGCTCCGAGGAGCTCGCCGACGTCGAGAAGATCCTGCAGCGCGGCGCGGGGTACCAGCGCCAGCGCCGCATCGCCGCTGAGACCAATGGCGACCTGAGCGCCGTCGTACTGGATATGGTGCGCCAGCTCCGCAGCTGACCCTCCCTGCGTTCATTTGGCAGGACACACCCCTTTTGCCCCGTGCTTTCGGGGCGTGTCCTGCCAAATGAACGGGGAGGAGCGAACGCTGATTAGGCGTTGACGGACGACTGCCAGCCAGCGTCGCGCCCCATTCGCGCAAGTAGCCTGGTTGCCCGATCCGCATCGGCCGGGGCGGGAAGCGCCGGCCGGCAGATCCCTTCCATGTAGAGGTTTTCGCCGAAACCCTCGAGCGACTGCTCGATGAGGTCAAGCTCTGATTCGTTGAACCTGGTGTCCCTGCCGGCGCCGCGCGCAATATCCCAGCGATGCACCAGCAGGTCGAACCCGTAGAAGGTTGCGAGTGTAGCGCCGACCGTTGTGGGCCCGAAGAACCCGTCGAACGACGTTTCGGCAAGCTTCGCAGTATCGAGGACGTTCTGGACGCGCGACGCGTGAGTCTTCCAGGCGCCCACCGGGTCCTGCGCCGTGTCCGGCCGGGAGCCCGCGTCAATGTCATGCTGGCCCAGGAAGTCGCGTTCGGTGTCGATCAGGTGGTCCAGAACATCGCGGACAGCCCAGCCGGTACACGGCGACGGGGCGTTCCAGTCCTCCACCGTCTCGAGGATCTCGGTCAAGCGGGCATTCTCAATCCGAAACAGTTCCGAATAGGTAGTCATGGCACAACCGTAAACCGCCGCTCACCGGAGCGACAGCCCCCGTTGAGTTGGCAGGACACACCCCTTTTGCCCGTGGCAAAGTCATATGGTCGAAGCAACGCTCTGATTGATGGAGCGTTTGATGGTCAAGTTGTTTCCTGTGAATGCGCGT
>NZ_CANLXP010000005.1 GCF_947495145.1 uncultured Arthrobacter sp.
AGACCCCAGCCACCCGGCTGAACCAGCTGCTCACAGCGGCATGAACCCCAGCGTTGCCCCCACTACTTGACTTCGCCCGCGCAAAAGGGGTGTGTCCTGCCAATTCACGGGGGTTGTCGGTGCGGTGCTAACCGAGGGTTACCCTGCCGTCGTCTTCAATCCGCCAACCGGGGTTGTGGGCGATCTCCCACACGACGCCGTTCGGATCCTTTACGTGCGCGTGGAAGATCCCGCCGAACTGGCCCTGCTGCGGTTCTTTCAGCACGGTTCCGCCGGCTGCAGTCATCCCGTCGACGGTATGCCGGACGGCGTCCGGGCTGTCGACGTTGTGCGAGAGCGTGACACCCGTGGGTGCCGGTGCAGCGGTGGTGCCGAGATCCTGGGCGAACTTGTCGGCGTCGAACAGGCCGAGCAGCAGTCCCGGCCCAACCTGGTAGAAGAGGATCTCGCCCGGTACATCGAGATTCGCTTCCCACCCAAGACCGTCGCGATAGAAGGCGCGGGCAGCGTCGAGGTCGCGCGTGGCGAGCGTGATGAAGTGAAGCCGCTGGTCCATGGGTGCTCCTAATGTGTTCGCCCGACGTAGCGCTCCCGGACGGGCTTGTCGAGCTTCTCGGTCGCAGCCCGGACGGCTACACGGGCCATGCGGGAGGCATGCTCGTCAAGAAATGCGATGAGCGCCGCTTCATCGTTGTCGCCCACATAGCGCAGCATCCACCCGACACCCTTTTGGACAAGTTCCTCATCGTCGTGCGCAAGGGGTTGTCGCTAAGCGCAGAGTGTCAGCAACCTCGCCGCGCTTAAGGAACGCAGCCGTCGCGACGATGGCGCTTCTTCTCTCAGGCCAGAAAGCCGATGCCGCGAGGTTGTCGAGCGGTGCCCGCGACTTGTCCACCAACCAGGACCCGACCACCTGATGGGCAGCAAGGTCCACCAGGTCCCAGCTGTTGATGCTGTCATGGCGGCGGAGATACAGCTCATACAGCTCGCGGTGCCGCTCGAAGGCAAGCTTTTTCACGGACGCGGCCTTCCCCATAATTGAACACGCGCCGACGCGGACTTCGTGCGTTTCGCTTTCCAGCAGCAGTTCGATCTCCGAGACCGGCATGGTGAGGTTCTGTTTCGCGAGCGCGAAGACGTCCCCCATCCGCACGCCGATCAGCGAATCGTCACCGGGGAAGAAGCGCTTGTATTTGGTCCGCTGCTCAGTCGTGGCGAGCGTACGAAGCTTCGCCTCGAATCCCGCGGCTGAAGCAGACTCCGTCATCGCATCGTTCGCCTCTGGGGCGACGCCGCTCGGTACAGGGTGGCGCGTCATGGGCCGATTCTCTCACCAACTTCGGACGGCGGTGCCTCTCCGCGTTGATTTGGCAGGACACGCCCCTAATGCACGGCGAAAAGGGGTGTGTCCTGCCAACTCACGGGGCTTTCGAGTTAGAGCTGCGCCTCTGCCGCCGCGCGGTGAGCCGGATCTCCCGACTGGAGCGCGAACAAGGCATAGTTCAACGGTCCGGCGGCAATCAGCGAGCTGCAGCGCGCCTCGAGGTTCGGTTCAGTGTGCCCGGTGAGGTCGCGGTACGCGTTGACTGTCGTGGCGAAGCGCTCCGGCGGCGCTATGAGGAACTGGTACACGAAGTCGAGCGCAGGGTCGCTTACCTTGGCAGTGGTCCAATCCAGTGCGGCGACGATGCGGTCGTCGCCGTCGAGGAGGAGGTGGGCAGGGTAGAGCTCGCCATGGGTGAAGACGCTGCGCTGCGGCCAGAGATCGTCGTCGTCAATCCAGGTTCGCCACACCATGGCGAGGTCGGGGTTCACACGGAACTCGTCAAGCACCCGGTCGAGGTCGTCGGCCCAACGCTGCCGGGTCTGACCAACGGTTTCGACGGGAACGCCGGCATCGGCAGCTGCCTCCGGGTCCAGCCCGTGAAGCGACGCGATCACCTCCGCGAGCGACCGTGCGTACTCCTCCGACGCAACGTCGAAGTGCCACACAGGCTCACTATCGCCGTCGAGCGTTAGTCCGGGACTGCCCGGAAGCAGCGGGTAGGCGATGAGATCCGGGGAGGCGATCCGCCAGTCCGGGACCGCAATGCCCAGCCGCGGCCGGATGAAATCGAGAATGCGCTTTTCTTCGGCGATCTTCGCGGACACATCCGCCCGACGCGGGATCCTCAGCACCCAGTCGTCCAGCGTTTGAGCATCGGCGGCGAACACCACGCGGTAGTCCAGGCCAGCCTCGTTGAACCTCAGCGTTTCGGGATCGAGCGTCAGTCCGTGTGTACTGGCGAGGTCGCAGATGTCGACGGCTGTGGAGGTCATGGTGTCGATTGTTCCACGCACCATCATGTGTTGATTTCGCAGGACACGCCCCGAAAGCACACGCATAAGGGGTGTGTCCTGCTGAATCAACGCGGGCGGGGGAGCTGAACTACGAGGTTTTCCGTTCCCATCCGATTGCCGGGGCCACGTGCTCTGCAATGTTGCGCAGCATCTTGGCGTTGTAATCCACACCGAGCTGGTTGGGCACGGTGAGCATGAGGGTGTCTGCGGAGCGGGCGGCGTCGTCGTTGGCCAGTTCAGCGGCGATCTTGTCCGGCTCGCCGATGTAGCTCTTGCCGAAACGGGACATTGCGCCGTCAAGCACGCCCACCTGGTCGCGGGTCTCGCGGAGGGCGCTCAGGGCGAAGTACTGGCGGTCCTCGTCGTCGACGATCGGGATGACGCTGCGGCTGACCGAAACGCGGGGAGCAAATGAGTGCCCGGCTTCGTCCCACGCGTCGCGGAACAGCTGGATCTGCTCGGCCTGGAGCTGGTCGAACGGCACACCCGTGTCCTCGGTCAGCAGGGTGGAGCTCATTAGGTTCATGCCCTCTTCGGCTGCCCAGACGGCAGTTTTCCGTGTTCCGGCGCCCCACCAGATGCGCTCACCGAGCCCGGGGGAGTGCGGCTGGACCGGGAGGAGGCCGGAGCCCTGGCGTGGGTCGGCCTGTGCGATACCTGCGCCGCTGATTGCGTAGCGGAACACCTCGGTGTGGCGGCGGGCCATATCTGCCGGCTCTTCGCCGTCGGCTGGAACGTAGCCGAAGTTGGCGGCTCCATTGAGTGCGGGCTCTGGTGATCCCCGGCTGATGCCGAGTTGGAGCCGGCCGCCGCTGATGAGGTCGGCTCCGGCCGCTTCTTCTGCCATATACAGGGGGTTCTCGTACCGCATGTCGATGACGCCGGTCCCGATTTCGATCCGCGAGGTGCGCGCCGCGATTGCGGAGAGCAGCGGGAAAGGCGCCGCCTGCTGGCGCGCGAAGTGGTGGACCCGGAAGAACGCGCCGTCGATGCCGATCTCCTCGGCGGCTTCGGCGAGTTCGATGCCCTGGAGCAGCGAATCACGGGCCGTGCGGGTGCGTGAGCCTTCGAGGGGCGACCAGTGGCCGAAGGACAGGAATCCTATGCGCTTCATACCCGCGACAACCACGCTCGACGGCGGTGCATTCCTTGCGAAGTCTTGTAACCTCAGCCTCGAACATATATTCTTTGTATATACAGAGGAGTCCCCATGGCGAGAACCAAGCTGTTCAAGAACAATCAGTCCCAAGCTGTCCGGATACCGAAGGCACTGGAGTGGCCTGACAGCGTTAAGGACGTCGAGGTGATTCAGGACGGCCAGTCCAGAATCATCTCGCCCGTCGACTTGATGTGGGATTCCTGGTTTGCCGATTCGCCCGGGGACACAAGCTACCCATTAGAGCGCGATCAGCCGAGGGAACAGGAACGGCCGCCTCTATGACTCTCAAGTATCTGCTGGACACCAACATCCTGATCCACGCAATTCGGTATAAGCCAGACAACCTGAGAATTCGCTTCAATAAGCACGCCGGTCAGATGGCGCTGTCTTCAGTTGTGCTGTCTGAGCTGGTCTACGGCGCTGAAGTGTCCGAGAAGGTCGAAGCTAATCTCCGTGCAGTCGAGGGCCTGGCTTCCCGGATGGAATTCCTCGACTTTGATGCAGCGGCTGCCCATCACACGGCTCGCATCCGGGCACACCTCAAATTGGAAGGGCAGCCCGTCGGACCCTACGACGCCATGATCGCCGGCCACGCACGTTCACGAGGACTCACTGTGGTGACGAACAATGCCCGTGAGTTCGCCCGGGTGCCGGGACTTTTGGTCGAGAACTGGCAGGAGTGACCTGGCCAAGACGCGCGAGGATAGCTAGCTACCGTAGGAGTTCCTGGCCACCTCCCGGTAGCGCGCCAGCACCTCCGGAGTCGGATCGGCTTCGACCAGTTCGACGTCGTTCGTCACCCAGTCCGGCAGGGCACCATGCAGCGCACCCGCCGCCTGGCGGGCGGCGCCGTCGGCCACGTATTCGCCCGGACTCGGAACTGAAACAGGCAACCCGAAGACGCCCGCCGCCGCCTTCCGGAGCGCAGCCGAACGCGCGCCGCCGCCCACGAGGATGATTCGCCGTGCGACAACCCCCGCGTCGGTGAGCGCCTTGAGCCCGTCAGCGAGCGAACAGACCACGCCCTCGACGGCTGCCCGCGCCAGGTTCTCCGGGGAGTAGTTCCGCAGGGTCAGACCGTGCAGCGAACCGGTGGCGTCCGGCAGGTTGGGCGTGCGCTCGCCGGCGAAATAGGGCACCAAAGTGAGGCCGTCCGCGCCGGCCGGCGCCTGCAACGCTAGGCGTGCGAACTCGTGGTGATCAACGTCGAGCAAACGCGCGGTCGCGTCCAGCACGAGCGTCGCATTGAGCGTGCACACCAGCGGCAGGTAGTTGCCCGTCGCATCGGCGAACCCGGCCACCAAACCGGAAGGGTCCGACGTCGGCCGGTTGGACACCGCGAATACGGTGCCCGACGTGCCAACCGAGACGACGACGTCGCCCTCCGCCGCTCCAGCGCCAAGTCCCGCTCCGGCGTTGTCGCCGGCGCCCGCACCGATAATGCGCCCGCCCTGGTCCTTCCGGAACTCGAGCGGCCCGAGGACTTCGGGAAGGACAGGGACATGCCCCAGCGTGGCTTCCAGTACCTCGGTCAGGTACCCCTTCGAGGGTGACCAGTAGCCAGTCCCGGAGGCATCCGAGCGGTCGGTGGCCAGTTCTTTCAGCCCCTCCGAACCCGATCCGGGACCATGGCCGGCGAGGCGCCAGCTGAGCCAGTCGTGAGGCAGGCAGACTGCGGCGGTTCGAGCTGCATTCTCCGGCTCGTTCTCCGCGAGCCAGCGAAGCTTCGTCGCGGTCAGGGATGCCACCGGGACGGTGCCGGTGGTCTCGGCCCACCATTGCGCGCCTTTCTCCCGGACAAGCGCTGACGCGGCGCCGGCCGAGCGGGTGTCGTTCCAAAGCAGCGCCGGGCGCACCACGTCCCCGTTGCTGTCCAGGCACACCATGCCGTGCTGCTGGCCTGCTACCGAGACGGCCGCGACGTCGTCGAAACCGCCCGCCGCAGCAATGGCCTCCTGCAGGGCGGCCCACCACGCATCCGGGTGCACTTCCGTGCCCTGCGGGTGCTGCGCTGAGCCGGATCGCACCAGGTCGCCGGTTTCGGCATCCCTGATGACGACCTTGCACGACTGTGTGGAGCTATCTACTCCGGCTACCAGGGCCATGACCTGTTCCTTCGCTGCTGATGGAGGGGGACCAGGGTTTTCAGGCGCGGCCGCCGAGGAGGTGCTCCATGGCCAACTGGTTCAAGCGGATGAAGGCGAAGGAACGCTCTGAGGCCTTGTCGGCGTCGAAATCCTCGAACGCAGTCCGGTCCGCGAGAAGGTCAGCTGTCGTTTCTCCCGCTGCCAGCGTGGTTTCACCGAGTTCGACGACGCCGGAGGTCTTGAGTGCCTCCTGCACCTCCGGATCGGCGCGGAAAGCGAGGGCGCGTTCCTTGAGGAGGAGATACATGGTCATGTTGGCCTTGGCGGATTCCCAGACGCCGTCGTAACCGTCGGTGCGCGACGGCTTGTAGTCGAAGTGGCGGGGGCCCTCGTAGCGCGGTCCGCCGTTGGGGAAGCCGTTTTCGAGGAGGTCGACCGTGAAGAAGGCGCTCGAAAGGTCACCGTGTCCGAACACCAGATCCTGGTCGTACTTGATTCCCTTCTGGCCGTTGAGGTCGATGTGGAAAAGCTTGCCGGCCCAGAGTGCCTGCGCAATGCCGTGGGTGAAGTTCAGGCCCGCCATCTGCTCGTGGCCGGTCTCGGGGTTCACGCCCACGATGTCGCCGTGTTCCAGCTCGGCGATGAACGCCAGGGCATGGCCGACGGTCGGCAGGAAGATGTCTCCACGGGGTTCATTCGGCTTCGGTTCAAGGGCCAGGCGGAGACCGTAGCCCTTCTCCTTGATGTAGCCGGCGACGGTGTCAACGCCTTCCTTCATCCGGTTCAGGGATGCGGCGAAGTCCTTGGAGCCGTCATACTCGGCACCTTCACGGCCTCCCCACATCACGAACGTTTCGGCGCCGAGCTCGGCCGCGAGGTCGATGTTGGTCAGGACCTTCCGCAGGGCGAAGCGCCGGATCGAGCGGTCATTGCTGGTGAATCCGCCGTCCTTGAAGACGGGGTGGCTGAACAGGTTGGTGGTCACCATCGGCACTTTCAACCCGGTTTCGGCCAGGGCATCCCGGAAGCTGCCGAGGATACTTTCCCGCTGCTGGTCGGTGGAACCGAACGGCACCAGGTCGTTGTCGTGGAAGGTGATGCCATAAGCACCGAGGTCGGCGAGCCGGTGAACCGCCTCGACGGGGTCCAGTGCTGCACGGGTGTCGGTGCCGAAGGGATCGGTGCCGGTCCAACCGACGGTCCAGAGGCCGAAGGTGAAGCGATCTTCCGGGGTGGGTTGAGGTGCCATGGTGTGTACTCCGCTTTGAGCTCGAAGGGATAAGTTCGTGACTAAAACATATAGGCTCGATAGGAACGAGTCAACGGTCGCGCGGAGGCTTATCCCGAGAAGCGGTGCTAAGTTTACGTTCAGAACAAATACGCGCAGGGAGTGGCAATGAGCGAACGCAGCGGCACCGAAGACTTGCGGCGCCGCAATCTGTCCGCAGTGCTCACGGCCGCGCACCGGTATGGTCCACTGACCCGGGCAACCCTCGTTCAGCGTTGCAACCTCACCCGGTCCACGATCGGCGCGCTCGTGGGCGAGCTGTCCGCACTTGGCCTGGTGTACGAGACTGACGCGGCAACCGTTCGGGTCGGTCGGCCCAGCCCGATGGTGCACGCGAATGAACGGGTGGTCGCGCTTGCGGTCAACCCCGACGTCGACGCAGTGACGGTCGGCGTCGTCGGGCTCGGCGGCACAGTCCACCGCCGAATCCGTTACAACACAGCATCCGTGCCGTCGCTCGACGAGGCAGTGAACATCACCCGCGCCGTGGTTGAGGGCCTGTCGGTGGAACTGGCGGGAAGCACGCATGTGCTCGGCGTGGGTCTCGCAGTCCCCGGACTGGTCAACGTCGACTCCGGTGTAGTGCGCCTGGCACCGCACCTCGGCTGGAGCGAGGCCGACGTCGTCGGGCCGTTCCGGGACGCGCTCGGCATGCCCGCCGTGGCGGCCAACGACGCGACGCTCGGCACGCTCGCCGAAAGCATTTTCGGTGCGGCGGCCGGGTACCGTGACGCGCTTTACCTCAACGGCAGCGCTTCGGGGATCGGCGGAGGTGCGATAGTCGGCGGTCAGCCGCTAGGCGGTGCATCGGGTTACGCCGGGGAGTTCGGGCATATGGTGATCCGCCCCGACGGGGAGCCGTGCCACTGCGGACGCCGCGGCTGCCTTGAGACTGAGGTCAACCTGGAGCGGCTGCTGGACGTCGTTGGCCTTGATCATGCCGACGCCGAGCAACTCGAGGACGCGCTGGGCCCCGGCCTGCCTTTCCCGGTGCTTCGTGAGATCCGCAGACAGACGGAGGTGCTGGCAATCGGGCTAAGCAACCTCGTGAACGTTTTCAATCCCCAGATGATTGTGCTCGGCGGGTTCCTCGGTGTCCTGCTTGCCTCGGACAAGGAGCGATTGAGCGCGGCCGTCGCTGCGGGACCGATCAGCGGCCTGGGCACGGAAGTCCGCCTGGAGCGCGCTGCCCTCGGAGTCGAACTGCTGCTTGTAGGCGCAGCGGAGGCAGTGTTCACTCGGCTCCTCACCGAACCGCGGAGCGTTGCATCCCGTCAAGAAAGCGGCGTCAGGCCCAGCTGATCCGCCGCCACCACCCGCCCGCGGTGAATCACCGTCCGGTCCGACGGTCTGTCCATAATTGGCAGGAGTCCGGCCTGCGGAAACGCGATGATCTCGACATGAACGCGTGCACGGTGCGCTTCCCGGGCGGAGACAACCGCGTCGAAACGTTCGAGCCGGCAGTCGGCGTCGATCTGCGCGTAGCTGCGTACCCGGGCGGTGTCGTGCTCGATCATGGTGGTGAGCGAGAACGCTGTCCGGCCCGCGGTGGGCGCCTCAGCCGTGCGTCAGTTCCCACGGTCGTTCAGCATCATTCCCCACACGCCTGGCCGGCCGGTATGTGGCCGAATTGGCAGTCCGAGGCGGGTCGAAACGAGGTGCACATGGACATCGGAAAATGGACGGAAGCAGCAGCCTGGTGCAGAATCATCGGGAGCCTCCTCGCTCGCACGCCGAGGTTGCCGGCAACGAGCCCAGTCTAGCGACGGGCACCAACGCTCATGGAGCGGGAGTGGGCGGGACTTCCGGAGCAGGCGGGCGCCGTCGTCGTACGCCGACTGTCACTCCAATCGAAGCAGCGGTGACCAGCACCAGAGCGATGATCTCCCGGGCACCCAGCGCCTCGCTGAGCACCAGCAACCCTGCGAGCGCGGCCATGGCCGGCCCCAGGGCGGACAGCACACCAAACACCCGCGTGGACAGGCGCTGCAATGCGAGCATCTCCAGTGCATAGGGGAACGCGCTGGAGAGCAGGGCAACACCGACGAAGACGGGCAGCACCAGCGGTGACACAACAACCCCCGTGGCGGCAGACGGCGCACCGAACGGCAGTGCGATCACCGCTCCGATCGCCATGGACACGGCCAGGCCCTCGACGCCAGGAACCAGCCGCCCCACGCGCGCACTGGCAAGGATGTAGACGGCCCAGAAAGCGCCCGCACCGAGCGCAAAGAGGATACCTGCGAGCGGTAGGGCGCTGCCGTCATCGAAACCCAGGAGAACGACGCCGGCGAACGCCAGCAGTGCCCACGCCGCGTCTGCGAGGCGGCGGGTCTGCACCAGCGCCAGCAGGAGGGGGCCGGTGAACTCGAGTGTCACGGCCACACCGATCGGGATCACGCCGATGGCGAGGTAGATGAGGCTGTTCATTCCTGCCAGTGCGACGCCCAGCACCGTGGCGGCCGCCCATTGCCCGCGCTTCCATCCGCGCACCTTCGGGCGCACAACGGCCAGCAGAATCAGCGCACCGAACAGCAACCGGAGGAACACTGCGCCGGTGGGGCCCACGGCGTCGAACTGGGTCTTGGCCAGCGCCGCACCGAACTGAACGGACAGGACCGCCATAATCATGAGCACGGGAGCAGGGATGGAGGAGGTGCGCATACCTACATTCTGTCCGGCTCACGCCCCCGGTTTCACCACGTCGTGTTGATGTACTTCGTGGTGAGCTTCCTGACTGTTGCGTCACCGCAATTCTTCACGTGGGGAAGCGCTTCGGCGACCGCATCCAAATGTCCGCGTTTCAAGCTCGACTCGAGCTCCGCGGCCAGTCTCGCGAGCCGGGCGGCGCCGATCATGGCGGAGGCAATCCGCACGCTGAGCAGTGCGTCGAGTGACGCGGCTTCATCATGTCGCTTCACGGTCTCCGCCAGGCGAAGGTACCGTTCGTCCCAGAAAGCGACGAAGTCACGCACGAAGGAATGCGCAGGACCGGGATCTTCGAACTCTTCCTCCAGCCTGTGCAGAACTTTCCGGTCCACAAGCGGAGGACGCTTGTTTTTCGACATGCGGCTCAGCGTAAGTGGGGAAGCATGGGAAAATATCGGTGTCCCGACGGAGCGCTGCGGGGTGCCCAACGGATCCGTGGTTTATGCAACCCGGTGGGATCCGGGTTCCCTAGAGGAGGCTGCAAATCCGGTTAGGGTCGCACTTGTTGGGGTCAGCTTCCAGGGCGGTTGCCTGAAATTCAGCGACGGTTGCGCGGAGTGCCTGAAGCTCCCCGATCCGTTGGTCCAGTGCGCTGAGTTGGCGGGTGAGCATCTCGGCTACGTGAGCGCATGGCGTGTGATTTTCGTCCCGCATGCGCAGGATGTCTCTGATTTGAGCCAGGGCGAGTCCTGCTGTCTGGGCGCGGCGGATGAACTGAAGTCGGTTCACCGAGATTTCGTTGTAGGAGCGGTAACCGTTGGTGGTGCGGCCAGGCGGAGGAAGAAGCCCGGCCTGCTCGTAGAACCTGATGGTTTTCGTTGTGATATTCGCAGCTGTGGCCGCTTCTCCGATACGCATTTTCTGGCACGTCCTTCGGATTGCTTCTTGACCTTCCACTGTAGGGGAAGGTGCACCGTGGAGACAGGAGTAACGGGAAGCTGAGGAGGACGTCCATGCCTGCAGAACGTGTGTTTGATCTGGCCGTAATCGGATCAGGTGGTGGCGCGTTCGCAGCCGCGATCAGGGCCACCAATCTGCGCAAGAGCGTTGTGATGGTCGAGCGCGGGACGATCGGCGGCACCTGCGTGAACACCGGATGCGTGCCTTCCAAAGCGTTGCTCGCCGCAGCGGCGGCACGCCACGGTGCTCTGGAGTCGGGGAGGTTCCCGGGGATCACCACCTCAGCGAAGCCGGTGGACATGGCTTCCCTGATCGCTGGTAAGGGCTCACTCGTGGCTGAGTTGCAGTCGAGCAAGTACGAGGACCTCATCGGCCGGTACGGGTGGAAGGTAAGCCGCGGCAGTGCATCGTTCGCAGGGTCAGCCGATGATCCAGTACTGGAGGTCTCAGCCGCTGGCAGCGTGGAGACGTTACGCGCCGAGCATTACCTGGTCGCTACCGGGTCGACACCCTTCATTCCGGATATCGAGGGCCTGATTGAAATCAAATACCTCACCTCGACGTCGGCGATGGAGCTGGACCACGTTCCACACACGCTAATGATCCTCGGTGGAGGGTACGTCGCTTTGGAGCAGGCGCAACTCTTCGCACGGTTGGGAACCAAGGTCACAGTTCTGGTGCGCTCCCGGTTGGCGTCCGCGGAAGAGCCTGAAGCGTCCAAAGCGCTGATGGGTGTCTTTGCGGATGAAGGCATCCGGGTCATCCGCCGGGCAGAAGTGGAGTCGGTGCGCTCCTCAAGCGACGGCGGCGTCCTCGTTCGGGTGGTGAGCTCTGCAGGTAGGGACGAATATCCGGCGGATCATCTGCTCGTGGCAACCGGACGAGCGCCGGTTACTGGTGGGCTGAACCTGACCGCCATGGGCGTCCATACCGGCGCACATGGAGAAGTGGTGGTTGATGACAGGCTCGCCACCTCGAATCCACGCGTCTGGGCCGCCGGGGATGTGACCGGGCACCCCGCTTTCGTGTATGTCGCCGCAGCTCATGGTGCTATCGCCGTGGATAACGCGTTCGCTTCCGCGAGCCGTGAGGTGAACTACCGCAGTCTTCCCCGGGTTATGTTCACCAGCCCGAATCTCGCGGCAGTGGGGCTGACTGACAAGCAAGCCCGAGAGTCGGGCATCGATTGTGAATGCCGGGTAGTGACCCTCGATCACGTTCCGCGGGCACTGGTCAACCGGGACACAAGGGGGTTCATCAAGATGGTTGCCGACCAAAAGTCAGGACGGATCGTCGGAATCACTGCCGTTGCCGAGAACGCAGCGGAAATTGCTGCGGCAGGCGTCTACATCCTCGAGGCCGGAATGACTGTGACACAGGTTGCCAACACGTGGAGCCCGTATCTGACGATGGCCGAAGCCATCAAACTCGCCGCGCAGTCCTTTACCCGGGATGTGTCCCAGCTGTCCTGCTGCGCGGCCTGACCGCTGTCAATATTTGGGAAGCAACGAGTGAGTGCCGGGACTTCATGATTCGCGACCTCGACGACACCGCGCAGGTTGATGGATACCAGGACCAGAGGGCCACGGTCATCAAAGCCGAGACGCAGGCATACCTCACAGAATTGGACAAGCTGAACGTCTGCAGCCGCGTCATCGCGCAGACGGGCTCGGCGGTAGGGCCCTGCGTGGTGAAGACCGCCGGTCTTTTCAAACTGCGCCCCGTCCTCTACAGTGATTGGACATAAACGAACGCTATTCGTTTTAGTCGCGGCGCTCGCCGCGTGGAGAGGACACCATGAGGATCATCGAAAGCGACGTCGTCGTCGTTGGCGCAGGACCGTCGGGGCTGACGGCAGCGAGGGAGCTGCGCAAGGCCGGCCACACTGTTACCGTTCTGGAGGCCCGCGACCGCGTCGGCGGCCGCACCCACACGGACGTCATCGACGGAGCAGTGCTTGAGGTCGGTGGCCAGTGGGTGTCCCCGGACCAGGAAGCACTGATCAATCTGCTCGACGAGCTTGGCCTCGAGACCTACTCCCGTTACCGCGAGGGCGAGTCGATTTACATCGGCGCGGATAGCAAGGCCGTCCGGTACACCGGTGAGATGTTTCCGGTCAGCAGCCGAACGAGTGCGGAAATGTCACGCCTCATCGACGAACTGGACCGCCTGGCGGCCCTGATGGACCCCAAGGCTCCGTGGGAGCACCCGCAGGCGCGGGAGTTGGACACGATCTCTTTCCACCATTGGCTTCGGCAGCAGTCCGATGACGAGGAAGCCTGCAACAATATCGGCCTTTTCATTGCGGGCGGAATGCTCACCAAGCCTGCCCACGCCTTTTCCACACTGCAGGCCGTGCTGATGGCTGCTTCAGCGGGCTCCTTCTCGAACCTCGTTGACGAGGACTTCATCCTCGACAAACGCGTGGTCGGCGGCATGCAGTCAGTGTCGGAGCGCATGGCAGCCGAGTTGGGGGACGACGTCGTCCTGAACAGCCCCGTACGCACCCTGCGCTGGTCGGAGGGACCGGATGGAACCACCAGCGTGACCGCCGTTTCCGAAGATGTCACCGTCAACGCGCGGTACGCCGTCATGGCCGTCCCGCCGAACCTGTACTCACGGGTCTCCTATGAACCTCCCCTGCCGCGCCGGCAGCACCAGATGCACCAGCACCAGTCGCTCGGTCTGGTGATCAAGGTCCACGCCGTTTATGAGACGCCGTTCTGGCGCGAGGACGGGCTGTCCGGCACCGGATTCAGCGCAGGGTCGATCGTGCAGGAGGTCTACGACAACACCAACCACGAAGACTCCCGGGGCACCCTCGTCGCGTTCATATCCGATGAGAAAGCCGACGCGATGTTCGAGCTCTCCGTCGAGGACCGACGCACGCAGATCCTCGAGTCGATCGCCGGGTTCCTGGGGCCGCAGGCCCTCGATCCCGAGGTGTACTACGAGTCCGACTGGGGCTCCGAAGAATGGACCCGCGGTGCCTACGCCGCCAGCTATGACCTCGGCGGCCTGTACCGCTACGGCAGGCACCAGCTGACCCCGGTCGGCCCCATCTACTGGTCCAGCTCCGACCTCGCAGCCGAGGGCTACCAGCACGTCGACGGCGCCATCCGCATGGGCCAGCTCACCGCACGGACCATCACGACGGCGCTGCAGAAGCAACGCGCTCTCGTCCGGTGAAAGCGCGCACAGTGAGAACCTCAACAGTTGCTGTCACCACGATGCCCGCCGAATGGGAGCGGCACGACCGCACCTGGATGGCGTTCCCGCCGGCCAACGACACGTTCGGCGCGCCCGGCAGTGACAGCCTGCGCCGGGCACGCGAAGCCTGGTCCCGCGTAGCGCGAACCATTGCCCGCTACGAGCCGGTGACCATGCTCGCCGATCCGGCCGACGTCGAAACAGCACGGCAAATGCTCGGCGACGGCATTTCCGTCCAGGAGACAGAGCTCGACGACGCGTGGCTCCGCGACTCAGGGCCCACCTTCGTCCAAGCGGCGGACGGTTCCACCCGCGCCGTGAACTGGATCTTCAATGGTTGGGGTGCCCAGCACTGGGCTGCGTGGGAGAAGGACCAGCACGTGGGCCGGGCGGTCGCCGCACATGCCGGCACCCTGCTTGAGGACAGCCCGCTTGTCAATGAGGGCGGCGGTTTCCACGTCGATGGCCGCGGAACCGTCCTGCTCACGGAGACGGTCCAGCTCGATTCCGGACGCAACCCGGGTGCCACCAGGGAATCCGTCGAAGCCGAGCTTCACGCTCGCCTGGGTACCCGGCACGCCGTCTGGCTGCCCCGCGGACTCAGCCGCGACTATGAGGAGTTCGGCACCCGCGGGCACGTGGACATTGTCGCCGCGTTCACGCCGTCGGGTGCTGTTCTCCTCCACAGGCAGGACAACCCGGAACACCCCGACTACGAGGTGACCCGTTTCCTGCGCTCGGAACTGGAGAGAGCGGTCGACGCCGACGGCTCACCGTTGACCATCTTCGATGTTCCAGCACCCACGGTTCTCACCGACGACGACGGCTTCGTGGACTACTCCTACATCAACCACTACGTGGCAAACGCCGCCGTGATCCTGTGCGCGTTCGATGACCCGAACGACGCCGTCGCGGCCGACATCCTTGGCCGCGCCTATCCTGGACGCACCATCGAACTGGTCGACGCCCGCGACATTTTCTCCTTTGGCGGCGGGATCCACTGCATCACCCAGCAGCAGCCGGCGGCGCGGAGCTGGGAACCGGGTGGGGGAGAGGCCTGATGGGCTTCGACGTCGTCGAAGCGGGGATCGCGGAGCTTCGCAAGGCGCTGGAGACCGGCCACATCACCAGCGAGGAGCTCGTCGAGGCGTACCTGAATCGCATTGCCGCCTACGACCATTCCGGTATCCGCCTCAACTCCGTCATCGTCATGAATCCTGATGCGCTGGAGGATGCGCGCGCCTCGGATCGGCGCAGGCGAAAGGGCGAAACCCTCGGCCCGCTGGACGGCATCCCGTACACCGCGAAGGACAGTTACCAGGTAAAGGGACTTACCGTCGCCGCGGGCTCTCCGGTATTCCAGGGCCTCATCGCGCAACAGGACGCTTTCACCATCGAGCGGCTGCGCGGCGCGGGCGCCATCCTCATCGGTCTCACCAATATGCCGCCGATGGCCAACGGCGGAATGCAGCGTGGCGTCTATGGCCGGGCGGAAAGCCCCTACAACGCCGACTACCTGACCGCGGCGTTCGCCTCCGGCTCCTCCAATGGATCGGGGACCGCGACGGCCGCCAGCTTCGCCGCCTTCGGGCTCGCCGAGGAAACCTGGTCCTCGGGGCGCGCGCCGGCATCGAACAATGGATTGTGTGCCTACACGCCGTCGCGCGGAGTCATCTCCGTCCGCGGAAACTGGCCGCTCGTGCCCACCATGGACGTGGTGGTGCCGCACACCCGCACCATGGCTGATCTGCTTGAGGTCCTCGACATCATCGTCGCCGACGATACCGAAGCCCGCGGCGACTTCTGGCGCGTCCAGCCCTGGGTTCCTGTTCCGCGCGCCTCGGCGGTGCGTCCGTCGTCGTACCGGTCTTTGGCTGCTGACGGCAGGGTACTGAAGGGGAAGCGCTTCGGCGTGCCCCGCATGTACATCAATCAGGATCCCGACGCCGGAACCGCACCGACGCCGGGCATCGGCGGCCCCACTGGGCAACGTATCGAGACGCGCGACTCCGTGATCGCGCTCTGGGAAGCGGCCCGCCGGGATCTGGAGAACGCCGGCGCGGAGGTGGTTGAGGTCGATTTTCCCGTGGTGTCCAACTATGAGGGGGACCGGCCGGGAGCACCGACCATCAGCACTCGAGGGCTGGTGAGCCCGGAGTACCTCAAGCGGGAGATCGTGGACCTGTCAGCGTGGGCCTGGGAAGACTTCCTGCAGGCGAACGGCGATACACAGCTGGCCTCACTTGCCGACGTCGACGGGGCCTCCATCTTTCCGGCGCCGGAGGGCGCGCTGCCGGACCGGTATGCCGGGTTCGACGACGACATCGCTGAGTATCCCGACTTCATCCGCGAGCACGGAGGTCTGGACATGACCGCCATCCCGCATCTGGCAGAAGGCCTGCGGGGACTGGAGGAAACTCGCCGGGTGGACCTGCACGAGTGGATGGATGAAAACAAACTGGACGCGGTCATCTTCCCTACAGCGGCCGACGTCGGCCCTGCGGACACAGACACGAACGTCGCCTCCGCGGACCGGGCGTGGCGCAACGGAGTATGGGTGTCCAACGGCAACCTGGTACCGCGTCACCTCGGCATCCCGACGGTCACCGTGCCGATGGGGGAGATGGCGGACACCGGTATGCCGGTAGGGCTGACGTTCGCCGGCAAGGCGTACTCGGACAATGAACTTCTGGGTCTCGCAGCAGCCTTCGAAGCGACGGGTTCCAGGCGGGTTGCTCCGCCGCGCACGCCCGCCCTGTAACCGCGCGGCCCGCTGGGATGCGCTTCGTCCTGACCGGTCAGGTGGCCATATAGTCGAGCCATGGAACAGCGCATTCTCGGCAGGACCGGCCGCTCGGTATCAACAATCGGACTTGGAACGTGGCAGCTCGGTGCCGACTGGGGGCGGGTCGAGCAGGAGGACGCCGTCGCTGTTCTGGAAGGAGCGGTCGACGCCGGTGTGAACTTCTTCGACACCGCTGATGTCTATGGCGACGGCCGGAGCGAGCAGACCATCGGCTCCTTCCTCAAAGCCAATCCCGGGCTGGAGGTGACGGTGGCAACCAAGATGGGCCGCCGGATGGACCAGCGCCCCGAGAATTACACCCTCGCCAACTTCCGCTCCTGGCTGGACCGTTCGCGGCGGAACCTGCAGCAGGACACTCTCGACCTTGTTCAGCTGCACTGTCCACCGACCGCCGTCTACAGCAACTCAGAGGTGTACGACGCGCTGGACACCCTTGTGAGCGAAGGCGTCATCCGCAATTACGGCGTCAGCGTGGAACGGACGGACGAGGCCCTCGAAGCAATCAGTCGCGGCAACACCGCGACGGTGCAGGTCATCCTCAACGCCTTCCGCCTCAAGCCACTGGACGAGGTACTGCCGGCTGCGGCGGCCGCCGGTGTCGGCATCATCGCCAGGGTTCCGCTCGCCTCCGGGCTGCTGTCCGGGAAGTACACCAAGGACACCGAGTTCCCTGAGGATGACCACCGGAACTATAACCGCACGGGTTCAGCGTTCGACGTCGGCGAGACCTTCTCCGGAGTGGACTTCGAGACCGGGTTGGCGGCGGTGCAGGACTTCGACGCGCTGGTGCCCGACGGCATGAGTACGGCACAGGCTGCACTGGCGTGGGTTGTGGCTCAGGAGGGCGTCAGCACGGTGATTCCGGGTGCCCGTACGCCGGCTCAGGCGCGGGCAAACGCCGAGGCGGGCGCGGAAGGCACCATCGGTCACGAGATCAGCGGCGGTGTCCGGGAGATCTACGATCGGTACTTCAGGGAGACTGTTCACCCGCAGTGGTAGGAGCGCGGCAGCGTCAGAGTGACGTAAGCATTCCGCCCACTTTGTCCAGCACCCGATCGATAAAGCGGGTGGGGTTCATATCGATTCCCATCAACCCCTCGGAGACCTTACGACGGCGCGGTCTTCTTCTTGCGCCGGCTGAATTTGGTGAGTGCTTCGACGACCAGCTGGTGGTCCGCCTTTTGCGGCAGACCCGAGACAGTGACGACGGCGACGGGCCCGGTTCCCTTCACATAGATAGGGAACGCTCCGCCGTGTGCGGCGTAGGCCGACTCATCGAACCAGGCATTGTTTTCCATTCTGCCGCCGCCGCGCCGGCCACGCAGGCCGACGAGCAATGAGGGAACGCCGTAGCGCTCAGCGGTGCGCGCCTTCCGCTCCACCCAAATGTCGTTGTCCGGCGTAGCGCCGGCCAGCGAGACGTGAAACAGAATGTGGCTTCCCCTGCGGATGTCGACGGCAACAGGCATTTCCCGCTCGGTGGCCAGCTCCACGATCAGCAATCCGAGCGTGAGCGCATCCTCCTGGCTGAACTTCGCCAGCTGGCACTTGCGCATCTCCTCTTCGATCCGTCCGATCAGAGCTTCGAGTGCGGATGGTGACTGTTCTTCGGAAGCGTCCGGGTCAAACTCGGTCGCTGAATCCTGGTTCTCGGTCACGTCACGCTCTCCTCTTGGCGGTTCACCTAAGGTATGAGCCTATCGGACCCGGGTAGGCGAGCTAAGGCCACCAGAAGGGCAGGACGGAGTCTGCTGTTAGCGCTCATAAGTCCGACTCCTTTGCACCGTAGTCAAGTGCGGTAAGTGCGATGCGGATACGGTCCAGTTGATCGTCCAAATCCGACAGGTCACCTACTGCTGCGCAGAGCAAGAGCTGCGCATCGTGGGCTGAAGTGAGCGCCGGGTCGCTCGTCGCGGTGATGCGCTCGCACATGGCACGTGTGTGAAGGACGGTTTCCACCAGATCGGTGCGGCGCCTTACCCAGTCGTTGTATCGCAGTGCTGAATCCGTGCTGGCACTGGAGCGGTCGGCGACCATGAGTTGCTCGTGCGGGGAGTTCATGGGGTGGGTATCGCGTCTGTTCATAGACGTTCTCTTCGCGTGAAACTCTCATGCGGTCAGATGAGAACGATCAGAAACGATGAGGGCGGTAACCGAATTCGCCTTCGACTCAAGATACAGCAGAACGTCCCGGTACGGCATCAGCGGCGCCGCACATGCTGCGGGTTTCGCGAGGTCGAGCCAAGCCGCCAGGGAACATGCAGCTATCCAGAAATAGCAAGCTTACTTATCATTGTTAGATTGCCGGTGGCAGAGATGGCACGCCGCGGTACCCGCAGTTCACGAAGAAAAGGAGCAAGCAATGAAAGCAGTAGTGTTCAAGGCCCCCTACGAACTGAGCGTGGAAAACGTCGCGGACCCGAAAATCGAGGGACCCCTCGACGCCGTCATCCGCATCACCACCGCCAATATCTGCGGTTCGGATCTGCATCCTTATGAAGGTAGGGCCGATCTGGACGCCGGCATGGTCCTTGGCCACGAGAACATGGGAATCGTCGAAGAGGTAGGGCCGGGCGTTGATCGCATCAGCGTCGGTGACCGGGTATCGGTTCCCTTCAATCTGGCATGCGGTACCTGCCGCAACTGCAACAACGGATTCACCTCCGCCTGCCTGCGCGCCAACCCTTCAGGCCAGCCGGGTGCCGGGTACGGATACCCGATGATGGGACCCTACTGGGGCGGTCAAGCGGAGTTGTTACGCGTGCCCTGGGCGGACTTCAACCTCCTCAAACTTCCCGAGGGCAAGGAGAACGAATCCGACTTCACCATGCTCTCGGACATCTTCCCCACTGGATATCACGGCGCCGAAATGGCCATGGTCGCTCCCGGGAAGTCCGTCGCGGTCTTCGGAGCCGGCCCGGTAGGTTTGATGGCAGCCCACAGCGCCTTCCTCAAAGGTGCCTCCCAGGTATTTGTTGTTGACAAGGAACCCGACAGGCTTGCCCTCGCGGAGGAGATCGGTGCAACCCCTATCAACTTCGCCGACATGGATCCCACCGAGGCGATCATGGAAGGAACCGATGGATTCGGAGCCGATTGCGGAATCGAAGCCGTCGGCTACCAGGCCCATGACCACACCGGCGAGGAACATCCGGAGATGGTGCTCGACAACCTCGTCAAAGTGGTCCGTGCCGCCGGGCATATCGGTGTTGTCGGTGTTTATGTTCCGGAGGATCCCGGCGCCGCAAACGATCTCGCTAAAGAAGGACGAGTCGCCTTCAACTACGGCGCGGTCTTCACCAAAGGCATCAGCCTCATGGGCGGTCAGTGCCCGGTGAAGAAATACAATCGCGAACTTCGCGACCTCATCATCCGGGGCAAGTCCAAGCCATCCTGGATCGTCTCGCACGAGGTTTCCCTCGACGAAGCAGTTGACGCCTATGCGAAGTTCGACAAGCGCGAGGACGGCTACACGAAGGTGCTTCTACACCCCTAGCGCGGCGGCACTGGGTGGGAACCTTTTCCGCGTGCCCACCCGCTCCTCGCCTTAGCAGTTGGTCATCCGCGCTTACCCGACGAAAGCGTTAGTGCCAGGAGTTGACCCGGAATGTACCTGCGGCAGTTCCTCGAATGCCGGCTTCGCGAACCAATATCCCTGGAACAGGCGGATGCCTCCCGCCTTCAAATACCGGAATTCCGCCTCGGTCTCGACACCTTCTGCGAGCACCGTGATGCCGAGTTCCCCGGCGATTCCTACGATGCCATTGACGACAGCCTGGCGAGCTGGGCTGTTATCGACTCCCCGGACGAGCTTCATATCGATCTTGATCAGGTCGGGCTGGAACTCGACCAGGAGCCCCAATCCTGCATGCCCGGCACCGAAGTCGTCGATCGCAGTGGTGAAACCGTGCCTGCGGTACTCGGTGATGATGTTTGTGAGGTGTGCGGTGTCCGTAACCTCCTCGTTTTCCGTGAATTCGAACATGATTGACGACGTCGGAAAACTGTATTGCTCGGCTGCGCGCAGGGTTGCTCGTAGGCATGCGGACGGTTCGTAGACTGCCTTCGGCATGAAATTGATCGACAGTTTCAAATGTTCGTCCGCGGGGAAGAGTCGCGATGCCAGCTCTATCGCCTTGACGCGGCAGTCCTGGTCAAAGCGGTACTTCTGAAGCGGAGTGATTCTCGACAGGACGTCAAAAGCGCTTTCGCCGGACAAGCCCCTGACCAGCGCCTCATACCCCCATATGCGATCGTCAACCGCGTCATAGATTGGTTGGAAGGCCATGCTGAAATCGAAGTCGAGTTTCAATGACGTCGCGCAGCCATCGCATGCCATGCGGAATGCCCCCTCAGGTAGGAATCGTCGCCGTCCGCGTCGAAGCGCGCCGGATCCGTTCTTCGTCTGGCAGGCACAGGTTCCTACCTTGACGTCAAGCCTTCAGGTTACGTCAGGGTGCTTTGAACTCAGGCGTTCTGCGTGCTCCAACTGGCCAGGAAGTCGAGTGCTTCCGCTGAGGGGCTGGCTGGTTCAACGGTGTAGGTAACGATGGTCAGCCCGGGGTCTCCCGGAAGGACCAGCGCCTCGCCTGTGACCTCGAACTCGCCGACCACCGGGTGGCGCAGCGTCTTGGTGGCGGTGTTGTGGAACTTGACGTTGTGCGACGCCCACCAGGTCCGGAATTCCTCACTGCGGGTGGACAGCTCGCCCACCAGGTCGGTCAGCCCGCGGTCGTAGGGGTTTGAACCTGCTTCGAGGCGCAGGGCAGCGACCGAGTCCCGGCCGATCCTCTCCCACTCCACGAAGAATTCACGCGACCGCGGGTCGAGGAAGGTGTAACGGGCGAGATTGAACACCGTCTCGCCATCCGGGTAGGCGTCCGAGAAGAGGGCGCGGCCCAGGCGATTGGAGGCAACGACGTCGAACCGGGCGTTGCGCACATACGCCGGCGCGTTGATGGTGTCGAGAATGCGAAGAACGCCCTCCCGCACTCCGGTGCGGGCAGAGCTGCGCGACCGGGTGCCCGGTCCCGGCCTGGCTACGCGTATCGGGCTCTTGGCAGCGCTGGCCAGGTTGAAGAGGTGGCCTCGCTCCGCTTCGTCCAGTTGGAGTGCCCGCGCAAGGGAGTCCAGTACGACGTCGGAAACACCGCTCAGGTTCCCGCGCTCCAGCCGGGTGTAATAGTCAGTGCTCATGCCGGCCAGCATCGCAACTTCCTCGCGGCGCAGTCCTTTGACCCGGCGTCGTCCTCCGTAATAGGGAATTGAGGCCTGCTCAGGGGTGAGCCGCTCGCGACGGGTGGTGAGGAAGGCACGCACTTCGTCACGGTTTTCCATGTCTTCTACGGTACGACGACGGTACGTGCGTAGGGAGGGTCTGGCAGTACCGGGAAATACCGTCACTCCCGCGCAGGCGGGCGAGCGTGTTTGCTGGATAGCAATTGCTTCAAGACTTGAAATTCGAAGAAGGTATTCATGCCCAGCTCTATCCCTGACCTCACGCTCAATAACGGCGTCAAGATTCCCTGCCCGCCGTAAACCAAATCGAGACCCACCCGTTCTTCCAGCGTGCCGCTGATCAGGAGACCATGCGGGCGAAGGGAGTCCAGCACCAGTCCTGGGGGCCGTTTGCCGAGGGGCGCAACAATCTCTTCGCCGATCCGGTACTCTCGGACATCGGCGCCGCCCACGGCAAGTCCGTGGCACAGGTGGTGCTGCGCTGGCTGATCCAACGGGACGTCGTCGTTATTCCGAAGTCGGTGCGCCCGGAGCGTATGGCGGAGAATATCGATGTCTTCGACTTTGCGCTCACGGACGACCAGCTGAACCGCATTGCCGGGATGGACGCCGGATCGAGCCTGTTCTTCGACCACCGCGACCCGGCGATGGTCAGCATGATTGGAACCCGCCGCATTCACGACTGAGCCGCACCACATCCCAGGGCCATTCGGCCACGAACACCACTCAGTACCTGCACCACCAACGATCTACAGGAGCTTTCATGCCCACATCAATTTCCGCCTACGCTGCTCCCTCGGCCACCGAGGACCTCGTCCCTACCACCATCGAACGCCGGGATGTCGGACCGCATGACGTCCTGATTGACATCAAGTTTGCGGGCATTTGCCACTCGGACATCCATACGGTCCGCGGTGACTGGGGCCCCCAGCAGTTCCCACTGGCACCCGGGCACGAGATCGCCGGAATCGTCACCGAGGTTGGATCCGAGGTGACCAAGCATGCTGTCGGTGACCGCGTGGGAGTCGGCTGCATGGTCAACTCCTGCCGGGAATGCAAGAACTGCCTGGCCGGCGAGGAGCAGTACTGCCTCAAGGGCAACGTGGGTACCTACGGCGCCGTGGACCGCGACGGAACCATCACCCAGGGTGGCTACTCCACTCATGTTGTGGTGACCGAGGACTTCGTTGTCCGCATTCCCGAGGGCATCGAGCTCGACGCCGCCGCACCGCTGCTGTGCGCAGGCATCACCACCTTTTCACCCTTGCGGCACTGGGGTGCCGGTCCGGGGAAGAAGGTTGCCGTCGTCGGGCTTGGCGGGCTCGGCCACATGGCCGTCAAGCTGGCCCACGCCATGGGTGCAGAAGTGACGGTTCTGTCCCAGTCGCTGAAGAAGCAGGAGGACGGGCTGCGTCTCGGCGCGGATGCGTACTACGCGACCAGCGACGAGAACACCTTTACGGAGCTTGCGGGTTCCTTCGACCTGATTATCAACACGGTCAGTGCGTCACTGGACATCAGTGCGTACCTCGGACTGTTGAGCCTCGACGGCGCGCTGGTCAACGTCGGCGCTCCGGCGGAGCCGCTCCCCGTCCAGGCGTTTGCCCTCATCGGTGGGCGCCGGTCCTTTGCCGGATCGATGATCGGCGGAATCCGCGAGACTCAGGAGATGCTCGACTTCTGCGCGGAGCACAAGCTCGGGGCCGAGATTGAGGTCATTCCGGCGGACAAGATCAATGACGCTTACGAGCGCGTGCTGGCATCGGATGTGCGGTACCGCTTCGTCATCGACACCTCAACGCTGTAGCAGTCCCGGCATCAGCAGGCGGTCCGCTCGAGCATTCATCGCTCGGCCGGGCCGCCTTTCGTTTGAGGCAACGGAAGCGATCGGAAATACACTCAATAGGTAGAGAATCTATCTAGTATCCCTTACTGTCTAAATATGGAGAGACGGCAATGGCGCAATGAACTCGCCAGGGGAACACTTTCTTTCGCCGCGCTGTCGGTCCTTTCGCACGAGGAAGTGCACGGCTATGAGCTTCTGATTCGTCTTCGTGAATGCGGATTCGGCCATATCAAGGGAGGGGTGATGTACCCCATCCTTGCGCGACTGGAGAGTGAGGGACTGGTTTCCCACGCCTGGGACACGACAAACCCCGGTCCGGCCCGGAAGATCCTTCGATTGACACCTGAGGGGCAGGCGGAGCTCGCAGAAGCGCGGAGGGCCTGGCAGGAAATCATCACAAACATGGACAGACTGAGCGAGGGGCGGGGAGATGAGGTTTGATTTTGAGAGCCGAATGAGGGCTGAACTGGTGAACCGTGGCGCTTCTCAGGAACAGATTCGCAGTGCTGTCGCTGGGGTCAAGGAGTTTGGCCTGGATGACGACGGGTTGGTTCGTGAATTTGGTGAGCCAGAAGATTATGCACGTCACCTAACGCCGGACGGCAAGCCAACGCAGCGGTATGGCTTCATAGTCACTGGACTGATTCTGGGCCTTGCAGTCTGGTTCGGTATACGGGTGGCCGCCGAGGCGGGCGCGACGGCGCTTGAACCTGTGGCGCCATTCAGCTCGCTCCTCGGATTACTGGTCATGGGCCTTGGCGTACTCGCGGAATTTCTCCGCTATAGCCGGGGCGGTAGGTCAGCGGTGTGACAAGCGACCGAATGACCTACGTTTGACCTACACAACCGAACCAATGCAGGAGGAACCCGGGAAACTGCCGGAGCCACGCCGCCACCCTCCTAGATAAAACCCGAGCTCAGATGAACCCGAACAGCGGCGGAAAAATCACGACGACGACGGCGGCCCACGCGCCATAAACCGGCAAGTACTGCGTCTGCCAGTTTTCGAGCTGCCTGAACGGGCGCCGTCCCCGCAGGAACCCGACGGTCAGCCACGCGGCCCTCACCAGGTGCACCAACAGCAGGAGGTTCAGCCCGAGCGCGGCTATCTTGTTCGGGCTGAAGCCGAACTCGGCGATCCGAGTGAGCATCGCAGTCAACATCACCGCGTCGACTGCGATCGCCGCTACGACCAGGACGAGCTGCAGGACGTCGAAGATGCCGGGCCGGGCGAGGGAATCCCGCGCAGAGATCGAATACAGCAAGAGGGACAGCACCAGAATCAGGATTGCGTCCATAAGAATGAGCAGTTCGCGGTCAACGTTCACCAGGCCACCTGCGGCAGCAATGACGCCCAGGAGCGCCAGCAGCATCACGATGGTCAGCGGCGTGAAGATGCGCGTGAGAACGGGTGCGATGTTCTCGACCACGTTCTGCTTGGCCTCCACAAGCCAGGCGGCAACAACGAGCGCGCCGGGGACGGCGAATGGCAGAATCCATTCCGCGAGGACGGGTTCGAAATCGGTCCCGATGAGTGCAAAGGCGCCGATCGTGAGCCCGGTGAGCACGGCGCCGCCAAACGCGATCAGGGTGTAATAAATCGCGAATTCACCGGTGAAGCGGACGAAATCCATCCGGCGGCGGTCCGACCGCCATCGTCCGCCAACGTACGCGAGTCCCGCCAACAGCCACAGCACAATGGGCGCATGCAGAACCGCGAGTAACTCGGTGGAGCCGCCCGGGGAGAACTGGTACACGTTGAGCACAAGAGCGAGGACAACGAACGGAATCAGCAGCGCGGCGCCCACATACGCAGTGAGCTGCCGCTTCCATGCGAAATAGCCGATCAGGAAGGGGAAAACGAGCAGACCGAGGTTCCTCGCGAAGACGTTCTCATTCTCGATCAGCGAGAAGCCGACCTTCACCGCGATGCCCGCACCGACCGCGAGAGCGAGAACTACTGCCAGCTCGCGCCAGGGAGGGGCGCCGTCGTCGTCGTTTAGTGTTTCCGGAAGGAGGACGAGCTGCTTCCACAGTCGGTCCGAGTGCTCACGCGCAAATTCCTGCGAGACGGCGTCAAGGTTGCCGAGGCGCTTGATGGCAACGAGGAAGGCCTCCTCATCATCAAGGCCGGTGGCCTGACGCTCGGCGATCTGTTCGCGGAGGTGGTCTTCGAGCTCGTCGACGTCGGCGGGGGAGATGGCCTGGCGACGCTGGACGAAGCTGCGCCACCGGTCGATCTGCGCCTCCAGCTCAGCATGCGCTGCCATCACGCCCACCCCTCCGTCACGGCCGGCGGTCTGGGTGCGCTGTGCCAGACCTGACGGAGCGCGTCGGCGACGACGGTCCACTGCTGCTGGCGGTCGGCGAGAGCTTCCCGGCCGGTCTGCGTGATTGCGTAATGCTTACGACGGCGGCCGGCCTCCGAAGTGCCCCACGTTGCGTTGACGTAGCCGAGCCGCTCCAGCCTGTGCAGGAGTGGATAGAGCATGCCATCCGTCCACTGCATGTTGCCGCCGGACAACTCGCCGACGCGTTTGAGGATGGCGTACCCGTAGAGGTCGCCCTCGGCCAGGATGCCCAGGACGAGCGGGGTGGCGGAGGCCGCCACAAGGTCTTTGTCGATTCGCACTGCTGCTCCACATACCTAGAGGTGTTAGGTGAAAGAACCATAGCGCAGCAAGCATAGTAGCGCTAGGTATGTTGCCTGCCGGGTCAGCGCGCCTACGGTGGAAGCCCATACCGATTCGTCAGGGGTGCATCGTGGCAGAGCTTCGCATCGAGCAGTGGTGGGTCTTGCTGGACACCACCCACAAGGAATGGTTCCGGGAGAATTCGAGGGCTACCGACATTGACCCGGACGCCGCGAAGGCCGTGCGGGAAGCGGGCGGGCCGGACCTGAGCGGATCAACCTTGTCCTCGCAGGACTGGGACTTCATTGAGATCCAATCGGAGTTCGTCGACTGAACCTCCCGGGCAGAAGTTAGTGCGACGCCGGCATGTCGCCTCAGCCGCGCGGGCGCAACTGAACTGCCGGCATCGTCGGTGCGGGCAGCGGGGCCGGCTGCTCCGCAGGGTAGGGGCCGAAGCGCGGGTAGGGGGCGCCGTCGTCATACGTGCCGTTGGCAGGAGCGCTGGCTGGCTCCATGCCGATTTCGGCCTGCCACGCAGCGCGGTACGCGACAACCTCTTCGTGGGAGCGCCCGACGAAGTTCCACCACATCACGATCCGCTCGCCCAGCGGTTCACCGCCGATCAGGATGAGCCGCACCGGATCCTCGCCGGCCTCCATCCGGAGGGTCCTTTGGCCAATCGGCAGGTAGGCCAGATGATTCACGGCTACCGGTGACCCGTTGAGGGTCAGATCGCCGGTATCCAGCAAGACGCCGTGCTCGAAGGCGGGATCCAGTTGCAGCTCCAGTTGGGCACCGGACTCCAAATTGACCTCGGCTGCCAGCAGCGGCGGCGTGTACGTTTCGACCGGCGAGGTGGAACCCGCCAGGGAGCCGACGAACACGCGGAGCACTGTTCCGTTTCCGGTGATGGGCTCGGGTTCGTAGTGCTCGAAGGTGGGCGGCATGTTGCGGGTTGCATCGGGCAGGGCGTACCAGAGCTGCACGCCGTGGAGGAGTGAGGTGTCGGGGGTGGAGAATTCCTGATGCGAGATTCCGCGCCCAGCGATCATAAGGTTGACCGCTCCCGGGCGCACCAGCGTGTCGGCGCCGGAGGAATCGAGATGGCTGATTCCGCCGGTGAAGAGAAGGCTCACGGTGGCCAGGCCGGTGTGCGGGTGCCGCGCTACCCTCATGCCGCCCGAGTCGGACACTGGGTCCGGCCCGTAGTGGTCGAGAAAACACCATGATCCGATCAGGCTGCGCTGGCGTTGGGGAAGGGTCCGGCGTACAGTCATCGCCCGAGGTCCACCCAGCGGCACATCCCGAGGGGCCAGTAGCTCAGCAGTAACGGGAGCGGGGTTCTCCCCGCACAACATCTCCTGCGGGTGCACATCCAGATTGGTCATCACAGTCCTCTGCAACAGGTGACGGATGGAACGGATGAGTGAAATCTAGCAGGATGCGTCGGCTGAGTCGCTAGAACGTCACCCCGCAGCGCAGCGCGACGTTCGCGAACGACGTTGCCTCGCCCGTCCGGATGATGAGCCGCGCTTCATCGAGCATGGCCTTCAACTCCTCATGGCTCACAAACTCGGGGGAGAGACCCTCGCCGCGTACGGCGTTCTCGACGACGGTACCGGATGCTTCCGTGGCGATGATCGATCCCTCAACCTCTATGTCGGCCAACACCGCGCGAAGCACCTCGGAGAACGCCGGTGTGCCTTTCACGAGCGCGAGGTCGACGACAGCGGCAGAGTTTGGAAGCGGCATGCCGCAGTCCGTGATCAACACCAGATGTCCGTGCCCCAGCGTGCTAAGCCGGGCGTTGATGGGGCCGTTCAGTATCCCGTTCTTTTTCAAGCCTGGGCTCCTTGCGGGGATGCAGCCTCGGGGAGGGCATCGGTCAACGATGGGTAGGACGGCTGCGCACCCTCGGCGCCGACCGCGAACGCACCGACTCGCACGGCGACGGTAACGGCCTCGGGCAACGCATCTCCAGCAACCAGTCGGGCAGCCAGTGCACCCACGAACGCGTCACCCGCTCCGGTCGTATCGACGACGGCCACCGACGGCGCAGGAGCCTCGAGCACTCCGGAGGAGTCAGCGAGCAGCGCGCCGGCGCCACCCAGCGTCATCACCACGGAGGAGAAGCCGCACTCAAGCAGCGCACGGGCAGTCTCAGCATGATCGGACGCGGCTGAGTCCAACGGCGCGGAAGCGCCAGTCAGCTGCTCCAGCACCAGCGCTCCCTCGTGCTCGTTGACCACCAGCGGATCAGCACGCAGCAGCGTCTCCCGGTCCAGTTCAATCACCGGCGCGAGGTTAATCAGCACTCGAGTGTGCCGAGCAGAAAGCGTAATCGCAACTGCTGCCGCAACCGAAGCGGCAGGAATTTCGCCCTGCAGAACCAGTACACCGGCGTCGGCGATTCGATCCGCAGCGGAGGCAACCAGCGCCGGCGTCACTTCGCCGTTCGCGCCGGGGATGACGACGATGGTGTTCTCACCGGCGTCGTCGACCTCCACGATGGCGACGCCGGTCGTCGTCCCGACACGCCTCACGCCGCCTGTGTTGACGCCGGCGGACCGCAGGCCGGAGAGCGCGACATCGGTGTAGGCGTCCTGCCCCACTGCACCGATCATCGTGGTGGGCGCACCGAGCTTCGCCGCAGCTACGGCCTGGTTAGCGCCCTTGCCGCCGGGCATCACCTTCATGGTCCGGCCCAGCAGGGTCTCGCCCGGCTGGGGATGGCGTTCCAGTGTTACTACGAGGTCAGCGTTAATGGACCCTACGACGACGACGCCCGGCGGCTGTGTGCTCATTCGGTGAATTCACCAACATTCTCGGAGTTCACGGTGGTGACCGGAACGGGGATGGTCTCTTCAACGGTTTCGCCGGCGAGGAGCTGCTCGAGAACCTCGACGGAGCGCTTGCCGAGCTCGGCGGGCTGCTGTGCGATGGTGGCGGTCATGGTGCCTTCCTCGATGGCTGTGAGGCCGTCTTCGGTGCCGTCGAAGCCGACAACCGCGACTTCGGAACCTGCGCGGTCGCCGAGAGCCTGGATCGCGCCAAGTGCCATTTCGTCGTTCTCGGCGAAGATGCCGGTGACGTCGGGGTTGGCCTGCAGGAGGTTGGTGGCAACGTTGAGGGCTTCGGCGCGGTCGAAGTTGGCGGTCTGCATGGCCACGACCTCGATATTCGGGTATGCGGCGATGCCCTCTTCGAAGCCGGCACCGCGGTCACGGCTGGCGGAGGTTCCGGCGACGCCCTGGAGGACGATTACCTTGCCCTCTTCGCCCATGGCCTTGGCCAGCTCGTCGGCTGCCTGTTGGCCGCCGGCAACGTTGTCGCTGGAGACGAGCGAGCCGACCTCTGCACCGTTGACGGCGCGGTCCACGGCGACGACCGGGATGTCACCGTCGATCAGCGGGGCAACAGCGGCTGCGGCAGCGTCGGAGTCGACCGGGTTGATGATGACGCCGTCAGTTCCGCTGGTCGCCGCGGTGGCGAGCTGGTTGGTCTGCGTGGCGGAGTCGTTCTGCGCGTCGACTACTTCAAGCTCGATGCCGGCTTCTTCCGCGGCGGCTTCGGCTCCGTCACGCAGCTCGACGAAGAACGGGTTGTTCAGGGTGGACAGCGCGAGGGTGGCGGACGCCGATCCCTCGGCACCTTCTTCGCCGCCGCGGTTGCAAGCGGTCGCGGAGAACGCGAGCGCCAGCGACATGGTGAGTACTGCTGCCTTACGGGGTGCGGAGAACTTCATTGTTGTTTCCTTACTGTATTGATCGAACGGATCAGCGGACGTATTGAGTTGTAGATCTAGTGGGGCTGGTTCTTGCGCCGCAGGGAGTCGATTCCGACGGCCACCGCTATCACCAGGCCGATGACCACCTGCTGCCAGAAGGAGGAGACATTGAGCAGGTTGAGGCCGTTGCGGATCACCACGAGCACCAGCGCACCGACCAGCGTGCCGCTGATGCGGCCGATACCGCCGGCGAGTGAAGCGCCACCGATGACGACGGCGGCAATTGCGTCGAGCTCGTAGCCAACCGCTGCCTGCGGCTGCGCTGAGTCAAGACGGCCGGACAGCAGGAGCCCGGCGAGACCGGCGAAGAGGCCGGAGAGCGCGAACACGGTCACGAGGACCTTGCGGACGGGAACACCGGAGAGCCGCGCTGCTTCCTTGTTACCGCCGACGGCGTACATGTAGCGGCCCATCACGGTGAAGTTGAGGATGAAGGCCGCGACCAGGCCGGCGACAACGAGGACGATGATCGGCATGGGGATGACACCGAGATCACCGCCGAGGAAGGAAACCTCGGGTGCGGTGCCGATGGGCCGTCCTTCGGAGATGACCAGAGTGAGTCCGCGGGCAATGCTGAGCATCGCGAGTGTTGCGATAAAGGAGGGGAGCCTGCCGTACGCGACGGCGAAACCGCTGACGGCGCCGCTGAGGGCACCGATGGCAAGGCCGCCGATCAGCGCGATCCAGCCGGGCATCGACCCCTGGGAGAAGATCCACGCCGACCCCATCGCGGAGAGCGCTGCAACGGATCCCACGGAGAGGTCGATTCCCGCGGCCACGATCACGAAGGTCAGACCGAAGGCGAGCACCGCGATCACGGACGCCTGGATGCCGATGTTCAGCAGGTTGGGACCGGTGAGGAAGTCCGGCGTTGCGATGAACAGCGCCAGGCCGAGGACAAACAGGCCCACCAGCGCTCCGTTGTCGGCAAGGAACCTGCCTATCTGTGAGCCGCCGCGCGCCTTCTTCGGCGCCGCCGCGGTTGCAACCTTATTCATGACCGTCCTCCATCAGCTTGTCTTCAAGATCGCGCTGTACATCGCGCACCGCCAGCGTCATCACGGCGTCCTGCGTGGCATTGTCGGCGCTCAATTCTCCGGAAATATGTCCACCGCTCATCACGAGCACCCGGTCGCTCATGCCGAGCACTTCGGGCAATTCACTCGACACCATGACGACAGCGCCCCCGGCAGCCGTAATCGCATTCATCAGTTCGTAGATTTCGACCTTTGCGCCGACATCTACGCCGCGGGTCGGCTCATCCAGCAGCAGCACCGACGAGTTCGCGACGATCCACCGCGCGAACACCGTCTTCTGCTGGTTGCCGCCGGACAGCGAACCGACCACCTGGTCGAGGTTGTGCATGCGAATGCGCAGCTTGTCGGCCACGTCCTCTGCCCGTTTGCGCTGGCCGGTGCGGTCCACGAGTCCAGTCTTTGCCGTCGTCGAGAGCGTCGCGTAGCCGATGTTCTCGTTGACCGGTGCGCCAAGGACCAGCCCGTGCGCCTTCCGGTCTTCCGGAACATGCCCGACGCCGGCACGGATGGCCGCGCCGACGCTGGACTTGGGCAGCTGCCTGCCGCGGACGCGGACCGAGCCGCTGGCGTAGGGATCGACGCCGGCAATTGCGCGGATGACTTCGGTGCGGCCCGCGCCCACCAGGCCGGCCAGTCCGACGATCTCGCCGGCCTTCACCGAGAATGAGACGTTGTTAATCATGCCCTTGGTGGATAGTCCTTCCACTTCAAGGAGCGTGTCCGCCGGACCGTCGTACTCGCGGCGGCGTGGGAACTGCTGCTCGATGGAGCGGCCGACCATGAGTCGGACGAGCTCGTCCTCGTGGGTGTCTGCAGGAACCTCGGCGACGAATTCGCCGTCGCGCAGCACCGAAACCGAGTCGCCGATGGCGGCGATCTCGTCCAGGTGGTGGGAGATGAAGACCATGCCCACACCGCGCTCGCGGAGGTCCTGGACCACTGAGAACAGGGCGGAAATCTCGCGCTTGGTGAGTGCCGCCGTCGGCTCGTCGAGGATCAGCATGCGCGCATTGAGGCTGAGTGCCTTGGCGATCTCCACCAGCTGCTGGCGGGCGATTCCGAGCTCACCGACCTTGTGGTCCACATCGATGTCGAGGCCGATCATGCCCAGGGCTTTCTTCGCGACTTCGCGCATCTTCCGTCGGTCCACAAGACCGAAGCGGCGCGGGAACCGGCCCATGCAGATGTTCTCGGCAACGGTCATTGAACCCACGAGGTTCAGTTCCTGGTGGATGGTGGCGATGCCGAGTGCTTCGGAGGCGTTGGTGTCCGGCAGGCGTGCTTCCTTACCGTCCACGAGGATGCGTCCGCCATCGGGTTGGTAGACGCCCGCCATCATTTTGATGAGCGTGGATTTTCCGGCGCCGTTCTCTCCCAGGAGCACCTGCACCTTGCCGGGGTAGACGTTGACGGTCACACCTTTGATGACCGCCACGGGCCCGAAGGATTTGGTGACGTTGTCCAACGTCAGGATGGGATTGTCGGTCCCTGCAATACCGTTCATGGTGCTATCGATCACGGTGTTCGGCCTCCTGGAAGGGATGGGGTGGATCCGCGGACAATGAGGCGGCTGGGTAGGATCACCGATTCGGGGGTTTCACCTGCGATGACCTGGGTGAGGAGGTCAACAGCGAGGCGGCCCATGGCGTTGACGTCGTGGGCGATCACGGTGAGCGCCGGATTGATCAGGCTGAAGGCCTCAATATCGTCGTAGGCGACGAAAGCGAGGTCCGAACCGATGGCCAAACCGCGTTCGTTGCAGACACCGATGGCCCCGATGCTCATCAGGCTGTCCGCTGCGAGCAGCGCAGTCGGCGGGTGGGGGAGTTCCAGCAGGTGGTGGGCGCCGGCGGCACCACTGGCGGCCTGGAAGTCACCGAAGAAGATGAGGTCGGCGTCGTCGTCGGCATTTGTGTCCGCGAGCGCGGACTGGAAGGCGGCGAGGCGTTCCCTGCCTGTGGAGGTGGACTGCGGGCCGGCGATGTAACCGATGCGGCGATGTCCCAGATTGGTCAGGTGGCGGACGGCTTCCTGGACGCCGGTGACGTTGTCGGGGGTCACGCTGGGAACCGTGGTGTCGGAGATGACACGGTCCACGAATACGGTGGGCACGCCGCTGTCCAGGACGGCTTGCAGATCGGCAAGATTCCCCTGGGGTGCGGCGATGAGGCCGTCGACGCGCTGGGTCAGCATGATGTCGAAGTAACGGTCCTGCTGTTCGGCGTCCTCGTTGGCGTTGCCGAAGAGCGTGAGGTACTTGAAGTCGCGGGCGCGTTGTTCAACGGCGTGGGCAAGGTCTGCGAAGAAGGGATTGCGTACGTCGGGCAGGACCAGGCCGATTGTTTGGGTGCTGGTCTTACGGAGTGAGCGCGCCTGCGCATTGGGACGGAAGCCGAGTGCAGTGGCGGCATTGTTGACAGCGCTGCGGGCCACTTCGGAAGTGGAAGGATGACCCGAGAGTACGCGGGACGCGGTGGCGACGGATACGCCTGCCAGGTCGGCGACGTTCCTGATCGTCACTGATCGCATCTGTGCTTCTCCTGATTTTCCAGACACCCATGTAATCGTTTCCATGGAATCGATTACAAACTATGGCATGGATCACGAACGATGGTCAACAGCAGTCGGGAAGCGGAATGCAAGCTGACTATGTTGACCGTTCACATGGAGGAAACATTCGGAGGGCGCTTTCCTGCGGCGCTATCCTTGCCCGGTACCTCTGCAGCGATAGGAGAGTCGAATGGACTCGACAATAGAAGCAATCCGCAACGACGTTGTGCGCCGGAACCCGGGCGAGACTGAGTTTCACCAGGCCGCGGACGAGGTTTTCGATTCCCTCGGCCCGGTGCTGAAGAAGCACCCTGAGTTTGTACAGGCATCGATCCTCGAGCGGATCTGCGAGCCCGAGCGGCAGATCATTTTCCGCGTGCCGTGGGTCGACGACGAGGGCAAGGTCCGAATCAACCGCGGCTTCCGCGTCGAGTTCAACTCCGCACTGGGCCCCTACAAGGGCGGGCTCCGCTTCCACCCCTCGGTGTATCTCGGAATCGTCAAGTTCCTCGGCTTCGAGCAGATCTTCAAGAACGCGCTGACAGGCATGCCGATCGGCGGCGGCAAGGGCGGATCCGATTTTGACCCCCGCGGCCGCAGCGACGGCGAGGTCATGCGTTTCTGCCAGTCATTCATGACCGAGCTCTACCGGCACATCGGTGAGTACACCGACGTACCTGCAGGCGACATCGGCGTGGGCACCCGCGAGATCGGCTACATGTTCGGCCAGTACAAGCGGATCACCAACCGCTACGAGTCCGGCGTCCTGACCGGCAAAGGCACCGGTTGGGGGGGCTCGCTGGTTCGCCCGGAGGCAACCGGATTCGGTGCGGTGTTGTTCGCCAAGGAGATGCTCGCTACGCGCAACCTCGGATTCGAGGGGCAGCGTGTTGTCGTCTCCGGTTCAGGCAACGTAGCCCTGCACGCAATCGCCAAGGCCCAGTCCTTCGGCGCGAACGTCATCACCTGTTCCGACTCCTCCGGTTACGTCATCGAGGAGCAGGGTATCGACGTCGAGCTGCTGCGCGACATCAAGGAAAACCAGCGCGGCCGCGTCAGTGATTACGCTGAGCAGCGCGGTTCCGGAGCGGTGTTCGTCGAAGGCGGTTCGATCTGGGACGTGGAAGCCAGTGTCGCGCTGCCCTGCGCCACCCAGAACGAACTGGACGACGTCGCCGCCAAGCGATTGCTTTCGCGTGGCCTGATCGCCGTGGCCGAGGGCGCCAACATGCCGAGCACCCCCGAGGCGATTGAGCTGTTCCAGGACGCGAAGATCCTCTTCGGCCCGGGCAAGGCGGCCAACGCCGGCGGTGTTGCAACCTCCGCGCTCGAGATGCAGCAGAATGCCAGCCGCGACGCGTGGTCCTTCGAGCACACCGAGCGTCGGCTCGAGGACATCATGGCCAACATCCATGAGCGCTGCGCCACCACAGCTGACGAGTACGGACTGCCGGGCAACTACGTGGCCGGTGCCAATATCGCCGGTTTCGTGCAGGTCGCCAACGCGATGCTGGCGCTCGGGGTCGTCTAACAAAGCGTTTCGGTCGAAATCCTCAATATCGCGCGTTGTTCCCGCGGTATTGAGGATTTCCCTTTATCCGGCGTTCCTCAGAGGTGGAACGGTGCCTCGTTCTGCGCGCAGATCTCGCGGATGTGCCCAACCAGCCCGTCACTGAGCGGGATACCCGACTCGAGCCGTTCCGCCCGGACCGTCCGCTCGATATCCCCGGGGACCAGCACCGGGCGGTCCGGTGACGCCGGCGGCTCGGCACGAAGCAGATCGACGATCTGCGAAACGGATGCCGCGAACTGCTCCGGCTCACCGAAGAACCCGGGATCAATCGCCAGACAGAAGTGCCCGATGTCATTCGGATCCGACGGTTCCCGCAGCGGCGCGAAGGTGGCTCCGGCCAGCGCTCCGGCCAGAATCTGGACCATTACCGCGAGCCCGTAGCCCTTGTGGCTGGAGAGCGATTCCGTGCCGCCCAGCGGGCTTAATCCGCCCTCCTGCTGGTCCCGCAGCTGACTGTAACCGGCGTGGGAATCGGTGACCGGTTCGCCGGCGCCGTCGAGCACCCAGCCCGCGGGCAGGGGCTTGTCGAGGTAGTCATACACCTTCACCTTGTTCATCGCGACGGTGCTGGTGGACATGTCGAGCAGAAAGGGCTCCGCCGGATTGGAGCTGGGCGCGGCGAACGCCAGCGGGTTGGTTCCGAGCACAGGCCGTGAGCCGCGAGTGGGAACTACGGTCTTGGTGGGAGTCGTCGACGTAACCAGCCCAATCTGGCCGGAGTCGACGGCGATACGGGCGTAGTAACCCGCCGCACCGAAGTGGTGGGACCGCCGGACTGTCACCACCCCGACGCCGGTTTCCCGTGCCTTTGCGCTGGCGAGCTTCATCGCCGTCACCATGGTCGAGTGTCCCAGATTGTGACCGCCATCGACGACGGCGGTCGAAGGACCCTCACGCTCGATGACCGACTCGGCGCCGGTGTCGAGTTTGCCCGCGTCGATCAGCCGCTGATACATCGGCAGCATCGAAATTCCATGCGAGTCGGTGCCGATCAGATCGGTATCGACCATCACCTCCGCGGTGATCTCCGCCCGCTCCGCCGTCATGCCCCACGCCTCCAGGATCGCCAGGATCTGCTTCCGGATGGTATCTGCCGCGTACTGGTTCATCGGTACCTCTCGTTCCAAATCTCGACCTGCTTGCGTCTACGGATAAGACTAGGCGGGCGGGCCAAGGACTGTGTCGCTTACGCCGGCGCAGCGTATTTACGACGCCGGTACTCGGTCGGGCTCACCCCGAACCGACGCTTGAACGCAGTACTCAGCGCGAACGGACTGCCGTAACCGATCTCGCCCGCAATTCGTGCGGTGGTGCGGTGCGGGTCTGCGAGCAATTCGCTGGCCAGCAGCATGCGCCAGTTGGTCAGGTACGTCATGGGCGGCTCACCGACAACTGTACGAAAGCGGGCGGCGAGGGTAGCCCTCGAGACGTTCAACCGGCCGGCCAGCGCGTCCAGCGTCCACGGCTCGGCGGGCAGTTCATGCAGCAGTTCAAGCGCCTGCCCGACGACGGTGTCGGCACTGGCCGCCAGCCACCCTGTAGCCCGCTCAGGATGCGCAGCGGTCCATGCGCGCACGCATTGCACCAGCAGCACGTCCAGCATCCGATCGATCACGCTGCCCTGCCCCGGCGCATCCGTCGCCACCTCAGCAGCCAGAAACTGCACCAGTGCTGCATTCACCGTGCCGGCAGGAACGACGGCGGTGCGTGGCAAGGCGGCCGTCACCGCTGATCCAATCTCGGCGTCGGATTCGTAGGCGCCGATCAGCATGGTGGTCTGCCCGGATACAGTATTTCCCCACGTCCTTATGCCGCGGGTCATGCTCAGTTCGACCGGTTCACCTTTGATAGTTCTACATTCTTGGCCAGGGAAAATGACCACGTTCGGCTCCCGTCCAGGCTCGTCCGTCACCACGTAGGGCTTCGGCCCGCGAACGAGCGCAATATCGCCCACACCGAGAGCGAACGAATTCCCGTCAGCTTCGAGCCACGCCAGTCCGCTCAGTACAGCCATCACCGTCAACGGCGCTTCATCCCGCACACCAAGGGACCAGGGCGGGCTCATCTCTACCCGGAGCGCGAAGGCGCGCCGGGCGTGCGGACCGTCGAGGAAGTGCGTCAGGGGATCCATGGCTCTGATATTAGACGATCACATATGAATTCTCTCTCACCAGCTATGGGAAGTCCGGGTAACTAGGCCCATGCTTAGGTGCATGACTACCCCTGACTTCTTCGAAACCGTAGCCACCACTACAGCGGCAGTGTGTGCCGGGGCAACTGGCGGAGTGTATGTTGCGTTCTCCGCCATGGTGATGCCGGTGCTCGACCGCCGTGCAGGATCGGAGGCCGTCGGCGCCATGCAACGCATCAACGTCCTTGCAGTCCGTCCGCCGTTCATGGGGATCTTCTTCGGCGGTGCCGTTGCCTCCGTAGTTGCAGGGCTGACCGCCGGGACAACCGACGCCCAGGGTCTGGTGCGAGTGGCAGGAGCGGTGCTGGTCCTCGCCAGTTTCGGTGTGACGATTGCCGTCAACGTCCCGCTCAACAACAGGCTTGCCCGAGTGTCCGATCCAATCAACCCGGACGTCTGGCGAGCATTCGCCGGTCCCTGGACCCGCGCGAACACTGTTCGGGGAGTACTGGCGCTCGCCGGTGCAGCTGCGCTCGCAGGTTCCCTTGCGCGATGAGTTGTGGGTGGCCGGACCGGAGAATACAGATTCGGCTCGTCACCGCCTCCAACTCCGTAAGGTGAACGTCATGCAATCGAACGAAACCATCAAACAGATCAACGCCGACGGGCTGAAGCCTCCCCGCGGGAAGTACAGCCACGTCGCCATTGCCCACGGCACGGCCTATATCTCCGGACAGCTGCCGGTGAACAGCGAAGGCAAGCCGGTCACCTCCGAAAGCTTCGCGGTTCAAGCCAAACAGACGCTGAGCAACCTCGACGCCTGCCTGGCATCTGCGGGACTCAGTCGGACCGACCTCGTTCAGGTGAGGGTGTACCTGACGGACATGGCGGACTGGAAAGAGTTCGACGAAATCTATGGTGAGTGGATCGGCCCCCACCGCCCGGCGCGAGCCGTCGCAGGGGTGAGCGCGCTCAATCACAGCGCAGCCATCGAAATGGAAGCCACCGCCGTCGTGAGTACGGTCAACCAGTAGCTCAGCCACAGCCGGCGCCGACAAAGATCAGATCTCGGCGGTGCCCCGGAAGCACGTTGTCGTTGCGCCGCCCACCCAGACTGTGCCGTCGTCGTCAGCGGTGATGGTGATGTCTCCTGCCCTGCCCAACCGGGAACCCTGCGACACCCGATAGGTGCCCGGCATCGCACCGGAGCCGGTCAGCCACTGGCCCACTGAAGCGTTCATGCTTCCGCAGACCGGGTCCTCGACGATGCCGACGCCGGGTGCGAAGGTTCGCATCTCGTAGGCGTGCTCGGAGCCTTCGGGATAGGCGCCGATTGCACCGATCATCGCCGTCGGGATCTGCGAGAGGTCAGGCTCAAGGTCAAGAACCTCCTGCGCGGAGGACAGCCGGATGACCGACCAGCCCGGTCCGTTGTCCACCCACTGATGCGAGAGGACCTGGTCCTCACGAATGCCGAACGCGGCGACGATCTGCGCCAGGTATTCATCCTCTAGGTCGCCGGTTCGCTGGACTGGGGGAGCAGCGAATGACAGGATGCCGTCGCCGCGCCGGACGTTGATCAGCCCTGCGGTGCACTCCTGCACAACCCGGCCATCGCGCTGTGGAGTACCTCCGCCTTCGAGCCAGGCGTGGGCTGAGCCGAGGGTCGGGTGTCCGGCGAACGGCAGCTCGCCGCCCGGGGTAAAGATCCGCACCCGGTAGTCCGCACCGGGCTGAGTGGGCGGCAGCAGAAACGTCGTCTCGGACAGATTGGTCCACCGCGCCACGCGCTGCATCGCGTCGTCGTCGAGCCCCTCCCCATCCAGTACGACGGCGACAGGGTTGCCCAGGTACGGAATCGGAGAGAACACATCAACCTGGGCGAAGGGACGGGAGGAAGTCATGCGAGGAAGTCTGTCAGGAGTGCGCGAAGGAGACCAGCCCGGGGCCGGGATCCGGCGGAGCAGAAAGGACGCTAACGGTCGTTCGTATAGCGAAGCAGCACCACACCGTTACCGAACGTCCTGGTCTCCTCAAGCTTGAGATTCAGCTGGACGCGGGGGTCCTCGAAGAGCGGCCGGCCTTCCCCCAGCACTACCGGATGGACGCAGATCTGGTACTCATCGACCAGGCCGAGCCGCAGAAAGCTGGCGGCGAGGTTGGCGCCGCCCAAGGCGATGTCGCCGCCAACCTGCGACTTCAGTTCGGCAATTTGTTCAGGCACGACGTCGGAGATCACCGTTGTGTTCCCGCCCGCCTCAGAGAGGGTCCGCGAGAACACATACTTGGGTGCATCCCGCCAGATTCCGGCAAACTCCACCTCCGGCTCGGAGGCATCCGGATTCTGGTCAGCCGTGGGCCAGTACTCCGCCATCAACTCATGGGTGATGCGTCCGTCGAAGAATCCCGCCATTTTGCGGCACTGCTCGTTGAAGTAGCTGTGAAGCTCCTCGTCCACCCGGTGCCAGCTGATGTCCCGGTCGAGACCCTCGAAGTATCCATCCAGGGAAACCGACATCATGAGGATGATCTTGTTCATTCAGGGACCTCCGGGGGCAGCGGGAGGCGGCAAGGGCCGTCGTCGTACTGTCCAGTGAAGCACTTCGCGGTCTTTCGGAACAGGGACTTTCGGTTCCTCTTCAGGCAGCTTTGGCGGTCTTCTCCCGAGTGGCGGCGCGCGTCCGGACTGCAACCCCCGCACAGAGAACGACGGCGAGACCTCCGACAACGGTCGGCCACGTCAGGTGCTCCCCGAGCAGGATCGCGGCCCAGGCGATAGTCAGGACGGGCTGAACGAGTTGGATCTGGCTTACCCGGGTCATCGGCCCGATCGCCAGGCCACGGTACCAGGCGAAGAAGCCGAGGAACATACTGACCACCCCGAGATAGCCGAAAGCTGCCCACTGCACCGCTGACGCCGCGGGAGGCTGTTCGACCACGGCGATAGCAGTCAGCAGAACCATGAGGGGAGCGGCCACAACGAGCGCCCAGGAGATTACCTGCCAGGATCCCATCTCGCGGGCCAGCAGGCCGCCTTCGGCGTATCCGACAGCACCGGCCCCCACAGCACCAAGCAGGAGAAGGTCCGGCCAGCTGAAGCTACCTAGTCCGCCGGACGTGAAGGCGGCGAAAGCAACCGTGACCGCCGCACCGACGCCGCTCATGATCCAGAAAATTAGCGGCGGGCGTTCGTGCCCGCGGAGGACAGCCGCCGTCGCTGTCGCCGCTGGCAGTAGAGCGGTGACGACGGCGGCATGGCTCGCCGGCACGGCGGTGAGGGCGTAGGAGGTCAGGACGGGGAAGCCCACCACTACGCCGCCTGCGATGATCGCAAGCCGTGCCCACTGGATTCCGCGGGGGAGCCGTTGGCGGGTGAGACCCAGCGCGAGGGCGGCGAGTAGCGCGGCCAGCACCGCACGGCCGGAGCCGATGAACAGTGGCGACATCCCGTCGACCGCCACCTTGGTGAACGGGACCGTGAAGGAGAACGCTGCGACGCCGAGAAGCCCCCACCAGATTCCGGCTGTGCGGTGGGGTAGCGGTGCGGCGGGGAGAAGAGTAGCGCTACTATTGCTGTACATGAACAACGATAGCAGTTCCCGAATCGCTGCTGCATTGAGTGACTGGATTTCCGGTGCTGCTCCGGGCTCTCGCCTGCCCTCCACGCGGGCGCTCGTCGCCGAACACCGCGTCAGCCCGGTAACGGTGCAGAAAGCGCTGCACATTCTCACTGCCCGCGGGTTGGTGGAGAGCCGTCCCGGATCGGGAACCTTTGTGCGGTCAGTCCGAACCGCCCGACCGGCCGATTATGGGTGGCAGACAGCCGCGCTGCGGTCGCCCAAAGCGCCGCGGCACGGCTTGCCGACCACCTTGCGTGACATCCCGGGTGACGTTATCGCCTTCCACTCCGGCTACCCGGACTCGGAGCTGTTGCCGGTCCGAGCGGTTCGGGCGGCGCTGGCGCGGGCAGCGCGCAGCGACGCAGCGCTGTCGCGCCCGTCGGCCGCAGGGCTTCCTGAACTGCGATCGTGGTTCGCCCAGGAGCTGCGGGCCGCGACGCCGGCGAGTATCACTCCACCGACGCCCAGCGACGTCGTGGTGTTGCCCGGCAGCCAGAGCGGATTGAGCGCCATCTTCCGCGCGTTGGCCGGCAGCGGGCAGCCCGTTCTGATGGAATCGCCCACCTATTGGGGCGCCATTCTGGCTGCGACACAGGCAGGCGCCACCATCATCCCGGTCCCCACCGGCGCCGGCGGCCCGGATACCGAAGCACTGGCGCGGGCCTTCGAGGAAACAGGTGCGCGCCTGTTCTACGCCCAGCCCAATTACGCCAACCCCACCGGTGCACAGTGGGACGCCGAATGCCGCGAACAGGTGCTGGAGATCGTCCGCACGCATGGCGCGTTCCTTGTTGAGGATGACTGGGCCCACGACTTCGGGATCAACACCAGTCCGGCTCCCGTCGCGGCGCAGGACGACTCCGGTCACGTCGTTTATCTGCGCTCGCTGACCAAGAGCGTTTCACCGTCCATCCGGGTGGCTGCCGTGATCGCACGGGGTCCCGCGCGGGAGCGGATTCTCGCGGACCAGGGTGCCGAATCGATGTATGTCAGTGGCCTTCTCCAGGCTGCGGCGCTGGACGTCGTCACTCAACCGGCCTGGCAGACCCATCTCCGCGGGCTCCGGCACCAGCTCCAATCCCGCCGCGACCTGCTGCTCACCAGCGTGCGCCAGCATGCACCTCACGCGCATATCGACCACGTGCCCAAGGGTGGGCTGAACCTCTGGGCGCGGCTGTCGGACGGTACCGACGTCGAACAGTTGGCGCGCGACTGTGAGTCCAACGGCGTCGTCATCGCTCCCGGAAATGAATGGTTTCCTGCGGAACCGGCGGGTCCTTTCATCCGGCTGAATTACGCCGGGCCCAACCCGAGTGCTTTCCCGGAGGGCGTAAGCATTCTCGGACGCCTGCTGGCGTAGCAGAGCGGCCAGCGGCTTCCTTCTGCAGCCGTCTAGTAGCTCCCGGACGCGCTAATAGCTCCCGGATGCCCCGCCGCCGGTGAATCCGCCGCCGCTGTTGAAGGACGAACCGCTCGATGTGTCCCCACTGACGCCGCCCGAATACAGTGCGGGATTGGCGATGTAAAGGGGCAGCCAGAGAGCAGGGTTAGTGACGGCGTCGTCCTTGCGGTGGCTGTAGCGGTACTTCCGGTAGGCATCGCGCTGCTCTTCGGTGAGGCGGAAGTCCGGGTCATTCTCCTCAGCAGCGCGGATCTCTTCGTCAGTGATACGACGGCGGCGGCGGGAGTCGCGTACGACGAAGGCGACGATGATTCCCACGATCGCAAGGAAACCGCCGATGATTGCGACGGGCAGCACCCATGCAAAGGGATCTTCGGGCGGCTCCTGCCCGTCGGCATAGAGGTAGATCTGGTCGACGGCGTCGCTGAGGCCCTCGGCGTACTCCTCATCTCCAAACGCAGGTTCGAGCACGTCTTCGATGACGTCCGCGGCCTCGTCGTCAGAGAACTGCTCCCGGACGCCGTCGGCGGTCTCGATGCGCAGTTCCCGCTCGGCGGTGTCGGCGACCACGAGGACACCGTTGTTCGCGCCGTCGTCGCCTACGCCCCACTCCGTGGCTACCGTGCGGGCATAGTCCTCAATCGACCCGTCGGCGTTCTCGACAGTGAGGACGGCAACCCGGGCAGATTCAGTGCTGCGGTTCCGATTCTCGATGAGCGCGTTGAGGTCCCGCTCCTGCTGGTCGGTGAGTACGTCGGCGGAATCCAGGACATTTCCCGACGTCGGCGGCGCAGGGATTCCTGTAGGCTCGCCGCTGCAACCGGTCAGCACAAGCAACAGTATTGCCGTAGCTCCTGCAGTCCGCCCAGCTGTTCGGATGGTCGTCATGGGTCCCCCTGTTCGTATCGCGTGCCTCCCAGCGCGTATTGGGCCCGAGAAAGCGCGCCACTTCGGACGCATTCTCATCGTCTCAACGCAAGGGGGTCGGGATGAACCATCAAAAGGATGAAATCCAGTTGCTGGCCGGAGCCTATTCTGCCTACCCCTCGTATGCTGGAACCCGGACATGGGACAGGAGATTCAGATGGCTGGAACGGCGGCACCCCAGGTGTCGGTTGACGAGGTGATGGCAGAACTGGTCACGCTCGAGGACCCGAAGATCCGGGCGGTGAACGAACGGCACGGTGACGATTACGGCGTGAACCTCACCAAGCTGCGTGCTGTTGCCAAGCGCCTGAAGACGCAGCAGGACCTCGCGGAGGAGCTGTGGGAGACCGGTGACACGGCGGCGAAGCTGCTGGCGCTCCTGATCTGCCGTCCGAAGGAGTTCGGGCGTGATGAGTTGGACGCGATGTTGCGGAAGGCGCGCACGCCGAAGGTGCAGGACTGGCTCGTGAACTACGTTGTGAAGAAGTCGCCGCACGCAGAGGCACTGCGGGTTGTCTGGTTCGATGATCCGGATCCGGTGGTGGCGAGTGCCGGCTGGGCGCTGACTTCCGAGCGTGTAGTGAAAAAGCCTGAGGGGCTGGACCTTGGCGGCCTGCTCGACCTCATCGAGGCGCAGATGAAGGACGCTCCGGACCGCCTCCAGTGGGCCATGAACAACTGCCTGGCGCAGATAGGTATTGAGCACCCTGAGTATCGTGCCCGTGCTCTTGAGATTGGTGAGCGTCTGAAGGTGCTTGAGGATTATCCGACGTCGCCGGGTTGCACGTCTCCGTACGCGCCGATCTGGATCGGGGAGATGGTGCGGCGGCAAGCCGTCTCCTGAATTAGCCGGCGCATCCTCCCCTCGTCGCACTGGAAGCAAAGGCAAATGACAGAAGTATCGACCAACTCGTTATGGGAACTGGTGCAGGCCGAGCGTGCTGCCCTGGCGGAGGACCTCGAAGGCCTGACGCCGGAGCAGTGGCGCCACTCCACGCTGTGCGGGCGTTGGACCGTGGAGCAGGTGACAGCTCACCTCACGGCAGCGGCAAGCCTGGGCCGGTGGCGATGGTTGCGCAGCATGCTCGGTGCGGGCTTCCGCCCTCACGTGCACAACCAGCGCCGACTTGAGGAACACCAGGGCGACACCCCGGCAGCGACTCTGGATCGGTTCCGCGCCATCGTCGACAGCCGGATTGCGCCCACTTCTGACGTCGCCGCCTTCCTGGGCGAGGTTGTGGTGCACGCCCAAGACATCCGCCAGCCGCTGGGAATCGCTCGGGAACCCCGGGTTGACGCGCTGACTCCTCTGGCCGACTTCTTCGCGAGCCGCAACTTCACCGTCGACAGCCGGACGCTCGCCAAGGGACTGCAGTTAAGGGCCGACGACGGTCCCTTCTCTTCTGGGGAAGGTCCCCTGGTGTCGGGGTCAACACTCGCCCTGGTCATGACAATGGCTGGACGCTCCGCGTACCTGGATGAGCTTGATGGCCCCGGTGTTCAAATTCTGCGGTCTCGCCTTGCGAGCACCAACCGCTGAGCCGCCCGCTGGCCCGCCCTCGACCCTGAGCGCTGAGGAACGGGGTTCCCTCTGACCCGCCGGCGGCGTAGAGTCCTCCGCATGGCTGGCACACTGACTCGTCCCCGTAACGGCAAGCTCCTGGCTGGAGTCTGCGCGGCTATTGCTACCGGTTTCGGCTTGCCCAAGTGGCTCGTCCGGCTCGGCTTCATCATCTTCGGCCTGGTGGGCGTCGGCGAGCTGGTCTACATCATTCTGTGGATCGTGCTGCCCAAAGAAGGCCGCTGATCTCAAACAAGCCTAGGTATCAGAGCAGCCTGCGCAGCAGTTTCCGCTTGAGCGCGTCGAAGGGCGGGTAGGCAAGCCGGAGCGTGTCGACCACGGTGGGTTTGGAGAAGACCGGCTGCAGGTGGCTGAATGTGTTGAAGGACTGGCGGCCGTGGTAGCTGCCGGTGCCGCTTGCGCCCACACCACCGAACGGCAACCCGGGCACTGCGAGCTGGATGGTGCAGACGTTGTGCGCTATGCCGCCGGCCTGCACCCGCTGCGTGAAAGTCTCGAGGTGTTGCTCCTGGTCGCTGAAGAGGTAGGCAGCGAGGGGATGAGGCCGCTCGCCGATGAAGCGGATCGCCTCGTCGAGGTCCTCCACCTCGAGGATCGGCAGCAGCGGACCGAAGATCTCCTCCTGCATGAGCTCTGAGCCAGGATCGACGTCGCGCAGGATCGTTGGCTCGACGTACCGCTCGGATCGCTCATGCCTTCCACCCGCGACCACGGTGCCGTCGCCCAGAAGTTCTACCAGCCGATCGAAATGGTGTTCATTGATGATCCGCCCATAGTCGCCGGACGTCTGCGGATCAGCGCCATAGAACTCCCGGACGGCGGCTGAAAGTGCCTCTGCCAACGCGGGGGCGGCAGCCGGCGTCGTCAGGATGTAGTCCGGCGCCACGCACGTCTGGGCGGCGTTCATGAACTTGCCGAAGACAATCCGCCGGGCTGCGGCCTTGAGATCACCACCGACGACGACGGCGGGAGACTTCCCTCCCAGCTCCAGTGTCACCGGGGTGAGGTGCTCCGCGGCGGCTTTCATCACGATCTTCCCGACGCGTTCGCCGCCGGTGTAGAAGATGTGGTCGAACGGCTGGGCGAGGAGGTCCGTGCTGACGTCCACACCGCCTTCGACGACGGCCACTGCTGAAGGGTCGAGGTATTGCGGGACGAGCTCGGCGAGCACGCTCGAGGTGGCCAATGCCAGTTCGCTGGGCTTCAGGACCGCTGTGTTGCCGGCAGCGAGAGCACCGACCAGTGGTGCCAGAACCAGCTGCAGCGGATAGTTCCAGGGGCCGATGATGAGCACAGTGCCGAGCGGCCGGGCCTGGGTCCAGGCTCGAGCCGGTTGCAGGCCAAGCGGCACGGGGATTCTCGCCGGTGCCATCCAGCGGTCAAGATGCTTGAGCGCGTAATCCGTCTCCGCCCGGACCACGGCGATTTCGGAGAGGAAGGCCTCCGTGCGGCTCTTCCCCAGGTCTTTCTCAAGGGCATCGGTGAGCGCGTCTTCCCGTTCGGTGAGCAGCCGCAGCAGAGCCGTCAGCTGCCCGCGCCGCCAATCGGTCGGCCGCGTTACACCGGTGTGAAAGTACTGTTTGTGGTCTGCGAGCAGCTCGGCGGCGCTCATCGGCTGGTCTGCTCCTTGGCTGCGGGGGCTGAGCGCCCGGTGAAGTGGTCCATCGAGCTGTACACCTTGAAGACGCGGTCGGCGACGAAGTCCCAGGCCGGTTGCGGCAGGACGTTGCGGAGGGTTCCGGCGAGCTGGACGGTCCAGGGGAGCTGGACGCGTGCCTTGCCGGTCAACGTTGCGCGCCAGGCTTTGTCCACCACGTACTCCGGTTCCATGAGCGGGGTCAGTAGCGGCCCGCGGGCTCCCTCGAACATGCCGGTCTTGATGTAGCTGGGGATGAGGGTGGTGACGGCAATGGGGTGGCCGGTGGAAGCGAGTTCGAGGCGCAGGGAATCGCTCCAGCCGATGACGGCCCATTTCGACGCCGCGTACACGCTCATGCGCGGGACCGAGAGTGTGCCGGACGCGGACGCGACATTCAGGATCCGCGCGGGTGTTCCGCGTTCCATCAGCGCTGGCAGGAACGCACGGGTGACGTGCATGGGTCCGCCGGTATTGATCCGCAGGGTGAGATCAATGTCGGAGTGGTGGTCGTGTTCCCAGAAGTATTTCCCGCGCACAATCGCGGCGTTGTTGATCAGGACATCCGGAGCGCCGACGTCGTTCAGAACCGACTGGGCTGCGGTGGTGATCGACTCCACCGAGGCAACGTCGACCACATTGGTGTGAACCGTCGTCGTGCTTGTGGTGAGACCTGCCGCGACGGACTGGAGGGCGGTTTCGTCGATATCCCAGAGCACGACGGCAGCCGCCCCCTCGCGGGCGGCGCGTTCGGCATACAGCTTTCCCATGCCCATTCCGGCGCCGGTGATCAGGACGGTGCGTCCGCGGACGGTGAATGCCAAGGTGGGTTCCTCTCGCGTGGTGACCCGGAGGCCGGTTTGCAGCGATTATGGATCAGTAGTGGTCGCGCGCCTGCAACACGACGATGTGCGTGTCGGTCACAAGGTAGACGAGGCGATTCGCCTCGTCGATTCGTCTGGACCAGGCGCCCGACAAGATGTGCTTGAGTGGCTCGGGTTTGCCGGTGCCGGTGAACGGGTCCCGCAAGACCTCCTGAATCAGCAGATTGATTCGCTTCAGCGTCTTTCTGTCCTGGCCTTGCCAGTAGGTGTAGTCTTCCCACCCGTTTCGGTCGAATGCGAGCTGGCGGGTCACGCTTCGTCGAGCTCGTGAGTCTCGAACTCGCCGCGCCGGGCGCGGTCCAGGGACGCGAGCAGCCGCTCCGCACCTTTGGCATGCCTTAACAGGTAGGCAGTTTCGGTGATTGCGTCGTAGTCATCCTTGGACATGATGACGGCGTTGCCGTGCTTCGACACGACCTCGACCGGAGCATGGTCCTCGTTAACCTGCTGGATGAGTCCAAACAGGTTGCGTCGAGCGTCTGTTGCAGTGATTGCGGACATTGGCCAGCCCCTTCCTAGTGGTACATGAAAGCGTACCATTGCGCCGATCGAGAACGCTCTGCCTGTCGGCATCGATATACCCGATCAATTATCAGATCCGATACGATGACTGCATGGCTAACGACGAAGCGAACCACCTACTTAGCAATCCGAACGGTGCTGGCCCGACTCGCGAGCAGGACTACAGCGAGCCGCCCTTTGCGTTGTCTCCTGTGCGTAACGACCTGCATCCCGATCTTCAGGAGGTCCTCGAGTCAGCAGCCAAGCTCCAGCAACTTGTCCCCGACGCGGTGCTTGTTGGCGGCAGCGCCGCCGCCATATACGCCGGACACCGTGCTTCCTACGACCACGGTCACGTGCTCGCCGGGCTACGCCAGAATTTCGACGTCCTCCTCGACGCGCTGGAGACCGACGACGGCTGGGCGACTAACCGGGTCACCTACGGAAAGATCATCTTGGGTGAGCTCGGGGGCATCGAAACCGGTCTTCGGCAGTTGATTCGTCTCCGCCCACTCGAAGTGACAGAGGTGCAGCTCGCGTCCGGCGCCTCGGTCAGGGTCCCTACGCGGGATGAAACGCTGCGGATCAAAGCGTTCCTCATCACCCGCAGAAACCAGACGAGGGACTATCTGGACGTGGCGGCACTGGCCGAAACGATGGGGGTTGAGCATGCCGCCGAGGTTCTCAACGGCATGGACGAGTACTACGCCGACCAGAACCGGGACGGTGCGGCAGTGAGATCGCAGGTGGTTCGCCAACTATCCGCGCCCTCACCCAAGGATTCCCGGACCACTAAGCAGCTTGGCTCCTACAAAGGTTTGGTGAGTCGGTGGCAGGATTGGGGCGCCACGGTGGAGACCTGCCAGGCACTCGCCGAACAGATGGTTCTTCGAGGGGAGACGTGATGCTGAAGTTCCGCAACCTGACTATCGAACCTGACGCGCCCGTCGATCAGTGGGGGTTCGAGGGTCTGCTCGCAGCGGTCGAACGCGGCGACATCCGGGACTGGCACCGTATCGCGGAAGCCGTCACAGCGAGCCCTCGCGGGAAGGTCGCTGCAGAACTTAAGGAAGTACTGGCTACGACGGAAAGCCCGGCCATGTCTGCGCTGTTTTCGCGCATCCTCCTGCATTCAGTGCGGAACAGCGAGGATGCTGAGCGCCAGGAGGTCACGCAGGACCTTGCCGCGTACTTGACGCGCAGCGGTATGACTCGGGCGGAGTTCGCTCAGCAACTCGGGACGTCGCCGTCGAGGTTGTCCACTTATCTCACCGGGAAAGTGGTGCCGTCGGCGGTGATGATGGTCAGGGCGCGGAGGCTGGCCGAGCGCCGCTAGGGGGATGGTCGCCCCAACAACCGAGCGTGTTCCTCAGCGGTGATCGCCAGGAGCGATCCGTGTCGCGCACGCGGTGGCAGGACGGCGTCGTGCACGTGCTTCCACTGGCGCAGCTCCGGGTCAGCGGCTTCGAACAGGTGATAGCCGCTCAGCCCGAATTCGTCGATCAGCAGCAGCGGAGCTGAGCCATCGGAGGGCAGGACGACGGCGGGACCCTCGCCCTGCCGAATGTCGCCTTTGCCGGCGGCTACTACCCAGGGCTCAAAGTCGGGGTCGAGCAGGCTGCGGCCGCGTTCGATGAAGACGAAAGCATCCTCCTCGGGGCTGCCGGCCGGCCGGGAAGTCGCGGAGAAGCGGTACCACCAGTCACCCAAGTGCAGGAAGGTCACGTCGATGACGGACTTGCCGAGGTCCAGATACAGCACGGGGGCGCTGAAGCTGGTGAAGTCGGCGGTCTCGGTGACGAACATACGCTGGTAGTCACTGCCTTCCTCACCGGTGCCCGGGAGCGAGGATGCGAAGAACACCAGCCAGGCGTTGCGCTCCTCGGACCAGAAGGCCTTCGGTGCCCACGCGTTGCCTGCGTCCTCACGTGCGATCGGGATCAGCTGCGGGCCCGACCACGTGATGAGGTCATCGGACTCCCAGACGAGGATTGACCTGCTGCCGCGGTGCTCGGCGCGGTCCCAGTCGCCGTCGCTCGCCACTCGCAGGTCGGTGGCGAGGACAACGAACCTGTCGCGGGTGTGGTCGCGGAAGATGAAGGGGTCTCGGGCGCCGTGCTCGCCGACGTCGCTGGTCAGAATGGGTGCGCCGTCATTCAGTGGAGTCCAGTTCTTCGCATCCGGGCCGGTGTTCACGGCGAAGCGGACCTGCTCGCCGTCCTCCTCCGTCTCAGGCGTGAAGTAGGCGAAGAGCCAGCGCTGGGAGGCGTCGTCGTCGTTGGTTATGTCGGGGGAAGCGGGGCGAGGGGAAGTCACGCGAGACAGTCTTTCAGACGCTGATGAGCATACAATCTGGAACTGCTGCATCGGTGGTCATCTGTCAGCGCTGGAGGAGATCGCAGCACGCACCCGGCGCTCGTTGTCCCCGGCCATACAGCTTCGAGGTGAGCACGGCGTCGGCCGCCGCGTATAACGTCTCGGTTTCCGTCTGCGCGAACGAGTCCTCAGCGGGTAGCGCCCGCTCCAGTGAAAGGCCATTCAACACGGTTCCCAGAAAGCGCGCGCAGCGCGGAATGCCATCCTCGGGCAGTGCGGTCTCTCCGGCGAGTACGCGCAACCATTCCTCCATCCGGCTTTGAGCGTCGCGCTGTATTCCGAGATAGATCTCGCGGGTCGGTCCGGTCTGTTCGGCTGAAATGAAGGTGTTGGCCAGCAGGGTCATCGCTTCGCGCGCCTGGGGTCCGGTGCCGCCCATGGCTAATACCTGACGCAGGCACTCCACGAGCCGATCCCGGGCGGGGACGGAGGTGTCGCGGATGTTGTTCTCGGGCAGCAGCCAGTCATAAACGCGTCGCAGAACCTCGTCCCGCAGTCCCTGTTGGGTCGGAAAGTGATGACGCAGTGATCCGGTGCTGACCTCAGCTCGAGCCGCGACCGCACGGACACTCAGCCGTGCGGTCACGCCTTCTTCGGCGATGATGGCGGCGGCAGACCGAAGGATCCGCTCTCGTGTGGTCACCACCGGGTTGTCGTTCATTGCCACCCTCCATTCCTCCAATACAGCGTACTAGCCGCCGTGCTAGTGTTGAGAAATGTTCGACTAACACAGTGTGTTGGTCAGTCTCTGAATGTTGAGGAATCACTCAGATGTTCGACCAGTGGCGCCGTCGTCGTGCGGTGAAGCGCATCCAACCCGGCGACGGGAGTGCACTGCGACCATTCCGGTGGTGGCAGCTGCTGAGCAGGTCCCTGTTCCACCTCGATCTCGCCAGCCCCGCCGGCGGTCCAGTGCGGTACACGGTGGATGTTCGGCAGTGGAAGACCGACGAAAACGGGTACGTGTTGATGCATCTCTACCGGGACGGCCACCAGAACGCGGTCGCAAGGGCGCCCGCGTTCTTTCCGGTCGACGGCGGGGCGATCGAGGTTGCCGCCAGCAGCTTTGGGCTGAAGCGCTGTCACTACGTCACCAACGGGGGACTCGAGCATCAACTCGTCCCCGATTCCCGCTCTGCGGAGGGCCGCCGCGCCCGCTTCGAGCACCGCCGTCCGGTGCTCAGTCGAGTAGTGGGCGTGATCTCCATCGTTGCGCTGCTGGTGGGTGTGGTGCTGCTGCTTCACCAAATCGCCATACCGATCCTGCAGATTCCACCGATCGCCGAGCAGATCGGGCCGGTCGAGCCGATTATCCGTCTGCCACTGTGGCTGACCATCAGCCTCGGTCTGGCGGCGGCGATCGCGAGTACTGAGAGGGCCCTGCGTCTGCGGTACCACTGGTTCCTCGACGCTGCGGGGAACTGACGGGGCATCCTGCCTTTGAGGCATGTCGTCTCTGAAGGCTCGGTCTGCTAACTCGCCGCCTGGGCAGTGAGCTTGGTGCCACCGTCGTCTGCGAAGTACTAGTTTCTGAGAACCCAGGCCGCGGCGTCGGGTGGGAGGAGCCCCTCTGGGGTCAGTGGTGACGAGGCCAGCACCACGTTCCCGTCCGGAAGGTGGCACGCATCATCGCCCATGGCGACGGCGAGCAGGAACTGGTCTCCGCGCTCGCAGATCAGTAGCCCACCGTTCTCGACGCGCCAAGTGCCGCCGTCGTCGGCCGCGAGGATTTCTTTCTCACGGAGTTGCTTCCGCAATTCGAGGGCAGTGGTGACGAGGTGCAGGGTGGATCCGCTGTCATTCAGGTGCGCTTCCACGGACCGCGACCCCCACGCTTCCGGCGTCGGCAACCAGGGCGCCGGCGCTCCGGGGGAGGAGAAGCCGAAAGTGTCGCCCGAATCTACCGTCCAGGGCAGCGGGATGCGGGCGCCGTCGCGGGACACCCCGCCCCGGTGCCACATCGGATCCACCCGAGCGTCGAGCGGTACATCGACCTCGGGCAGGTTGAGTTCCTGGCCCTGGTAGATGTACGCGCCGCCGGGGAGCCCAAGGACGGCGAGCAGGCCGGCACGTGCTCGCATTGCTCCCCGCTCACCTCCGCCGAACCGTGTGACGGAGCGAACGATGTCGTGGTTCTCGAGAGCCCAGGTGGGAGCTGCCCCGTGCTCTCTGCGTGCTGCTTCTAGTTCGGTACCCACGGCTGCCCAAGCAGCGGCATTCCAACCCAGTTTCACGAAAGCGAACGCGAACGCCTGGTGCATCTCATCATGCCGCGTGTAACGGGCGGCGCGGTCCGGGTCAAGGTTCACCTCGCCGACGAGCACACGCTCCGGGGAGTATGAGTCGGCGACTCTGCGCCACCGCCGGTACACCTCGTGCACCTCCTCCTGGTCGGATACGTGGAGGTTGGAGCGCAGGCCGTCGACCACTGAGTCAGCGTTAGCGGCGTCAGGGAGCCCGTCAGCTTTGAAGAGCGCATGTGCGACGTCGATGCGAAGCCCGTCCACTCCCTTGTCGAACCAGAACCGCAGCACGTCCTCGAAGTAGTCGCCTACCGCCGGGTTGCGCCAGTTCCAGTCCGGTTGCTCCGGGGAAAAGAGGTGCAGGTACCATTCCTGGTCTGTGTCCGAGCCGGGGTTCACCCGGCTCCAGGCGCGACCGCCGAAGACACTCTGCCAGTTGTTCGGCGGGGTATCAGCATCGCGCCCCTTCGCGAAGTGGAACATCGCCCGCTCGGGAGAGCCGGGTCCGGCGGCGACCGCGGCTTGGAACAGGAGATGCTCGGAGGAGCAGTGGTTCGGCACCACGTCGAGGAAGATTCGGAGCCCCAGTGCGTGAGCTGCAGCGAGCAGTTCATCGAACTGCGCCATGGTTCCGAAGAGCGGATCGACGCCGCAGTAGTCGCTGACGTCGTAGCCCTGATCCACCTGCGGGGATGGCTGGAACGGTGTCATCCAGATGCCGTCCACACCGAGCGATGCGATGTACGGCAGGCGGGTCAGCAGGCCGGCGAGGTCGCCCACTCCATCGCCGTCGCCGTCCGCGAACGAGCGCGGATAAACCTGATAGATGACCGCGTCCTGCCACCAGCGGGGCTTCTGCCCTTCCTCCGTTGAGCCACTCATTTGGTGGCTCCCGAGGTGAGGCCTTCAACGATGCGCCGCTGGAAGATGAGCACCATGATGACCAGGGGAACGGTGACGATCACACCGGCTGCCATCTGCTCTCCGAAGGGCGCCTGAAACTCAGTGGCTCCGGTGAACTTCGAGATGGCGACCGTGGCGGTCTGGAGATTGGGATCGTTGATCATTGACAGCGCGATGATGAACTCGTTCCAGCTATGGATGAACGTGAGGATCGCCGTCGTGAAGACGCCTGGTGCAGCCAGCGGCAGCAGCACCTTTCGGAACGCCTGCCACTTCGTGCAGCCGTCGATCATCGCCGCTTCTTCCAGGTCAAAGGGCAGTGCCTTCATGAAGGTGGTGAGGTTCCAGACCGCGAGTGGGATGGCGAAGGACAGGTTGGGCACGATCATTGCCTGGTAGGTGTTGATCCATCCGATGTCGGTGAACAGACGCAGTAGAGGCACGACCACGGAGATACCGGGGAACATCGACGTCGCGATAATGACGCCGAGAATCACGGACTTGAACCGGAAGTTCAAGCGCGAGATGGCGTACGCCGCGAAGATGCCGAGCACCAGCGCTGCCGTGGTGGTGATGCCTGCGACGATCAAGCTGTTGACGAGGGCCCTGCCGAATAGCGTGGCGCCGTCGAACACCTTGATGTAGTTCTCGGCCGAGAACGGTTGGGGAATAGGACTGTTTTCAAAAATGTCTGCCGTGCGGCGGAAGCTGGAAACGAGCATCCAGTAGAACGGTGCAAGGCAGTAGACGAAGATCGCCGCGAGACCGACGTAGGTGAGGTAGGTTTTCCAACCGCGTCTTTTGAGCTTGCGCTGCGGGGCGTCGTCGGGTGTTTCCGTGGGTGTCAGAACGGGAATCTGGGTCATTAGAGGGCCTTTGCCTTCCGGGTGCGGCCGCCCTTGCGGAGGGTGCGCACCTCCTTGGTTCCGGCGACATCGGCGCCGAGCAGCTTCACGAAGACGATCGCAATGAGGGCCACATAGAGGAAGAGGATGATGGCGAACGCCGACGCCGATCCGTAGCGCAGCTGGTTCGACTCATCCCAGGCCAGCATGGAGAGGGTCTCCACGGATTGCTTGCCGGGGCCGATTAGCACGAAGGGAAGATCGAACATCCGCAGGGCATCAAGAAGCCGGAAGAGGACGGCGACAAGCAGCGTCGGCTTCACGAGCGGGAGCGTGATGGAGCCCAGTTGGCGCCACCAGCCGGCGCCGTCGATGCGGGCGGCCTCGTACACTTCCTCGGGGATGACCTGCATGCCGGCCAGGACGAGCAGCCCGATAAACGGTGCTGTCTTCCAGACTTCCGCGATGATTACCGCGGCCTTCGCCTGGAATCCCTCGGCGGTCCAAAGGATTTCACTTCCGATCAGGTGGTTGGCGATGCCGTCCGACTGGAAGATCCAGCGCCAGAGCAGGCCGGAGACGGCGGTGGGTATGGCCCACGGAATAAGGATGCTGGCTCGCAGCAGGCCGCGCCCCTTGAACGCCCGATTCATTGCCAAGGCGAGGCACAGGCCGAGCACCGTCTCAAGCGTGACGGTGGTGATGGTGAAGAAGGTGGTGTTGGCGAGCGCGTTCAGGAATCGGGCGCCGGATTCGCCGACGAACATATCGGTGTAGTTCGCGAGCCCGACGAAGCTCTCGCCCTCGGCGACGAACCCGTTTTCGTCCAGTCCGGATTCCTCGCGGAAGAGCGACTGGTAAAGGGCGGAAATGAGGGGGTAGGCAATGACCAGTGCCAGCACCAGCAGGGTGGGGGAGAGCAGCAGTGCCGCCATCCTCCCTTCGCCTGGGCTGCGGGTACCGGGCTTGCGCTTGCGGGGGAGCGGGCCGCCCGGAGCATGCGGGCGCGGGGGCGCCGGGGTACTGGTACTCATGGGGTCCTCACTGAGGGGGTTTCGTGGAAACGAGGCCGGGCCAGTGGCCGCCACACGTGCGTGCGACGGCCACCGCGCCGCCGACTATTCGGCTGACAGTTCTTCGAGCTTCGCCTGCATATCGGCGAGAGCCTGCTCGGGAGTCTTCTCTGCGGTGAGGGCGGCATAGGCCTCCTCCTGGATGGCAGTCGTCGTCGCGCCGTACTGGACTACCTTGGGACGCGGCTGCGCATTCTCGAGGGATTCGAGGAGCGTGGGATAGAACGGACGCTCTTCGACGACGGCCGGGTCCTCAAGGAGCGAGGGGTAGACGGGAGCACGTGAACTCTTGTCCAAGCGCGCCTTTGACTCTTCCTCGCTGGTGAAGAACTTGATGAAGTCGAGGGCCGTTGCCTTGTTCTCCGTGAAGGGTGACACTGCGAGGTTCCTGCCGCCGAGGGTGGAGACACCGGGGTTATCTCCGATGCCGGGAACGGCGCTGATACCGAATTTGTCGACGACGTCGCTGGAGCCGTCCGTCGCGGTGAGCGAGGAGTAGACGAAGGGCCAGTTGCGCAGGAAGACGAGCTCGCCTTCCTGGAAGGCGCGGCGGCCCTGCTCCTCGAGGTATGTGATGGCGTCACTGGGGACAAGCCCCTCGTCGAATGCTTCGGTGAGCTGAGTGAGGCCGGCGAGTGCTTCCGGAGTGTCTACTGTCGGGTTGCCCTCGGCGTCGAACACCTGGCCGCCGGCGGAACCGACGGCTTCGGTGAAGTTTACGGTCAGGGCTTCGTTCTTATCGAACTGCCCGGCGTAGCAGGACATGTCTGCAGCCTCGGGGAGGGCGAGCACCTTGTCGCATGCAGCCGTCATTTCCTCCCAGTTGGCAGGAGGAGCATCCACTCCGGCAGCCTCAAGGAGATCAGTACGGTAGTAGAGCAGGGCGCCGTCGGTGTAGTACGGGGCGCCGTACAACGTGTCGCGGTAGGACGCGGCCTCCACCGTCGCTGGAATCATCGATTCCGTCGGCAGAGCGTCTTCGGGCAGCGGCAGGATCCATCGGTTCGCGGCGAACTCCGAGGTCCAGACGACGTCGAGGTTCAGGACGCTGAAGGTATCGGACTCGATCTGGGCGTTCTGCACCAGTTGCTGGCGCTGTTGATCCGCGGAATCGGGCAGTTCGATGAACGTTACCTGCTCGTCCGGATGTTCCGCGTTCCACTTGTCGATGCTGTCCTGTGCGGCGCCGGAGGCGTCTCGGGACGAAACGTAGTTGATGGGTCCACGGCCTTCGAATGCAGCGGCTGCATCCTGCTGCTGTTCTGCCTCGCCGCCGGATTCATTGCTTCCGCCGCAGCCAGTGAGTGCGAGGGCGGAAATGGTCAGTGCTGCTGTTCCGAGGAGGATCTGCCGGGAATGGCGTCGTTGCCTCATATTTGTGCTCCTTACGAGTGGGGGACTGCTGGTTCTGGGTCGGTGTTACTGATGGCGTGGACTGGTGCTGCCGCGGGAAATGATGGAGTGCGGCATGATTCGCGGTCCGAGGTCACGGGCGCGCAGGATCTTGTTAACCGCCGTCTTGCCCATGTCTTCGAGGGGCTGAGCGACGGTGCTGAGGGGAGGGTGGACGTGCTGGGACGTTGAGGTGTTGTCGAAACCGAGCACCGAGACGTCATCTGGGACGCGCCGTCCTCGCTCCTGTAGTTCGTTGACGACGGCGGCGGCCATCTCGTCGCTCACGGCGAAGACTGCGGTGAGGTTCGGCTCCTGCCTGAGCAGGTCATCGAGGCCGGCGGCGCCGCTGTCGTAGAAGAAGGTTCCGTGTGCCACGACGGGCTTGCGGCCTGCCTCGTTCATAGCCCGTTCAAAACCGCGTTGCCTTGGATGGGCGACATAGATCGACGTCGGGTCCCCGGCGAGCAAACCGATCCGCTGATGCCCCAGGGACAGCAGGTGACGCGTCGCGTCGTAGGCAGCCCGCTCGTCGTCGATTGAGACGCTTGGGGAACCGGACCTGTCGCTGATTGCGACCGAAATGACCGGGATATTTGGGCCGAGGAGCTGTCGCATCTCCTGGGTGATGACCGCGGAGATCAGGATGACGCCAGCGGCCCGGTAGGTGCGCAGGGTTCGTAGGTAACCGTCGATGAAAACCGACTGTGATCCTGTCCGACCGAGCATGACGGCGTAGCCGTGCTCGCGGGCGGCTTCCTCGACGCCGCGCATAACCTCTGAAGCGAGCGCATCGGACACCATGGGGGCGAGGAGCCCGATCACCGAGGTCTGCCGCGTCTTAAGGCCACGGGCCATGAAGTCGGTTTCGTAGTTGAGGCGGAGCACGGCTTCCTCGACGCGCTGCCGCGTTTCCTCGGAGTATCCCAGGAGGCCGTTGACGACCCGCGAGACAGTGGCCGCCGATACACCGGCGTCCTTCGCAACGTCCCTGATAGTCGTCATAGTCCTCCTCCCGTGTCTGAGCGCAAACGGTTTACGTAAACGGTTTCGTGATCTGCGGCACCCACACTACGCAAACGTTTGCGTGATCCGTGAACGTTTAGTAAACGGTGCGCTGAAGGGAGGACTGAAAGGGCCGGTGAAGCGGCTTGTACGGAAGTGGCCGCCGATGGAAGTCGGGTCCATTACGTCACGTTTTCGTGAGCGACGGCGTTGCCGTCCATGATGGTGAATAGCCTCTCCGAATGGTGCTCAGTTTCGGCTGTGGAGGGGGCGTGCCTACGTTACCGGTGGATTTAGAGCCCTAAGCCACACCATCCAGAGCAGCTGAGAGACCTGCCTCCGTGACGCTGCAGCTTCCCCCGGATTTCCCTGTCCGGAAAGGTGCTAATGGTAGGACCGATGGAAGGAAAAGCTTCATGACACTTGATCGCATCCCCACCAGCCACGCGGGCTCACTGCCGCGCAGCCCCGAACTCATCGAGGCCAACGCCGCACGCACGTTCGCCGAGGACGGCTTCACCCTGGAGCGGACCCCCGAGTTCGAGGGCCTGCTCACCGCAGCGGTAATCGACCTGGTCCAGCGGCAGAAGGACCTCGGGATCACGATCCCGGGCGATGGCGAGTACGGGAAGGCGATGTCCAACGCGGTCGATTACGGCGCCTGGTGGACCTACAGCTTCCAGCGCACCGCGGGCCTCGAGCTGACGGACTTCAACCCGATCCTCGCAGAACCTGTCCGCAGCGAACCCGGCGCGATCAGGTTGACTTCTTTCGCCGACCGACGCGACTGGACCCGCTTTGCAGCGGCGTATCAGGATCCCGAAAGTGGCATTCAGATCGGCAAGAATGCCACTGCTTTCCCGTCCGCTACCGGGCCCATTTCGTATACGGGGCAGGAGGCGCTCGCCAGCGACATCGCGAACCTGAAGTCGGGGTTGGGCGCTGCGGGTATCCCGACCGGGTTCATTACGGCACTTTCGCCGGGATCAGCGAGCAGGATCGGCAACGACTACTACGCCACGGAGGAAGAGTTCATCTACGCATGGGCTGATGTCCTGCGCGAGGAGTACAAGGCGATCGTCGAAGCAGGGCTGATCGTGCAGATCGATGATCCCTCGATTGCCGAGAACTGGGACCAGATCAATCCGGAGCCCAGCGTCGAGGACTACCAGCGATTCACCCAAATCCGAGCCGAGGCGTTGAACTACGCCATTCGGGGGCTTCCCGAGGAGCAGGTCCGGCTGCACATCTGCTGGGGTTCCTGGCACGGTCCGCACACCACGGACATCGAGTTCAAGGACATCGTCGATCTGGTGCTGGGGATTAACGCCGGATCGTATTCCTTCGAGGCCGCGAACGCTCGCCATGAGCATGAGTGGGCGCTATGGCAGGATACGAACCTTCCGGCCGGGAAGGTGCTGGTTCCAGGCGTCGTCTCGCACGCGACCAACGTCGTCGAGCACCCCGAACTGGTTGCCCAGCGCATTGAACGCTTTGCTTCACTGGTCGGGCGGGAGAATGTCATTGCTTCCACCGACTGCGGTCTGGGCGGCAGGATTCATCCGCAGATTGCTGCCGCGAAGCTCGAGTCATTGGGACGCGGCGCGCAGATCGCAACGGACAGGCTCTTTGCCCGGTCAGCAACACTGATCTAGTAACCGAACGCACCCTGAGGTCCAGCGGCGACACGTCCTCATGTGTCGCCGCTGGGGCTCTTGACGTCTGCTCACAAGCCGTTCTCGGCGAAGTCTCAAGATGATGATCGCGAAGGTTGACCGGAAGTTTGATTGCTGTTCACACGCTCACAAGCGAACGTTTCTGCCGGGCAAGCAGGGTGGAGGTGAATGCCAACGAACCGCTCCCACCGAATCCTAGGAATCACCGCCGTGAAGAAGAGTATTGCACCGCTCGCTACAACCATCGCATTAGCGGCAGGGCTGGGCATCGCCGCCCCAGCCAGCGCCGCACCGGCCGAGCCGCAGGCGCCTGCGGCCCATGCCGAAGCACCGCACGCCATTGAGAACTATCCGTTGAGCATCGACTCCGGGTCCTGGGACGCCGGGCATATCCAGGGCATCGCGATCGACGAAAAGAACGGGTATGTCTATCATTCGTTCACGGACATGCTGGTCAAGACCGACCTCGAAGGCAACGTCGTCGGGACGGTCGAAGGGTTCACCGGCCACCTCGGGGATCTGGACTTCAACACGAAGGACGGCCGCGTCTACGGCTCGCTGGAGTACAAGGCCGAGAAATCCTTCTACATTGCGATCTTCGATGTCGACCAAATCACCGAGGTGGGCATGGACGCTGAGGACTCGGGCATCGTTACCGCTATCTATCTCGAGGAAGTTGTCGAGGACTATACCGCCGATATGAACGGTGACGGCCGGTTCGACGGCAACACCGGCAATACGGCGGACCACCGGTACGGTTCCAGCGGCATCGACGGTGTCTCCTTCGGCCCGGAGTTTGGAAAGAAGAACGGCAAGCAGCAACTGATGGTCGCTTACGGCGTCTACCGCAATAACGCGCGCTCCGACAACGACCACCAGGTGCTTTTGCAGTACGATATCTCCGGCTGGAAGAAGTACGAACGCCCACTGACTCAGGCTGACCCGCATACTTCCGGCCCCGCCGACGAGGACGCCAAATACTTTATCCATACCGGCAACACGCACTATGGTGTGCAGAACCTAAGCTACGACGACGACAGCAACCTCTGGTACATGGGTGTCTACCGTGGCAGCAAACCCGAGTACCCGAACCGGACTCTCTATGTGGTGGACGGGACCGCGGCGCCTCAGGAGCAAATCATCGAAGGGCAGTCCACCAAGGAAACCGGACTGGTGGTGCCTCTCCTGCAGCAGGGCCTGCACCACGAGCCCACGGGAATCTATGGTTGGGAATTCAAGTCCGACGTCGGCATCGAACCAATCGGCGACGGCTACTTCTACGTCGCCCGTGATTTTGATGACCACTCCAGCGGCCATAAGCAGGAAGCAGCCACACTGGTGCTCTACCGCTGGACTGGCGAGGGTGCCTCCGGATTCGAAAAGGTCGTTCGGTGAGGTGTCTGCCGAACCAGACGCGGCGTCGGGCTAAGCCTGGTATCCGTTTCTCAGTGCCTCAGATCACGCCCAAGGTAGACCGATCCCGGATCATCCGCGTAGTACCCGAAAGAGGGTACGGGTTGATAGCCGGCTGACAGGTACAGGTTCAACGCGGCGGGGTGTTGTTGGTTCGTCTCGAGGACCATGACGTTAACGCCGGCTGCCGCTGCTGATCGCTCCAGCCACTGCAACATGGCTCGGGAGTACCCGTTTCCTCTGTGAGCTTCCGCTACGTACATGCGTTTGAGTTCGGCGCGGCCGTCGTCGTGCAGTCGCCAGCCGCCGATGGCAATGGGGGTGCCGTCAAAGTAGCCGACGGCGAAGCCTCCTCTGGGCGGCGTGAACTGGTCCGCGTCGACTGGGGTGTCATCCCGGGAACCGTAGATACGTACGTACTCGTCCTGCAATCCTTCGATCAGCTTGGCCGCATCGGGTGAGTTGTATGGCATCGAAACGATCGAGATGCCGTTCGGCACAGCTCCGTTGGTGCTCATCCTGTCAAGGCGGGGGTGCGGCGCAGCCACCATTCGCCAGCGGCGACGTGCATCGAGAGGGCAAGCCAGAAGGCGATGCCGAACATCGTCGGGTCCGGTGTGGCTGGCGTTGTCCCTCCGGAGGCTGCCTGTTCGATGCCCTCGAAGATTCCGACCCAGATCCTGATGGTGCCAACGCCGATCCCGACGGCGAACGCACGGATCATCCAGCGGCGGTGCTGCGGTATATAACCGCGCCGGATGGCCAGAAACGCGAGCACGAGACAGGCCAGGAACCAGCAGCCGAACACTACAGTCGCAATGGACTCGGGAGCGCCTCCCCAGGCATGCGGGATGCCGAAGAGGAGTGCGAACAGTCCGGATAGAAGGGCGCAGGTAAGCAGTACCCGGCCGAGCCGCCGGTGTACGGCGTAGTGCCGGGTGCGGAAACGCCGCGACAGCTGCAGCGGCGCTCCCAGGAGGAAGACGATGCCCGGCGCGATATGGAGGTACGCAAGCCACGGGTAGGCGACGTACCGTTCGCTGAAGTCGTCGTCGGGTGTGGTTGCGGCGAGGATGTTCGGCCAGTCCGACGCCACACGGATCGCTGCGAAGACCAGCACAACGGTGACGAGCACGCCGATTGTTATTGCGGCACGACGCACGAGCCGCGGGCTTGCAGCCGCCAGCTTCTCCGCCACCAGCGGATCGTCGCACTATGTGGGTTGGGTGTCAATGGCCTGAATCAGTGGAGGTCGCCGGAATTTCTACTACCAGGCGCCTGGTCCGCGATGCTCCGGATCAGTAGTGGTCGCGCGCCTGCAACACGACGATGTGCGTGTCGGTCACAAGGTAGACGAGGCGATTCGCCTCATCGATTCGCCTGGACCAGGCGCTCGACAAGATGTGCTTGAGCGCCTCGGGTTTGCCGGTGCCGGTAAACGGGTCTCGCAAGACGTCCTGAATCAACAGATTGATTCGCTTCTGCGTCTTTCTGTCCTGGCCTTGCCAGTAGGTGTGGTCTTCCCACCCGTTCCGGTCGAATGCGAGCTGGCGACTCACGCCTCGTCGAGCTCGTGAGTTTCGAACTCGCCGCGCCGGGCGCGGTCCAGGGACGCGAGCAGCCGCTCCGCTCCTTTGGTATGCCGTAACAGGTAGGCAGTTTCGGTGATCGCGTCGTAGTCGTCCTTGGACATGATGACGGCGTTGCCGTGCTTCGACACGACCTCGACCGGAGCATGGTCCTCGTTGACCTGCTGGATGAGTCCGAACAGGTTGCGCCGAGCGTCTGTTGCAGTGATTGCGGACATTAGCCAGCCCCTTCTTAGTGGTACATGAAAGCGTACCACTTTGGTCGCATCGGTCGATCCTCGCGACTTGTCACCAGTCCACGCTCAGCGCTCCCACTGTTACCCTGCCGTTCAGGTAGCCTGTAGCAACAGTTCACCTTGGTCCGGGAACGTTGACGTCCCCTGACCCGGGACATTGCAACGCCAAGAAGGAGAACCAATCGTGAGAAAACCCCTGAGTGCCGTAACCCTAGCCATTAGTGCCGCATTCCTACTGACCTCGTGCGGCCAGGGTGACACCGCGGCGGAGGGTGATGGTTCCGCGGAGGCCGGCACGCTGGTCGTCTATACGAACTCAAACTCCGAAGGCCGTGGGGAGTGGCTGCAAGCGGAGGCGGCCGAGGCGGGATTCGACATCGAGATCGTCGGAGCCGGTGGAGCCGATGCCACGAACAAGCTCATCGCTGAGAAGAACAACCCGATCGCCGACGTCGTTTACGGGTTGAACAACGTCTATTACGAGCAACTGAAGAAGGAAGACGTTCTCGAGCCCTACACGCCGGAATGGTCCGGTGAGGTCGATGAATCGCTCGCCGATCCCGCGGAGGACAAGGCTTACTGGCCGCTCGTGCAACAGGCAATTGTCCTCGCCTATAACGCAGACACTATGAGCGCGGACGAAGCTCCGAAGGACTGGCCGGAACTGTGGACTGAGGACGAGTACAAGGACCGTTATGAGCGCGTCACCGGTATGGGCGCTGCTACAACGCAGCTCGTGATGGCAGGTATTCTCAGCCGGCACCGCGACGACAGCGGCGAGCTGGGCGTCAGCGAAGAGGGCTGGAGCCAGATCGAGCAGTACTTCAACAACGGCGTTCCGGCAGTGAAGGATCTTGACCTATTCGCCCGTTTCGCGGAGGGTGAGGTCGACCTCGGCCAGATGCCGTCGTCGTCCATTCCGGGCCGCGAGGAAGCCTATGACGTAACCTCCGGCGCCGTCGCACCGGAAATCGGCGTGCCGTACGCCATCGAGCAGGTCGCCGTCGTGAAGGGCACCGACCAGCAGGAACAGGCACAGGAGTTCATCGACTGGTTCGGCAGCGCCGAGGTGCAGGGGGCGTGGGCGCAGGAGTTCAACTCGCTGCCCGTCAACGAGAGCGCGCTGGAACAGGCCAAGCCCGAGGTCATCGAGTTCGACGAGCAGTTCACTCATCAGGACATCGACTGGACCTTTGTTGAAGAGAACCTGGCCGGTTGGGTTGAGAAGATCGAACTGGAATACATGCAGTGATTCGCTTCGACTCCATCCGGGTAACCTTCGACGGGTTCACCGCGATCCACAACCTCGACCTGCACGTCGAACCGGGGGAATTCTTCACCCTGCTCGGCCCGTCAGGCTGCGGCAAGACCACGGCGCTACGCACGCTCGCCGGGTTCGTCGATCCGTCCGCCGGCGACGTCTTCGTCGACGGCCGCCGCGTGACGACCGTGCCGAGCGACAAGCGGGAAGTGGGCATGGTCTTTCAGAACTACGCCCTCTTCCCGTCGATGAGCGTCTGGGAAAACATCGCGTTCGGCCTGAAGGTTCGTCGCACGTCCGGTGCAGAGCGGGATCGCCTCGTCGAGGATATGGCCGCCCGGGTGGAGTTGTCGGGGGATCAGCTGCATAAGAAAGTGTCGGAACTTTCGGGCGGGCAGCAGCAGCGCGTCGCGATCGCCCGTGCGCTTGTGCTCAAACCGAAGATCCTGCTGCTGGACGAGCCGCTTTCCAACCTGGATGCCAAGCTGCGCCATCAGCTCCGTGGTGAGCTCAAGGCCCTCCAGTCCGATTTCGGCATCACTACCGTCTACGTGACCCACGATCAGGACGAGGCCCTGACCATGAGCGACCGGATCGCGGTCTTCAACAAGGGCGAGGTTGAGCAAATTGGAACGCCGCAGGAGATTTACGATGCGTCGGCGAGTGAATTTGTCTGCAATTTCATCGGTGACTCCTCCTCGCTCACTCCCGCACTGATTCACCGTCTCAACGAATCAACCCCAGGATCTCCACTGGATCCCGCGCGGCTGTCCTATCTACGCGTGGAGAAGGCGGCACTGGATCTTCCGGGCCGGGACAGTCACATGCACGACGACGGCAGCGTCTCTGTGAGCGGCCGCATCACCGCCCGCAATTATCACGGCCAACACAGCCGCTACACGGTCCGAATGCACGATGCTGACGTCAAGGTCCTCGTGAAGGAAGACGGACGGCACGGCCTCACCCTCGGTGAGGAAGTGCGAGTGCGAATCAATCCGGCGCACGTGCTGCAGTACGCGGGGACGGCGTGACCGGCTCGACGCGCCGGATGCTGCGCTCACCCGCCGTCATCATCACCATGACGGTGCTGGTGTGGTTCATCGCGGCGTTTCTTCTGTGGCCGAATGCCAACCTGCTGATCCAGACATTCTTCCCTGATGGGCAGTTCAGCGGCCGCGCCGTCGAGAAGCTGTTGTCTTCCGAGCGCGCCATGACGTCGCTGGCCAACAGTTTCCTGCTGGCTGTGGCACTGGCCATAACGGTGAACGCCGTCGGAATCTTCATTGTGCTGGTGACCGAGTATTTCCATATCCGCGGCGCGAGGGTCCTCTGGTTGGGCTATGCAACGACGTTCATTTACGGCGGCATAGTCCTTGCCGCCGGGTACAAGTTCATTTACGGTGCGGACGGCATCGTGACGAAGTTCCTGGCGGGCTTCTTTCCGGACATGGACCGAAGCTGGTTCGAGGGGTTCTTCGCGGTCCTCGCCGTGATGACCTTCGCGACGACTACAAACCACATGCTCTTCCTGGGATCTGCTATCAGGAACGTCGATTACCAGACCGTGGAAGCGGCACGGAATTTGGGAGCGTCGCCCTGGACTATTCTGCGCCGGGTTGTTCTGCCCACGTTGAAGCCCACCATCTTCGCCGTGACGATTCTGTCCTTCCTCACCGGTCTGGGTGCGCTCAGTGCCCCGCAGGTACTCGGTGGCCAGGACTTCGAAACGATCACGCCGATGATCCTCACGTTCGCGAACAGCACGACGTCGCGGGACCTCGCCGCGCTGCTGGCCCTTGTCCTGGGCGTCGCGACGATTGCCATGCTCTCGGTCATGACCCGGCTCGAGCGCGGCGGTACGTATCACTCCGTGGCCAAGGTCGCCGCACCCTTGCAGAAGCAGCCCATCGGGCATCGCGGAGCGAACATCGCGGTGCACGTGGCGGCCTATCTCCTCTTCCTGATCTACGTCTTTCCCCTTGCGCTGGTTGTTCTGTATTCCTTCATGGACAGTGCGGCGATCAGCACCGGTGTGCTCACGCTCGACCGGTTCACGCTCGATAACTATGTTCGTGTGCTGTCACAGCAGTCCGCTTTAAAGCCGTTCATCGTCAGCATTGTGTACAGCGCGCTCGCGGCCATCATTTCGGTCGGTGGCCTGCTTTTCGTTACCCGGCTCATGCTCAAGTACCGCGGTTGGCTGATGAGCGGGCTGGAGTATCTGCTGCACATTCCCTGGATCCTGCCGGCCGCGATGATTGCCCTCGGGCTGCTCATTACCTATGACCGGCCGAATCCGCTGGTCGGCGGTTTCGTGCTCAGCGGTACGGTTGTGATTCTGCTGATTGCGTTCGTCATCGTGAAGGTTCCGTTCACCCTGCGGATGCTGAAGGCCGCGTTCTCGTCGGTCAACGGGTCGATGGAGGAAGCTGCTGCCATCATGGGGGCAGGAACTCTCTACACCTTCCGGCGAATCCTGCTGCCGGCAGTGCTGCCCGCGGCCGCGGCGGTGGCGGCGCTCAACTTCAACAACCTCCTCGATGACTATGACACCGCGGTCTTCCTGGCCCACCCCCTGTACCAGCCGCTGGGACTGCAGATCAAGGCAAATACCGACGGCGGAGCTTCAGTGGAAGCGATCGGCAACACCTTCGTCTATACCGTCCTGTTGATGTTGGTGATGGGAACTGTGATGTACCTGGTCTACGGCCGCTTGAACCGGACGCGGCGCTCTCCTCGGGCGCGCCGGGTGCCTTTGCAGCCTGTGGGTGGCAGCGCGGGTACGCCGAACACTGACATGCCGGGGACCGCGACGGTGGATGGTACTTCGTCGGCTCGGGTTCCCTGAGCCAACGGCTGGAACTCATACACGCGGCAAGTCATCGCAGTATGTCAAGCTTTCCGTCACGAGCTGTTGCTTGTTCAATAGCACAGCAGCGAGCCGCTGGAAGCGTCGACCTTAGGAAATCAGTGCCACGACACAAGCAAAGTGCGGTCAAAGCCGCAAGAGAAGAGCTGGAGCGAACATTCCCTGCTCGGCAGCAAGCGTCCCTCGAGCGTTACCGCGAACTGCAGAAACAAGCCAACATCGACGACTCTAAAAAGTGGGAGAACGGTGCTTCTGACCACCAATTAAAGATGCTCGTCTCGATAGGTGTAGGTGCCGTCGTCATTGCCGCTTGGCTTGGGATTTCAGGTTCGGATCAGTTCCTTCCTTTCCTGCTGTCCGCAGTACCGTTTGTTGTTGTTCTGGGCGCTTTCGCTTATGGCGCACACCCTCACGGCACTCAAAAGCAACGGGTCGATGCCGCAACAGCCATCCTGGTCTACATCAGTGTGATCGTATTTTGGCTCGTAGTTCGCCAGTCCGTACGGGACCAGGTCCTTTTGACAGCTTTGGACACCTTCGCCATCTTTGGACAATTGGCGTCATTCATCGCGTCGGTGAAGGAGAGCGTTCTGGCTTGGATTGAGCCGTCCCAGTTCCGACAACTTAGCGAATCTGGCAAACAAGCTCGAAGGGCGCAACGAGAACTGAACAACTACGGTTGGCTCCCTGATGGAGTGTCTCGCGTTGATTAGCGGTCATCCTCAACGGAGCTCCTATAGCCATCTCAAGTAATCATTCAGCCCGTTTCATGAATCTCACCTACGCCCCTGAGGTGCCAGCGGTGATTCAGTAACAAATGTACGTCTTGGTCGAGAGGACTGCTCGGACAGCTGAAGTTTCGGTTGACGCTTCCACCTACCCCAACGAATTGCCCGATGATGGGCCTATGTCCACCAAATCGACCGGCGACCGAAACGGATCTCGTCGACCTGAATCCCATAGTCGTCGGCGAAATCGACGAACCTGAGAACTAGCCCTGGGGCCCCAGCGGCGCACTCTGCAAGAACCGGAAGTCGCATCCCTCGTCCGCTTGGGTTACCTCTTGCACGTAGAGACGCCGGTAGCCGCGTGTCGGGATCGTCGGTGACGCTGGCCCGAGTTCCGATTCCCGCCGCACCAGCTCCTCCTCGGGCACCTCAAGCTGCGCTAACCGCCGACTCACACTCAACGTGACCTTGTCACCGGTCCGCACCAGCCGAAGCGGCCCACCCACAGCAGACTCGGGCGTCACGTGCAGCACCACAGCACCGGCCGCGGTTCCAGACATCCGGCCGTCCGAGATCCGCACCATGTCCTTCACGCCCTGCGCGGCAAGCTTCTTAGGAATCGGCAAATAGCCAGCTTCCGGCATACCCGGGTTTCCCATGGGCCCAATGTTCTTCAGCACCAAAACGGAATCGGCGGTGACATCGAGAGCAGGGTCATCGATCCGGGCAGCAAGATCGGCCGCGTTCTCGAACACCACGGCCGGCCCGGAATGCTCCAGCAACGCGGGGGATACAGCCGCCTGTTTGATGATCGCCCCACCCGGCGCCAGATTCCCGCGCAGCACCGCCAGGCTGCCCTGCGGGTAGATCGGGTTCGACAGCGGACGGATGATGTCCTGCGGGAAGCCCGGACCGGAGTCGTCGATCTCTTCGCCAAGCGTCCGGCCGGTCACGGTGAGCACATCGCGGTTGATCAGCGAACCCAGTTCGCGCAGCACGGCTGGAACCCCACCGGCACGGTGGAAGTCCTCCATGTAGTACTTGCCTGACGGCTTCAGATCCACCAGCACCGGCGTCTCGGCACTCATCCGGTCCAGCTCATCGAGGGACAGCTTGATGCCGAGCCGACCGGCCACCGCGGTTAGGTGAATGATCGCGTTCGTGGAGCCGCCGATCGCCAGGAGCATCCGCAGCCCGTTCTCAAAAGCAGCAGGCGTCAGGATCGAGGACGGTGCAAGACCACCAGTAGCCAGAGCAACAGCTTGCGTGCCGGTGCGCTCGGCCATACGCACCCGGTCCGCCGTCACGGCCGGAGCCGAAGCAGACCCCGGCAACGCAATCCCCATCGCCTCGGCAATGCACGCCATGGTGCTCGCCGTCCCCATCACCGAGCAGGTGCCGACGCTGCCCACCAAGCGGGAGTTCACGTCGTCGACCTCTGGTTTTGTAATCTCCTGCGCACGGAACTTGCCCCAGAACGCGCGACAGTCGGTGCACGCACCGACCCGCTCGCCGCGGTAGCCACCGGTCAGCATCGACCCGGTGACCAGCGAAATCGCCGGCACACCCGCCGACGCCGCACCCATCAGCTGCGCCGGCACGGTCTTGTCGCACCCGCCGATGAGCACGACGGCGTCCATCGGCTGCGCCCGAATCATCTCCTCCGTGTCCATCGACATCAGATTCCGCAGGAACATGCTGGTGGGGGAGGAGAAACTCTCATGCACCGAGATGGTCGGGAACTCCACCGGCAACCCACCGGCCAGCATTACGCCGCGCTTCACGGCCTCAACCAGCGCCGGCATATTGCCGTGGCACGGGTTGTAGCCGCTGCCGGTGTTCACGATTCCGACGACGGTCCGGTCCAGCGCATCATCCGAATACCCGGCGCCCTTGATGAACGCCTTCCGGAGGAACAGCGAGAACTCGGCGTCGCCGTAGCTCGTGAGGCCGCGGCGGAGGCCGGTGGGTTCGGGGGAGGAGTCGCTCATCGGAACGCAGGCGTCCCGGTGATGTGGTTGCCCAGGATCAGGGTGTGCACCTCGTCGGTGCCCTCATATGTGCGCACGCTCTCCAGGTTGTTTGCGTGCCGCAGTGGCGAGTAGTCCAGGGTGATCCCGTTGCCGCCGAGCATCGCCCGGGCCTCCCGGCAGATCTCAATCGCCTCGCGGCAGTTGTTCAGCTTGCCCACCGAGATCTGGTACGGCTCCAGCGTCCCGGCATCCTTCAACCGGCCCACCTGCAGAGCCAGCAGCATGCCCTTGTTGATCTCCAGCGCCATGTTCACCAGCTTCTGCTGCGTCAGCTGGTACCCGGACAGCGGCTTGCCGAACTGCAGCCGCTCCTTCGAGTAGTTCAGCGCCGCCTCGTAGCTGTCCCGCGCCGCACCCATTGCACCCCAGATAATGCCGTACCGCGCCTCGTTCAGGCACTCGAACGGACCGCGCAGCCCCTTAGCCTTCGGCAGCATCGCCGACTCAGGTAGCCGCACATCGGTCAGCTCGATATCGCACTGAATCGACGCCCGCATTGACAGCTTCTGCGTGATCGGCGTCGCGACAAAGCCCGGCGTATCGGTCGGCACCACAAAGCCGCGGACACCGTCGTCGGTCATCGCCCAGATGATCGCGATCTGCGCCACCGAAGCCAGCCCAATCCAGCGCTTGGCGCCGTTCAGAACCCAGGCGTCGCCGTCGCGCTTGGCGAACGTCGTCATCGATCCGGGATCCGATCCGGAAGTAGGCTCCGTCAGCCCGAAGCAACCGATCACTTCACCCTTGGCCATGCGCGGCAGCCACTCGTTCTTCTGCTCCTCAGAGCCGTGCTTGGCAAGCGCGCTCATCGCCAGCGACCCCTGCACGCTCACGAAGGTGCGCAGGCCGGAGTCGCCGGCCTCCAACTCGAGTGCGGCCAGACCGTATTCCACCGAGCTGCGGCCCGGGCAGCCGTACCCCTTGATGTGCATGCCGAGCACGCCCAGCTCGGCCATCTTCGGCACGATCTCCAGCGGGAACACCGCGTTGTCATACCACTCGGCGATGTTCGGCTTGATCTCGGTCTGCACAAACTCCCGCACAGAGGCACGCAGCGCAAGCTCCTCCTGCGACAGGAGCGAGTCGATGGACAGAAGGTCAACAGTCATGGTTCTACTACTTTCCGCTGGTGATGGTCGAAAGCGCCGCGAAGGTCGCATCGTTGTGTTCGCCGAGCAGCGGCGGCAGGCGCCGGTAGCTCGCAGGAGTCTCGGAGAGGTGGATCGGATTGGCGACCTGGTGACTGGTGCGCGGGCCGGCGTCGTCGGCCATTTCGACGGCGGGATCAAGTCCCAGCTCCTCGGCCAGCTGCAGCGCCTCCACAATGGAGTTCACCTTCCCGGCCGGGACGCCCTCCTTGGACAGGACGGCGGACCACTCGGCCGCGGGACGTTTGGCGAGCTGCTCCTCGAGGAGCGACTTCAGCTCGTCGCGGTGGGCCACGCGCTGGGTGTTGGTCTTGAATCGCTCATCGTCGGACATTTCAGGAACCCCGAGGATCCGCACGAGCGAAGCGAACTGCCGGTCCGTTCCGACGGCGACGGCGAGCGGCCCGTCGGCGGTCTTCAGCGTCTCATACGGCGCGATCGACGGATGCGCGTTCCCCATACGCTGCGGCGCCTCACCGGTGGCCAGCGTGCTCGACGCCTGGTTTACCAGCCCCGCCAGCAGCGACGACAGGAGGTTTACGTCGATCCGCTGCCCCTGCCCGGTGGCGTCCTTGTGCCGCAGCGCCGCGAGAATTCCGAGCGCAGCGTTCTGCCCGGTCACCACGTCCACCAGCGCCACACCCACCTTGCTCGGCTCCGAGTCCAGCGACCCGGTCACGCTCATCAGCCCGCCGACCGCCTGCACCAGCAGGTCATACCCCGGAAGGTGAGCCCCCGCCGTCGAACCGAATCCGGTGATGGAGCAGTAGATGAGGTCGGGCTTGATAGCGTGCAGCGTCTCGTAGTCCAGCCCGAACTTCTTCATCACGCCGGGCCGGAAGTTCTCGATGATCACGACAGAGCTCAGCGCGATGTCCCGTGCCCGCGCGAGGCCCTCGTCAGTCCGCAGGTCACACACCACCGAGCGCTTGTTCCGGTTCACGCTCGAGAAGTACGTGCCGACGCCGTGCTCGTCGACGGGCGGCGTCCAGGACCGGGTGTCATCCCCGGCAGGGCTTTCCACTTTGATGACGTCCGCTCCGAAATCGGCGAGCATCATCGACGCATAGGGTCCCGCGAGAACGCGGGAAAAGTCCGCCACCCGGATGCCCTCGAGGGGACCGGCGATTGATGCAGCGCCGCTTGATCCGGGATTGGGCGATACTGACGTGCCCATTGCGCGTCCTCCTCCTTGGTTGTGCGTTGAGTTGGCAGGACACGCCGTAAAAGGCGGGTCAAAAGGGGTGTGTCCTGCCAACTCAACGCGGGGTGGTTCTAAGGTCCTTGAGTCACGGGATTGCTCAGCGTTCCCACACCCGCCACCCGGGCCTCGGCGACATCGCCCGGCTTGATGTGGATCGCGCCCGGCGTACCGGTGGAGATGATGTCGCCCGGGAAGAGCGGCATCACCTTCGAGTGGAAACTGATCAGGTACTCGGGGCTGTACCGCATGTGCGCCACGGTGTTGGTCCGCAGCACCTCGCCGTTGACCACCGTGGACACCTCCATGTCCGCGAGCATCCCGTCCCCCACCGCCTCAGCCAGCGGCACAATCCGCGGCCCGAACGAGAAGAAGCCGGGAAAGTTCTTGGACCGCGTCAGGAACCGCGGGTTCCGCTGCAGGATGTCCTCGGCGGTCTGATCCAACACGGGCACGACGCCGGCTACGTAGTCCAGCGCGTCCTCCACCTCCACATTGCGGCAGTACCGCCCGATGACGACGGCGACCTCTCCCTCCGCCGTGGTCCGCTCACTCTGCGACGGAATCGGAATGTCCTCACCCGGCCCGATGATCGTGTGGTCGCCCTTGATGAACGAAGCCGGTTCCTCCGGCACACCCTCGGAGAGGTCCGACGCGTGCTCCACATAGTTCAGCCCGATGCCCCACAGCATCCGCGGGTGCCGGTACGGAGCGCCATACGTGACGGAAGAAGGGTCCCGGAACGCGCCGTCGTCGACCGTCGAGACCAGGCTCTCCAACTTGTCCAGCAGCTCCTCGGTGAGGATGTCTCGGACGTCGCCGTGCCAGCCGGGCAGCAGGTCGCGGACCAGTGCGAGTCCGCGCTGAGGATGCACGACGGCGGCAAGCTCGTCCGCACCCTCACGGACCGAACAGAGATGCAATGTGTGATTCATGAACGTTGTCTTTCTTGCTAAGTGCGTTGAGTTGGCAGGACACGCCCTGAAAGGCGGGTCAAAAGGGGTGTGTCCTGCCAATTCAACGGAGGGGTGGGGGTTAGTAGGAACGGACCAGTCCGCCGTCGCAGCGGATCTGCTCGCCGGTCACGTATGCTGCGGGTTCGCTTGCCAGGAACGCGACGACGGCGCCGAACTCCTCCGGCTTGCCGTACCGGCCGGCGGGGATGGTCGCCTCGGACGAAGCCCGGGCTTCCTCGGGCGTCTTGCCGGTGCGCTTGGCGGCGCCCGCGTCCAGCGACGCCACGCGATCGGTGTCAATCCGGCCGGGCAGCACCATGTTCACCGTGACACCGTCCTTGGCCACCTCACCCGCGAGCGTCTTCAAGTACCCGGCGAGCCCGGCGCGGCCGATGTTGGACAGCGCCAGGTTCGGCAGCGGACTCTGCACACCCGAGGATCCGACGGCGACAATCCGGCCCCAGCCGCGCGACCGCATGCCGGGCAGAACCAAGTTGGTGAGACGAATGTGCTGCAGCAGCAGCTGGTTCACGGCGGCCAGCGTCTGCTCATCCGACACATCAGCAGCGCCACCGGGCGGCGGTCCACCGCTATTGAGGATCAGCACGTCGATGGGCCCGAATGCCTTCTCCGCAGCCTCGACCAGCCGCTCCGGCGCACCGTCAAGATTCAGGTCAATCCCGATCCCGACGGCGGACGGCAGCTTCTCGGCCTCGGCCTGCACCACGTCCTCGCGGCGGGCGGCGAGCACCACATTGGCGCCTTCATCGGCCAGCGCCTGCGCAATGGCCAGCCCGATCCCGGAGCTTGACCCCGGCACCAGTACGTTCTTCCCCTTGAGTCCGGTATCCATCTAGGCAAGCTCCTTTACAGCATCAAGATGGGCGTCGATCATGTCGGCAAGTTCAGCGGGCAGCGTGGGTGCCGGCGGGCGGACCAGCGCTTCGGCGATGATGCCGCGCCTCTTGAGGATCTCCTTGCGCAGCGCCAGGCCAATCCCGGGCTGGCCCTCGAAGTTCGCCAGCGGCAACCACGGCGCAAAGACGTCGCGGGCAGCGCGGAAGCCGCCGTCGTCGTTCGCTGTGATGGCCAGCTGAAGCGCCTCCGGGTGGGAGAAGCCGGTCATCGCACCGGCGGCACCGGCAGCGAGCTCATCAATCAGGCCGACGCCACCGAGTCCACCGAACACCGGCACGTCCGTGGCGCGCGTCAACTGGGCGATCGCCGCAGCGGTCGGCGGCGCCTCGGACTTGATCGCCGAGATGAACGGGCAGCGCTCCACGACGGCGAGGATCTGCGCGGTGCTGATCTTCACTCCGGAGGCCACCGGGTAGTCCTGCAGTACGATGTCGGCGCCGGTCGCCTCGTGAATCGCGGTGAAGTGCGCGGTCAGCAGGTCCGGGTTTGGCGTGTTCGCCTGCACCATGAGCGACGCAAGGTTGGACCCGGCAGCCTGCACCGCGGTGCGCGCCTGCTCGATCGCGACGTTAGTGGTTCGCGCCGACAACCCCACAATCACCGGGGTCTCCTGCGCTGCTTCGGCGACGGTGGACACGGTGAGCATCTGCTCGCCGGTATCAAGCGTGCCGCCCTCGCCAAACACCCCGAGTACCACCAGGCCGGTGGCCGGGATGTGCGTGTACAGCTCCACCTCCCGGCGAAGCGACTCGGTGTCGACGGCGAATGACGGTCCGGTGAACGGCGTGGCCAACACGCCCCAGAGACCCTTCTTCAGATGTGTCATGCGGCTTCCTTACTATCGGAATTCAGTACCAGCGAAACAATGTGCTCGGCGATCGCGAGCGATGACGTCGCGGCCGGCGACGGCGCATTGCGCACCGCCAGCACCGACCCGTGACGGGAAATGCGGAAGTCGTCCACCAGTGAACCGTCGCGGTCCAGCGCCTGGGCGCGGATGCCGCTCGGGCCGGGAACGACGTCGTCAATGGTCAGCTCCGGCACGTACTTGCGCGCCTCATTCACGAAACGGCGCTTGCTCAGCGAGCCCACCATTTCGACGGCGCCTGTCTTCCAGTGCTGCTTCGCGAAGGCCCGGAAGCCGGGGTAACCCACTGCATCGCTCAGGTCGCGCGGCGACACAGTGCCCCAGCCGTAGGCTTCGCGGGCGAGCGCCAGCACCGCGTTGGGTCCGACCATGACCTCACCGTCGGTGCGCGGAGTGAGGTGCACGCCGAGGAACGGGTAGCGCGGATCCGGCACCGGGTACACGAGCCCGCGGACAAGAGATCGTTTCGAAGGCTTCAGCAGGTAGTACTCGCCGCGGAACGGCACGATCTTCGGTTCCTCGTCATCACCGGCAAGTGCGGCCACGCGGTCGGCGTGCAGTCCGGCGCAGATGATCACCGAGTCGAAGATTTCCCAGGTGTCCGACCCGTTGTGGGTTCCGGTCACCAGCGTCTCGCTCCCGCGGGTGGTCAGGCCGGTCACCTCGAACCCGGTGTGCACGGTTCCGCCGGCCGCAACCACGTCGTCGGCGAAGGAGCGCGTCACCGCGCCGTAGTCCACGATCGCCGTATGCGGGGAATGCAGCCCGCCAACACCCTCAACATGCGGTTCAAGCGACCGCAACTCATCGCGGTCGATTATCCGCACACCCGGGACTCCGTTGGCCCGGGCGCGGGTCATGATGTCACCCAGCCGCGATTCCTCCACCGCGTCCCGGGCGACAAGCACCTTACCGATTTCGTCATACGCCAGGTCCTTGGAAGCGCAGTACTCCTTCAGCAGCTCCACCCCGCGCCTGCACAGCTTCGCCTTCAGCGACCCGGGTGTGTAGTAGAGCCCTGCGTGCACCACGCCGGAGTTCCGCCCGGTCTGGTGCGCGGCAAGCGAATCTTCTTTCTCGAGCACGGTCACCTGCGCATCCGGCTCCTGCTGGAGCAACCGGCGCGCGACGGCGGTCCCCAAAATGCCGCCGCCGATCACCGCATAGCGTGTGGCTGTCATGAAGTCTCCTTAACTGGACTTGAAAACGGACGCCGCATTGTTCGCACGGGCATGCCGCGTGACTTGCGGATCAGCCGGCGCCCGATGCGGAAAGTGATGGCAGCAGCCAGCGCGACGACGCCGGCCACCACCCAGGCAGTGGAATACGAAGTGGCGCTCACCAGCAGACCGAACAGCAGCGGCCCGCCCGCAGCACCAAGGGAGAGCCCGGTCTGCACCACGCCGGTCGCCGAGGCGGCTGCCAGCCGGTTATCCCGCACGACGGCGAAATGCAGCAGCCCGGGCCAGGTCCAGCCTGCGCTGTAGGCAAGGAGGGTGCCGGTCACCATCAGCGCCGTGGAGCCGACACTGAGCATGAGATAGCCGACGACGCCGGCCACCAGCAGGTTGGCGATCAGCACGTAGGGGCTGCGGGTCGGCATTCGATCCATCAGCGCACCGAGCAGGATCCGGATGCTCAAGCCCACCACCGCTGCGCCCGCGAACAGGAACCCGGCAGAGCTCGGCGAGATGCCCGACTGAACCATCGAGTCCACCAGGAACACACCGAGGGAGGTGGCGGCTGCGGCAGCGAGCCCGGCGCCGATCGTCAGCACAATCAGCCCGGCACGCGGGGTGCCGCGGTCTTCCGGGTGGGCTGCCGCCGTCGTCGTTGTCAGTGGCGCCTGACCGCGGAAAAACGCCCACACCGCAAGACACAGCGCCAGCCCGGCGCCGAAGAAGAAGGCATACCGCCAGCCGAGAACCAGCGCGATCCCGGGAACGGCGAGGCCGCCCAGGAGCGACGCCGCTGGGATGGAGGACTGCTTCACTCCAAACGCCAGGCCTAGCCGGTTGTTGCCGATGCTGCGCGAAATGCCTAGATTCGCCGAGGGCTGGGCCATGGCGTTGGCAAGGCCACCGATGAACAGCGCCGCCACCAAAACGGGAAATGACGGTGCTGCTCCGGCGCCTGCCAACGCCATGGTTGCGAGAATGGCCGACAAGACCATGCCCCGCCCTGCTCCCACCCGCTGGACAACTCCTCCGAGCGGGCGGGCGAGGGTTCCGGAGACCGCAAACAGCGTTGCTGCCGCGATGCCCATCTGCGCCGGCCCCAGGTCGAGGTCGTCGCGGATCTGCACCGCCAGCGCGCCCAGAAGGAACGCCGGCAGTACCCCGGTGGTAGTGACCGAAACGGCCTGCAACAGGGTGGTCACAGGCCGTCCGGAGGACGGTAGGTTCACGAGGTTGATTCAGCCGTCCGTGAGCGGTCAGTCCCTGAGCGTGCAGTACCCGACCGTTCCGGAGTAGCGGAATCATCATGCGGGTGCCGCTTCATGCGGATCACGTGCAGCACCAGCCCGACGGCGATCAGTGCCGCGCCGACGATCAGGTACATCGGCTCCATGACCAGCAACGGCAGCGAGCCGACGCCGATCAACAGCCGCTCGAGCCAGTTGGCCGGGCCCATGATCCAGCCGCCGGTTGCCACGGCCAGCGCCGCGACGGCGACCGTGGAGACCAGCAGCGCCATCAGCACCGTACCCACGCCGCCCTGCATCAGCAGGCCGATGCCCGGACCGGTGAGGACGAAGATGAACGGCACCAGGAAGGCGGAGAGTGTGTAACGCCAGGTGAGCCACATCGTCTTGATCGGCTTGCCGCCGGTGATGGCGGACGCCGCGAACGGGGAGAGCGCGGTCGGAGGCGACACTTCGCTGAGCACGGAGTAGTAGAAGATGAACATTGCCGCAGCGAAGGCGGGGACGCCGACGTCCTGCAGTGCCGGACCGATGATGACCCAGGAGATGATGAAGCTCGCCGTCACCGGAACCGCGAGACCCAGCAGGATCACCGAGATTGCCGAGAACAGTGCGGTGAGGAACAGGCTGCCGCCGGCGAAGTCCACGATGATGTTCGCGAGCTTCAGGCCGAGGCCGGTGAGCGTCATGATGCCGACGATCAGGCCGGCCGCCGCCATGACAGGGATGACCGACAGAGCGCCGGTGGCGCCGGTGGCCAGGGCATCCCAGATGCGCTTCGGGGTCATGAACGACTGCTTGTCCAGGAAGCTCAGCAGGAACGCGAGGATTGTCGCGTACACCACCGCGCGGAACGGCGTCATCCCGGTGGCCATGAACACCACGATCGCAACCAGCGAGCTGAAGTGGTAGCCGAAGCGCAGCAGCAGCTTGCCGGCCTTCTGCGTCTCCATCTCGACGGGCTTGGTCTTGAACTTCCGGGCGTCCATCTCGATGGCGAGGATGATGCCGAGGTAGTAGAGCAGGGTCGGGATGGTGGCCCAGATCAGGACTTCCAGGTAGGACACGTTCAGCAGTGCAGCGATGATGAACGCTGCGGCGCCGAGGGTCGGCGGCGACATGATGGCGCCGATACCGGCAGCCGCGAGAACCGCACCACCGTGTTCCTTGGGGTAACCGGCCTTCTTCAGCAGCGGCCAGGAGATACCACCGAGGGTCACCGTGGTCGCAACACCCGAACCGGAGACGGTACCGAGCAGGAAGCCGGCCAGCGTCACGGTGCGTCCGGGACCTGACTTGGACTGGCCGAAGGCGGAGAAGGACAGGTCAATGAAGAACTTCGTGGCTCCCGACGCCGTCAAAACGGCGCCGTAAATAGTGAACAGGATGATGTACGTCGCCGCCACATCCGTTGGAACACCGAAGATGCCCTGCGTTCCCATCACGTTGTGGCCAACCAGACGCACCCAACCGAACGACGACGTCTGGAACGGATCCGGAATATACGGACCGAAGTAGGCGTAGGCGAAGAAGCCCAGCACCACGATCGGTACGAGGATACCCACCGTGCGGCGGCAGGCTTCCAGCACCACGAGGATGGCGATGGTGCCCATGATCAGGTCAAGGTACGTGGGGATGATCGCGCGCCGGAAGAACGCATCCCAGTCCGTGATGATGTAGGCGAAGGGGACAATGGCGATGATCGCCAGCGCCCAGTCCAGGATGTGGGGATTATCCGATTTTCCCGCTTCTTTATCCTTGTCCGACCGGCCCCAGCCACGGTAGACGAGGAACGTCATCGACAGGCCGATCATCAGGAACGCGGGCAGGTAGAACTGCGTGGCCATCGGGTTGAACACCCAGTACAGGCCGAAGACGGACAAGATGACGCCGACCGCCTTGATGATGACGGCGGGCGTGCCGCTGAGGTGCCGTGCAGGCTTCTCCGCCTCGAACTCGGCGATGAGCGCTTCTTCGTCGAACTTGCCGTCGGTGTCCTTGTAGGGATCGGGTGATCCGGTGAACTTCTCGTTGGCGTTCCGGCTATGGGTAGCCCGGTGGGAGCCGTGCTGGTCCTCGTTTCGAGAATCCTCGGGCAACGACACCTTTTGTTGGGAACCGGGGGCAGCTACGGCACCGTCGCCGTCGGGTCGCTCGGTCATTGAATCTCCTTGATATCTAGCACAACGAAAGGATTGGAGTTCCCTACCAGCGGCCACAGTTCAAGCGGCGGCTGTCCGGGAACATGCAGGGTGCGCTGCCCGAGGTCGGTGGCAGCGATCGAGAGGGTGTCAAAGACCACCGGACGCTCCGGGTTCGGCGGCACAACATAATTGCGCCGATCTTTTGGACCGGCAGGAGTGGGGGCATCGGGAACGCCGTAGTACTCCTCGAGGACAGCGAGCTGGTCTGCAGCTATCTGCACCAGGCGGTAGGAACCGTCGGGCTGCACCTCGTAGCGTTCTTCGGCGAGGGTCTGGTAGATCGAGTTGCGGTAGCTCACCGCGAAGGTGTCCCCGGTCAGGGGCAGCGAGGCCAGCTCGCCGTCGTCGTTCGCCACTGTCAGGAATCGCTGGGGTGACCCGGCGTTTCCTGCAGCGATCCCCACGAGTGTGCCGAGGCACACCAGCAAGGCAACGACGACGGCGGCTGTCCTGCGCATTGGTGTGGGCTAGCCCTTAGCCGGCCTGGTCGAAGTACGCCTGGGCGCCGGGGCAGGTCTCTACGAACGGAACGTCACCGGCGGTGGCGGGGTCCATCTCTTCCGCGGCGGGGTGCACCTGGACGAGCTGTTCCTTGTTCTCGAAGAGAGCGGTGGTGATGTCCTCCTGGAGCTGCTCATCCATGCTCGATGCAGCAACGAGGATGTTCGGCGATGCGATCACGGAGATCGCCTCGGTCTGTCCCTCGTAGGTTTCGGCCGGGATTTCCTGCTCGACGTAGTACTCGCCGTACTCCTCAGCCATGGGAGCGGCGTACTCGCCGATCGGGATGAGGACCATGTCGCCGTCGGCGGCGAGGTCGATCAGCGCGCCGGTGGGCAGGCCGCCCGACCAGAAGCCGGCGTCGATGGTGCCGTCGCGGAGTGCTGCCACGGTTTCGGCAACTCCGAGCTGGCGGCGTTCGATGTCGGTCTCGGGATCGAGGCCGGCAGCCTCCAGCGTACGGATGGCGGCAACCTCGGTTGCCGAACCCGGTGCGCCGACGGAGACAACCTTGCCCTGCATGTCCTCGACGGTCTGGATGCCGGTGCCCTCAACGCTGATGGGCTGGAGGAAGTTGTTGTACACGTTGCCGAGCGAGCAGATCTCGAGGGCGCCGCTCTCGAAATCGTTCACGCCTTCGACGGCGTCAGCAACGACGTCGCCCACGGCCAGGGCGAGCTGTGCGGCGCCGCTCTGGATGAGCAGCATGTTGTCGACGGACGCGTTGGTCTCCTGGACCGTGGCGTCGTAGCCCTCGACGTTCTCGCGGATGACAGTCGCGAAACCGCCGCCCAGCGGGTAGTAAACGCCGCCGGTGCCGCCGGTGGCGATCGAGAGGGTGCCGCCTTCGCCGCCTTCTGCGCCGCCGCCCCCGCCGGTTTCCGGTGCGGGGCTGCCGCAGGCGCTCAGGAACAGTGCCGGTGCAAGGACTGCGGCGGCAACGATGCGCGATCCGCGGACCTTGTTGGAGGTGCTGGTCATGGGTTTCTCCCTTGATATGTGATGGATGTGTGGTGCGGTGTTGATTTTCACTTCTCGTGCCCCTTGTCTGGAGCGGTGTCAGCCGGGGCTGGGACGTCAGCCACGGCAAGCAGTCCCGCGAGGGTGCGGTAGTACCCCACCAGGACTGAAATTTCGGTGATTCCGCTGTGTCCGAAGTGCTTCTGCGCCGTAGCCCGGATGGTTTCATTCACGCCGGATTCGGCAACCAGTTCGCGGGTGAGCTCGAGGGCGGCGGCCTCGCTGTCGGAGGCGCTGGTCGGGACGCTGCCGGATTGCAGTTGGGCCAGTTCCTCTTCGGAAACGCCGACGACGACGGCCGCGCGGCTGTGCGCGTACCACTCGTACTCGGAATTGAGGGCTGCCGCGACAGCGCAGATCACGAGCTCGCGGGTGCGGTCGGGGAGTTCGCCGTTGAACCGCAGCGCCGCACCGAGTTCCTGGACGGCGTTGCCGATCCCGGGAGCGAAAAGAAGGGCGTTGAACGGGCCGGCGAGGGAGCCGTCGTCGTGCATGATCCGGAATGGGCCGTTGGCACGCGGGCCTGCGGTGATCTTCTCGTAGAGGTCCCGCTGGTCTGCTGTCAGATCCGCGGGCTTCAGGAGGGGGTAATGGCTAGACAAGGGTCCGCCCTCCGTCCGTGTAAAGGACATGCCCGGTCACGAAGGACGCCTGTTCGGAGGCGAGGAAGAGGACCGGACCGGTGAGGTCTTCAACGCTGCCGAGCCGCCCGGCCGGGACCAGCGACGTGTAGTGCTCACGGACGCCCGGCTTGTCGAGGTGGGCGCGGGTGAGGTCGGTTTCGGTGTAGCCGGGGGCGATCGCGTTGACCGTCACGCCGCTCGATGCCCATTCGCGGGCCATGACGCGCATCATCTGGTTGATGCCGCCCTTGCTTGCTGCGTAGGGAGCGTGCTCGGGGTGGGCGAGGAGGCCCGAGACCGACGAGCAGTAGACCTGGCGGCCCCAACCGGCGCGGACCATGTGCCTGCCTGCAGCCTTGCCGAGACGGAAGGCGCTCGAGAGGTTGATGTCGATGGTTCGCTGCCAATCGTCATCCGTGGTGTCGAGGACCGGGACTCGGTGGTTCATGCCCACGGCGTGGAGGAGGATGTCGATGCCGCCGAGAAGCTCCACGGTTGCCTGCACGGCGTTTTCGCAGCCTTCGGCGGTGGAAAAATCCGCCGTCAATCCGTGCTCGTACGCCGCAAGCCGTGCTTTGTTGATGTCGGCGACGACTACGCGGGCGCCCGCAGCGGTGAAGGCCGCAGCGCAGGCCTCGCCAATGCCGCCGGCTCCGGCGATGAGCACACGCCGGTCAGCCAGTCCTAGCCAGTTCTCCACGAAATGCGATCCCTTTGTTTCGTCGTCTGTGTCGTCATCGAAATAAGCGTTATTGGAGATTGTATACAAAATCGCGACCGGATGTAACCCCCGTCACAGAAGAAAGTTACCAGAGGTAACTTCGGCAGGGGAGGGCTTCGGCGGACTGTTACGAGAGTGTGACATGTTACCGAGCGGGGGCAGGTTTCGGCCCAGGACGCCGTGAGCTGGGCACCTCGTGCGGCGCGTCCTGGCGTCGGATCGCGGCGAGATTCGAGTGCCGCATCGCGAGCAACCTGGACAAAGGTGGCCGAAATAACGCGCACCTCGGACCAGGCTGCTCCAATCTGCGTCCGGATCGCTCACGACCTTGTCCGGATCGCTCACCGCCTTGTCCGGATTCCCCCGCTCCGAGCCCGAACGTCAGCGCTTACTTGGCGTCGAGGAACCGACGCAGTGCGTCGACCGCGTGGTCGCGGTGTTCGTCCATGTGCTTGACGAGCCGTTCCGCATCGCGGGCGGCGAAGGCGTCGATGATGAGGTTGTGCTCCTCCTCGACGCGGTGACGGTTGGTGGGAACGCCGTAGTACACAAAGCGGTAGGTATCCGTTGCGTCCCATAGGACCTGGATGAGCCGGTCGAGCCGGGGCATGCCGGATGCCGAGAGCAGCACAAAGTGGAACCGCCGGTTGGCTTCGGTCATGGGCAGAATGTCTGCGGCGGCGCTCGCGGCCTCGACCTCGGCGGCGGCGTCCTTCATGGCCTGCAGCACCGAGCCGTCCGCACGTTTCACGGCGGCGTGCGCTGCTTCGGTTTCAAGGAGCTGCCGGATGCGGTACGTCTCCAGCAGATCAGCAAGCGACAGCCGGGCAACCTTGAAACCCCGGTGCGGCTCGTAGACAATCTGGCCTTCGCCCTCGAGGATCTTGAACGCCTCACGCAGCGGGACCCTGCTGACGCCGAGCCGTTCGGCCAGCGCGTCCTGGCGCAACGGCTCGCCGGGCTGGACCTCGCCGGCAATGATCATGCGACGCAGTTCGGCCAGAGCGAAGGCTTGTGCAGTGGGCGGCCGCTTGGGCGATGTGGCGGCCATATGCGCATCCTCCCTATCGCGTTGCGGACTTCTGGTGGCGGACTTCCTCCGCCGAAAACTCCTGACGACTCTAGTTCAACACACCGCCCATTGCCCCCACCGCGGGCACTGCAGCCACTGGCCCGGAAAATTCTTGAGGAAAGCTTCGCCCAAAAGCCCCCGCCGGCTTGATGTGGATGGTCCACCATGGATAAGACTCCTCCGGGCCGGACCGTTCGCCGGTTCGGAGGTCGACTTAATCGACGGTTAGGAGCGAGCGAGGTGGCCTGGCTGAAGCACAAACCAACCTCGGGATCGCCCCGAACACTGGCGTCGCTCGGCGGCACGGCATCCACCGGTGAGCCTGAATCCGCCGGTACGCCCGAAAACTGCGTGCCCGCTGACTTGCCGGTGCACCGCCCCGAAGTCATTGCGCAGCTCGCCGAGGAACTGGAGACCCTCGCCGACGCCCTCCGCTACCGGGACAATTTCGCCCGCCTCCTGCCGCAACGGGTCCGGGACCTCGACGCCGATCTCCGGTCGAAAAACCTGGAAGACGCCGAGGGTACGCTGCTGAGCCTTCACGTCGGCTCAACCATGGTGGGCGCGCCAAGGCTGCAGTACGTCGTGGACCGCTGCCTGTCGGACTTCCGCAGCGGCCGCGCGATGAGCTGCCTGCCCGCACTCGCCGGGGAAGCCGAGCGGTTCCTCACCTGCCTGGCGCAGGAGTAGAACTACTCGACCGGAATCATCCGGTAGCCCACACCGCGGACGGTCTTGATGAACCGGGGCTCTCGGGTGTCCTCGCCGAGCTTCTTCCGCAAATTCCGGATGTGCACCTCCACGAGGTGATGATCGTCGGTCCAGCCATCACCCCACACCCGCGCGAGCAGGCTTTCCCGCGTCCACACCCGCCGCGATCCGGTAATCAGCGTTGCGAGCAGGTCGAACTCGATCTTGGTCAGCGGCAGTTCCTCATGGTTGAGCCGCGCCACCCGCCCCTCGACATCAACCGAAAGCGAACCATGCACGACGACGGCGTCATCAACTTCCGCTGCAACTTCCGTTCCAGCCGCTCCGCCGGGTTCGCTTCCGCCCAGTACCGACGTCCCGTCAGCGATTGAGCGCGGACGGCGGAACATTGCCGCAACCCTCGCCCGCACCTCCCGTGGGCTGAAGGGCTTGACGATGAAGTCGTCGGCGCCGATCTCGAGCCCGAGGACGCGTTCAATCTCCTCGACACGCGCCGTGATCATCACGATGTAGGCGTCGGTTTCGGGCCGCAGCTGCCGGCAGACTTCCATCCCGTCAAGGTCCGGCAGGTTCAGGTCCAGGGTCACCAGATCCGGCTGGTGTTGCCGCACCAAATCTAGGGCTTCCCTTCCGCTGGCGGTTTCGATGATGTTGAAACCGACCATGGAGAGGGTGAGTACCAGCAGCTCACGGATATCCGGATCGTCTTCGACGACCACTGCCGTGCGCTCGAAAGAATCAGTACTCATACTCAGTGCCTTCCCAGACGGGTGCCCGGCCACTTTGCCGGAGGGGTGCCCGGCCGGAGACCGAGGTCAGCAGAGTACTCATGCTCAGTACCTTGCCAGACGGGGGCTCGGCCGAAGATCCGGGTCATCGAGATGACGCGGGAGCTCAATGGTGACGGCGGTTCCGACGCCGAGCTCCGACTCGATCGCGAGCTTCCCGCCGTGCCGGCTCACCGACTGCGCCGCAATCGATAAGCCCAGCCCCGTGCCGGGTATCTCCGCCGAAACCGAGTTGGATGCCCGGTAGAAGCGGGTCATGAGATGCGGCAGTTCCTCCGCAGGGATTCCCATGCCGGAGTCTTCGATCACGACGCGCACCGCGCCGTCGTCGGACAGGAAGCGGATGGTGACCACACCGCCGTCGGGCGTGTATTTCACAGCGTTGGACAGCACGTTCACGAAGGCGCGTTCCAGCAGTTCCCACATTCCATTGACGCTCTGGGCGGTGTCCGGCGGAACCAGTTCGACGGAGACGTCTTTTCTTGCAGCGAGCGGCAGCAGGTCCAGGATCACTGAATCGAGCAGGTGGATCACGTCGATCGGGGTGTAGCCGAGCTCTGTGCCGGCGTCGAGCACTGACAGTGCCAGGACGTTCTCCACGAGGGTGCTCAGCCGCTGGCCGTTGCGTTCGATGATCTTCAGCATCTTCTGCGCGGGCGTCGGCAACTCGCCGCCCTCGCCGTCCTGGAGCAGTTCAACGTAGCCGAGGATCGAGGACAGGGGAGTGCGAAGCTCATGGTGCACGGTGGCAACGAAGCCGTCCTTGGCGGCGTCGAGCTCCCGGAGCCTGTCCACCACCTGCTGCTGGCGGACAATCAGCTGACCCTGAATGACGCCGTGCGCAAGGTTTCCGAGCAGGTGCTGGAGCAGGGCAATCTCTGCACTGGACCACTTTCGGGCACCCCGGTCGGCGACGATCCAGAGCAGGCCGAAAGGCGCTGCCCCCTCACCGATGGGCAGCAGGAGGCCGCTGTGCGTGAAGCCCTCCATATACGCGTGGATCTTGGGCAGGGTGTCCGGGACCTCGTCGAGCTGCCCGGCGATCACCGCAAGCGAGCTGGAGGCATGCCACAGGTCGGTCCCCAGGATCCGCAGCTCGTCCTGCAGGCCGGAAACGTCATTCGGTGCTGTGATTCCTACGCCGCGGTCCCAGCGGGCGGAGCCGTAGGAGATGCGCTCATCGTCGAAAACGTGCAGGGTCACGTCTTCGGCGCCGAGCACTTCGCCAACTCCCTGAACCACCATTTCGATCATGTGCGAGGGGTCGTTGGTCTGGCGGATGTCGTCGGACATGCGGCGCACCCGCTCACGCAGGAACGCAGATTCCTGCCGCCGTTCTTCGCGCAGCCGGTTGCGGTGGATAGCGGTGTTGACCCGGTGCAGCAGTTCCTCGGAGTCGATCGGCAGCAGCAGGTAGTCGCTCGAGCGCATCGCCAGTTCCGGGTGGGAGGTGACCTGTTCGGCCGACTTCGCGGTCAGCACCACCGGGATGTTGCGGGGCAGCAGGTGATCGGCTTCCTTAGCGATGGTTGCCAGGTACTCCAGTGCAATATCGGCACCGACGATGGCGATATCAGCCGTACGCTCACGCGCCGCCGCGATAGCCGGGGTGACGGTGCTGTGTGCCGCTACCCTGAATCCGGCGTCGCGGAGGCCGCCTGCAATTTCCCCGAGCAGGTGCACGTCCGAGTCCACCACCAGGGCAGTGCCCACGGCAGTATTGCGCTCCCCGTTAGCGCCCAAACTCGTCCCCCTGTGCCTAAATGCCAGACCATGTGTATAAGCAGTTGTGCCGAGTCTAGCGATGTGCCCGTCATTGTGCCGACAAGTGGCGGTAGGATCATGCATCAGCCGCCCTGATCGAAAGGCCCGCACGTGCGACGTGGCACCAATCTCCCCCGGATGGGGGACTTCAACCAGAGTGTCATCCTCGATGCCATTCGCCGTTCGAGCGAGGGCTTGAGCAGGGTTGAACTGGTGGACCTGATCGGGCTTTCCCCGCAGGCCGTGTCCAACATCACCCGGCGCCTGCTCGCCGAGGAACTCATTGTGGAGGCCGGGAAATCGGGCAGTGGACCGGGCAAGCCGCGCACCATTCTGCGGATCAACCCGTCGGGCCGGTACGCGATCGGCGTCCACCTGGACCCCGCGCTGATGACCGTGGTCCTGATGGACCTGATGGGCGTGGTGCTGCACCGCCGGGTGCGTGAAACGCCGCTGAACACCGAGCCCGGCCAGATCATCGACGCTATTGCCGGCGAGGTGCGCGCACTGCTTGCCGAGTCGCCGGTGGATCCGGCCCGCATCGAGGGAATCGGAGTGGCGCCTCCGGGTCCCATCGACCAGCCGGCGGGCGCCGTCGTCGACCCTCCGCTCCTGCTCGGCTGGCACCGGGTACCGCTGCGTGATGCGCTGGCGGAGGCAACAGAGATGCCGGTCTTCGTGGAGAAGGACGTGACGGCCGCTGCCGTTGCCGAGATTTGGGGCGGTGGCCACGGGAGCACGCAGAGTTTCGTTTTCATCTATATCGGCACGGGTATCGGCAGCGGGATCGTGGTGGACGGCGAAGTGCTGCGCGGGACTTCGGGGAACGCGGGTGAGATCGGGCATATCGTCACGGACCCCAACGGGCCGGAGTGTGCCTGCGGGATGCGTGGCTGCATTGCGGTGACGTGTGATCCGCAGTCGCTGGTGCTCGAAGCGGAGCGCCTGGGCGTGCTGAACGGGGAACGGCACCGCAACGGTGATGTGGCAGACGGGCTGCTCAGCTTGTGCGCAGCGGCGGATGAGGGCAACGAACTGGCGGTCCAGATCCTGACGCGCGCGGCAGTGCGGACGGCGCGGGCGGTGTCGGTGCTCGCGAACCTGCTCGATGTTGACCGCGTGGTGTTTGGCGGACCGTTCTGGGCGCCGTTGGCGAGCCGGTATCTGGAGGTCGTGCCGTCGTCGTTATTGGACTTCCGCGCCGCGCGCAGCATCCACCCGGTGGAGGTGGTCTCAACGGGAATCGGGAACGACGTTGCCGCCGTCGGCGCCGCCTGCCTCATGCTCGAGCGGACGCTGGGACCGCGGGCGGACCGGCTGATGCTGGCGCGGTGATTTCTCCCAGCGTTGAGTTGGCAGGACACACCCCGAAAGTGGGTCCATAAGGGGTGTGTCCTGACGATTCGACGCAGGGCATTGTGAGGTAAATCCATTCGATGTACTATTTGCGGTATCGGCAGTCTCCCGATGCCTACGTTTCAAAGGAGAAACCATGCGCGGCGCCTCTCGAACCCTTCCAGCAGCGGCGGTTGCCGCGCTCCTCGTCCTCAGCGGCTGCGCAGGCAGCGGCGGCGGCGGCGAGGATGAAGCCTCCGACAACACCCTGCGGATCATCTACCAAAAAGCCGGCGATGCCTCCCCGCTGGACACCCTCATGCAGACCACCAAGGAACAGTTCGAGGCCGCCAATGAGGGCGTCACTGTTGAGCTCGAACCGGTCGAGGGCACAGACGAGGACTACAACACCCGGCTCGCGCTCTCGCAGCGCTCGCCGGATACTGCTCCTGACGTGTTCTACGAAGACACCTTCCGCCTCCGCTCCGACGTCGAGGCCGGTTACCTGCTCAACCTCGACGAGCACCTTGCCGGCTGGGAAGAGTGGGACGCCTTCAACGAAGCAGCAAAGGAAGCAGGAAAGGCCGACGACGGCAGCACCTACGCGGTGCCTCTCGGCACCGACACCCGGGTCATCTGGTACAACAAGCAGGTGCTCGAGGATGCCGGGATCGAGGTTCCCTGGCAGCCCGAATCGTGGGATGACCTTCTCGAAATGGCGCGCACCGTGAAGGAAGCGCAGCCGGATTCGCGGCCGTTCAGCATGTACGCGGGAACCGGCACGGGCGAGGGCACCGTGATGCAGAGCTTCTACGAACTGCTCTACGGCACCGAGAGCGGCGGGCTGTATGACGAGGAGTCGCAGAAGTGGATTTCAGGGTCGCAGGGTTTCATCGATTCGCTGGCGTTCCTGAAGACCATCTATGACGAGGAATTCGCGGTCACGCCGGCTGAAGCGCTCGATCCCAACGTCTGGCAGGTAGTGCTCGGCACCATGCTGCCGGAGAACCAGATGGCAGCCACAGTGGAAGGTTCCTACGCGCCGTCGTTCTGGCAGGAAGGCGGCATGTTCGAGTGGCCGGAATACGCCGACGTCATGGGTGTTGCGCCGTTCCCCACGCAGAACGGGCAGGAGCCCGGAGCTACAAGCATGTCCGGCGGCTGGACGCTGGCGGTAGGCGCGGGCACGGAGAACCCCGACCTCGCGTTCGAGTTCCTCACCACGGCCATGAGCCAGGAGAACCTGCTGCAGTACACGGTGGACAATTCGCAGATCGCCGTCCGTACCGATATCGCCGAGGCACCCGAGTACCTTGACGCCAATCCTTTTGTCGACGACGTCTCCGCTGTGCTCGATGTGTCCAACTTCCGGCCCGCGACCTCGAACTACGCCGAGATCTCCACTGCGGTCCAGGAAGCAACCGAAGCAGTCATCACCGGGGGAGCCACCCCTGAGGAAGCGGCAGCGACGTACGACGAGGCACTGACGTCGATTGTCGGCGAAGAGAACGTCGTCGAGGAGTAGCCATCTCGTCTACGGTCACTTCCCGCGGCTCGTCCTCCGGCGCCGCACGCCGCGGCGGCAGCGGGAACAACAGGCAGGAGCGGGGGCGCAACGGACGGGCACCCCGCTCCTTTCGGCCGGTTCTGAAACTCCTTCCCCTTGCGCCCGCGATCATCCTGATCGGGATCTTCCTGGCCGGGCCGATCATCTGGTCCTTCTACGGGTCCTTTACCAATGCGGCGCTGACCGGCGCCAACGCGAAGGATCCCGAGTGGATCGGCTTCGAGAACTACACCGCGCTGTTCGCCGACCCGTTGTTCCCGCAGTCGCTGCTGCTGACAGTCGTCTTCGTGCTCGTGTCGGCGGTGATCGGGCAGAACTTCCTCGGGCTTGGCCTTGCGCTGCTGATGCGGCGGGCACACCGGGGAGTTGCCGCCGTCGTCGGCGTGTGTGTGGTGGCAGCGTGGGTGCTGCCGGAGATCGTAGCGGCCTTCGTGGCGTATGCATTCTTCTTCCGCGACGGAACGCTGAACCAGCTGACCGGGTTCGCCGGTCTGCCGGCGGTGGACTGGCTGTTTGAGCACCCGATGCTCGCGATCATCCTCGCCAACATCTGGCGGGGCACTGCATTCTCGATGATGGTCTACCAGGCAGCGCTCAACGACGTGCCGAGCGAGGTTACGGAGGCGGCGGAGATCGACGGCGCGAGCGGGGCCAAGTCGCTGGTCTTCGTTACGGTGCCGATGATCCGGCGCAGCATCGCGACCAACCTGATGCTCATAACGCTGCAGACGCTCGCGGTGTTCACGCTGATCTACGTCATGACGGCCGGCGGGCCGACCAACCGCAGCACCACCCTGCCGATCATGGCGTACGAGGAAGCCTTCCGGTACAGCGACATCGGTTACGGCACGGCGATCGCCGTCGTCATGCTCATCATCGGCGCCGCGTTTTCCCTTGCGTACATCCGGCTGCTGCGCGAGAGGAACCCCTCATGACTGCGCCGGTTCCGGGTACGACGACGGCTTCCGCGGTGGCGTCGCCGGGTGGATCCCGGGGTGCTTCTCGGGGTACGCGTCGCGGCTCCCGCCGCGGTTCGCCGAGTTGGGGTGCGAGTGTTGTGCTGGCCCTGATCGCCCTGTGTTTCGTGGTGCCGCTGAGCTGGCTGCTGCTGGCGTCCTTCGACGCCGAAGCGACCTACGAGACTGCACTGCCGGCGTCGTTCTCGCTGACCAACTTCACGGCGATCCTGACGCCCGAGCAGACGTTTGTGCCGCTGTGGAACAGCCTGATTCTTTCCGGTGGGTCGGCGGCGCTGACTGTGATCGCTGCCGTGCTGGCCGCCTACCCGCTGTCCCGCTTCAACACCCGGTTCAACCGGCCGTTCCTCTATACGGTGCTGTTTGGAACGTGCCTGCCGATCACGGCCATCATGGTGCCGGTGTACAGCCTGTTTGTGCAGCTGAACCTCCTGGATTCGCTTGCGGCGACGACGTTCTTCATGGCCGCGACGTCGCTTCCCATGGCCATCTGGATGACCAAGAACTTCATGGACTCCGTGCCCGTGTCGCTTGAGGAGGCGGCGTGGGTGGACGGCGCGTCGGCGATGAAGGCGCTGTGGCACATTGTGGTGCCGCTGATGCGGCCGGGTCTCGGCGTCGTCTTCATCTTTGTGTTCATCCAGGCGTGGGGAAACTTCTTTGTGCCGTTTATCCTGCTGTTTTCGCTGGAGAACCAGCCGGCAGCGGTGAGCATCTTCCGGTTCTTCGGGCAGTTCGGCACGGTTGCGTATGGGCAGCTGGCCGCGTTCTCGATTCTTTATGCACTGCCCGTGATTCTTTTGTACATCCTCGTCTCGCGCGTGTTCGGTGGCTCGTTTGCCATGTCCGGCGCCCTGAAAGGCTAGATCCATGCACGACAATCGACTCCTGGTCGAGGCGCGAATTGCCCGTTTCCTTGCCGAACGGCTGACCCCTGCGGTGTGGCCGGTCTCCGTGCCGCTTGAGGTTTCCTTTTGGCAGGCACCGGGGGAGCCGGTGCCGTTTTCCGCCGCCGTATCCGAGCAGTTCGAGCCTTTTGTGGTGGGCTCTGCGTGGGGCCGGCCCTGGGGGACCACCTGGTTCAGGTTCACCGGGACGGTGCCGGAGGAGTGGACCGTCGCTGACGGGCACGAGCTTGAGGCGGTTATCGACCTGGGCTTCTCGACGATCATGCCCGGCTTCCAGGCAGAAGGCCTGGTTTATGCGCCGGACGGACAGGTGATCAAGGCGCTGGAGCCGCTGAATATGTGGGTGCCCCTCGATGGGGCGCCGGGCACCGCCGTCGAGTTCTATGTTGAGGCGGCGTCCAATCCCAACGTGATCGACGGGTTCGATTACCAGCCCACGCCGCTGGGATCGCTGTTCACCGCGGGGGCCGATCCGCTGTACACGTTCCGCAGGGCGGAGGTGGCGCTCTTCGACCGCGAGGCCTGGGAACTGGGTCAGGACGTCTGGACGCTGAACGGTCTCATGCACGAGCTGCCGGTCGACCTGCCGCGTCGGCACGAGATTCTGCGTGCGCTGGAAAAGGCGGTCAACGCCGTCGACCCCTCGGATGTCTCAGGAACCGCGGCAGCCGGCCGCGCGTGCCTTGCCGGGGTGCTGGCTGCGCCGGCGTATGCGAGCGCGCACCGGGTGCACGCCGTCGGACATGCCCATATCGACAGCGCCTGGCTATGGCCGGTTCGCGAGACCGTGCGGAAAGTGGCGCGGACGTTCTCCAATGTGCTCGAGCTGATGGACCGGGACCCGGACTTTGTGTTTGCTGCCTCCTCGGCGCAGCAGTATGCGTGGCTCAAGGCTTCCTATCCGGATGTCTTCGAGCGGGTTGCGGAGAAGGTGCGGTCCGGGCAGTTTGTGCCGGCCGGCGGCATGTGGGTGGAATCGGATACCAACATGCCGGGCGGTGAAGCGCTGGCGCGGCAGTTTGTTGCCGGCAAGCGGTTCTTCCTCGAGAACTTCGGCGTGGAGCCGCAGGAGGTGTGGCTGCCGGATTCCTTCGGCTACTCGGCCGCGTTGCCCCAGATTGTCCGCGCGGCAGGCTCGCAGTACTTCCTCACGCAGAAGATTTCCTGGAACGAGACGAACCTGTTTCCGCATTCGTCGTTCAACTGGGAGGGCATCGACGGCACTCGTGTCTTCACGCATTTCCCGCCCGTGGATACGTACAACTCCGACCTGTGTGGCCGGGACCTGGCGCGGGCGCAGCGGAATTACCGGGAGAAGGGCGCGGCAAACACGTCGCTGGTTCCGTTCGGCTGGGGCGACGGCGGTGGCGGACCTACCCGGGAGATGCTGGCGGCCGCTGAGCGGACGGCTTCCCTTGAGGGGTCGCCCGCCGTGACACTTTCCTCGCCCGCGCGATTCTTCTCGGAAGCGGCTAGTGAGTACCCGGACGCGCCGGTGTGGTCAGGTGAGCTGTACCTGGAGTTCCACCGTGGCACCTACACGTCGCAGGCGCGGACCAAGCACGGCAACCGGCGTTGTGAGCACCTGCTGCGTGAGGCTGAGCTGTGGTGCACGCTTGCTGCGTTGCATTCGGGGTTTGCGTACCCGTACGACGAACTGGAAACGGCCTGGCATAAGGTGCTGTTGCAGCAGTTCCACGACATCCTGCCCGGGTCCTCAATTGCCTGGGTGCATGAGGAAGCGGAGCGGAACTATGCGGCGGTTGAAGCCTCGCTGGAGACGCTGATTGCTGCGGCGCTGAAGGCGTTGCTGGGCACCGGTTCGGGCACGGTGGCCCTGAACGCCGGCCCGTACGACGTCGATGGTGTACCTGCGCTGGGAGGCACGGCGCCGCCGTCGTCGGCTGTTTTTGATCCCGTACGGGAGGGTGCCTCGTGGATATTGGAGAGCGATTCCCTGCGGTTGACGGTTGATGAGAACGGGTTGTTTACATCGCTGGTCACCGGCGGGCGCGAGGTCATCCCCGCTGGGACGAGTGCGAATGTGTTCCAGCTGTTCCGGGATACGCCGAACCAGTGGGACGCGTGGGACATCGATGAGCATTACAAGTTCAACGTCACCGAGCTCACTGATGCCGCGGCGATTGACGTGGTGGGTTCGGTGCTGCGGGTGGAGCGGGTGTTCGGCAAGTCGCGGCTGGTTCAACGGGTTTCGTTGAGTGCTGACGGCACGGCTGTGGACCTTTCGGTCGAGGTGGATTGGCACGAGCAGCAAAAGCTTCTCAAGCTCGCATTCCCTGTGGATGTGCTGGCGGACCGGGCTGCATCGGAGATCCAGTTCGGGCATATTCAGCGGCCGACTGCGACGAACACGTCCTGGGATGCTGCACGGTTCGAGACGGTCGCACATCGGTGGGTGCAGGTGGGGGAGCCCGGGTTCGGGGTGTCGCTGGCGAACAATTCCACGTACGGCTATGACATCACGCGGGCTGAAGGGCCCTCCGGCGTTGCGCACACGTTGGTGCGGGCGTCGCTGTTGCGGGGGCCGCTGTTCCCTGATCCGCAGGCGGACCAGGGGGCGCACTGCTTCGAGTTCTCGCTGCGGCCTGCGTCCGGTATTCCTGAGGCGGTCGCGGAGGGGTACCGGTTGAATCTGCCGATCCGTACGGTGACCGATGTGGCGTCGTCGTCCGTTGAGCCGGTGATGACGGTATCCAATCCAGCGGTGGTTGTGGAAGCAGTGAAGCTTGCGGAGGACCGGAGCGGCGACGTCGTTGTGCGGTTGTATGAGGCCTTTGGCGGCAGGGCGTCGGCGGTGCTTTCGCCTGGGTTCAAGTTCTCGTCGGTAGAGGTGACGGATCTGTTGGAGCGCGCCATTTCGGCTGACTATGTGAGAACCAACGACGACGGCGGCGTCACCCTTTCGCTGCGTCCGTTCCAGTTGGTGACGCTGCGGTTCAGGGTTGGCTACTGAATTTTTTGATCCACCTTCCGTTGCGGATCACACCCCGAACCTGTTGGGTTTCGTCAAGCACCACCAGGTCAGCCCTCGCACCAGGCCTGACAACGCCGACGGTATCCGGCAGGCCAAGGACCCGGGCGGGCACCCGGGTTGCCGAGTGAAGCGCATCGCTAAGGGGAACGCCGGCCTGGACGGCGTTCGCCACCAGCTCCGACATGGTGGAAGTTCCCCCGGCTATGGTTCCGCCGGCTGCCAGGCGCGCCACGCCATCGGATACTCGAACCTCGGAAGGGCCGAGGTGATAGGTCCCGTCCGAGAGACCGGCTGCAGCCATTGAATCGGTGACCAGGGCGATGTTGTCGGCGCCGAGGAGTTCAAACATCATCGCGACCGTTTCGGGTGCGAGGTGAACGTTGTCGGCGATGAGTTCCACCACGGCGTTGCCGGCCCGGGCCGCGCGCAGACAGGCAGACAAGGCGCCGGGAGACCTGTGGTGCAGCGGGTCCATGCCGTTGAACAGGTGGGTGACCGTGGGAACGGTGCCGGGACCGTGGTGCAGCGACAGGGCATGGAGTGCGTGGGAAAGAGACATTCCTGCCGTCCGTGCGCTCGAGGCCGTATGGCCAAGAGAAGGGACCACACCGAGCGAGGCAAGCAGGTCAACGAGTTCGTCCGAGGCAGGTAACTCGGGAGCGTAGGTCATAGTGCGCAGATGGCCGTCGGCGGCCTCGGCGACGGCCCTGGTGAGGCTGAGGTCCGGATCGATCAGCCAGTCCGGTCCGGATTCTGGGCACCGCAACGGACGGAGGAGAGGAACGGACCCTCCAGGTGGATGCCGGCGATGAGGCCCGCCTCCGCGAGCGCCGCGAAGCGCTCCGCGCCCGCTACCAGCGCGGCGGGCGCTGCAGTCACGAGACTGGCGAGCAGGGTAGTTGTGCCGGTCTGGTGAATGCGGGAGATAGCCTCCCTCGCGCTCCCGGCGTCCGACGTCGGGAAATCGACGCCGAACCCGCCATGGCAGTGCAGGTCCACGAACCCTGGCGCAAGAATGTGGCCTTCCGGCAGGCGAACGGGCTCCGCGGCGTCTCCGTGGTCCAATGGTCCCAGGCGGACCCTGTCGATCGTTCCACGGGAGAGGTAGATAGTTGCCTCTTCCAGGTGGCCGTCCTCGTTGAGAGTGGTGCCTGATACCGCGGTCATGCGAGGGTGCCGTCAGCTCTGGGAGAAAGCAGGGCGGCCGCAGCTTCATCGGCGAGGACCATCACATAGGGATGGAGTTGCAGCACGGAGGCAGGGCACTGCGTGGTCACCGGGCCGGTGAGTGCCTGGTGCAGAATAGCTGCCTTCTCCGCACCACGAACAACGAGGAGGAGCCGGCGGGCGTCGAGGATCAGGTCCATGATGTCCGCCTGCAGGGCTCGTAGTCTTGCCTGGGCGCTGAAGCGTGCCTGGCGTAGCGGAAAGTCGACGCTCATAATCTCTCCTAAAAGTTAGTGAAAGATGAACAGATCGATGATCGACGCGGCGATTCCACAACCAAACAGGAATCCGGACAGCAGAAGCCGCCGGTCAGGAGGGGACAACTTTCCCGCTGCGGGAGTGGTCTCAGCAGTGGACATCGGGATCCTCTTCAGCCGGCCGTGCGTCCTTGCCCAATTGTGTCGGCCACGGCTGCCGGGATCAATGCTGAACCGGCGCAACACGTTGTAAGCGGCCGGTCCTTTCCCACATGAAGAAGCCTGCTGCTGCGACCGCAAGCTGGAATGGAATGGCAAGTAGAACGGCCGAAGTCTGCTCGTTGGCACCCAGCAATAACGCACTGCTCACCACGAGCAAGATGCCAACCCAGCGCGGAAGCACACCCGAGCGGAGGATGAAGATGCCGATCAAAACGAACCCGATAATGAGTGCCACCATGCCGACGACGACGAAATAGGGCATGCCGGTGAAGTCACCACCGAAGAACGCGGCCTGGATGATGACCGCTGCAAGCAGCACCAGGAAGCCGACGGCGGCGAATGCAAGGCCCGCATTCATGAGCTTGGGAGACTGACCGGATCGACGGGCAATCAGCGTCAGCCCGACGACGCCGATAAGCACTAGCAGCGCGGCAACTGCGCCGACGCCGGTGACAACACTTGAGGCTGCGCGCATCGACTGGGAGCCGCATTCACTTCCGACGCAGCCGCTCGGTTGGAGTGAGTGGAGGAAGATTGCCAACGCGCCGAGTAAACCGCCGGCCATCGCGGCAGGTCCGGCCACGCGCGTCAGCTGCCGGGACGAGGAGGTTCGAGGTGTATCCCAAGTCATGGACGACCGCCATCAAGTAAGGAGACCCAGGAGCAATGATGTTTCATCGTGGCGCGGCTTGCTGCCGGCGTCAAGGGTTGCGCGGATGGGATCCTGCTTTTGCTGCGTCACTACTTCACAGGCGCGCCCGTACGAGGTTGCGGCGCTGCCTGTCGTCTACTGTTCCATCGCTGTGCGCAGGATGGCAGCGATCTCTTGGAAGCCCAGGGAAGTGGCTTGCTGCAAGGGCGTCAGACCATCGCTCAGGGCCGGGAGCCTCACATCGGCGCCGCCATCGACGAGCAGCTGCACGGTCTCCACGTAGCGGGGTGAGCCATCGCCGAAGATAATCGACTCGTGCAGTGCGGTCCAGCCCGGGCGGTTGACGTGGTTTACATCCACGTCGGTCTCCAGCAACCTTCGCACCACGTCCGCGTGGCCACGCTCCGCGGCGCGGATCAGGGCGGTGCCGTTGAAACTGTCGAGCGCGTGGACGTCTGCACCGTTGCTCAAGGTCAGCTCCAGCAGCTCGAGGTAGCCCTCACTCGCTGCGATGAGGAAAGCGCTCTGTTGGGTTTCGTCCTCGTAATTGACGTCAGCGCCGGCGGCGATGAGCCTGCGAGCTTCGGCGACGTTGTTGTCCCAAGCCGCGCTGATCAGGTTCTGATTCAGCGTGATGAGTTCTTCGGGAGCGAGCGACTTGGAAGTAGCCGATGGGCTGCTCGGCGAGACCTCCGGAGCAGACTCCACGGCCAGCGGCGACGGGCTCGGTGCGCTCGACGGGCTCGGTGAACTCGCGGACACGGAAGGCGTCTGTTGCGTCGGGCCGGTCACCTCGCTGTTGTCGGTGCAGCCGGTCATCAGCAGCAGTACGGCCAGAACACCGCCCGGCACGGAGGCCCTCACTGGGAAGCCTGCCGCCGGGCTACCGAGGTGACATACCAGAACTTCATCGGGGCCATTCCCATGCCTGTGAGTATACCCGAGCCGTGAACTGACGACCGTGGGCCAGGCTTGATCCGCTCCGGCGCCCGTAGACCACATTGACGACGGCGACACTTTGCTCAAAGTATCAGGGCAGATCAGCGCCATAATGGTCAGATGGGCACGCAACGTCCAACGTCTCACCACCGACTGACCCGGCGGTCAGCGGCGATACTCACAGCCAGCGTGATCGGAGCGGGTATCGCCCTGACTGGGTGCAGTACATCAGTCCCCGGCGCTCCGCCCTGTATGCCGCCGCTCCATTCGGTGAGCCCGGCAACTGCGACAACTGGCGAAACGGTGACGGTGCAGGCTCAAGATGCTGAATGCGATCCCCGCTACGGCGACAGTGCCAGAATTCAGGTGATCGTCACCGACTCGGTCGGCAAGAAGGTCATTGACACAACCGCACCAATGAACGACGCCGGCGGCTTCAGCTTCTCCTTCGAAGTCCCCGAAGAGGCCGCCACAGGGAAAGCGGCAGTGGAGGCGTACCCGCACAACGTCGACTGGTGCGATGACACTGGCACGAACAATCGCGTGTCTGAGGCTGACCTGCCACTCATCCGGGCTTCCTGTGCAGCGCGGGTAGAACCGCTCACCATCACCCGTTGAGCGATCGCCGAGTTCCTTCGGGAGCAGTAACTCGAGTGACCTCACAGGAACTGCCCTTAGGTGCAGAACTGCCGGTTCGAATCGGCGATCCTGCACCTATGGGCCGTTTCTGTGCTGAGAGGTCAGGAAACGGGAACCGAAACCCCGGGCAGCAGCCACATCCGTACAGCGGGTCCCTCGCCGCGGAAAGCGACGGACTCAGCAGACCACTCCGCGGCGATGCTGCCCGTACTCCACAGCTCAACGACCTTGTCGGACAAACCGACACCAGCCAGGTGGAGGGGAAGCGAAACGCTCTCGAACGCGCCACGCGAAGCCACTACCAACACCGAACCGGACACGTGCTCACGGACATACACCAGCACATCGCCCTGCGCATACAACCACCGCAAACCGCCCTCAACCAGTGCCGGCACATCCTGACGCAACCGACCAAGGTGAGCAACGGCGTCGTACAGGTCCTGGTGCTCCGCAGACAGGGAATCCCACGGCATCGGAGTCCGCGAATCCTCACCGTTCACCCCCGGTAAGCCGAACTCGTCACCGGCAAACAGCGTAGGGATCCCCGGCATCGAAAACATGATGCCCAACCCGATCAACTGCCCACAGGGAATCATGACGGTTGAAGCACGGGCCGTGTCATGCGTGTTGAGCGCAATCATGTTCTGCGTCCGCACCTGCCAGGGAAACGCCGCCGCAAACACGGAATGCAGCTCTACGAACTGCTCCGCCGGAATCCGATTGGGGCCAGGCAGCGGGGTCCCGAAAAAGTTGACGGCAGACGAGCCAGCCAACCACTGCCATAACGGACGGGTGAAGTTCGAGTACGTCATGGCGCCGTGCCAGGTGTCGCCGTCGAAATCCTGGGCTGCATCGTTGGTGGACTCAGCAAGCAGCAGGGTGTCCGGATTGACTGATCGCATGGTGGAACGCACCGCCGAAGCCACCGCACGGTTCAGGTCCACATCGCCATGGCGGCCCGTCATGTTGGCCACATCGATCCGCCATCCGTCCAGGTTGAACGGCGGCTGCAGAAACCGCGCGACGACGGACGCCGGCCCGCTGACAAACCGGTCCCGCAGCGCGGGGGAGAGCCAGTTCAACTTGGGTAGGCTCGGCACACCGAACCACGCTGCGTAGTCCGAGCGGTCCTCGGAAAAGTAGTAGTAGCCGGACTCCTCCGAGGAAGGATCGGACGACGCCGTCCGGAACCACTCGTGCCCGTCTCCGGTGTGATTGGTGGTCAGGTCACCGATCACCTTCAGCCCGCGTGCGTGCGCTGCCTCAACCAGTCGGATCAGCGCCTCATCGCCACCGAGCAGCGGATCGACTCTAGTGAACGTCGATGCGTCATACCGGTGGTTGGAGCGGGCAGGAAAGAACGGGGTCAGATACACCACGGTCGCTCCAAGCGAAGCGATGTGGTCCAGCCGCTGCGTGATTCCATCCAGGTCACCGCCGTAGAACTGCTTCGGAGTCTCGACGCCGGTCGGCTGAACCGGCGTACCCCAGTCACAGGAAATGGCCCAATCCGGCACCTTCCGGGATGAAGCCGCTGCGGAACGCGCGAACCGGTCCGGGAAGATCTGGTAGATCACGCCGCTCCGCGCCCATGAAGGTGCAGGCTCATGGGTCACCATCCGGAAGTCGTGCACATCAGGCGTATCCCGGGTGAAGAACCCCTCGGCGTTCAGCCAGTGCCAGGATGAGCCCTCGGAAGCGCCAACCTCCAGCAGAAACCGGTACCGCGTCACAGGATTCACCAGCAGAACTGAGGCCTCCCACCAGTCCCACGCACCGTCCGTGCCGAGAAGGACCGCCTCGTCATAGTGTGGCTCCGCATCACGCAGCGACCGGACAAACACCCGCTCGACCGAACCGAACGCATGCGGCACCCGAAGACGGACCGGCACCGCAGCACCGAGATCGGGGGAGGACGGCACATACAGTGCCGATCCGTCGTGATGCGGAACCTGGAACATCGTTCCTTAGCCCTTGACCGATCCGGCCGCGAGCCCGTTCACGATGTACTTCTGCAGGTAAAGGAACAGCGCCATGACCGGCAGGGCAGCCAGCACAGCACCGGCGGCGAACACTCCCCAGTTCTCGGACCGTTGCTGACCCACGTAGGAGTACAGGCCAACGGCGAGGGTCTGGCTGTCCGGGTCATTGAGCACCACGCTGGCAATCACAAACTCACTGCTAAGACCGATAAACGCCAACAGCCCGACGACGGCCAGGATCGGCGTCACCAGCGGCAGGATGATCGTGAAAAATACCTGAACGTGGCTGGCGCCATCGATCCGCGCCGCCTCGTCCAGGGACGCCGGAATGGTGTTGAAGAACCCGTACATCAGGTAGGTATTCACACCGAGCGCGCCGCCGAGGTACACCATGATCAGCCCTAGCTGGCTGCCCAGTCCCAGCCACGGCACCACATCGGTGATGAAGTTCAGCAGCAGGAAAATTGCGACGACGGCAAGCAGCTGCGGAAACATCTGCAGTACCAGCAGGGACAGCAGGCTGACCCGGCGGCCCTTGAACCGCATGCGGCTGAATGCATAGGCGGCCAAAGCCCCGAGGAAGACCGTTGCCGCCGAGGTGACAACGCCGATCACCAGCGTGTTCATAAACCACTTGCCGAACGGGCGGTTGGGATTGCTGAACAGTTCCTCGAAGTTGCCGAAGTCAATCCGGCTGAAGAGCACGTTGGAACCGGCCATGGTGCCAGTGGAGTTCAGGGCAGCAGACAGAACGTACAGCAGCGGGAAGATCGCAAACGCCGTGGTGATGACCGCGACCACGTGCCGCCACCCCTTGTCACGGAACCACGCACCGAAGGACTGTTTGCGGCGTTCCGGCGGCGGCGTCGTCGTGCCGTGACTGGGCGTAGCGAGGAGCGGTGTGGGGGTTTCGGTAGCCATTAGTTGATCTCCTCGAGAGACTTTGTCTGCCGGAAGCTGATCACGGAGATCACGGCAACGATGAAGAAGATGATGATGGACAGCGCGCTTGCGAGGCCGTAGTCACGCCCCACGCCGCTGCCGAACGCAACCTCGTACACCATGGTGATCAGGATGTCCGTTGCGCCCACGTTGACCGTGGTGTCCGACAGCCGCGGGCCGCCGTCGGTAAGCATGTAGATCACGTTGAAGTTGTTGAAGTTGAACGCGAAGCTCGCAATGAGCAGCGGAGCAACCGAGACCAGCAGGAGCGGGAGCTTGATGGAGGTGAAGAGCTTCCACGGGCTGGCGCCGTCGAGCCGTGCGGCTTCGTTGACGTCCTCGGGCAGCGACTGCAGCGCACCGGTGCACACCAGGAACATGTAGGGGAATCCGAGCCACAGGTTCACCAGCAGCACGCTGAACTTCGCGAGCAATGGATCCGTGAGCCACGGGATGTTCGCGCCGCCGAAGAACGTGTTGTTGACGTAGCCGAATTCCGGATTGAGCAGACCGGACCAGACGAGGCCGGCAAGGAAGGCGGGAAACGCGTAGGGCAGGATCATCAGGATGCGGTAGATCTTCTTGCCGCGAAGGTTCGGGTGGTTGAAAGCGTTGGCCAGGAACAGGCCGAGCGCAAACGTGGACAGCACCGAGATCAGCGCAAAGGTGAACGTCCAGAGGGTCACCTGCAGGAGGGGTCCGCGGATGTCCTCATTGGAGAATGCCTTGACGAAGTTCGCAAAGCCGACGTCGATCTTCCAGCCGGTGTTGAGTTGCTGACCGTCCGCAGAGACAAAGGTTCCCTCGCCGGAGTCTGAGTAGACCGTTCCGGTTTCAGTGTCGGTGAAGGTGTCGGACGCGTCGTCGTAGACAAGGGTTGGGCTGAACACGTACGCAGTGGAGCCGTCGCTGGTGCGCAGGGTTCCGTCGTCGGGATCTTCAGAGAACGGGACGGTCAGCGCAAGGATCTCGGACTGGTTCGCGAGGATCTCGTCGAACTGCAGGGTGCGGTAGTCCTCGAGTTCGGTCGCCTTGCCGGTGCCGTCGGTGACGGCGTTGGAAACTTCTTCGAGCGGTTCTTCCGTGCTGCCGATGCTGATGTCGCCGTCGGGATCGGTGGTGAGGAAGTGGAAGTCGCCGCCCTGCTCAACGATGGTGACCCGGTAGGCGGGGGAGTCCGGTACCCGCTGCTGCGCCGCCAGCTGGATGGACGAGATGGCGTCTTCCTTGGTGCTGTTGTGGCCGTCACCGTAGTTGGTGAACGCAACGTAGCCGCTGAAGATCATGACGAACACCTGGAAGAGCAGGAGGAAGAAAATTCCCGGGGCCAGGTACTTGGCGGGCAGCCCGCCGCGCCGGAGGTAGATCCAGTTGATGAGTAGTGTGACCGCAGCGGCCAGCACCAGCACTATCCACTTTTCCTGCAGAAACAGGACAATCAGGACATAGACGGCAAACGCGTCAACGAGTCCCAGCAGAATGATCTTTGCGAGGAGACCGGCAACGGAATCTGAAGGGCGAAGGGTCCGGGACCGCTTCGTGGACTCGGCGGGGGAGGCAGTGGTGGTGGGCATGCGGCGGAGCTTTCGTTGAGGGCACTTCGGCGAAGCGGGCCGGGCAGGTGGAAGGCAATGAGGCAGGTATGCAGGTAAAGCGAAGCCGCTGTGGGCCGGGGTCTGTCCGGCCCACAACGGCTTTCAAAGGGTGTAGCTATCCGGCAGCGATCTTCTGCTCGATGTTCTTCACCATTGCCGGCCAGGCCTCTTCCGGCTTGACGGCGCCCTTGATGAGAGCGAGTTCGGTTGCGCCCCAGTCGGCCCAGACTGCCTGCATCTCGGGTACGGCGGGCATCGGAACGCCGTTGGCGCCGATTTCACCGAATGCGGCAACTACGGGATCTGACGCTGCCTTGTCGAAGGACGCGGTCAGTGCCGGGGGACGGCCGCCGACGCTGAACATCGCGTCCTGCGCCTCTTCGGTGGTCAGGTAGTTCACTGCAAACTCGTTGGCTGCGAGAGCGTTGGAGCTCTGCGAGGAGATGAAGAAGCCGTTGACGCCGATGAACGGCTGGGCGGGCTCATCACCCACGGTGGGCAGCGGATCGATGGCCAGGTTGATGCCGGCCTCCTGTGCAGCAGGAACGTTCCACGGGCCGGTCAGGTAGTAAGGGGACTCGCCGGCGAGGAACTTCTCCTTGGCGATGTCTCCGGTGATGTTGGAGTTCAGGACGCCGGAACCGGTGTCGCCCCACTCAACAAGCTTCTTCGCGAACTCAACGCCGTTGGGCTCACCGAGCATCAGCTTCGAGGGATCGTAGCTGCCGTCCTCGTTCTGAGCGAAGACAGGAACGCCCATCGAGGTCTGGAACGGGTACATGTGGTACGGATCCGCCTGCTTGGGATCGAGGCCAACCAGGAACGGGAACTCGGCTTCGCCGGCGTCAACCGCTGCCTGGCCCTTCTCGATGACCTGATCGAAGGTCTCGGAAGCCTCGGAGACCATATCGGTGTTGCGCAGCAGCGCGATGTTCTCGACTGCGTACGGCACGCCGTACAGGCTGCCCTCGTAAGACATGGCCTGGAGTGCGGACTCCTGGAACTCTCCAGCCTTGTCTCCCAGTTCGATGGGAGCAACAACGCCGTTCTCCACAAAGGTACCGATCCAGTCATGCGGGCCGACGATCAGGTCTGGTCCGTTGCCGGTAGGCACCTGGGTGATGAAGTCATCGCGTACCGCTGCGAAGTCCTTCACCGCAAGGTCGATCGAGATGCCGGTATCTTCCTTGAAGTCGGCGGCGATCTGCTCAAGTGCCGGAGCGCGCTCCGCGTCCACCCACATGGTCAGGGTGGTCGATCCGCCTTCAGCGAGGTCGGTTGGCGCAGCGGATTCTCCCGCGGCGGTGTCGGTGGATCCGCCACCGCAGGCAGTGACGGCCAGCATCGCGACGGACAAAGCCGCGGTGGCCAGCGTCCGGCGATTCAGGAGTCTGGTTGTTTGCACCTTCATTGGTGAACCTTTCTGTGGCGCCGCGAGGCAGCCGATACTGAGGGTTTGCGCTGCATGGCGCGGTTGTAAATGGAAGACCTGTTTGGTTGCGCCGAACACGTCGAATCCGAAACGGAACCAGTGAGGCACAACACATCGTAAGCGCTTACGGCCAGTCTGTACAACAACACGGCTGGGATCGCCCAGTTTCTGCGGAATACCGGCATTCGCAAGAGTGGGGGTAACTTCTCATTCATGTAAACGCTTCCATTTTCTCGGCAACCGGGGTTAGCATGTTCCTCATGCCCAACGCTGTTTGCCTGGCCCCTGCTGTGTCCGCGCAGTCTGTAGCGCCCGCTTTCCACGAACCCCTTCACACCGCTCACGACGACGACGCCTGGTGGCGCTCGTCCGTGATCTACCAGGTGTACCCGCGATCTTTTCGGGACCTGAACGGCGACGGCCAGGGGGACCTCGCCGGGATCACCGCCGAGCTGCACCAGCTGGCCGACCTCAGCATTGACGCGATCTGGATGTCGCCGTTCTACACCTCCCCGCAGCGCGACGGCGGCTACGACGTCGCCGATTACTGCGACGTCGACCCGATGTTCGGAACGCTCGACGACTTCGACGGGCTGACTGCCCGCGCAGCAGAGCTGGGCATCAAGGTGATCGTCGACCTCGTGCCCAACCATTGCTCCAGTGACCACCCGCTCTTCACAGCCGCCCTCGCAGCAGGTCCCGGTTCGGCTGAGCGGGCCATGTTCATCTTCCGCGACGGTTCCGGGGATGACGGCTCCAACCCGCCGAACAACTGGCAGTCCCACTTCGGTGGGTCGGCCTGGACGCGCACGCTGAACGACGACGGCACGCCCGGCCAGTGGTACCTCCACCTCTTCGATTCCTCCCAACCGGACTTCAACTGGGACAACCCCGCGGTCCACGCCGAGTTCGAGCGGATCCTGCGGTTCTGGCTGGACCGCAACGTCACCGGTTTCCGCGTTGACGTTGCGCACGCCCTGGTCAAGGCCGAGGGGCTCCCGGATTGGCACGGCCGCCCCGATGGCTGCTCCACCGACGGCTACCCGGGCCACGCTGCGCCGATGTTCGGCCAGAAAGAAATCCATGACATCTACCGCCGGTGGCGGTCAGTTCTTGCCGAGTACGACGGCGACCGCATCCTGTGTGCGGAAGCCAGCATCGATCCGCTGTCCCGTCTGGTCAACTGGGTCCGCCACGACCAGATGCACCAGGCCTTCAACTTCGCCTACCTGAACCACCCCTGGAATGCCGCTGAACTTCGCGGGATCATCACTGACTCATTGCAGGCGTTCGACAGCGTGAATGCACCAACCACCTGGGTCCTGAGCAACCACGATGTCACCCGGCACGCTACGCGGTTAGGCGAAAACAATCCGGAGGTCGGGCTCGACCGTGCACGGGCGGCGTCGTTGGCCATGCTGGCACTCCCCGGTGGCGTCTACCTCTACCAGGGTGAGGAACTCGGGCTACCGGACCACCTGGAGATTCCGGACGAGCAGCGCCAGGATCCGACGTTCATCCGCACGGGCGGAGAACGCGTAGGCCGGGACGGGTGCCGGGTTCCGCTGCCATGGCGGGCTGACGAGCCGCACTACGGGTTCGGCTCCACCAGCGGCGGATGGCTGCCCCAGCCGGAAGACTGGTACACCCTGGCGCGCGACGTCCAGCAGTCCGATCCAGATTCCACCCTCAACCTGTACCGTTCGGCGCTCGCACTTCGCAAACAGCTCCGTCTCGGTGCCGGCTCGCTGAGTTGGGCTGCGGATTACATGGACACGGACATCATCGCGTTTCTCAACAATGACGTCATGGTGATCATGAACATGGGAGAATCTGATGCCTATGTACCATCGGGCACGGTCATCGCAGGGAGTCACGCGGATGCCGGTGCAGAGGGCGTCCTGGCGCCGAACCGGTGCGTATGGATAAAACTCAACTAAGAGGACCGCGCCCGTCCTTTGCTCTGAGGGAGGGCACCGTGGTTGGCATCAAGGATGTTGCAGCGCTCGCCGGCGTCTCAACTGCCACGGTATCCCGTGCCCTCAGCGGCAATGGCCAGGTCTCCGAGCGAGCCCGGCTGAAGGTTCTTGAGGCTGCAAAGCAGCTGGACTTCGTGCCGTCCTTCTCGGCGTCGTCACTTGCCTCGGGCAGAAACCGCAATGTCGGCGTCGTCGTGCCGTCAGTCAACCGCTGGTACTTCTCCCAGATTGTGGACAGCGTCGCGGCGTCCCTCCTGGACGCCGGTTATGACCTGACGCTCTACAACGTCAGCGATGGCGCAGGGCACCGTGACCGGGTCTTCTCGGAGTTCCTGTTGCGTCAACGCTGTGACGGCGTCATCTCGGTTTCCCTGCAGTTGTCCGAAACCGAGCTTGGGCAGCTGCTGGCGGTCGGTAAGCCGATCGTCGGCATCGGCGGCCCGCTTCCCGGCGCCGACACCATCAGCGTCAACGAGTTCTCCATTGCGCAATTGGCCACCGAGCACCTGATCAGCCTGGGGCACCGCCGGATCGCCTACATTGGCGGCCCGGAGGACGCGGCGAAGGACTTCAACATCTCTGAAGGCCGGCGCCGCGGGTACGAGGTGGCCATGGAAGGTGCCGGTCTCGAAGTCATCCCGTCGTGGCTGGCTTACGCGGACTTCACCATCCCCGGCGGCTACGCCAGCGCCAAGCAGGTGCTCGGCTACCCCCGAAGCCGGCCTACCGCCGTCTTCTGTGCTTCAGACGAAATGGCGATCGGCACCATCGTTGCCGCACGCGAACTCGGTCTTCGGGTTCCGGACGCCCTTTCCGTGATCGGGATCGACGGTCACGACCTTGGCGAGGTGTTCGGCCTGACAACCATCGCGCAGTACCCGGCGTTGCAGGGAGCCCGGGCAGTGCAGCGGATGCTGCAGCTGTTCACCAGCCCTGCGGAGTCCGGTGAACGTTCCAACCATACCGCTCACACCGAGATGATCGTGCGCTCAAGCACTGCGGCCCCCGCGGAGTAGTTGGCAGGGAGCTCGGCCTGACTTCCGGCACGCAATCGAGCGGCCACAAATAACCCTTTCGGCGAAACCCGGGTTGTTTGTGGCCGCTCGATTAGCGGAGGTGGCAGTATTCGGTTGGTCAGAACGAGACCGGGATGAACCCTGCGTAATCGGTGCTGTAGCCCGCGACCGGAGCGTGCGGAATTTCTTCCCAGACCTCGGGGTCAACCTGCTGTACCTCATCCGTTGCCAGGCCGGACAGCAGCGACTTCATAGCAAGTACGTTCTGCTGAATGCTCTTGCCGCGGGCCTTCTGGCCGAGGCTGCCGTCGCTGGTGTTTCCTGAGGTCTCAAAGAACACCACAGGATTGGAGTGCCCGGTGGGATTCATGCCCTGGTAGTCGAGCCCGAGCATCATCGCGGAAACAACACCGCCCTTGATGTCGATTTCCAGGTTCCCGCCTACCTGATAGCGGTCCATGGTGATATAGCCGTACTTCGACAGCTCCTGGAAAACGAACCCGTGCATCTGCCGGGTCAGCAAGTCGTAGGCCCCACCTTGCAGCGTGGGCAGCGTGGGACCGCCGGGCGCCAGCGAAATTCCGAGGGAGAGGGTGACATCGTCACCGGTTCCGTACTGCTGCTTCAGGCCCTGGTGGTGGATATCGATTCCGTAATCCGGCTTGACCATCGTCCAGTATTCATAGAATGCAAGCGATTCATCCGCCTGGAACTTGTCCGCAACCCAATCCCGGTTGAGGTCGATACGCTGCTGCTGGCCGGCGTCGTTCAGGAGCGGCTCGCCGGTTGCGTCGTCATACAGGACGGTCTGACGGATGTTCAGCTCGCTGCCGTCCGGGTTGTACATCGGGATGAAGTGGATGGTGAACGCGTCACGGATTTGCTGGTACTCGGCGGAGCCGTTGGTACCCAGGTCCTTCAGGAGGGTAAGGATGGACTCGGCGCCGTAGGGTTCGTTGCCGTGGATGCGTCCCTGCACCCAGACATCCTCGGGTCCGTTCCCGACCGTGGCGACATACAGGTCGCGGCCCTGTTCACTCTTGTTGACGGCAGTACCCGCTTCTTCGAGGGTGAAGACGTCGACGGGGAAACGGCTGTTCTTTTCAAGCTTGGTGAGTTCGGTGATGGTGTCGTCATAGGTGAGGATGCTGGCGGTGTTCGTGTTTCCCTCGGTGGAAGGGAAGCTGCCGTTGGCCGCTGCGGGCGCACCGATAAGGAGAGGCGCTGCCAGAGCGGCGGTGCGGTGACCTCGACGGGCCGGAAACTATGGTGCGGACTACGGCCCGGTGGTTGGAACCGGGCCGGCTTCTCCGGCCGCCTCGGTCGACGTAATTTCAGGCGTCGGTGAGACGGCTGCCAAAGCGCAGAACTCTGCAGCCGTGATCGGCTCACCGGTAGTCGGGTGCAGCCTCGGCAGACCGGTCGCCGGGTCCAGAACAATGGCCTCGGGATTGATCGCGGGGTCGCACGCGGCCAGCGGATCGGTCACTGAGACGGTCGGGGGCACAGTTGGCACAGGCTCGGGCGGCGCCGGCTCAGTTGGCGCGGGCTCGGACGGTGCTGGGTCCGTCGGCGCCGGATCAGTGGGTGCGGGCTCGGTTGGTGCGGGCTCCGTCGGTGCCGGTGCCGGGTCCGTTGGCGCGGGCTCGGTTGGTGCCGGGTCCGTTGGTGCAGGCGGCGTTGGTGTTGGCGCCGGCTCGGTGGGTGCCGGGTCCGTTGGTGCCGGCTCGGTGGGCGCAGGCTCGGTAGGCGTCGGAGTGCCCGGCTCGGTCGATGGCGGGGAAGTTGGGCCAGGGGTGGCAGGCTTCGTCGTTGAAGGCGGCGTCGTCGGATCGGACGGCTTGGTCGGCTTCGTTGACGGGGTGCTCGCAACCGAAGTGCTTGGCGTGTCCGATGACTCCGTGGTCTTCTTGGTGCCCGAATACTTCGCGCTCAACGACGGCTTTCCACTGGACCGCGGTCCCTGGGCAGCGACTTCCGCATCCACACGGGCAGGTGACTTGAACGCGACCGGGTGAATCGGCTCGGCTGAGGCGAGGTAGGCAACCCAGGGGGTGTCGTCGTCGTTCCCGTTGCCCGTCCCGGGTGTGAAGTTCACCAGGCTCGGCATCTCAACGGGGCCGCTGCCCTCCAGCGGAATCAGCTTCCATTCCCCGGGATCGGTGTGCGCACCGTTGCGGATGGTTTCGAAGTGCAGGTGGCAGCCGGTGGACCAGCCGGTGGTGCCGACAGTGGCAATGACCTGACCGGCACCTACGCGGTCCCCGGCCTTGACTCCGATTCCCTCGAGGTGGTTGTAGGTGGTGACGAGGCCGTTGCCGTGGTCAAGTTCCACGCGGTTGCCGCCACCCCAGGGGTGCCAGCCGGCCGCACGCACCACGCCCGCATCCGCCGAGAAAACCCGGGTACCGCAGGGCGCTGCGAAGTCCTGACCGGAGTGGAACTCACCGTGCTCGCCCGTGATGGGGCTGGTGCGCAGGCCGAAGGGCGAACTGGGCGTCAGGAACTGCAGGGGCGAGATGAGCATGCCCTTGCCGGGACGTTCCATGGTGCTGAGGGACTCGACTGAAGCCTTGTCGGCGTCTGCCGTGGCACGTGAAGACTCCTGCGCGCCGGGAGCCACACTATCGGGAATGACGCTGCCTGGTACCAGCGAATCCGTGGTGCCGAACGCAGATGCCGCCTCGGGTGCCGCAAGCTGCTGTTCTCCCACAAACCCGGTGGCAGGCCCGATTGCATCGCTGAAGCTTCCGGTTCCCTGAGCGAGCACCGTACCGGTTACCCCCGCGCCGGAGGTCAACGGGGCGGATCCGGGATAGCCGAATGAGTAGATGACAGCGAGGGCAAGACAGACACTCATGCCAGACCGAACCGCACGCCGGCGGCCCCTTAGAACGGTGTGGCCGGATACTGGCCTGGCTTCAGTCACTGGTACTCCCCATTGTGTCTCCCCTATCGAAGGTCCGTTCCGACCGAACCCCCGGGGAGGAATCCGAACAATCAGCCTTCGCTAGGTGCCCGCAAGGGGCCTGTCATCGCTGGTGGCTGACAATCAGCCTACTGGGCCGATTGCCATGTAGATAGGGTGCTCCGTCTCTCTTGTGGAAACCTTGAGTGAATTCCGGAGTCGCTGTGGCAATCCCTCGGAATTGATGCGCATTACTGCGGTGCAATGACGTGCCAGGCATCGCGCAGCACGTCCCAGCGGCGGTGTGGAAAGGGTCCCCACAGCTCGCCGTCATTGCTGACCCGGAAGCCGTTGCCGTCAACGGCGGTGATCTCCACGGTTTCTCCGCGCCCGATCCTCACATCGCTGCGCCGCGCATGGTCCCCGTCCTTGAGGCCCAGCGCGTACCCCACCCGGGCAGCCCGCCCTACGGACTCCCACAGAACGACGTCGACCAACCCGTCATGTGGGTTGGCATCAGGAATGAGACGCGCACCTCCGCCAACGGTGCCGCCAAGGCCGAGGGCGGCCATCAGCAGGGGAGTGGACCCATCATGGAGCAGTTCACCGTCCACCCGGACGCTGAGGTTCAGCCCGGAGGAGCTGAAGCCGGCGGCGATTGCACCGAGCGGATACCCCAAATTTCCGGCCTTTACCTTCGACAGCTTCTTCTTCACCTCGGCACCCTTGGCGGCCGCGTCCGCACCGATCCCCACATGGACGGCATTGACGGCCACCCGGTCATCGCTGAGCAGCAGTTCCATCGGGCGTGCCGGCCGGGCCATCACACACTCGGCAGCCTGCAGTGGACTGAGCGGAATCTTCAGCGACCGGGCAAGGTCATTCCCGGTACCCACGGGAATGATGCCGATCGGCCCGATCGAGGCCAGCGTTCCCGCCTGATGCAGGCACTGGATCGCCGCATGGATGGAGCCGTCGCCGCCCAGCAGAACCAGTCGCCTGCCGTCCAGGCTTCCAAGTGCGGAGTCAAGCGCCTGCAGATCCTCTGTCCGCGCGAGTTCGAAGGTAGCCCCCCGTCTGGCTGTGGCTGACGCAAGGAAGGAGGCAACGGCGTCGACCGTGCGGCGGTTCGCGGTTCCGGCGGAGGCGTTGACGACCGCCAGTATGCCCTGACTGTGCACAGGTGCTCTCGTCTGCCGAAGGGATGGGACAACTGAAACCACAGTAGTACGGGCGGTCAACCGGAGGCGAGGGATGCCGTCGTACCGTCGGTTGCGCGCAGGAGGTCACCCGGCGCCAGCTCAATTTCCATTCCCCTGCGGCCGCCCGAGACGAGGATCGCCTCGAAAGCGAGCGCGGATTCGTCGAGCACCAGAGGGCTGTGGTGCCGCTGGGCCAGCGGCGAGATTCCGCCGACCACATAGCCGGTCCGACGCTCAGCTGCGGCCCGCTCCGCCATGGCAGCGCGTTTGCTTCCGCACGCGGCGCCCATCGCTTTCAGGTTCAGGGAGCTACTGACTGGGACGACGGCGACGGCCAGTCGGGTGCCGGTATCCACCATGAGCGTCTTGAAGATCCTTGCAGGGTCTACCTGCAGTTTCTCCGCAGCCTCCATTCCGTAGTGTTCGGCGGAAGGATCGTGCACATAGCTGAGGACGCGGTAGGGGATGCCCAGCCTGGTCAGCAGGACAGTGGCAGGGGTTCCGGTGGAAGCAGCGCGTCGTCCCATGGCTTCAGTCCCTGCGTCCGGTGTTCGAGATCGGAGACAAGTATCCCATCCCCGGCGGGAGCCGCCACGAAGAGCACTTACGCGAGTATCTTTAGGCAGTATCCGTGGCGAGAGGGAACCGACGTGCTCAAACTCTTTGAGGGACCGAGCATCATTTACACGGTTCTCGGGATCATCGTCTTCGCGGCAGCGCTGCTGCCCCGCCTGCTGCGGCGAGCGCCCGTCTCCATGCCCATGGTGTTTCTCGCCGCCGGGATTGTTTCCTTCGCCCTCCTTGACTATCTTCCGTCGCCGGACCCGGTGAAGTATGAGGTGGTCACCACGCATCTCACCGAGGTCTGCGTGATCATTTCCCTCATGGGCGCCGGCCTTGCGATCGACCGGCCGTTCGGCTGGCGTTCCTGGTCCACTACCTGGCGCATGCTGGCAATCGTCATGCCGCTCTGTATCGGAGTGTTTGCCCTTCTTGGTTACGTTTTCCTCGGCCTGGGACTGGCCAGCGCGATCCTGGTTGCGGCATCGCTCGCCCCGACAGATCCCGTGCTTGCCTCCGAAGTGCAGGTGGGGGAACCGGTCGACGATGAGGAGGGCATCGACCGGGAGGACGAGGTGCGCTTCGGGCTCACCAGCGAGGCCGGCCTCAATGACGGCCTCGCCTTCCCGTTCGTGTATCTGGCCATCACCTTGAGCCTCGCCGGTGCAGGGCCGGACGCCTGGCTTCCGCAGTGGTTCGCCGTGGATGTGCTGTGGCGCATCGGCGTCGGAGTGCTGCTCGGGTACGGCACCGGCAAGCTGCTCGGGCGACTCTTCTTCTCCTCGCGTGCGGACTCCTTCCGGCTATCCAACCACTCCGAGGGGTTCGTTGCGCTTGCCGCGACTTTCCTCGCGTACGGACTCGCTGAGACCTTCGAGGGCTACGGGTTCATCGCCGTGTTTGTCTGCGCGATCACCATCCGCGCGGCTGAACGTAGCCACGGCTACCACCGGGTGCTCCACAGCTACGTCGAACAGCTCGAGCGGCTGCTGTCGGTGTTCATCCTGGTGCTGCTGGGAGGGGCCATCGCCCGCGGCCTCCTGGACACGATCGGGTGGACCGACGTCATCCTCGCACTGGTGTTCCTGATCCTCGTCCGTCCGCTGGCCGGGTACCTCGGACTCCTCGGCGGGCAGGCCGGTGTCCGGGAAAAGGTTGCGCTCGCATTCTTCGGCGTCCGCGGAATTGGATGCCTTTACTACATCGGTTACGGACTGAGCAACGGCGATTTCGACGCCGAGGCCAACGAGGTCTGGGCCTTCGTTGGCCTGGTGGTGGCACTGTCCGTGCTCCTGCACGGCGTGACCGCAACGCCGGTCATGCTTGCCCTCGACCGTAGCCGGCGCCGCAAGGCCGCGATCGAGGGAGAGGGAGAGGCTCCGCGTACCCATGTCTGATTATTCCGCCGCTGTTTTCTGGCCGGAGCCGCCGCCCCTGCGCACGCCTGCCATCATGGACCAGTTCTGGGGCCATGCCGTCTTCCTCCACTGGCGCATCCCCACCGCCGCGGCGGCCCGCTTTCTGCCCGCCGGCACCGTTCCGGACGAGTACGACGGCGACTCCTGGGTTGGGCTCATCGGCTTCCGTATGCGCGGCGCAGGTTTTGGGCGCGGGATGCCGGTGCCGTACTTCGGCACGTTCACCGAGGTGAATGTGCGGCTCTACTCGCGGGACCGGGACGGCGTGCGCGGCGTCGTCTTCCTTGCCCTCGACGCATCCCGGCTGGCCGTGGTGCTGGGCGCCCGCGCGGCCGGCATCCCCTACGTCTGGTCCCGGTGCCGCGCCTGGCACGGCGAAGACGGCACAGGGTATTCAGTGGGCAGGTTCCGCGGTGCGTCGTCGTCGTTCTCGGTACTGCCCACCGGAAGCGTTGCCGCTGATCCGCTGTCCGTTCACCTGACCGCGCGGTTCGGCCTGCACTCGCGCTTCGCCGGCCGAACCCTCTACATTCCCAACACCCATTCGCCGTGGCCGCTTCAGGGCGCGGTGCTGCAGCACTGGGACGACTCCCTGGTACGCGCGGCCGGCCTGACCGTGGAGGGGCCCCCGGAATCAGTGCTCTATTCGCCGGGCGTGCAGACCCAATTCGGGCTGCCGCACGCGGTTGGAGGGTGACCGCCGCTAGTCGGTGACGAAACCGGTAAGTCCGCTGGCGCCGTCGTCGTGCAGGTCCGCGTCCACGTTCTCAACCCGCCCTGGAGTATTGCCGGAGTGCAGCCATTTCAGGAGTTGGTCAACGGACGACGACGGTCCGGCAGCGACAACCAGGACTGACCCGTCCGGCCGGTTGGTTGCCGAGCCGACCAGCCCCAGCTGTTCCGCCTGCTGGCGGGTCCGGTAGCGGAAGCCGACGCCCTGGACATCGCCGCTCACCGTGGCGACAAGGCGAACGGTGCTCATGCCATTCCCGAGGGGCGGATGTTCAGCGACTCCACGGCGGAATCGCGGGACGCGTCCACGGCAAGGCGGACGGCCTTGGCAACCTGGGCGGGCTGGATCCAGGCGCCGGGGGAGTAGTCCTTGCCTTCGTAGTCGTGCAGCTCGGCCTGCATGTTCGTTGCTACCCGGCCGGGGTGGATTGAGGATACCCGGACGCCGTTGGGCCGCTCCTCCTCGCGAAGGGCATCCGTGAGGGCACGGAGTGCGAACTTGGTGCCGCTGTACACGGCCGAGCCGGAGCCCGAGTTGTAACCGGACCCGGAGTTGATGGCGATGACCTGCCCGCGCGCCGCGCGAAGGGCCGGCAGCAGGAGCCGGGTCAGCTTTGCAACAGCGAAGACGTTGATCTCGAAGCTCGTCCGCCAGGCGTCGTCGTCGAGGTCAGCCACCGCGCCCATCCGCAGCACGCCGGCGGAGTGGACCAGCACATCCAGCCGCTCGATACCGGCGGCGTCCGTCTCCGTCACCTCGCGGACGTCCACCGTGAACGGCTCCGCCGACGGATACGACGACGCCAGTGCTTCCAGCACCGCCCGGTCCCTCCCGCCCAGCAAAAGGTGGTGGGTGGGCGCGAGCTCGTCGGCGATGGCGCGGCCGATGCCCCGGGAAGCGCCGGTAATCAGTGCCACGGGCAGCGAGGGGAGAGAAGTCATGGGAGAAATCCTAGGCGCCAGGAAACTTTTGTGCAGATCCGGCGGACCCGCCCGCGGGAGAAGTCACCGGACGTGCGCAACAGTTACCCACTAGCGCATGGCTCCCGGTCTTGGCAGGATGGAAAGCGGATTCCCGACCGCTCATCCTCGAGAGGACCCTTCCCGATGCAGTACACCCACCTCGGCCGCTCCGGCCTGTCCGTTTCCCGCTTGTGCCTCGGCACCATGAACTTCGGGCCCAAGACCACGGAGGCGGACTCGCACTCCATCATGGACTCGGCCCACGCCTCCGGGATCAACTTCTTCGACACTGCGAACGTCTATGGGTGGGGCGTCAACAAGGGCCGCACTGAAGCGATCGTGGGCCGATGGTTCGCGAAAGGCGGCGGGCGCCGCGAGAAGACGGTGCTGGCCACCAAGCTCTACGGCGACATGGACGAGTGGCCCAACAACGGGAAGCTGTCAGCACTCAATATCCGCCGCGCTCTCGACGCCAGCCTGAAGCGGCTCCAGACGGACTACATCGATCTCTACCAGTTCCACCACGTCGACCGGAACACACCGTGGGACGAAATCTGGCAGGCCATCGAGGTTGCCGTCCAGCAGGGCAAGATCCTGTATTCGGGCAGCAGCAACTTCGCCGGGTGGCACATCGCCCAGGCACAGGGGGCCGCTGCACGCCGCAACTACACCGGCCTCATCAGTGAGCAGTCCATCTACAACCTGCTCACCCGCACCGTGGAACTTGAGGTAATTCCCGCCGCCCAGGAATTCGGGCTCGGCATCATCCCCTGGTCGCCGCTGCACGGCGGGCTGCTGAGCGGCGTCCTGAAGAAGGAGAACGAGGGCGTCCGCCGCCTCGAGGGCCGCGCTGCCGACACACTCGAGAAGCACCGCGACCAGATCCAGCGCTACGAGGATCTCGCCGACAAACTGGGCCACTCACCGGCCGATCTCGGCCTCGCCTGGCTGCTGGCGCAGCCCGCCGTCACGGCGCCGATCATCGGCCCGCGCACCCAGGAACAGCTCGACGGCGGCCTCCGCGCCCTGGAAATCACGCTCGACGACGACACCCTGTCCGCGCTCGATGACATCTTCCCCGGCCACAAGACCGCTCCCGAGGACTACGCCTGGTGAGCGCCCAGTGAAAATCCTCTGCATCGGCGGCACCGGTGTCATCAGCACAGCGGTGGTGGACCGGGCGCTCGCTCACGGCTACTCGGTCACCATCCTGAACCGCGGCAGCAGCACCGAGCGCCCGGCGGCGTCGCGCGCGGAACTGGTTCAGGCGGATATCCGGAACCCGGAGGAAGTCCGGGCGGCGCTGGGTAACCGCACGTTCGACGTCGTCGTCGACTTCGTGGCCTTCACACCAGACCACGTAGCCACTGATATCGAACTGTTCACCGGACGCACCGGGCAGTACGTGTTCATCAGTAGCGCCTCGGCGTACCAGAAGCCGCCCGCGGCGCTCCCTATCCGGGAATCGACTCCGCTGCGCAATCCGTTCTGGCAGTACTCACGCGAGAAGATCGCCTGCGAGGAACTGCTGGTGGCGGAGTACCGGGAACGAGGGTTTCCCGTCACCATCGTGCGGCCATCACATACCTACGACCACACGAAGATCGCCATTGCCGGCGGCTGGACGGACATTGCGCGGATGCGGGCCGGCCGCCCGGTTCTGGTGCACGGTGACGGCACCTCCCTGTGGACGCTGACGCACAGTACTGACTTCGCCAAGGCGTTCGTCGGGTTGCTGGGACTTCCGCAGGCGATCGGAGACAGTTTCACTATCACCTCGGATGAGTTCCTGCCCTGGAACCGGATCTACGAGATCTTCGCGGAGGCAGCCGGAGCACCGCAACCCCAGCTGGTCCACGTGGCCTCGGAGACCATCGCCGCCCACCTTCCGGACCTCGGCCCCCAGCTCCTCGGCGACAAGTCGCATTCTGTGATCTTCGACAACACCAAGGTCAAGACACTGGTGCCGGACTTCGTCTGCACAACGCCCTTCTTTCTCGGTGCGCGGGAGATTCTTGCCTGGTATGACGCTGATCCCAGCCGCCAGCAGGTTGATTCCGAACTTGATGCAGGGTTCGACCGCATCATCGAGGCGGCTCAGTTCTAGCGTGCGGGGGTTCTACCTGTAGCTGAACTGCTTGCAGGCGCGCTGATTGTCGAACTACGGTGAACCAACAGCCCACTGCCGAGGAGATGTACAGCATGGAAGTGCCCACTATTGTCTGGATTCTGACCATTGCGGGAATTGTGGGACTGCTTCTCTTCGACTTCTTTTTTCACGTCCGCAAAGCCCACACGCCTACCCTGAAGGAAGCCAGCGTCTGGTCCGCCATCTACGTGGGCATTGCGCTGCTGTTCGGCGTGGGAGTGCTGATCTTCGCCGGCCCGCAGTACGGCACCGAGTATTTCGCCGGGTACATCACGGAAAAGGCGCTCTCGGTGGACAACCTGTTTGTCTTCCTGATCATCATGACCACCTTCAAGGTGCCGCGGGCGGACCAGCAGAAGGTGCTCCTGTTCGGCATCGTGTTCTCGCTGATCGCGCGGACCGGATTCATCTTCCTCGGCGCCGCCCTGATCAACTCCTTCGCCTGGGTCTTCTACATCTTCGGCCTGATCCTCCTGCTCACCGCGGGCAACATCCTCAAGCCCAAGAACGTGGAGGAAGAAGAAACCTTCATTGTGAGGATGGCCAGGAAATTCCTGCCGGCCACCGAGCATTACGACGGCGACAAACTCTTCACGATCGAGAACGGCAAGAAGGTCCTCACCCCGATGCTGCTGGTCATGGTGGCCATCGGCGCAACGGACATCCTCTTTGCCCTGGACTCCATCCCCGCAATCTTCGGCCTGACCCAGAGCGTCTTCATCGTCTTCACAGCCACGGCCTTCTCGCTGATGGGCCTGCGCCAGCTCTACTTCCTCATCGACGGACTGCTCGACCGGCTCATCTACCTCTCCTACGGGCTGGCGGCGATCCTCGGCCTCATCGGCGTGAAGCTGATCCTGCACGCGCTGCATGAGAACAACGTTCCGTTCATCAACGACGGTCAGCCGGTACCCGTTGTCGAAATCTCCACAGGGCTGTCGCTCAGCCTGATCGTCGGCGTGCTCATCGTCACGGTGCTGGCGTCCCTGCTCAGCCCCAAGGGCAAGGCAAAGAACCTCATCTCCGGTGCACGACGCCACGCGATCTACTACCTGGACCTCAACTACGAGACGGACATCAACGAGCGTGAGCGCATCTTCGACAAGATGTGCGCCGAAGAAAACATGCTCAAGAAGCAACCGGAGAAGTACAAGCGCTTCATCCGCAACGAGACCGAGTTCATGGCGCTCCTCAAGCGGGCGCACGAGGAACACGAGGCTGCGCTGGACCGGGAGCCGACGCGCTAAGCGCAGGTCCTGGAACTATCCAACACGACGACGGCGGGCGCTTCCCATCGCAGGGGAGGCGCCCGCCGTCGTCGTTCGTTGAAGTTGATACCTGTCGGTGATTATGCGGCCATGCTGGATTCGAAGGGAACCGTGCGAATCAACCAGATGGCGTACTCCTCGGCATGCAGAATGGCGCGGCGGCCATCGGCGTCGTCGCGGATCCACACAACACCGATACCGGGTGCGGTGTCCTCGACGCGGCCGCGGTAATGGACCGCGTTGCGCAGATGGGCTTCCACTTCGTCCCCCCGGTTCAACGTGCCGAGGTCCCGAATGCGGATGATTTCAGTAGAGGTAAGCAGAGACATTTCGGCTCCTTGCGAGAGTGGAACCGGCTTTCCCGCCGGTAATTCAAGCTTCCCGCCGCAGTGTTGCCGCGCCGTTACGACGGCGTTATTTCGGCGGGTACAACGTGGTGCCTGTCAAGAGCGCCGCGAATTATTACCTCGGGTTGCTTGAACTCGTCGCACCCGGGGATTGGTTGCTTAAGCTACCAAGATGACGGAACCGACTGCGCCGGACCCGGCCTACCTCAACGCCATCGCCGCCGAGACCCGGCTGCGAATGAAGACTGCCACTCCAGAAGAATCCCCGTACCGCGGAGCACCGCAGGAACTTGTCGACGCTGTGGGGCAACGCGCAAGCGCCCTGGAAGGGGACCTCGCCCACATCGTCCACACCCTGCATGCCAACCCCGAGACCGCCTATCAGGAGCACAACAGCGCCCGCGTCCTGGCGGACGTGCTCAAAAAGCACGGCATCGACGCAACTGTGGGCGTACATGGTGTCGACACGGCTATCCGCGCGGAGATCAGCGGAACTTCTCCCGGTCCAACCATCGCCGTCCTGAGCGAATACGACGCGCTTCCGGGCATCGGCCACGCCTGCGGCCACAACGTCATCGCTGCAACGGGTGTGGGCGCGTTCCTCGCGCTGGCATCGGTGCAGGACAGGCTTCCCGGCGAAGTGGTGTTCCTGGGAACTCCCGCCGAGGAAGGCCACTCGGGCAAGGAGGTCATGGCCCGGCACGGTGCGTTCGAGGGTGTGGACGCGGCAATCATGGTGCACCCCTATGGCTACGACCTCGCGGACCAGGCCTGGCTCGGGCGGCGTTTGCTCACCATTACCTTCACCGGCATCGCCGCGCACGCCTCCGCCCAGCCTTTCATGGGACGCAACGCGCTCGACGCCGCCAGCCTCACCTATCAGGGCATCGGCCTCCTGCGACAGCAGCTTCCGCCGTCGGACCGGGTGCACACCAACATCGTTGAGGGCGGCCAGAGCCCCAACATCATCCCCAACCGCGCGGTGCTCAAGCTGTACGCGCGCTCACGGCTGCCGGAAACGCTCAAGGACCTGAGCGGGCGCCTCGACGACATTGCCCGTGGAGCGGCGCTGATGACCGGCACCACCGTCGCCCTGGAATGGGACGAGCACCCGCCGTCGCTGCCCATCCGGACCAACAAGGCGCTGACCGCGCGCTGGGTGAAGTCCCAGGAGGGGCGGGGACGCGCTCCGCTGCCCGCCGGCGTCGTCTCCGACACGCTGGCCGCCTCCACGGACTTCGGCAACGTGAGTTACCGGATCCCCGGAATCCACCCGCTGATCAGCATTGCTTCGGCCGACACCGCCCTGCACACGCGTGAGTTTGCTGCCGCAGCCAATACCGAAGCGGCGGAAAAAGGCGCGTACGACGGCGCAGCCGGCCTTGCGCTCACGGCTCTGGACTACCTCTGCGACCCGGAGCTTCAGCGGGCGGTAACAGAAGAGTTCGCGGCCCAGGGTGGTCCGATCGACGTTCCTGCCTACTTCGACTGATCCTTCAGCTCTTTCCCACAACTTTCCGGAACCCAAGGAGCACCCGTGTCAACAGCAACTGGCCTCTCCCGGCGCCGCCTCACCGACCGCTTCCTCAATGGCGTGGAACGCGTGGGCAACAAGCTGCCCGAACCGTTCACGCTCTTCCTGATCCTCTTCGGAATCACCGCAGCGGTCTCTACCGCCATGGCGTGGGCGAACGTCACCGTACAGGTGCCCGGCAGCGCCGAGGTAACCCAGATCCGCGGCCTGTTCACCGCCGAAGGCCTCACTTGGCTGACCGAAAACCTGGGCCCCAACTACCTTGGCTTCCCGCCGCTGGTGACGGTGCTGCCGATCCTGCTCGCCGTCGGCGTGGCTGAGAAGTCGGGCCTGCTGGCCGCGATGATCCGCAGGGCCTTCGGGTCAGCACCGCGTTGGGCGCTGCCGTACGCCGTCGGCGTGGTGGGTGTGCTTGGCTCGATCATGTCCGACGCCGCCTTCGTGGTCATTCCACCGCTTGCCGCGCTGGTATTCAAAGCCGCGGGCCGACATCCGGTGGCGGGCCTGCTCGGCGGATTCGCCGCAGCCGGCGCCGGCTACTCAACCAATCTGCTGGTCACCAGCCTCGATGCCCTCTTTGCCGGCATTACGACGGCGGTCACCGCGACCCTGCCCAACCCCGGTTCACCGGTCACTCCGGTTTCGAACTACTTCTTCAACGTGGCATCCTCGCTGGTGCTCATGTTCATCGCCGGCTTCGTCATCGACAAAGTCCTTGAGCCACGGCTAAACCGTCAGGGCGTCCCCCGCGATGAGGTAGCCGACGACGACGCTGCCGTATCTGCCTCTGCGGGAACTTCTGCGTCTTCGGGTTCGCAGCCGGATCTGCGGGCCGAGCTCGATCCGAAGGAAACCAAAGCACTGCGCTGGGCGATGATTGCCGGCGTCGCTCTCGCCGTCATCATCGCCGTTGCGGTGACCATTCCCGGGTCGCCCTGGCGCAACGAGGAGGGCGGCTACCTGCCGAGGTCACCGCTGCTCAGCTCCATTGTCTTCATTGTCTTCGCGATGTTCGTGGTGCCCGGCCTGGTGTACGGAAAAATCGTTGGAACCATCGCCTCCGGCAAGGACGTGCCGCGCGTCATGGGTCATGCAATCCGCGACATGGCGGGATTCCTCGTACTGGCGTTCATCCTCGGCCAGTTCATTGCGCTGTTCAACTGGTCCGGAATCGGTCAGTGGATCGCCGTTGCAGGAGCCACCGGCCTCGAGGCGATCGGCCTCACCGGCTATCCGGCGATCCTCGGTTTCATCGTGCTGGCGTCCCTGTTGAATCTCTTCATCATTTCCGGCTCCGCCATGTGGACGCTGATGGCCGCGGTTTTTGTACCCTTGTTTGTGCTGTTGGGATACGAGCCGGCCTTCATCCAGGGCGCCTTCCGCGTGGGCGACTCCGCCACGCAGGTCATCACCCCGCTCAACCCGTACATGATCGTGCTGCTGGCAATGCTGCGGAAGTACGAACCCGAAGCAGGCCTCGGGACGCTGATCGCCCGCATGCTGCCGTTCGTGATTCCGTTCTGGCTGGCCTGGGCATCGATTCTCAGCATCTTCTACTTCTTCGAGATTCCGATGGGACCGGGCAACGGAATCTTCCTCCCGCCGGCTGAATAGCTGGAATACGCGCTACCAACGAGAGGTTGCACCGGATATGACTACTTCGGACGCCGCAAAGATCTATGCCCTGCACGAGAACCCCGAGTGGTTTCCCCCGTTCGCCCGTGCTTTCGAGCAGGAGGGGCTCGAGTTTGAGGAGTGGCTGCTGACGGACGGTGTTCTGGACCTCGACTCAACACCTCCGGAAGGCATCTTCTGGTCCAGGATCAGCGCGTCTGCGCATACCCGGGACCATGGCCTCTCAAAGGACTATACCCGTGCCGTTCTGTCCTGGCTCGAGGCCCACGGCCGCCGGACCATCAACGGTCGGCGGATCCTCGAACTGGAGATGAGTAAGGTGGACCAGCTGACCGCGCTGAAGGCAGCCGGAATCGAAACACCGCGGACCGTCGCCGCCATTGGACGGGACCACATTCTGCAGGCGGCGAAGGACTTCCCGACCCCCTTCATCACCAAGCACAACCAGGGCGGAAAAGGCCTCGGCGTGCGCAAGTTCGAGAGCCACGAGGAGTTGGCGGAATACGTGGCATCGGCTGAGTTCGAGGAGCCGCAGGACGGCATCACCCTGATCCAGGAGTTCATCCAGGCAGCTGAGCCGATCATCACACGCGTGGAGATAGTGGGCGGCGAGTTCATTTATGCCATCCAGGCGGACACCGCGCGCGGTGGTTTCCAGCTCTGCCCGGCGGACGCCTGCGCCATCGACCCGACAACGGGCAAGCCGATCATGCCCCCGGGGGCCACGATCGAACCCGAGGAAAACCAGCAGCTGTTCAGCCTGCGCCGCGACTTCGATCACCCGATCATCGAGAAGTACGTGGAGTTCGCACGCCGGAACAACATCGAGGTCTGCGGGATCGAGTTCATGGAGACTGCCGACGGGCGCGTGCTCACCTACGACGTGAACACCAACACCAACTACAACGCACTGGTTGAAGCCGAAGCACCACGCTCGGCACCCGGGGCGCTCGCGAAGTACCTGGCCGCGGTGGCAGCGGACCCGGCACCGTCGTTCGTGTAGAAGTCAGTTCGTGTAGAAGTCATGCGCACCCAGCGGTAGCCTCGGAACTGCAAGCCCTACCCCCTAAGGACGGAGCAGAAGCCATGCCGAAGCAAACGAAGTCAGGGAAGGTAAAGACCGACGAGTTGCCCAGCACGCTCCAGCGGTCCGACAAAAAAGCACAGGAAACCTACGCCAAGACGCTGGACTCTGCCGAGGAGCAGTACGGCGATGGTGAACGGGCGCATCGCACGGCGTACAGCGCGCTCAAACACACGCACGAGAAGGTGGGCGACCACTGGGAGCAGAAGGACTCCAAGGGGCCGTCCGATGAGCAGGCAAAGGGCGGACGGGGCACGTCAAAGGAAACAGCCGGTGGCGTCGACGCGAACGCCTCCAAGGAGCACCTCTACGACGTCGCCAAAAAGCTTGATATCCCCAAGCGCTCGTCCATGAACAAGGAAGAACTGGTGGACGCCATTCAGAAGGCGAACGACAGGGAAACCCGTAAGGCCCGGGACTGAACCTATTACGCAACACAAACATTTCGTAATGCCCTGAAGCATAGGCTACCCTTACTTTCGTATCCATCCAGACGGTCCGTTCAAGCCGTCACGAAAGTCAAGGAGCCCCCATGGCCCCCACACGTGTTCGCGGTCTGATTGCCGCAGCAGCGATTGCGGTATTGTCACTTTCCGCATGCTCCACCGGCCCGGCGGGCGGCGGTTCCGAAGCTGCGGGCGCCAATGAAGCAGGCTCCGCCGATGCCTTCCCTGTCACCATCGAGCACGCATTCGGCGAAACGGTCATCGAGGAGAAGCCGGAACGCGTCGCAACCGTTTCCTGGGTCAATGACGACATCGCGTTGGCGCTTGGTGTGGTTCCGGTCGGTATGCCGGTGAACGAGTATGGCGGGAATGAGCAGGGCTCCGTGCCGTGGAAGGACGCCAAGCTGGAAGAACTCGGCGCAGAGATCGGTACCGAGAACGCGCCGGTCCAGTATTCCGAGGCTGATGGGATTGCCTTCGACGAAATTGCTGCGACCAATCCGGACGTCATTCTGGCGGCATACTCCGGGCTCACTGAGGAGGATTACAACACCCTCAGCGAAATCGCCCCTGTGGTCGCCTACCCCGAGGTTGCCTATGGCACCGCTTGGCAGGAATCCACCACCATGATCGGTGAGGCGCTCGGTCTGGCCAATGAGGCCGAACAGCTTGTCACCGAAACCGAGGACATGATCGCGGAGGCTGTCGCCGAGTACCCCGCGATCGAGGGTAAAACCTTCATCTTCGGGAACCTCGAGCCGGCCAGCGCCGAGAGCGTGAACATCTACACGGCCAGCGACAACCGTCCCCGCTTCCTCACCCAGATCGGCATGGAAATGGCCGATGTAGTCGCCGAGAACGCTACCGGCGACGAGTTCTTCATCCCGTGGTCTGCAGAGCGTGCCGACGAGCTCGAGTCGGACATTTTCGTAACCTGGGTTCCCGATGACGCCACCAAGCAAGCCATCGCTGCTGATCCGCTGCTGAGCCAGATCCCCGCGGTGAAGTCCGGCGCACTCGTTGCCGACGCTGACAACACCCTGACCCTGTCCATCTCCGCGGCCAGCCCACTCTCCCTCATCTGGGCACTGGACAAGTGGCTGCCGATGATCAACGAAGCAGCAGAGGCCGCCGAAGCAGCGTAACGTCCGGACAGTGCATCAGGCGCCGTCGTTGCCTTTGGGCGCCTGATGCACTGGAATGGTGAGGGAACCTGTCATCAAAGCGCGGAGGCATCATGGATTCCCTGGAACTGGAAGATCTGCAGACAGCTACGGCATGGGATGCCAACGGAGAAAAACTGGGGAACGTCACCCAGGTGCATCTCGATGGGCTCTCCCACAAGCCTGCCTGGGTCACTGTCGGTCTCGGACTGCTCAACACCAGGGAAAACTTCGTTCCCCTTGCCGGCTCACGGTTGGACGGCGACAACCTGTATGTCGCGGTGTCCAAGGACAAGATCAAGGACGCACCGGATTTCACGGTGGAAGAAGGCCTCACCGCCGAGCAGGAAGCAACACTCCAGGACTACTACCGGGCCTGAATCGGGCCTGCGGCACAAAGCGCCACAACAAAGCGGCCGTCCCCCACGGGTTCGGCCGCTTTGTTGTGGATATGGCGCCTAGCTGAACAGCCCGGCGATGTAGCCAACGAAGTACAGCAGCCCCAGAAGTACGAAGATGCCGATCAGTACCAGCCAGATCCGCGATGCTGCCTTGCCCGGTCCGCCCTCGTCGTGGCCCTGCGGACCGCCGGTGCTTGCCTCAGCTGGAGGCGTTTCACCCGGGGGTACCCCTCCGCCCGGCTCAAGGCCGGTGATCTTTTCCTTGTCCGGATCCGGATTCTGACTGCTCATTCCTGCTCCTGCTCAGCCGGTCCCGGAGATTTCGATGCCTTCGGGGTCCACGACATGGTGATGTTGGTGCCCTCATCGGTTTCTGCGAGGTATAGGTGCAGATCTTCACCGTAGAGGTTCTCATCTTCGACGACGTCGCCTGCCTCATGCGCGAGCTCCACCAGGCGGCTGATCGCCATCGCCATGGCGCGGCCCCAGTCCTGCGGGTGCTTGCTGTCTGACTCTTCCGTTACCGAGAACTTCTTCTCTGCGATGCCCATGGCTACTCCTCACTGCGCTCACGCCGGTGCCCGGGCTCTGAACCCGGCGCGAACCATTGATAAGCAAGCTTTGTAGTGATGCTCGTCCCACATTAGCAGTCCGACTACCAGGAGTCTGTCCCTGCCTCCTCGCCTTCAAGCCGGCGCATGGCCTTGCGTGCTGCCTGCCCGATGATCGCGCTGTACGTCGGGTACGCGAACTTCACCCGGGCCAGCGTGGCGACATCCGTGCCGGCCGCCATTGCGGAGGCAACCGCCTGGATCACCTCCACCGCGTTTTCCCCGACCGCATGCGCACCGAGGATGAGTTCCCGGTGCCTGTCGGTGACCAGTTTGAGGAAGCCTTGCTCCCGGTCATCAATGATCGGACGCTCAACCGCGCCATAGGGAACGACGACGACGGCACACTGGGCGTCGCGCTGGCGGGCCTGAGCCTCAGTGAGGCCCACTCCCGCGTAGTCCGGGTCGGTGAAGCCTCCCTCGGGAAGCAGATGGTGCGGCGTGGTGCGATGCGCGCCAAGGACCGCGTTTTCGGCAGCCGTCTCACCCTCGAAGACTGCTGCCTGGACCAGCATCGATGTCCCGTTCGCGTCGCCGGCAACAAAGATGTGCGGCACATTGGACCGGAGATAGTTGTCCACCGGGATTGCTCCCCGGGCAGCGGCGACGCCTGCAGCTTCCAGGCCGAGCCCGTCGATATTCGCCGGCCATCCGGCGGCCATGATCACGGCTCCAACCCGCGCCGACTGCGCGCCGTCGGTACCTTGCCAGCGGATTTCAAGGCCGCCGTCGTCGTGTTTATCTATGCCGTCAACACCGTGGATGCCCACAGCCACACGCACGCCGTGGGAACGGAAGCCGTCCGTCACGACGGCGGAAACGTCGTCGTCCTCGGTGGTGAGGATGCGCGGCGCGAGGTCCAGCAGGGTGACGCTGGAGCCGAGGGCATCGAAGATGGTGGCCAGCTGCGCGCCAGTGTGACCGCCGCCGATGATCGCGACTGAGCCCGGCAGCTCCGGGAGATCGAGTACCTCGGAGGGGAGCGCGGCATGCTCGGCGCCGGCGATCGGAAGCCGGCGTGCGCTTCCACCGACACACAGAATGATCGACGCAGCCGTCACCACACGTCCGTCAATGGAAACCTCGTGCGGCCCGGTGAAGGACGCCTCACCTTCCAAGAGCGTGATGTCCAGCTGGCGCATGGCCTCGCCGTATCCTTTTGCCTCCAGTACGCGGTCGACCGTGGAGCGGACCCTGCGGACCAGTTGCGGCCAGTCCACGGCGGGCTCGTGGACCACGATCCCGTAGTCGCGGGCGGTGCGCACCTCCCGGTACAGCCGGGCGGTTTTCGCCAGTACCCGTGTCGGCACGCAGCCGGAATTCACGCAGGTTCCGCCCAACCGTGCACGCTCGACGACGGCGGTGCGCGCCCCGAGTTCCGCTGCGCGTGTTGCTGCAGCCATGCCCGCCGGGCCGGCGCCGATCACCAGAACATCAAAATCCATTACTGCCTCCCTGGCTCCATCCTGCCCCATTGGGCCGACATTCCGTCAGGTTCATTGCCGTCCAGCAGAGGGCAGTGCTTAGGCGAAGTAGACGCCGATTCGATTGCCGTCGATCTCCTCGATGCGGATGTCGATGTCATACACCTCGCGCAGCAGCGGCGTGTGCATCAGCTCTGCCGGCGTGCCCTGATGTATCACGGCGCCGTCACGCATTGCGATGATTGCGTCCGAGTAGCAGGAGGCGAAGTTGATGTCGTGGATGACCAGCACCACGGTCTTGCCGAGGTCTTCGACCGTGCGCCTGAGCATCCGCATCAGGTCCACCGCGTGCTTCATGTCGAGGTTGTTCAGTGGCTCGTCCAAGAAGATGTAGTCGGTGTCCTGAGCCAGCACCATGGCAATGAACGCGCGCTGCCGCTGTCCACCGGAGAGCTCGTCGACAAACCGATCCGCCATCGAGCCCAGGTCGAGATAGTCCAGCGCACGCTCAATGTGGGCGCGGTCCGCGGTGGTGGGCCTGCCCTGGTTGTGCGGGAAACGCCCGAAACCCACCAGGTCGCGGACGGTGAGCCGGACGGTGAGCTGATTGTCCTGCCGCAGGATTGCCATCTTCCGCGCGAGGGTGTTGCTCGCCGTCGTACTGACGTCCATGCCTTCTATCACCACCGAACCGCTGTCCATCGGCAGCAGCCTGCTCATCATCGACAACAGCGTGGACTTGCCCGCGCCGTTGGGGCCGATGATCGAGGTGATGCCGCCCTGGCGGATGGCAGCGGTGACGGAGTCGACGACGGTCTCGGAGCCGTACGCCTTGGTTACGCCGGTCAGCTGGATCACTTGATCGAACCTTTCAGGAGCAGGGCGATGAAAACGATCCCGCCAACGAACTCGATGACAATGCTGAGGGCCGTATCGAATCCGAAGACCCGCTCCAGGACAAGTTGGCCCCCGAGGAGCGCGATGGCGCCCAGCAGTACGGCGATCGGCAAGACATAGGCGTGCCGGAACACTGCGGAAAGCTGGTACGCCATCGAGGCCACCAGTAGGCCGAAGAACGTGATCGGGCCAACCAGGGCGGTGGAGACAGCCACCAGGACCGAGCAGATAACCAATACCTGGGTGACTGTGCTCTTGTGGTTTATCCCCAGGCTGAGGGAGGTTTCGCGCCCGAGCGCAAGGACATCGAACTGGTTCCTGATCCGCCAGCCGGCGGCACTCGCGGCGAGAATAGCCACCGTTGAAATTCCGAGCAGCGAGGAGTCCACATTGTTGAAGCTCGCGAAGAACAGGTCCTGCAGCACCACGAACTCGCTCGGATCGATGAGCCTCTGCAGCAGCGAGGAGATTCCGCGGAACAACGTGCCGAAAATGATCCCGACCAGCAGGACCAGGTGCAGGGACTTCCCGCCGCCGATGAAGAGCCAGCGGTAGAGAACCCACGAGAAGCCCACCATCAGCGTTACTTCCATGAGGAACCGGGTCCCCGCGCCCATGGTGAGCAGGGCCTGGGTGCCGATGGCGAACGCAAGGAACGTCTGGAGGAGGATGTAGAGCGCGTCGAATCCCATAATCGACGGCGTGAGGATCCGGTTTCCGGTGACCGTCTGGAACAGTACCGTGGAGATTCCGACGGCGTATGCCACCAGCAGCATCGACGCCACCTTGTTGGCGCGTAGCGGGAGCACGTACGCCAGATTTCCCGAGAGGCCGATGGTTAGAAAGGTGACGGTCAGCGCGGCCGTGAGGAGACTGAGTACCAGGATCCAGGTGCGGGGGCTGAGGCTCCCGGTCGGCCGCCGTCGTCGTACTGTCAGCGCAGGTGGGAGTGCGTCAGGCGACACGGCGGCGGCTCCTCAGCAGGAGATAGAGGAAGCCGGCGGCTCCGACAACGGACAGGACGGTTCCAACCGGGATCTCATAGGGGAAGCGGATCAGGCGGCCAAGAATGTCGCACAGCAGCACCAGCCCCGCACCGAGCAGCGCAACCCAGGGAACAGCCCGGCGTACGTTGTCCCCGATCAGGATCGAGACCAGGTTGGGCACCACGAGGCCGAGAAACGGTACTGCACCGACAGTCACCACGACGACGGCGCTGATCAGGGAGACGATGACAAGTCCCAGGCTCATCACCGCTCGGTAGTTCAGGCCGAGATTCGTCGTGAATTCGCTTCCCATCCCGGCCACGGTGAAGCGGTCGGCGGCGAAGTACCCGACGGCCGTGAGCGCACCGACCAGCCAGAGGAACTCGTACCGGCCAGCGATGACACCGGAAAAATCGCCCACCATCCAGCTGTTCAGGCTCTGCAGCAGGTCGAACCGGTAGGCGAAGAAGGTGGTCACTGCGCCGATGATCCCACCCAGCATGATTCCGACCAGCGGAACAATCAGCGTGTTGCGGAGGGGAACCCGCCGCAGCACCGCCAGGAAGAGTGCCGTGCCGGCGACGGCGAACAGGGCTGCCACGCCCATCTTGGCCAGCAGGGGAGCAGCCGGCACCAGCAGCGTGACCACGAGGATGCCGAGCATCGCCGACTCCACTGTTCCGACGGTGGAGGATTCGACGAATTTGTTGCGCGCCATGAGCTGCAGAATGAGCCCGGCGACGCCCACCGCCATACCTGTCAGGAGGATGGCCAGCGTCCGGGGAATGCGGCTGACGAGCATGATGCGCCCGGCCGTGCCGTCATCCGAATCGGAGAACAACGCGGCCAGCGACACGTCGCTGACCCCGATGAACAGGCTGACAACAGAAAGCACGACGACGGCGACGGTCGCCAGTACAGCGGGGAACGCTGGGAACCGGCGGCGCGCCGTCGTCGTCCGGGCATCTGCCGGTGCTGTTGCTGTGATCACGGGATTCTCCGTGCCGGTCGCCTCGAGAGGCGACCGGCGAATGGTCAGCTGGTCAGGGCGTCGTTGACGGAGCTGATCATGGCCTCGACGTTGGACAGGCCGTAGCCCACGAGGTACCAGCTCGCGGCGTCGAGGTACGCGATGTTGTCTTCGGAGGCAGCGTTGGTGCCGTTGACGAGCTCGTTATCCAGTACGGCTGAGGCGGCGTCTCCGGACTCGCCGATCGCCGAGTCGCGATCGATCACGAACAGGTGGTCGGGATTGGTCTCTGCGATGAATTCGAAGGAAATGGACTGGCCGTGTGTTCCGTCCTCCGTCACTTCGGCGGCAGGTTCCACGCCGAGGACGTCGTGAATCAGGCCGAACCGGGAGCCGGCGCCGTAAGCAGTCAGCTCACCGCCGCTGGTCAGAACAATCAGGCCCGTTCCGGCATCGGCGGCGTTCGCCTGCGTGTCGGCAATGGTGGCGTCGATTGCCGTAAGACGCTCGGTTACGTCGTCTTCCTTCTCAAAGATCCGGCCCAGTGTGGTGCTGACTTCCTTGAAGCTCTCGATGGGTGCTGCCTGGTCAACGCTCAGGTCGATGGTGGGAGCAATCTCGCTGAGCTCGTCGTAGTAGTCGGCCGTGCGGCCGGAAATGATGATCAGGTCGGGTGCGCCGGCGGCAATGGCCTCGAAATCGGGTTCCTTGACTGACCCGATCTTCGTGTAGTCGTCGGACTCGTAGGCGTCGAGGGCCTCAGGCAGGTTTCCCTGCGGCACGCCGGAGACGGCAACGCCGAGGTTATCCAGGGAGTCGAGTACCCCGAGATCGAAGGTGAAAACATTCTGCGGGTTGGCGGGGACGTCGGTGGTTCCCTGTGCGTGCTCCACGGGCAGGGTGGTCGCGGATCCTGCTTCCTCATTGCCGGCATCTGCGGTGCCGCCGCACGCCGTCAGGGTGAGGGCCGATGCCGACAATGCGGCGACCACGCTGATTCTTACGGAATTTTTCACGTTCGAGACTCCAGGGTGAGAAGGAAGGAATGTCAGCAGCAGCTTCAGTCGCGCCACCATAAGTAAGGTATGGCTTACCTTACGAGAGTTCCAATTACTCGAACGTGTTCTATCTCACGTTGATTTCGGCCTCGGTTGCGGGTATCAGGTGGACGGGACGCCGGGAATCCGGTTCTCCCGGAAGGCGTCAACGAAGAGGGAGTGGTCATTTCGAACCGTGCGGGCGTAATCCAACGAAAACTCAAGGATGTCCTCGACGAACTCGTTCCGACGACCTTCGGTCACCTGCATGATGGCCCGCTCGGTCTGGAAGTTCACCAGGTCCTGGTCGCTGTCCTCATCTGACGCGCAGTGCACCTTGGCGGTGGCTCGTCCGAGGTCCACGAGCACCGGCTCGATCTCGTCCGGCTCCGTGAGGTTGTCCCAGCGAAGATCCGCCTTATAGGGAGAGAGTTCATCCACCACGAACCCGACGCCGTCAACGGTTGTGTAGCCGAGGAAGGTGTCGGTGTGTACCTGGAGGGCGCGCTGGCTGATGACGGTACGGTGCCCGTCATGCTCGAAGTACGAGCGAACTCGATCGTCCGTGACGATGCGGCTCGGTGCGGCGACGTTGCCCTGTTTCATTGAGATGATGATGTCGTTTTCCAGGGCTTCGTTGTAACCCTCAATGAGCACGTTGTAGGCGGGCAGCCCCGCGCTGCCGATGCCGAAGCCGGTGCTGCCGACGATGTCCTTCACGTTGTAAAAGATTTCGCGGGCCGAGCGCTTGTCTTCGGGGATGGTGCCGAGGTAGTCCTCGAATGCCTTCGCCACCATGGCGTACTCTGCGTCATCCAGCCGACGCGTCTTGCTGTTGTCCTGGAAGTGGCGTTCGTGGTCCTCCACGAACGTCATCGCATCGAGCAGGTCGGTGCGCCGGGACGCGCGCGCTGCGAGCAGCACAGCATGGATGGTTCCCGATGTGTTGCCGAGGTGGAGCGCGAAGTCATCCTGGCCGGCGTCGTCATAATGCTTTACGTGGTCCAGATACGCGGACAGGTACGTGCGGGCCAGGGAGCGCACCGCTTCCTCGGGAAGCGCCTTCTGCCAGCACATCAGTGCCAGCGAGGTGGTGAACCGCCGCAGGTCCCAGGAGAAGTGCCCGAGGTAAGCCTCATCGAAGTCGTTGATGTCGAAGGTGAGCTGGCCCGTACTGCTCATATAGGTGCCGAAGTTCTCCGCGTGGAGGTCACCGTGGATCCATACCCGGCTGGTGTTGTCATCCGCCCAGTTGTCGGTCATCTCCTTCATGTCTGCGTAGAAGAGGCAGGCGCTGCCGCGGTAGAACGCGAATGGATCGGCCGCCATCTTTCGGAACTTGGTCCGGAATCCGTGCGGATCCGCTTCCATGAGGGGCTTGAATGCCTCGACGAGGGTGTCGGCGATGAGCGACTCGCGGGCGTTGTTTTCAACCATTTCGCCAGTCTAGGGGTGTGCCCTGACAGTGGAGCAAGGCGTAAGCTCGAACCATGATCACCACGGCGAGCCTTGACGCGCGCCCCCGGGTACTTCCGGTCGTCGCCGCCGCGCTGGTGTCGGCGTCCGGTTTCCTCATCTTCGCGCTTGAGCAGAGGGTTCCCGGCTATCTGGTCCTTGCCGCGGCGCTGACAACCGCCTACTTCACCGGCAAAGCGCAGCATGGCAAGAGCCTTTTCCGGGATTTGCTGCTGCTGGCCATCGGCCTCGTCATCATCAGCGCCGTCCCCATCACTACCGACATCAGCTTCAGCCACATGACCATCATGGGCACGGCGATGATCCTGGCTGTAGCGGTGCCCTACCTGTTGTCCCGGTTCGTGTTCAAGGACCATGCGATCCGCTTCCCGGTCCTCACCGGCCAGAAATGGAACCGGACTGAGCGCTGGTACCTCCTGGCCGTCGTCGTCATCGGGTACCTGCTGCTGCCGGTGTACATGATTCCAACCGGTGTCTACGAGAACTGGCCCGCGGCCTCGGACGCGGGAACCATTGCGCGATTGTTCCTGGGCACCAACGTCCTGGGCATCTGGGATGAGCTGTTCTTCATCTGCACCGCGTTCACCCTGCTGCGCCGCCACCTGCCCGACTGGCAGGCCAACCTCCTGCAGGCCGTGCTGTTCACGTCTTTCCTGTGGGAGTTGGGCTTCCACTCCTGGGGACCGTTCCTCATCTACCCCTTCGCGCTGATCCAGGCCTGGATCTTCTCGAAGACCAAGTCGCTGAGCTACATCGTGAGCGTGCACCTGTTGTTCGACTTCGTGCTCTTCCTGGTGCTGCTGCACGCCCACAACCGTGAGTGGTTCGCGATCTTCCTCTACTAGCCGTCACCAGTCCTCACCAGTCCTCACCAGGTGGAAGCGGAATTGGACTGACCCCCGGGGCCCTCTGAGACGGTAGGGGGATGGATTTCCTTGAGGCGATTACCCCGTTCCTGGCCGCTGCAGCAGCAGTGCTGGCCGCCGTCGTACTGGGGTGGGTCCTCCGCCGCCTGGCTGCCCGCGCACTGCGAAAAGTACCCCAGGTTCACGAGGTCACCCGGAAGGCACGCGGTCCGTTGCAGGCGGTACTCGCGGTCCTCGGCATACGCATAGCACTCGGTGCCACAGCTCGGGACGCTGCGTGGTTCCCGCCCGTTGATTATGTGCTGGTGCTGGCGCTCATTGTGTCCCTTGCCTGGCTGCTCGTGGCGGTGCTCTCCATTGTGGAAACGGTGGTGCTACGCCACTACGAGAGTTCGAGCCGTGACAACCGTCGTGCCCGGCGGCTCAAGACGCAGATCATGCTGGCCCGGCGGGTTGCTGTTGCGGTAGTCATTACTCTCGCGCTGGCCAGCGTGCTGTTGACCATTGATGAAGTGCGCGCGCTCGGCGCAGGAATCCTGGCGTCCGCCGGCCTTATCTCCATCGTCGCCGGCCTCGCCGTCCAGAGCTCGTTAAGCAACGTCTTCGCCGGTGTGCAGCTTGCCTTCACCGACGCCATCCGGGTGGACGACGTGGTCCTCGTCGAAGGGGAAATGGGAACGATCGAGGAGATCACCATGACCTACGTGGTAGTCCAGTCCTGGGATGAACGCCGCCTGATCCTTCCCTCCACCTACTTCACCTCCACCCCGTTTGAGAACTGGACGCGCCGCCGTTCCGAGCTGCTTGGAACAGTTGAGCTGGACCTCGACTGGCGCGTGCCGATCGAGAGCATGCGCATTCGGCTGCGGGAGATCCTCGACGCTTCCGAGCTGTGGGACAGCCGCACCGGAACACTGCAGATCACCAAGGCGACCGACGGCATGGTGCGTGCGCGGATCCTGGTCAGCGCTGCAGACAGCGGAGCGCTGTGGGACCTGCAATGCCTGGTCCGCGAGCAGATGGTCGGGTTCATCCAGAGCCGGTTCCCCGAGGCACTGCCGCGCCAGCGCTGGGAGGCGGTGCCGCTGTCGTCGGCTGCGCCGGCCGTCATCCCTGCAGAGAACGACGACGCCGGCCACCAGCCGCGCGACGGGCGCCTTTTCACCGGCTCCCCGGAGGCGGAGCGGCGCGGTGCGGACTTCAGGGGACCCGGCGACGACGCGCTCAATGAGCGGGAGTCGCGCACCGTTTCGTAAGGTAACCCGTGTGATGTGGGATACATTTGCTTCTGGCAGCCTACGAGGGGAGGGTGATGAACGCATCGGAGTCTGGCCGACGTTTTGTCCTTACCCGCGAGAACGGTTATGTCCGCGTGGAGTGGAACGCAGCTGTCACGGTTCGCGAGCGGGACGCACTGGATCTGGTCCAGCGGCTCGATGAAGTGAACCCGGGCCGTTGCGATCCGATGCTTGTCATCCTAAACGCGATGGTCTCGGTGGATGCCGCCGGGCAAACAGTCTTCGCGGACCGTTTGAATGTGGCCGCTCTTGCTCTGGTGGGACCGTCAGCTGTGGACCGGATGATCGCGACCTTCTTCGACGGTGTTCACCGTCCGCGTTACCCCACGCGCCATTTCCGGCAGCCCGACGAGGCGCTTGACTGGCTGCTGACGCCGGGGCACGACATACCTGAAACATAAACGCTGGGGGAAAAGAAGAATGGCACCGACATCCGATGATCCGCGCTTCAAGCTGGTGGACGAAGGCGACTTCCTGCGACTGCGCTGGGAGCCCGGGATCGTCATGGAATTGAAGGACGTGCAGGCGAGCATTTCCGCCGTCGAGTCAGTATCGCCGTCGTGTAAACGGCCGCTGCTCGTGCACATGGACCTCGTTGACGGAATCAGCGCGCCGGCCCGGGATGTCCTGCTGAAGGACACCTGCTCCAGCCGTACGGCGGTCCTCGGTAAGGATGAGGTTGCGCGGGTCATGACTGCTTTCAACTATCGTGCCGCAACGCCGAGTGAGTACTTCACTGATGAATGCCGGGCTATTGAATGGCTCACAGAGCTGGACGCTGACGCATCCTGACCCGCTCGATGGTGCTTCAGAGCCCGCCGAGCGCCTGCGCGATCGGGATTGATGACGCCGCAGCCCACGCCTGCGGACGGCACGACGACGGGTAGGGAACCGGCGGCCACATCTCGCTCGCCGCATGTCCTGAGAACAGTTCGGGCAACCGCCAGTCAAACCCTTCGGCTGCGCGCAGCAGCCCGTCGGCAAGGATCGAGGCTTCCGTGATGAAGCCGTCCTTGAGCAGTCCGCTGATGATCATGCCGGTGTCATGGCTCCAGACCGACCCGGCATGGTAGCGAGTGGGCCAGAAACCGCCGTTGGTGGTGGATACCGTGCGGATTCCGTAGCCGGAGAACATGGTGGGACCCATCAGTCGTGCGGCAACAGCCCGGGCTTCCTCTTCATCGAGGATGCCGGTACCCAGCAAATGGCCCATGTTGCTGGTGACGCCGTCCACCGGCCGCTTGGACGAATCCAGTGCGATGGCGGGGTAGCGTCCCAACTCGTCGGTGCACCAGAAAGCAGTCCGGAAACGCTGCTGCAGATCTCCTGCGTACCGCCGCCATTCGTCGCCGCCCCGGCGCCCGAAAGCATCGAGCAGGGCTGCTCCTCCAACGGCTGCTTCATAGGCGTAACCCTGGACCTCGGCGAGCGCGATGGGCCCGTCAGCAAGCGAGCCGTCATGCCACCGGATGGAGTCTCCGGAGTCCTTCCAGCCCTGGTTGGCGAGTCCGTGGCCGCTTTCGTCCTTGTACTCAAGGAAACCGTCGCCGTCGGAATCACCGTGATCGCGCAGCCACACCAATGCTGCCTCCAGATGGTCCAGCAGCGCCTCCACCTGATCCTCGGGCAGCCCCGCCTGCCAGACGTCATGCAGCAGGCAGATCCACAGGGGAGTGGCGTCGATGGTGCCGAAATAGACGGGCGGGAGTGACACTCCGGCGTCGCCCTCGGTGAAGGACAGGGTGCCGCGACGGACCTCGTGAAGGATCTTGCCTGGTTGCTCGGCGGTTTCGGGATCAGTGAAAGCGCCCTGCCGGGAGGCGAGTGCGCGAAGCGTGCTGCCGGCCAGCGAGGTCTCGATCGGCAGGAGCAGCCGTGCCGCAATCAGGGAATCCCGCCCGAACATGGTGAAGAACCAGGGGGCGCCGGCAGCAAGGAACGTGTCCTCCGGCTGATTGGCGGCGGCCATGCGCAATCCGTTCAGGTCCGACACGGACCGCTCAAGCAGACGCTGCAGCGGCGCGCCCTCAACTTCCGGAACCGCGATACCGGGCCCCGACGGCGCCACCATAGGTGCGGCGGCATCGGTAACGGCCAGCCGCCAGCCAAGCTCGACGACGCCGCCGGGCTCCACCTCAACCTCCCAGGTAAGGGTGATCCGGCCGCCGTCGTACTGGATGTGGGCGGCGGGCGCGTCCAGAAGGGCAGTGGTGTCCTGGTCGCGCCAGTTCCATTTGGGGCTGGTCACCGCGAGTTGAGTGGTAGCGGCTGCGCCGGATTTCACCTGTTCCATCGGGGTATTGTCCGCATCAAGAACCAGCTGGACTTCCTGCCGGACGGTGAAACTGTAGGCGGACTCGAGGCGAAGATGCTCGGCGACGCCCTCGGAGTCGGCGGAGCGGGAACGCGTCAGGTACATCAACGGGTCCGCCACCTGCGACTCCACCCGGACGAAGTGCAGGTAATCGACCCGCTGCGCCGAACGCACCTGTGTTGAGACCCAATCCGGCTCTGCTCCGTTGACTGTCAGTACCGCGGAGCGGACAACCCGGTCATCTCCGCAGTGGATCCCCTGCGCACCGGAGTCCCGGATCTGCCCGTGGGGGTCAGCCCATGCCTGGACGGGAGCGCTGAAGACGCCGGTGAGGTTGTGCAGGAAGGGCTGGAGGTACGCCACGGGGTTCTCCTTGCAGTCTGGTGAGACCGTTATTAGATCGTTCAAATTATTCATTGACAACCCTATTTGAACGTTCATATTCTGTAAATATCCCGTCGTCGTGAGCATCAGGAAAGGAACAGCATGTCAAAGGCCACGCTGGTCAGCCTCGCTGAATCCCTCGGCGTCTCGCGGCAAACGATTTCCAACGTGATCAACGCGCCGCACCGGGTGAAGCCCGAGACAAGGCTTCGCGTCCAGCATGCGATTGCAGAGAGCGGTTACCGGCCCAGCGCCGCAGCCCGGCAATTGCGCACACGGCGCTCCATGAACCTGGGCATCCGCATGATGCCGGTGATCGACGGAATCAACGGATCAATCCTTGACCGGTTCCTGCACGCGCTCACCGAGGCCGCGCAGCAGGAGGGCTACCGGATCACACTGTTCTGCGCGGACTCGGATTCCGGCGAAATCCGCCAATACGAGGAGCTGCAGAAGGTTGCAGACCTCGACGGCTTTGTGCTTACGGGCACGCACTACGGCGATGAGCGCACTGCGTGGCTGCTGGAGCACGACGTGCCGTTCGCCGCCTTCGGTCGCCCGTGGAGCAGCATTGAGGATCCATTCACCTCCAGTCACCCCTGGGTGGATGTCGACGGCGGCGCCGGAACCGAGCAAGCTACGCGCACCCTGATCGGGCAGGGGCATACCGCAGTCGGCTTCGTCGGCTGGCCCGCCGGGTCCGGTGCCGGCGATGACCGCCGCGCGGGCTGGTCCCGCGCCATGCACGCTGCCGGACTTCCCACTGACACCCTCGATATCCAGGCCGACGACGGCGTCCCCGCCGGGGCGCAAGGCGCCGAACGACTCGCATCCCGCGGGGCGACGGCGCTGGTGTGCGCGAGCGACTCCCTGGCACTCGGAGCCACAGTGAAGCTGAGGCAGTTGCTTCCGGCGCAGTCCTCGCCCGCAGTAATCGGATTCGATGACACACCGGTGGCTGCCGCCGTCGGGCTCTCAAGCGTTTCCCAGCCCACTGAGGACGCAGCGCGGCACATCATTGCCGTCCTCGCCCACCAGTTGGCCGGGCGCAATTCCCCTGCGGGGGACGAAGCGCCGGCACCGGAGCGGCATCTCCTGCTGCCGCCGACCCTGATCCAGCGCACCCCGTACTCCTTCAGCAGCACCTGACCAACTCCCCACAAAGAAGAATCAACACAAGAGGAATCAGACAATGAAGACTGGAAATCCCAGACGGCGGCTGGCCGTCGCCATCACTGCAGCATCGATGCTCACCCTCACCGCCTGTGGAGGCTCGGGCTTCGACGAATCCGCCGAGGAAGGCGGCGGTCAGGCCGAAGCAACGGACGCGCCCGTCAGCGTCCTGATCGGTTCATCGGGTGATGCCGAGACCGAGGCCGTCACTGCGGCTGTCGACGCCTGGGCCAGCGAGTCCGGTGTGGAAGCCTCTGTCATCGCAGCGTCCGACCTCACGCAGCAGCTCAGCCAGGGCTTTGCGTCCGGTGAGCCGGCGGATGTCTTCTACCTGTCCACGGACGCGTTCGCCGGGTATGCCGCCAATGGCTCGCTCGAGCCCTACGGAGAGGACCTGGAGAACAAGGACGACTACTACCCGGCCCTCCGTGAGGCCTTCACCTATGAGGACCAGCTCTACTGCGCACCCAAGGACTTCTCCACACTGGGCCTTGTGATCAACAGCGCCATGTGGGAGGAAGCCGGGCTCACGGAGGATGACATCCCGACCACCTGGGATGGACTGGCCACAGTGGCCGAACAGCTCACCACGGAGGAAACCGTCGGTCTGGGGTTCAGCCCCGAGTTCCAACGGCTCGGCGTCTTCACCGCACAGGCCGGAGGCGGCCTCGTCACCGACGGCGAAGCGACAGTTGCCAGCGAAGAGAACGTCGAGGCACTGAGCTACGCCAAGCAGATGATGACGGACGGCGTTGCCGCCTACTCCTCCGACCTCGGCGCGGGCTGGGGCGGCGAAGCGTTCGGCAAGGGCCTGGCCGCCATGGTGATCGAGGGTAACTGGATTGCCGGCGCCATGACCAATGACTTCCCCGACGTCGAATACCAGATCGCCGAGCTTCCGGAAGGCCCCGGCGGCAAGGGCACGCTTCAGTTCACCAACTGCTGGGGTATCGCCGCAGACAGCGACAACATCGAGGGCGCCAAGGCGCTGGTGGAGCACCTGACCACCCCGGAGAGTCAACTGGGCTTCGCGGAAGCATTCGGTGTCATGCCGTCGCTCCAGTCGGTGGCCGGTGACTGGGCCGAGCAGTACCCCGAACTGGCGCCGTTCATCGCCGGCGGCGAATACGCGCAAAACCTGCCTGCGCAACAGGGCGCCGCCGACGTGCTGGCGGAACTGAACTCGCAGCTCGAGTCCCTCGAGTCTTCAGAGCCGCAGGCAATCCTTGAGTCGGTGCAGCCGCTCATGGAATCCGTAGTTACGCAGTAGCGCCCTTCCAACCACAGGCGGCGCCCCGGTGCAGGGGCGCCGCCTGCGGAACCTCCAGCGAACAGACCAGACAGAGGTGACCAGTGCCATCCACCCCAGCATCCGCTCAGCAAGCAGCCGGACCGGCCACCCGCAGCAAGAGGAGCATCCGCGGCAAGCAAGGGCTCGCCGGCTGGCTTTTCATCACGCCCATCATCCTGATTCTCGGGCTGTTCCTCGTGATCCCCGTACTTATGGCAGCCTGGGTCAGCGTCTCGGACTGGACCGGCCGGGGCAGTCCCTTCTCCGGGACAGTTGACTTCGTCGGCGCCGAAAACTACTCGGCCATCCTCGGCGGCGAGGGACTGACAGGACGGGATTTCGGTACTTCCATTCGGAACAACCTGTACTACGTCCTCTTGGTTGTCCCGCTGCAGACCGCGCTCTCCCTCTTCCTCGCGGTCATGGTGAACCGGCAGATCCTCCGGGGCAGGGGATTCTTCCGCACTGCTTTCTACTTCCCGTCAGTGACCAGCTCGGTGGCGATCACGGTGCTCTGGCTTTTTCTGTTCAGCGCAACGGGCGTGGTCAACAAGTTCCTGTCCTTTTTCGCGATCGAGGGGCCCAACTGGTTTCAGGATCCTCGCGGCGTCCTGCACATCCTGTTCGGACTCATCGGGATCGACCGCGCGCCGGCCGCCCTGCAGGACCCGGCGTTCCTGGGCATCAGTAGCTGGGAATGGCTGGCCGGGCCATCGGTCGCCATGTCGGCCTTCGTTCTGATGGCGATCTTCACCACCTCGGGAACCTTCATGCTTCTCTTCATCGCGGCGCTGCAGAATATCAGCGGCGAGGTGCAGGAGGCCGCCATGATGGATGGCACCACCGGGTGGCAGCGCTTCTGGAGCGTCACCCTGCCGATGCTGAGGCCCACGCTCTTCACCGTGCTGACGCTGGGCCTCATCGGCACCTGGCAGGTATTCGACCAGATTTACACGGGCACCCAGGGCGGGCCCGCCAAAACAACGCTGACTCCTGCCTACCTGTCCTTCAATTCCGCCTTCGTGGACCAGCAGTGGGGAGTCGGTGCCGCCATCGCCTTCGTGCTCTTCGCGATCATCGTTGTCCTCACCCTGCTTCAGCGCTGGGCACTGCAGGAACGCGATGTTCCACGACGTCGACGCATGGTGCCCGCAGGAGTCAGCGCCGGATCCAGCGCGGCAGCTGCACCCGGCACAATCGCGCCCAACAACGAGAAGAGGCGGTCCAAACGATGAGCACCGCAACCGTGCCAGCCTCGGCATCGGCAAACCGCCGCCGTCCAGTTACACCTGCCCGCCGCAAGAAGATACGCGGGGCATGGATCACTTATCTGATCCTGATCGCGCTGGCAATCGTCTATATTTTCCCTTTCCTGGTGCAGGTGGCCACGTCCTTCAAGACGGAGCCTGAAGCGGCGCAGAACCCGCTGGGACTCGTTCCGCAGAATTGGTCAGTGGCGGCCTATGAGGGGCTCTTCGCGAATTCGGACTTCCCGCTGTGGGGAATGAACTCCTTCATCGTGACCGTGTTCGTGACTCTCGGCAGGGTCTTCTTCAACTCGCTGGCCGGCTACGCGCTGGCCCGGATCCCGTTCCGGGGGCGCGGACTGGTGTTCGCACTGCTGGTCGCCGTGATGGCGGTGCCCGGTGTCGTCCTGCTTATCCCGAAGTTCCTTGTGATCAATCAGCTGGGCATTTACGACTCATATGCCGGCATGATTCTGCCGCTGCTGGCCGACGCAGCGGGCGTCTTCATCATGAAGAACTTCTTTGAGTCCATCCCGGCCAGTGTCGAGGAGCAGGCGCGGATTGACGGCGCCGGAACCTTCCGGACCTTCTGGTCCGTGGTGCTGCCGATGGCGCGGCCGGCCGTCATGACGATTGTGATCCTGTCCTTCCAGGGATCCTGGAACGAGCTGAACCACTTCATCATCTCAACTCAGGATCCTGCGCTGACCACCCTGACAAAGGGCGTTGCTCAGCTCGCCTCGGGCGCGCTGAGCCAGGGAACGCAATATCCGCTCAAGCTCGCAGCGGCAGCCCTCATGACCGTGCCGGTGGCGATAGTGTTCTTCATCTTCCAGAAGCGAATCATGAATGCTTCGGCCGGTGCGGTGAAGGAGTAATCGGCTGAAGAGCGAGTTCTCAGCGGCCGGGACGCAGGCTGGGGGAGCCGTGCACGCCCGCGCCGCCCGCCAGTCCGTCGATCACCTCACGCATCGCTGCAACCGAGGATCGTGTTGGCTCCCAGCCGAGCAGTGTGCGTGCGCGGTCAGTGTTCATGACTGGTGCCTGCGAAGCCATGTCGATCCAGCCGGGATCCGTCGCCTGGATGTGCAGCGCCCAGGAGGCGGCGACCGCTGCACGCAGCACGGGGACCGGCAGGTCGAAGACGCGCTTGGCGCCAAGCAGCCCGCCCAATAGGCGAGGTGTCAGAACTGGATTCGCAGCGATATTGAACGGTCCTGAGGCTCGCTGGTCGATAATCCGCCAGTATGCGTCCGCCATGTCAGCGGCGTGCACCGCCTGAAACACGAGCTTCGAAGGGATCGGGAGGATGGGCAGGCTCAGCTTGTTGAGAATGGATTTCGGAATGAGCGGGCCGAGGAAGTAGCGCCCTATTTCCTCACCGGCGTCTGCCTGGAAAATGAGCCCTGGACGGACCCTGGCCACGGGGATTTCCGGGAAATCACGTTCGAAAGCATCCAGCAGGTCCTCCTGCTCGGCCTTGTGGCGGCTGTAGTGGGAAGTCGCAATTCCGCCGGTGGGCCAATCCTCGGTCACTACCTGATCCTTGCGTGCCGGGCTGTACGCCCCGACCGAGGACGCGCAAACAAAGTGCCGAACACCGGCGTCAGCGGCGGCGTGCAAAGCATTTTCCGTGCCTGTCACGTTGGTGCGGTGCATCGCCTCCTCATCGCGGTTGGGCTGAATGGCCCATGCAAGATGCACGACGGCGTCGGCCCCCTGCAGCGCGGAGGTGAGCTTTTCGCGGCCGGCATCAGTGCCGACGTCGGCGGTGTGCCACTCGACACCGTTGTAGGGCGGGTGGTCCTGGGACGGCTGCCGACGGGAAATGCCCACCAGTTCAATGGCAGGATTCTCCGTGCGGGCCTGCTGGAGCCGACGAAGGAGCGCCGTGCCCACGTTGCCGGTTGCTCCGATAACAGCGATGCGCATGTGGAACCCTTCGTATTGATGTGGCGGCCTGAAAACCACACTAAACGGTCGTCTACTTATTGCAATAGTAAGCATCCTTATGGTTCGGTTGGGGGAGGCAATTCTGAACCGGAGGTAGAAACGTGACCACAAAAGACCCCGCGAAGGCGGATTCGGCGGAGGAAGCCACTCAGGCCAAGGCAGCTTCGAGCCCGCACCCCGATGATTCCCGCAAGCCTGACGCTCCCACTGACATCGCAAAACCTGCCTGGGGCTACGTTTTCAAACGGACCCTCAACGAGTTCGGCAAGGACCAGTGCACCGATCTCGCCGCAGCCCTGACCTATTACGCCGTGCTGGCGATTTTCCCTGCGCTCCTGGCCCTCGTATCGGTTCTGGGATTCTTCGGACAGGCAGAGTCGACGACGGGCACCGTACTCAACATCCTGGGCAACGTTTCCTCAAGCGCTGAGACAACACTGGAACCGGTCATCACTCAGTTGGCGTCGTCCGAGACCGCGGGCCTGACCTTCGTCATCGGCCTTCTCGGTGCCCTGTGGTCCGCCTCGGGGTTCGTCAACGCATTCTCTCGCGCAATGAACCGGGTCTACGAAGTCGAGGAGGGGCGCTCGTTCTTCAAGCTGCGCCCGGTTATGCTGCTGATCACCGTCGTCGTGCTGCTCCTGGTGGTCCTGATGGCGCTGCTGCTGATTCTCTCCGGGCCAGTGGCCGAAGCTATCGGTGGCGCAATCGGCCTCGGGTCAACGGCCCTGACCATCTGGAACATTGCCAAGTGGCCGGTCATGGTGTTCTTCGCCGTGTTGATGATTGCAGTGCTGTACTACGGCACCCCTAACGTGCAGCAGCCCAAGTTCAAGTGGGTGAGCGTCGGATCGATCATCGCGCTCCTGGTTCTTGCCCTCACAACGCTGGCGTTCTCCTTCTACGTCTCCAACTTCGGCAGCTACCAGCAGACCTACGGCGCTATCGCCGGTGTCATCATCTTCCTGCTGTGGCTGTGGCTGGCGAATCTGTCGCTGCTGTTCGGTGCTGAGTTCGATGCCGAGCTGGAGCGAGGCCGCGAACTGCAGGCCGGAATCGAGGCAGAAGAGACAGTGCAGCTTCCGCCACGGGACACCAAGGCGGCGGACAAGAAACGGGACAAGCAGATTGGGCTCGTCGACAAGGGCCGCGAACTGCGTCGGAAATACGGCCGCGACCGTGACGCACGAGGAGGGAACAAGTGATGACGCACATCGCAGACATGATCATTGCCCACCCCCGGCCTTCCGGCCATGTTCAGGCCGGTGACCTGGCAGCCACCATCGAAGCGTGCCTGGACTGCGTGGCCTCCTGTGGAAGCTGTGCGGACGCCTGCCTCGGTGAGGAGGGCATCGAGGACCTTCGGCACTGCATCCGGACCGACCAGGACTGCGCGGACATCTGCCTTGCCACTGCCCGGATGCTGCAGCGCCAGGGAGGGCATCATCCTGCCGTGTTGGTGCCGCTGCTTGAGGCATGCCTGCAGGCCTGCCGAAACTGTGCCGGAGAGTGTGAGCGCCATGCCTCCATGCACGACCACTGCAGGATCTGCGCGGAGGCCTGCCGCCGCTGCGAAGCTTCCTGCTCCGCGCTGCTCGAAAGCCTGCGCAGCAGCGGTGCGGTGGACCGCTAGGGTGACACCATGAGCGAATCCGAACACAGCACCAAGGGCGCGTACGTGGACTCCGGCAAGGAGTTCAAGCGCGACACCGCCTACATTGAAACGCGCATCACGCGCGACGGCGCCGACGGATTTCCGGTGGAGCCGGGGCGTTACCGGCTGATTGCGGCGCGGGCCTGCCCGTGGGCCAACCGGGCGATCATCGTAAGAAGGCTGCTGGGGCTGGAGGAGGCTATCTCGCTCGGAACGCCGGGGCCCACGCATGACAAGCGGTCGTGGACCTTTGACCTGGATCCGGACGGCAAGGATCCGGTGCTCGGGATCGAGCGCCTGCAGGAGGCGTACTTCAAGCGGGATTCGGAGTACCCCCGCGGTATTACCGTTCCCGCGATCGTGGATGTGAACACCGGTGCGGTTGTCACCAACAATTTCCCGCAGATCACACTCGACTTCTCGTCGGAGTGGAAGCAGTACCACCGCGAGGGCGCTCCGGATCTTTACCCGGAGGAGCTGCGGGAGGAGATCGATACGGTCAACAAGCGGGTCTTCACCGAGGTCAACAACGGCGTCTACCGCTGCGGCTTCGCCGGATCGCAGGAAGCGTACAACGACGCCTATGACCGTCTCTTCACAGCCCTGGACTGGCTGGAGGAACGGTTGACGAACCAGCGGTACCTCGTCGGCGATTCGATCACCGAAGCCGACGTTCGGCTCTTTACCACGCTGGCGCGTTTCGACCCGGTGTACCACGGTCACTTCAAGTGCAACCGGAACAAACTCACCGAGATGCCGGCGCTGTGGGGCTACGCACGGGATCTCTTCCAGACGCCGGGCTTCGGTGACACGATCGACTTCGATCAGATCAAGAAGCACTATTACATCGTTCATGAGGACATCAATCCCACGCAGATAGTGCCGAAGGGCCCGGCGCTGGAGAACTGGCACAGTGAACATCAGCGCGAACGGCTGGGCGGAAGCCCGTTTGGGCGCGGAACTGCGCCGACCGCCGCGCCCTGACGGGAACTTCTGTGCAGCTCCGGTAGGTCCGACGGCGTCGGGGTCGCCAGAGCTGCACAACAGTTCCCGGCTGCGTTCCGAAATAGAGAACATAACCGTTTCCTAATGCCGCCGTGCATAGGCTAGCCTTACTTAAGTCCGTTCCGGTGACCGTCCGGCGAATTGGCTCAAGGAGGCATGCATGGCACTCGACGCGCCTGCCTCGCCGCCTCTTTTTCGTACGCAGCGCGCACCGAAGGCGCATTCTGCACGGGGTTTAAAGCTGATTCTTGCAGTTTTCGTCCTCCTGGCCGCCGGCATCGCATCCCTGGCAATCGGCGCACGGCCGATCAGCGTCGATACCCTTGTGCAGGCGCTCACCGCGTTCGACCCAACCAACGGTGACCATGCTGTCGTGCTGTCCCGCATCCCCCGGACCATCATCGGACTGCTCGCTGGTGCCGCCCTTGGACTGGCCGGAGCGGCCATGCAGGGTGTTGCCCGAAACCCGCTCGCCGACCCCGGCATCCTCGGCGTCAACTCGGGCGCAGCGCTCGCTGTAGTCATCGGAATCTTCGTTTTCGGTGTCACCACCTTCACCGGGTATATCTGGTTCGCCTTCCTCGGTGCCGCGGCCGCCGCAGTGTTGGTGTACGCCGTCGCCAGCCTTGGCCGGGAGGGTGCCACTCCGGTGAAACTGGCGTTGGCCGGTGCTGCGCTCTCCGCTGGAATGGTTTCGCTGCTCAACGCGGTGCTGGTCTCCAGCCAGCAAACCTTCGACACTTTCAGGTTCTGGCAGGTCGGCTCAGTAGCCGGACGTGGCTGGGACGTGATCGTGCCGGTGCTGCCGTTCCTCACCTTCGGATTCATCCTGACGCTACTCACCGGCAAGGTACTCAACAGCCTGTCCCTCGGCGACGACCTTGCACGCGGCCTGGGCCAGAACGTCACCCTCGCCCGCGCCCTCACGGCGCTCGGCGTCGTCGTACTGTGTGGTGCTGCAACGGCAGCCGCAGGCCCGATCGGCTTCATCGGCCTGGTGATCCCGCACGTGGTGCGGGCATTCACCGGCCCCGACTACCGGTGGATCCTGCCCTTCTCTATGGTTCTGGCGCCGGTCCTGCTGTTGGCAGCGGACATTCTTGGCCGCGTCATCCTCCCGCCGGGCGAGGTGCAGGTTGGTATCCTCACCGCGATCATCGGAGCTCCGGTGTTCATCTGGTTGGTGCGGCGCCGGAAGATGGCCGAGCTATGACGCTTACGACCCGTCCCGCGCCCGCTGAGAATGCAGCTGATGAGGCTTTGGTGGTGCCAACGCGCCATCGTCTGCGCACGCAGCGGGCCGTGAAAATCGGCGCGCTGGTGTTCCTCGTATTCGCGCTCAGCGCGGTTACGCTCCTGCTCGGCCGCTACACCGTCACCATCCCTGACTTCTTCCGCATCGTCGCTGGCGCGGACATTCCGGGTGCCAGTTTCATCGTGATGGAGAACCGGATTCCGCGCGTCCTCATCGGAATGATGATCGGCGCAGCCTTCGGCGTTGCCGGCGCGGTGTTCCAGACGATGCTTCGGAACCCGCTCGCCAGTCCCGACATCATCGGCATCAGCTACGGCGCCAGCGCGTCGGCCGTGTTTGCAATCGCCTTCCTGGGCGCCTCCGGCCTGATGCTCTCCGGCTTCGCCATGGCCGGAGCCCTGGTGGTCGCCCTGGCCATTTACTTCACCTCCCGGCGCGGAGCGGTGGCAGGCTACCGACTGATCCTCGTCGGCATCGGGTTCTCCGCAGTCCTGCAGTCCGTGGTCAGCTTCCTTCTGACCCGAACGGACATCCGGGTCGCCTCCGATGCCCTCACCTGGCTGAACGGCTCGCTCAACTCGAGCAACTGGGACCGGGTGACCATACTGTTCGTCGCGCTGGTGCTACTGATGCCCGCCGTCGTCGTACTCTCACGCTCGTTGCGCGGGCTGGAACTGGGCGACGACGCCGCTGCCGGCCTGGGCGTGAACGTGGAGCGGTCACGGCTGGCCCTCATCGTCACCGGAGTGCTCCTCGCGGCGGTGGCGACGGCGGCAGCAGGGCCGGTCGCCTTCATCGCTTTCCTCTCCGGACCGATCGCCCGGCGCTTCCTCGGCGGCTACCGCCCGTTGGTGACCGCGGCGCTGGTCGGAGCGGTCATCGTCCTGGCGGCTGACTTCCTGGGCGCCAATCTGATTCCAGGGGTTTCCCTGCCCGTGGGAGTGATTTCGGGTGTGCTTGGCGCCCCGTTCCTTCTCTGGCTTCTCGCCACATCCAACCGATCAGGCCAGGGAGGCTGACATGGCGTTGAACGCGCAAAACCTGACGCTCGCGTATGACAATCGCCGGGTGGTCGAAGACCTGACCGTCGAATTGCCGGCGGGCAAGGTCACCGTCATTGTCGGGGCGAACGCGTGCGGCAAGTCCACCCTGCTGCGAGGCCTGGCGCGGCTGCTCAAACCCGCGGCCGGAACGGTCCTGCTGGACGGCAAGGACATCCACTCGCTGTCCACCCGCTCGGTAGCCAAGACCCTCGGCCTGCTGCCGCAGACCCCGCTGGCCCCGGACGGCATTGCCGTGGTGGATCTAGTAGGCCGCGGCCGCTATCCCCACCAGGGCTGGTTCCGTCAGTGGAACGCCGACGACGACGCCGCGGTCGCCTCGGCGCTGCGCGTCACCGACACCCTGGAACTGGCTGACCGCAACGTCGATGAGCTTTCCGGCGGCCAGCGCCAGCGCGTCTGGATTGCCATGGCGTTGGCACAGCAGACCGACATCCTGTTGCTGGATGAGCCAACCACCTTCCTCGACGTGGCGCACCAGGTGGAAGTCCTCGACCTCATCACGGATCTGAACCGCAGCGCCGGAACCACCGTGGCGATCGTGCTGCATGACCTGAACCTCGCGGCCCGTTACGCGGACCACCTCATCGCGATGAAGGGCGGCCGCATTGTCGCCGAGGGATCGCCGTCGGACGTGGTGACGGAGGCGACGGTGGCGGACGTGTTCGGGCTTGAATCGCGCGTCATCCCTGATCCGGTGTCCGGCACACCCATGGTGGTGCCGATGGGGCGCCATCACGCAGCGCCCAGGAACGCAGCCGACAGCGCGTCCGACGAGAACGCATCAGACGAAAACACAGAGACCAGCCCGGCGGGTACCCCGGGTTTTTTAGCGAACCCACAGGACGGACTACCCGCTCTGGCAATGGAGGCAGCATCGTGACCGAAGTCAGTACTACCCGTCCAGCCCGCAGAAATGCGCAGTCTGCCTCTCGCGCCGACGCCGGCCAGGCTGCCGTTTCGGCGGTCCGTGCGTTCAACGTCGTGGTCAGCCGGGTGGAGCGGGTCAGCTCCAATTTCCGGCGCATCACGTTCGGCGGCGCATGCCTGACTGACTTCGGCGTGCAGGGTTCCACCCTGGACCTCCGAATCAAGGTGATGATCCCGCCGGCAGGAGGAGAGTGCGCCGATCTTGGAGCGCTAATGGACGGCTCAGGCAGCGGCTGGTATCAGCAGTGGCTTTCCCTCGATGCTTCCGAGCGGGGGGACATGCGCACCTATACGGTCCGCGACTCGCGTTGCGACCAGCCGACTCCGGAGCTGGACGTCGACTTCGTGATGCACTTCGACTCAGACGGCAAGGGCGGCCCCGCCTCCCAGTGGGCTGCTTCGGCTGAGCCGGGCGACCGGGTGTGGCTGATCGGGCCGAACATCCACGCAGCGACCTGTTCCACTGCCGGCGCGTACGGCGGCATCGAGTGGCGCCCGGGGCTTGCCCAGAACGTCCTGCTCGCCGGGGATGAGACTGCCGTTCCTGCCATCAGCGCCATCCTCGAGTCCCTCCCCGCGGACATCAGCGGACACGCGTTCCTTGAAGTGCCGGACGGTTCCGACTGCCAGGACATCCAGACCCGCTCCAACGTCGGCATCAGCTGGCTGGTGCGCGGCGGACGTCCGCACGGGGAACTGCTCGACGCCGCGGTCCGCCAGGCGGTCCGGGTTCCGGGCTGGGTCTCCCTCGCCGCACCGTTCCGCGTGAGCCTCGGCAGCGACACCCCCTCGGGACAGGCGCTCGCTGCCGCCGCTCGTGCCGGAGGTCCGGAACGCGCCGCCGGGCCCGAGCCGGAGGACATCGACATCGACAAGACCATTCTGTGGGAGACGCCGCAGCTGCTGGACGCCGCCGCCCTGGACGGCTCGCTGAACCCGGACAAACCCTCGGGCGCGCTGCCCTTCTACGCGTGGATTGCCGGTGAAGCGGCGGTGGTGCGCGGCCTGCGCCGTTACCTGGTGCGCGACGTCGGGATTGACCGCAAGCAGGTCGCCTTCATGGGCTACTGGCGACAGGGCAAAGCCGAAGGCTGAAACGAAGGCTGAAGGGCCACTACGGCGTCGGGTTGGTGAGGATCGCCGGGTCCTTCTTCCCATACGGCATGCGCAGCTTCAGGGAGTTCGGCTCCACCCGGAAGGCCATATGCGAGCCCTCGCCCAGCGCGTCGCCGTCCAGTTCGATCTCCAGCGGGGTGTCAGACTCCACCTCGGCGGTTTTGCACTGGTAATACTCCAGCGAGGGGTCCTTGCCCTTGCCGCGCGCAAGCAGCTTGCCGAACACCGCGAGCCACCCGAGCTTGCCGCTGGGGGCCACGGTCATGATGTCCAGTAGCCCGTCGTTGAGCTTTGCACCCGGGAAAATCTCAAGGCCGCCCATGATCTTGCCGCAGTTGCCGCCCATGACGCTGCGCAGGCGCCGGGTGACCCGCTTGCCGCCGTCAATGGAGATGTGGACCTTGGACGGCTTGCCGGGCAGGTTCCGGATGCCGGCGTCGACGTAGGCGAGCCAGCCCACCTTGTCCTTCAGATCATCGCGTGTATCCGCCATCACCGCGGCGTCGAAGCCAAGCCCGGCCATCACCAGGAAGACGTGCGCGTCCTGGGCCCGGTCCACGTTCACATGCACCACGTCGATCATGCGCTCAGTACCTCCGAGCGCAGCTTCGACGGCACCCCGGGGATCATCCACATCGATATCGAGGTTGCGGGCAAGCAGGTTTCCGGTGCCCAGCGGCAGCAGGCCGAGCGCCGTCGTCGTGCCGGCCAGTTCCTCCGCCACGCACCGAACGGTGCCGTCGCCGCCGGCCGCAATAACGACGTCGACTCCCGCCTCCAACGCTTCCCTCGCCTGGCCGTGCCCCGGGTCATCCGCAGTGGTCTCGAGAAAGAGGGGCTCCTGCCAGCCCTTCTCGAGGCTCAGCTCCGTGACGATTGCCCGAATGTCCTCGTCAGTCGGCTTGACCGGGTTGATGATCAGCGCTGCACGCCTGGTGCGCTCTTCCGACTGGCGTTCCGGTTCAAGCTCGGAGTGCTGTTCAGACTCGGTGTCCGGCAAGGAAGCCATGCAAATTCTCCTGACGAGGGGGTTTGTAACCGAGCTTAGCGTCTGGCATCGCGGGGTGTGCCGGTGGTGCTGCGAGACTATGCTGAGTGGGCAAACCAGAAGGAGGAGCCATGACACAGGATCAGTCCAGCGCGGGCGAGGCTAACGGGCAGCAGAGCGGCGCGCAGGAGGGCAACACCTCCGGCGGATCGCCGACTTTCCCCAATCCAGCCAGTGCCCGTCCCACCGGCAACACCACCGGGTTCAACGGCTCCTACGAGGAGACAGAGCACCACACCCAGCACGAGTATGACGCTGAACACCAGCAGGACGAGTCGCGAAAAGCATCGGGCAGCGATGCCGCCAGCCCTTCAGGCGGTGCTGCAGGCATACATGCAGAGAAAGAGGACTAACGGAATTGGGTACAGAGTCTTCGGCCACAGCTTTTGCTCACCGTTATGTCGCCCTCGGCGATTCGTTCACCGAGGGTGTGGGGGATTGGGACCCGCGCAGTCCCAACGGCGTGCGCGGGTGGGCTGACCGCGTCGCGGAGCAGCTGGTCCTCGCTGATCCGTCCTGGGGCTACGCAAACTTGGCCATCCGCGGCCGGAAGATGCGGCAGATCCTTTCCGAACAGGTGGACGCAGCTCTCGCACTGAAACCGACCCTCGTCACCATCTATGCCGGCGCCAACGACATCCTGCGCCCCTCCATCGATCTCGACGCACTGCTGGCAGAATACGACGCCGGCATCGCCCGCCTGCGCGGCAGCGGCGCCGCGGTGGTGCTGTTCACCGGATTCGATTCGTCGAAGTCCGCCGTCTTCGGCAAGACCCGCGGGCGCACCGCGATCTATAACGAACTCGTCCGGGAAATCGCCGAGCGGCATGATGCCGAGGTGGCGGACTACTGGCGGATGAGGGAGTTCCAGAACTGGGGCTACTGGGATGTGGACCGAATGCACATGTCCGCTGCCGGCCACACGCTCATGGCGGCCCGGGTCCTGGAAGTTCTGAAGTCAGCCCACAGTATCGAGGTGCCCGAGCTTGAGGCCCGCCCGGCGGCCTCACGCCTCGCCCAACTCCGGCAGGATGCCCTCTGGGCACGCGACTACCTTGGACCGTGGATGGGCAGGCGGCTGCGCGGACAATCCTCGGGGGACACGCTCACGCCGAAGTACCCCGAGCTGACTCATCCACTGTGGACACAGCAGAGTACCTCCCCATGACGGCGGCGCTTCTGAAAGAATGGAACACATGACTGGGGTGCGTTGGTTGAATCCTGCGGAAAGACAAGCGTGGCTTGCCCTCTACGGGGTGGCGACGCTGCTGCCGGGAACGCTCGACGCCGATCTCAACCGGCGTGCCCGGATCACCCTGTTCGACTATCACGTCCTCGCAATGCTCTCCGAGGCTGAAGATCACACACTGCCCATGAGTGAGCTGGCGGGCCGCTCCAACGCCTCGCTGTCCCGGCTGAGCCACGTGGTGACAAAGCTCGAGGCCCGCAGCTGGGTGCGGCGCAGCCAGAGCACCCGTGATCTCCGCGTCACCACTGCAACCATCACTGCAGACGGGCTCGCCAACCTGCAGGAGTTGGCGCTCGAGCACGTGGAGCACGTCCGGCGGCTGGTTTTCGACGGTCTCGATGCGCAGGATGTCGCCGATCTTGAGCGAGTGGGCAAGAAGATCCTTGCCCGGCTTGATGAGACACACTGGATCCTCAAACAGTCACAACCACTCGGATCGGCATGAGCGAGCCGTCCGTTCTGGCAGTGATCCTGGCCGGCGGCACCGGCGGCCGGCTCGGCGCACTGACGGACAGCAAGGCCAAACCCGTAGTCCCGGTGGGCGGAACGTATCGGCTCATCGATATCCCGCTCTCCAACCTGCACCACAGCCATATCTCGGATGTCTGGGTAGTTGAGCAGTACCAGCCAAAGTCCATCAACGATCACCTCGCCAACGGACGTCCCTGGGACCTGGACCGAACCAATGGGGGGCTTCGCGTCCTGCCGCCGTTCCAGGGCGACCACGGCGAGGGTTTCGCCGCGGGCAACGCGGACGGCCTGTACCGGCAGGCCGAATTCATCCGCGAGTTCGGCCCCGACCTGGTACTCGTACTCAGTGCCGACCATCTGTACCGGCTCGATTACCGCGACGTGATCAAGACCCACCAGGAGGCCGGCGCGGTGCTCACCATGGTGACTACCCGGTTCGACGGCGATGCCTCCCAGCACGGTGTTGTCGAGGTGGCGGACGGCCGGGTCACGGGGTTCGAGTACAAGCCCGAGAATCCCCGCACCGACGTGGTGGCGGCGGAAATCTTCCTCTACTCGGCAGACGTGCTGCTGGACACACTGGCTGAACTTCACGAGCGCGACGGCGAGCTCGAAGACTACGGAGACCAGCTCATCCCGCACCTCGTGCAGCACCGCACCGTTGCTGAACACCGGCTCGAGTCCTACTGGCTGGACCTCGGTACACCGAAGAACTACCACCGCGCGCACATGGACCTGCTCGAAGGGACCGGCCTGGCGTTCGACGATCCCGCGTGGCCGATACTGAGCGCCAGCCCGCGGCGGCTGCCCGCCTTCGTTGCAGACACCGCTCGGATCGGCTCAAGCCTCATTTCGCCGGGGGCGACCATCGCGGGATCTGTCACGTCCAGTGTGATCGGGCCGGACGCAGTAGTGGAGGAGGGTGCCGTCGTCGAACATTCAGTTGTGCTGAACCGCGCCCGCATCCCTGCCGGAGCGGCAGTGCGCTGGGCCATTTTGGACGCCGACGCCCAGCTGGCTCCCGATGCTGAGATCGGGGAGCGCGGCGTCGTGACGGTCGTCGATGCCGATGGAAACGCCTCGCGTCCCGACGAGTCGGAAGGCGGCTGAGCCTCCTGCGATTGGTCTTAAGGCGTGCTCCCTCCTAGAATGGAAGGGCATCAGGTGGCGGAGCGTGCGCAATTGCTCCGGTTTGCGGGGTTATTCTCTCCCGTTGGCCGGTAGTTAGGGGCTCAGGTTGCGCAGAAATCGCGAACATCCGGCGGTCTTGACCGTCAAACGGTGACGCCCCTGAACGCATTCCATGGCAGGTAGAACACTTCTCTACTTGCTCTATTCAATCTTTGGAGGATCGTCATGGCAGCTCACTGCCAAGTGACTGGGGCCGAGCCGGGCTTCGGGCACAGCATCTCGCACTCGCACCGGCGCACCAAGCGTAGGTTCGACCCGAATATTCAGAAGAAGCGGTATTGGGTTCCGTCCCTGCGCCGCAATGTGACGTTGCAGGTTTCGGCCCGCGGCATCAAGACCATCGACGTGCGTGGTATTGACGCCGTCGTCGCCCAGATCCAGGCGCGGGGAGTGAAGCTCTAATGGCAAAGGACAAAGACGTACGTCCGATCATCAAGCTGAAGTCCACGGCCGGCACCGGGTACACCTACGTGACCCGCAAGAACCGCCGTAATGACCCGGACCGCATGGTTCTGATGAAGTATGACCCCAAGATCCGCAAGCACGTCGAATTCCGAGAGGAGCGCTAAACACATGGCTAAGAAGTCAAAGATTGCTCGCAACGAGCAGCGCAAGGTCATTGTTGAGCGCTACGCGGCCAAGCGCCTCGAGCTCAAGAAGACGCTTGTTGACGAGAACGCAACGGACGAGGCTCGCGAGGCTGCACGCCTCGGCCTGCAGAAGCTGCCCCGCAACGCGTCGCCGGTTCGCCTGCGCAATCGCGACCAGATTGACGGGCGCCCCCGCGGCACCCTCCAGAAGTTCGGCATCTCGCGTGTCCGCTTCCGCGATATGGCGCACCGCGGCGAGCTGCCCGGCGTAACCAAGTCCAGCTGGTAGTTCCAACGGGCATCACCGCTCGATGAACTGCCGATCAGGGCGGCGACCAGATGGTCGCCGCCCTGATCGCTTTAAGGGCACCTGCGGGTCTTCAGGAGGTCTCGAGACGGAAAATAGGTTCGAATTGCGCCAAATACCGGGTAGAAATGCCTGAATCTGCGGGACTTTGCGATTGAAGCTGGTAGGTTTTCCTCCAGAAGCTTCGCCAGAACGGTGAGGTTCTGAAAAATCCGCACAAGTCCAGGAGGACATACATTGGCTAAGAAAGAGACCAAGAACCGCAGCGAACTGGTGGCCGAGGTAGCAGCGAAGGCTGACACCAGCCAGACTGCCGTGAACAGCGTGCTGGATGCCCTGTTCGACGTTCTCGCTTCCTCCGCCAAGAACGACGTCAAGGTCACCATTCCGGGCTGGCTGGCAGTCGAGCGCACCGAGCGTGCAGCACGCACCGGCCGCAACCCCCAGACCGGCGAGACCATCGAGATTGCAGCAGGCAGCAGCGTCAAGCTGACCGCCGGTTCCAAGCTCAAGGCTGCCGTCAAGTAAGTCAGCTGATCCGAGGGCTGCCACCACCTGGGTGGCAGCCCTCGTTTCGTTTAAGCGGATGATCCGCCGTGCATCAGACCACGATAGTTTGGCCGTTGTTCTACTGCGGGTAGACAATGGAAGGCGTGGCCACAACAACGAACCAGTCGAAGCGCGGCAATGCCGGCGCCGCCGGCGAGAGCGGGGTCAGGCCGGCCTGGCTGATCGTCGCCGGCGCCGCCGTTCTTGTTGCGGTGGTGCTTGCTCTCGCGTTCTCCGGAGCAGCGGCGCCACGGCAGCTCAGCGACCCGGGCGTCCTCACCCGATGGGGCCTGCCCATATCGAAGGCCGTACACAATATTGCTGTTGCCGCGGTCATCGGCTCACTGGTCTTCGCGGCAGTAATCCTGCCCCGAAACGTCCGCTCACGAAGCGGATCCAACCGCTCAGGCAGCGCTGATGCTGCGGCGGAGACGGGCGAAACGCCTGCCTTCGCCAAGGCAATGGCCCTCGCATCCTGGGCGGCAGTTGCCTGGACCCTTTCCGCTCTCGCTGTCCTGGTGCTGACCTACTCGGATGCCGCCGGTTTGCCGCTGAGCTCAGATCCCGTTTACACCCAGGGCCTGGCTTCCTATCTGACTGACTTCGACACAGGCCGGGCCTGGCTCTCCACCACGATGATCGCCGCCGTCGTTGCAACCATGACGTTCGGCGTACGCTCCAGCCTCTGGCTGGCCCTCACACTGCTGCTGGCTCTCGGCGGTCTGGTGCCGATGGCGCTGATCGGGCATTCCGCCGGCGGTGATGATCACTATGCCGCCATCAACTCCATCGCGCTCCACCTCGTGGGCGTCTGCCTCTGGGTGGGTGGAATCATTGTCCTGGCCGTCATCGGCGGCAAGCTCGGGACGCAGACGACGGCAGTGCTGAAGCGGTTCTCAGCGCTTGCCGGTTTCGCGTTCGCTCTGGTCTTCCTCTCAGGCATCATCAACGCGAGCCTGCGCATCGGCAGCCTTGCCCAGCTCGGCTCCGAATGGGGACTGCTGGTGACCTTCAAGGCCATCGCCACGATCCTCCTTGGCGGAATCGGGCTCATGCACCGGCAGTGGATCATTCCGCGGCTGGACACCAACCTGTCGGCACGGCGCGTGCTCTGGCAGCTCATCGCCGTCGAGCTGGCTATCATGGCAGCAGTGTCCGGCGTTGCGGTAGCGCTCGCGCGAACAGCGCCGCCGGGCTCCGAGCAGCTGCAGCCGGACGCCACCCCGGCTCGCATCCTCACCGGCTATGAACTGCCGCCGGAGCCGACGCCGATGCGCTGGCTTACCGAGTGGCGCCCCGACTGGCTCTGGATCGCTTTCGCGATCACAGTGGCTGCCGCCTACGTCCTGGGCATGCTGAAGCTGCGCCGTCGCGGTGATTCGTGGCCGGTGCTGCGCCTCGTCTCCTGGTTTGTCGGACTGATCGCCCTGACGTACTTCACGTCCGGAGCACCCGCCGTCTACGGCATGGTGCTTTTCAGCGCACACATGGTCGATCACATGGCGCTGACCATGGTGGTGCCGCTGTTCCTTGTCATCGGCGCGCCCGTCACACTCGCGCTGAAGGCGCTCACCCCGCGCACTGACGGCAGCCGTGGTATCCGGGAGTGGATCCTCGTGATCGTCCACTCGAAGTTCTCCGCGCTGGTCACCCATCCTCTGTTTGCGGCTGCAAACTTCGCCGGATCCATCGTGATCTTCTACTACTCGCCGCTGTTCGGCTTTGCGCTGCGCGAGCATGTGGGACATGAGCTCATGAACCTGCACTTCCTGCTCACCGGGTACATCTTTGTGCTGACCATGATCGGAACCGACCCCATCCCTCGCCGTGCACCGTTCCCGCTGCGGCTGCTGCTCCTCTTCGCCACCATGGCCTTCCACGCGTTCTTCGGCGTCGCGCTGACGGGAGGCACCTCACTGCTGCAGGCATCCTGGTTCGGGAATATGGGCCGGGACTGGGGGCCTTCCGCTCTGGAGGACCAGCAGATCGGCGGTGCGGTGACCTGGGGAATCGGTGAAATACCGACGCTCCTGCTGGCGATCGGCGTAGCCGTGATGTGGTCCCGCAGCGACGCAAAGGAATCGCGCCGCAAGGACCGGGCGGCTGACCGGAATAACGATGCCGAGCTCTCGGCTTATAACAACATGTTCGCCTCGCTGGCGGAACGGAACAGCACCCGGCCTTCCACGCGGCGCTCGTCCCACGACGCCCCGGCAGGACAGCGCCCAACCCCACCAGGAGATTCTGAATGACCGAAACCTCCCTCCGCGTCGGCTACCGCGTCCGTGCGTCAGAACTCGTCGGACGGAACTGGCTCAACACCGGCGGCAGGCAGCTGACGCTCAAGGATCTGCGCGGGAAGATCGTCCTGCTCGACTTCTGGACCTTCTGCTGCATCAACTGCCTCCATGTTCTTGACGAGCTTCGCCCGCTTGAGGCGAAGTACTCCGACGTCTTCGTTACGGTGGGCGTCCATTCGCCCAAGTTCGAGCATGAGGCTGATCCGGTTGCTCTTGCAGCAGCAGTGGAGCGGTACGAGATTCATCACCCGGTGCTGGATGACCCGGAGCTGGACACCTGGCAGGCATACACTGCCCGGGCATGGCCCACGCTGGTGGTCGTTGACCCCGAGGGCTACATCGTGGCGCACCTCTCCGGCGAGGGTCACGCGGCCGGGCTCGAGTCGCTGGTCGAGGAACTGGTGGCCGAGCACGAGGCAAAGGGCACGCTGCACCGCGGAGACGGACCGTATGTGCCCGCCGAGCCCACCGCGGGCAACCTCCGCTTCCCGGGTAAGGTGCTCGCGCTGCCCGCAACCAATACATTCCTTGTGGGCGACAGCGGCCACCACCGCCTGGTGGAGCTGGAGGCGGACCTCGAGACGGTGCGGCGCACCATCGGCTCCGGCACCCGCGGCTTCGCCGACGGCGGCCGGGACGAGGCTCAGTTCAATGAGCCGCAGGGACTCACGCTGCTTCCGGCGCCGATTGCGCGGCAGGTGGGGTACGACGTCGTCGTTGCCGATACGGTCAATCACCGCTTGCGGGGGGTGGCGCTGGAGACCGGTGCGGTGAGCACCATTGCAGGAAACGGGGTTCAGCGACTGCTCGATGCGGGCAACCAGGTGAAGGCCCGTCCGGTGGAGCTGCAGGAGGTCTCGCATGACCTCGGCGGCGATGCCGGAGATATCCCCGAGGATGCTGCGCCGCGGCTGGAAGACACGTTCCTCGGCACCGACGCCCTGAACGTCTCCCTCTCGTCCCCCTGGGACGTCATCTGGTCCACCACGCTGGAGCGGGTGGTCATCGCCATGGCGGGAACCCATCAGATCTTCGCCTTTGACCCGCTCACCGGTGCGGTGGACATCCTGGCCGGCACGGGGCTTGAGGGCCTGCTGGACGGTGATTCGAGCGCAGCCTGGTTTGCCCAGTCCTCGGGACTGGCCGAGGACGCGCACGGCAACATCTGGGTGGCTGATTCCGAGACCTCGGCCCTGCGCGTGCTGAGCTTCCTCACAGTCAACGGCAGGAGCCGCACGCAGGTCCAGTCGGCTATCGGCACCGGATTGTTCGACTTCGGGTTCCGGGACGGCGAGGCAGACCAGGCACGGCTGCAGCACCCGCTGGGAGTCACGGCGTTGCCCGACGGCTCGATCGCCATTGCGGACACCTACAACGGCGCGGTGCGACGGTATGACCCGGCCACACGGAAAGTATCAACTCTGATGCGAGGGCTCGCAGAGCCCTCCGACGTACTCGTCGACCAGGCGCCGGTGGAGTCGGGCGGCGAACCACTGCTGATCGTGGTCGAGGCGAACAAGCACCAGCTCGTGCGGCTACCGATTCCCAAGGAGGCGCTGGCAGTCGATGAGGGCGCCTCGCAGACGCAGCGGCCCAAGACGGCCGTAGCCGCGGGGGAGTTCTCCGTGACGGTAAGGTTCAGCGCGCCGAAAGGCCAGAAGCTTGACGACCGGTGGGGCGATCCTACGCAGCTCAAGATTTCGTCGTCGCCGGAGTCGCTCCTGGTGTCCGGCGGCGGCACCGGAGTCGGCCTGGAGCGCCAGCTGGTGCTGTCCGACGAGGTGTCCGAGGGCGTCGTTCACATCACCGCCCGCGCTGCGGCCTGCGACGGTGAGCCGGGCGGAGAGATACCCGACCACGCCGCATGCCACCTGTACCAGCAGGATTGGGGTATTCCGGTGACTCTCGATGCGAATGGCGAAACCGAACTGACGCTGGACCTGCGCGGGCTCGACTAGTACTCCACCACGGGAGTTACGGTGATGCCCTCGTCGGTGACAGCCAGGCGGGCCGTGAAGCCGAACTCCTGGGAAACGCTGACGGGCTCGATAATGCCGGTGAACAGGTCCTGCAGGCTGGTTTCCAGCAGAACTGTGCCGGTGAGGGGCGAAATGACCCAGTCCCCGTTGAACGGTTCGATCCGTACTTCCGGGTACTCCGTGATGGACCAGGCGATGGGCCCGGCTACCCGGTTCTCGGTTTCAAAGCCGAACGGACAGTTGGCAGGCTGGAACACCGTCTGCTCGGCGCAGGAGTCAAGAAACGTCCTCAACTGTGCGGTCACGCCTTCAGCCAGCGCAGGGGTCGCGGCGGTGGCAAGGTTTATGCGGGTTGGGCCCTGCTGGCGGTCCGTCACGGCAACGGTCTGTGCGGGCGCAGCAAAGTACTCGCTTGTGTAGTGCGACTCCACCTCGGCTGGGTAGAAGACCGCAAACTGGTTGCGCCCTTCAGGCATCACCACGCGCGTGCCGTTGAGCGTGGCCTCGTTCTGGTTGATTACGGAGACTTCCAGCGTCGGCAGGTTTGAGGGCACAAACTCCCACCGGTTGAAGAAGAGCCAGTCCGTGCCGGTCTTTTCCAACATGAAGGCCGTGGTGTGCTCGGCATCGTTGATTGTGTAGCTCACGTCCACCGTCACCCGGTTCTCGCCGGACGGCTGCGGCGACCCCACTTCGACGTTCTCCACACCCTCCGTTGCCCGCTGCAGGGCCGGGCCGTCGAGGAGCGCGGCATTTGCATCCGGGACTGTGGCGTTGAGCAGCCCCAGCGCCCTTTCTCCCTCACCCTGACGAAGCGCTTCCAGGTAGCTTTCCACCTGCTGGTGCGGGCCGAAGACGTGCGTGTTGACCAGGGTCACGGTTGCGATCGCCGCCACGATAGCGAGCATGAGGCCGAGCAGCCAGGCGGCCAGGACTCGGATCAGGCGGGACGAATGCACCCTCTTACGTTACCCAATGGCGGTGCCACACCTACCAACGACGACGGCGGCGCCTCCGCTGGGTTGCGAAAAGACCGCGCACCAGTTCGACTCCGATGGTGCCGGCGGTCTTGAGGGCGAAGTCCATCATTTCGTTTTTCTCCTGCCTCTGGCTCCCGGAACGTGGGGCTGGCGGAGGGCTCCAGTCGCCGTCCGGAGTCTGTTGATTCGGGCGAATGGTCGGCGGACGGCTGCTGGGCTTGCCGAGGATGTCCTCCTCGATGCGGCGAGCCTCCGCATCGATCTCGGCTTGCGAGGGGAGGCGACCGGCAGGTTGGCCGCGGGTCTGTGGCGTCGTCGTCGGCGGCTCCTGCCGGGCAGGTGTCTCCGCCGGAGCCGCTTCGGATGCGGAAAGCTTCTCGAAGGCGGAGTGGCTGTCGATGGGTGTGCCGTAGTCGGCGAGGAGCGGCGAGTTCCTCACGATCTCCTCTACCGTGCCTGCCGGCGACGGCCCCATCGTGGACTGCGGCGAGAACATCCTGGTCCAGGCCACCGGGGTGGGGACGCCGTTCTCATTCATGACGGTGACCACGGCCTCGCCGATGCTGGCGGACGTGAGCACCTCTTCGAGGTCATAGGGGCTGATGGGGAAGGTGGAAACCGTGGATTCGAGGGCCTTGGCATCGTCGGGAGTAAAGGCACGCAGCGCATGCTGCACACGGTTGGCGAGCTGTCCCAGGACCTCGGACGGGACGTCGCGCGGCGTCTGGGTTACGAAGAAGACGCCTACGCCTTTGGAGCGGATCAGCCGAACCGTGGTTTGGATTGATTGCAGGAAGGCCTTGGACGCACCGTTGAAGAGCAGGTGGGCCTCATCGAGGAAGAAGACCAGCTTTGGCCTGTCGGTGTCTCCTACCTCGGGGAGGTCCGCGAAGAGATCTGCCACCAGCCACATGAGGAAAGTGGAGAAGAGCTGCGGTTTTTGCTGAAGGGTGGGCAATTCCAGACAGCTGATGATGCCTCGTCCAGCGGCATCGGCGCGCAGGAAGTCGTCGGTGTCGAACTCCGGCTCGCCGAAGAACCGGTCCATCCCCTGGGCTTCGAGGGTGATGAGCTCGCGCAGGATGACGCCCGCGGTTGCCTTGGAGAGCCCGCCGAGTTGCTCCAGGGCGTCCTTCCCCTCATTCGAGATGAGGAAGGAGATGACCGCGCGGAGGTCAGCGAGATTGAACAGTTCCAGGTTTGCCTTGTCGGCGTAATGGAATACAAGTTGCAGACTGGATTCCTGCGTTTCGTTCAGGTCCAGCACACGCGCGAGCAGCAGTGGCCCGAAATCTGAGATCGTGGCCCGGATGGGCACACCCACACCATCTCCGCCGAGGGAGAAGTACTCGACCGGGAAGCTCGCGGCAGTCCAGGCCTGGCCGACGGACCGGGTGCGTCGCAGGAGCTTGTCGGTGCCCGCGCCCGGCGATGACAAGCCGGTGAGGTCTCCCTTGATGTCAGCGAGGAAGACCGGAACACCGTTCGCGCTCAGTTGTTCGGCCATGACCTGCAGGGTGATGGTCTTTCCGGTTCCGGTAGCGCCGGACACGAGGCCATGACGGTTCATCATGGCCAGCGGCAGGCGCACAACCGCGTCCGGGTGCACTGTGTTGTCCACAATGGCTGCGCCCAGCTGGATGGCTGGCTCGTCGAAAGTGTATCCGGCAGCGATCTGCTTAAGGTGCTCTTCCGGTGTGTGCTTTGTGTCTTTGCTCGCCATGGACCTCAGCGTACAACCCGCTCCGTATCAACCGGCGACGGCGTGGCTCCCACCGCTAGTGCCGGTACCGTCCCCGTTGTCGCTGCTGCCGCTATTCCTATCCATGGCGCGGTCGGATTCGCGTGCGCTCGCCAGTTCCTCGGCCCGTTCCTCGTTGGCTTCGGCGGTCAGCGCGGCGCCGGCATCGGCATCGCGGGTCAGGTTTTCGCCGGTCTCAGCGTCGAACAGGTGTAGTTTGCGGGTGTCCAGCCAGATCTCGGACTCACGGCCGCCGCGGATACGGCTTGCAGCGTCAAGCGTCACCACAACCTGCGGCCGCAGTTCATCGGCATCCATATCCCGTGCGAGGTTGTTCAGAAGCTCCCGAACCTCGGGGGAGGGGTCGAAGTTGATGTAGCCGTACTGTTCATTACCGAGCCACTCGGTGTGCGTGAGCGTTGCGTTGAACGTCGAACCGTGCGGCTTCTTCGCTTCATCGACGAGCTTGGCGTCTTCGAAGAACTCCGGACGCACGCCCACGAGGACCACCTTGCGGCCTTCCGCCTTCGCCGCCCGATCCGCAGGAATGTCCAGTGCACCGAGCGCGGTCTGGAGCTTGCCGTTCTCGATGGTGGCGGGAAGGAAGTTCATTGAAGGGGAACCGATAAAGCCGGCGACGAACAGGTTGACCGGCTGTTCGTAAAGTTCCCGCGGCGAAGCGATCTGCTGCAGTTCGCCCTTCTTCAGGACGGCTACCCGGTCGCCGAGGGTCATGGCTTCGGTCTGGTCATGGGTGACGTAGACCGATGTTGTCCCCAACCGCCGCTGCATCTGCGAAATCTCCGACCGCATCTGCCCGCGAAGCTTGGCATCAAGGTTGGACAGCGGCTCGTCAAAGAGGAAGGCATCCGCTTGCCGCACGATCGCCCGGCCCATCGCAACGCGCTGACGCTGGCCACCTGAGAGGTTTGCCGGCTTTCGCTGCAGATGATCGGTCAGTTCCAGCGTGGCGGCCGCACCGGTGACCAGGCGTTCCACCTCTTCCTCGCTGTGCTTGCCCTTTGCGAGACGGAGAGGGAACGCGATGTTCTCATACACCGTCAGGTGTGGATAGAGCGCGTAGTTCTGGAACACCATGGCAAGGTTCCGGTCACGGGGCGCCTTCGAATTGACCCGCTCGTCGTTGATGTAGAGATCACCCGAGGTGATGTCCTCGAGGCCCACAATCATGCGCAGCAGGGTTGATTTGCCGCAGCCCGAAGGGCCAACGAGGATGATGAACTCGCCGTCCTCGATATCAATACTGATGTCATTGACGGCCGGGAACCCGTCCCCATACTTTTTGACGAGGTTCTTCAGCGTTATAGAAGCCATGTTCTGGTTCCTCTTCTTTCAGTTGCTCAAGATTTGTTTGGTACTCAACCCTTGACTGCGCCCTGGGTCAGGCCTGAGACGATCTGCCGCTGGAACAGCAGCACCAGCAGCACAACCGGAATGGTCACAATGATTGCCGCCGCTGAGATTGCGCCGGTGGGGGATTCGAACTGCGAGGCCCCGGTGAAGAACGCAAGCGCGGCGGGCACTGGACGGGCCGCCTCCGTCGACGTCAGCGATATGCCGTACACGAAGTCGTTCCATGCAATGAAGAAGGCGATGATCGCCGTCGTGAACACCCCGGGTGCGGCGAGCGGAACAATGGCTTTGCGGAACGCCTGCCAGGTTGTGGCGCCGTCCACCTGTGCCGCCTGCTCCAGTTCCCACGGGATCTGACGGAAAAAGGCTGCCAGCGTCCAGATCGAGATGGGAAGGGTGAGCGACAGGTAGGGGATGATCAGGCCGAGCCAGGTGTCATACAGTCCGATGGTCCGCCAGAGATTGAACAGCGGCGTCACGATCGAGATAACCGGAAAGATCGACACGGCCAGCGCCGTCGTCAGAATAATCTTCTTGCCGGGGAAGTCCAGCCGCGCGATCGCGTAGGCACACAGGGTGGCCAATACAACGGCGATGAACGTCGCAATGAGCGAGATCCCGATTGAGTTCCAGAGTGCCGAGAGGAACAGCCCCTGCGCGTCGCCCACCAGGATCTGTTCGTAGTTGTCGAGAGTGGCCAAACCGGGCGAAGGGAGGAAGCTGCCGTTGGTCAGGTCTCCGGGCGCCTTGAACGAGGTGGCGAGGATGGAAGCGACGGGGAACAGCGCGTAGACGAGAACAAGGATGGAGATGATCGTCCAGACGATCTTGTCGCGGCCAGTCGATTTCATCGCTTTCCTCCTGTGTTTCCGGCGAGGTCAACCTTGAACACCTTGATCGCTATGAAGCTGATCAACAGGACACAGGCGAAGAGGAGAACCGAAACCGCTGAACCGAGGCCGATCTCCAGTCGGGTGATGGACGTTCGATAGGCCAACAGCGAAAGCACCTCGGTACCGTATTGGCCGTTGGTCATAATGAACACGTTGTCGAATATTCGGAAGGCGTCCAGTGCTCGGAACAGGACCGCAACCATGATCGCCGCCTTCATATTGGGAATGATGACCTTGCGCATCTGCTCCCACCAGGTGGCGCCGTCGACCTTGGCGGCCTCCGTCAGCTCATCAGGAACCTGCGCCAACCCGGCCAGCAGGAGCAGCGAGATGAACGGCGTGGTCTTCCAGATCTCCGAGGCCATGATCACCGGGAGCGCAGTACTCGCCTGGGCAAACCAGTTGAGGTCCTGATCGATGCCCGGCACCCAGTCGAACCAGCTGTTGACGTAACCGGAGCTGATATCGAAGGCGTAGAACCAGGCGTACGCGGAGACTACGGTGATAATGCCGTAGGGCACCAGGATGGCTGTGCGAAGCCAGCCGCGCACCGCCTTCAGCGCGCGGTGCATGACCAGCGCCAGGGCGAAACCGAGCACCAGCTCGACGGCGACAGTCACCACCGTGATCAGCGCGGTCACCGCCAGGTCCCGCCACCAGACCGGGTCCGAAAGGATTGTCACGTAGTTCTGAAGGAAGATGAACTCGCGCTCGTCCGGGGCCGTCAGCCGGAACGCATACAGCGAGTCGAAGAACGCCTGGATGATCGGGTAGAGGGTCACGGCCAGCATAATGATGAACGCCGGTCCCGCCAGCAGCCATCCCAGGCGCCGCTCAGCTTTTGCCCTGTCGCTGTAATCGTCGGTACGGCCATTCTTCTTCATGGCCTGCGGGTTCTTGGTGATCGCGCTGGTCACAACAGTCGCTCCCCTCTCAGCACGGCGGTGATGAACTCCGCCGATTGCTCCGGCGTGGTTTCCGGCTCCACCTCATCCGGCGGGGTCCAGGTCTGCTGCAGGCCGCTTGAAATCTCGTTATAGAACGGGCTTTGCGGGCGGGGCGCTGCAATCTCCAGTGATTCGCGGATGGTGTCGGCCATCGGGAACTGCTCTTCGATGCGGGGATCCTCATACGCTTCCGAGTTCGACGGCGGATTGCCGTTGGTCAGGAAGTACTCGGTCTGGTTTTCCGGCTGAACAATGCATTCGATCGCCTGGTATGCAAGCTCCGGATTGTCGCTGCTCGCTCCCACGCCGAGGTTGATTCCACCGAGCGGAGGGGCTGTTTCCTCATTGTCGAAGACCCGCGGATACAGCGCCCAGCCGATGTCGTCGAGCACCGCCTGATCCACTGATCCTCCCTCGACGGCGCCCTGTGTCGCCGGCCAGACGAAGGGGTAATTCACCATGAAAGAGCCGGACTCACCCTGGAACAGGGTCAGTGAGGTGTTCTCAGTGGAGGTCGCCAGCCCGGGCCCGCCCAGGCCCTGGTCGCCGATGGTTCCGATGATGCGTGCAGCCTCACGTCCGGCGTCGCTCACCAGGCCGAGCTCGATCTCATCCGCGGAGGCCTCCGGACTTTCCAGGATGGTGCCTCCCGCCGATTCGATCAGGGAGTTGATCCATACCGTCATCGATTCGGCCTGCGAACCCTGGACACCCAGCTCCACGTCCTGGGCAGCTGCCACTTCGATCAGCTGATCCCACGTGACCGGCTGTGACATATCGAGCCCGGCCTCCTCGGCTACTGACTCGCGGTACCAGAGAATCTGCGTGTTGGCCCAGAACGGGACAGTGACCAACTCTTCCTCGTAAGTTGCGCCCTGAAGTGCGCCTTCGAGGGTGTTCTCGGTGGTGCTCTGGGCTACGTCGTCGGGAACCGGTGCGAGGAAGGTGGCCAGCTCCGGGACGAAGGGGGGATCGATGCTCATGATGTCCAGCGAATCGTCATTCGCCGCCAATCGCCGTGCCAGCTGCTCACGCTGAGCCGCAGCATCGTTGGGAAGCAACGAGGTTTCAATCCGGTATTCCCCGCCTGCCTCCTCGGTGCAGCGCTGCGCAATGTCTGCCTGTCCGCCGGCGTCGGGGTTGATGTACCAGGTGAGGGTGGGAACACCGGAATCCGCTGGTCCGCATCCGCTGAGGAGGAGCGAGACAAGCCCGAGAGAGCTGGCCACTACGGCGCCGGGACGCCTCCGAATCCGCTTTTTCTGCTGATCGATCCTGCGATTTCCCGGCATACGTACCTCGCCTCCACCTCGAGTATGGTCTGCTCCCGGGCCGCTGAACTGGTGCGAGTCAACGGATAGGAAGCAGCCTTGCCTTTCTGACACTAAGCCCTGCGCGGCAAATCCGCTAGGACGCTATGCCAAGCCGTTATCAGGGAAGTGAAAACAGCAGCGGCCCCGCAGAATCTGCGGAGCCACCAGGAGGTTTGGAGTGTACCTGCCAGACTAGAGCAGTGCCGCGTTGTTCAGCGCAAACGGGGGACGCTGCAGGCCCTCGGTCAGGCCCTCGGCGGGATCATTGCCGAGTTCGATGATCTGATTCGCGGCGTTGACGTGGACGATGGTGGGCACGTAGGAGTGCGCCTTTTCCGTGGTCATGGCCGCGTATGTGATGAGGATGACCGTGTCACCCTGATGCACAAGATGCGCTGCGGGCCCGTTGATGCCAAGCACGCCGGAACCACGCTCGCCTGCGATGGTGTAGGTTTCCAGGCGCGCACCGTTGGTGACGTCCACGATGGAGACCATCTCGCCTGGCAGGATGTCTGCGGCTTCCAGCAGGTCCAGGTCAACAGTCACTGAGCCCACGTAGTGAAGGTCCGCGTGGGTCACCGTTGCGCGGTGGATCTTGGACTTGAACATTGTGCGATTCATCGCGTCAAGTCTACGCTGGCCCCCGCCCGCCTGCCATGTGGGGTTGCCCACGCCGTGAGGCGACCGGTGTGCCTCAAGAGTCCGTCGACTTCCGCAGCGCACGGCCGAGGATCGCGGTGCTGAGCGTTTCGACGAGTTCCTGGTTTGCCAGCGGGTTGCTCAACAGCGTGAAGTCAACGTCCCCCAACGGCGGCAGGTCAAACCGGTTGGTCACCTGCACCAGGTCGTCCGGGATCAGGGACTGGGGGAAGACGGCAAGGCCGATGCCGGCACGAGCGGCCGCCAGTACGCCATTGATCTCCCGGGTATTGCACGTGATCCGCCACGTCCTGCCGGCTTTTTCAAGTGCCTCGATCGCCATCTGCCGGCTGAGGCTGGGCGCCTGGTAGGCGATCAGCGGGACGGGTGCGCCGTCGTCGAGCGTGGTCTTGCTGTGGCCGGCCCACACCAGCCGGTCACGCTGCACCAGCGTGCCCTCTCCGGTTCCGGCCATGTACTTGATGAGGATCAGATCCAGTTGGCCGGCGCGCAGGCGGCGCAGCAGCGGTGGGCTCTGAGACACCGTCAGCTCAAGATTGATCTGCGGGTAGAGCTGCCGGAAGTGTCGGAGGATGCGGGGCAGCTGCGTAATGGCGAGGTCATCGGCAACGCCGAACCGCAACCGTCCACGCATGGCCGAGCCGGAGAAATAGGCGAGCGCCTGCTCCTGGGCCGCGAGGATCGTGCGGGCGAATCCAGCCATCGCGTCACCGTTGTCGGTGAGCCGGACCTCCCGCGTATCGCGGGCAATGAGCATCCTGCCCGCAGCCTTTTCCAGTTTCCGGACATGCTGGCTGACGGTTGGCTGGCTCAATCCCAGCCGGGCGGCGGCGCCGGTGAAACTACGCGTTTCAGCGACCGCGAGGAAGGACTTCAGTTGAAGGGAGTCATACACGGCGAGCCTTTCTGGCACTCATCCTGATGAGTCGCGACGTGAGTTATTACGTTACTCAATAGTACTTATAAGGTTGATCACCGTTCCTAATGCACCCGATGCTGGCTAGCGTGGAAAAGGTCCTCAACCGCGTCGATTCGTACCCGCACTCACCAGGAAAGTTCCCTTGGCACCCCCACCGCCCTCCGCACCGGCCGGAGATCCCACACTCACCGCACCGATTCCTGTCCTCACCGCCCGTCCCGCCTGGCGCGACACGTTCATCTCCCTTCGCATCCCAAACTTTCGACTGTTTGCGATCTCCCACCTGATCGCCGTCGTCGCTGTCTGGATGCAGCGCATCGCCCAGGACTGGATGGTCCTGCAGCTGTCAGGATCAGTTGCAGCGGTCGGTGTGACTGTCGCGCTGCAGTTTGCGCCCATGCTCATTCTTGGGCCCTTGGGAGGAGTGGTGGCCGACCGCTATTCGAAGCGCACGCTCCTCATCATTTCGCAGAGCGTCGCCGCGCTTATGGCTGCAACCATGGCTATACTCGCGCTCTCCGGACTGATTCAGGTGTGGCACGTCTACCTCATCGCCTTTGTGCTGGGCCTGGTCACGGTGGTGGACGCGCCCGCGCGGCAGGTCTTCGTGAACGACCTCGTGGGGCCCACCTACCTGCGTAACGCCATCAGCCTCAATTCGTCGATTTTCCAGCTCGGCGCCATGGTGGGCCCTGCGGTCAGCGGTTTGCTGATTGTCGCCGTCGGAGGCGGGTGGGCCTTTGCGATCAATGCGATTGCGTGCGGCTACACCGTGCTCACGCTGTGCCGCCTGCGTACGGACCAGCTCAACGCAACGGCGCCGGCACCACGCACCAAGGGGCAGCTTCGCGCCGGCGCACGCTACCTCCTCAACAAGCCGGCAATCTTCTGGGCCACCGTCTCCGCTGCCTTCGTGGCCGTCTTCGCCCTGAGCACGCCGGTGCTTCTGGCAGCATTCGCGGACAGTGTCTTCGAATCGGGTGCAGGCGGCTACGGCCTGCTCAACACTGCGCTCGCAACCGGCTCATTGGTCGGCGCCCTCGCATCCACCCGCCGCACCAAGCTGCGGCTGCGCGGGGTGCTCGGAGGCATGAGCGCCTTCGGTGGATTCATGGTGCTTGCCGCATATGTGCCCAGTCAGTTGGTGTTCACCGTGCTGATGTTCTTCGCGGGCATTGGGTGTCTCTGGTTCGTCACCGGAGCCAACCAGCTGGTCCAGACCTCAACGAACCTGGCGATCCGCGGACGCGTGATGAGCCTGTACATGATGGTGCTCATCGGCGGTCAGGCACTCGGCGGTCCCATGGTCGGGTGGCTCGCCGAAAACATCGGTGCGCAGCCCACCATGGTGATTGCCGGAGGGGTTCCGGTTCTGGCAGCCGGAGGAATCGCCGTCGTGCTTGCCCGCCGCGGCCAGCTGACTCTCCGCTTCCGCTGGACACCTGCACCCGATGAACGACGCCGGTTGGTCGCCATAGTGCCGAAGGTTTCATAGCGGGACGGGTTGCTGCTTCCGCAAGGAGAGCTCAGCTGTGAATAGAAGCAGTAGATAATGGGACCATGAATGTAATTCTCGTCATTGTCCTCTTCGCAGTCGCAGCAGTGGCCGAAATCGGCGGCGCTTGGCTCGTCTGGCAGAGCATGCGGGAAGGCCAGCCGTGGTGGTGGGCAGGGTTGGGTGTCATGGCACTCGGAGCCTACGGATTTGTGGCGACGCTGCAGCCGGACGCTCACTTCGGCCGGATCTTGGCGGCGTACGGGGGCGTCTTCGTTGTGGGGTCGCTGCTCTGGGGAATGGCTCTCGACGGTTTCCGCCCCGACCGCTGGGATCTGATCGGGAGCGCCGCCTGCCTGGTTGGCGTTGCCGTGATCATGTTCGGGCCGCGCTCTGCGAGCTGAACGGGTTTGCTCTGCGCAACAGGTGTGGAGCGGGCGACGGGAATCGAACCCGCGTATCGAGCTTGGGAAGCTAGCGCTCTACCATTGAGCTACGCCCGCATGCGGTCGAAACCGCTTCATAAACACTACAACATACGCGGGGTGCGCCGGTGACACTTCCCGGCCAGCGACCCCGGTGGCGTGAACCTCAGTGAGGGCCCTCTTCAAGAGCCCTCTTCGGGTTTATCCTCGCGCTGGCCGGTTGAAGCGTTCTTGACCCGTTCCACCAACTCCTTCCAGGGGCCCTGGACCGCGCTTTCGGCGACCGTCACCTCGCGGTAGCCAACGGCGATGTGATAGACGTAGCGGTCGCGTTGCGTTTCCTCGGAGCCGCCGGGATCCGCCTGATCGAGAAGCGGCAGCCAGCGTTCCTCCGCCTCGGTGGAGCTCACGTCCACACTCCAGGTACGGGTCAACCCAGCGAACCCCCCGGAGCGCGACACCTCAATGCGCGTCACAGCACGCCCACCTCCCGCCAGGCGTAGCCGACCGACTCTGCCTCCGGGGATCCTGCCCCGAACCGCGCCTCCGCGGCATCGACGGTCACTGAAGCGAACAACGCGAAGTCGCAGTCGACGGGGACGCGGCCGCCGGTGGCGGCGTCATACCAGATCTGGCCAGCGCGCTCCCAGGCGTTCCCGCCGAGCCGCATGGCGGCAATGTAGAAGGCGTGATTCGGGATGCCGGAGTTGATGTGTACGCCGCCGTTGTCCGAGGTCGTGTCGACGTAATCCGCCATAGTGGCGGGCTGTGGATCCTTGCCGAGGACGTCGTCGTCGTACGCGGTTCCGGGAGCCTTCAGCGAACGCAGCGCGCGCCCCTCCACCTGCTCGGTGAAGAGGCCTTCGCCTACCAGCCAACTGGCGGCGTCCGCCGACTGGCCGCGCTCGCGCTGCTCAACCAGTACACCGAATACATCCGAGAGCGATTCATTGAGCGCGCCCGACTGGCCCTGATACCGCAGGTTTGAGGAGTACTGGGTGAAGCCATGCGCAAGCTCGTGGCCGATCACCGCGAGGGACGCCGTGAAGCGCCCGAAGATTTCCCCGTCACCGTCACCGAACACCATCCGGGAACCGTCCCAGAACGCATTGTCATACTCCCGGCCATAGTGAACCGTAGCGTTCAGCGGCAGGCCGGCATTGTCAATCGATGACCTGCCGTACACCTCCTGGAAGAGCTCATAAGTTGCTCCGAGGCCCGCATACGCTTCATCCACCGCCACATCGCCAGTAGGCGGGTCACCCTCACGGCGGACCGGCTCTCCCGGCAGGGACTCGCTGCCGCCGGCGTCGGAAATGGTTCGGCGCAGCGCCAGCACGACGGCGGTTCCGGCCCCGCGCGACGGATCCCGGGGAGCGTCGGCGCGTGCGCTGTGGATCGGCTCCAGCTGCACAAGCGCACGCTGTGCCGCAGCGGCGGCATGCTGGTGTTCCGGAGCCTGGAGACTGGCCAGCCTGGCCAGGAGATAGGGCGGAACAATACTGCAACGAATATGGGCGGATGTGGGTGCGGTCATGCGGCCTCCTCGGGTTCCTCCAACCTAGCGGCCGCCCCTGACAGTCTTCAATGGTTCGAAGAACTACGCTGAGTCAATGAGCGTGGAGCGGAACACCCGGAACCTTGAAGCAGGCATCGAGAAGGACTTCTCGGGGAAGATGAGCTACGGGTCCTACCTCGCGCTGGATGCAATTCTGTCCGCACAGCACCCGGTGAGCAGGCCCGAACACCATGACGAGATGCTGTTCATCATCCAGCACCAGACTTCCGAGCTCTGGCTGAAGCTTGTCCTGCACGAGCTGAGTTCGGTACGCAAGCACCTGCGGGCCGACGATCTCCGGGCGGCCATGAAGGGCATAGCCCGGATCAAGCACATCCAGCGTTCGCTGACCGAACAGTGGTCGGTTCTGGCGACGCTCACGCCGTCGGAGTATGCGGAGTTCCGCGGGGCCCTTCAGGCGGCCAGCGGCTTCCAGTCCTACCAGTACCGCGCCGTCGAATTCCTGTTGGGCAACAAGAACGCGGGCATGCTGCAGGTTTTCGAGAGTGACGAGCAGGCCTTCGAGCTCCTGTCCAGGTTGCTGCAGGAAACCAGCATCTACGACGAATTCATCGCCTACCTCTCGCGGCGCGGCTACGGCATTCCGGCGGAACTGCTTGAGCGGGACGTCACACGCGCCCACGAGTTCAGCCCCGGACTGGTCCAGGTCTACAAGGAGGTGTACGAGGATGCGGCCGGGCACTGGGATGTCTATGAAGCGTGTGAAGAGCTCGTGGACCTGGAGGACAATTTCCAGCTGTGGCGGTTTCGGCACCTGAAGACCGTGGGACGGACCATCGGCCACAAGACCGGAACCGGAGGGTCGAGCGGCGTCGGGTTCCTGCAGAAGGCACTTGAGCTGACGTTCTTTCCCGAGCTTTTCGCAGTGAGGACCGAGATCGGGCGCTGACGCCCGATGAATTGGGTATCAACTCTGTACGGTATTTTTAGACGGTGCTGATCTCAGACCGCGACATCCGAACCGAAATTGCCGCCGAGCGCATTCTCCTCGACCCCTATGATCCCGCGATGGTCCAGCCATCGAGCGTGGACGTGCGCATCGACCGGTTCTTCCGGCTCTTCGACAACCACAAGTACGCGCACATCGACCCGGCCGAGAACCAGCCGGACCTCACGCGGCTGGTGGAGGTGGCCCCGGACGAGCCGTTCATCCTGCACCCGGGGGAGTTCGTCCTCGGCTCCACGTACGAAATGGTCACACTTCCGGACGACATTGCCGCACGCCTGGAGGGTAAGTCCTCGCTGGGACGTCTGGGCCTCCTCACCCACTCGACGGCGGGCTTCATTGATCCCGGCTTCTCCGGCCACGTCACGCTCGAGCTCTCCAATATGGCAACGTTGCCGATCAAGCTCTGGCCCGGCTCCAAGATCGGCCAGCTCTGCTTCTTCAAGCTCACCTCGCCTGCGGAGCATTCGTATGGTTCCGGCCAGTACGGGAACCGCTATCAGGGTCAGCGGGGCCCGACGGCGTCGCGAAGCCACCTGAACTTCCACCGCACCGAAATCGTCGAGGGCTCACCCTCCCGCTGAGCCGGCCAGCTCCGTGGGCGTTCAGAGGTCAGCGGAAGAGTTGGCCGGAGTTAAGGAGCGGGTACGACGGCGCGGCTCACCTTCGCGGGCGGCTTCACCGGAAGCAGCACCAGCAGGCCGGCCAGCAGCACCACGAGTATCCCGATAATGCCGAACCGCTGTTCTCCGAACACGCCGATGAAAAGCGAGAACAGCGCCGGAGCGAGGAAGCTGACAGCCCGGCCGGTCGTCGCGTAGAGCCCGAACATTTCACCCTCCTCGCCCTGCGGTGAGAGACGTGCCAGATACGCCCGCGAGGATGCCTGCGCCGGACCCACGAACAGGGTCAGCAGGAGCCCGAAAATCCAGAACGTTGTGTCGCCGCTCCAGCTCAAGCCGAAGATCCGCTGATCTGCCGCGCCAAGCACCATGACAGCGGTGCCGGCCACCAGCAGGCCGATCAGCGACACGATGATGACAAGCTTCGGCCCAACCCGGTCATCAAAATAGCCGCCGATCACGGCGCCGATCGCAGCGATGACGTTGCCCACGATGGCGAACAGGATCACCTCGCTGAGTTCGAAGCCGAAGGTCCCCGCCGCGATAATCCCGCCGAAGGTGAACACTGCCGCCAATCCGTCGCGGAAGATGGCGCTCGCAAGCAGGAAGAAAATGGTGTGGGGGCTGGTCCGGTAGATGGCCTTGATACGACGGAAGAGCAAGCCGTAGGACGCGAGGAAGCTCAGGCGGTCGGCATTGCGTTGCGGTGGTACCTCGGGCACCGCGAACATCACCGGGAGTGCGAATGCCAGGAACCAGAGCGCGGAGAAGACGGCAACCAGCCGGATGTTCAAGGCGCCCTCAGTGTTTGATCCGAACCAGTCGAAGATAGGCTGCACAAAGGCGATCAGGACGATCACGAGGGCCACAATGCCACCCACGTAGCCCATGGCCCACCCGAATCCGCTGACGCGGCCAACGCTGGCCGGGGTCGAGATCTGCGCGAGCATCGCGTTGTAGTTCACGCCGGCAAACTCGAAGAAGATGTTCGCCGCAGCTATGAGCGCAACCCCGAGAATCAGCAGTTCCGGACGTGGGAACACGAAGAAGCACAGAGCAGTCAGGACGGCTACAGCGAGACTGTTCACCCCCAGCCAGAGCTTCCGGCGTCCGCCGACGTCCGAGCGCTGACCCGTTACCGGCGCAAGGAGCGCGATAAGGAGGCCGGCAACAGCCAGGCCCCAACCAAGCACCTCGGATGCATAAGTTTCTCCGCCGAACGCATCGGAGGTCAGGTAGACCGTGAACACGAACGTGGTCATGACGGCGTTGAAGGCGGCGGACCCCCAGTCCCATGACGCCCACGCGAGTACGGGTTTCGAAAGGAGGCGTCCGGGAGGCTGGGGGTAATCCGTGCTCATAGGCTGCATGCTATCCGGTGCGGGGGTACAACTGGTTCCGGGTCTCAACTTATTCCCCGAACCGCTGTCTTGTGCGCTGGGCGGAACCGGGCGAAGGGTCAGTGTATGCCACGGGTAGAATGGACTTATGCCCTTGACCGTCAGCTGACCGTCTCAATCCGAGAGATCAGGAGATCATCGTGCTAATTGTGCTCATCGCCCTCTTCGCGGTGGCCGCAATAGCGCCCCTGATCTTCCGCCTGATGGGCCGCTCGGCCTTCTATCTCCTCGCAGCAGTGCCCGGCGCAGGCTTTGTCTGGCTCCTGGCAACGTTCGGCAACTACGTCGACACTGACCAGGCGGGCGCCATCGGTCAGCCCAATGCGCCGCCGTCCATCCTTGTTCCCTGGATCCCGCAGCTGCAGCTGGAACTGGCGTTCCGCATGGACGCGCTGTCCGCCGTACTCAGCATCCTGGTTCTCGGGGTCGGCTCGCTGGTGCTCTTTTACTGCGCCCGCTACTTTAAGCAGGACGACGCCGACATCGGCCCCTTCGGCGCCCAGCTGCTTGCGTTCGCCGGCGCCATGTTCGGTCTCGTGATCGCCGATGACCTCATCCTCCTGTTCATCTTCTGGGAACTGACCACGGTTCTGTCCTACCTGCTGATCGGCTACTCCCGTCACCGGCTGTCCGCCAGGCGAGCAGCACTGCAGGCACTGATCGTGACCACGCTCGGCGGTCTCGCCATGCTGGTGGGCCTGATCATTCTCGGCCAGTCAGCCGACACCTACCGCCTGTCGGACATCCTCGCGCGTGCGGATTCGCTGACCGGCCCGGCCATCGAGACCGCCATCGTCCTGATTCTGGTCGGCGCCCTTTCCAAGTCGGCGCTCGTGCCGTTCCACTTCTGGCTGCCCAGCGCCATGGCTGCCCCGACACCGGTCAGCGCCTACCTGCACGCCGCCGCCATGGTTAAAGCGGGCATCTACCTCATCGCCCGGTTCGCACCGGCGTTTTCCGAGAGCCTGCTGTGGCCCCCGATGGTTCTCGGCCTGGGGCTTGTGACGATGATCTTCGGCGGCTGGCGGGCCCTGCGCCAGCATGACCTCAAGCTGCTTCTTGCTTACGGCACCGTCAGCCAGCTCGGATTCCTGACCATCGTTGTGGGGCTGGGCGGACAGGACGCAGCTCTTGCCGGGCTGGGTCTCCTGCTCGCGCATGGATTCTTCAAGGCGACGCTGTTTTTGGTGGTCGGCATCATCGATCACCAGTCGGGCACCCGCGATATCCGCAAGCTGTGCGGCATCGGGCGTTCCGCGCCCGTGCTCGCCACCGTTGCCGTCATCGCAGCTGGGTCAATGGCAGGCATCCCTCCCCTCCTGGGATTCGTTGCGAAGGAATCCGTTTTCGTGGCGTTCATCAACCATGCCGAGGAAAGTGCGTTCGGTGTAGTGGTCCTCGTCGGGATTGTCCTGGGTTCGATGCTGACTTTCGCGTACAGCGCACGCTTCGTCTGGGGCGGTTTCGCCCGCAAGTCTTCAACACCCACCCCGTTCAAACGGGTTGAGCCGTCGTTCCTGTTCGCTCCGGCGCTGCTCGCCGTTGCGTCAGTCGTTTTCGGTCTGTTCCCTGCTCCGCTGGATGCGGCAATCCAGCCATACGTAAGTATCTTCCCAGCCGGGGAAGAGACCCCGCACTTGCTGCTGTGGCACGGAATCACGCCGGCGCTGTTCCTTTCCGTCCTGTCCATCGCGGGCGGCCTGGCGCTGTTCCTCCTGCGGGAACGCTTCGAACAGCTGCAAACCCGGATCGCTCCGAACATCGACGCCGAGCAGAATTACAAGATGGTCATCGGTGTGCTCGATGACGTGGCAGTCTGGCTCACTGGCCGCACCCAGCGCGGTTCGCTGTCCTTCTACCTGTTCGTGATCCTGACGATGGCAATCATCACGCCTCTGACAGCATTGATCCTCTTCGACGCTCCCGTGCCGCAGGACTGGTATGTGGCGGATTCTCCCGCCCAGCTGATTACCGGCGTCGTCATCATTCTCGCTGCCATTTCAGCGCTGCGCGCCACCAAGAGGTTTATGGCCGTGATCATGGTGGGCGTGACCGGTTACGGGATCGCGCTGATCTTCGCACTGCAGGGTGCACCTGACCTGGCGCTGACCCAGCTGTTGGTGGAAACGATCGTGCTGGTCGCCTTCGTGCTTGCTCTGCGGTCCCTGCCTGCACGCCTCTGGCAGCGGGCCCCCGGCCACAAGTACCGTGCGCTCCGCGCGGTATTGGGCATCTCCTTTGGGGCCGTGATGGTTGCGATTGCCATGTCCGCGATGGCCTCCCGCGTCGCGGAACCCATCTCGCTGAGCTTCCCGTCACTGGCTTACGACGACGGCGGCGGCGCCAACATCGTCAACGTGACCCTGGTGGATATCAGGGCCTGGGACACTTTTGGTGAGATCAGCGTTCTCGCGATTGCAGCTACCGGTGTCGCGAGCCTCATCTTCATTCGTGGCCGGGGTGACGGGCGGGTGCGCGCAGACGGGGTCAAGAGCGGCACCGTCGGCAGGAACCAGGAACCGATCGATGCCTACGGCCGCGAGGCCGCTGCCCTGGAGCTTGCCAAAAAATTCTCGAGCTCCGTCAATGACGCGTGGCTGGTGGCAGGACGAACCCTGGCACCGGAACGCCGCTCGATTATTTTCGAGGTCATCACCCGACTGATGTTCCACTCGGTCATTGTCTTCTCGATCTACCTTTTGCTCGCCGGGCATAACCTGCCGGGCGGCGGGTTTGCCGGCGGTCTCATGGCGGGGCTCGCGCTGACCATTCGCTACCTGGCGGGCGGCCGGTTCGAACTCGCTGAGGCCACCCCCATCAGCGCGGGGCTGCTTCTCGGCGGTGGGTTGGCAACGGCGGCGCTTACCGCGATTGTTCCGGTGTTCCTCGGCGGCGAGGTGTTCCAGAGCGCGATCATCGAAACTACCTGGCCCGTATTCGGGGACATCAAGTTCGTCACCTCAACGATCTTCGACATCGGGGTCTACATGGTTGTAGTGGGCCTGGTACTGGACGTGCTGCGCAGTCTCGGTTCGGAGATCGATGAACGCAGCGAGGGCGCAAGCGCCACCATTGACGCCGGTCCGCCGGAGCCGGAGAAAGACCGGGATCAGGAAGAGGAGGTTGCCCAGTGAGCGTCAACATCACGCTGCTTGTCATCATGGGTGCGCTCTTCGCTGCCGGCATCTACCTGCTGCTCGAACGCAGTTTGACGCGCGTTCTGCTGGGCCTGATTCTCCTCACCAATGGTGCAAACATGCTCCTGCTTGCCGGCGGCGGAGGAGCAGGCAGGGCTCCGCTGTACGCAGCAGACATTCCGGCTGAGGAATACAGTGATCCGCTGCCGCAGGCATTGATCCTCACCTCCATCGTCATATCCTTCGCCGTCACGGCCTTCATGCTCGGCATCATCTACCGCTCGTGGGTCCTCGGGCGCCAGGACGAAGTGCAGGACGACATCGAAGACCGGCGGGTGGCATCCCAGAGCAGTTTCGACGCCGAGGACGACGCCGAGGTGCCCCTGGAGACAACCGAATTCACGCCGGTCGAGGAAGCCGAAGAAGCACCGGGCGCCCAGCGGACAATCACCGGGACGAAGACCAGCAAGCCACCGACGGAGGATCGATGAACATAGCGAACCTCGCTCCGCTTGCGGTTGTATTGCCATTCCTTGGCGCGGCCCTCGCGTTCCTGCTGATCCGGCACTCCCGGTCGCAGCGGGCAGTCAGCATCACCACGCTGTCAGTGACACTGTTGATCGAGATATTCCTTCTCATCGATACCAGTGGCAAGGGCACAACCGCCGTCTTCATCGGCAACTGGGCGGCACCGTTTGGCATCACCATGGTGGTGGATCAGTTCTCCGCCCTGATGCTCGTTGTGTCCTCTGCCGTGAGCCTTGCGGTCCTGGTTTACGCCACGGGCCAGGGAATGACCGACGGTGATGAAGACGGACCCATCTCGATCTTCCATCCCACGTATCTCATCCTGGTGGCTGGAGTTTCCAACGCGTTCCTCGCCGGCGACCTGTTCAATCTGTACGTGGGATTCGAAATCCTGCTCACGGCGAGTTACGTGCTCATGACCCTGGGCGGCACCACGCCGAGGATTCGCGCAGGGGTGACTTACGTCGTCGTCAGTGTGGTTTCATCGATGCTGTTCCTCATCAGCATCGGCATGATCTATGCGGCCACGGGCACCATCAATATGGCGGACCTGGCGCTCAAGCTCGCGGACATCGACCATGCAACGCAGATGATCCTGCACCTGATGCTCCTGGTCGCGTTCGGCATTAAAGCCGCCATCTTCCCGTTGTCCTTCTGGCTGCCTGACTCCTACCCGACCGCTCCCGCGCCGGTGACCGCGGTGTTCGCAGGCCTGCTGACCAAGGTCGGCGTGTACGCGATGGTCCGAACCGAAACCCTCCTGTTTCCCGGGGACCGCATCAATACGCTGCTCATGGTCGTGGCAATGCTCACCATGATCGTGGGAATCCTCGGTGCGCTGGCGCAGTCGGACATCAAACGTATGCTCTCGTTCACCTTGGTCAGCCACATCGGCTATATGGTTTTCGGGCTTGCGGTGTCCACCGTGATCGGACTGGGTGCAGCGGTGTACTACGTAGCGCACCACATCATCGTGCAGACCAGCCTGTTCCTCGTGACCGGACTGATCGAACGACGCGGCGGAACGGCCAACATGGACCGGTTGGGCGGCCTTGCGAAGATTTCCCCCTTCCTGGCGCTGCTGTTCTTCGTCCCCGGCATGAACCTGGCCGGCATCCCGCCGTTCTCGGGCTTCCTTGGCAAGCTGGGATTGTTGCAGGCGGGTGTGGAGTTGGGCACGCCCCTGGCCTACGTGCTGGTGGGGGCAGGCGTGCTGACGAGCCTGCTCACACTGCTGGTGATTGCACGGGTGTGGAACCGTGCCTTCTGGCGCCGGCCTGAGGACGCTACGCACCCCGACCCCATCCTCATGGCGACTTCGGACGACGGCTCTGCAGTCAGGAACTCCCGCAGGGTTTCCAAGCACGCAACGGGAAAGTTTGCCGGGAGGAACCCCGTGGACCTGCTGCCACGCACCATGGTCGGAGCTACAGCCGGCCTGGTTGCACTGGGCATCAGCCTGACCGTGCTCGGCGGGCCGCTCTTCGCGCTGAGCGATCAGGCAGCGCAGCAGATGCTTGAGCGGACGCCCTACATAGACGCCGTCCTCGGCGAAGGCGCAACCGAGGCGGCAGGAGCAACACCATGATGACGAGACAACGGATTCCGCTCCGGGTCGAACTGCCCCTGCTCATCTGGTTGGTTCTCGTGTGGGGTGCGCTCTGGCAGGATTTCAGCCTGGGCAACCTCGTGTTCGGCGCGATCATCGCATTCACGGTCGCCAACCTGCTGTACCTTCCGCCGGTCGAACTCAGTGGCCGGTTCAACGTCTTCTACGCTGTGGGATTCGCGGGCCGGTTCCTGTATCAACTGGTGCTCGCCAGCGCCCAGGTGTTCTGGCTGGCACTCACCCGCGGGCCCAAACTCGAGAACGCCGTGGTGGGGGTACGCCTACGTAGCCCGTCCGACCTCCTGGTGACCGCCACCGGGCATATCCTGTCGCTGATTCCGGGATCGCTCGTGGTGGAGGTGGATCGCTCGACGTCCACCTTGTACCTGCACTGCCTGAACGTCTCCACCAGCGATGACGCCGAGAAAGTCCGGCAGAATGCCCTGCGTACAGAGGAGTGGTTGATCCGCGTCATGGGAAACCGCGAAGACCTCGCCCGGCTGCACCCTGACGCCCCGCATCACAGCGACGGAAGGAAGCATCCGTGACTGTTGTTCTCGGCATCATTGCCGTTATCCTCGGGATTTCCGCGCTCTGCGCTGTGTACCGGGTGGCGCGCGGGCCCTCAATTCTGGACCGTGTGCTGGCCGTGGATGTGCTGCTGGCGATTGTGGGTGGAGCGCTTGCTGCCGACATGGTATTCAACGGGCACACCAACAACCTCGTCATCCTGGTGGCGACTTCAATCGTCGGATTCATCGCGTCGGTAACCGTCGCCCGATTCGTCACGGAAAAGAAGTGAACCGATGATGGACGCTGCTCTGGATGTTTTGACCATGGTCCTGCTGCTCGGCGGGGCACTGATGTCGCTGGCTGCCGCCGTCGGACTTTTGCGGTTTCCTGACCTGCTGAGCCGCATGCATGCTGCAACCAAGCCGCAGGTTCTCGGCCTGCTGCTGTTCCTGATGGCCATTGCGGTGGAGCAGCGCTCGTGGGCGATTGTGCCCGTGCTGATCATCTGCTGGATCTTCCAGCTGCTTACCGCGCCGGTGTCCGCACACATGGTGGGGCGCGCGGGCTACCGCACCAAGCACCTGCGCAAGGACCTGCTCAGCATGGATGACCTTGACGATGTTGTGCAACACGCGGCCACCCGGCGCCGTGAGGCCGGGGACCGCGCGTCCAGCGACTGAGCCTCGCTAGTGATCGACGGCTGCCGCGGCGCCTCGCTAGTAGTCAACGGCTGCCGCGCCTAGTTTCAACGGCTGCTGCGGCTAGCTAGTAATCGACGGCTGCTGCGGCTCCTAGCTAGTAATCAGGCTGCCGCGGTGGCGCCGTTGATCAGGGTGACAGCCGTTGGCCACGGTGCTGGTGGTTAGGGTGGTGCGGTGTGGTTGCCGGCACGGGTGAGTTGTTGGTGTATGGCTTCTTCGACGTGCCAGTAGCGGTTGCGTTTGGGTGTTTGGTTTGGGTCGAGGTATTTGGGTGGTTTGAACCAGGGGATGCCGTGGATTGATTCGACGGACCAGTTCCCTTGGTGGATGAGGTGGTGGTGCCGGGAGCAGAGCAGCACGCCGTGGTGGATGTTGGTGGTTCCGCCTGCCGCCCAGGGAATGATGTGGTGGGCTTCGCACCAGGTGGCGGGCAT